>JBBCJQ010000021.1:0-300355 GCA_037190885.1 Chitinophagaceae bacterium
ACAAACATTTTTTCATTTTATTCCTTTTTCTGACGTCTACTCTAAATAAACCTGGCTATGGTCTTTTTGCTACTCCAATTGATATACAAAACAGGTTTAAAATTTTCAACCTGTTTGGTCGTCCCTTCCTTTAAAAGCAAACCCGGTAATGCATCATTGTTTGAGAAGGAATGGATATTTTTACGTCATGTACACCCATACTTTCAATAAAGAAGCATCCGGTTGGTATATCGATTTGCCTGAATACATAGCAGCGGGCGGCAGTAAAGCCGATCTTGCCATGGTGGATGGAGCAGATACCATGCTGGATATAATCGCGGAAGGTGCTTCTTCCGTTAGGCTGGATTTTGATGATAAGGAATTTGTTGGGTCGGACAAGCTCGTATTGATAGAAAAATGCGACCCGTATATCGGCGGCGGCAATTACATAATGCCGCAATGGGAAGGCAGATCGCTTGATCAACGCTTATGGTTATGCGGTGTGACTGAATTTGTTTTCGGTTATATACCGGAAGCAATTTTTGTGAAGAGACGATCCTTATCCATTTAATTTTATCCGACAATGTGGTTTTTTCCTTTTTCGTAATAAGGAACCTTTCATACAACTTTTTATTTCTCAACCCTGGTGCAGATCCTGCGGTTATCGCATACGCGGTTGCCAAAACTGTCAGGTCTCTTTTGATTGTCAAAACAACGTCTGTTTCCGTTTCTCGTAATAATATTTCCTCTTTTAGGAACAGCCCCGTTTTTTCCGCATCTACTTTTGCAGTCGAAACCGGAACGGGCAGCTTATAGATCCTCCCAGAATAGAAAGACCGGAATAATGGACTTTGTTATAGCCTGACTACAGGAGCATCGCTGTGGTAGCAACCGAATGAACAAAGGCATCCCGGGAACAAAGTTTTACCATGGATATAACCGGAACAACGGTATTGTACAAAACCCAGCGGCCAAAGGTGGCTGATGAGGAGAAAGAATGCAGCCCCGAAAGATATCCGGCAATAAAAGAGAAACTAAAACCAATATGTATGTAAAGAAAGTACGGTTACAAACCACGGATAGCTAATTCAAACGCATAAAAGAGCCGCGCAGCGGCAACTGCACGACTCATCCGCAATAGCGGAGCTCTCAAATCTGTTCAATTTTTAAGCATATGCAATATAAAGAAATATTGTTAACAGGCATACTATGCCTTTTTATCCAGCTATTAACTGCACAACAAAAAACAGCTACGGGCACCGTTTCCGGAATTATCAGGGACAAAGACGGCTCCGCTGTTCCGCACGCCACCGTTGGCATAAAGAAAACATCCGTCGTAGCTACCGCGAATGAAAGCGGGCGGTTCACGCTTACAGAAGTACCTGCCGGCGACAGGATCATTGTTGTATCAGCCATAGGCTTTACACAAGTGGAAAGAAAAGTAACGGTGCGGGAGGATGCCACCCTGGAACTGGTCATAGAGACTACACCGGTAGCCACCACACTTGAAACGGTGGCAGTTATCGGCCGTTCCGCAACGCAGCTTTCCAACAGGCAATCGTATAATGTAACGGCCATCGATGCCAAACAACTGCACAACTCCACGCTCGATCTTTCGCATACGCTGGACCGTGTGTCCGGCGTAAGGGTAAGAGAGACCGGCGGGGTAGGTTCCAGCTTTAATTTCTCGCTCAACGGTTTTTCCGGCAACCAGGTAAGATTTTTCCTGGACGGTGTGCCCATGGATAACTTCGGGTCTTCCTTCCAGATCAATAATATCCCCATCAATTTTGCCGATCGCGTGGAAGTATATAAAGGAGTGGTGCCTATCTGGCTTGGCTCCGATGCGCTTGGCGGAGCGGTCAATATCATTACCGGCAATAAGCACAGGAACTATATTGACGTTTCTTATTCCTATGGATCATTCAACACGCACCGGACAGCGATCAATACCGCGTTTACCACCCGGAAGGGATTTACCGTTCAGTTGAACGCGTTCCAGAATTATTCAGACAATAATTATAAAGTGACGCTGGACGTTGCCGATATCCATACCGGCAGGTATTCACCCAATACCACGGTACGCAGGTTTCACGACCGGTACCACAACGAAACCCTGGTCACCCATATCGGGTGGGTAAACAAAAAATGGGCGGACAGGCTGCTGCTGGGCATTACGCTCGGTAAAAACGATAAGCAGATACAAACCGGCGCACGCATGGTGTCCGTATTTGGTGCATGGCACCGCAAAGGAACCATCGTCATGCCGTCGCTGAAATACCAGAAGAAAGACCTGGTGATAAAAGGACTGGATGTAGTGGTAAACGCCAACTATAACCTGGGAAACGAACAGAATATCGACACAGCATTCAGGCGATATGACTGGTATGGGAATTATAAGCAGTATGCGGGCCCCGGTGGCGAACGATCCCGCTCTATGTACACATTCAAAAATAACATAGGATTGGCTACTGCCACGGTATCCTATACGATCAATGATAATCACTCTGTTGCCGTCAACAATGTGTACAGCTCTTTTAACCGGAAAGGAAGTGATCCGCTTTTTCCCGATGCAGACAGGTACCGGCAGCCGCAACGCACGGATAAAAATATTCTTGGCTTCAGCTATAAGTTTGACTACGGTAATCAATGGAGCATAATGGCTTTTGGCAAACATTTGTACCAGCATGCACATACCCGTGTTTCATACAATCCTACCGGCAACTATGGCGATGTGGCCTATATGGATCAGAAGAATGAGGTAGACAAGCTGGGTTATGGGGTAGCTACCAGCTATTTTGTTACACCCGCTTTGCAGGTGAAGGCTTCCTATGAAAGAAGTAACCGGCTGCCGGAGAACGAGGAGATGTTTGGAGATCTCATCAACCAGGAAAGCAATTTCCACCTGAAACCTGAAAGGAGCGACAACTTCAACCTGAGCGTTCACTATTCATTTAAGCTGAATGCGTCACACCGGTTTTCGGTAGCTGCCGGGGGCATTTACCGCCGGGCTACTGATTTTATTTATTTCAGGCTGAATAACAACCAGTCGATGCTGGTCGCGGATAATCTTGCCGGCGTGAACAATACCGGCGGGGAAGGAGAGATACGGTACTCATACAAAACCTGGCTTTCGGTGGGAGCAAACTTTACTTATCAGAACATTATCAACAAGCGCAAATACGAGCCCGGGTACACCGGCGTCAGTCCTGTGTATAATGACCGGATGCCCAACCTGCCGTTCATGTTCGGAAATGCGGATGCTGCTGTTTATTTCAGGAACCTGTGGAAAAAGGGTGATAACCTGAGCGTGGGATATAACCTGCTATATGTGCATGCTTTTTACCTGTATTGGCCAAGCCAGGGAAGCAGCAGGGATAAATACGGTATACCGGAGCAGTTGGCGCATGATGTAAATATCATTTATACACTGAAGAACGGGCGTTACAACATAGGGCTTGAATGTAAAAATATCACCAACGATCAACTGTATGACAATTTCAGCCTGCAAAAGCCGGGCCGGGCTTTTTACGGAAAGCTCAGGTACTTCTTTACGAAATAAGAAATCACAAACATTAAAATGATCAATACAATGAAAAGAGTAAACTATGCCACAATACTGCTGGCGGGTATGATGGCGTTCATGGCATGTAAAAAAGACAACAATCCGTCTCCGACACCCGATCCGAACAACCCGGATAAAGGACGGTTTGTAATAGCAGCGCTGCCCATTACAGGCACCTCCCAGGCGGATTATTTGCTGACCGCTCCTACGCTCGACAGCGGTACTTTATCTACCACCGGTAATGGGCTGGAGCAGGATGGCACCTACCGTTATTATACCACATCCGGTAACTTGTTTTTCAGTATGTTGTACGGGCAGGGAAACCCCGGCGCCGTTACCATTTATAAAATTGACCCCGGCAGTCTTGCGTTGACCAAGCTCTCGGATTTTCAATCGGAAACCGTACAGGCCTTCGCACCGGCAGATAACGATATCCTGCTGGTAAAAGCTGCAAGGAACGCGGACAACCCTGTTAGCCACTGGTACCAGGTGAGTACAGACAGCCTTGTTATCCGGGGAGAAGGGCAGTTCAATTCACTGGAACTGGCCGATAATGGAGAACTGGCGCATTTTAGCTGGATACAGCAGGTGGGAAATAAAATATTTGCGCCTTATTTCTGCATTAAAGGCACTACCGACGGTGGTTGGACGACAGACTATCCTGATAGCGCATGGATCGCAGTATTTTCTTATCCCGATATGGAATTGGAAAAAGTGATCAGGGATAACCGGACCAGCTCTATCGGTTTGTATTTTCAGAACGGACTTACGGTGGTGGATAATGGTGATGTGTACGCCTTTTCCCCATCCAATACCGTCGGCAAATCGGGTGGGGAGCAGATCTTTAATGCTACCCGGCCATCTGCTATTACCCGTATAAAGGCAGGAACTACGGAGTTTGACCAGACCTACCTGTTTGATGTGGAAGCTGTTTCCGGTGGATCCTACATCACTTCCTGGGACTATGCAGGAAATGACTATGTAGTGGCAACCTTCAATAGCAAAGACCGCCGAAGTCAGTGGCAGGACGCGAACAGGCTCGCCGTGATCAACCTGGTTACACAGGAATTTAAATGGGTGACCGGTGTACCCGAAGCTTCCCTGATAAGTGGATTTTCAACAACGAATTATTCGCCTAAAAACGGGGAGTCTTACATAGGTATAACCACTACAGACAATAAAAGTACGGTATATAAAATAAATACAGCTACGGCAACGGCTGCCCGTGGTATAGAAGTAGATGGTGGTATTATCACCGCCATTCAATGGGTACCAACTGAGAATTAGATTTATAAAATAACAAACAGGATTAGCAATACAAACTGAATAATATGAAAAAATTTTTTCTGATCGTGGCAATGACGCTGTTGCATTTTACCATCTATGCGCATGCATTGTGGATAGAAACCAATGCCACAGGCAGGAAAGGACAGGTGCAGGAAGTAAAAATATATTATGGCGAATATGCGGAGTTTTCCCCGGAAAAGCTGAGTGACTGGTATTCCGATGTAAAGGAATTTACGTTGTGGCTGGTATCCCCCGACGGGCAGAAAAGCCGGTTGACTACCTCTCCCCGGGAAGACCATTATACCGCAGCTTTTACACCGGACCGGGAGGGAGTATATACATTACAGGTAAGCCATAGCGCAAAAGATCTTGGCGGAACCACGGTGTACCAGTTCAATACAAGTGCAACAGTTACCGTGGGGAAAAATGCGATGGCTGATATCAGCAGCAATTCCAACCCGTTGAAATTTCAGTTAAAAACCGGCCGGGTCAACCAGCCGGTGACGGTCCGGGCTTTCTTTAAGGATGCCGTTTCTGATAAAATGCATGTTACTGTGTTTGCCCCCGGAGGATGGACGAAACAAATAACAGGGACAAACGGCACCGCGGAATTTGTACCCGAATGGAAAGGAAAGTATATGATCGAGGTTTCGAGGGACGATGAAGAAAAAGGAACGCATCACGGTAACGAATACACGGGTATATGGCGTTGTGCCACCTACTTGGTGGAGATAAAGTAATAAAGCTTACTTCCACAGATATGTATTACCGGAAGCTGACAGTCAATCGTTGTTTCGATGTATCTGACGAAGGAGGTGAAGAGAGATCTTTACCTTCGAACGTCATTGGCAGTTCCCTGATGAATGGCCTCGATCATTGAGCCATGGCATATACAACATAATTGCTCCACAGGTGCACAAGCCCGCGGCGGCGGAAAAGCTCCTTATGGACAATGGTACTGCATCCCGCCACAGGCGGGATAAATCCGGCAGGTGCCATATTTATTAGAACCCCATCAGTTTACTGGTGGGTTTTTTTGTTGCCCGTAAGGGATGAAACCAGACCTAACAGGTTTCCCCTCCTGCGCGTTGCTCCGGCGGGCAGGCAAAACCTGTTAGGTCTATGACAAAATAGTATACCCATGCAACGAAAGCCATAATATGCCTGTCACCTGGTAATAAAGCAAATAAAATGAGGTTACTACTTGCACTGGTCTTCATTCAACTGACTTTTTTGTCCTGCTCAAAAAGCAGGGAACAGCATAGCGATCTGCCAAAATCACTCCAGGAGATGATAGCGGAAAACGAAGAAAACTGCCCGGTATGCGGGATAACGATTTCGAAGATGCAGTGGCAGGGGAAAACAGTATATAGAAGTCTGTGTAACGGACCTGCCTGTGACTGTGCTCCTATTTATTATGATGATAAAGGGACTAAAATGGAGCCGGGTTATGAGGAATATATAGAGATTAATCAAAATGCGACGATGGTCAAAGAACTGTGGCGTTGTGAATAGGTGATATACCACTGGGAATATTATTAGTTTTTATAAAAACAATTAAGGAGTTAAGAAAATTAAGTAAAAGCCTTAATGTACCTTAATTTCCTAATGCCCGCCCGACTGAACATCGTTCGGGCGGGGTTTACAACAATAGATACTATTAATTTTTATACTAACCAAATGTGGTTGCAGTTAATATGTATTAATGCCTGTATATCTGTAGTGCACTCGTTTCATTGGTCTAAACATCTGTAGCACCGGTATTATATACTGGAGTGTACAGGTCTGAAATAAAGCCCCGTTTCGTATAAGCTACCGTTAAACCTGTGACTATAAACGAAAACGTCCGGAGAATATCCCGGACGTTATTTGTTTAATGAAATGTGCAGCTTAGGGTGTCACCGGCTCCAGCACCACATGCCGCAGGTCCAGCAGGGCACCCTCCGCGTCAAATTCCTGGTTGGACCGGAATGTGATCTTTTGCCTGCCTTCAGTCAGTTTGATGGCGCCTATTTCGGCAGACACAAATGTTTCCCAGGAACCACTTTTTTCTACCGTCCCCACAATTTTTTCGTTGCCCGCTTCCAGCACAAATTCCTTTCCGGCTTCCTCGTCAGATACAGACCATTCCAGGGTAGCTTTGTATTCACCGGCTTTTTGCACGTCTACCGTCCATTCCACCTTGTCTTCACTTCTGAACCAGCCAAAGGCCTTCCACTCCGGCATATACTTTATTTCGGTGCCGATGGCTACTCCGTTTTCCGCGGTCAGCGCCAGGGATCCGTCATTGGAAGGAATGACCACCGCCGGTCCTTCTTCCGTTGTGGCGGTTTCGTTGTCGCCGGAAGGGTTGTTACAGCCTGCGGCGATCAATAAAAGAAGTAGTGCATAACCAGAGACGAGTATTTTTTTCATAACGATATTTTTGAATAAAGATAGATCAGTATGGATGTAAACTGTTTTAAATTTTCCTTCCGGTATCCGGTTTCCAAAAATACACATAACTGATCCAATTTTTGGATACGGATGGGGTAATATCAATCTTTACTGCAACAGAACGGGCGGAGGTATTTCAATTACTGTATATTCACCTGCCGGCATTTCTATTTCTAACAAATTTAGACGGCAGCAGCTCATATACCGTACGGATAATGATATCCTCTACGTCCTCCGAAAACCGGGAGGGGCGGTTGTAGGAATACATGGAATAATCCACTTCATACCCGCCTTCCTGTATCACTCTTTTGGAAGCGATGTAACAGGGCACATCGTTGGCATAGGCATTCACCCAAACCCTGTCTTTACCCAGCTCATTTTTCAGCCGGAGTGAATAATCCACCACCACTTCACCTGCAAGAAATACCATTGCCATATTTTCTCCCCAGGTCCATACTGCAACAGGATAAGTAAGGCTTGCCGGAACAGGCTCGCCGCGTGCTATCTTGTCCAGTGCCAGCCTGGCAAAGTATCCTTTCGAGCCGGATTCTTTGGTTTGCTCCACAAATTCGGCAATGGTGGGTACATGATGATAGGGCAGCTCCACCAGCTTCAGCTTACCGGTCGGTGTAGCATTTACCGGCATCAGGCTGGTTTGCAACAGCCTGTCTACTTCATCTGCTACCTGTTTGCCATGTGCTGTAGTGTGCTCCAGCTTAAGCCGCGGCTCGGGGTTAGCGTCTGCACCGCAACCCAACGCCACCAGGGCCGTAACGCCCGGATGCCGTTCCTGTATGATCCGCTGTGCTTCACCGATCCAGTCGCCGTGCACTTCATTGATATCGCCCCCCAGTGTGGTGCCGTGGCAGGCATAGGAAACAAATATGGCTTTCAGTTTTCCGTCCGTTCCTTCCACCTTCAGCATGGGCAGATCGTGATCTACTGCTCCGTCCGGAGCCACGCCAAAACCGGTCCATTTGCCGTTTTCGATCTTCCGGCGGTTCATGGCAAAATTTACTGTTCCCTGTCCCCGGGACAGCAAAGAAGGCTGCCGGTTGCTGATGGCTTCCATCGCCACCTGCTCCAGCTTTTTTGCCAGCTCTTCCAGGTACAGGTCTATCCTGCCGATCTCTTCCGGTGGCAATTGCCGGCTGAAATGGTTGATCAGGTTGCCGATCTCGGGGCCGCTGTGGGTATGCGAAGCGCATATCACAAAACGAGCGGGATCCATGCCCGTTTTGTGTGCGATATTATTGGCGACCTGTTGGGTCATATACCATTGAATACCGATCAGGTCAGCCGTTACCAGTACAGACAATTCTCTGGGGTTACTGCCGAAAGCGATCGCCTTGGCATACAGCGGCTGCAGCACACCGGTGGATTCTGTTTTCCGTTCTCCGTAACCTGCCAGCAGGATCGGTCCCGAAGGTGTAATATCAATTGTTGCCACCCCGGCTGTTACCGGCTTTCTTATCTGAGCCCATGCAGCGGGGGAAAGCAGCAGCAGCAGTATACCTGTAAGCACGAGGCGCCGGGCGGGTATCGGGAAGTTCTTTTTGATTTGTTTCATCTCTGTATATGTTAAGGTTCGATCAGTGCCTTTTCAAAAATGCGATCAGGTCTGCCATTTCGGCTACGCTTATTTTTGTATCATAACCTGTGGGCATAGCCGAAGAATTCAGCGACCGCATTGTTTCAATACCCTGCCGGCTGATGGTCCGGTCGGACATTCCCTGGTTCCTGAGGGTGACGGCGGCAGCCGTTTCATTAGCGATGATCCCCTGGATCGATTCACCGTTGGTAAGGGTAATATCCCACAGGTCGAAGCCGGGGTATATGGCAAGGTTCGGATCCAGGATATTCGCCATGAGGTCTTCCTTTTTCCAGTTGTGTACGGTGCCCAGGTCGGGGCCGATGGCTACTCCTTTTTCTCCTCTTACCTGGTGACAGATAGCGCAGTGCAGCAGGAATACCTGCAGTCCTTTTTCCGCATCGCCGTTTTGTTCCAGCGCTTTTCTGAATTTTTTATTGACTGCTTTCGCATCCTGGCTGCTTTGGGTAAATATTTTTCTTGCACGGGTTCTCAACCCATCGTCTTTTGCCTGCATGATCATTACGCTGCGGGGAAAGCTGATATCGCTGATGGGTATCTGTCCTTTTTCGAGCGCGGATATCAGCAGACCGGTCTTTTCTTCAGAAGACATAAAAATGCCAATACCCTCGTTCCTGACGTGTGCACCCAGTTGCGGCCATTTTTCCAGCAGAAATTCGCAAAGTTCATTGGAGTTGGGGATGGAGCCCAGGGTGCGTAAGGCTGCCAGCTGGATATTGGTTTTTTCGTTGGGCGTTAAAAAGGCGGTCAGGAAATCAAACTGCGATCGCGGGTTGTCGAATTCCAGGAACGAGAGTGCATCCGCTCTACGGGTATCGGTCTCCGTTTTATCCTTTGCTATCTCCAGCGCTTTTGCCAGACTTTCCGCTTTGAGTGGCTCATCAGCGATGCCGGTAAGGCGCAGTATCCGGAAGCAGGCGTTCCTGAGCGGGTCATCCGGGGTATCAAAGAACGTTTTCACCAGCAGGGCGGCGATATTTTCAGGGAACTCAATGGCGGGCTTACGGTTAAGGATACCGTTGGACAAGCCTGACAGCATGGCGCTCTGCCAGGAGTGGACGGGCTGTTGTATACATGACCGTTGTATCAGTTCCGCAACGGCTGGAGCAGCAGCGCTGGCACCAGCCATTTCCGTCAGCCGTCTTACCAGCGAAGCATATGCGGGTTCATCTTCCCGGTATTTTTGCAACACGAGATTCAGGAGGCCGGCTGTCTGCGCGGGAGGAGCGGAGAGGGCTGCTATCTGCACCCATTTGTCCTGTATATCCGAAAACAGGATATGATTGCGTACCTGTGCGGAACGGTCCGAACTGCCATACCCGAGTGTAAGCAACAACTGGAAACGCACTTTCATATCGGCATCTTTTTCCAGCGCCCATAACCTTTGTTCCAACTGTGGAGATTGCTGCAGGTGCAGTTCGGCCAGTTTTATACCATTCACCCGGATGCCGGCTACGGTATCCTGCAAAGCCCGGATGATCATATCCTGGGTCATGGCATCCATACCCTGTAGTGTCCACAGGGCATGCAATCTTCCCATAGCAGATGGTGAGACCCCTGCTGTTTCTTTCAGCAGCGGGATCACCGTTTCGTCTTTCCTGTCTACCAGTAATCGCTGTGCGTGGTTGCGCCACCACCCATTGGGGTTGGAAAGTTCTTTTACCAGGTCGGCGGAAGATGCATCACCCAGTGAAAGGCCTTTCATCCAATCAGCGGATGGACTGTCCTTGCGCGTTATCCTGTAAATGCGTCCCATATCTACGCCATCGTACAGGTTTCCTTCTTCGATCGCTTCCTGCGACATCCACTCGGGTGATTCGATAACACGGCGGTAATAGTCCAGCATATACAACGCGCCATCCGGACCAACATATAAGTTGACCGGGCGGTGCCAGGCATCGGTAGAGGCAAGAAATTCCTTATTGGAGAGGATGCGGCTGGCAACATAGCTCACCCCACTGTCGCGCAGCATATCCACATGAATAATATTGCTGACCGACTCGGTAATGAAAGTGAGCTTGCCATCATAAGGTTCGGGAAAGGCATTCCCGAGGTAGCTGACCAGCCCGGAACCGGCTGTCATCACACCCACATCAGTCAGCAACTGCCTGTCCGGGTTAGTGGTAATGGGAAACAGCTCCGGCATATCCTTATGGTCCGACATAGACTGCACCGCTTCTGCAGCCAGCAGGTAAGGATTACGTTCAAAATAACGGTTGGCGATCACTTCGTGATAACCCTGGTTGGAATTATTGCACCCGAACCAGTTGCCCCACTCATCAAATGTGTGCCCGAACTGGCAGCGGGTAGACATCATCTCGATATGCCTGCTGTCGGGCTGAAACCGTACCGAACGCCCGTTGGCATTAACGGGTAGGGTAGGGGCGTCCGGGATGCCGGGGAACCGGATCTCAGAGCCGGTATCCCCGAATTCTTTTTTGAAATCGCGTGTGGGCACCGCTCCTTCATTGGCAATGTATATCCAGTTGTCCAGGCCGTAGATGGGGTTGTTCATATTGTGCTGCGGATTGGTGCGCGCAAAGCCGGTAAGCAGGGTATCCACTTTATCTGCCTGTCCGTCTCCGTTAGTATCTTCCAGGTACAATACATGCGGTGAATCCGTTACGATAACGCCATCTTTCCAGCGTTGAATACCGGTAGGTAATATCAGGCCTTCTTTAAAGACGGTTCGTTTATCCATTTTGCCGTCCCCATCCGTATCGGCGAGTAAAATGATATTGCCCGATCCGCTTACATCCAGCGGGTACCCGTGCATTTCCACCACATACATCCGCCCGTATTCATCTATCTCCATATCCACAGGCGATGATACCAATGGTTCCGATGCGATCATCTCGATGGTAAAGCCATCGGCGATCACAAAAGTCGCCAGCGCATCTTCCGGCTTCACAGGTGTAGTCAGGCTTTTTTTTCCGTTGCAGGACAGGCTGATGGAAGAAAAAATGATCAACAATAAAAATAGTAGTGTATATAATGTGCTCCTGGTAATATACATGGTAAAACTTATGTTTGGTTGCTTCCGTAAAAAACGGACGCGGCGTTTTCACAGTCCAAAGAGCCGGTAGGATATCATAGTTTATTCATTCTTCAGTTTACCCACCAGCCAGTTATTGAGCTTCTCTCTTTGTTCGGGATAGGTCCAGTGCCCTGTTTCAGGCACCACGTATATTTCCTTAGGCGCCGTGATCACATTATAGGCCGCATACATGGAAGTGGGCGGGCATGTTTCATCGTTATATCCCAGGGAATACATACCGGGTATCTTCAACCGGCGGGCAAAATTTACCACGTCATAATAACCCGCCGTTTTTATTTTTTCGGGCGTATTGTTAAAAGTCAGGTTGCTTTTTTCGAACAGGTGTGGCCAACCGCCTGCCCGTCCTTTCAGGTAGCCGGTAACATCAGACAAAGCAGGGTATAACGAAGTGAGGAATTTTACGCGCTCGTCCAATGCAGCAGTAGTAATGGCTAAAGCGCCTCCCTGGCTGCCGCCGGCTACGCCCAGGTTTACCCCGTCGAACTGCGGCAGGCTGACAAGAAAATCGTTGGCGCGCACACAGCCCAGGTACACTCTTTTGTAATAATAGCGATCCCTGTCGTCCAGGTTATAGTTCCAGTATCCTGCCAGAGGGCCTGCCATCATATTGCTGTACACAACAGGATCCATGTTGACAGGCACGCCGTGAATGCCGATCTGGAAGGTGATCAGGCCTCTTTCCGCATTGCCGGTATCCCCGCTATACGGACGGGCGCCTGCGCCGGGTACATGCAGTATGGCTGGATATTTCCCTTCTTTTTTCGGCATCGCCAGGATACCATATAACCGCGTGCCCTCCCTGAAGTTTTGAAGACTGACATGGTACACGTTTACGGTTTCTGTGCAGCGGTCGGGCAGTAAAGTCATTCTCGTATCCAATGGCACTTTTGCAAGCTCTGCTTTGGCATTGTTCCAGAAGCTGTCAAAATCAAGCGGATCTGCTATGGCAGGTGTTATCCGGGCAGGACTGAACCCGGCAGTAGCCAGTCCCCGATAGGATTTACCGTCTACAATGGCGGTGGCTACACAACGCAGGAAGCCCGCGGTTTTCATAGTGCCGCCGTCAATGGTAAGGGTGCCATTTGCCAGATTGAGAGAATCCTTTTTTACAGCGTCCATTTTCTCCGGGCCGATCTCATATTTTACAACTGCGTTCTTCAATATATTCCCGCTCTTAAAAACGGTGATGGTAAATTTTGCTTTATCTCCGGTTGGGTAAGTCCAGTCAGCCCGGTCCGGGGCCACTACTACTTTGATAAGCTGTTCCGCAGGTTGTGCATAACCGGTATACACACAAAAGAAAACAGCAAAAAATAAAAATATGTTGCGAACTATACGAAAACTGGCAGGCATAATGAAGTTTTCCTGAAAAATACGGATTATTTCTGAACGGAGGGAGGCATTTCAAATCTTCGCTTTATGCAAGTTTTTCCAGTCGATGGAGGTACCATAGCCGTCAATATAAGCCCGAAGGGCTTATATGTGAATAGCCCCCAACGAAGTTGGGGGTGCGTGTAGAAATTTTTGTTGAACCCCGTAGGGGTTCAATGTGATTTTTGGCAACCAGACCACCGGTTGCATCCCCAACAGGGTTGGGGACTATTCAAATTAAACCCCTTTCGGGGTGTTTTATAGATTACATTTTTTAAGTTGACGGCTATGATGGAGTCACCGACCGGTAGTGCGCTCTACAGGCGGGTGGAGACATCCGCCTGCGAAAAATACGCTCGGACGGAAGCGCTTTGTCCGGGTAATGATGTTTCAAACGGAATGATATGCAATTGTTTTCATAATTTGTAAGCCTTAGCAAATGATCACTTATGCAATTATTATACAGACTGGTAATTTGTGTTATGCTTGCAGGTGCCTGTACGGGCTGTACCGGTAAAAAGGAGGCTCCGGCAAAGAAGCTCGTTATACTGGCTGGTGCCAAAAGCCACGCAGCGGGCGACCACGAGTACATTAAATCAGCCCGGTTGATAAAAGTAATGCTGGAACAGCATCTGCCGGGTAGGCTGGACGTAGCTATTTTTTACGATTGGCCGGATGATGCAACGGTGTTGGATTCAGCCGACCTTATTATGTGTATCTCAGATGGAAGAGACGGGACTATCGGTCAGGATGCCTCTTTCTTGGTGCCGGAGAGAGTACCTGTGATAGCCAGGCAAATGGAGCGGGGCTGCGGATTGGTGACTTTTCATTTTTCCACTTTCGCACCGGATGCATATGGAGCGCAGGTGCTGCAGTGGAGTGGTGGTTATTTTGACTGGCAGGATGAAAAAGGAGAACGCAACTGGTATTCCGCTATTCAGCACCTGGAGGCGGAAGTGATACCTGTCAATACGGAGCACCCGGTAAACAGGGGTGTAAAACCGTTTCAACTGAAAGAAGAATTTTACCATAACATGCGTTTTGCCGATGAGGTGGGCTGGGTTCCCCTGCTGGAGGTACCGGCATTGAAAAGTGATCAGCCGGACGGGAATGTGGTTGCCTGGGCAATGGAAAGAAAAGACGGCGCCAGGGGCTTTGGCACCACAATGGGACATCATTTCAATAACTGGGAAAATGCCGGTTTCCGGAAGCTGGTTTTGAATGGCATTGTGTGGGCAGCCGGGGCTATAGTGCCGGAAGGAGGAGTGGATGCCCGGTTTTATACCGATAAAGAAGTAACCGGCATTTTATTCGGAAAAGAAAAAAAAGCGCTTATCCTTACCGGTGATAATATAGAAGCGCACGAATGGCCAAAAACCACGCAGGCCTTACAGGAATTGTTCGTTGTGTCCCCGTTTCATGTGGATGTCTCCACAAATATCGCAGACCTGGGACAGTATAGCCTGCAGGACTACGATTTGCTGATACTGAACTACTGCAACTGGAACAACCCGGCCCCGCTCACAGATCATGATAAAAAATCGTTTACGGATTACCTGCAAAATGGAGGAGGGCTGATGATCCTGCATTTTTCCAATGGCGCTTTTCATGCTTCACTACCGGAAGCCGGGCAAAGCGACTGGCCGGAGTACCGGAATATCTGCCGGCGTATCTGGGATCACTCCAGTAATAGTGCACATGATGATTACGGTACTTTCACGGTAAACATTCATGATCCGGCGCATTTCATCACACAAGACATGGATAGCTTCTCCACTGTTGACGAATTGTATTACAATCAGAAGGGAACCGCACCGATTGACACCCTGCTATCAGCCCGTTCAAAGAATACCGGCAATATAGAAGCGCTTGCCTGGCATTATGCCTATGGGAATGGCCGGGTTTTTCAGACTTTGCTGGGACATAACGCGGCATCCTATCAATCCGAAGGTTTCCGGAAGGTTTTATTACGCGCCGCAGATTGGACAGCCGGAAAGCCCGGGTAACCGGTTTTGTACAATGCACCGTACTGCGGTTGGGCAGGATGGTTATACTGGTGGAGTTGCTTATATTGCGGTCTAACTTAGTTTGAAACCCCTATTGTCATATGCAAAAAATTTTCCTGTTCTTATTGTTGTCTGCTATCTCTTTTCAGGCGGTAGCCACAGATTATAAAGTGGTAGATTTCGGCGCCAAAGCAGACGGTGTCACGCTCAACACTGCCATCATACAGGGTGCCATAGATTATATAAACGCCCATGGCGGCGGCCGGCTGATCTTTACACCGGGTTCCTATCTCACCGGTTCTGTTTACCTGAAATCGAATGTGATCCTACACCTGGAAGAAGATGCCGTGCTGCTGGGTTCTACCACTGCGTTTGACTATATCAAAGATCCCTATATTGGCTGGATGTCGCTGGTGTTTGCCCTGAAGCAACAGAACATCGGCATCACCGGCAAAGGTACGATTGACGGAAGAGGATTTCATACCGCGAATAATATGGTGGACAATATTCATAAGGGGATCTTTACGGATCCGCTCCGGCAGAATCGTCCCAATGAAACCAACCGGCCGCAGAATGTGTACTTCAGGGAATGTGAAAACATTCTCATCCAGGGAATTTTGCTCAAGGATCCTGCCAGTTGGAACCAGACCTACGACCAATGTGTTAACCTGCTGGTGGACAGCATTCGCGTGGATAGTAAAAATTACTGGAACAACGACGGCATCGATGTGGTGGATTGCAAAAATGTGGTGATCAGGAATTCTTATTTCGATGCCGCGGATGACGTACTCTGCTTTAAATCGCATGACCCGGAGAAGATCTGTGAAGATGTGATTGTAGATAACTGTGTTGGACGTTCCAGCGCCAACGGCATAAAATTCGGTACGGTTTCCCGGGGTGGGTTCCGCAATTTTAAGATCACTAATGTAACCCTCTTCGATACGTATCGCTCTGCGATCACTTTTGCCGCGGTGGATGGGGGTATCGTGGAAAATATAGAGGTGGATGGTGTTAGAGCCACCAATACCGGTAACGCGATCTACCTCCGCATAGGCGACCGCTGGAGCGGGGGAAAGCAACCGTCTATGAAAAACATCACGATCAAAAACGTGCATGTGGAAGTGCCGGAGGGCAAGGCCGATGCAGGTTATTTATATGAAGGTCCGGTGGAAGATCTGCCGCGGAATGTATCACCGGCGGGTATAGTGGGACTACCGCAACACAAGATCAAAAATGTGACCCTGGAGAATATTAAGATCGTATATCCCGGTGGCGCCAACCCGCATTATGCTTACCGAGGGCTGTCGAAATCCGAACTGGACAGCATACCCGAAATGCCGGCAGCCTACCCGGAGTTTTCCCAGTTTAAAGAACTGCCGGCCTGGGGGTTTTACTTGCGCCATGCAGAAGATATCACGTTTAAGAACGTGACCCTGATAGCGGGAAAGAAAGAATACCGCCCGGCAATCGTATCAGACGATGTAAAGAACATATTTTTTGAAAAAGTGGAAATAGAAGAGCCGGACAGCAAAAAAAAGAAACAGATCTTTTTGCAGAATACCACCCAAAGGAAAAAATAATCCAACGCTTAAACAGTGAACAATGAACCGATATACAATAATACTGATCGCTTTTTTATTACCGTTGCTTACGCAGGCAAAAGACTATAAAGCAACTTTGTTTGGTGTGAAGTCCGACGGGCGTACGCTGAATACCCGTTCCATACAGAAAGGAATTGATTATATCAGCGAAAACGGCGGCGGTCGCCTGGTTTTTGAAGTAGGAAGGTATCTCACCGGGGCGCTTCAGTTGAAATCCAATGTCACTATAAAGCTGGAGGAAGGAGCGGTATTGGTAGGCTCGTCATCGATATATGACTATAACAGTGCTACAGGTATCAAAGCAATCATTTCTGCAGCAGGACAAAATAATATCGGCATTTCGGGTAAGGGAGTAATGGAAGGGCAGGGCGTCCTGCTGCTGAAGGATATGGAAGACCTGCAAAGCAAAGGCTTTCTGAAAGATTCTCTGGTTGTGCAACCAGTTCTGATCGGTTTCAGGGATTGTAAGGATATTGCCATTGATTCCATCATCCTGATCAATGCGGCGGCTGTAGTGCAGCAGTATGATCATTGCAGCAATGTATCCATAGCCAGTATTACCATCAAAAGCACCGGGTCAGATACCGGCATCATTTTCTCCGGTAATAAAAGTGTACGTCTGGCAGATTCTTTCGTGGAAGTGGCAGGCAAACCCATGCAATGGACGGGTGCTGCCGGTGAACTGAAGTTGGAAAAAGCAATAGATCATAAGGGAGAACTCCTGGCGCCGTAATATCGGTTTTCCGGTTGGTGGCAGAATCAAAAGAATTCATAGCCGACGTCTCACAGCCTGATTGTATGGTAGAATAGGAAATAGCGCTACTTCTAGGGCAAATTGTCTGTCTCCAACCACTGGCACTGGCTGTGGACCCGGCGTAGTTCATGGAGACGCCTTCGGGAGACATCGGCTGGGAAATCGGTTTTGATGCCCCGAATGTCGTCGTGGGTGGAGACCCGTCCCTGTCCCCGCCCGAACGATGTTCGTTCAGGAGGGCACCGACCCCCGGTTGATGTATGTTAAAAAAACGGGGATTCCCGGCTTCTGGTCGAAAAGATTTCCAGTTTTCATAAATAAATTATCATAGGTCAATTTCCGGAGTTGTGAAATATCAAATAATGGCGACACCCGCGGAGTTTTCGATTACAAGCCTGGTTTTACTGCTGTTGGCATTGTATTTTTAGCCGTTTACCGGTAAACGAAAACTTCGTGTATGAAAAATGTTGTCATTATAGTATTGAGTGTTGTGCTGGCACATTTAAAGTTGCCGCCGGCTTCTACACAGTATATTACTATTGCCAGTGAAACAGCTTTTGATACAGAGGCAGAGCCGGGGGAAGCAATGGAAATCATTGATCTGCCGGAGATCATCATCGAAGCACCCGCTGTAAAAGCAAACTCCACTGCTGAAACGCCGGCAGGAGAAAAAATAACTTTCAAAGCCAGGAAATCAATAAACATACACTCAGGTCAAAATACCGCCAATCGTAATTTTCATCGCGAACTGGAAAAAAGTGAAAGGATGGTACTTGCCAAAAACCTGCATTTTCATTTTGATGATTTTGAATTGAAGAATGCCGATGACTTTAACAGCATTCTTTCCATAGCTGATCAACTGATCTTTCATCCGGAGTTGAAAGTGAGTCTTTCGGGTAATGCCGATAATATCGGCAGTGATCAGTATAATGATGTACTCTCGTATAACCGCGTTGAAAATGTGAAAACCTATTTGCTGGAGTTGGGCGTTTCGGCAGACCAGATCACCGTTTCTTTCAACGGGGAGTCCAATCCCGTAGCAGACAACGATACCGAAGAGGGCAGGGCAGAAAACCGGCGGGTGGAAATGTTCCTGTACCAGTGATAATGACCGCTCCATCGTCTCCACCGCCCGAACGACGTTCAGGCAGGTCTGCCGAATATTTGTACAGTCTGTTTTGCAAAAGGCTTTCATGGAAGACATCTCCTGCTTCGGAGTAGCAAGCAACAGGGAATGAGCGTTATAATCACTTAATAAACATGCGCAATAAAATACACCGAAAGGGCTTCGTTGGTTTAAAAGGGTTCCGAACCCCGGAAGCCTGTTGCATTTTCTGAAGCCTGCTGCGAGGGTTCGGAATACTAATTTATTTTTTTGTCTAAAAAATCAAAAATAGTTGGGAAATTAAAAATCTTTCATTTTACTTTGTAATTCAAAGTGAAATAGATCATCGCCTCCGGGCGTTTATTTTTGAACTTATACTTTGTATTTCAAAGTGCTTTTAAAAATGATGAAAAATGAATGATATTCAACGCCAGAAACGAGGGATACAGCGCTGGCTGGTGGTTTTTATTACCGGACTGGTTCTCAGTGGTATAACGGCTTTTGCCATCGAAACCGAGCTGGCCTGGTTATTGGGCTCGTGGCCGGAAAACAGCTCTTCTTTTCACTACTGGCTGTTGAAATGCCATGTGGCGATCAGCGAAACCAACCTGCATTATCCCTATATAGCTTATGGTTATGACTGGCTGGCCTTTGCCCACCTGGTAATTGCGGTTGCTTTTATCGGTCCGTTAAAAGACCCTGCCAGAAATATCTGGGTGATAGAATTTGGCATGATTGCCTGCCTGATGGTTTTCCCGCTGGCTTTTATAGCAGGATATATCCGGCAGGTCCCTTTTTACTGGCAGCTCATTGACTGTTCCTTCGGACTGTTGGGCATTATTCCGCTGACCATATGCTATAAAAGAACGCTGCAATTGCAAAAACTGTATTCACATAAAAATATACAAGCATGAAAACTGCCACTTACACAGCCACGGACACTGTTTTTCGTTTGGGTTTGCTGATCCTGTGTGCCAGCTTTACTGTATTCTGTTTTCCTTTTATCCTCCCGGCCAATGAAGGACTGTTCCTGGTGAACCTGCTTTTTACAGCCATGTATTTTGTAGCCTTGCTGGTGCACGGAAAGCTCCGGAAGGGCCGGCTGGGTTTGTATGCCATGTTCGTATTCCTGGCGATATTCCTCGTCAGCGCCTATGCGTTGAACCGGGAGATGGAAGTGTTCAAAACTTCGACCGGCTGGTTGTCAGCCGTTCTCATCATCTCCTGTATTAACCTCATCCTCTTTGCTTACCGGGAAAATATTTCCCCGTGCATACAATATCTTATGAGCTTTATCGCGGGCATTTCATTTGTAATATTTGGTTACCTGGTCATATACCTTATTCCGTTGTATGCATTGAGCGCCATCGGCGCCGTTTTCCTGGGTATCTCCCTGCATAGTTTTGTTCCGTTGCTGTTTTGCATATACATTATAGTGCTGTTCAGTAAGCTGAAAGCCGTATCGAAAAGCTATCTCCATTTCTTTTGGGCGGGCTTTGCTGCAGCTTTACTATCACTATTGACCTTTCTGACCGTCTGGGGCTTTACACTAAAAGCGTTGAATAACACAACCCATGCAGATCTGCCCGCGTGGGTTGTCAAAGCGCAAAAAGCAAAACCGGGACCTGTGACCGAAAAAGTACTGAAAACCGGTCTTGCCTACAGCGTACCGGATGGCGATTTCTCCGACTTTTTATGGTCTACCCCGCGGAGAAATTTCGATGAAGAAATGAAGCACGATCCGATGGTGATGACCGCGGCACTGATCGGCGGAAAGCCTGCAGTAGATGATGACGATAAAATAAAAATACTCAATACTATCTACGATGTACGGTACAATGCAGAGGAAAGGTACTGGTCGGGTAATGACCTGGCTACCACCAAAGTAGATACCCAAATTGAGATATGGCCGGATATCCGGATCGCATTCACCGAAATGCAACTGGAAGTTTTTAACAGGAAAAAGAAGACCGGCTGGAGAAATGATCAGCAGGAAGCGATCTATAGCTTTTATCTGCCGGAGGGAAGCGTAGTAACTTCCTTATCCCTCTGGATAGAAGGAAAAGAAGAAAAGGCTATACTCACCACTAAATCCAAAGCCGTTACCGCTTATAAAACCATTGTAGGAGTGGAGGTAAGAGACCCATCGGTGGTACACTGGCAGGAGGGTAACCGGGTCTCCGTAAGAGTATTTCCCGTTATCAATGAAGAAAGCCGTATATTCAAAATTGGGGTCAGCTTCCCGCTGTTGTTGTCCGGTAATAAGCTGCAATATCATCCGGTGTACTTTGACGGGCCACCGGCTGCCCATGCCAAAGAAAAAACAACCATTCGTTTTTCTACGCCGTCTGGGTATGACCACACACCTCGTGGCTTCACAAAAATAAACGGTGGGCTGGAAAGAAAAGGAAGCTATACCGCCAACTGGCAACTGGACTTTCCCAAAACAGATATCCGGCGATCGGCATTCAGCTTTAAAGAGACAACTTACCGCATACAACCGGTTGGCAATATCCTGGAAGCTGCGGATATCCAGGCAGTTTATCTTGACATAAATGCCTCCTGGACACCGGTAGAATACCGTAATGTTCTTACCCTGTTGCGGGGAAAAACGGTGCTCGTTGCAGATGAAGCACAGCAAATGATACCGCTTACCGAAGATAATAGGGAACAGGTGTTCACCTCTTTGAAAAAGAATGGCTTCAGCCTGTTCCCGTTCCACAAGGTGGAAGATACTGACCACGCGCTTGTGATAACCAAAAGCAGCGCCCTTTCTCCTTCCCTGGACGATCTTGACCAAACAAAATTTTTGCAGGAAATGAAAGACTGCTTTGCCGGCGGCCGGCGTATCCGGTTATACAATATCGGCAGCGAGTTAAGTCTTTACCTGAAAACGTTGAAGGAGTTTCGTTGCTTTTATTATGCAGGCGGCGACATCAACCGGCTGCATGAGCTCATCAGCACGCGCCGGTTCCCGACACCGAGGGAAGAAAAGAACCAGGTAATTATTGATGCGGCAGAGATCATGATAGAGGCATCAGATATGCCGGCTGAAGAAGCAAATGGTCCTGATCACATCATGCGCCTGTTTACCTATAATAATATTCTTAAGAACAATGGTGTGGCATTGCTGACGGACAGGTCGCTTGAAGAAGCCGTACTGGAAGAGGCGCAAACAGCCTATGTAGTATCACCCGTTTCCAGCCTGATCGTATTGGAAACAAAACAGGATTATGAAAGGTTTAATATAGAAGACAGTAAAGAAGGACTGAAGAATGCGGCGTTGCAATCAAAAGGGGCGGTTCCGGAGCCACATGAATGGGCACTGATCATACTGGTCGGCCTACTACTGCTCTATGTAAAATGTAAGCATGGTTTCACCCTAAAAACCAACCGATGATAGCTTTGCCTTTCACCCGGTCAAAAGCAGGCGGTGTGTGGAGTGTATCGTTGTTGCTGCTGCTGTACGCGATACCGGCTGCTGTGCTGTTGCAAAATTATATACGGTGGTATTCACCGGCTTTCCTGCTGGGCTTGTTTACGCTTTTCATGACATCCGGCGAACGTATAGGGCACCCGGGATCACTGCGCTATGGTATAGCAGCCATACTAACGGGCATTATCACCTGCTTCTTTCCTATAAACACACTTTTTTTCTATTTCACTGCTTTCAGCATATTTTACATAATGGAGCGCTCGGGGGGACGTCTTTCCTTTCTTTCCCTGGTTTCCCTGGTGCTCCTGTCTCCACTGTTCAGCCACTTTATCCTGCAGTTCGGCTTTACCATACGGTTGCACCTGACAGCCTGCGCAGGCTTCCTTCTGAAGCTTATTGTTCCGGACACATTGGTGAGCGGTAATATCATCGCAATGAATGGTGTGGAGTATGCCGTTGATCCCGCCTGCATAGGACTTAACATGATGGTAACCTCTTTGATAAGCGGCGTTCTGCTGATCGCTCTCTTTCAGAAGAGACACAGGAAACGGCTCCGTATTACAGCGATCATGCTGTCGTTGCTGTTAATTGTAGTACTGAATATCCTGTGTAATCTCATCCGGATACTGATATTGACATATTATAATATATTGCCTGAAAATACCCTGCATGATATTACCGGGTTGATTTGTTTCCTGGTATATGTAATACTACCTGCGTATTGGTTCATCAACCGGGTAGCAGGCAAGGCGACCATCCCGAATAAAAGGCAGGCAACCGCACAGGGGTCGTACCGCACTGCCATCCTTTTGCACGTACTGCTAGTTTGTACGTTTTTGTCGGTCTGTATCATCATGCAGAGAAGACCGCCCGCCATTTCACTAAGCCAGCCCGTTACCGCCGGAGGGTATTCCACCACGGTACTCGCTGAAAAAGGAGTGTTAAAAATGGAGCATGAAAATGCGCTGGTATATATAAAACCCATTCCCAATTGCTACACGGGAGAGCATCACCCTGTATTTTGCTGGACTGGAAGCGGTTATACATTTGCAAAAATAAAATTGAATGGAACATCCGGTTTCCGTTTTTATACTGCGCAACTGGAAAAAGAAAAAGACCTCCTGTATACTGCATGGTGGTACGATAATGGCTATAGAAATACAACAGAACAATGGCAATGGAGGTGGGATATGTTAAAAGGGAATGAACCTTATTCCTTGATAAATATTACAACTGCTACGGAACAGGAACTGGAGAAAGAAATACGTCGATTCAATCAGTCGGTAGCGCTTAAAGAGCTATGGAACGGGACGCAGCGATAAACGGCTTATTGTAGCAGTAGCAAAGACCTATCCCACAACGGAAGGCTGCATCAACTGCGGTGCGCTTCCGGTAATTTATTACAGGTAAAATACACTTTTATGAAATACTTTGTATCAGAAGACTCCATTGTCAGAAAAATTTGGGGCAAGGCAGACACGGTATTGTTCATTTTTGCAGGCGCCTCGGCAGAGTTTGCGCTGAACAAGTCGGTAGACTGGCTTTATTTTACGGGCAAAATTCCCTCGGACCCTATCGGGCGCTTATTTTCTACCGTTAGGTTTGCACGCAACATTATTTTTTCCGATATGCAGCAGGCGCTGCATACGATAGACCGTATGAACAGCATTCACGGGTCTGTGGAAAAAGCGAGAAAAGAAAAGATCCCGGCTCACGCTTTCAGGGATGTTTTGTTTATGCTCATTCATTATTCAATTGCCTCATTCGAATTGCTGGAACGAAAACTTTCCATGGAAGAAAAGGAAGAAGTGGTGAATGTATTCACCCGGGTAGGCAGAAGAATGGAAATTGAAGACCTGCCGGGCGATTATGAAAGCTGGCGGCAAATGTATGCGGATCATCTTGCCAACAATCTTGAAAGGAGCCCGTATACCGATGACCTGTATGTACAGTATAAGAAGCACCTGGGCGTATTCCGGTACTATATCCTGCTGAATGTGCAGTGGATGATCGCTTCTGCTAAGGTAAAAAGCCTGCTCCGGTTGAAACGCATGGCATTTTTCTCTTCGGTAGTCTCCATGTATAAAGTGGGTAAAACCTTCAAAATTGACGGTTTTCTGAGGAACCTGCTGTTGCCTGACGCCTACAGGGCGGAAGTAAAAGAGCTGGACATATTGCCGGGGTGATAAAAACAAACCCCGGAAATTTTTCCGGGGCAAAATTTTGGTAAGGATTCAGAAACGGGCGGGATATTTGCAATGTATCCAAATCATTTGCCACCTCCGTCCTGCACCTACCTGCTTATCCGTTATTTTCCCGGAATACGATCCTTCCGCCTATTACGGTCATGCTCACCTGTATATCCTCATCAAACAATACGATATCTGCATCCATGCCTTTCCTTAAATGCCCTTTTTTATCTGCTACTCCGGCTATCCGTGCGGGTGTAGCCGTTATCATCTGAACCGCTGTGGGAAGGGAAACATTCGCCTTTTGTATCATTGTCCGTACCAGCCGGTCTGCAGTAGCCACGCTACCTGCAAATGCGGTACGGTCAGGCAGTTTGGCCACACCATCTTCCACTATTACCTTCATCCCGGTTTCCCGGTTTCCCAGTATGCTGTCTCCTGCCGGCATAGCAGCGGCACGCATGGCATCAGTGATCAGGGCGGTGCGTTCCGCTCCTTTTATCTTCATGATCAGTTGCAGCAATGGAGCGGGCAGGTGCACGCCATCTGCAATGATCTCGATATCCATCTCATCTATCAGGTACCCCGCTTCCACCACGCCGGCATAGCGGTAAGCATTTTTCCGGGTTACGCCACTCATGCCGGAGTAAAAGTGCGTCGCCAGCGTATATCCTTCCTTAAATGCAGCCAACGCCTCCTCATATATAGCATCCGTATGCGCTATGGCGGGTAATATGCCCTGCGATACCATATACCGTCCAAATTCAATGGCGCCTTTGCGTTCTGGCGCCGCACTCCATCTTTTTATGGACCGCGTATGTGATACAATTTCTTTGTATTCCGCCGGATCAGGATCCCGTATATAGCGGGGATCCTGCGCACCCCGTTGGTTCATGGCAAAATAAGGACCTTCCAGGTGTAAGCCGAGGAATTGAGCACCATCTCTGTTTTTGTCTTTGGCCGCATCATAGGTCTGAACAGACCGGATGATCCCATCTTTATCGGCAGTCAGAGTAGTGGGCCACATAGCAGTGGTGCCGTACCGGGCATGTGTTTCGGCTATGGCCAGGTACGCTTCCACGGTATTATCCATAAAATCGTGGCCGCCGCCGCCATGCACATGAAGGTCTATAAAACCGGGCGAAACATACTGTCCTTTTGCATCTATCACCGATGCATCCGGCACATCCATATCACCATCACTTACCTCTGCTATTTCTTTTCCGCGGATAAGAACCGTGCCTTCCCGGATACCGGTAGGGGTAATGATCTTTCCGTTGTGAATTTTAGTATAGGGAGTAGACATACTCAAACAAGAACCCACTTTAGTTCGTAAAAAATAATATTTGCATTATAAACCTAAACCATTAAAAAGTTAAGGTGCATTAAGACTTTCATCTTAATTTTCTTAATTCCTTAATGGTTTTATATAAAAAACAGGCAGTAAGCAACACTGCCTGTTCCCTGTTTATGCAATATATCAATTCAGGTACTTCAATACCTCATCGCTCATCGGGTTGGTTTTGCTGGAGAAAACCGTCACCAACTGGCCGTTCTCATCTACCAGGAACTTGGTAAAATTCCATTTGATGGGATCGTCTATTCCTTTCTTTTCGGCTTCCTCCACCAGGTATTTGAATAAGGGATGAATATCTTTTCCTTTTACCGATACTTTGGCCGCCATTGGAAAAGATACACCATATTTTTGCTCACAAAATTCTTTGATCTCTGCGTTCGTGCCGGGCTCCTGTCGCATGAAATTGTTGGCAGGGAAGCCTATGACTACCAGCTTATCCTTATAGGTTTTATACAATGTCTCCAGGTCTTTGTACTGCGGCGTAAGTCCGCATTTGGAAGCGGTATTTACGATCAGTACTTTTTTCCCTTTGTAGGCGGCGAGGTCCAGCGAACCCCCTTCCAGCGACTCTACCTTAAAGTCATAAATAGAGGCGGCTATCGTAAAAAAAACAGCTACCATGAGTAAACGTATCATATACTAGGATTTTATTGTAAACAATGATGCACAAATTTGGTGCAAATATTTAATTCAGAAGCATGCTAATATACGAATTCTACTGCTGCCGCGGTCGTTTTTAACACAATGCCATATATCTCAATTTTTTACCCCGGGGGCAATAGACCGCCCCTATTTGGAAGGTGCTATCCAGGCAATAGCATTTTGCAGCAACTGAACCACCCATTTCTCCCTAAAAACCGTGTATGTTTCGTGTCCGGGGCGGAAATAAAATATCTTTCCCTTGCCGAGGCGCCATACCATTCCCGACCGGAACCAGTGACCATCTTCCCAATATTCCTCCAGTAACAGTTCATCCGGCTCGGGCACCTGGAATGGTTCACCATACATTTCGGTCTGCGACAAAAACAGTTGCTGCGGAAGTTTCCTGAGTATGGGGTGTTCTTTCATTACCTTCAAGGTGCTGGGCTTTCCGTCGTTGGCTACATAAGGGAAAACACAGTTGGGCAGGTGTACGGTCAGCTTACGTTTCCCATCGGGAAATTTCCGCCAATCCATATAGGGGCGAGGCCTTTCATCAGGCAGGGGCAGGGCTTTTCGCAATTCGGGTCTTTCGAAAGACACATCTTCTTTTCTTATACTTTTATCGCTGAGCACCCGCTGCTTTGTCACTTCAGCCATAGCTTCTACAAAAGGATTAGACCAATGCGCGGAATGTAACCCAATGTAGGCCAGCTTTCCGGCTTTGATCAGCTCTGCTATTTCTTTACTTTTTTCCACACTTACTTCGTCGTGCCGCAAATGGCCCCACCAGATCAGCACATCCGTATTTCGCAATGTGTCTGAAGCAATTCCCTGACCGGTATCATCCAGCGCGACACTGGTAACTTCCAGCCCTGTGTTTTTTCTCAGTTCAACGGCCAAACTGTTGCCCAGGTAATCTCCATAGGCCTTCAGCGCTTCGGGTTGTCTTTCATCCCAAACCAATACCCTGATCTTCTTTGCAGGTCCGGCGCTCAGTATGCCCGGTACCATAGCTGCAGCAAGACCGGCTGTTGTGTGTTTAATAAATGTTCTCCTGTTGCTCATATCGGTATAGTCCTTATTCATCAAATGTAAGCATAAGCGCAGTAAAAAAGCATTTGGTTAAACAGGAGCTTGCAATCATGATCAATCCCCGGCTTAATTGCCTGCATCGTTCAGCAATCCGATGTCTTCATTATCCAGGTTCAATTCCGCTGCCCTGAATAAAGCCTGCAACTGGGAGTCGCTGGTAGCACTTACAACAGGCGCAGTGATCAGCGGGTTGGCCAATAACCAGGCAAGCGCTATGGAAGCCGGCTGCGCCTCATGTTTGGCAGCCACTGTATCCAGCGCCGCCAGCACTTTTTTTCCTCTGTCATCCAGGTATTTCTTTGCAGCGCCGCCACGCGGGCTTTTACCAAGATCTTCCGGTGTCCGGTATTTACCGGTCAAAAAGCCTGCTGCCAACGCCCAGTAAGGAAACACGCTCAGATCGTATTTGCTTACCAACGGCGCATATTCCGTTTCGAATCTGGTACGTTCTACGAGGTTATAGTGCGGTTGCAGGGCAACGTATGAAGGCAGCCCGTTCTTTTCAGCCACCTCAAATGACTCGGTCAATCTTTCCGGGGAGAGGTTAGAAGCAGCGATATAACGTACTTTGCCGGCTTTCATAACTTCATCATAAGCCGACAAGGTTTCTTCCACCGGTGTTTTATTATCGTCAAAATGGGTGTAGTACAGGTCTATATAATCTGTCTGCAACCGCTGCAGGGACTCATCCACCGATCTCAGGATGTGTTTTTTACTGATATCATAGCCATGCTCTTTTGTTTCGGATCCTACCTTGGTGGCAATCACTATCTCCTTACGGTTATTGCGTGCCTTCAGCCAGTTGCCTATGATGGTTTCTGATTGTCCGCCTGTACCGTTTATCCACCATGCATAGGTGTCTGCTGTGTCTATAAAATTAAATCCAGCTCCTGTAAACCTGTCTAATATATCAAATGACTGCTGTGTTCGTCCAATGTCCAGCCGAAAACATTCCCACCAAAATTAATATTTGCAATTTCGATATCCGTATGCCTGATCTTTACTTTATTTATTGCTTCAGTTTATTTTTTGTCGCAAAGTTCATACAAATTGCGTTCGATCCGGTCATGATTTTTAATCAGTGAACAGTAAAATTAAATACATATTTTTTCCAGGTATAGGATGAAATTTGATACGATTTTGCTACGACTTCCCTGGGGTATTCGCTACATTTGAATGAGCATATCCTGGATGATATCCGATTATTAAATAATAAAACCATATCACGATGAGCAAGAAAATACTAATGTTCGCAGGCGATTTCGTGGAAGACTATGAGCTAATGGTTCCCTACCAGGCATTGTTATCCGTTGGCTGTGAAGTAGATGTTATTTGCCCGGGAAAGAAAAAAGGAGACAAGATCGCCACTGCCATTCACGATTTTACGGAGTTTCAGACCTATCTTGAATACAGGGGGCACAATTTTGAGATCAACAAAGATTTTGATACAGTGAATCCTGCAGACTATGATGGCTTATATGTAACAGGCGGGCGGGCACCGGAATATATCCGCCTGGAGCCAAAAGTCCTGGAATATACCCGTCATTTTTTTGAAGCAAACAAACCTGTCGCAGCCATCTGTCATGGCATCCAGATACTCACAGCGGCCGGTGTGGTAAAAGGACGTACGTTAACAGCGTATGCAGCGGTTGGTCCGGAAGTAATACTTGCAGGCGGCAACTATAAAAATGTAGCGCCGACGGAAGCGGTGGTAGATGGCAACCTGGCTACTTCACCCGCCTGGCCGGGTCATCCGGCTATTCTGAAAGCGTTTTACCAACTGTTGGGGATCAGTATTGGATAAGCACATAGGAGAAGAATCCATCAGCAAACTTCCACCTTGCTCAAGAGCCGGGATATAGAGTAAGGTAATTGAATAAATCTTAATTATTAAATGAAAGCCGCCTCCGATTATAGGGCGGTCTTCATTTTTAACACCTACATACCTTAACCTTGAGGAACCGGTGCATTACCGGCAATCAATTTCTCTTTTTTTAACTCTTCCCAGAACGCCGCCGGAATTTTTACTCCAAAAGAAGCTGCATTTTCTTTTGCCTGCTGCACCGTGTGCGCGCCTGGTACGACAGCAGAGACCACATCCGGGGCTGCGCTGAACTGCAACGCTGCTGTTCTTACATCCACCTGATGACGTTGCGCTACTTTTTTAATTTCAGCAAGCTTTTCCTTTACACCAGCGGGAAAGCTTCCGTCATACAGATACCGGTCTTTACCCGCCAGGAAACCTGCGCATAGAGGGGCGCCTACTACAACAGAGATATCTTTTTCCGCCAGCTTCGGGAACACTTTGTTCAGGTCGTCTTCATGATGGATCAACGAGTATTGACAGGCAGACAAAAAGATATCCGGGTCTGCCACTTCTATTGCTTTGAGTATGGGCTCTATGGTGTTCACACCAAATCCCCAGGCTTTGATCAATCCTTCCTCCCGCATTTTCGTCAATTCAGGCATAGCGCCTTTAGCAGCTTCCTCAAAATATTTCACCCAATCTGCTTTCATATCCCCATTATCAGGAGACAGGTCATGAATAAAAACAATATCCAGCGAACCGATGCCCAAACGCTGCAGACTATCCTCCACACTTTTTCTGACGCCCGCTGCCGAGTAATCATACTTATAAGAAGCATTCAACTGCCCCTTCCACAAAGACCCTTCCATTTTAAAGTTATCGTGCGGCGTCAGTATCCTGCCGATCTTGGTGGAAAGAGTATACTCCTCCCGCTTCTTATCTTTTAAAAACAGTCCCATTCTTCTTTCGCTGATACCCAATCCATACCAGGGGGAGGTATCAAAATAACGTACACCTGCATCCCAGGCTGCCTGCATTGACTGCAGGCATTCTATATCCGGGTTTTCGTTAAATCCATTTCCCAATGCCACCCCGCCAAACCCTGACATGGATGCGGGGCGAAAACGTTTGTGATTACCCTTATTTTGAAACCGGCTCATTATATTATTTTTTTGTGATGTAGCTAAGTGAGGGTCTGCAGCAGACAGGCTCATTGCCATACCTGCTGCAGCCAATGTGGAATGCGATATAAATTTTCTTCTTTTCATGCTATACCTTAACTCACTTTATAATCAAATCCATCTACCCATTCGTTCAACAACGCAAGCTCCTCTTTGGTGAGATGCATGTTAATAGCCGCTGCATTCTCCACGGCCTGCGCTGCATTGCGGGCACCCGCTAATGCAACGGTAATGCCTGGCCGCTCAATTGTCCAGCGCAGCACCAACTGCCCCAGGGTTGCTTCTTTAGCTTCGGCAACGGATCGCAGCTTTTGCAAGAGCTTATCAACTCTTTCCAGGTAAGGCGCCTGGAAGCGGGGAAGCCTGGCACGATGGTCTCCTTCCTGGAAAGCATATCCCGGTTTGATCTTCCCGGTCAGCAATCCCCGCTCCATCGGCGAATAAGCCAGCACGGATTTTTGGTGCCGGATACAATACGGAACCGTTCCCGGCTCCACATCCCGGTTCACCATGCTGAACGGGATCTGATTGGACACCAGGGTCAACGATCTTTCAGCTTCCGCCATCTGCTCTGCATTATAATTACATACACCTGCATACCGGACCTTTCCCTGTTCAACGAGCTTTGCTACTGCTTCAAAAGTTTCCTGTATCGGTGTGGTCAGGTCCGGCCAATGGATCTGGTAGAGATCAATATAATCCGTGCCCAGCCTTTTCAGGCTCTGCTCACATTCGTAGATAATGCTTTCTTTTCCGGCATACCTGTAGAGATCGATCGGCTTTCCGTTGTTGTCCCGGCTGTTAAATGCAAGATTTCCCTTTACCAGGTCCCAGCGCATCCCGAATTTGGTAAGGATCTGCACCTTATCTCTTGCTATCCCGCGGATCGCCTCTCCTACAATTTCCTCACTGGTTCCCTGCCCGTACACAGGTGCAGTATCTATGGAAGTAACACCCACATTGTAGGAAGCCCTGATGGCTTCCACGGCATCCTTTCTTTCCGTCTTTCCCCACATCCACCCGCCGGCAGCCCATGCACCAAACGTAATAGCCGAGACTTTCAGATCTGAATTGCCCAATGCCCTGTATTCCATTATATATCTTTTATAATTGATCAATAAATAATAGTGCCGGAAATGTTGTTTCGTTGTAATGCGGAACAACATTCATGCAAATTTCGTAATAAGTATATAAACAAAATGGAGATTTACAGGATAGAAAAACAATATAGGTTTAAGTGACATTACCTGCTTTAAACTATAAAAGAAATAATTATCCGGCACAAGCCTGGCCACCCACCCTGCAATCTCTACAAGACTTGCGCCAGTGGTAAGGGGTCCCCTAAACGGGAATAGCTTCCCTGCAATCTTTCGGTTTACAATTAAATTACTTAGGCTCCACTTTCGGCAGGCGCCTGATATTGAGTATAGTAATCGGCGGGTAGAAACGTTGCTTATATTCAGGGCGCTCGTATATTTTTTCGGCCACATCCATTCCTTCCACCACACGGCCAAATGCAGCATATCCTAACCCGTCTGCATTGTTGGCGCCGCCATGGTCAAAGCCGGGTTCGTCTTCCATGCAGATAAAAAACTCCGATGTGGCGGTGCCGGGCTCATACCGCGCCATGGATATTACCCCTTTTTTATGCAGGATACCCGTTTGATCAGTTGATTCATGCGGCATCGGCTTAAATTTCTCTTTGAGGTCAGGGTTGGCTTCCCATACTCCTCCCTGTATTAAATGAGAATGCAATGAGCCGGTCACCTGGTTGTCGCGCCGCAATATCCGGTAGAAAGATGTATTCTTAAAATACCCGGAATCTATGTTCTCAAGGAAGGCTGTGCCGGTTTGAGGAGCTTTGTCCAGCAGCAACTCTACGAAGATGTTTCCATACTTTGTTTCTATCACCACCACCGGGTTGTCATAATTTCTTTTTTCCTCACAGCCCGGTTGCCCGGCAAGTAATATGACCAGTAAGCTTTTATATAAAAACGTTATGAAAATACCCGGTTTCATACAGACAAATGTATTGTCATTTTTCCAAAAAACAGGATTAGGTGTATTTCGGATCTTCGTTTTATGCAGGGTTTCCGGTCGGTGGAGACCCATAGGTGTCAACTTGGGGATATATGATCAATAAAATCCTTAGTGGGCCTGAATTTGACCTATTGTTCCATAGGGACAACAGGTCGGTAGAAAAACATGAAAATGGGGATGCGTCCCATCGGGACGCCTGGTGCTTAGAGAAAATGACTACTTTTTAAAGACCGTCTTATAGCTAATGCACCGATTTGATCATTGCTTTTAACCCTGTCCACGATGGTTATTTCTTCATGTAACGGTTTTATTTCCGGCCATCACCTGGCGTCCATACAGGACGCATACTCTTCTTTACCACGTATCTACAAACCTGCCATCCCTATGGGATGGGCGATATTTGATACAAAACAGAGCAATCCGCATAGTATTGCCAGTCTTTCATCGTGTTTCATCAAGCGCCCCTTCAGGTGATGGGGCGAAGCCTCCTTGATGGATCTAACATACACCCCAACATTTTTACCCCACCTATTTTACCGCATGCAGTATCTGGTACTTTTTGGGTGTGAGACTGGTAATGGATTTGAACTGCTGGTTAAAATTGGAAAGGTTTTGAAAGCCGCTTTGGTAGCAAACATCCGCTACCGATACTTTTTCGTTGATCAGCAATTTGCAGGCATACCCGATCTTCAGTTCTATCACAAACTGCGTATAGGATTTCCGGGTCCGGCTTTTAAAATACCTGCTGAAAGCAGTAGGGCTCATATTCGCTACCATGGCCGCCCTGGAAAGACTTACATCTTCCTGGAAGTTGTTCATGATATATTCATATACCCGTTTCAGCCTGTCGGAGTCGGTGTAGTGTATGGAATTGGTAAATCCTTCCGAGCATAATTCTTCCATGTCATCCAGTTCGGAGAGTAGCCGGAGTATGTGCAATAACTGCAATATTCGTTCTGCCCCTGCCATCTTTTCCATAGCACGCATACAATCCGCCACTTTTTTTGCAGCCTTTTTTTCAATTTTCAGTCCTCTTCCAGAGCGCTCCAGCAAACGTTTTATCTTATACATTTCCGGCAAATCAAAAAACGGTTTCCCTAAAAAATCTTCCAGGAAATGAATGACCAGCGCCTCCGATATCCTGTTTACACCTTCATCGTTCCGCCAGGTATGCGGCAGGCTTTTACCTATCAGCACGAGGTCGCCGGCGGCAAAGCGTTCGATATGGTCGCCTACCATCCGGCTGCCATAGCTTTTTTCAATAAGGGTCAGTTCGTACTCGTCATGAAAATGCCAGATACCCGGGAAATGATCGGTATAGGAATACCGGTTGAAGCTGAAAGAAGCTTTCTCGGGAACATTTACTTTAATCAGAAGCGGTTGCATACAAAATCAACCCCAATATTAAGCAATAAAATGTTAGATACTTGTCAAAGTAAAAGAAGTTGCTGACCGGCAGTCCTGCCGGGAGTTGTCATATGATATATAAGCCATTTTACCGTATCAGATCTTAGCATATACGATCAGGAAAAGCCCGATGATATAAAAAAGGAACATGGCATATAACAGCCGGTTGGTGCCGGCAGGCGCCAGCTTAAACTCGCGCCATACAAACACACCCCACACTGCAGCCACCATGGCGTTGCCCTGTCCCAGTCCGAAGGATATGGCAAAGCCTGCCTGCCCGGCAGAGAGAATGCTCAGTACCAGTCCTGCACCCCATATGACGCCGCCTAATACGCCCATCAGGTGATCCCGGGCGCTGCCTGAAAAATAAGCGTGATAGCCGACAGGTAAACCTTTAACGGGCCTTTTCATCAGGATGGTATTGAAGATAAAATTACTAAGCAGCACCCCGGCTCCAAACAGCACGGTTGCCGTATAGGGACCTATTTTACCGGATTGCGGATCGGCAAAATCCGGGTACATGGCGCCTGCTATAAAACGATAGAAGAAACCGAATAATATACCTGCAATTACCGACAACAGGATGCCTTTTACAGATACTTCGTTTTGGGTATTGGACAAACGTTTATACGCCGCCGCCGAAAGAACGATGGCCAACATCACCGCCAATACACCTGTGAAGAGAAATGTTTTGTCTCCCTGCGGCATAGCAATATAATTGGTGACCACCCCCAATACCAGCCCGAACCCTGCTCCCACGGGAAAGGCCACGGACATGCCGGCAACAGCAATGGCCGCTACAAACAGGATATTGGCGGCATTGAATACCACGCCACCGGTAACAGCAGAAAGCAGGCTTCCCGAAGAAGCCTGCCGGAGATCCTGCATAAAGCTCCAACCTGTATTTCCGGTGGAGCCAAGGCTGAAGGCAAACAACAGGGTTACCAGCACAATACCAAGCACATAATCCCAATAGAATAGCTCAAAACGCCATTGATTGCTTACCAGCTTCTGCATATTGGGCCAGCTTCCCCAGCAAATCATCGTAATAATGGATAATAAAACGGCAAGAGAATAGGTGTCAACTGTGAACATGGCAGGAATTTTAACGGTTTATGTCATACCGGTCTCCGGATATGATAGATTATATAAACAAAAACTGCATCTATGCTACCCTGTTATTAACGGCACCGGTTGTCAATCCGCGCACCAGCTCTTCCGCGGCCATGCGCTGCAATGTAGGAACGCTGCGTTCACTGTACCAGGCAGTATGAGATGTCAGAATAACGTTATCACATTTCATCAGGGGATGTGTCACCGGCAGGGGCTCTTGCTCAAATACGTCCAATCCGGCGGAAATTCTCCCTTCTGCCAGTGCATCCGCCAATGCTTCCGTATCGATCAGTCCGCCACGTGATGTATTTATTAATATGGCACCTTTTTTCATACGCTTCATTACATCCCGGTTCACGAGGTGCCGGGTTTGAGAAGTAAGCGGCAGGTGCAGCGAAATAATGTCGGCTGTTTCCACAATTTCATCAAAGCCGGCATAAGAAACCTCATGCAACGCCATATCTTCTTTAGAGATATAAGGATCATAAGCCAACTTCCTGAGCCCAAAGGGAGTTACTCGTTTTTGTACCTCCCGAGCTATCCTGCCAAACCCGATGGTGGCGAACTTCATTTCATAAAACGGTAATGCAGGTTGGGGAGGAATGATCTTCCACTCGCCACCAATAGTTCGGTTATGGGTAGCAGTAAGTTGTCTTGCCAACGCCAGCGCCAGTGATACGGTATGGTCCGCCACTTCCGCTATGCAATAATCCGGCACATTGCAGACTACGATCTTTTTCTTTTTTGCCGCCTCCAGGTCTACGTTGTCCACCCCGATGCCATACCGTACTATCAGGCGACAATGCTGTAATCCTTCGATGACCCTGGCCGTTACCGGCGCCCATTGTACCAATAGGGCGGCTGCATCCGATCCATGCTGCAACACCTCTTCCTCCGTTTTACACTGTGCTGCCTGTAAGGCAAAGCCCGCTCCCGAGATCAGGGCTGTTTCCTGTTGTATATCTGTAAAACCGTAGTCTGTTATCAATACTTTTTCCATTGCCAGCAATTTTATTCAAACACGATGACTGATTTTATATGATCGCCTTTTGCTTCCATCATATCAAAAAAGGCCACTTTACCCTGTTCCAGGGAATAATAGTGTACCCAGGAGCCCATGTCAGCTTTCCCCGCTGCGATCAGCGATAAAGCATCTTCCATATCCTGTTGCGTAGCTGCATAGCTCCCCATTACTGTTTTCTCCGTGAGCACGATGTCATAGCTCAATAAGGATTTGCTGTTGTTATACAAGCCTATGATCAGCAATGTTCCGCCGGGTTTCACTATTTCCAGCCCGGTATGGTTGGTTTGTGCGGAACCCACCGCGTCTATCACCAGGTCTACAGAAGCGCCGTTTAAAATGTTCGATACTGCTTCGGCAGTATCTTCTTCCAGCGGGTTGATCACACCGGCGGCACCCATGCGTCTGGCGACTTCCAGCCGTTCCGGTCTGATGTCGGATACTATCGTGGTAACCTGCCGCAGGGCGCTGAAAGCCTGTTGTGCTGCCAGTCCGATCGGACCGGCCCCTATCACCAGCACGTTCCTGATATCAAGATGCTGCGTAAGTCTTACCAGGTGTACCCCGTTAGCCAGCGGTTCTGTCAGGCAGGCCTGCCGCGGATCCGTATCCGGAGGCATGGTGATCAGCGACGTAACCGGCACATTCACATACGCTCCGAAAGCCCCGTTCCGGTGCATGCCAAATACCTGCCGGCGATTGCATAAATTGGTTTTCCCTTCGAGGCAGCGTTCGCAGGCGCCGCAGGATACAACGGAATTGCTTACTACCAGTGCTCCTTTTTCCCAACCCCGTACTGCATCGCCAACTATCTCTACGGTACCGCAAAATTCATGTCCCATAATAAGCGGTGGTATCCGGCGGGGGCTTTTTGTTTTGAATGTTTCCAGCTCACTGCCGCAAATACCACAGGCATGCACTTTTACCAATACTTCATCTTCGGCAATGGCGGGTTGCGGAAGCTCTGTCAGCAGCAATTCATCATGAGCCGGATAATATAATGCTTTCATCAATTAATAGTTGTCTTTCAGTATAGACAATACAATCCAGGCAGCTTATGAAGCTAAGCCGGATATGCGTTTTATTTTAAATATCAAACTAATCCACTTTCGCTACGGCGCGGATGGGAGAACCATCTCTGCCCTTAAAGTTTAAGGGGAAGCCCATAAATGTAAACCGGTCGGGCACCTTATCCAGGTTAGCCAGGCTTTCCACTACCACTATTTCTGCCGGCAGCAGGATATGATGCAGCTCATACCAGTCCTTTCCCGGTGTCGGCATGTCCATCCCCAGCAGCCGTATCTTTTTACTCACCAGGAACCTTGCGGCATCCTGTGTAAGCGATGGAAAATCTGAAAAGAAATAATCTTTACCAAAGTGCTGGTGCCAGCCGGTTTCAAATATGATCTTAGCCTCCGGCACCAGCAGGTTCTCATAGGGAATAAAGTCTTCTACCGTTACTTCCTCATTTGCCTTTTTGGGTATGCGTAACAGTTGGGTAGGGCCATAGAACCATTCCAGGGGCATCTGGTCCAGGGTTTTTCCATCGTCCAGGAAATGGAACATGGCATCCAGGTGGGTTCCCTGGTGGGAACCGATAGAGATCTGCGTAATATTATACTTCAATGTCCTGGTATTGCCATGTGGTATAATACTCAGCTTGGGATCGCTGGGAAAAGTTTGCTGTCCGTGCTCCAGAGGATGAGACAAATCAATCAGTTTCATTATACTATTTTTATTTAGCAAGGTAACCACCATCTACCAGCAAATCACTGCCGGTAATAAACGAGGCATCATCGCTTGCCAGGAAGGCCGTGGCGGCCGCCACTTCCTCTACCTTTCCCTGCCTGTTCAGCAGGTGCATGGCGGATGCCCTTTTATTTTCTTCTTCAATATCCAGTCCAAGCTTCTCACAGGAATCAATAAACGCTTTGGTATAAATATAGCCCGGGCACAATGTGTTCACCCGGATACCGTCGGGCGCCAGGTCCTGCGCCCAGCACTTGGTAAGTCCCCGGATGGCAAACTTGGTGGCGTTATAGGTGGCAAAGTTCGACTGCCCTACAAATCCGCTGACCGATGAAAAGTTGATGATGCTGCCACCGCTGTTCCTGCGCATCTGCGGAACAATGTATTTTGCCATCAGGGAGGTGCCTCCTATATTGACCGCGTTGATTTTAGCCCAATCTTCTGCTGTGGCATCCACTCCTTTAAAAACAAAATAAGCCGCTGTGTTCACCAGTATATGCACATTCCCTGCTTCGCTCGCAACCCTTTCACATGCCTGCTGCACGGCTTTTTCATCGCTGATATCCGCCTGAACAAACAAGGCATTGACCGGTTCTGCTTTGTTTTCCTTATCCGGCTGCAGGTCTACCAGTACCACCTTACAACCTTCCTCGTATAATCGTTGCGCGACCGCGTATCCAAGATCGCCCAAACCACCGGTCACCAATGCTATTTTACCTTTTAATCCTCTCATTACGCTGTTTTTTATTCCGGCATGGTAAAGCTGTATTTACCGGAAGCCAGGTTCAATGATGTTTGTGCATTCTTTTTACTGAGCAGCTTCACGTATTTGTTCGCTGATAGTGGCTGCCCGCCCTCCTGCACTTCCTGTAAAGTAGGCAGCACCAGCGTGGCAGTGGTATTGGCCGGCACATCTACTTCCACCGTGAGCCTTCCGCCTTCCTTTTTCCATGCCACTTCTACCTTCCCCGTGATGGCTTTATAACTTCCTTTTGCCCAGGTGAGCGATCCGCCGGGTGTGGGGGTCAGCACAAAATGCCGGTATCCCGGTTGTTTCTCATCGTAATTGATGCCTATGATAGTACCATGCATCCACTCACCTACGGAGCCTATGGCATACTGGTTGAAAGAGTTCATCTGCCAACGCTGGAAGCCTCTGCCTTTTACATAGCCGTCCCAACGTTCCCAGATAGTGGTAGCACCCTGGTCAATGGAATAGATCCAGGAAGGAAAACGCCTGCTTTCCAGCAATTGGTAGGCTACCTCGGTATGATTGTTTTTGCTCAGTTGCTTCATCATGCGGGTAATGGTTTGTATACCCGTAGATACCCGGTAGTCGTATTCGGCAATGGCATCTACCATGAACCTGGCGGCGTTCGCCCGGAGGTTTTCCGGTACCAGGTCAAACTCCAACGCCAATGCGTAGCCGGCCTGTGTCTCGCCTTTTACCCTCCCTTCCTTACTGATGAATTCTCTTACAAAAACCGACCGGATATTTTTGGCAAGCTTATCGTAGTACGCATATTCCTTGTTTTTGCCCAGTACTTTAGATGCATCTGCCAGTATCTGCACCGAATGGTAAAAAAATGCGGTGTTGAACAGGTCTCTCGCTACATCACCTTTGTCTGTAGGATAGTTTTCTGCTTTAATGGTATTGCCATTCACCCAGTCGCCGTAATTCTGACCCACCACATTCACCCGGATCAGATCAGGGTTTTCCCTGTGCACATGGTCAATGAATTTTTTCATGGAAGGATAATGTTCTTCCAGTATCCGTTTATCACCATAGTTCAGGTATGCTTTCCAGGGAATGATGATACCGGCATCCGTCCAGCCCGGTGCATCGTAAAACACCATGCCTACCTGCGGTGCATAGTTGGGGTATCGTCCGTCTTCCTTTTGTCCGTCCCTGATATCTTTGAACCATTTGGTATAAAAAGCACCCAGGTCCATGTTATAAATAGCTGTCTGACAAAATATCTGGGCATCTCCCATCCATCCGCAACGTTCATCTCTTTGCGGACAATCCTCCGGTATACTGTGTAAATTACTCAATTGGGTCCATACGATATTGCTCCATAATTGGTTGATATCCTTATGCGATGAGCTGAACTCCGATACCAGCTTCGAAGCGGAAGCGACCACCTTCCCGGTAATATGCTCCAGCGTTGGCTCTTCTGTTAAACCCGCCACTTCCACATACCGGAACCCGTGATACGTAAACCGCGGCTCATAATCAATGGTTGTTTCGCGGGCCGGAATATACACATTGGTTTGTTTGGCCGTACGCAGGTTCTGGGTATACAGCGTACTGTCTTCCATCAGTATCTCCGCATGACGTAATATGATCTTCTTCCCGGGATTATAAGGTAATCTAATATGCACCCAGCCGGCCATATTCTGCCCCATGTCGAAAATATAATTACCATTGGGCGCCCTGAAAAAATGAACGGGTTTGATCTCCTTTACGATCCTGATGGGTTCGTTGATCTGTGCGTTGAGTATAACAGATACGCTATTATCCACTGCTACCGGGTCCCAGCGTTGTGTATCAAACCCCGGCTTCATCCAGTTTTCCGGCATATAGCGGGCATCATATACCTCACCGTCGAATATAGAAGCTTCTTTCATCGGACCATCCGCCAGCATTTTCCAGCTATCATCGGTTGTTATCATATCCCGGCTGCCGTCTGTAAACTCTATTTCCAACTGCGCCAGCAGCCGCCTGTCAAAGCCATAATTACCGCGTTGTGGCTTACCATGTGTAAACAATACCCCCGTGTACCAGCCATCTGCCAGCATGGCGCCGATAACGTTTTCGCTACCGGTGAGCATATCCGTTACATCGTATGTCTGGTATTGCACTCTTGTAAAATAGTCTGTCCACTCGGGCGCCAGTATCTGGTCTCCCACTTTTTTCCCGTTCAGGTACATTTCGTACACACCCAATGCCGTCGCATATAACCTGGCTTTTTTTACCTGTTTTTTTACAGCAAATTCCTTCCGTAACAACGGCGACGGCGGGATAATGTTCTCGTCCTGGACAGTAGCGGGCAGCACACTGGGAGCGCCGATCCACTTTGCCTTCCAGTCGCTTTTTTGCAACAGTCCTATAGAGAAGTGCTGTACTTCACTCCACCCGGATTCAGCCTGCTGCTCATCCCACACCTTCAGCTTCCAGTAATAGTCCTTACCTGATATAAGCGGCTTGCCTTTGAAGGCAATGTGAAAGCTTTCGCCGGAATGAATTTTGCCTGAATTCCAGATATTTCCTTCATTGTTTTCGAGGGCTTCTTTGCTATCGGCTACCAGCAGGTGGTAAGCCTTTTGTTGTTTTCCCCTGTTGCCGGATACCATTTCCCAGCTGAACCGCGGATGGGTCACGTCAATTCCCAATGGATTGACCAGGTATTCACAACGCAGGTTGGTTATGTCAAATGACATGGGCTGCGGAACGTCCCGGAAGGACAGGAATACAAGACTTAAAAAGGAAAAGCAGATCAACAGAGAGTTCTTACACATTTTCATTATAGCATTTGTTTTGCAATCGGCATACAATATATAGCATTTAATTATACCACCCTATTTCCGGTTCCCCGGCAGGCTGGAATAACACAGATCGGCCTACAACAGTAAAAATTATAACAGGCGAGTGGTTCATATAGCATGTAAAGTCTGGTTATTTTCATAATGTACCCGGTAAATACCGGCGGCTGTTACTAAAGTGAAATTAGATCGAATATGGCAGGAAAACTTATAGTTACATATCTAAAAAATATGTTTTTATAGCAGAGATCAATAAATGCACAACTACCTGTCCGGGATCAGTATGTTCCTTTTTCAACAAACAGGAAATAGGCCAGGGTAGGGGGTCCATCTCCGGAAGATTCATAACTACTTCAGGTAACCGCAGCTATTTACTACGGAAGAAGTAGTATTTTTAAATACCCGGCAGAACGGTTACACAATGGCAGGATCCATATAAGGGGTTCATTATTAATGTGATGGATGATAGAAAGAGGCTTTGAAGCATTTCTGCCCCCGGATCATGACGTTGTATTTCCAAAAATAAAAGTCTATTTTCACCGTGTCAAATTGTAGCGACCATGAGCTTACCTTTTATAGAAATTATTGAAAGTATAACACCGGATCCTGATCTATTGATGTGGAAGTATGCTGATGAAGACAAAGAAATAAAAAACGGTGCTCAGCTTACCGTAAGAGAAAGCCAGGCAGCTTTATTTTTAAACGAAGGACAACTGGCGGATATATTCCAGCCGGGCCGTTACAAGCTGGATACAGAAAACATACCGGTACTGAGCAGTCTGAAAGGTTGGAAATACGGGTTTAACAGTCCGTTCAAAGCCGATGTATATTTTTTCAATACCCGCCGGTTTGTGAATAATAAATGGGGAACGCCGGCACCTATACTGATGGTAGATCCGCAGTTTGGGCAGATCCGGGTACGGGCATTCGGAAGCTTCGACATTCAGATCAAAGATATTGCCACCTTCTTCCGCCAGTATGCAGGCAATTTCCAGCGCTTTGGCATTTTTGAGCTGCAACACGAGCTGAGGGATTATATAGCGCCCAAATTTGGTGAAGTATTGTCGCGCGAAAACATCACTATCACCGATGTTGCCGGAAATATTACAGCGCTGGGTCAAAAAATAGAACCTTTCCTAAAGCCTTATTTTGAGCAGTTTGGCCTGGAGCTGAAACAGTTCATAGTGACCAGCGTGACCCTGCCGGAAGAAGTTACGCGACATTACGACAAGATAACCAGCATGAATATGGTAACGGATATGGACAGGTTTACCAAGTTCAATACAGCGCAGGCCATTGGAGAAAAAGGAACTGTGCTGAATGATGCTGCTGCCAATGCTATGGCAATGGGGATCATGATGAGCCAGGCGCAGCAAAGCCAGCCATCACCATCACAAGAGGATATTGCTGTAAAATTGCAAAAGTTGAAAACCCTGTTTGAATCCGGGCTGATCGACGAAGAAGAATACAAAATGAAAAAAGCTGCGTTGCTTGAAAAATTCTGATAGTCACTGCCTGATGGAACAACAGGAATGGGATAGCAGCAGATTACCTGCATTTTTTCTTTATAATGAAACAACTGATAATTGTCAACCACTATGTCTGAAAAAAAAGTGAACAGCATACTGGACAAGCTGAAAAACAAAGTGAAAAACCAGGAAGCATATGGCGGAAGAATGGAAGAGAAAGATGCTGCACTGAGCATCAAAGACTGTCCAAACTGCGGGGCAGGCAGGACACAGCAGAACGGCATTACCCATTGTGCTTATTGCGGCTTTGAATTTATTGCTGTGAAAGTGACCGATGGGCTACATATCAAAAAAGAAGATAACGCTCAAAACAGATAAACCATGTTTAACCTGTTCAGGAAAAACACCGGCAAACCCGCCACGCATATGCACGAACCGGGATGGATAAAAACACTGCACGAAACCAGGCAACGGCTGTTCACTTTCCTGGATAAGCTGGAAGATAAAATGAAGGAGCTGTCGGACACCGCTATTCCGGAGCTGAACGCCATGAAACGGGAAGATGAACGGGATTTTGGCAATATGCTGAATGGCGTATTGGGGCAACTGGAAAGTGTACGCGAAAAAGCCCGGACTACCTATGAAGAAAGGGTGGAAAGCCTATATTACCAGTTGAGTAATAGTATAAACGTATTGGATCCGTATTACCGGCAATTATCTGATTTTAGAACCGAATGCTCCGACAGGTACAATAATGGCTTCGACGAAAAATATGAAAAATACCGTAACCAGGTGCAGGCAACTGCAGAAAACGATTATGAAGTCATTTACCAGGCTATTCTGGATGAGCATAAGAAAATAAAGGAACAGTTCAAATGCCTTCAATGCGGCAGCACTATTCCTTTGATCAAAATATATTTCATCACTACCCATATCGCCTGTCCGGCCTGCCAGACAAAAAATACATTTCACCCCAGCACGCTCGCATCCCGCCTGGAAGAAGTTGGACGGGGGCTGGCGGAACAGCGGACCCGCCATTTGCTGGACAAATATCATGAGGAGCAGGAACACGAAAGAGCATTGTATCACCAGGGACACCAATTGAAGCTTAGCAGTATTCATGGTAATTCGCCGCAACTGCAGCAGGAGATCGATAATATAGAAGAGCAGCGAAAAAAATCAGAGATCCTGGCTCCACAACTGTACCGCGAATACCAGCGTACCATGTTTGATGAATGGAAAAAGCTGGTGCCGGCCCTGGCAGAGCAAACGGAAAATTTTTACCGGGGATTACAAAAGAAAAATTCCAGATAGCAATCATCTTTAAAACACAAATAAAAATTAATCTATGAGCTTAGACCCAAAAACGTATCATGGTACACATTATGCGGAAGCTGCTTTTGATGCAGAACTGGATAAAAGAGTGGCAGATTATATTGAAGAAGAAGGAGACGATTACGATGAATCAGATTACCACAGCCTGAAAAGGGAAATAATGAGGAAGCTGTACGCAGAATGGAACCCGGATACCGACATGGATGATTTCATACAGTTTGAAATGGCAAACTCTATGAAATATCACGGGTATGCCACTTCCGGTTTTACCACCGAAAGTAATGACAACCCGTTACTGGAGCCTGTACACGGTATCAGCCTGAAAGACTATGCCGCCATTGCTGCCAACCTGGGCGCTTTTGACAACGAAAAGCTATATAAGGCTTTCGGTATTGACCAGGCTATTTTTGATGAATTGAATACTTTGTGGCCCAAACGAATGCAGGAAGATACTTCCTTTACTCTGGCTACATTATATGGACAGTATTTTATGGAGATCGGGGACCATCCTGTAATTCTTCAGCTCAGGGAAGGATCAGGCGCTGACGGTGACAGTAACCCCCACCTGGAGAAGCTGAAAACCGATCGTTATTACTACGAAGAGTTGTGTGGCGCCAGAACTGCTGCCTACGAATATGGTATTGACGGGGCAAAATGGATAGAAGACAATTTCGGTATCAACCTGGTTGACTTCCAGACTGTAGCTATGCAATGGCTCACAGAACAAAATAAAAACTTCAACTCCAAAGATATACTACATTACCAGGCATACCAGAATACAAAGTCCGCAGAATACAAAGCCAGGTTTGCTGCAGAGCAGGGGGGTAATATAGCGGATGATGTAGCGTTTTAGATGAATTGATATGATGTAATAAAAGAGGATCGCTTCAAGCGGTCCTCTTTTATCATCGAATATGAATCTGGTATTTGCCGGAACCCAGATTCAATGTCATATTACCATTTGATCTTTCCGGTTTCTGTATTGCCTTACCATTTATTGCCAGTTTGACATTTTTATCCGCCGGCAGAATCACAGTAGCTGTTGTATTTACCGGTATTTCTACATTTATTGAGAAAGTTTTTCTTCTCTTTTCCCAACTGCTGCTCACCCATCCATACGGTGAGTGAAACCTACCCGAGGCACTATGAAGCTTACCCACTACCTGCGGCTTGATAACAATATTCTTAAATGCCACAGAAGCGGCATCCTGGCGGATACCGGCAATGCCTTCATGAAACCACTCCAGGATATGCCCCATGGCCAATTGATTTTGCGACATCCTGCCATCCCAGGTTTCCATCAAAGCTGTGGCGCCGAGATTCAACTGGTAAGCATATCCGGGAGTATCTTCTCTTTTGGTTATATTATACAATACCTCCGGGTAATCATTCTCAAATAGTGCCCTCACCAGGAATTTATGCCCCACATCTCCGGCTGTGATCCTGTTTGAGTCCACCTGCTGCACCTGTTTGATCAGATTATCCAGTACCGTTTGCCTGTATTTTTCCTCAACAATTCCCAGCACAAGCGGCATTGCCTGGGATGTCTGACTACTGCTGGCATAAACCCCACGGGAAGAGTCAAAAAACTTTTTATTGAAGGCCTTTCTGATATTAGCTGCAAGCTGTTCATAGTATACCGCATCCGGCTTCTCTTCTATTATTGCAGCCATATCGGCCAATGCCTTTACAGCTTTAAAATAGTAGGCGGAAGCAGTTACCCCCATGGGTGTCACCTTCCCGATATCCAGCCAGTCTCCAAGGCCATACAACAGCAAATTATCTTTAGACTTCCCCTCCAGGTACCGGGCATAGGATTTCATCATATCATAGCTGCTGCGTATAATGGCAGTATCACCATATGATTTATACAGAAACCAGATATCCAGGATACCGGTAGTACCCCACTCGGGCGAATCTATGAATGGTCCTTCAAACTGGATATATTCCGGTGCTATATCCGGGATAAGTCCGTTTGCATGCTGCGCATCTTTCATATTCTGTATCAAACTGCGATACATACCATACATGTTGTAGTTGTAGTTGATGGAAGTACGCATAAAATTCTGTTCCCCCTGCCAACTCAGCTTCTCTCTTTGAGGATTATCTGTGATATAACTCTGGATATTGCTCCGGACAGCCCAGTCTATTATCCTGTATATTCTGTTTAAGAGGCTGTCCGAACTGGTGAACATCCCGTTAGAGGGGGTACTATTCCTGTTATGCAACAGCTTTATCTGCGTAATGACCGGACCATCGCCCTCATTGGTCGCAGCTATTCCTTCTGCCTGTACATACCTTACGGCGAAATAGGTAAACTTTGGATGCCAGGTTTCTTCATCTGTGCTACCGATGGTATATTGATAATAATGGGGTGTCACTCCATCCGCCTGGTTTACGCTTCCATCATCAGATACCAGTTCAGCCGGAATAAGTTTTATTTTCTGTCCGGGCTTTCCTTTAACCTTTATTGCCGGTATGCCCGAAATGTTCTGTCCGAAATCGTAAACAACTGTATTGCTGTTTATGATTGCAGAGGAAGCAACTTCAAAACTATCCATTAATGTGACCGGATAATTTGTTTCCGGCATCAGCCTGCCTCTTGGTATGGAAGTCAGGACTACGTTTTTCCAGTGTGCATCATCAAAAGATATTGTATTCCAGTTGTCTGTTTGCAGGGTAGCATCGTAATCTTCGCCACCATATATATTGTTAAACACCACCGGGGAGAGGGCTGTCTTCCAGGTTTCGTCACTTACAATATATTCATCACTGCCATCCACATATTGCAGCTTCAGCATGGCAATCATTTTGGGTGCGCCAAAATAGCCGGTACCTTTTACATAACGCTCCTGAGACACATGGTAAAAGCCATTTCCTAACAGTACCCCCAATACATTTTTACCATTGCTGATCTGGTCTGTCACCTCGTAGGTATTATACAAAACGGTTTTATCATAAGTGGTCCATCCGGGCGCCAGGAAAGCATTTCCCAGTTTTTTACCATTCAGGGTTGCTTCATAATGTCCCAGTCCGGAAATGAATAACAGGGCAGATCTAAGCTCCCGCGAAACAGCAAACTGTTTCCTGAGATAGGGTGCAGCCGGGTTTTTTATGATCCTGGGGTCCCCTTCTTTCATTTTATTATGTACAAAGGGTACGACACGTTTTTCCTCCGCCATATGCCCGCACCCGATCCACCGTGCCTCTCTCCAGCCGGAAGGTCCAAAAATGCCGGTAGTAAATTGTTGCACGTCGCTCCAGGGTGAGGCGACATCCGTGCCGTCCCATACCCTGACTTTCCAGAAATAGGTAGAAGCTTCTTCCAGCGGGTTCCCCTTATAATGAACCTGGATACTTTGAGAACTGCTGACCTTACCGGAATTGTGCATGTAAGAAGCAGCATCGAGCTCCTGAAAAGATGTTGCAATTACAAATTGGTAAGCAGTCTGCACCTGATCAAATCCATCTGAGATCATTTCCCATGAGAAGAAAAATTCGCTGGGATGTATGCCGGTCGGGTTAACTCTGTTATCGCACAATGCAGCAGAAACCGATACCTGTGCAACCGTAGCTACGCTATTGACCGTCAAAACAAAAGCAAATAAGAACCATTTCATAATTGACTGAATATACAAAATACATCCACATAGTGGGACTGCTTTAACCGCTGCCCGGATGTAAAAGATTTAAGAAAATTAATATTCGCTGTTTTGTTTCAGATAAACTCCATTTTGATCCATGACTTCTACTGCACTGCCAGTCTTTACCAGATGGCGCCGGCGTTTATTCCTGAATGCTAATTTTTCCCCTCTTTAAGCAGAATAACATCTTTTAATGCAACCTTATGGGTTGTTACTATATTAGCCGGGCAAGCCCTGCTTCTTAAAAAAATGAAGATTCATCGGCTTATTAAATTTGGTATAATACAATCGCTGCAGCGCTGAACTACTGCCGGTGAAATTAGGTATTGCCTTTTTTAAAAACTCCCGATTACATAGCTATAAAATGTGTTTTTATAGCATTCATACATAGTTGTCGCTCACAGCCCGGCGCCTTAATTCCGGCGACATTTTACACTACCTGCGCCATCAGGCGCCAAAACGACTGAGCAGGAGGTAATATATGCTTCTCAACGGGTTCCGGCAACACTTTTACATACAGAAAAGGAGCATTTTACTTTGATTTGTTCACCCGCCCGATTCATAATAATTTCGCCGGAACGACGATGGTTAAAAAACAGCGCATGAAGCATTTACTAATATTGGTTTCTCTGATATGTCTTTATTTTACTTCGTTCTCCCAGCGAACCAGCAATCTTGCTGCGGGGCAGTGGGTAGACAGTGTAATGAAGACCCTGTCGGATGATGAAAAGATCGCCCAACTGATGGTGGTCCGGCTCTCAGCCATAGGACCTGACCGTAAGACCGTGTTTTACGACAAGGAAGTGCTGGAAGCAATAAGCAAATACAATATAGGAGGTATATGCCTTTTTCAGGGAGGTCCCGTCAAACAGGCGAACATGGTCAACCGGCTGCAGGCCGCGGCCAAAGTGCCCCTGTTGGTATGTATTGACGCCGAAAACGGGGTGGGGATGCGTATGGACAGCGTGACAGGACTACCGCGGCAGATGATGATGGGGGCCGTGCAGGATACTGACATTATTTACGAATATGGCAGGTGGGTAGGGGAGCAGTGCAAGCTGGCGGGCATACAGGTAAATTATGCACCCGTAGTGGATGTCAATAACAATCCGGCTAACCCGGTCATCAATGACCGTTCTTTCGGGGAAGACAAGTATCGGGTAGCTGCACTGGGTGTACAATATATGAAGGGGATGCAGGATGCGGGTGTGATGGCATGCGCCAAGCACTTTCCGGGACATGGCGATGTGGCAGTAGACTCACACCATGACCTGCCGGTGATCAATAAATCGCGTCAGCAACTGGACTCGCTGGAGCTTTATCCGTTTACAGAAATGATCAGGGCAGGGGTAGGCAGTGTGATGATCGCTCATTTATCTATTCCTTCTATTGACAATACTGCAAACCGGGCTTCCTCCCTGTCGCCTGAGATCGTTACCAGGCTTTTGCGGGGAGAACTGGGTTTTCAGGGACTTACTTTCACCGATGGACTGGAGATGAAAGCCGTCAGTAAATTTTTTCCCGATGGGGAAGTGTCTGCGCAATCCCTTATTGCCGGTAACGATATGCTGTGCCTGCCCAGCGATATCCCGGATGGCATCAAAGAAGTTAAAAAGTCCATCCGTAAAAGAGACCTGAGCTGGGCGCAGATCAATGCCAGCGTAAGAAAGGTATTACTCGCCAAATATAACCACGGGCTGGCCAACTGGCAGCCGCTGAGCACCAGCCGGCTGACGGAGAAACTGAATGCCCGCACGCCGGAGATCACCCGCCTGGTAACGGAAAACGCCATTACCACTTTGCGCAACCAGGATAATATGCTCCCTCTGGTTTCAATGGATACTACCCGGAAGCTGCGGGTAGCCTATCTCGGTATCGGTATCAACAGGGACAATACATTTGCCCGCAAGCTAAGGGAGCGTTATAATGCAGATGCCTATTATTTCGGGTATAATGAAGACAGCCGCCGGGTATCCTCCATTACCGCTTCCCTGCAGGCCAGGTACGATGCGGTGGTGGTAGGAGTACATCACTACAATCGTTTTCCTGCCAATAATTTCGGCATCAGCGCTACCGCCGTACAATTGTTACAGCAGGTGCAGGCCCTGCCGCAGACCATTACATTCGCTTTTGGAAACCCATATGCGATCAGGAATTTTTGCGATGCCCGTAATATTGTTGCCTGTTATGATGATGCAGTCATCACCCAGGAAACCGCGGCAGACGTGCTGAGCGGCATTATTACCACCAAAGGAAAATTACCGGTTACCATCTGTGAAGGATTACCTGCAGGTACCGGTATAACACCAGTTGTAACACCGGCGCCCGAAGCACCTGTTGAAAACAGGTTTGCGGAGGTGGATTCACTGGCTGCCGGCGCCATTCGGCAGCGTGCAGCGCCGGGTATGACAATAATGGCGGTAAAAGACGGTAAAATAGCATTTTACAGATCATACGGTTACCAAACCTACGATAGTACCCAGCCCATAGACATAGAGACCATTTTTGATCTGGCCTCCGTGACAAAGATCTGCGCCACTACCTTATCGGTGATGCGCCTGTATGACCAGGGAAAAATAGGATTGCATAAAACACTCGGAGACTACCTGCCTTCGGTGAGAGGGACGGACAAAGCCGGCCTGAAAGTGAAAGATATCCTGCTGCATCAGGCAGGACTTAAAGCGTTTATTCCCTTTTACCAGGAAACCATTGATACGGCAACCGGCGTACCTTTTCCCGGGTTTTACAGCGCCAGACAAAGCCCTGAATACAATATCCGGGTGTCGGATACCATGTATATGAAAACCGCCTGGCTGGATACGATTTACAACAGGATATTGGCCAGCCCGGTTGGACCCAAACGCTATATTTATAGCGACAACGATTTTATTTTTCTGGGTAAGATCGTGGAAGCAGTGTCCGGCATGCCGCTGGATGAATACATCCAGAAGGAGATATACCGGAAGCTGGGGCTGAGTGTAGCGGGCTTCAGGCCGCTCGGCCGTTTTGACAAGGAGCAGATAGCCCCCACAGAATTTGAAAAGGGATTTCGCCGGCAACTGATACAGGGAGATGTGCACGATCCGGGTGCTGCCATGATGGGCGGGGTGGCCGGTCACGCCGGCTTGTTCAGCAATGCATATGACCTGGCGGTAATGATGCAGATGGTATTGGACGGAGGTAAATACAACGGCTATTACTTCTTTTCACCCGAAACGATAAAGCAGTTTACTGTGAAAAGCAGTAAGATCAGCCGCCGGGCATTGGGGTTTGATAAGCCGGATATGATCAACGGGGAGGCTTATCCCAGTAAGCTTGTGTCTGCGGAAACATTCGGGCATACGGGATTCACCGGTACCTGTGTATGGGCAGATCCACAATCAAACCTGATCTATATCTTTCTCAGCAATCGCGTAAACCCGGAGATCAGTCCGAACCTGTTGCGGATGAATGTGAGGGGCAATATCCAGGATGCGTTGTATAAGGCGCTGAATTAATGTGGAAATTTGAGAATGTGAAAATGTGGAAATGAAAGACAATGCCGTCACCCCGACGAAGGAGAGGTCTGTTGAAATAATGTGGAAGTGTGAAAATTTGAAAATATGAGAATGTGGGAATGGAAATGTGAAAATGCTGGGGTGATTTGAAAATGTGGGTCCCGAAACTTCGGGATGAAAATTTGAAAATGGTCGCATCTGAGACTTGCGACCTGTAACCTGTAACTTCAAATGTCTTCTGTACTGTCAGACTGGAATGATACCATCGTAGCCCTGGCCACCGCACCGGGGGTAGGCGCTATCGCGGTGATACGACTCAGTGGCGAAAAAAGCATTAATATCGTCAATTTGCTTTTTACGGGCAAGGATCTGTTGCAACAACCTTCCCATACCCTGCATGTGGGGATGCTGCAGCATAATGGCAGCACTATCGACGAAGTTGTAGTGGCATTGTATAAGGCACCTACATCGTATACCGGAGAAAATATCGTGGAGATCAGTTGTCACGGCTCTCCATATATCCAGCAGCAGATCATACAGGCATGCGTGGCAAAAGGCGCCCGGCTGGCAAAACCCGGCGAGTTCACCCAACGGGCTTTTCTGAACGGCAAGATGGATCTTGCACAAGCAGAAGCCGTGGCGGATCTGATCGCCGCGGATAGCAGGGCGCAACAGCAAACCGCCCTGCAGCAATTGCGCGGCGGATTCTCCAACGACCTGTCTCAATTGCGCGATCAGCTTATCAATTTTGCAGCATTGATAGAACTTGAGCTTGACTTCTCCGATGAAGATGTGGAGTTTGCAGACAGATCGCAGTTCGGGCAGTTGATAGCAACACTGAAAGCACAGATAACCAAACTGATGGATTCCTTTCAACTGGGGAATGTTATTAAAAACGGGGTGAGCGTGGCCATCATCGGCAAACCCAATGCCGGTAAAAGTACCCTGCTGAATGCATTGTTGAACGAAGAGCGTGCCATCGTAAGTGATATTGCAGGCACAACGCGTGATAGCATCGAAGAAAGCCTTAATATAAATGGTGTACTATTCCGGCTGATTGATACCGCCGGGATCAGGCAGCATACCACTGATGTAATTGAAAACATCGGTATGGAACGCAGCAGGCAGAATGCTGAAAAGGCAAATACCATTCTGCACCTGGTGGATGTAACGGACCCGGACCAATCCGGCATCGACTGGTTGCAGCCTTTCGCTCATAAGACCATTGAAGTATTGAATAAAACAGATCAGCTTCAGCAGCAAACGAACCTGCCTGCATCCGCTATCTCCATAAGCGCTAAAAAGAATACCGGCATAGAAGCGCTGAAAAACCTGATGTACGAACGAACGATCGGCAGCGCTATTCAAACGGAGAGCAGTATTGTAACCAATGCCCGTCATTACGATGCGCTTTCCCGGATGATGGAAAGCTTACTTGCTATCGAAAAAGGACTGGATCTGCATCTTACCGGCGATCTTCTTGCGACAGACATCCGCAGGGCGCTGCACTATCTCGGTGAGATCACAGGGCAGGTAGAGGTAGACCGCGATATCCTCGGTACCATCTTCGGTAAGTTTTGTATCGGGAAGTAGACCTAACAGATTTTTAAAACCTGTTAGGTCTTTCCTTTTTTTATTTTTCCCGATACAGTAAATCAATTTTCCTGATCAGGTAAATACCGGATGACCGGTGTGAAATAACATTGCACTCCATAAATATTCTACATGGCAAAGTGCATTCAACTTCTGACTATCATTTGTTTTTTTATCCCGTTGTCCCTGTTTGCGCAAACGTCCAGCGTTGGCGGAACGATCACTACTTCGGATGGCTCTCCTTTGTCCGGCGCTTCCGTTATCATCGAAGGGACCTCATATTCCGCGATCAGTAAGGCCGACGGCAGCTACCAGATACGTAACCTCCGTGCCGGTACCTGGGTGATACAGGTATCTTCTGTAGGCATAGAAACATATAAAAAAACATTCATTATCAGTGAGGATGAAACGCTGACGCTCGATATGAGCATTGCGGAAACCATCAGGCAACTGCAGGAGGTACTGATCAATTCCCGCAAGAATACCGAACATGCTTCGGTGAGCCTGCGGCTGAAAACCCCTTTGCTGGAAACACCTCAGAACATACAAGTAGTAGATGACAAAGACCTGCAGGCGCAGCAGGTCATCAGCATGAGCGACGGGCTGGTGCGTAATGTAAGCGGCGCTTCCCGTGTGGAGCATTGGGGTGACCTGTATACCAATATCATCGCCCGCGGATCGCAGATACAGGCCTTTCGCAACGGCTTTAATGTAGTGGCTTCTTACTGGGGACCCTTAACGGAGGACATGAGCTTTGTTGACCGGATTGAATTTGTAAAAGGCCCGGCCGGCTTTATGTTGTCCAACGGGGATCCAAGCGGACTGTATAACGTGGTTACCAAAAAGCCGACCGGTGTAACCAAGGGTGAAATAAACCTCACCACCGGCAGTTTTGACCTGTACCGGGCCAGCCTGGATCTCGATGGTACGCTGAACAAAAGTAAACGGGTACTTTACCGGTTAAATATTGCAGCGCAAAATAAGGGCTCACACCGTGACTATGAATACAACAACCGTTATGTCATTGCCCCGGTTATTTCGTACCAACTGGACGATAAAACCAGGTTGACCCTTGAATACAACGGGCAGTTTGCCCGCATGACGGAAGTAGGTTCTTATTATGTATTTTCCCCGCACGGGTATAAGACCTATTCCCGCAACTTGACACTAACCCATCCCGGACTACCTCCTACCAAAATAAAAGACCAGAGCGCTTATATCACGTTTGAACATTCATTCGACAAGTCGTGGAAGCTGACGGCGCAGGGTTCACACTTTCATTACAGGCAGGAAGGAATGAGTTCCTGGCCTTCTGCTATGGATCCGGTAACCGGACACCTGGTCAGGAATTTTGGCATATGGGATGCCAAAAGTAATATGACCCTCGGACAGGTATTTTTAAACGGTGAATTCCATACCGCTGCAGTAAGGCATCGTTTGCTGGCAGGACTGGACGCTGCCAATAAAGTGTATTATGCCGATTGGGGACAATCTCACGACCTGGATACACCTGATAATATGTTTGACCCTGCGAATCCCTCATATGGTATTCCGGCTAACGGCTTCCCGGTGTTTGATCGCAGTACCCCTATCGAGGAAAGAGCGATCCTGGGCTGGGGCGTGATCAAACAGCGCTATTCCAGCATTTACGTGCAGGATGAGATTGCTTTCCTGCGCGATAGGCTGCGTCTCACCCTTGCAGGCAGGTTTACGGATGTGAAGCAGGTATATGGCGTTGACCAGCCCTATGATGCAGCCAAACATGTGACGCCCAGGGTAGGGATCAGCTATTCTGTTGACCCTAATATATCAGTATATGCCCTGTACGACCAGGCATTTATACCACAAACCGGCGTGCTGACCAATGGTGGAAAGGTGCAACCTATCACCGGTAACAATATGGAGCTGGGTATAAAGAAAAACTGGTTTAACAACCAATGGCATACCACCCTTTCGGTGTACCGGATATTGAAAAATAACGAGCTGACAAACGACCCGGCTTCCAACCCCAATGCTCCCACCAGCGTCGTACTGGGAGAAAAGGTGGCAAAAGGAGTTGAGTTCGATGTACGTGGTACTGTATTACCCGGATTTACCGTTACCGCCAATTACGCCTACACGGATTCGAGGGTGACCAGGGTAGCTGCCGGTATTACCGACTATAAAACAGGAGATATCATACCAGGGTTTTCAAAACATACCGCCCACGCCTGGCTTTCTTATACATTGCAGAACGGTGCCCTGAAAGGATTGGGCTTTGCAGGAGGGTTCACCTCCCTCATGGACAGGTACACTGCCTGGGATTTGCGTGGTGAACCTTTGGATGACTACTTCAAGCTGGACGGCGGCATCTTCTTTGCCAGGAACAAATACCGTATAACACTGAATGTGTTTAACATACTGGATGCATATCTGTATACCGGTTCTTACTACGAGCTTCCTTCAGTACCCGGAGACTGGAGTTCAACCAGACCAGCTTACTACTACCAAAGCGAGCCGCCCCGGAATGTCCGCCTGAGTATCGCTTACCGGTTTTGATATTTTTTCATTTGAATAACCCATCATACAGGGCTTACCAAAAGGTGAGCCCTTTTTGCATCAGAAAAGAAATACAGGATGAATGCAGGTAAGAAAACAGAAATTAAATATCTGCGAAGATCAGCGTTATCCGTAAGAGAATAAATGTTCCTGCAGATTACACGGATGAATGCAGATAATAAAACAGAAAACCAATATCTGCGAAGATCAGCACGAAACAGGCAACAGGTGTTCCGCAGATAAAGAAAGGAATAAAAACGTATCTGCCAAATCAGCATTATCTGCGGGAGAGGGGTTTGTGACAAAAAACTGCAAATATGTAAGCAATTACCGGTGCAAAAGCAGATACCTCTCCGGAATGGTCAGACTGATGACAAGCCACAGAATAGAGGATGGACAGAAGTACTGCTGTTCAGGATTGGTAATATCAATGAATCTCCTCCTTTTGTTTTGTCATTCCAATACAAAACAAAATAAGGCTGCTCCGCTAAGGAACAGCCCTGATATATGCTGAGATTAAAACTAAGCTAACCGAGGTATCCTACCACCTGGTATCCCTTACCCTGCCAGTTGTTCACTTTTTCATACAGGATACCATTGTATTCGTAAAACAGGATACCGTTATACACCACTCTTTCATAATCTGCCGGCAGCGCAGGTACGATGGTACCGATGGCGGGATTTACCACTTCGTAGTATCCGTTTCGTGGGTAATAATAAACGCCCTCATAGAAATAATACAGGTTGTTGCCAAACCAGACATGGTTATATATAGCCGGCAGATTTCTTACACGCATACCCATCACCGGTGCCGCCTGTATATATCTGCCACTGTTTTCTATGTAGAAACGTCCGTCATAATAGTCATAAGTGCGGTTGTTATAGATCACACGCTCTGTATGCACCGGTTGCTGGCGCGTTACCACCACTTTTGTTTTTTCTTTTTTGAATTGTACGTTGTTCCTGCTGACTGTTCCGATACTCCGGCTGCTGGTGGCAGGAGATACCGCCTGGCGGGTAGGACGGGTGTTGGCTACCGTGGGACGGGCATTCGCCTGATCCCTGTTCCGTGTTTGTGCTGAAACCTCTATAGCGCTGATAGTTATCACCAATAAGAGAACCATTCCTGTGTACTTGTTCGTTTTCATAACCTAAGCTTTAATTACAGATTGGATGGTTTATTACAGTGAAGGTTTATTGGACCGTTGTTAATTAAGGTTAATTGAAAATGTGGGAATATGAAAATTGGAGAATACAGGTGGCTGTCTGTGTTTTACGAGTTGCAACCTGAGATTTGACAATTTCGCAGGGGTGTAAAAATAAAAAGTTGGCCTACCTGGATTCGAACCAAGACAAACAGAACCAAAATCTGTCGTACTACCATTATACTATAGGCCAATACTCTGAAAGAGCGTTTGAGGGGTGCAAAAATAAACACTTGGAGTATGCAAACCAAATAATTCGGTCACCGGGTTAGCTTACCTGCACCAGGAAATAGTTTTTCTTCCCTTTTTGAACCAGTATATATTGGTCGTGCAGCAGATCGGAAGCAGACACCTTCAGGTTGATATCGGCAACTTTTCTGCGATTCAGGCTGACACCGCCATTTTGTACCATTTTCCGGGCTTCTCCCTTGCTGGAAAACGTACCACTTTCTGCCAGGAAGCTGACGATATCCAGTCCTTCCACAATTTTTTGTCTCGGGAAATCAAATTTTTTGACTCCTTCCAGTGACTCAAGGTCGTCTGCAGACAGGCTTTCGGCAGGTGCGTCCTGTTGGGCAAACAGCTTTTGGGTTTGTTCTACCGCTTTGTGAAACTCCTCTTCCCGGTGTACAAAAATGGTTACTTCCCTGGCCAGGGCCTTTTGCAATACTCTTTCTGAAGGGTTCTGATCGTGTTCACTGTATAGAGATTCGATGGTTTCCGGACTTAAAAAAGTAAATATTTTGATCCATTTTTTGGCATCCTCGTCCGAAGCGTTCAACCAGAACTGGTAAAACTGGTAAGGGGTAGTTCGCTCCGGGTTCAACCAGATATTTCCCTTTTCGGTTTTGCCAAACTTACCGCCGTCTGCCTTGGTGATGAGGGGGCAGGTAAAGGCATAAGCTTCGCCACCGGCTTTTCTGCGAATGAATTCTGTTCCGGTAGTTATATTTCCCCATTGGTCGCTGCCGCCCATCTGGAGCTTACAGTTTTTATCGCGGTAGAGCAGGTAGTAATCATAGCCCTGCATCAACTGGTAGGCAAATTCGGTATAGCTGATGCCCACATCCCCCTGGAACCTCTTTTTTACGCTATCCTTGGCCATCATATAGTTTACTGTAATATGCTTACCGGCATCCCGCAGGAAGTCTATAAAACTGATATTTTTGAACCAGTCAAAATTGTTGACCAGTTCTGCTGTATTAGGCTTTCCTGAGCCAAAATCCAGGTGTTTTTCCAACTGTTTTCTGATGCCCGCTACGTTTATATCAAGTTGCTCCTGTGTTAACAGGTTTCGTTCCTCACTTTTGCCGCTGGGGTCGCCGATCATGCCGGTAGCCCCGCCGATCAGGGCAATCGGCTTGTGCCCGGCTTTTTGCAGGTGTACGAGCAATAAGATCGGCACCAGGCTGCCTATATGCAGGCTGTCTGCTGTAGGGTCAAATCCTATGTACCCGGTAGTGCTTTCCTTATTGAGTTGTTCCTCCGTTCCGGGGATGATGTCCTGTAGCATACCCCTCCATTTCAGTTCTTCTATAAGCGTCATTATTTAGCATTTTTCGCAAAAGTAAGCTGCCTCGGTTATAAAGCAATAACTTGGGCTACCAGACGTTATAAATGCTTGTGTTTTACCTTGTAAAAGCTGTCGCTCAACTATATTTGCATCATAAAAACCATTATAGATCGCTGCCCGGCAGCAGCCATTGCTTATTGGAAAACAGACCGGATGAAAAAAATTTGTAGCATTTGTATGTTTTTTGTGTTGGGCGTAAATTTTGCGCATGCCCAATTCAGAAAATATTCCAATGAGTTTCTCAATATAGGTGCCGGTGCCAGGGGATTAGCAATGGGAGGAGCGCAGGTAGCTTCGGTTAGCGATGGTAACGCCGGTTACTGGAACCCTGCCGGGCTGGTGCATGTGGAAAATGACCCGGTGATCAATTTAATGCACGCGGAATATTTTTCTGGTATCGGTAAATATGATTACGGCAGCATTGCTATACCGCTGAGCGATCAAAAAAGGACCATTGGTTTATCTGTGCTGCGTTTTGGGGTGGATGATATACCCAATACACTTTTCCTGGTTGAGCCGGATGGTTCTATCAATTACAATAATATCCGCACATTTTCTTCTGCAGACTATGCTTTTCTGCTGTCTTATGCCCAGCGCTTTAAAGAAATAGGCGACAAACGGATCAGCTTTGGGGGAAACGCCAAAGTAATACACAGAAATGTAGGCAGTTTTGCCAAAGCCTGGGGATTTGGTATAGATGCAGGGGTGCAGCTTCATGCCAGGAACTGGAAAGTGGGAATTGCCGCAAGGGACGTGACGACCACATTCAATGCCTGGAGCTTCAGTTTTACTGAAGAAGAAAAAGAAGTACTGTACCTGACAAACAACGATATTCCCGTAAGGTCTACCGAGATGACGGCACCACGCCTGATAGTAGGCGGAGCATATGACTTTAAGCTATCGAAAGCATTGAACCTGTTAACAGAAGTCAATCTGGATCTGACCTTTGACGGTAAGCGAAATGTTGTCATCAGTACCAACCCTGTAAGTGCTGATCCCCGTATAGGAGTGGAGCTGGGATATAAGAACCTGTTTTTTATCAGGGGAGGCATCTATAATTTCCAGAGAGCATTGGCCGACGGAGATATCCTGAACCAGAAGCGGGTATGGATATACCAGCCCAGCCTCGGTGCAGGTTTTAAGATAAAACATGTAGGTATAGACTATGCCTTTATCAACCTGGCTAACCAGTCCAACCCTTTGTACACACACGTTTTTTCTTTACGGCTCGACCTGCCCAAAAAGGAAAGGCAGCGTGTTAAAAACTAAACCCGGTTTTATGAAGAAGATTTTATCCATCATACTGTTCCTTTGTTGCCTGGGCGCCGAAGCCCAGTACAACAATGAATGGATAGATTATTCTAAAACGTATTATAAATTCAATATTGGCAAGGACGGCATTTTCCGCATCCCGGATTCTGTTTTGCAATCCGTAGGGCTGCAGAATATTCCGGCAGAACAGTTTCAATTGTGGAAAAATGGTATACAGGTTCCCATTTATACTTCTGCTGTCACCGGCGTGCTTGGCGCATCGGGGTATATTGAGTTTTGGGGAGAAATGAATGATGGCAAGCTGGACAGGCTGCTGTACCGGAATATCAATGAACAATTGTCTGATAAGTGGAGCCTCTATACGGATACAGCGAGTTATTTTTTAACAGTCAACCCTGCCGGCAACAATTTGCGCCTGGTACCGACAGAAAATAATGTAGCCGGAAATACCCTGCCTGCCGATCAGTACTTTATGTACACCCATAACAAAAGCTTCAAAAACAGGATCAACCACGGATATGCGGGCATTGTAGGAGAATATGTATATTCATCTTCTTACGACAGGGGAGAGGGATATACCAGTAATGATATCCGGCCGGCCAACCCGTTGAATGAGACGGTCAATAACCTGTATCCATTTGCCGGAGGGCCTGATGGTACATTTTTCATTTCCGCTTTTGGTAATGCCAATAATAACCGTAATGTTCGGGTACAGGTCAACAATACGCAGTTGGTAGATGTACCGATGAATTCTTTTTTCGACACCAAACAGCAGGTGCCGCTGCCCGCTTCCCTGTTGAGTACAGGATCTGCTGCGGTAAGAATCACAAACACTTCCGGCAATGTGAACGACCGGATGGTGGTAGGTAAATATGAGCTCACCTATGCCCGGCAATTTAACTTTGGCAACAGTACCAATTTTGTTTTTGAGCTGGATGCTAACCTCGCAGGCAATTATCTTCGGATCAGTAATTTTAATCACGGTAATACCGACACCTTACCGGTTCTCTATGATCTAACCAACTTCAGAAGATACCTGGGAGACAAGTCGCAGGCCGGTATCCTGCAGTTTGTGCTGCAGCCTTCTCTGCAAAAAAGAAAGCTGGTATTGGTCAACGAAAGAAGATCCAATCTTACCGCCGTTACCAAACTTAACGAGAGGAATTTTGTGAACTATGCAGCTTCGGAGTGGCAGGGCGATTACATGATCATCAGCAACCCCTGGCTTTACAACGGAAGCAACGGCAATCCCGTTGAAGCATACCGCCAGTACCGCGCATCCGCTACCGGCGGTGGATACAATGCCAGGGTTTACGACATTAACCAGCTTATTGACCAGTTCGCCTTTGGAATTAAAGGACATCCCTTTTCGGTGAAGAATTTTATTAAATATGCAGATGATGTTTTTTCAGCCAAGCCAAGAGCTGTTTTTTTGATCGGGAAGGGGGTATCGTACGTGCAGGCAAGGTCTAATGAAAGCAACCAACTGCTGGAGCGGCTGAACCTGGTGCCTACGTTTGGGTATCCGGCTTCTGATAACTTGTTCACAGCACGGGATAATCAAACACTTGCTCGTATTCCGATAGGCAGGTTGTCGGTCGTTACGCCCGGGGAAATAGATATATACCTCGAAAAAGTAAAAGAACATGAATACAACGGGATAAATGCCCCCAATACTGTTGACGGAAGGGGGTGGATGAAAAATGTTGTTCATGCCATCGGCGGCGGTGATGCCAATTTGACAAGGCAGATAGGGGGGTATATGGATCAGTTAAAACAGATTATTGAAGATACGCTCTATGGAGGGAATGTAAAAAGCTATAGTAAAAGTGGCGTCATAGCTTCCCAGTTGTCATTGGAAGAATTGCAAATCCTGTTTTCGGAAGGTATTGGAATTTTGAACTATTTTGGACATTCATCTGCCAGTAAGATTGAGTTTAACATAGAAAGACCGGAAGAATATAACAATCTGGGAAAGTATCCTCTTTTTTTAGTGAACGGATGCCTGGCCGGCGATATTTTTAATACTGATGTTAATCGCTTTAATGCCATAAATACACTTTCAGAAGACTATATTTTGGCCAATCAACGAGGTGCAATTGGTTTTATTGCCAGTAGCCACTACGGGATTGTAAGTTACCTGAATTCCTATCTGCAGGAATTTTATAAGCAGTTGAGCACTACCGGTTATGGTAATACAGTAGGAGAAGTTTTGTCGGGGGCATTTGAGAGCTTTCTGGCAAAATGGGGTAATGATTTCTTTGCAAGGCTGCATGCCGAGGAAATAACCCTGCATGGAGATCCGGCGGTTAAACTATTTATGCAGGAAAAGCCGGATTATATTACCGAAGACCAATATATTCAACTGCCGCCGGTGGTGACAGTTGTTGATAGGGAATTCCAGGTGAAAATAGGCTTGTTCAATTTGGGGAAGGCGGTTTCCGATTCAGTCAATATTACTATTCAACGGCAATTACCACAGGGTGAACTTGTACAAATAGCCGAAGTTCGAACAGTAATCACGAATACAGATAGCCTGCTCTTTACTATTCCCATTAATCCGGCATTGGAAAAAGGAGAAAACAAGATTATTGTAACACTTGATTCAGATAATGAAGTAGATGAAGTTTCAGAAACGAATAATTATGTAGCGAAAACTTTCTACATTATAGAGAATGAAGTAATTCCTGTTTATCCTTATAGATTTTCTATTGTCAATAAGGCCAATCCTGTCTTTTTTGCTTCTACTGCTGACCCATTGGACAAAGGGGGGACATTTATTATGGAAATCGACACGACCCAGCTTTTTGACTCGCCATTTAAGAGAGTATTTTCCAGGGAGAGTCGGGGTGGTCTTATAGAGTTTAATCCCTCCCTGACTTTATCAGATAGCACGGTGTATTATTGGCGGGTAGCTGTTCAACCACCGCCGGAAAAAGAGTATTTGTGGCAAAACTCCTCTTTTGTTTATCTTCCGGGAAGTTCCGAAGGATTTAATCAGTCCCATTTCTTTCAGCATTTATCGAGCGAAAACCGCGGGCTGACCCTTGGCGCAGCCAGCCGTTCCTGGGTATTTGATGAAGTTATGAACTCTCTTTTTATCCGGAATGGGGTATATCCAACAGCCTCCGGTACCGAGTCATCCTATGTCAATTCAATTAACGGACAGGATATTTTGGGTTCCGGCTGTAATTTTGACGAAGTGATTTTCCAGGTAATTGATCCCAGGACTTTTAAGCCCTGGCTTAATGATTTTTCGGGAGCGACCGGTTTGTATAACAGTATAAGGGCAACATGTGGTGGTGGCAAAATACATAATTTTCAATATTTCCTGTCCAATAGCACAAGTCGTAAACACGCAATGGACTTTATAGACCTGATCCCGGACGGATACTACGTTATTGCCAGGTCAAATACCAATTCTTCTCCGGCAGGAAATACGTTTGTTGACATCTGGAAGGCGGATACGGCGATGCACGGTAGCGGGAACTCGCTGTACCATAAATTGTATGAGCAGGGGTTTTGGGATCTTGATTCGTTCTACACACCCAGGGCCTGGAGTATTGTCTTCAGGAAGAATGATATGCTCTCTTTCCCCCCGAGATCCCAGATGTCACAGAATGAATATGACCTGATAACAATGTCGGTGAATTGTCCTTCACCTGATACGTTAGGTTATATAGTCTCCCCACGGCTTGGACCGGCAAAAGAGTGGAAGCAGCTTCACTGGGATGGCTATAGCCAGGAAACGGGTAATGACAATATAGAAATTGAAGTGGTCGGTGCCCGGCAGGATAATTCGAGACATGTTTTGGCGACCCTGGATGAAGCAACCAAATCCAGTGATGTTTCCTTTATAGATGCGTCAGAATTTCCCTTTATTGAACTCAGGATGAAGAATGTGGATACTGTCACCTCTACACCTTATCAATTAAGGTACTGGCGTTTGAATTATGAGCCATATCCGGAGGGGGCAATAGCACCGAATATATATTTTGAAGCAAAGGATACTGTTGATCTTGGAGAAATGGTAAAGATCGGTGTGGCATTTAAAAATATCAGCGATAAGAATTTTGACAGTCTTAAGTTGAAGTTGCTGTTAATAGACAGGAATAATGTTCAGCATGAATTAGATATGTCCAGGCAGAAGCCATTGATTGCAGGTGATACTATACGTTTAGAGTATACGCTGAATACAAAGGATTTTCCCGGATTGAATACGATTGTGGCATTTTTTAACCCGGATGGGGACCAGTTGGAAGAATATTTGCTGAACAATTTTTTACACAAGAGTATTTTTGTCCGTCCAGACAATTTTAATCCCTTGATGGATGTTACATTTGATGGAGTTCATATACTTAATAACGACATTGTGTCAGCTAAACCTCATATTCTCGTTAAGGTGAAGGACGACAGTAAATTTTTGCTATTGGATGATACGTCGCTTGTGAAAATATACGTTCGGTATCCCAATGGAGTACAAAGGCAGTTTTCCTTTAATAATGATACTCTGCGGTTTACGCCTGCGGTTGCCGGCGCCGACCGGGTTGACAATACAGCAACCATAGAATTTAACCCGGATTTTCTTGAGGACGGAGACTATGAATTGGTGATATCTGCCAGGGACAGGAGCGGAAATTCTACGGGACAGCCCGAGTACCGTGCTGCCTTTAAAGTGATAAACAAGCCGATGATCTCAAATATGTTTAATTATCCGAACCCATTTACGACATCTACCGCTTTTGTTTTTACACTCACAGGCTCCGAAGTGCCTCAGAACATTCGCATCCAGATATTAACCGTGACAGGTAAGATAGTGCGGGAAATAACCAAAGAGGAGCTGGGAGATATCAAAATTGGAAGAAATATTACTGAATTTAAATGGGATGGTACAGATCAGTACGGACAAAAGCTGGCTAACGGCGTATATTTATACAGGGTGATAACCAACCTGAACGGAAAGTCGCTTGATAAATATAGGGCAGAGGGGGATAGAACGGATCAGTTCTTCAATAAGGGGTATGGAAAAATGTATCTGATGCGATAAACATAATGGATTTAACTAAATGCATAAATCATATTTAAGCTTATTTCTAAGAAATACAGGCTTATTGAGGGACATTGACAAATTTCGGTATAACTTTATACGATTAAAAAATAGTATTGCTAACAGGCGATTCAAGAGTCAACATCCTGAATTGAAAATCCCGCCTGATTATTATTTGTATGAAACATACAGGTTAAATTATGAGCAATATATCAACGATGGATTAGAAACAACTAAAGCGTTGATAGATATGCTGATCCCTTACATTGATGTTCATGATGTAGAAAAAGTGTTGGATTGGGGATGTGGACCCGGAAGAATAACGCGTCTGCAGAAATTATGGGCATAGACTATAATTTTAACTATATTAGTTGGTGCCGTCAGAACTTACCGGGAATCGTATTCAGCCCAAATAGTATCGAACCACCCACGGAACTAAAGGATAATGAATTTGACATAATTATCGGTCTTTCCGTTTTTACTCATTTTTCCCGGGAGGCTCATTATAAATGGATCGTTGAACTGCTCAGAGTGCTAAAACCGGGAGGAATTGTATTGATCACAACCCAAGGGGAATGATATTGTACAAAACTGACCGCAAAAGAGAGAAAGATATTCAATAGTGGTGAGTTGGTTGTCAGGGATAAAATTCGGGAAGGGAACAGGCTTTTTTCTGCATTTCAACCCAAGGAATTTATGGAAAAATTAATTCATGGTCAACTGGAATTGAGAGAATTTATTCCCGGCGGAGACAAAAGTAGCAAATGTATTCAGGATATATGGATTTTGCGGAAAAATGATTGATATTATTACTTGTCGCAGCGACTATATCCCAATTTTATTAGCATATGCAGAAAAGTCCTGTTTTTGAAAAGCTAATACTTACAGAAATAGGTTTGGGTTATATAGTTCACCTGGCTTGTGATAACCAACCTGATCGATCGGAAAGTCACTTGATAAAAAATACAGGGTAGAGGAAAATGTGACAAATCGCTTTTTAATAAGGGATACGGGAAGATGTACCTGATGAGGTAGCTTGTTATTCGGTAGGTTTGAATCCGTCTGATATTTTTTTCCCGATAGGAAGAAGTTTGTCGCAGGGTTGCTCGGAACAGGGTAAAGGTACTTCTCCACAGTCCCCGGGAGCTGCTATATTAAACTCAATACCTTCACACTTTACTGATATATAGCCTGTTTTTTTGATCCCCATGGGTTGTATTATCTGTCTGATATTTACGTAGTAAATACAGCGATATGCAATATATCCGGAGAAAATGATGATAACTAAGAAAAAAAGGAGCCTTATTCTTTCCTGAGCCCACCTGGAAAGGAACTTTTTGCCAGGTAATCTTATGGATTCGACTCCTAAGAGTGAAATAATGAACCCATAGCCAAATCTGGGATCAGGTGCCTTCACAAACCAGAATGTTACTCCGGCAAGGCAGGTTAGCAGGCAAACGAAATAAATACCATTTTGTTTGTAAGCACCGGGCAACCTGACAACAGAACTTATAAAAGCAGCCAAAAGTAATAGAATAATTAGCTTGTCTGTGATCTTCTTTTGTTCCCACCAAACCGGCAACCATTGCGTAATTGTCATTTCTTTTACAAGGCTAATTTTTTCATCTGTATATGGATATTGGATCCTGGCATAGATAGTAATATAGGAAGACTCATCTGTTACGCTCTTTTTTTTAAGCTTCCATTCCGGGGAGAGTAAATCCGGAATCGGGGAGGGGTAGAGCAGGTAACCGGAACTTATCGCATTCCTTGCCAAAAATCCGAAAACCAGTAAGGAGGGGATGGCCAATGAAGTAAGTATTTGTTTATAACTCCTCGATTTTAATCCTGTAAGAATAAGGTATAAGGAGATGATTAAAATGGGAGCCGCTGACAGCTTCACCGTTACGGAAAAAATGGAAAACAGGATTATAAGGTTTTTTATCAGGCCATGATCAACAGTTTTGGTATTATAGAGAAGGTAAATTGTTACAAAGATATACAGGGTGCAAATGTAATCGGAACTGGTAGAGGAGGCTGTCAGCCTTATCTGGGTATAGCTCAAAAAGCTCATCAACAGAAGCAATGTCCATAACAGCGTAAATAATGCAAGTTTTTTTTGTTGATAGTTATAATGGATCCTGTCAATTAAAAAAATAACTGCCAAAAACGTAATGAAAGAATTTAGATAAATATAATGCCCTATCAGGGTAAACTTCAGGCTAAAAAAAGCCGTCAGGCAAAACCAGATATTCTGATATCCAAACCTGGTATTGATATTTGCTATTCCCGGCACTGTACCGTATTCTTCTATCCATTTTGTAATTTGAACCTGATAGCTAACGGTATCCGGATGTTCTATGACCCATGTGGTCATCAACAATATGATGGCTATAAATGTAGCCATCAGCAGCTTCAGTATTATGGGATAGCCTGCGAAGAGCAGCTTGATCTTCAATTTGTAGATTGACCCGGGAATCACCTTAAGGCATGGCAACAGTACTAACAAATGAACAAACCAGTTCCCCAGCGGCATCACTAAAGAGAGTATTCCACAAATAGTACCTATTATAGAAATGCCGGCAAGGCAAACAATGCTGAAGTGTATATTGTGCTGGTGATCGTCAAGGTGCCTCTTGTATGTGAGGTTCAAAAAAATCGTTCCCCAACTATAAGAAAGGACGAGTATGTATATCCAAACCAGCAGGGTTGCGATCATTGTTTTATTTCTTTAGGTGTTACGCAATTTCCAACCTAAGATAAGGATCAATTTTGTCTTTGAGTTCAAATCTCTTCTTTATTAATTTTACTTTTCACTTATTGCGAAAAAAGTGCCAGACGACAGACGGGTTGGTAACTATTTTGTTTCAATGGCGGACAGATCATCATACCTGTAAATGCTGTATTTTGTGAAAGTTGTATCTTTTCTGTAATGTTGTATATCTACTCCCCATACATTGTTTACCACGGCATCTTTTCCTTTTATAAGGAACATGATTTTGCCGTTTTTTAATCCCTCCAACAGACCGGAATAGTTGAAAATACTGTCAGGAAGGGTACAACACCAAACGGCATCTATATTAGGGGCTGCACTTTCTTTAAAAAGAATGTTTTTGAAGAAATTGAGATTTGCATCGCTTAAATCTATTACATACTTATTTTCTGTACCAATGGCTTTTTTTATATAACTACCTATTTGTACTTGCTCTTTATAGATATTTTTAGTTTCAATATTGTCATTCAGAAAAAAGAAATAGAGTTGAGCTGTCATGTGAAATATAAAAATAAATAAGGCAGGGTAACTATATACAGCTATAGAAGAGATGCGTTTTAAACTTTCATGCGGAATAACTATGGTACAATATGTAGCTATAACTATAAATCCCAGCAAAAAGCTTTCATTATAATACCCAAGGGACGACCCCCATTTAAAACTTAGCGCTGTGCTGATGAGAAACTGTAGTATACAGAGTATACCCAGTCTTCTCAACATGGATTGATTATTTTCAGCTATTGACTTTAATGCAATTATTAACGATGCGGCGATAAGTAACGTAAGGTAGGTGGAGGCCATCAGCTTAAAAACATATATATAAAACCATCTTGGATCAATTTTGTTTTTAAGTGCATCTATTATATGGCTCGAAAAATGATGATTAGTATAAACGTATTCAAAATATAAAAACGTAAAGGTGATAAAAAACGCAGCACTAATCAGGAAGACAACAATTGATCTATAATTTTTCCCAAAATAATACCAGGCCGGTACAAGTACGAGCAAACTAATGCCATTTTGTTTGGAAAAAATACAAAGGGTTGTCAACGCAGCGGATAAAATGGGTGTCCATATGGTATTACTTTTTGAGAATCGAATTAACGTATAGATTGTACAACAGTAGAAAAATAAGAAAAGAGAGTCAGAACGATTAATTGTGTAGCCTAAGAATGAAATAATACAAAAGAAAAGAGATATACATGCTATGGATAAAAAGTTGCTTGCTTTAATATGTTGTTTAAGCATTCTGAAAAATATGAAGCAAGTCCCGATGTCGGCCAAAAGACTTACAGATCTGCTTACCCAATAGACGGTAATGGTATCCATGGGATTTACATTTAGTAAGAAAGCTACCCATTTGCATAGAATAAAAAACAGGGGTGCATAGGGGTTTACAGCATATGGATAGTCTTCCGGATCGGGATATAGGGAAAACCCCGCAAGAGACCTGATGATTGGGTAGTCGAAATTATTATCTATTCCGGCAGTATGTGCTTCATATGAAAAAATAATAAACAATCTTTCGATAAAAACAACACCAAGGGTAATAATGCAGGTATAATATATGATTTTACTTATGTTGCTTTGATAGAAAACAAAGCCTTTCGAAACCAAGTCTTTCATTTGTCAATTAGTTAGTTTGTAATATTATGAAAATATCGGAATACATAGCTGAAAATAGAAAGCAAACGTAGTTGTGGCGTCTGGAAAGCTTCTGCCGGAGTATTAATTTCAAAATATTAAAAAATTTATTAATTCCTATCTGATGTAATTGTGGCAGGAATATGGGGAATGTCTATATTTATATTTTAAATTATAAGCCTGTTAAATGGTTTTCGAAGAAAAAGACAATATTCAAATTTCAATAGTAGTTCCCGTTTATAATGAAGAACAGGTGATCACCTTACTTTTCGAAAGGCTGAAGAGGCTAATGGATGATGCCCCTCTGAAAATAGAATGTATTTTTATAAATGATGGCAGTAACGATAGTACAGCTTCCCAATTGATCTCTATATGCATGAACGACACCCGGTTTCAATATATTTCGTTTTCCAGGAATTTTGGGCACCAGGTTGCTATCGCCGCCGGTCTCAAAAACACAAGAGCCCGCGAAGCGGTGTTTATTATAGATGCAGATTTGCAGGACCCCCCGGAACTGCTCATGGAGTTTTATAAAAAGTATAGAGAAGGGTATGATGTCGTATTTGGCATACGACGAAACAGAAAAGAATCATGGTTAAAGCGAAGTTTGTATTATTTATTTTACAGGGTGATCAATCGTATCGCTACCTTGCGATTTCCTGTAGATGCCGGTGATTTTTGCCTTGTTAGCAGAAGGGCAGTAGATGTGATCAACCGTTTTCCGGAGGAAGCTGTATTTATACGTGGCATAAGATCGTTGATCGGGTTTAAACAAATTGGTATAGAATATGAAAGGGCTCCCCGCGCCGGGGGAAATGCAAGGTATTCTTACACGGGGCTGCTTAGGCTTGCGATGAATGGTTTTTATAATTTTAGTGAAGTTCCTATTCGGTTGATCTCATATCTGGGAATATTGTCTATTTTAATTGCACTTATATATCTTATAGCCACACTGATCGATAAATTTGTTTATGACACCGTGCCGCAGGGGTTCACATCAATTTTGTTTGCAATTGTGCTTTTTGGCGGCGTACAACTACTTTCTATAGGAGTGATCGGGGAATATATTATAAGGACTTTTTTCCAGGTTAAAAATCGTCCGCCATTTATAATAGAAAGAAAAATTTTTGACGGAACAACCACAGATGAATTCTGACTATCTTCAAAAATATTACCATTACGAGCGCAACCATTGGTGGTTTTTAGTACGCGAAAAAATTATTAGACAATTGTTGAACGCGTCGCTGCCGGAAAACAGGCAGCTAAAGATATTAAATGCCGGTGCTGCAACCGGCAGGTCTTCGCAAATGCTAATGGAATACGGAGAAGTAATTTCTCTTGAAAAAGACCATAACACCTGCATTTTTTTGCGTGAAACGCTTAATATGAATGTAGTGGAGGGTGATTTGGAGTCACTTCCTTTCGAGGAAGATTCTTTTGATGTGGTTTGTGTTTTTGATGTAATTGAACATATTGAGCAACAGGACGCTGCCGTTGCTGAATTGTACAGGGTATGCAAGCCCGGCGGGTGGATATATTGTTCTGTGCCTGCCTTTTCCTTTTTATGGGGCAGTCACGATGACGTAAATCATCATAAAAGGAGATATACAAAAAAAAGCATAACCGGAGTTTTGGGAAAGAGGTTTATAATTGAATATAGCACATATTTTAACATGCTTTTGTTCATTCCAATTTGGTTTTCAAGAGGAATGCTGCAACGCATGAGAAGGACTCAAAAAATGGTCTCAGATTTCGAGTCAGGCTCACTGGTAAACAGCCAGTTCTTTTCCCGGATTTTTAAAGCTGTTTTTTCAATCGAATTGATACTGCTTCGCTATTTTACGCTCCCTTTTGGGGTTTCTATACTAGTGAGGGCAAGAAAATCAAAGTCTTTTTCTGAGAATAATAAACATTTGTGAGGTAGGCCAAAAAAATGACCTACAAGTATCAAATACAGCAAAAAGTGCACTGATAGGAGCAAAAAAGCGGGATTCTATCAATGGCTTTTCCTTCAGATAAATATCTTTTTTCCTGAACCAATTTATTATACTATAAGCCCAAAAAGCTGCACCCTGGGTAAAGGTGATATTATGTATGTGTAGGTTTTTTTCTGCAACCATTTGTCTGAATGAACCCTTAGTGAAAATGATCCAGTGTCTTGGACAATGAAGTCCTCCCCAATAGTGATTTTTGAATAGCCTGGCATCCAGGCTATCTGCATTGGGTGTTTTGACAATAATTACTCCGTTGTCAGACAGCATATCCGCCGCCTTTTCTATTAGTTGGTCGGGATTACCAACATGTTCTATGAGGTTTAATAACAGTATTACATCAAATTTTTTTTCGGTACAATATGTTTCTATAGAAGACTGTGTATAGATATGCCCTTTTTTTTCCGTCAATTCCCTGGCATTTATATCTATATCAACAACCTCAGTATAAGTGATTCTTTTGTCCGCGTATTTTAAGATGTCCAGTACTTGCCCCGTACCACCACCTACATCCAAAACCGACAAATTTGGAGCAGACACTTTTCTAAGAATAGATTTATAGAAACGGGTATCCCACCGGTCCTTTAATCTAAACAACCACCCCGTTGATCCTGGAGAATATGAATAATAGTCGGGGGGATAGATATTTAAAAGGCTGTTCTCTTTCAATTGCTCGAGGAAAAGTGTATGACATGAAGGACATTTCAGATATGAATAGTAATCTGCAGTAGATCTGTATTCCCAGTCCCGGGTCTTGCACCAAAGCTTGCCGGCAGTGTTACAAATAGGACAAATCCCGTGAGACTGAAAAAGCATATTTAAATTTTAAATAGCGTAAGAAAAGTGCTTAGATAGGTTGTCTTACTTTCTTTGATTATGCTGGATGTTTCGAGACAGTTCATCAGGTATTCCTCTACAGCCGGAAGGGAGGTATACGATACTGCTGGATCCCAATGGTGCAGCAAATGCTTGTTAAAACCCGCAGCACCAAAGCTTTTGTCAACAATCCCGTCCCCAAACAGTCTGCTTACTTTACCGTGATCAGTTTCATGATAGTCAAGTGTAGCTGAGGCATGAATATCACGGTGCTCAAGTAATTGCCGGATAGCAGCTAATGCGGGAAAAACGACTAATAAGCCGATTAGCCATGTTGCCACCAGTTTCCAGCCACCTAATAAAAACAGGGTGGAGAGCAATACACCATGGAATAATATAAGATATGTCAAAAAAGAAAAAGGGAACCGGTTTTTTTTCGGTTGCCTGGACCCTCTTTTTTTTCGACTTAGGATAATCGTAAAAGTGTGAATACCCGCCAGGCATTTCAAGAGAAAGACCGGGTTTAGTTCGTTAAAGTATGAATGCTCTGTATCATTTTTCGTTCCCAGGTTGGTATGATGCATCCAATGGATTTTTCTATAATTTTTTTGTTGTATTCCAAAAAAAACACCGATCAAAAAATCGCTTATCTTATCATTTTTTTGCTTATCGGGATGCAGGTTATAATGAGCGGCGGCGTGAATAAAAAGATGCAGGTAGGCAAGTGTATAACCAATTAAAAGCGCCCCCAGGGTAATAACAACCGGCATCCAAATTAAATTTGCTTTTATTAGCAAGGAAATTCCTGTGAGGATCAATAGCAGGAAAAGGTGTCCTCTAAGTATATCCGACATGGCTTTTTTATATGCCGGTTTTAATGTTCTCCTGAAATCAATATAGCAAATCCCCTCCTTACTGACTATTTTATCGAAACTGATATGTTCAAGATTATTCTTCATCTGGATTAAATATCATTAACACAGCCTGCTGCTGACGGAGCATAGAATTGAATACACCATATCGCGAAGTTCAGCAATTTAATTGAATATACACAGTCCTGTACAGCCATTTGGGGAAATTGAAGAATAGCGTATATGTCTGTTACTTTTTGCCCGGTAAATAAAAATGCTGGTTGGTTATAGCCGAAACAGTACGACCGGAATGGATCTGGGAAGTTGCTCTAATCAGGATTAGAGTAGATACGGGAGAAGGTAACTATACAGGACAATTTAGCTTTATGGTTGTTCGTAAAAATAAAAATATTATTCCCAATTGATATTATTACAAAAAAATGTACTACTTTTTTTCATTATTTTTTAATATGTCAAAAAGGTTACGCAATTTATCATTTTTGGTATCAGGCGCTGGGTTTTATTGGCTTGCAGGTATCGGTTTTATGACATTTGTCACGGTTTTTTCCGTATTTTCTCCTCTGGTACTCAGTATAGATAGTGCGTCGGGGTTTCTCGCTTATAAAGGCACTGTTGAAACAGGTATTTTTAATGTTGCGCAGGATGTTTCCCAGGAAGACATCTCGGTTGTAAATAATCAGTTTGTTTCGTGGTGGTCACCAGGGCAATGGATATATCCTGGCATCCTAAGCTACTTTTTAGGGTTGAAAATGGGTGCAGCCAGCATTATTGTTACTATAGTTTTTTCGATTTTGGGTCTTTGGGGCTTTTACAAAGTGTTTGTTTACTTTAATTTTACTCCAGCCATAATTGTACCATCTATCGTAGCCATTATTCTAAGCAATACTTTTTATAATTCCTTTATTTTTTATCAGGGGGGAGAAATACTATCGTTTGGGGTATTTCCATGGTTTCTGTTATTTGTACTAAGATTAAGAAACATAAACATATTGGTACTGCTGGGTGTTTTTGTTTTTTTTCTTTTGTGTTTCATCTCTAAGATCACGCTTGTTTTATATTGTGCGCTGGCGATATTATTTAAAATTGTAGAACCCCTGTGGTGTGAAATACTTAAAAGCCGCAATGTTAACCGACACATGTTTCGAAACATAGCCCTTGTTATTCCCTTATTGGCAGCATGTTGGATGATTTATTTTGCCTATCTTTCAAAAGGAGCACACATTCCGTTTTTTAACACTTTCCACATAGAGGTAAAGGACTTTCTGGCCCCCCTTGCATCACCATTTTTGAGTTTTTTATCATTTCAGACAATAATTTTTCGAATAGAAAAACTTGCTCAGAATATTTTGCCGCCAGCGCAGGTTGGATTTATTCAACTTAGTTTTTATTTTTTCGTTATACTCTTGGCTTTTCGTATCATTTTTTTTGCTTTGAAAAAGAAGCTATTCCCGGCTTCGTATGAGAGACTTTTACTGGTGCTGATGGGTGGGAGCACCATATTTTTTATTGTTTCACAAATGTTTGATACAAACGATTACACAAATTCAAGACACTATAAATTATTAGGATACCTGTTAGTTCCTGCAATATTTAGTTTGCTAAGGGAAAGGCTCAAACATAGTCTTTCAATCATAGTGGGTATTTTTTGCTTATACAGCGTCTTTGATGTTATTTACTCAAAAAATAAATGGACTCATAATCGTTATATCAGTGCAAATTATTTCTATCGGAACTACGACAATCTTGACAATCTTGATAATTTGGACCAAACCTCTTACAAAGTATTAATGGAGTTGAACCAGGAAATTCCAAAATTTGTTAAAGGAAGACCTGTTGTTTTTTTTGTTGAGGCAACCCCTGATATTGCGATTGACCTGATGCACAGAACTGTTTTTGATTCAGAAAGAGTAAAATTTGGTTCTGCCAGGTATAACGGTAATGGGGCTACCGTTTACATGGCAGTTTCTCACAAAACGCTTGTTCAGTTTCCCGATATTATACGCCAGATGCTTCCGGACTACCCCAAAGCTGATATTATAAAAACGACGGGTAATTATCTATTTTATAAACTCGAATAATTCATCAGGGCCTACAGCAAAGAAAAGTTGGGTTTTAGTATATTCCGCACCACATACTTCCCGATAATATCAAATTCCAGGTTTACGGTGTCGCCGGGTTGCAGCCGGTTCATGTTGGTGTGTTCGAAGGTATAGGGGATGATGGCCACTGAAAACCGGTTGAGGCCTATGTCAAAAATGGTCAGGCTTATGCCGTTTAAGGCGATGGATCCTTTTTCAACGATCAACCCTGAAAACTGTTCGGGAAATTCAAACCGGCATTCCCAGCTTCCGTTCATATCCTTTACCCCTGTGCAGGTGGCGGTGCAGTCCGCATGCCCCTGTACAAAATGGCCGTCAAAACGTCCGGCAGCGGGCATGCACCGCTCCAGGTTTACCAGGTCTCCCGTTTTCCAGGAGCCGAGATTGGTTTTTTCCAGCGTTTCGTGAATGGCAGTTACCCGGTGCGTATTTTCGTATACTTCTTCTACGGTAAGGCATACCCCGTTATGACTGATGCTTTGGTCCACTTTCAACTCCGTGCTTATAGGCGATTCTACCCTGAAGCTGCGGTTGGTACCGTTCAGCTCCACAGAGGTGATCCTACCCATACTTTCTATAATACCTGTAAACATGCCTGCAAATTAATAAACCCGGTAAATTAAATTTGCAGAACTGCTTGTTTTATTAGCATTTTTTCCTAACTTTGCACTCCTTAAAAACCAAAAGGGGGTATATATACATATGTTGATCATTGATTCCAAAGATTGCGAAAACATAGACAAGGCGCTTAAAAAGTACAAAAAGAAATTTGAGAAATCAAAGATTCTTTTGCAGTTAAGGGGACGTCAGTCTTTCACAAAACCTTCTGTAAAGCGTCGTGGAGAGATCCTGAAAGCAATTTACAAGCAAAACATCCTGAGCGGAAAAATTGAGGTTTAACCCGACCGCCTACAATAATATTCTAAAGTAGCCGTATAGTTTTATAACTTTATGGCTACTTTTTTATGCCTGATACACAATACATTACATTTATTGAATACCTCAAGTTCGAAAAGAGGTACTCCCCGCATACCATTACCGCTTATCAGAACGATCTGCGGCAGTTTTTCAGCTACCTGTCTGAAGAATATGAAAATTCAGCCATTTCAGATATTCAACCGGCCCAGATCAAGTCCTGGCTTGCCTCGCTGATGACAAAGCGTATAGACGCAAAATCGGTAAAACGTAAGATATCTACCCTGAAAGCCTATTTCAGGTTCCTGATGCGGACGGGTGTGCTGTCAGGAACCCCCATGGTACATATAACGACTCCTAAAACCAGTAAAAAGCTCCCTGTGTTCGTAGCAGATAAAGACACCGGCACACTTTTCGACCATGTGGCATTTCCCGATGACTGGAAAGGAAAAACAGACCGGCTGATCCTGGAGTTGTTTTACCATACCGGCATCCGGTTGAGCGAACTGGTGGACCTTAAGGAAAACGGCGTGGATATGTACCAGAAAACCCTGAAAGTGATGGGAAAAGGCGGAAAGGAGCGGGTGGTGCCCATAGGACCGGTACTGGTGAAAAATATCAGCGCCTATATCGCAGGCAAAGGAGAAGTCCGGGCTTGTGACAGGGAGGTTTTATTGGTCAGGACCAACGGTAAAAAGTTGTATGCCCGCTATGTTTATCTTGCCGTTAAACACTACCTTTCCCTGGTAACCACCCTTGAAAAAAAGAGCCCCCATGTACTCCGGCATACGTTTGCCACCCACCTCACCAATCAGGGTGCCGACCTGAATGCTGTGAAGGAATTGCTGGGACATTCGAGCCTGGCGGCCACCCAGATCTATACCCACAACAGCATAGAAAAGCTGAAGGATATTCATAAAAAAGCCCATCCCAAAGCCTGATTTCAGTAATCATTTAACATGAAATAAATCAGGGCAAATACAATAAAAAAATATTTGACTTCTAATTGATAATGTATTAACTTGAGAGGACTTGCAAGCCATGAAAAAGTATTGCAGGAGTTCTTAAAAAAATTGTTCACTGAACTAAAAAATGGATTACCATGAATGTAAACATTCAAACAGTGCATTTCGATGCTGCATCAACCTTGATTGAACATGTAAACAAAAAGATCCAGAAGATCAACAACTTTCATGACAGGATCACTTCAATTGATGTTTATCTTAAGCTGGATAATGTCTCCCACCAGATTAAGGATAAAATTGCGGAAATTAGGGTCAAAGTTCCCAGGTATTCATTCTTCACGAAACAGACCTCTAAATCTTTCGAGCAGTCCTTCGATGACGCGCTTGAGTCTATAATAGAGCAGATAAAACGAAAAAAAGAAAAGCAAATGCAGGCTGCATAAATAATTACCCCGGGTTTCCCGGGGTTTTTTGTTCCTCCCGGGTGCTTATTTATACGAATTGTAAAAAATAGTCTGCATAAATTTTTGCATTTAAAGATTTCCATTACCTTTGCCTTCCCAAAAAATGAGGTATAAGCTTTATTTCCGGGGAAGTTCTTTACAGGATTGAGTTTCAATTAAAATGCCAGTGTAGCTCAGTTGGCCAGAGCAGCTGATTTGTAATCAGCTGGTCGGGGGTTCGAATCCCTCCACTGGCTCGGAAATCGAGATAGAGCAATATTAAATCGGACAGAATAGGCTGTTGATTTTCTTAGGAGCGTTACAAAACATTTCAAGTTGGGCAAGTAGCCAAGTGGCCAACGGCAACAGACTGTAAATCTGTCCTCTTCGGAGTTCGGTGGTTCGAATCCATCCTTGCCCACAGTATAATTTGAAAATGTGTCTCCCGAAACTTCGGGATGAAAATTTGAAAATGACACATTACGGGTAAAAGTTCTTTGAAAAAGCAGGAGTGAGTTATATTTTCAAATTAACTTATTCTCAAATTTTCAAATTAATAAGCGGGAGTAGCTCATTTGGTAGAGCGGTAGCCTTCCAAGCTTCAGGTGGCCGGTTCGAGCCCGGTCTCCCGCTCCATAGGTCTTTGGTAATTGAGAGTTGAAGATCAGCCGTAGTAGCTCAGGTAGCGTATCCCGCTGTAAGCGGGAAGGTCGTGAGAAGCTCTTTCAACCGAATCGGGCCGCATCAATGGCTTGTGATGTTATACCAGCCGTTGTAGCTCAGGGGTAGAGCACTTCCTTGGTAAGGAAGAGGTCGTGAGTTCAATTCTCATCAACGGCTCAAAAGTTATTTGAAGCGTCGTAGCGTTGAGGGTTTGTGATAGAGCATCCCGTCTTGGCGGGAAGGTCGTGAGTTCCCCTGAAAGGTTCGGGCTCATCAACAGCTCAAAAGCTAACAACTATTTAAGAAAACAATAGGTTTGCAGCCTGTAGTGTTTGCGGGATGCAACTAATTTTAAAACCGCAACTTTAAAACAGATAAAAGATGTCAAAAGAGACCTTTAAGAGGGACAAACCTCACGTTAACGTTGGTACTATCGGTCACGTAGACCATGGTAAAACTACTCTTACTGCAGCTATTACTTCTATTCTTTCTCAGAAAGGATTGGCTGAAGCAAAAAAATATGATGAAATTGACGGTGCTCCTGAAGAAAAAGAAAGGGGTATCACAATCAATACAGCACACGTAGAATATCAGACGGCAAGCAGGCACTATGCACACGTAGACTGCCCTGGTCACGCTGACTACGTTAAAAATATGATTACCGGTGCTGCCCAGATGGACGGCGCTATCCTGGTGGTGGCTTCTACCGATGGTCCGATGCCGCAAACCAAAGAGCACATCCTGCTTGCCCGCCAGGTGGGTGTACCCCGTATCGTGGTTTTCATGAACAAGGTTGACCTCGTTGATGATCCCGAACTGCTGGAACTGGTTGAAATGGAGATCCGCGAGTTGCTGAGCAGCTATGGTTTCGACGGAGACAATACACCTATCATTAAGGGTTCTGCTACAGGTGCCCTGGCTGGTGACGAAAAATGGGTAGGCGCTATCGACGAGTTGATGACTGCAGTTGACGAATATATTCCTTTACCGCCCCGCCCGGTTGATCTGCCGTTCCTGATGAGTGTGGAAGACGTATTCTCTATCACAGGTCGCGGTACAGTTGCTACCGGACGTATCGAAAGAGGTCGTGTCAAAGTGGGTGAGCCTGTTGAGATCGTAGGTTTGATTGAAAAACCGCTTACTTCAACCGTAACAGGTGTGGAAATGTTCCGCAAACTGTTGGATGAAGGAGAAGCTGGAGATAATGCCGGATTGCTGCTGCGCGGTATCGACAAAAACCAGATCCGTCGTGGTATGGTAATTGTTAAACCCGGTTCTATTACACCGCACACCGAATTCAAAGGTGAAGTGTATGTACTGAGCAAAGAAGAAGGTGGACGCCACACTCCGTTCTTCAACAAATATCGCCCCCAGTTCTATTTCCGTACTACAGATGTAACTGGTGAAGTAGAATTGCCTGCGGGTACTGAAATGGTTATGCCTGGCGACAACACTTCCCTGACCGTGAAGCTGATCCAGCCGATCGCCATGGAAAAAGGTCTTAAATTCGCTATTCGCGAAGGTGGACGTACAGTAGGCGCCGGACAGGTGACTGAAATCTTAAAATAAGGTCCTTCCCCAGGCTTCCTGAAAGAAGCGGCAGGGGTGGTCTGAAAGATAAATATAAAGTACCTTTGGGTAACCAACGGTACTTTATATTTTACATAAGTTCTTAATTTACGGGCATAGTTCAATGGTAGAATAGAGGTCTCCAAAACCTTTGATCAGGGTTCGAATCCTTGTGCCCGTGCTAGTTATATAATAATTTTTATTTTAATGAATAAAATAGCTACATATTTCCGGGACTCCTACAGGGAGTTATTGGAAAAAGTTACCTGGCCTACCTGGCAGCAACTGCAACAATCCACTATGATTGTATTGGTTGCTACTGTGATTATTACAGCCATTGTATGGGTGATGGACTTCGCCAGTAACTCGGTTTTAAAATTTGTTTACTCATTATTTAAGTAATAATGGAAGAAGTAATAAACGAACAGGAAACGACCAAATGGTATGTTCTTCGTGTGGTCAGCGGTAAAGAGCGGAAAGTGAAGGAACTGCTGGATCGTGAGATTTCCCGGAGCGATTGGGGTAAGGTGGTTAAACAGGTGTTTTTGCCCGTGGAAAAGGTATACAAAGTACAGAACGGGAAAAAAGTGATGCGTGAAAGGAACTTTTATCCCGGATATGTGATGATTGAAGTAGAACAGGGAAAGTTGAATGATGAGATCATTTCTACCATTAAAAATACCAATAGTGTCATTCATTTCCTGGGAAAGGAAGATCCGATCGCACTCCGTAAAGCCGAGGTAAATAAAATGCTGGGCAAGGTGGATGAAATGAGCGATGCCGGTGTTACCCTCAGTGAGCCGTTTATTGTCGGGGAAACCATTAAGATCATTGACGGACCGTTTAATGACTTTAACGGTGTGATTGAAGAGGTAAATGATGAGAAGAAGAAGCTGAAAGTGAACGTAAAAATTTTCGGACGTGCTACCCCTGTCGAACTGAACTATATGCAGGTAGAAAAGATGGTGTAATATCCTGTATAATTTTTTGTAAGCTTTTTATTATCAAAGCAGCATAGCGTTTTAGGTTATAGGTCATACAAAAAGACCTGGGTGGAAGAGTTTTCATCCTAAGCCTGTTCCTGTCTTTCTTTAGCAATACCAAATTTTTGTGTTATTCTGTTACCTTACGCAGGTAACCATCCGGTGTTTTAATGATCCGGAGTGTATAAAGCGAATTGCACCTGATGGTTTTCTTTCCGGTTGCAATTTCCCTTTGATGGTCCGTGGGGAATAACCTATTGACTCAAAAGGTGCCCTGTATGTAACAACCTATAACTATGATACAGGCGGAGGCAACAAGGTCAGAAATTGTGCCGGAATAGGATCGGCAACAATTCTTTCCCTTTGCATTTTCCGTCGCTGTTTTTCTGCAAATAACTATACATGCTGCCTGCATATATAAAGGCATTTTAGCTGAAGCTTACTCCTTATCCTTTTCTTTTGAGCGTTGCCCGGCATACACCGATATGTTCAGCATTTTGGCTTCCCTGGCAATTGCCATTGCTTTGGCTTCATCCAGCGCTACCAATGGCTCAAAGCCATACCACACCAGCAAGGGTATGTTCGGATCGCTATTGTCTATGTCTTTTTCTGTCAGGCTTTTAACGATATTCCAGCGCTGAGCCGGTTCCAGGCGTTGCAGTGCGGAAGCGATATAAAGCCTCACGACAGCCGATTTTTCATTTTGTGCCAATGCTTCCAGGCGCTGGAGGGTATTGTCAGATACCTTTTTGTTTTCAGTAAGCAGCTGGATAGCCCAGGCGCGCACGTGCTCTTCATCATTGCGCAGCAAATCGAGTAACTGTTGCTCATTGAGCCCCCCGGTTACATGCAGCGCCCATAAGGCACGCAGCTTACGGGTAATATCCGGGTTGTCGTTCAGTATTTTCCACAATGCATCGTGTATATCCTTACCCGCTTTACGCTCCTGCAGCAGGCGACGGGCGTGCCGCACATAAAACTCGTTTTCGTGCAATTGGTAGTTCACCAGCTCTGCATCGGTTTTTTGAGCCATATCTATGGGCACCCACTGGTCATCTTTATGGGTTATCCGGAAAATACGACCCAGTGTTTTATTATGTACCGCCGGGTTAGGGTTGTGACACTGGTTTTGGTCATACCAGTCAATCGCATATACCGATCCGCCGGGTGTGATCTGGAAATTCAGCCATAGCGACCAGGTATCGTTCCTTAATATAAAATCCTTTCCATGACTCGCCGTATAGCCGGAACCGGAAGGTTGTAATATGTCTGTATTCACACGGTGTCCGTGCAGATTGTTCATAAAGATGGCATTTCGGTCCATTCCCCAATGCTTATTTCCCAGGTAGAACATGGCTCCGGCATGTGCATGTCCGCCTCCTGCGGATGCTGATCTGAAATTGGCAGCATGCGGTCCTGCTTTACCTACCCAGTGCACGTGGTCGGCAATGGTCTTTATATCGTCGTAGGTGTATGGGTTAAAATGTTTTCCACCCTGGCGGAAGTATCTTCCGCCCTGTACCATATGATAGAGATGGGGAATCACACAGGCGGTGATAAAAGCATGTCCATAGTCGTTGAAATCCAGTCCCCACGGATTGCTGGTGCCATGCGCAAATACTTCAAATTCGTGCCTCACCGGGTGATAGCGCCAAACGCCTGCGTTTAATTTTGTGCGGTCTGCATCGGATACGCCCGGCTTTCCCACGTTGGAGTGGGTAAACACCCCGTGTACACCGTATAGCCATCCGTCGGGGCCCCAGCGGAAAGTGTTCAGTGTTTCATGTGTGTCCTCGTATCCCCAGCCGTCCAGCAAAATCTCCGGTTTGCCGGCAGGTTTATCGCCTGATGCATCTATGGGTATAAACATGAAGTAAGGAGCCGCTCCTACCCAAACGCCCCCAAACCCGAGCTCTATTCCACTTACAAGATTCAATCCGTCCATGAAAACCTTTTTGCTGTCCAGGGTCCCATTGCCGTCTGTGTCCTCAAAAATCAGTATACGGTCTTTTCCCTTTCCTTCTTCCGCACGAACCGGGTAGGTCTGCGATTCCACCACCCACAGGCGCCCCCTGTCGTCCTGCGCAAAAGCAATAGGTTTCAGTATTTCCGGTTCAGACGCCGCCAGCTGTACGGAAAAGCCCTCCGGCATGGTCATCGCTTTTACCGCTTCCGCTCCTGACAGTCCCGCATGGGGTACTATATCCCTGGCGGGTAAGATCACGATATCTTCCGGCCGTAATTCATTGAAGTGTCTCGGGCGCTCCCGGTGGAAACGGAAATTATCAAAAGCAATATGCGCCCACCGGTTATCACCTACATAATGAATTTCCGGAACTTTACCGTTATCATCATCCACGAGGCGGATAAACATTTTTTTGCCCAGGTAAGGTTGAAGGTCTACGACCACCGGGCGGAATACCCCCTGGCGCGGCCCTTTAATATGATCTTCGATCACCGGACCTGAAATGTTGAAAAAGGGCCTGGAGGAATCTTCCAGCACCAATTCCACCCTTACGCTTTCCAGCGCACCACCCGAAACTTTAAACGAAGCCCAGGGGTGTGTGATCTCGAATGTTTCCGAAGTGAGGGTTCCTTTTAGCTGGTAATTATTAGTGCCGCCGCTGCTAACATAATAATCGCCATCCTGCTGCAGCACAAAAGAATCCGGGTATGATGGAGCCGGATCGAAAGCAACCGAACGTATGCTGAAGGCTTCACCGCTGGCCTTCCAGTCCTGGAGGCTGCCCCGCTCAAAGCCGAGGTTCAGCGGACGTCCGTTTTTCCGGGGTGATACCCCTTCGTCAGTTACCGTTACCTCGAAACTTTCAACGATCTCAACCCGTCCGTTCATAACCTGGCGGTGCCCGGGGATGCTGCAAAAGTACACATCATCCTCCACAGCTTCTATTATTACGCTGGTGGTATCTCCCATTTGTACGATCGGGATGCTTTTTACCCCCATCTTTTCAAATACGATATCATGAGACATTAGCTCTCCGTTGATCAGCCGTACCCTGACCCTTTCTCCTTTTTTTGCCCTCAAAACCGGGTTTCTCAAACCATCAATATCACCCCCTATGCCGGTATAACCGGTCATCTTTGCATCCAAAACATATTCACGGTCTATTGGTTTTTCTTCTTCTTTTGTTACAGAGGTTTTACATGCATTAAAAAAGAATAAGAAAGAAATGAAAGCGGTAGACAGGATCCATCTCATGGTGAGATCTGTTTTAATCGTTAGAAATCTCAAAAAGTTGCTAAAGATAGTTAGTATCGGAAAAATTCAATATTTTTTTAATTACTTATAGTTGAGGACTGCCTTCCGGCTGTTTTATAGACAGTTTTTGATCAAAGTGAACAAAACAGGTTACCGGAAATAAAAGGAGCGATTGTTCATTACAGGCGATATACCCGGTTACTAACAAGATATCATATCTAATAGTTAGAGGGATCTGAACGGCATTTGAATTGTTGAAGCCTTTTGGGTGATCTTGTTTTGGCAATGAGCTAAAGATACCGTTCCGGTCAATTTTTCGAGAGATATTCCGCTACTTTTTATACTTATCATGCAAACCCTTTCCCGCTATGATCATAGGCTTGATCTTTTCTATCCTGTTGAGCCTGGTAGCGTCCTGTTTTGCTTCGTCTATATATTGAATGTATTCTTTCTGACGACCGGGTGTGAGGTTTTTAAAAGCGCCGTTTAGCGCAGGATCGGTGTCTATAGCTTTTTTCAGAAGCCCCGAAACTTTAGGAACAGCCGTCTTTTCAGGCTTTATTTCTTTCCCGTCTTTAATGGTCTGGATACTTTCCCGGATATACGAAAGGATTTTCTTTTCATCCATATCCTTTGCATTTGTAAAGCGCCACTGCCTTAAAGCCTTTGTTTTACCCTCTGAAGCAGTAATCAGTACCTTATCTTTGTCTTCCAGGAATACGCCGTTATAAAACCATAGTGAAAAGAAATGTTTGAAGCCTCCCCATCCGATCACATTTTTACCATTGCAGGTATATATGTTGGTTCCCCATTTAAACTCCCGGCTGAGCCCTGTTTTCAGGATGATTTTCTGCATCAGTTCTTCTGCGGCCGCCCAGTTGCCACGGTGGGTATGCCAGTTGGGTCCCTTTTTGTCTTTTGACCTGGCTGCATTGTATTTTACCAGATCACGGATCAACTGTTTGGGCAGCGGTTTGTCCAGCGGCAATTGGATGGCACCTTTAGATGTTTTATACGCCGTTAGCTCATTTTCAAAATGGGTGGTGGCTTCGGATCCCGGGTATATGCCTATATGTTGTTTGAATATGGCAAAATGAATGAGATTACCGTGGTACCGGAACGTTGGCATTTTATAAGCGATAATTTCGGTGGTTTCTGCAGGTGACGCTTTCAGAATGACTTGCCGGAGCTCTTGCAGTAATGCCTGGTGCTCTTTGGGAGAAGCTTTTATATAGGCATCTATGGTAGAAATTGTGTCGGCCATACAATGTCATTTTTTAGCCGGCATCATCCGATGCCGGCCACAATGTTACTATTTACGGCCAATATTCCTTTATTTTTCGTCTCAAAAAAGCAACACTTCTTTCCAGTTGATCCATTCCGTCTACGCCATCTTCTATACTGATCCAACTGTCGAAACCTACCCGTTTCAGCTCAGTAAAAATAGCATCATAATCGTTCAGCCCCTTGCCGATTTCGCCATGACTCAGCCTTTTGGCGTATCCCGTGGCGCCGCCTTCTTCTTTTCTGAGATCTTCGATCGTACCTTCTTTGAGATAACGGTCACTGGCGTGCATGGTTACTACCCGGTCGGAGACCTTGTATAAAAGCTCCAGCGGGTCTTCGCCAGCCAGGTAGGTATTACTGGGGTCGTAGTTTACACCGAAATTGGGATGGTTGATGCTATTGACGAGCTTACTGAAAACATCCATTTTCTGGGCAAATTCGGGGTATTCCCAGAAATCATCCTTATAGTGATTTTCCAGGATCAGGGTGATACCGCGCTCCTGCGCATATGGCAGGCATTCATATATGGCGTCTGCGGCCAGCTTCACACCCTCATCAACAGAAAGTTCCGGGCGGCGTTGGCCTGACAGTACCCGGCAGTAGGAACCACCCAGGATATGTGTCATGTCTATCCATTCCTTTTGCTTGGTCACTTCTTTTGCCCGGAAAGCTGCATCCGGGTGTGTAAAATCAGGGGAACAACACATCATGGGAATTGTTTTCCCGTGGTCTTCCACCATTTTCCTGAACTCCGGCCATCTGGTGCTGTCTCTCATCTCCAGGAAACCGGCATACCATTCCAATCCGTCTATATCCAGTGGTACGGCAAGGTCGATCCATTCGGCAATGGTCATGGTTCCATCTTTACACAGGGCATTCATAAAGGCTTTGGGAAAAGCGGCTAACCGGGGCATATGTGCTAATGATTTAATTATAAAAAAAGTGTTCAAAATTAGGAGCAGGTTGTCATTGTTTTATACTTCCTACAGGGAAAATTTATTCCTTACCAAAGAAAATCGGTACCGTCAGGTATTGAAAATATATCGGTATGTAATATGCTTCCTGGCAAATACGGCGCCGGTAGCTTCATGCAGCGACATCATGCGTGTGTTGAAAGCACCCACCCACGAAAGCTCTATTTCCCGGTATCTTTTTAAAGGGATGACATATTCTTTTATCCTGGTAAACATGGCCGATTCCAGCCCGTGGTTCTGGTATTTTTGCTTGGTGCCCATTACTATGGCACGCATTCTTTTATTCACACGCCGGTACCGGTTATACATAAACTTTAGCTTACCCCACCAGTTCAGCTTACCGTTCAGGTTATAGATCAATTCGTTCGCATCCGGAACAAGCACCACAAAAGAAGCCGGTTCGTTATTGATGTAAGAAAACCAGATCAGCCTTTCGTCCAGTACCGGTTTGATTTTCCGGAAGGTTTCGGTGATGCTGTCGGCGCTTATAGAAGCCTGTCCTTCATGATTGCTCCAGGCGTCGTTATAAATTTCAATAAAATCCTGCAGGAATTTATCCAGCCTGGTGTGGGTAAAATGTTCGAATGTGTACCCTGTCTTTTTATCCACCCACTCGGAAATCTTCCCGAACCTTTCCGGGAAGGGCCGGGTGATGTCCAGTCGGTTGGATATCTGTTCGTACAATGTGGTAAAACCGTACCGCTCAAACAGTCGTTTGTAATAGGGCGGATGATAATTGGTGCCATAGTAGGGGCGGGAGAAGCCTTCTACCAGCAATCCCCACCACAGGTCCGTTTCGCCGAAATTGATCGGCCCATCCATTGCCTGCATGCCCCTTTCTGCCAGCCACTGCCGGGCAGTGTCAAAGAGCAGGTCGGCAGCGTTTTGGTTATCAATACATTCAAAAAAGCCACAACCACCTGTCGGTTGTGTATGCCTGTGCGCTTTTTTTTCATCGATGAAGGCGGCTATCCTGCCGATCACCTTATTGTCCTGCAGCAGTATCCACCGCGTGCATGTACCCCATTTGAAATGAGGGTTTTTACGTTCATTAAAAACAGCTTCAATATCTATATCAAGCGAGCGTACCCAATTGGGATCATTTTTGTAAATTGATGCAGGCAGGTTTAGAAAAAGCCTTTTATCCTTAGAAGTTTTTACTTCGGAAATTTGCATGTCGGATATTCGGTATATGTATTGCTAAATATACCAAAAAAGACGGAATTATGCCGGGATTAACAACTGACTTTTGACAGAGCCGGGTAACACCGGTTAATTTTGTAATGTATAACAAATGAAAAGAAAACTGATTACCCTGGGATTGGTGGCGATAGTGGCGGGCTTTGTGATTTTTGAGTGGACAAAGCCAACGGGCGCAGGCGAACTGCCTGATGGGGTCAAAAAAGTGGCGTTTGTCCGCAACGAAAACAATAAAGGTATTATACGGTTGTATTATGCATTAACGGTGCCGGATCCGGCTACGGCAGATTATGAATACGCCGGCAACCGTTTGCCTTATAACCGGCATAGTGGCGTGACGACAGCCTTTTTCTTTGATGAGAAACAGCCTGTCCCCGGGAAACTGCAACTGGAAGCGCCGCATTTTGATACTGCCCGTTACAAGCCTGTTGCCATATATACGAGGCACCCGGATGGGACTGTCGTTATCTCCAAACCGGAATAAGTCGATATGGACGATAAACCCGAGGTATCAACAAACAGGTTTGTGGGGTTCAAAGAAAATTATACATTTGCAGTCCATTTTCGGGATGTAGCGCAGCCCGGTAGCGCGCTTCGTTCGGGACGAAGAGGCCGCTGGTTCGAATCCAGTCATCCCGACTACGCCCGCCGTAGCTCGTAAGAGCAGAGGCGGGCTTTTTATTTGATAACATTCTCTCTCCGTTGCGGCTTCGTCTGGCGAAGCCTGACAGAAGTTTCCTATTTGTACAGGGAGGGTGACTAATACAATAAGCCCCGGCTCTCGCCAGGGCTTATTGCTTGATACATACAGCACACGTCCTCTGAATAAAGAAAGAGCCGGAATATTTGCGAAACCGGGAAGTTGCGCATATATTTGCAACTGATTGGTTTCGTAAGGTCGTAATAAAAATGAATATGCAGGCAGGAATGCTGATCTGCATGCAACGCATCCCGTATTTTGATATTTTTATAAAGAGATATAAACAAGCATGAGAAGAGATATTTTTCAGGCCATTGCCGACCCGACAAGACGGGCGATCATTACGCTGATAGCATTACAGGCAATGACTCCGAATGCCATTGCCGAACATTTTGATACAAGCCGGCAGGCGGTTTCAAAACACCTGCGTATTCTTGCAGAATGTGAGCTGGTAAAACAGCAACACCATGGCAGAGAGATATACTATTCTCTTGAAATAAACAAAATGAAGGAAATAGACAGGTGGCTGGAACAGTTCCGTACGATTTGGAAGAACCGCTTTGATAACCTTGACAGGCTGCTGGCAAAAATGCAAAAGAAATAATCAATGGAAGATACAGCAAACAGGGAACTGCATATGATAAGGACGGTGAAAGCACCCATTGATCTTGTATGGAAAGCCTGGACCGACCCCGGGTATATCGCACAATGGTGGGGACCCGACGGACATACCACTACGATCCATGAAATGGATTTCCGGGAGGGCGGAGAATGGCGGCTGACAATGCTCGGTCCCAACGGGCAAAGCTACCCGAACAGGAGCATATTCAGGGAAATTATTCCGTTAAAGAAAATCGTATTTGAGCACTTCAACCCTCATTTTATCACAACTGTTCTATTTGAACCTGAAGGAGAATCTACCAGGATAATATGGAGCTCAATGTTTGATACGGATGAAATGCTTGAGATTGTCGTCAAAACATTCAATGCCAGAGAAGGACAAAAGCAAAACTTCGATCGGCTGGAAAAATACCTTGATCTTAATCTTAAAAAAATCTGAATATGGCAACCACCATTTCAAAAGACATCCTGGCATACCACCGTTCAATGGCAGACGGAGAAAAAGCCATCTGCGAACTGCTTGCAAAAGAGATCTGCACGCATTTGCCTGGCGCCGAAAATAAGATCTGGCACGGCCATCCCGTCTGGTTCCTGGATGGTAATCCGATAACGGGTTACAGCAAAGAAAAACGAGGGATCAGGCTGATGTTTTGGAGCGGCGCCGATTTTGAGGAAGAACAACTAAACGTAATAGGCCGCAAGTTTAAAGACGCTTCCATTTTCTATAACGCCGTGGGAGATGTCAATACCAAAGACCTTAAGCGCTGGCTTAAAAAATCGAGAGATATACAGTGGGATTATAAAAATATCGTAAAACGAAAAGGAGTTTTGGAAAGACTTAGCTGATGTTTACCCCTGCTGCCAGCGGTTTTACAGAATACCGCAGAGAAAATCCGGCCTGAAAAAAAATATCAGTGGTATTAGCGTTATATTTATACACAGATGTTGCGTTTGGGAATAAAAGGAAAGCTGGCAAAATTGCTTTTGGCAGTACTAGTGCTGGTATTGTTGCTGCTGACAGCCAGTTGGTACCTGGTCACTTATCGTTTCCGGGAAACATTGCGGTACATTGTGGAAACGGAATCAGACGGAACCTACGTATTACAAACCAGGTCTGCAAAGTTTTCTTTTTGGGAAAAAACTGTGAAAGTGAAAGATGCGCATCTTTTACCGACAGACTCCCTGGCACATGAAACCCACTATGATGTTAAGATCCCTTCCATTTTCTTTTCGATAACCTCCTGGACACAGATTTTGTTCGAAGCCAGGGTGACGGTTGACAGTTTTTCCATAGACTTCCCGGAGATCAGCATTTACGACCGGAGTAAAGACAAGCCCGGGAAGACAAAAATAACGGTGCATGCATCCGATGTGTTTGACAAGCTGCAGGATGTAAAATCTTATTTGTCGGTAAGGTCTTTTACATTGAACAATGCTGCATTTAGTTTTGCCACCCACAGGCAACCCGGCAGATTCCACAGCAATAAGATCAATTTTTCGGTTAAAAATTTTGCTGGATCAGATTCAGCTCAACGGTTTCTTACCTCAGAAAATGTGCTCCTGGATATTGCAGACCAGGATTGGAATTTTCCCGACAACCGGCACAGGGTACAGTTTAAGCAGCTTTTGCTGTCGGGAGAAGAAAAGGTCTTCCGGATAGACTCATGTGTATTCAGCGGGCTCGACCGGCACGACCGCGAATTCAGCATCAGTGTCAGCAGCATATTGTTTTCAACAGAAAGCCTGTCGGCGTTATATGACAGGGGTGAGCTGGTCATTGACAGCCTGTTGTTGAGGCGCCCGGAAGTGACCATCCCGACTACCGAAAAAACATTTCAGCAATCGGACGATGCCGGACATGTGATCAGTGATGCCATCAGGGAAATGTTTTCGGGGATACAGGTAAAATATATTCATATCGACAGCGGAATGCTCTTCCTGGCCAACGGGAACGATGTGCAGCCTGTAAGCAGGGACCGTACCGATATTAAGATATATAACCTGGTGGTGTCAGAAGGAGAGAACCCCATCAGCACCGACAGTATTATTTTGTCGCAGCAAAAGATCGCTTTTACTACAAGGGATAATCTTTTCAGGCTTAATATAGAGCGTTTTCTTTTGAAGGACAACAGTCTTTTTTTATCCGGTGTTATGTTCGGACCCACTCCTGAGAATAAAGCTTCCAGGGTGTTTACTTTCAGGGCGCCTTCTATGACATTGAAAAATATAGACCTGGAGGATCTTATAGAAAAAAGGATAAATGCCGGTATCGCAGAACTGATCAATCCCGAAATAAATTTTGTGGATCGCGGGAAAGGAAAAGAACGGGTGATTGCCGGTAAGGGGTCCACAACAGAAAGCTTTTTTACTACGCTTCGGGGGTTGGACGAATTGCTGGATGTGGATTCATTTCGGATCAGGAACGGCAATGTAAGCTACCGGACCTTTGGTGACGAAGCCACCTACGTGAAGCTGGAAGATATCGATATGTACGTTCGCTTAAATGAGTTTGCAGCCAGTGACGATATAGGTGATATAGAAAAATCGATCAGTCATTTCAGCACAAAAAAAATAATATTGTATACGCCGGGCTTATCCGTAAATGCAGAAGGGTTTCAAATGGCAGGAAAGCTACGGAAAGCACAGGTAGCTGCTTTTAATATTCATTCAACCCAAACACATACGATAGGAATTGCCGGATCAGGCCTGGAATGGACCGGGGTAGACTGGAGCAGCTTATTTAACAGGCATATAAAACTGCATACCCTGCATCTGAAAACCATTGACCTGCAAATGAGTCCGGGAACGGGTGAGGCAGGTGCCGCAAGGGATACCCTGGCTTCGCTGCCGCTGGAGATAAGGCATATAAGAGTCGATGTAGCCTCTTTTAAAAGTGACCTCGAAACAGCAATTCGTTTCAGGGCTGAGAAGCTGCAGGCGGATAATATCCGGGCGGCGGATAATAGCCTGCAGTGGGCAAAAGCATTGGTGGTGGTGCATTCATTCGAATTGGAAAACAGCAAGACCAGGGTGTCTGCGCAGCAGGTTGTGCTTAATACCGATGCTCATTCACAAATAAGGAATTTGTTGTTTTCACAACAGGCTCCCGGAACGGTGCTGCATGCAGCGCTTCCTTCGGTTATCGTAGCGGCTCCTTTGCGATCAGCAGTATCCGGCAACTGGCATATTACATCAATGGCGCTCGACCGCCCGGTTGTTTCATATCGCCGGACAGAACAAATAAGCGGTGACACAGCTTTTTCCGGTTTACCCGGCATACGGATGGACAGGCTGACTGTTACCGGGGCATCAATAGAATATAAGGATGATGTAAAAGAACTGACGACCACCCTGGATCTTACCCTTGATGCTGCGGACATTACAACGGTAACTGACTTGCTTACTTTGCGATCTGTGGATATCAATATCGACTCATTAAAAGCGGGTAGCGAAAAGTGGCGTGCGGATCTGCCTTTGTTTACATCGAATATAAGGGATATACGGTGGCAGTTGCAGGGGAAAAAGGCGTTGACTTGCACTATCAGCAGCCGTTGGAGCAGGGGGCAGTTCAACAGACTGACCGATAGTTCCCGGCTGAACATTGCGGATATAGAAGGAGAAATGATCAATGCCGGTTTAGAGATTATAGATGGATCTGTAAATATTCACTCCTTACTTGAAAAAGTTTCCTTCCATACAGGCCCCGTGGGGTATGAAGGAAGGGAGATCGGTGCTCAGACTGAGTTTGTACACTGGCAGCCGGCAGAGCGGAAATTGCAAGCCGGACCGTTTCATATAAAGCCGCTTTTGGAGGAAAAAGCTTATTTCGAAAAAAGCGGATGGCAGTCTGATTACGTAACGGTATCAGGACGAGCGATTGAAATAGCCGGGTTGACCTATGGTGTAAAGGCGCCAAAGGCGGTTGCCGCAGCAGCGATGGCGTTAGAGGATGTACTGATCACCACTTTCAGGGATAAAACCCTGCCGATCCATCCCGAGGTTTTTAAGCCGATGTTTGGTCAGATGCTGAAGAAGGTCACGACCCCTGTAGCGATAGACAGTGTGAAGCTCGATAATGCAAAAGTGCTCGTGGATATCCTGTCTGCATTTACCGGTAAGAGGGCTTCTATCCCGATAGATAACCTTAATGCAACACTGACCGGTCTCCGGAATTTTAATAACAATAGCGACAGCTTCTGCATAACCGGAAGCCTCAGACTATATAATACCCATGCGCATCATATTGTGTATAAGGAAGCCTATAACGACTCTCTCTACGGGTTTAGTTTGCGTTTGAACGCTTCGCCGATGACGCTGCCGGAACTGACCGATATCACGTTGCCTTTTGCCAACGTAGTCGTGGAAAGCGGTTATGCGGATACCTTATATGCACAGTGGAATGGAAATAAATATGCCGCCGTTGGTAAAATGAATTTTTATTATGACGGATTGAAAGTGAAAATGGTAAAAAGTACGGATACTGCCCGGTCCGGACTTTTTCGGCGCCTGGCGAGCCTGTTTACGAATGATGTGCTGATCCACCGGAAAAATCAGCAGCCGTCTTATATCTTTTACATACGTGATACCCGGAAATCCGTTTTTAATTATTGGGTAAAAAGCCTGCTCAGTGGGGCGCTGAGCAGCAGTGTTATCTTCCAGGAAAAAAAACTACGAAAAAAGTACAACCGGCATAAGGATGACATGCGGCTGCCCGAAATGGATTTCTGACCGGTGTTTCTCACAGATCGCACGGATCTGCACAGAAATAATCCCTTTTTCCGTGTGTATCTGCGCTATCTGTGAGAGACATCCCTTCACATTTCCATATGTCCGCATTCAAGCCTAATTTTGCGGTTTGTATGAAAGCTAGAACACTCCGTAAAGACAAGGTGAATATCGTGACCCTGGGCTGCAGCAAGAATGTGGTAGACAGCGAGGTATTAAGCGGGCAACTGCGGGCCAATGATATAGACGTGGTGCACGAGAGCAGGAAATCTGATCATAATATAGTGGTAATCAATACCTGCGGATTCATCGACAAGGCTAAGGAAGAGTCTATTAATACCATCCTGGATCACGTGGAGCTGAAGAAAAAGGGAAGGTTGGACAAAGTATATGTGACCGGTTGCCTGAGCGAGCGATACCGGGGTAACCTGGAAGCGGAGATACCGGAAGTGGACGCCTGGTTCGGCACCCTGGAGCTGCCCCTGATCCTCAAACAGTTTGAAGCCGATTATAAGGCAGAACTGTTGGGAGAAAGATTACTCAGCACCCCAAAGCACTATGCTTACATGAAGATATCGGAAGGCTGCAATCGTACCTGCTCTTTTTGCGCTATTCCACTGATGCGCGGTAAGCACCTGAGCAAACCCATAGAAGAATTGGTGAAGGAAGCGGAAACTCTCGTCAGTAGGGGGGTAAAAGAGATCATGCTGATCGCGCAGGAACTGACCTATTACGGGTTGGATATTTACAGGAAAAGAGAACTTCCGAGGCTATTGCACGCGCTGGCCGATATAAAAGGACTGGAATGGATACGGCTGCATTACGCTTATCCTTCCAAATTTCCACTTGAAATACTGGATGCCATGAAAGAGCGTCCGAATATCTGTAATTACCTGGACATGCCATTGCAGCATGCCAGCGACCCGATGCTCAAGGCCATGAAACGCCAGATCACAAAAGCAGAGATGGACGACCTGATCGGTGAGATAAAAATGCGGGTGCCGGGTATTTGCATGCGTACCACACTCATTACCGGATTTCCCGGCGAAACCAGGGACGATATAGAAGTGCTGAAAGCGTTCCTGGAACAGCACCGGTTCGACAGGGTAGGGGTCTTTACCTATTCTCATGAGGAAAACACTTCCGCCTACGATTTCGAAGACAATATACCTGCAGCGGAAAAAGAAGCCCGGGCACAGGAAATAATGGAAGTACAGCAGGAGATCAGCTATGAAAAGAACCGGGAAAAGCTGGGTCAGATACTCCGGGTGCTGGTAGATAAAAAAGAGGCCGGCCGGTATATCGGCAGAACAGAGTTTGATTCTGTAGAAGTGGATAATGAGGTGATCATCCATACGGACAAAAAGCTCTCGCCGGGTCAATTTGTGCAGGTGAAGGTCACCAAAGCTTACGACTACGACCTGGAAGGGGAATTGCAACCCTAGTTAGCTTTGTGTGTATATGTTTATATTTATACAATGACATTCGTCAGGTATTATTTTATAGCATTAAATGTTGGAAGATGAAAAAATGTTTTTGCGTGGTATGGACCATGCTCGCAGTATCATTTGCCGGATATGCGCAAAAAGAGTCCGTAAAGCTTACGGATATGTTGCAGATCAAAACTGCGGGTAATGTGGTATTGAATCCGGCAGGAACCAGCGTTGTATTCAGTCTTCAGTCAATAAAGCCCGCCGGAGAAACAGAGGGTGATCATGAATATGTCAACCAGCTATGGATGGCGGACGTCAACGGACAATCGGCTCCTTTTCAGCTAACAGGGAGGCCCAACGATATGCAGCCTGCGTGGAGCCCGGACGGTACACAACTGGCTTTTGTAAGAACAGGCGATAATAAGAAACCACAGGTATTTTTATTGCCTATGCGGGGCGGGGAAGCCCGTCAGCTGACGACATTTAAGTACGGCGCTACTGCTCCCGTATGGAGCCCGGACGGGAAAGAGATTATGTTTACGGCATCTGTTCCCTTCGAAGACCTGGTGAATGATTCCGTGATCAATCCCGGGAAAGAATTGCCTACGTGGTCGATCGAAAAGCCCGGCCATACCAACGAGGCGCTGTACCCGCTGAAGGCGCAGCCCAACCCGGACGGTACCATGCAGGAAGTGCAGGCTTACCTGCAGAAAAATGTGAAAGATAAAAAAGCCCGGGTTGTTAATAAGCTGAATTTCCAGAGCGAAACAGATGTAAGCACTGATTTGAGCTTTCAGCACCTTTTTATAGTGTCACTGAAAGCGCCGGAACAGCCACTGCAGCTTACCCGTGGATTTTTCCGGTTTGGCAACGGAAGCTTTTTCCCTGATGGCAAACGGATCGTTTTTTCCGGAAGCCCCGACTCTGCGCTTCATCCGGACCGGGTGCAGGAAAGCCGCATTTTTATGGCAGATACCAGGGGCGAAAATGTTACTACCCTGTTATCGCAAAAAGGAAAAGCGTATCTCTCACCCAGGTTGTCTCCTTCCGGTAACTACTTGGCCTTTCTGCAAACTACCACATCGTTTGTAGGCTTGCCCGTACTGGCGGTACTCGATTTTAAAAACAATAATGCGATTAAAGAGATCCCGTTCGACAGAACGAAATCCGGGTTGGTATGGAGAGGGGAAAAGCAACTTTATTTTACGGCACAAGCCAATGGGGGAGTGGTTTTGTGTATGGCAGATGTGGCAACCGCGAAAGTAACGGAGTTTACCGGCAGGGAAAGCGGCGTAACCAGCTTTGATATTGTACGTGACCAACTGGTCTTCACCAAAACAGAAGTTGCCAATCCTTCTGAGCTGTATAAAGCCGATCCGTTGGTAAAGCAACCGGTTCGTATCAGCAACTTCAATGCGGACTGGGTGCAAAAAAAACAGCTTTCATTTCCCGAAAAGAAAAGCTTTGTAAACGAAAAAGGGCTGACCGTAGAATATTGGGTGATGAAGCCTGCCGGCTATCAGCCCGGGAAAAAATACCCGTTGTTGCTGGAGATACATGGCGGCCCGTCTGCCATGTGGGGACCCGGCGAAAGCAGCATGTGGCATGAGTACCAGTACTTTTGCAGTAAAGGATACGGGGTGGTATACAGCAACCCCCGTGGCAGTGGCGGTTACGGCGAAGCCTTTCTGCGGGCGAATGTAGAAGACTGGGGTACCGGACCTGCCGCCGATGTGCTAACGGTTACGGACAGTGTAATATCCGAAGGCTGGGTAGATACGTCCCGCCTGCTGGTAACGGGTGGTTCTTATGCAGGATACCTCGTGTCCTGGATTATCGCACACGATCACCGTTTTAAGGCAGCCTGTGCGCAACGTGGTGTGTATGATCTGACCACCTTCCTGGGAGAGGGTAATGCGTGGCGGCTGGTACCGAATTATTTCGGCGGATACCCCTGGGACGAAAAAGCCAAAGCTGTTATCGCAAGAGAATCTCCCATTAACTATGTACACAATATACAAACGCCCCTGATCATCTTTCATGGAGAGAACGACCGGCGTACGGGCGTGATACAAAGTGAAATGTTGTACAGGAGCCTGAAGATACTGAACCGCCCGGTGGAATATGTACGCCATCCGGGCGCCACGCATGAGATAACCCGTAGCGGAGATCTCAGACAGCGCATGGACCAGATGTTGCGCACCTGGGAGTTTTTTGAACGGTGGATACATTGATCTTGCATGGATATGGCACGCAAAGATTGCAAAAGATGACTCGAAGGCCACAAAGCAAGAAGTAGCGTCCTTTGCACTTCATTGCGGCTTTGCGTGAAATATGATGCCGTGGGAGGATCTGACAGCAACATTGCCCTGTCCGGATGGCAAATATATTGGAGCAGAACTTACAACTTCACCGACTGGCCGCTGGCGGCAGATCTCTTGATGGCTTCCACGATCCTGATATCTTTCAGCCCTTCCTCACCCGGCGCCAGCATCGGCTGATTGTTCATAATAGCCAGCGCATCGCTGTCCATCTGGTTGGCCTGCTGCCAGGGTGTGTCATAGGGAAAATGGAGCTCTCCCAAAGGGCTTTTTCCTTTCAGCCCGGAATAGGCCGAATACGGCGCCATTTCAATGGATCCCTCTTCGCAATGGATGTTCAGGAAGTTGACGTTTTCCCCAAAGCTGGTCTTGATATTAGCCATAACACCACCGGGAAATTCCAGGGTGGCGATAGCGGTCTCTTCCAAGCCGTCTTTGTATATCTCCGGACGCGCAGTGGAGGTTTGCGCGGATAATACGGCAATGGGTTCCATACCGGTACCGTGGCGGGCGCCCTGTATGGCATATACCCCCATATCCAGCAATGCACCTCCGCCCATTTCCCTTTTTTGCTTCCAGTGATCGGTCCTGCTGTCAAAATAACCGGCCGCATCCTCCAGCGTTTTTACTTTACCCAGCAACTGTTCTTTCACGATGCGCTTGTACTCCTTTGTATGCGGTTCGTGCTGCAAGCGATACCCTATGGCAAGTGAGCGTTTGTTTTTGTTACAGGCTTCTATCATGCGGGCACATTCGGTTTCCGTCATTGCCATGGGCTTTTCGCACCATACATGCTTGCCCGCATTGGCTGCTCTTACAACATATTCTTCGTGCATGGATGGCGGCAATACCACATATACCACGTCTATATCCGGGTTGTTGGCGATATCATCAAAATTCTGGTAGTTGTATATATTCTTATCCGGCAGGTTATGCTTTTTTTGCCATGCCTCCGCTTTTGCCGGCGTGCCGGTCACAATGCCTGCGAGGTAGCAGTGTCTTGTTTGCTGAAAGGCAGGCGCCAGCAGATCGGTGCTGTAATAACCCAGTCCTACGAGTGCTACACCGAGCTTGTCTTTTTTAGGCTTACTATTACACGATAACAGGATGTTAGGCGCTAAAAAAATGCCTGCGCCGCCCAGTGTCAAAGACTTCAGCGCTTTTCTGCGGGATAATACACTCATGATAATCTCTTTTTTGGATGAAAACGTAGAATGGTATTATTGAAAGATAACAAAATATTTGATATTTTTTAGGGGTGTATGCCAAACTTTTGCAGTCGGGTGGAGACCCGTCCGACGACATCCGGGCGCGGCACCCGCCTGTAGCAGACGCTATCGGTCGGTGTCTCACCGATCAGAAAATTTGCATAGAACGAAAATCTGAACTTTCTTACAGAAGGTAAATATGTCCTAACCGTCTGATATGGCACCAGTTCAAAAAAATCCTGGGTTTTTTGTTGGTCCGGGCGAAATTAGGTAACGATCAGCTATGATGATATTTTTCATTCCGTATGATCGTGCAGGCGCGATACACCTGCTCTGCGAGGATCAGCCGCACCAGCATATGTGGAAAAATCAGTTTTGACAGGCTCCAGGTGAAGCCGGCTTGCTGAGATACTGCGTCGTCTACACCAAAGGCGCCGCCGACCAGGAAAACCAGTCTTTTGGTACCGGCTACCGCTTTTTGTTCTATAAACCCTGCCAGCTCAACGGAAGAAAGCTGCTTCCCTCTTTCATCCAGCAGCACCAGGAAGTCGGCGGGTTGCAGTGCTTGCAGCACCTGTTTGCCTTCCTGCTTTTTCAATTCATTTTCCGGCAGGGAAGCCGCATTTTTTACCGGCGGAATGAGCTGCCAGTCAACCGGATAATAACGCCCGATCCGCTGGGTGAAATCTTCCACCCCTTTGCTGATATAGGGCTCATGGGGTTTTCCCACGGAGAGTAACAGTATCTTCATATATTGAAAGTACTATTGCGAGGGGATACTTCAAAAATAAAGGGGAAAATAGCATTTGGTTCTGCAAAGCGGAAACAGCCATTCATTTGAGGAAGCCCGGTGATAAATAACCAGGCTCAAAACCGGAACCGGGCGATAAAAACCAACTGCCTGGGCTGCAATTGAAAGTTATTCCTGATAATGGCATATTCAAGATTATACAGTCTCACAAAGATTTGATTGTTTAGCAGGTTCATACAATTGATTTCCAGGTACACTTTTTGTTTAGGCTGTGAGGACCTGTACAGGATATCAATAAACAACTGGTTGGCTTCCGACTTCAGGTTGGTGATATAATAGTTCGTATTTACAATGATCGTCTGGTTTTTGGCGAGAACAGTTCCCGTATTCAACCTGTGGAGGTTCATTATTATTTTGTCCATTGTCTTACCGGACAAATTGTTGTAAATAAACGAAATACTGGTTTCATACTGAATGTTTAGGAACCGGACACTTGTATTGTTTATTTCCAACGAAGCCGTGTAGTCCCTTGTAGCCACGTTTTCCAGCAGGTTGTTGATCCGGCAATCAGACCATGCCCAATTAATATTTCCTTTTGTCTTAACAATAGTTTTCATCAGAATGAAATACTTACTGTAGTCGGCGGAAACGGATTGTATTTGCTGGGTATTGCTTTGCAGATCAATTTCCATGGTTGTGTACCCATCGGCATCCGGGACGCTTCCGAACAGATAGTTTCTGCGGGTCAGGGAATAGCTGATACCTGGGAAAACCTACTGTAACAGATTCTCAAAGTTCTTTTTCAAGCCATTATACTATTCATCAAGCATCTGTCAAGTGACAGCCTCTTCATAAAGTTGTGCAATAGAGAAGAGGTTCTTTATGGGTATAGTTAATTTGAAATGTATCCAAGGGCCGATATAAATTATTTTTGAACTCTTAAGTTTGCAGTTTCGATCAACTCTGTCGTTGAAATTCCTTTAGTATAAGGAATTGTAATTAACTTATTTTCTTTAATGAAAACACTGTAAAACCTATTAATTTTTTCAGTGCTCCAAGTGAATAAATCATCTCCATGAACTAAGAAGTCAAACTTGCCTGCAAAATCTTTATCAAAATTATCGGGGGCTTGTATTACTTCATCCACAAATCTACATGATTGTAAGACGGATCTTCTACATTCAAAATCTTGAACAGGTAATCTCTTTTTATAAGAGAATATCTGTTCATCCGTATGAAGAGCGACTGTTAAATAGACTGACTTCTTATTTTTAAAATATTCTCTTGCCAGGCTTAAGAAGCGAACATGCCCCCGATGAAACATATCTGCTGCCATATCGGCAACCAAAAAGATTTTTCCCATTGTTATATTATTTACACTTTGCAAAAGAGTATCTATTCTGATATATCCTCTAACATTCTACCCTTGTTATCTATATCAATTTCCAAACGTAACGGGATGTTAATATTTTTTTCTTCCTGATGGTTCCAAGGAAAAACTAAAATACTTGTTCTCCAGTCCGAATATAATATATCTAAACATTTCTGAGGGTGAGATTGCAATTTTAAAGAACTTCCCTCAAATTGTACATTTGAAAATGGATAAAAGATATCAAAAGGATATTTTTTTCCGTGTGGGAAAACAATTTCGTTATTAAGATGATAATAAGGCCAGACGTCAACGAAAGGCCACTTATGTGAATGTCCTTCAATACTCTTTCCACTCTCGTCCCATATTTTTAGATAAGGGACATCTGTCGCCCCCCACGGAGACGTTTTTGTTTTCAGCATACTATTTTTCTCTATAAAATATTTAAAAGAATTAAGAAATCGTATATCAATACAAAAGTCAACATCATCATCCCATGGCATTATTCCATTGTGCCGTATATAACCCAGTAGGGAACCATCGGCTAGCGCCAGATCTAAATGTGCCATTTCAGCTAACCCGCTTACTTCACTAATGAGTGAGATAATCTTTTCTTTACTCTCTTTTGTCCATACATTTGAATTAAAAAGTCCATTCCTAATTGCATTTTTCCTGCTTTTTTCTTTAGGCCAATTATTATTAAAATTGAATAGCTGCGTATCCTTATAATATACTTCTAAATCTTCTGTGAGTGAAAGATATAGTATCTCTTCATCAACAGGTTGTTTGATTTCCTGTATCTTTAATAATTTGCTTACCCCTTTTTTGCTTATAAAGTATGCGTCCGATCCCCAGTGGTAGCCTAAAATATATCCTATAGAGAGTCTTTTATCATCGATGCCGTTTGTGTAGTCAAAAGGAAAGAAGATATCCCAATCCTTGTTTTCTTCTAGTAGTATTTGCATTTTATCAAAAAAATCATCATTGAACGAATTAACACTTGTTGTATCCTCAAGAATAAGGCAATACTTTTCATCACTTTGCTCAAATGTTTGCCAAGAAGTATAATGAGTTAAAAAGCAGTCACGATCATACTTAGAAATTTCAAACCCATACCTTTGTATCATAAAATCATTATTCAGCTTCAATGTGCTGTTTTTATCCCAGTTTTTTATAGAGATATCAATAAAAGAATTGTGAATTAGGTTTTTCGCAGATGCCTTCGATTCAGCAGATGTTCCTATTCTAAGTATTAGCACTAGTGCAATTTTTGTTTTTGATAATTATCCAAAGAAATAATTCAAGAATTGAATATCATCAATAAAAGATTTTTTCCCAAGATTTAAAGTTGTTTTTCTTCTGAGCTTTTGTTAGCTATTCCATAACAACAATATTTTATTTGTAATCAAATACTCTGTTAGAGAAAGCTCCGTTCCACCCAATTAATTCAATTATCATAGTGAGTTTTTTTAAAATGGTTAACTGCCTCTGTATTTCTTATATATCTTTCTTATATGCTCAAATTTGCAAAAGCTATCTTGAAATTTTTTATGAGGAGGATTGTTTTCTCTCTGTTCGTTATAATAGACAGATATGTCTGAATATCCAAACTCTTTCTGTACAGAAATAAACGGAAAAAGTACCGTCTTGTTAACAATAATCTCTGATAGTTTTCCATCGGCAGTCACTTCATCATTATAGGCTTCGTTAATTATCAGATCAAACGAATTTTTATACAAAATGATAAACTGGGTGCTCCAGAAACTGCTCACCCAAAACCGGTTTTCCGATATGGGTAAGATATGGTTTGCACCTGCTACACCACCGACGAACATATCAATGCCTTGCGAGTGGGCCTCAAGAACATTTCGAAGGAAAGCACTTCTTGAATAATGTTCGGTAAACATATGGTCGTCTTCGCAGATAATAATAACATCATCATCATTGTCGATAGCCAGTGAAACAACTTTTCGGATACTTTGCCAAAGCCCGACCGCACCTATAGCATGCCTGCACGCTTCCACTACAGTAGGATCAAATTCGTTTCGCCCGGCAAACTCCTGCTTTATATGTTCCAGCCGGTCTGTTCGATCCGGCAGATTAATGATATAAGTTGGGATCGTAATCTCATTGTAATCGGGTTCTTTTATTGAAGGAGGTGCTGCAGCCCCTTTATAAAAATTTTCCACTTTTGACAGGGCAGAAAGACATGCGCTGCTATCCTCGAATAGCTTTGTAACCCGTCCTTCCCCATTGTTTTTGGGAGTAATATCGGAGTATCCGAAATCTCTCTGTATGGATATGAATGGAAAAATGACAAATTTTTTGTCTGTGAGATCAGATATTTTATAATCAGCACAGTCGTAATCATTAAAGGAAGCCTGCAGAATCTTGGGAAAAAATTGCCGAAATATAACTGTAAATTGTAGCCCGGAAAATTTGTCAACCCAAAACAGACTACTCCTTACTGGAAAAGCGTTATTACACCAGCTAATACCGCCCATTAGAATATCGGCGTTTAGGCTTTTGGCTTCAATAATACAATTCAACAGAATTTCCATTGAGTAATCTTTGGTAAATTGGTTGTCATCTTCACATATCGTCACACATTCAGATTCATCCGCATTTCGGATGATACCTTGAATCGTCCTCCAAAGGCTCTTTTCTTTTTTTTTGTCGAGAATAGGATTAATAAATTTTAGACTAAAATCCTTCTTATCTGAAAATTGAATTATAGTATGCAGCCTTCTGTCCTCTCTTTGAGGCAAATTTATTACGTATACTGGTAGAGGTAGGACAGGCATTTAATACTTTTTTTGAGCTAGCGTAGCTTTATTTATTATTAATATATTTTGTCTTCTTTTAAGTACTGTGTTCCCGAAGTAGCATGAATAGTGTTTCGAAGTCTGATGGTCTTGGTGCATTGATAACTTTTATTTTACCTTCTTTGTCAATAATAATATATCTTGGAATTCCGTCAAGTTGCAGGTAGTTGGAGAGATCGGAATTTTTGAAATCCCTGATAATATAATGTGATCCTTCAAGTGAATATCTACGAATGTCTTCCTTCCAGTTTCGAAAAGCATTTTCTTCATCAATTGACAAGTAGATTTTCTTATAGTTTAGTTTCTGCCTGTTAAACAAATATCTGTTTTCATTATAAAATTTAAATTCTTCCTTACAGGGGCCACACCAGGTGGCCCAGAAGTCGATATAGAGTACAGTATCCCTGAAACTCGATAAAATATCTGCTAGGCTATATTGGGTACCCAGCGTATCTACCAATAAGGTTTGGTCCTGGATGTTGGCGGGGATCGGCTTATTCCCTTTATGAAAGTGCATATCCCAAGAATTGATTTCTGCCAGGTAGTCAGGATCTTTTACTGTGCCTTTGGCCTTTTGTGTAGTGCTGATAAAAGCATTCTCCCAACTATGATCCTGGTTCCTGGAATACACCCTAACTAGACTCATTAACAAGTATTCTTTGATCAATCCATCAAATTTTTCCATTACAACTGCAGTCGATCTTTCAAGAATATCATTACTTAAGTCTCCGTGCTTTTTAGATAAAAGATTACTGCTTACATAGTAACTTATTGCCAGCGTAAACGTCCGACTGTATAGGAACCGGGTGTTTCTAAAATATTTTTCCGGAACCCGGAAATTGTCCGGGATCACTGAATCCCCTTCGGTTGCCGGTGAGCTTATAAATCTAAGCATAATTACCCAGTATTTATATGATTCCAAGTAGTCTTTGAAATGAGTGGTTATTTTTTCCTTTTGTAAAAAGGATGTATTGAATGAGTCCAGCACTGTATATGCAATCTGTATCAGGCTATCCCTGCTAACCGGATCGTTATTGCCCCGTATTTTATTGATAGGTATTGTTCCCCGGGCTACACGGGAAGCTTCATAAAAATAATTGTAATTACCACTGTTCTTTCCTTTAAAATACAATTGGGGCTTGCCTCTTACATCTAATTTCGTTACCTCTATATTATCGCCAGGTGTGAGCAAGACATCATAGGTGTCGAAAGAGGAAACGATCATTGCCATTTGAGGCTGTGTCATTTCGTATATAATGATGAAGGACGAATCGTTTTCCCATATTGTTTCCGCCAGCTTTTTTGACCCTGAATATGCTTTTTCCCATTGTTTTAGATAAATTCTTAGTTCTGATCTCGAAATTCCCTCTCCCTTTATGACAACTTTTTCCAGGGTTTTGTTCGAAGAAGAAATATTCTCTGCAAAAATATCTTTACAAAAGATATTTGATAAACAAATAAATATAAGTCCTGCCCTAAAATACATCTCGCTATTTGATATTTGAAATTAAAAAAATAGAGACATAACAAATCTATTGGTAATGAATGTCATTTTTTAAGTACCTATATATTGTTTAATCCAACTTTTACATCCTCACGACATGCGTTTGGTAAATCTGGGATCCGATGAAGAGTTTAATTTCTCCTCAAAAAATACCCTTGTTATCCGCAATTTTATATTAGTCATAGGTTGATTTCAAATTTCACCTCATCGTAAAATTTATCTTTACTTTGCTCTAAAGATAGAAGCAATAATCCTAATATGGCAGATTTTTAAAAGAGGTGACTGATTAATATCAGCCACCTTTATGACCTTAACATCCGGAGTAGCTACAGCTACTTCGGGAAAGATCAAAATCCTCGTAGGTAGAGCAAGCGCTTGTCACATTGGAACTGCTACAACTAGCCGGAGTCTTCTCTCCTAAAAACTCTCCATTGCTATCATAGCAAAATGCAACATATTCACATCCTCCACCTCCGCTTCCTCCAAAGCCACCCAATACACTTTTTAATTGCTCTCTACTTAAAACGCCCGCGTTCTTAAAATCTTCGGCATTCAATTTTAATTTTTTCATGTCAAACAATTTTGTTGTTGAATAAAATGATAACAACACAAAGTTCAATTGCCTCAATGTACTATAAGTGCATCGAAGATTTTTTTAAGAACTTTCACAAATCTAAAAGACCGTTACTTTTAAAAAACACCGGTTTCCGTAGGATAACAAAATATTTGATATTTTCGGAAGAAAGCTGCCTGCCCCTTTCGTCCAGCAGCACCAGGAAGTCTGCCGGTTGCAAGACCTGGAGCACCTGTTTGCCTTCCTGCTTTTTCAATTCGTTCTCCGGCAGTGCGGCCGCATTTTTTACCGGCGGAATGACCTGCCAGTCAACAGGATAATAACGGACGATCCGCTGGGTGAAATCTTCCACTCCTTTGCTGATATAGGACTCATGGGGTTTGCCCACGGAGAGTAACAGTATCTTCATATATTGAAAGTACTATCACGCGGGGATACTTCAAAAATAAAAGGAGGAATTGGCCGGTTTCTTTATCTCCGGGGAGGTCTTCATTTTCGGTGGAACAGCATATGGTAGGGCAAATAACGCCGCTCATGGGAATAGTATCTGTTTTTGGTTTCTTCAGTTCTATTTTCCAAAGTAACATCCCCAGGAAGTTGCTTGTTTATGAGATAAGCAGCAGTATCTTTCATTAGCGTACAGCTAAAGTTTTGTGGCAATCTGTGTTTTTCCAAATTTTTGAAAATAAAACAAGTGCGGAGCCCTTCGATATTCTATTGATCAATGAGCTTTTCTACCATGTTCAACTCATCTACACCGGACCCCCTGAAAATTATTTCACCTTTTACATCAACCAGGATGAAGGTTGGAAACGCCTCTACTTTTAACATCTTAATTAAATTATCAGGGTCAGAGGCATCACGGGCGACCCACACATGACTCCAATTCATTTCATTTTCCGCGATCAACTTTCTCAACTGACTGGTGTCCTTCGGTTTATCATAAGCCACACTCACCAGATCAATTTTATCAAAGTTATTTTGCCTCATTTTTTTTAGCGCGGGTATCCCTTTGATGCAGGGTGCACACCATGTCCCCCAAAAATCCAGGAGCAGGTACCGGTCCCTGTTTTTTGTGAGGCTGATTTGTTGTTTTGATATAAAATCAATGGCAGAAAAGGGTTGTAACCTGTTCCCGACGTTATAACCATATTGAAACCCTTTTACAAACCGTAGGACAAGTTCTTTTTTCTCCCGGTCGAGCTTTTCTACATAATACAGGTTGTTGTTTATATTTATGGTATCTCCAATAAAAGACCAGTATTGGTCAACACGCTCATTTTTCCTGTTTACAGCTTCAACAACCAGTGGGTCTTTTTTTCCGGTTATTTCGTGGTATACTCCGAAATTAGGTATAGGCGAGGAAAATTTATAGGAATAAACACCTCCCGGATCAAGGGTGCCGTTTAATCCTTTGTTGTAAGATATCGAAATGCCCAGCATTTTAGAAAGCGGATCGTTTTCAAACGATATGCCCTGGTAGGGATAGATCTTGATCGGAATGTTCACTTTTTGAACAGCCCCGTCTTTATACTGAAAGCTGGCACGAAGCGTGTCGTAAAAATTGAAGTATCTGGACAGACTGTCCATATTTTGTGATCTTACGGAATCGTCTGAAAAATCCATATTTCCGTTGGCGTCAATCGTAAAATATTTTATATTTTTTATAGTGTCAAGTGTTATAAAAACCGGGAAGATGCTTCCTCTTACAGGCCGGGATATTGAAGAAGAACCATATTCGAACCAGCCATCTTCAGCGCTATACCCCTCCTGATAGCTTTTGAACCAGTCAGGATCATTAAGAATTAAAAACCGTAATGATGTTATATGATGTTTTTGAGGAAGGTTTTTGATGTTGGCATCATTGTTAACTGGCGCCATGATATCCGTTGGAATTGACACAGCACTATCAACCACCACTTCCCACATTTTTACGACTGTTATATCTGTTTGCTGAGCATGGGAAAATAAACAACTCCAGCAAAAAACTACAAAATAGAGAATCCATTTTCCAACTCCAGTCATGCGACTCATTTTTGATATGTTTAAAAATAAAGTTATAAACTCGGAAAATGCTGAGTTTATAACTTTAGACAAGATAATTAATATAATTAATTACAACCTCGAGAAATTAACAGTGTTTAGTTTCCTGAGGTTGCGTACATGTTACAGAGACATTATCTGCTGCGGCACACACACCGGCAGTCGCTTATGGATATAGTATATGCATTCCTTCCAGTGCCGCATGTAGCACTGCAGGAGGACGTCCCGCCAGATCCACCCATGATTTTCTTTAGCTGTTCCCTTGTAAAAATTTCAGCATCTTTGACCTTATAGTGCTCCAATTTTAGCTTTTTCATTGCATAAAGTTTTGTTGTTGAATAAAAAGATAATAACGCCCGATCCATTGGGCTAAGTCTTCCACTCCTTTGCTGATAACGATTCATGGGGCTTGTCCACAGAGAGTAACAGTATCTTCATATATTGAAAGTACAATTGCGCGGGGATAGTGCAAGATTGAAAGGGGAGATTGTCTTCTTTTATTACATAAAGCCTATTAGCCAGATGATTCAGATAGTAGTTGGATTTTTTCTCTTGCCCCTTTAATTTTCGTTAGTCGTTTTTGGGCCGTAGAAAACATATTGCCTACGCCACTTGAGAATTTATTGTTTGCTGGTGTGATATCTGAGTAGCCAAAATCTTTCTGGAAAGAAATAAAAGGAAAGAATGTCATCTTATTGCTTGTCATATCTGAAAGTTTTAGATCGGCTATCACAGTTTTGTCATAAGGTTCTTCTAGAATTTTACTAAAGAATTTTTTATAAACGACAATAAATTGCGTAGCGAGACAGGGGTGGAGCCAAAATCTGTTCTCTGTAATCTGAACTGCAATGCCGAATCCGCTAGTGCCGCCTGATAAATAATCAGTGTTTTGGTGATGGGCTTCGACAACATTTTTCAAGAAATATTCTTTTGAGTAGTGTTTTGTAAAACAATGATCATCCTTGACAATCAGAATTACATCATCATTATTCTTTATAGCAAGTTTTATTATTTTCCTTATACTTTTCCAAAGTCCAAAAGAACCGATTTTATTTTTACAACCTGTTACTATTCTTATATCAAATTCCTGCCTATTTAAAAACTGCTGTTTTATATGGATTAATCTATCTTTTCTTTCGGGAAGGTTTATGATGTAAGTGGGTATTGTTATATTATCGAGTTCCGTATAGCTCTCGATATATTTTCCATCCCTCAAATAATATTTTGATACGTGGTTTAATATTTCAAAGTTTTGATAACTTTGCAGGAATAACCTTTTTACCCTGTCTTTGTTGTTATTAAAGAGAGTTACGTCAGAATAGCCAAATTCTTTTTGAATAGAAATGAAAGGAAATATTACAAGTTTGTTTTTTGCGAGAGTACTCAAAATGGTGTCAGCCGGTTCCTTGTCAAATTCAGTTTGTAGAACTTTTAAATAAATTTTTTTGAATATTATTATAAACTGTGTGCCGCTAAACTGATCCACCCAGTATAGTCCATCCCTAACTTTCAAAATACCATCTACCCAACTAACCCCTCCAGACAATAGGTCAGCTTTGATTTTAATTGCAGTGTTTAATAATATAAATAACTCTTTTTTAGAATACTGGGGTGTAAACTTATGATCATCTTCACAAATCATTACAAAATCTGACTCAAGATTATTACGAACAATCAGTTTAATCGTTTGCCAAAGACTTCTTGCTCCATTTTCATCTACAGCGGGGGCAACGATTTTTAGCTCGAATTCTTCTCTATTCAGGAATTGTTTTATTATATGTTTTCTCCGATCTTTTCTTTTAGGTAGATTGATCGCATGTACAATAATTTTTTCCATATAAAGCGAATACATCTGACTATTGTTTATATTGACAGTCTAATGTCAAAGTGAGCAGCATAGACTTATTAAGGGTTAATCAACTTTTCTAGATTAAATTTTGGAAATTCAACATACAAACTGAAGTTTACAAGCAATCGATGCTGTCCACTTGTATCTACTATTGCTACTTCGCTACCTCGAAACTTGAGACTCAATATTTAGTTCTGGAACAGCTTCTAATACTTTCCTGATATCTGTATTCTGTGCCAAGATAACCCCGTTACTATTTATCAAGAGATTCATTGGAATCCCATCGCCTAAGTTTAATATCTTGCCAAGTCTATCATTAAATGTTCTGGGTAGAAGAATTGTTTCCCATGGGAATTTTTCTGCTTCAATATATTCTTCCCACTTATTCACTTTGTGATCTACAGATATTCCAACAATTTGGATTTTAAAGGGTTCAATATCGTTATGCCAATATTTCAGCATTCGTTCTTCAATAACACAGGGTGAACACCATGATGCTCCAAAGACAAAAATATAATACTTTGCATTTTTATTCAACAGTGTTTTTAACGGATTTTGCCTTTTATCTGGTGTTATTATTTCTTCGTCATAAAAAGGAGTAAAAGACTTTCCAATATTATCTTGGAATTCATACCTTATTAAGTTGGCAATAGTTTTTTTTCCTATCTCGCTTTGTTGCATTTCTACAGAATAACTTTTATATTCTGCAAGCCTGTCTTTTACAGTTATTATTCTTGAGAAAGGGGAATAGTCGGATAGTAAAGATAGACTTAAATTATCCTTCTTGTTTTTAAAGTACTTAAAGGTTACGGTTTGTGAATAATCAGCATACAATATCTGCGCAGTCCGTTTTATGACAAAGGTTTGTATGCTGTCTACTAACTGCCAACTATTTAAAACACTATCAAACGTCCTATTTTTTTCAAAAATATATTCTTTTAAAGAATTGTTTGAAGTAAATACTAAACTGGTATCTGGCAGGAATTGATTAAAGATTGTATCATAGGGATATAGGTTAATTTTTTTCTCTAAATTCAAATTACTTAAAGAATCGTTATCTGTGCTATATGATACATAATGTAAAAGTGTGTTATCCTTTGCATTTTTACAACCAAAAGTAAGTAATACTATTCCAAAATAAGCAGTAATCAATGCTGAATTGGAAGTGGCAAAAAAGTGTAATATTTTAAATAGAAATTTCATATAATTTATAACTAATGAGGGAAAATGGCAATCTTTATATTGTAATATAATAAAGATTACCTGAGACTGGGCTAGTTCATAGTACAATTGTTGGAAGAGCAATTTACAGGTCCAGATGAATGTGCTTGGCAATTGTCACCATAGACTCTATTACAAAGATCAAGCGGGCTTCCATTTGTATACCAGCAACTTTGATACCCTTGCGAAGAGTAAACCATGTAACAACTTCCTCCACCAACAATATTTTTCAATTGTTGTCTTGTTAGAACTTCTGTACCTTCAAAGTTTGAAAGGCTCAATTTTAACTTTTTCATAAAAGTAATTTTTGTTTAAAATAAATTAACAGCCTAAAGTTCAATTATCTCAATGCACTATAAGTGCATCGAGCATTTTTTAAAATTTTTCACAAACCTCAAAGATCGCTACTTTCGAAAAGCACAGGTTCCCGGCGCCACTGGTAATATTGGCTGTGTCCTCTCTGCATAATACCTCTCCATACTTTACGAACAGGCATTTTACCATTTCTCCCTCTTCTTCGTAGTAATAAGTGTTTTCCTGCCTGCTGTATTTAATGGGAAAGCCCATTTCCTTCATTTCCCGGAGTATGATGGCGAGCCCCTTTTACTTAACCGGTTTTTTCTGGCAAAAGCTTCTGGGCTACCGGTTGCTTTTCCCGATAACATAATCAATATACTGGAGCCATTTAATTAAGTCTTAGTGGCAAAATAGTTACTTTTAATAGTTACTTCATTTATTTTATCGAGTCTTTCTTTTGTTCTTGTGAACATATTGGTGACCAGCTTTTTGTTTCCGTTATGAATAGAAGTTACATCCGAGTACCCGAAGTCTTTTTGCACTGAAATAGCCGGATACAATATCATTTTGTTCGGAATCATTTCGGAGAGTAGTAAATCGGCAATTACTGAATTGTCATATGGTTCATCCAAAATTTTTTGAAAAGCAGGTTTATATAATACAATCATTTGAGTAGCCTGGCAGAGCGATACCCAATATAAATTGGGGGTAACTGGTACTGTATGTTCAAAGTGGCTGCAGCCACAGGAAAGGTATTCTATTCCTAACCGTTGAGCCATAATGACATTTTTGAAGAAGAGTTCTTTCGAGTAGGTATTTTCGAATTGATGATCATCTTCGCAAATCACTATTACATCATCATCATTTTCTACCGCCATTTGAATTATCTTCCTTATACTCAGCCATAAACCTACCGCACCAATTTCGTGTTTAATAGCATCAACAATTGTTACCGAAAACTCCTTCTTTTTGCTAAACTGTCTCTGAATATGGAGTCTCCTTTCTTTCCTTTCCCTTAGATTGATAACATACGTCGGAATTGTTATTTTTTCCAATTCCGGAAAATTGCTATTAAAAGAAAAGTGTGTATATCGGTACTTATAAGACTCATATATTCTGCTGAAATTGTCAAACAAAAAATTTGTATGTTCAAATAAATTTGATACTCTTCCTTCAACGTTATTTTGTGCCGTTACATCAGAATATCCAAACTCCTTTTGTATTGAAATGAGAGGATAGATACAAAATATCTCAGTTAATATTTCGCAGATCTTACTGTCGGCTGTGTCAGTATTCTCGTCAAACTTTGCATGTTTTAGATTGAAAAACGCCTTTTTGAATATAACCAAAAATTGAGTACCTGAGAAGCTACTTAACTTAATCAAATGATCAGATGAAAAGGCAGCATCCCGAAACCAGCTAACTCCTCCTAATAAAATATCTGCATTTAGTTCCTTTGCTTCAATGATACTTAGATACAAAAGCTCTTTTTTATACAATTCTGTAAATGAGTGGTCATCTTCACAAATTATTATAATGTCATGTTGCATTTTTATTCCTTGATCTATGCATTTAATAATATTTTCCCATAACCCAACTGTTGCAATATTTGCTTTCGCTACCTGATAAATCCGTAGTTCAAATTCACTTTTGTTATTAAATTCTTTTTTTATGTGATTTAATCTGTCTGTTCTTTCTTTAAGATTAATAACAAAGACTGGTAACTCTTTACTATTCTCTGGTTTCTTCATATAATTTTTCATTGGTAATTATTGAATGGATGGACTGAATTGTGAAATAATGCAGGAAAGAATAATAATTGAACTTAATCTCTTATAGACTATTAATATTATAAATTTTGCAGGATTAGCTCATATAATTGGGGATCACTTGGGCGTGGGGTATTATCATTGATTATTTCTCCGCCTCTTCCTATCAGCATATATCTTGGGATACTTATTACCTCATTGGACCTTAGTATTGATGTTTGGTCCGGGTGAAGCAATAAATAACTATCCTTGTCATTGAGGTCTTCATTTTTATGAGCATTTACCCAATCAAGATATTTTCCGTCGATTGAAAGATAAAGAAACTCAACTGCTTTTCCGGCAAGTTTATCTTGTAGTTGTTTTGAATGCTTGAATTCTTCTCTGCATGGGGCACACCAACTTGCCCATATATCAACATAAATGAGCTTATTCCTGTATCTTTTTAGCACAGTTCCCAATTCTATTGTTTCAGATCTGACGTTGGTTACTGCATCATGACCCGTATTTAGTACTTTTTTATGATCATTTAGTTTTGACCTGATCATATCAATATAATAAGGCGTTTTACATTGTTCGTAAAACCTGTTAATAGCTATCTCGGGAACATTAATGTAGTTATTGATATCATTAAAAATAGTTTGGAACAATAAGTACTCCTGGTATATCCCTGAAAAATTGGCAAGTATATAATTGTACTTGACATCAATACCCAGATCTTTCATGATATAGTTATTGTTTGCCATGCTTAAGGGGAGTAATGCCTTAATTGCTTCTAAAGGATAGCGTAGATATATTAACCTGATATTTGAAACTGTTCTTTTCTTTTCTTCTACTTTCTTTTCTAAAAGCCCGGTTTCTTTTAAATAAGTAATATTATGTGTGTAAAACCTGAGGGAATCGTTAAAGGCAACACTGTTTATTGAATGCCGGGCTATTTCATAAAAGTCAGCGCTCGTTGGATTTTGGCTCATGAATTTTTCCAGCAATTCCAACCGGTACTTTTTTCTGTTATAAATATAGGATTCGCTTGCTGTCAGCCCTTCTAAAGAACTTACCTTTTTTAAAAAGGGAATTGTTTTAAACGCATAAGACAGGTTATCAGTTTGTGTTACCAGGTCGGAAAAAAAGCTTAATTCGGCCGTTCGCTGCTTGTTGTGAGGGATATAAAACAATGGGTTCCGGGATTTATCGAATCGGACATGGATCTTCTCCCCGGGATAGACTAAATAGGGCGTTTGAAGCTCGCTTGCATGTAACAGGAAAACCGGTTTGTCAATATATATTTTAACAGTATCTTCTAAAAAATGGACAGGATGACCAATTAATGCTATGTCATGATAATAGAAGTTCTTGTTAAGTGAAGCCGTAGAGTTTTTCTCAACTATAAAATGAACAGCTTTAATACTATCCTGACAAAACAATTCCCTTGTATCCAAATTCACTAATAGAATTAAAATACACTTTAGACCGACAGCCAATTTTGCACTTGCTTTAAAATTCAATAGCATTTCATTCTTTATTTGTACTAAAAGTCTATTATTTAGGCTCTGTAATACCGAGATGTGTTAGTATTCTTAACGAAACTACGTGTTACAAGCAGAGTTAGACTAAACGCAATTGAAAAAATATTTTGATTCTGATGCAAATTAACGACAGGCAAATAGATCTTTTGCCTGTCGTTACTCAAAAGGTCGAAGCTTACGGCTGATTTGGTGCGTTACTACCTGGATAACCAGGTGAGGTGCCACAATTGCAGCAATAAAATGTCTGAACACCATTTTGAATGGTATAATTTGATGCGGCTTGCTGTGCCTCGCTCCCACTTGAATAACCGCATTGATAATTATTCCATCCTCCGGTATGAGCACAACATCCTGATGTTCCACCATTAATTTTTTTTAATTGTTCTCTGGTTAATACTTCGGACTCTTTGAAGTCGTTGAAATCTAACTTTAATTTTTTCATTTCATAAATTTTTTTTGTTAAATAAAAAAGGTAACAACACAAAGTTTACATACCTCAATGCACTATAAGTGCACTGAAGAATATTCTATAAATTTTCACAAACTTCAAAGACCGCTACTTTCGAAAAGCACAGGTTCCCGGCGCCACTGGTAATATGGGCTGTATCCTCTCGAGAGAGTACCTCCCGATACTTTACGAACAGACATTTTACCATTTCTCCCTCTTCTTCGTAGTAATAAGTATTTTCCTGCCTGCTGTATTTAATGGGAAATCCCATTTCCTTCATTTCCCGGAGTATTATGGCGAGCCCCTTTTGCTTAACCGGTTTTTTCTGGCAAAAGCTTCCGGGCTACCGGTCGCCTTTTTCCCGATAACATAATCAATATACTGGAGCCATTTAACTAAGTCTTAGTGGCAAAATAGTTACTTCATTTATTTTATCGAGTCTTTCTTTTGTTCTTGTGAACATATTGGTGACCAGCTTTTTGTTCCCGTTATGAATAGAAGTTACATCCGAGTACCCGAAGTCTTTTTTGCACTGAAATAGCTGGATACAATATCATTTTGTTCGGAATACGTTCTGTCAATAGCCCATTTTGATACATTGGAGAAAAGGAGTGATCGCCTTCACATATTACAATTGAATCAAACTTCATCTCTTTTGTATACTTGATGCATCCAATAATATCTTGCCAGGGTTCCTTCGTGTTACCTTTAATGACGTTTAAGTTAAACCCATTCTTCCCGGCAAACTCATTTCGGATATGGTTCATCTCAGCTTCTTCCCCCGAGGTGGTTACAAAGGCTGGCAAAGTATTTCTTATAACAGTATGTTGCATCGGAAGTTTATATATAGTTAATTAAAATCCGGGTTTAACCTGGTTAATGCAGCATCAACTTTTTTCAAACGCATCTGAGTCGTTTTGTATCTACTATCTAAATATTTTGAGAATTCATTTGAATATTCGAAAGTTTTACGCACAGATATAAAGGGGAATAGTGCCATTTTACTACTGGTCAACTCTGAAATTTTCAGGTAAGCATTGACCGTTGTATCGTATGGTTCGTTTAAGATTTTGCTATAGAAGCTTTTGTAAATAACAAAAAAATTAGTAGACTGACAGGGGTGTATCCAATATCTGTTTTTTGAGATTGGAATTGCATGCCTGAACAGGCTCGTACCTCCAATAAGTAGATTCACTTTCTGTTGATATGCTTCAAGTATATTTCTAAACAAATATTCTCTTGAGTAGTCCTTTGTAAACTCATGATCATCTGTAGTAATTACAATAACGTCATCGTTATTTGAAACTGCCAGTTGAATGACTTTTCTAATACTTTTCCAAAACCCTAATGAAGATATTTTATTTTTAATCGCTTTTACTATTGTAACATCAAACTCTGGCTTATCATCAAACTCTCGCAGAATATGATTCAGCCTGTCCGTACGCTCCGGAAGATTTATAACATAAGTAGGAATTTTAATGTTACTGGTTTCGGTATCATAAGTTGTGTTACTTTTTCTTACACGGTAGTATTCCATTATCTTATTTAGCATTTGGAAGCTCATAGTACTGTCCTCGAATAATCTTTGAACCAACCCTTTTTCATTATTAAATATCGTTGCATCTGAATAGCCAACGTCCTTTTGGACCGATATAAACGGGTATATTACAAACTTATTCTTTGCAAGTCTTTGCAAGTTTGCCAATAAGATGATCTATAGGAGTATTATTAAACCGGGAAGTGAGGAATTTTAAATGCAAGGGTTTAAAGATTACAATAAATTGTGTTCCGTTAAACCCATCCATCCAGTACATATCTTTTTCAACAGGAAAAAAGGTTTCTATCCAACTTACACCTCCTGAAAGAAATTCTGCATTTGCCTTTTCTGCAACTTTTATAAAATGGAATAGCTTATCTCCAGAGTAATTTTCAGTGAACTCATGATCATCCTCGCAGATGATCAAAAAATCAGACTGCAGATTCTCCCTGATAATAGATTTTAAAGTTTTCCAAAGACTTCGTGCTCCGTTAGAGTCCGGAATTGGAGTGATTACTTTTAGGTTAAATTCTGTCCTGTTCTCAAATTGATTGATAATGTGCAGTTTCCGATCTTCTCTTTTAGGAAGGTTAATTACGTGTACTATAAGAGGAGTTAGCATTTTTTTGATCGAAAAGACAGTTAATTAATTTTTAAGGTGGCGTTTAAGGAAGCTTCGAATATGATCCGATTCAGGAGAAGGTGGATCTGCAGTTATGAGCTTTCCATCTTTACCAAATAGTATATATCTTGGGATAGCATTTATCTTGTACCGGGTCACCAGGTTTGCTTCTTTAGGATTTCCCAGTAAGAAGCTATACGTATAAGTATCCAGCTTTTCCATTTTATTTGCCGAAAGCCATGCCGGCTTATTGGCATCTATGGAAATATAGGCAAAAATAATAGAGTCATTTTCAAATTCTTTTCTTAGCACCCTGGATGCCGGCATGGCCTCCCTGCAGGGTTGGCACCAGGATGCCCAAAAGTCTATATAAAGCAGCTTTCCTTGCCCGGTGAGTTCACTAAAAGATTCTTGTTCGCCGGAAACAGAGAGCAACATATCGTCTTTCTTATCTATGCTTTTGTGTATCGGAGCTAAATTCTCTTTTACATAATTAACGATCGATTCATAGTCTACTTCCTCCAAAAATCTTGTATAGAATTTTGAGTAAACTTCGTTGCTGTAACCTTCTTTTATTTGGGTGAGGCAATAGTATTTTATATAGGCAAGGTTTAAACCGGTCAGGTACTTTTCACTTAGATCATATGCTTGCGTATAATCTGCCCCGAAAAAATCTTTAGTGAGCTGTGTTCTTCGTTTTTTTAATATCGCACCGGTCAGGAAATCACTTGACAACAGACCTCTGTAGTATCCTGAAGGTTCAAAAACAAGCGAATCGTGAAAAAAGCCAAAGCTGATGAAGTCTGTAATTCTTACGGAGTCTTCATATTGTTTGGAAAGGTTCGCCATGATCCAGGCCTTATCCCCTTTTTTTGAAATTTCTGCTATCTGGGCGAAGCTGTCGGATATAAGCCCGGCGGTTTTAAGCGAATCTATAATTTGAACTTCATTTTCTAATTGTACCAATAAGAAATTGAAAAGGCTGTCTCTGCCTAATAAATAAGCATTACTTCCAACGCCCTCTTTCCTTTTCAGCAAATATGCGTTTTTCTTGATCTGAACATACTGTTTATTCAGCAGTTGCGCAAGATAGAATTCAGACCGGGCTACAACGTCTCTTTGAATGCTATCCACAATTCTCTTAATGTCATAAATACTAATAATTTCATTTCTATTATTTCGTGTATACACGGTATCCTTTAGTATATCCAACATGATTGAATCTCCCGGATTTACCGATATGGATACAACAGGGAAAGGGCCTTTACCATATAAGTCTAATATACCTGATCGGGAAACCGGCAATGTGTAATGAGAGTTGTTCGCCGAATCAAAAGCATTAATTAAGATGTCTTGGGTTAAAAAGTTACTCCTACAGGTAAGGTAGTAAAAAGCCCTTTCTTGTTTCGGAATGTCTTTTCCGAAATTGATCTTCAGATTTATTGTACTGTCAGCCTGTGTTAGCCTACCCAGAAGGAACGTATGTTTTTCATTAGTGTCTCTGCCGTAGTAAGCATACAGGAACGTTAATGTAACTAGTATAACTTGAAACTTCATATCTAAAAATATCTTTATTGTTCTAGCTTTTCGACAAAAGGGCAGACTACCAAGGCAAACATCAGTAGTCTCACAATACAGACACTAATAGGAACCGGGAGAGGCATAACTAAAATTGGAAAATTACCACAAGAGTCACAACAATAATGCCCATCATATTCGTATGTATCGTTACCCTCTGAAAAGGTACCTCCCGAATTCGAAGACGAATTGCTGATTGCTGCCGACATGGGCATGCATAGTTATTAACATATCGCTGACCTGTACTCTTATTCGTGATCATTACGCAGCAAGTTCTTCCTCCTGCTATTTTTTCAACTGCGCCCTGGTTAATACTTCGGTCTCTTTAAAGTCATTAAAATCAAATTTTAATTTTTTCATGTCAAACAATTTTGTTGTTGAATAAAATGATAACAACACAAAGTTTATATTTCTGAATGCACTATAAGTGCGCCGGGTTGTCATTTTAAGAATTGTCACAAACCTCAAAGACCGCTACTTTCGAAAAGCACAGATTCCCGGCGTTACTGGTAATATTGGCTGTATCCTCTCTGCATAATACCTCTCCATACTTTACGAACAGGCATTTTACCATTTCTCCCTCTTCTTCATAGTAGTAGGTGTTTTGCTGCTTGCTGTATTTAATAGGAAAACCCATTTCCTTCATTTCCCGGAGTATGATGGCCAGCCCCCTTTTGCTTAACCGGTTTTTTCGGGCAAAGGCTTCAGGACTACCGGTTGCTTTTTTCCTAATAACATAATCAATATACTGCAGGCGTTTAATTTGTCTTAGGATAGCCATATTACAGGAATTTTAGATGGTGAGAAAATATTTTAAGTCGGTAATGTTGTATATTTCCGGAAGCTGATGCCCATTTATAAAGAGGGTGGGTGTAAAGCTGATCTGCATGGCGTCACACCAGGCTTTCATGCTCTGTATTTTCTCTTTTTGCTCAAACTGTACTTTATCATCAACCGGATACTTTTTAGCAAAAGCCGTATAATCCTTTTCCGGGGGATTATACCAGTCATCAAGTGCCTGCCGCGTAATCGCCTCGTCATGCTGTTGTGCAATCGCCAGGAAATGCTGTACAGGCGCTGTGCCGGGGTCAGCATCTTCGCCCGTGGCGGTGAAAATAATTTGTAACGATACACCGGAATTTGTATGTAGCAGCTCTTCCAAAACAGGATGGGCCCTGGCACAGGGCCCACAATAGGGGTTACATACTTTAATCACCTGCCAGGTAGCGTCTGGGTTGCCCAGCAGTATCCCTAACCCGTTTGCTGAATGCTGAACGGTCTTTTGTCTGCTCAATAAAGCCTCAAATACCTGCCGGTTATGTTTTAACCGCTGTAGTGCCGCGTAATGCGTTTTTCCGTTTTTCGATTCCTTCAGGGCAGGGAGAGATATATATAAGCCAACGGCTGGAAGAATAAAGAAAAAGACTGTTATAAAACATTCCGAAAAAGATAAAGCGGATATAGGATGGTCAAAGAAGCAGCCTGTAAGCGCCACGACGAATTGCAATAGCAGTATAGCCTGAACAGCCAGGCAAAGCACACACCATTGCCGGACAATTCTCCACTGATAATAAACAGAAAATAAGGTATAGGGTAATGCGAGCAGGGCCAGCGATCCCGTTAATAAGAGCACCCCCGCATTCCCGGCTCCTAACGTTAATAAGGAAAGCAGCATGCCGGAAAAATAGCAGAAGCCGATGGAACTCCAGCTTATGCCCATGATACCCGAAGCCGTTGATTGCAGTACGGCAGAGCAGTTGAGCTTTTTGCCGGCCTGACAGATATCTTTCAGAACAGGGTTATGGGTGTCGATCTCGAACAATAGCAACAGGAAGCTGACAATGCTGCCCGCCAGGGTTAATGCTAAAAATAAAATAGGAGAGAGAATGGTTGAAAAGGAATACTGTATAAATAACGAGATGATATATAATAATGTTATTGCCGGAATAGCAGACAAGGCAAAAACGTTGAAAAACTGCCTTCTTTTTTCCTTTTTCTTTTTGGCGGGGTAGTTTTTTTCTGCCCGCGCCTCGCTGCCGTCAAGCAGCAATACATGCCCCGAAAACCGGTGGATAAATTCGTCCTCTTTTTCTTCTGCCAGCTTGTTTTTCCCGGGAATTTCATACAATATTTTCCCGGCTGTCACTCTGTGGATGAGGGTAAATATCTGATCATGGGTGTGGGTATCTCTGATATGTGCAATAAAAGGAACGGGAAATTGTGAGAAGTTATCAACCCGGGTCTTTAATGCTATATTCTCAATATTATAAGTATTCAGCGTGTCGGAGATGCTCAGCAGGCTTGGATAATCAGGGTGTGTTTGAAGGTCCTCTCTGAGTGTTGTTTCCGTGATTTTTGCGTTTAAGCTGCGTATAAGCTTTATAACAGTATGTTCACAGTTTTGAAGCGGTGTAATAAGGTTCATGGTAAGCAGGTTTATTTACGTTAGCTGGCTGAAGGTAGTAATTTTTTTCAATTGGCCAAAAAATAACGTTATAGCCTTATCGGAATTGCAAATATCATATCTTAGATAATGTTACTGGTATTTCAATTGCAAATATTATTACTAAATTCAATTGTTAACTGTCACCATGAAACACACCAACCATTTTGTTTTTTACAGACAGCTCAATGCCATGGACTGTGGTCCCACCTGCCTTAAAATGATCTCCCGGTTTTATGGAACTTATTTGAATGCAGACTCTTTACGTCATAAAGCGGGCTTTAATAAAGCAGGGGTTTCTCTGCTGGGTATAAGTGAAACAGCGGAGGATATAGGCTTCAGAACGCGGGGTGTTAAAATAACCTTTCGCCAGTTGCAACAGGTAATGACCCCGTGTATCTTGCACTGGGATCAAAATCATTTCGTGGTATTAATATCCGTCTCGCGAACGAAAGTTAAGATCGCCGATCCGGGTAGAGGGATCATCACTTACAGTCATGCGGAGTTCTTTTCACATTGGATGACGGCTAAAAATAATGAAGATGAGGAAACCGGTATCGCATTGCTGCTGGAGCCTACACCGGTATTTTATCAGCAAAGAGGTGATAAGGAAAAAAAGCTGAGCTGGAACCTTGTTATGCAATATCTGATCAGCAGCCGGTGGCAGATAACCCAGGTGTTTATTGCCTTACTTATAACATCTTTGTTGCAGCTGATCTTTCCTTTTTTAACACAAAGCGTGGTAGATACGGGCATTAATACGCAAAACCTGCATTTCGTGACCGTAGTGCTGGCTGCGCAGTTGATGCTCGTTTTTAGCAGAACGATCGTGGATTTTATACGGAACCGGCTATTGCTGAGAATTTCCAATATTCTGAACATACAGGTATTATCCGATTTCTGGATCAAACTTACGAGACTGCCCGTATCGTATTTTGATGTTCACCATACGGGAGATACCTTACAAAGGATCGGAGATCACCGCCAGATACAAAGCTTTCTCACAGGTTCGGCGTTATCCACATTATTCTCAGTATTCAATTTTGTTATTTATGCGGTGGTATTGATCATGTATAACGTGCAGTTGTTTTTTGTGTTCTGCGCCGGCAGTGCGGTCTATTTTATCTGGGTAGCATTGTTCATGCGGGTCCGGAGAAAGCTGAACTATGAAAATTTTCATCTTTCGGCAAAGGAGAATGACGCCGCCTTACAACTGATACAGGGCATGCAGGAGCTAAGGCTCAACAACGCTGAAAAGCAAAAGAGATGGGAATGGGAGAATATACAGGCAGCTATCTTTAAGCTGAATTTTAAAAGTCTTAATTACAGCCAGTGGCAGGAAGCCGGAGCCGTGTTCATCAATCAAACACAGGGGATCGTGATCAGCTTTATCGTCGCATATCTTGTGATCGATGGTACGCTTTCTTTGGGATCGATGCTGGCCATACAATACATCATGGGACAACTTAGCGCACCGGTGCAGCAATGGATCGGGTTCATGCAAAGCGCGCAGGACGCAAAAATAAGCATGGAACGGCTGAATGAAATTCACCAGTTGGATGAAGAAGAGCTTCCGGAAAAAATGTATAGCAAAGATCTTCCGGCAAACAAAACAATATTGTTGAAGAACCTGTCTTTCACCTATCCCGGAGCGGGGAACGATCCTGTGTTTGAACATTTTGACCTGGATATCCCGGAAAATAAAGTCACGGCTATTGTAGGGGCCAGCGGCAGCGGTAAAACGACCTTAATAAAGCTGCTGCTAAAAGTATATGATCAATATTCAGGAGAAATAAGGATTGGTGGTAACAATACGCAGGAGGAAGGCGTAAAGTTTGATTTTATCAGTCATGCCCACTGGCGGAGCCGGTGTGGATCGGTGTTGCAGGACGGGTATATCTTTAATGATACGATCGCTAAAAATATAGCGGTCGGAAAGGAGGAGGTAGATTACGGCAGACTGCTACATAGTTGCAGGATCGCAAATATTCATTCCTTTATAGAGTCATTACCGAATGGATATTACACAAAGCTTGGTGTAGAAGGCACCGGTATCAGCCAGGGCCAAAAGCAAAGAATGCTGATAGCAAGAGCGATATATAAAGACCCGGACTATATCTTTTTTGATGAGGCTACCAACGCCCTGGATGCAAACAATGAAAAGATAATTGTAGAAAATCTTCAAAAGTTTTTTGAGGGCAGAACGGTTGTGGTAGTGGCGCACCGTTTGAGTACGGTAAAAAATGCAGACAAGATAGTGGTGATTGAAAAAGGAAAAATTGTAGAAGAGGGAACGCACAAAACACTAACTACGCTCAGAGGAAAATATTTTGAACTGGTGAAGAACCAACTGGAACTGGGAAATTGAAAACTATCAACGAGGTTGCTTTCCCGCCACAGGCGGGATGCCTTCCTCGCAAAGACGTTCAAGGGTGAACTTAAAAAAATAAACACATGAAAAAGGAGATCAACATTTCTCAATTACCGGAGGCTGATCTGTCATCTGCTTCATTGAATGGCAACATGCAGCTCCGGTCCGAAATGGCGCAGGAGATCATCAGTCGCAAGCCTGCCGGTTTTGAGAAGTGGGCGTTACTTATTTTTCTTTCGGTATTGCTGGTGATCATTGTAATAACCGGGTTTATCCGATATCCCGATATTATTGAGGGGGCTGCCTTACTGACCGGTAAAAATGCACCCAAAGAGGTGGTTACCCGATTTGGCGGGCGGCTGACAGGACTATTTGTAGAGAATAACGAGGTAGTCAAAGCAAACCAGGTGCTGGGATGGATAGAGGGTGCTGCTGATCCGAGGGAGGTGCTACGCTTGTCTGAAAATCTTGATAAAGCTGCAAAACTATTGGCTGATGATCACCTGGAGGAACTATCCGGGTTGTTTATCCACCGTGTAGAAAACCTGGGAGAGTTACAGGGCGGATACCAAACTTTTATAACAGCCTGGCAACAGTTCAACGATTACCTTGTAAATGGTTTTTTTGTAAAAAGGAAGGATATGCTATTGCGCGATATCGGATCCCTTCAGCATATCCGGCAGAAGACGGTGGAGCAAAAAGAGATCAGAATTGAGGACAATAAGCTGGCAAAAAAGACCTTTGAAATGAATGAGCTGTTATACAGGGAAAAAATCATTTCAGAAGAAGAGTACAGGACCGCTCAAAGCAGTTACATGAATAAGCTGGCAGCCATACCGCAACTGGAGGCAACCGTCAGCTCACAGGACAATATGATCCGGGACAAGCAAAAGGAGATCAATCAATTGGAGCATGATATTCTGCAACAGCAGAAACTATTTGAGCAGGCTTTGTTCACCTTAAAAAGTGCTGCCGAAGACTGGATCATACGATTTGTGCTTCGAAGCCCGGTGGATGGCAAAGTTGCATTTGTCCTGCCCCTGCAGGAAAACCAATTTATGGAGCAGGGAAAGCTGGTTGCCTACGTTACTCCCGAAGACGCCGGCTACTATGCGGAGGTAAAGCTGGCCCAGCATAATTTTGGCAGGGTGGATACAGGAATGAAAGTGCAGTTGAGGTTTGACGCTTTCCCATACCAGGAGGCAGGGTTTATACCGGGAAAGCTGGATTATATATCCGGCATGGCGATAGACAGCGGGTTTTTGGGAAGAGTGGATCTGCCATCTCTCACCACCAGCAGGAATAAAGAAATACCTTTTAAAAACGGACTGAAAGCGCGGGCGTTGGTCATTACCCGTGATATGTCGTTGCTGCAAAGGATATACTATGGGATAACAAGATCGCTTGAAATGAATAAATAGCTAGACAGTAGGTAGATATTGTCTGTATACTCGTAAGCCAGGCAGCAACCATCAAAACCGGAACCGGACAGTAAAAATCACCTGCCTGGGTCTTAATTGAAAATTATTCCTGATAATGGCATATTCGAGATTATACAGCCTCACAAAGGTTTGATTGTTTAACAGGTTCATGAAATTGATTTCCAGGTACATTTTTTGTTTAGGCAGCGTGGACCTGTACAGGATATCGATAAACAACTGGTTAGCTTCCGACTTCAGGCTGGTGATGTAATAGTTTGTATTTACGATGATCGTTTGGTTTTTGGCGAAGGTGATGCCCGTATTTAACTTGTGGAAGTTCATTACTATTTTGTCCATTGCCTTGCCGGACAAATTGTTGTAAATAACTGAAAGATTGGTTTCGTACTGAATGTTCAGGAACCGGACACTGGAATTGTTTATTTCCAGCGAAGCCGTATAGCCCCTTGTTGACACTTTTTCCTGCAGGTTGTTGATCCGGTAATCAGACTGAGCCCAATTAATATTTCCTTTTGTTTTAATGATCGTTTTTATTGGAATAAAATACTTACTGTAGTCTGCGGACACCGATTGCATCTGCTGGGTATTGTTTTGCCAATCCATTTCCACTATCGTGTACCCGTTGGCATCCAGGGCGCTTCTGAACAGGTAGTTTCTGGAGGTCATGGCATAGCTGTAGCTGATACCGGCGAAAACCGATCGCAGCGGATCTTTGAAATTGATGCGTAGGGCATTACTCCAGGTATTACTTTCCGGCAGGCTGGCATTGTATTTTTCGAGGTTCCGGTAAGAGCTAAGCAGGAAGGCATTATAGAGCGTGTTAATATTGCCGGTCTGATAGGTGTAGGCGGAAGAAAAGCTGGTTTCAAAATTTTTATTAAGCTGGTAAATAGTCAGTAAGCCGGGCTCAAAAGTGGGCCTGGTAAGTGCATGGCGGATACCCCTTATCTGATCCCGGGAGTGGTAGTTGCGAAGCCGTACCGGGATATCCATATCTATTTTCCATTTTGGTGTTTTGTATTGCGCCTTTACATCCAGATAGGCGATCAGGGTTGTCAGGCGCAGTTGGTTAATGAAATCGTTGCCCAGCTTTCTTTCCACGCCGTTGGCAGTAATATCAACGGCGCTGTTTAAAACCTGCTGTTGGTAGGAGATGCCTGCTTTCGGCATAAGAGAAATGCCTTTGAAGCCTTTTACAAAACTCAGGTAATTATCGGTATTGAAGTTTGTAAAGCTTATGGACTGATATACCCTTTCATAGGGCAGGTTGTTGTTGAGCAGGGGTTCGAATGGGCCCGGCATGACGGAAAGCCCCTGTGGCGTTTCGTTATACCCTATATATGAGTTGAATATGATCAATTGCCTTTTTAAGAAAGTTGTCAGGGTGAGCCGGTTGGACAAATAACGATCCTGTAATTTTTTTTGCTGGAGTATCTCGCCGGCGTCTGTTTTTTCCAGGTGTCCTTTATCGCCAAACCAGCGCCCGGAGAAGCGGAGGTTATTCTTAAAATAAATGTTCTTTTCATTCTTTAACAGGATAAGGTTACCGGTTAATTCATTCCTGTTGTAGCTGTTTTGAATGTTTTCCGTAAAATCGATATCCTGGCCTGCCGTAAATAAAGTAGTATGACTGAGCCCCGCCTTTTGCCGGTAGTCATTTACATAGGAAACACTCCCTTTTAATTCCAGGTTGTTCTGCAGCTTGTAGAGAAAGTTACTGCTCAGTAAATTGATATTGTTGTTCAGCCATTTTTTTTCATTGAAATTGGGTGAGGCAATATCCTGGATATGGACAAACGCAGCGTGACTGTTGTCGTTAAGACCCGCGAAATCAGACTGGTCAAACATATTACCGGTTGCGAAGGTGTTCAGTTGCCTGGCTACATCTTCACCGATATTATTAGACTGAAACGTGTTAATAGACTGAAAGGATTTGGTAAAGGTCATAGGGGTGATATTGATATCACGCAGCAGTGGCGACAGTCCGGCGCCTATTTTAGCAGATCCTGTGGTTGTAATTTTTTTGAGCCTGATGTTCAGGGAGGCGCGGTCGGAAAAGATCAGCGAATCCAGTATTTTCACAGGTTGGTTGTTCTCCAGCACCTGTACACTTTGCACGGCGTCTACCGGCAGGTTATCGTTGGCAAGATTGTACCGCCCTTCCAAAAGATCCAGCCCGTTGATATAATATTTTTGAATAGGTTTTCCCTGGTACAGTATCCTGTCTCCGACCATTTCCATACCGGGCAGTTTCTTAATGATATCCCCGATAACCATATCCTGGTTCGATTGAAAAGCGCTTACATTATAGTGCAGGGTGTCGTTCCATTTATATATCGGCGGGGGCGACACTATGATGTTGGGCAGTGTATGGATCTTTTTGTATAACCGGATCGTATGGTTTCCCGGTTCATTTTTGATGACCATGTTTCCCGGTTCATAGTCTATATGCCGTATACCCAATGAAATACTGTCTTCCGAAAGCGATATGGAAAGACGAAAGCGTCCGTTGGCATCGGATACGCTGTACCCGGAGATGAGTTCCGAATTCACCCTGCTATAGGTAACCGATGCGCCTGCAACCGGTTGTCCTGTGCTGTCGCTGACAGTTCCGGTGACCAGGTTTTGTCCCGCAGCGGAAAATGCCGTTATGATCAGCAGGGATAGTATATGGACGGTCTTTTTCAACAATCGGTTTCCGGCTGCCCGGTCATTTAGTATCCTCTGAATATAGTACCAGCGTAATGCTTCCGCCGGGTTTCGGGGTGATCTGTAAAGAATCTACCACCAGGTCTTCTGAGATCCTGAATCTTGTCTTAGCTTTAAGCCACGCGGTAGTTTTCCCTGCCGTACGCCCTTTAAATTTAAACTCCCCTTTTTAAGTAAGGTGCTGTCTGATACATAATTATACTTATCATCAACGTATGACAGATACATCATTCCGGAATATGCTCCTGCCACTATTCCTTCTACTGCGAAAGAAGCGGTGGTATCAGTGTTTTGTGTGAAGGCCTTTTTCGTAACAGAAAAAACTGCCACCATAATGACCATTTTTTTCATAAACTGTTTCATATTTACAGATATTATTCCAGTCTCTCAATTACATTATTGTTTTTCCTTGCATTTTCTTCTATATTCTTTCTGATCTCTTCGCCGCCGCTTACAAAAACAACACCCTGTGCCTGGTCCATCTCAAAACGATTTGTTCTGTATTTTTCCTGGTAGTTTAGGAAGCGTTTTTTATCTGTCTTCTCTATTGTATAACCGGATGCGAGGGGAAGGCTGTTTACGGTGGTATTTATATTTTCAAAAGATTCCAGCGTAAAGGCAAAATAGTTTTGGCTATCGGATACCCTGACGACCAGTCCAGGTAAGTTACAGAACTTATAGGGGCCGTCCTGCAGGGGAATAGAGGGGGCAAACCAGGCTATCCATGTTCTTCCGCTAAAATGAGCCGTGGCTTTCTGGCATGGTAATCCTGCGATGGTCTGCTGCTCTTCATGGATCGTCCATTGCAGTACAGTTCTGGGTTCGGAGTACCTAAATATTGTCTGCCGGATATTCTTCCTGAAGTAAATGCTGTCAGCCGTCTTGGATATTTTGTAATCTGTTTCCGTATAGTATTGACGTGCTGTGGACATTCCGAAAGCGGTATTATTTATTTTATCCCGGTTGGCAAAAGAAACGGAGTCATACATGAAACTGTTCCAGGCCAGGAAATAGGAGCGCTCCTTTTCGATCAATAATAACATCAGTTCGTTCTTCCTGCTTTTCGGATCGGTAGAGTCGGGCTGGTACTCGTATTTGTAGGTACACCGGATTGAATAAGCAGGCAATTCGGTCTGTCCGGAGACTTTGAGACCCGGCATAATGAAGAAAGCGGCAAGTGATAACCAAAACTTCATCGTTAGCTTTGTTTTGGGGCAAATATGATATATGTGTATTAAATATACGAAAAAATAGTATAGCAACACTGGATATGTCACTACCCATCTTTGAATAGTAAATCGTGTTTGCATCCTGACTTTCTGCTTTCAGCTTCGCATAACCAGCCATAAATTCATCAAATACCATACTTTTTTTCTCCACCAAAAACAAACCTCCGGAAATAACTTCCGGAGGCTTGTTGGTGTTAACAGTATTTTATTGTTTTTAATAGCCCGGGTTTTGTTCAAGGCTTGGGTTTACCGCTATCTGCTGGCTGGGTATTGCATACAGCAATTCTTTTGATTGGCCGGCATCCGGTTTGGTTTCCCAGGTTCCTAAAAATTTTCCAAAGCGTATCAGGTCCTGCCTTCTCCAGCCTTCCCAGTATAATTCGCGGGCTCTTTCATCCAGCAACACATCCAGGTCCAGCGATGGGAGATCGGCTACGCCCCTGTTGCTGCGGATATCGTTTACAATATCCAGCGCATCGGCGGCTGTTCCGGTACCTCCTCTTAAAATAGCTTCGGCTTTCATCAGCAATACATCCGCATAGCGATACACCACCCAGTCATTGTTTTTCTGGCCGCTCAGGGATACATAGTCATAGGCATATTTTAACACCCTGATCCCGGCTGTTTCCAGTGTATTACCAGAAGTTCTGATGGTAATTTCTTTGGTATATACCAACGGCTCACTGGATGGGTTTCTGGCCATCAATGGCGTTCCTGTAGTCTGATCATATTGCTGTCCGGCCAGGAAGCCGACATTGACAGCGCCGGCAGGGTTGGGGCGACCAAAGGCAGGATATGAGTAATTGATCCCTCTTCGTTCGTCATCTGCAGTGAATTTGTCGTAGAAGTTTCCCAGTGTTGCCCATCCGTTCCAGCCGCCCGGATTCAGGTTATAATGAGAAACTGTATTATAGGTCCTGCTGACGTTTCCTCCTCTGTCGCCCTCTTTATTATACAGAGTAAAAATGTTCTCTGTGGACTTTTCATCATTGTCAGGCGCGAAATTATCGAAATATTTACCCGGAGGTGAAATAGTGTAACCGGTGACCTGGTCAGCCAGTTCAATTACCCTGTTCATATCCTCTGCAGCAAAGCTGGGTGATTCCCTGTTCAGGAAAGCGCCTTTGTTCAGGTACACTTTCATCAATAATACCCTTGCCGCGTTTTTGTTGGCCACGTAGGCGGCACCGGATGCAGGAAGATCATTCATGATCGCATTGACCTCTGAAATGATAAAGTTCAGGCCTTCTTCGGCATTCAGTAAAATAGGTAGTAATCTAAAGTCATCCAGGTCTTCCCTGTATACTGCCATACCCCAGAGATCTATCATATCAAATAGTGCCAGTGCCCTGATAAATCTTGCTTCCGCTGCCTGCTGCGCCGAAGGGTTGCTTTTGAGTACGTTTGAAGATTGAAAAATCACGGTACCCAAGCCGTTGTAGGTATTATTCATATAACTGTTGTCTGCATTCCAGGTATGCAGATGGATGGCCCGGTGAACGCCGTTATCATCCCAGTCACCGCCCCTGGTGGGCGCAATCGCTGCATCTGTCGACAACTCCTGTAAACACCACCTGTTATCATGTTGATAGGGGCCATTCAATGTGGAATAAGCGCTGATCAGCAGTTCAGCGGCATTGGTACTACCACTCACACCTTCTTCCAGGTTGCTTCTCAGCTCCTCGTTAAGCTTCGTACAGGAAAAGGACAGTAATGCCAGAATGAATACTGTATATAGTTTCTTAGTTGTATCCATAATAAGTTAATTTAACGGTTATAAAGAAAAGTTTACACCCAAAAGGAAACTCCTTGCAGAAGGATAGGGAATGTACTCTATACCCAATGAAGGAATTCCACCTGTTCCGCCATCCGTATTTACTTCGGGGTCAAACCCTTTATATTTTGTAAGCACAAAAACATTCTGACCGGTTAGTGTGATATTTACATTTTTTATTGCCCTGCCGATACTTCCAACCCTGTAGCTGATGGTGGCATTGGCCAGCTTCATATAATCTCCTTTTTCAAGATACCGGGTAGAAGGCGCTGCGGAGTTGGAAACCAGTTCCTTCAATTCCGGCTTGAAGTATTCAGGAGAAATGTTTTTGCCTGACAGGTTATTAATGCCCAATACGGTAGCCATTGTATTATTGAACAGGTAATGACCGAAGGCCCCGTTGAAATTTAAAGTAGCGGTAAGCCTTTTGTACGATACATCTGTTGAAAAGCCTAACAGCATTTTGGGGTTGGGGCTGTTTACATAAAATTTATTCTGGGCAGGATCCACATCCGTGCCCACGTGCCCATCCTGTCCGCGATACCTGCTCATTCCGGTAGTGGGATCTATGCCTTCAAATATTGAAAGGTACCATACATTCAATGGTTGTCCGCTTACCATTCTTTGTCCGACTACACCGGAAAACCCCTGACCTCTAAGGGTAGCTGTTTCGTAAAATCCTGGCAGGTTGGTTACACTATTATTAAGGAACGTTGCATTACCAGTTACGTTCCATCCCCAATTTGCATTTTGTACAACGGCAGCATTCAATAAGATTTCCACACCCTTATTTACCACTTCGCCATCCAGGTTTACCCAAATTCTTCCGACAGGTCCTGGTTGTATAAGTGTCATTTCGAATAAAGCGTCCGTCGTCTTTTTATGAAAGAAATCTACCGAACCGGTAAGACGATTTCCTAAAACCGCAAAATCTATTCCTCCGTTTAAAGTAGTCGATGTTTCCCATTTCAGATCGGAGTTTCCCCAGTTAGCCTGGCTGATGCTTTGCATGCCGAACACATAACGATTCCTGGATGCTCCGGAAGGAAATTCACTGTTCCCGGTTTTACCCCAGCCTAAACGAAGCTTCAGGCTGCTGAATATATCATTGTTGAAGAATGCTTCATTGTTGATATTCCAGGCAAACGCCAGGGACGGAAAGTTTGCGTATTTGTTGTTAACCCCAAACTTGGTAGAGCCATCTCTTCTGATAGTACCTGTAAGAAGGTATCTATCAAGATAGTTTACGCCCACTCTTGCGAACGTCGACTGTAGTTCATTTACCGGGTTTCGGTTCGAATTGATATTTCTGGCATTCGCTACGGAGTAGCCCAGGTAGTCATAAAAGTCGAGTCCTACGTTTGTGTACCCGTTTCCGTTAGCCGTGTTCCACCTGGAGTCGTAGCTCAGGTATTCATAACCTGCCAGCGCATTCAGATTTATACCATCCGCTACATCTTTATTAAAGCTGAGCGTATGGGTCAGTTGATGATCGGTATTGGAGTTATTACCTATAAATGCAAATCCTCTTTCATTATGCGTAGGGTTGATCAGCAGCCTGTCGTACATGCCGGTCCGCATACCTGCCTGGCGGGTTAAGCTATAGGCGAGTTTGTATTCCAGGTAATCTGTTATTTTGTAGGAAGGCGCTATATTGGCGATAATGGTGTTTACGGTGGCCCGGTCCTTAAAGGCTTCAAGCGTAGCCAGCGGGTTGATCACGTTGGAACTTACCCAGGTCAGGTCTCCATTGGATTCTCTCATCGGCCGGGTGGGGTTCCAGTTCAGTGCCTGGGAAATAAGGTTGCCCTCAAAACCTACGCCCACATCAATGGCAGCGATCTGCTCATTGGTTTGTGTAAAGAACAGGTTTACATCCAGTCCCAGCTTTTTGCTTTCGAGGAACTTGAAGCTGGAATTAAGGTTCGCTGTAAATTTTTTGAGGTTGGAGTTTTTAATAATACCATCCTGGTCCAGGTATCCAAGAGATAAGCGGTAGCGTCCCCTGTCGGTACCACCGCTCATGGCTACATTATGGTTTTGAGTAATGGCTGTCCTGGTAATGGCATCAAAAGCATTTACGTCGCCACCATGGTCTGCCGAGGCCGCATCACCCGGAGTATAGAATTGGGTGGCTTCCCGGAACTGATCAGCCGTTAATATTTCAGGCCTTCTCAACAGGTTGGAGATACCGGCAGAAGTTGTTACGTTGATGCTGGGATCGCCGCTTACTCCTTTTTTGGTATTGATGATCACTACCCCGTTGGCGCCCCTGGAGCCATAAATGGCCGTTGCGGAAGCATCTTTCAGGATATCCATGCTGGCGATATCGTTTGGATTCAGGTAAGTTAGCGGATTACCGCCATCGGATCCGAATCCACCTGATCCTCCGGGACGGGCAGAACCGCCTGAAAGCGGGATGCCATCCAGTACGAACAACGGATTATTTCCGGCCCTTATAGAGGAGTTTCCTCTAATCCTAACCGTTGTAGCGCCGCCGGGTTGCCCGGTATTATTTATCACCATTACGCCGGGGGTTTTACCCTGGATCAACTGGTCGGGTGCTACCATTATACCCTGGTTAAAGTCTTTTGCCTGAAGGGACACAATAGAGCCGGTAACATCTTTCTTCCTTACGGTTCCGTATCCCACTACCACGATGTCTTCCAGGCTTTCGGCATCTTCTTCCATCACCACATCCAGGGTGGTTTTACCGGCTACGGATACTTCCAGTGTTTTATAGCCCACATAGCTAAATACCAGCACTGCGTTTTCATTGGTCACATCTATGGAAAAGCTGCCTTCCGCATTGGTAGAAGTACCATTGGTGGTTCCCTTTTCCATTACGGTAACGCCTTGCAGCAGTTCGCCGGTGATCCCTATCACCCTTCCCCTGACCGTCACGGCCTGCGAAATATCTGCCGGCCGCTGATTGCCGTTGGTCACATTGCTGAGCACCAGCAGGGTATTGCCCACTTTCTGGTAACGCAATGTGGTGCTTTCCAGCAGCTTGTCCAGCACCGTGGTAAGCGGTGCATTCTCTGCGGATAGACTTACTTTCGGCCATTTCAGCAGTACATCGTCTTTATATACAAAACGGTAAGGACTTTGGTTTTCAAGAATTTTCAACGCTTTTTTGAGCTCAATTCTTTCAAACTTGACGGTTACATTCTGTCCCCGGCCTTCCGCAAACAGTTGCGTGGAGAAAATGATGGTTAATATCAAGGTAACCTTAGTCATTATAACGTATTTAAAATAACTATTTACCCACGTTTTTGCAGGTGAACATGCATTTTTTTTCATATCTTGCATATAGATTTAATATGAAGGAATACCGCATCAGTATGCGGTTTTTTCTTTGTAGGGCGGGAGATGCCGGAAACATCTTCCGCTTTTTTAATGATTCGTTCGGGCTATGTTATTTCTTTCATAAAGCAATGTTTTGGTTTAAATGAATAATTGGTTAGTTACGCATAGGTTTTTTAAAAATTCTTATGATATCTCCTTCTATTGAAAAGTCGATAGGGTCTGTTATTTGTAAAGCCGTCAATACATTCTGCAATGTTTCTCCGTCAAATACAGCGGTATAAACACCATCCTTCAGCTCGTTGTCTTCTATATGTATGGTGATATTGTACCACCGCTCCAGCTTTTTACATACTTCTTCCAGCTTTTCCCCGTCAAAAACCAGCTTGTTATCCATCCACATAATCTCCGGCGATGTTTGGTAAACCGGGTCCTTATACATGTTTTTTACGATCAGCAGATCCTCTTCCTTCCTGGCAGGTAAGCTGTCGGCGGGCGTATCGCGCTTTACTACCAGCTTTTCATTGGGTCGCAGTATAATTTTCTTTTCGGGGTTGCTTTTAACGCTCACTTCTACTTTTCCGCTTATCAGGGAGGTTTCTGTTTCTATCTCGTTCTTATAAGCGCGCACATTAAAGCGGGTACCCATCACCGTAATATCAACGGCATCGGTATGGATAATGAAGGGGCGGCAGGTGTCTTTCTGCACATCAAAGAAAGCTTCCCCTTCCAGCGTCACTTCCCGTACCCCGGCAGTAAAAAGTTCATCATAATGCAACCTGCTGTCTGCGTTGAGCCATACTTTGGTGCCATCGGGTAACTGTAAGGATGTTCTGGCGCCTTTTTGCGTTGATACGGTAGAAATATGAGGGTGGTTTTCCGCGGCGGCAGTATTGTTTTGGTTAAAAAAATACATACCTAAAAAGGCAAAAGCAGCAATACCTGCGGCGGCAATAAAATAGCGGATACGGGTTTTCTTTTTTGGCAGGGTCCTTACTGTTGCGACATCATTCTGGGCATGTGTTGTACGGGATTCCATTTTGTGCAGGCGCTCCATGTGTTTCAGGAAAGAATCCCTGGTGTCAGGCGCGGAAATACGTTCATTCCAGATACCGGCGATCACATCCAGCTTCAGCTCCATTTCAGGATATTGCTGTAATAGTTTTTCCAGTTCTGCCAACTCCCTGCCGGTAGCTTCCCGGCTTAATTTCAGGCTCACCAGTTCCCAAAAACGTTGTTCATCCATATGGTATCTTCAATACTTACTATAGATAGACGCCTATGGCAGGCAGAATGTACCAAATGAAAGTTTTTTTTCTGAAAAATGTATAGGGTTTGCAGAAAAGCGGCTGTCTTTTATGGCCGGCGCGGGTTCAGGGGAAAAGATCTTTTATGGAAATATCTCTTTGGAGTCAGATATGCCTCCCGGATTTTTCTTTTTCAGTCCTGCTTTTTTCGTATATATAACCGGGAAGGATTTCTCCGATTTTACGGACGGCGATCGCCAACTGGTTTCTTACAGTAAGAGGGGATATCTCCATGATCTTTGCTGCCTGCTTGTAAGAAAGCCCGTCTTCCTTCACCAGCCTGAAAATGATCTTGCATTGGGACGGAAGCTGGTTGATAGCGGCATTGATCTTTTTCATCAGGTCGCTGGAAATACAATAGTCGGCGGGATTTTTCAATTCTATCAGCGTATCTTCCCAATCTTCCGGGGAAAAATTTACAGTGGATTGTCTGCGTTCCCGGTTGCGGTAATCAATCGCCCGGTTGCGAACGCTGGTGTACAGGTAAACGCCGGGATTGTTTATTTCCGGAAGTGATTTCCGGGACTGCCATATTTTGATAAATACATCCGATACTATTTCTTCTGCCTGGTGCCTTGATTGTATAATGGAAAGTGCAAAGTTGAATAAGGGAGTATAAAATAACTGGTATAATTGTTTATAGGCATCAACATCATCCTGGTTGCCGATACGTATCAACAGGTTTTGTATGTATTCGGACTGGTTTCTCATGCAATCGTTTAGCAATAATAACGAAATAATTCTATTTTACCCTGAAATAGTTTTATATTATCCTGAATTGTGCAGGACAAAATATCTGTCGGCTGTACTATGGACTTGTATAACATCCGAGATCGGCATCTCCGCTCCGGGGCTTGTTTTCCAGGTCGATAGCGATGCCGGTCACGATTCCGGCTCCGATAGCGGGTGATGTGGGCTTCAGGTGGAAATTAAATATCCGCCTGGACGCATCGATGCTATCGAAGGCGGGGTCCTGGTTCACAATACAGTTGATCTCCTGCGCCGGCAATGCCTGTGTTTGCGTTCCGTATAAGGTATGATCCAGTATTATTTCAAACAGACCGTTCCCTTTTTTCTCCGTCACTATTTCATTGTCAATAACACTGCCGTCCCCCCATATGATACAGTTGGTGAATGATACAGAAGTTGGATTGCCGGTCACCTGGTCGTGGGAATCGCTTATATACAACACCGGGCGGGTATGGTTGAAGTAAATATTGTTGGTGCTGCTGATGGTGCAGTGGGTGAATTTGTAATGACCGCCGCCGGCAAGATAGAGGTTTGCCCCGCAGTTGCTGATGAGACAGTTTTCTGCTTCAATACCGGATGCCAGTCCCAGGATACCGGTATCATATATATTATCAAGCACACACTGCGCGAGCCTGAGCTTGGGAGCGGCGTTGGGAGACGGTCCGGTAACGGTGATGGCCTGGTATGCGTTTTTGATAGTGCAGAATGTGATGTGGTTATCGTGGCTGTTTTCCGTGAAGATGATACCCGGCCAGGCAGCGGGCAGATCGCGGTATCCCCTGTCGAGCCGGTCGCCCTGGAAAGAAACATAGTTGCTGTCGGAGCCGTTAACTATAAGGCTGCCATCAACTATCATGGGTGCATTGGCATGTATATATATACGGCAGCCTTCTTCTATCGTAAGGGTTGCGTCTTCTGCTATATACAATCCGCCCGATATTACGTAAGGCAGGTCGTTTTCCCAGGTGGCAGCACCCGTTATCTGGTAGTGATTCAGGAAATGAGCGTTTTGCCCATAGGCTTCCAGGTGGGTATACAACTGATTGCCGTTAAAGCTCACTTCTATACTGTCCTTTATTAAAAAGGGAGTGCTTTCATCATTGGGATCGATGGTGACAGATACAAATACATATATACTGTCGCCTGCATCCAGCTCTATGTTTTCGATCATGGTGGCGGGCACGCCATCCACATTTATTTTATAGGGTGATTGAGCGCCGCCCATCAGGCGGATGGAATGGAGTCTTAGTTTCTGATTATTGGTATTGATGATGGTATAGTTCTTTGTAACGGAGCCGGTGTTGGTAAACAGGGTATCAAAGCGAATGCTCTCTGTCATGGCTAAGGTGGCATCCGGACTGCTGGTAAATCCCTGCTTGCTGCAGGATGCGGAAATGAATACGGCAGAAACAATTACCGGAAATAAAACATACTTCTTCATGATGCAAATTTAAACCGCGACGGCCAATGTAGCTACGCTGATACTGACGTCTTTTGTGTCCTCCAGTATGGCATTGCCACAGGCTTCAATGGTAGCACCCGTAGTGATAACGTCATCTACCAATAATATATGTCTGCCGTTGAGCGCATCGTTCCCCGGGGCAATAAATACCCCTTCTACGTTCTGCCAGCGTTCCATCCTCGTTTTATGTGTTTGGGTGCCGGTATGGCGTATGCGCCTGACGGCATTATAGATGACCGGTATTTTTAAAACAGCGGCGATGCCTTCACATAATAATGCAGCCTGGTTGTAACCTCTTTTGGTTTCTTTATCATGAAACAACGGAAGCGGCACCAGCGCTTCGGGCAGCGCATATCTTTTGGATGTGGCGAGTGCAGCTCCCATCAGCTCACCGCAATAATGACCCAGCGTTCGGTTGTTTCTATACTTGAACTGGTGAATGAGTTGCTGAAGCAGGCTGTTTTTTGAAAAATAATATATGGATGTAGCTGCGTTTATGGGTAGTCGTCCCCACAGCATTTTTTCCACGGGGTTGCCCGGCAGGTCTGCAAAGTTGGTCGCATACAGGTGGTCCGAGCATTTGGTGCACAACAGGTGTCTGCCGGTTACCAGGTCGCTGCCACAGCCATTGCAAAGCTGTGGAAACAGCAGTTGTGTAATGCTATGTATGATGGTGCCAAACAAGGAGCAGTTGATTAAAACAGGTATTTATATAATTCGTCCACCCGGCTCAGGCTTACCAGCTCTATATTGAAAGACTGTTTGCCTAATCCTTTCTGGTTATACCTGCTGATGATGATTTTTTCGAAACCCAGCTTTTCCGCTTCCGCTATCCGTTGTTCAATACGGTTCACCGCTCTTATTTCACCGCTCAATCCTACTTCGCCCGCAAAAGCGAAATGCTGGTTCAGCGGAATATCTTCATACGAGCTTAATAAGGCGCTCACCAGTGCCAGGTCCACCGACGGGTCTTCTACTTTTAAGCCGCCGGCGATATTCACAAATACGTCTTTCATTCCAAAGTGAAACCCGCCTCTTTTTTCCAGCACCGCCAGCAACAACTGAAGCTTTCGCAGGTCAAATCCGCTGCTGGTACGTTGGGGTGTTCCGTAAACAGACTGGGTGACCAGGGTTTGCACTTCCACCAGCAGGGGGCGTTGTCCTTCCAGGGTAGCAGCTATGGCTACACCGCTCAGTTGTTCTTCTTTTTGAGTGATCAGTATTTCCGAGGGGTTGGATACCGGCCGCATACCCTTCCCTGTCATTTCATATATACCCAGCTCTGATGTGGAGCCGAACCGGTTTTTCAGTGTCCGCAGGATCCGGTAAGCATAGTGCTGATCGCCTTCAAACTGGAGTACGGTATCCACCATGTGCTCCAGAATTTTCGGACCTGCAATATTGCCTTCCTTGGTGATATGGCCAATGAGGAATACCGGCGTATTGGTTTCCTTGGCAAAACGCTGAAACTCGGCAGCGCATTCCCTGATCTGGGAAATGCTGCCTGCAGATGATTCAATGTAGGATGAATGTAATGTCTGGATAGAATCGACGATGACCAGTTGCGGCTTCAGCTTTTTTATTTCCTGGAAGATCGTTTGCGTGGAAGTTTCCGTCAGGAGATAAAAATTTTCATTGGCGATACCCAGCCGGTCGGCGCGCATTTTTATCTGTTGCTCGCTTTCTTCCCCACTGATATAGAGCGTGGTGATGTTTTGCAACTGTAAGCCGTTTTGCAAAAACAAGGTAGACTTTCCTATACCCGGTTCACCGGCTACCAGTACTATGCTGCCCGATACAATACCTTTGCCCAACACCCTGTTCAGCTCTGCATCCGGTGTTATGATCCTTTTTTCTTCTCCGCCGCTAACGGCATGCAGGGCTATCGTTTTTACACCGGCGCCCTGTTCGTTACCATTGTATCCTTTCCAGCCTTTATTATTTTTATCGGCTTTCTCAATTACTTCTTCAATAAAGCTATTCCATTCTCCGCACGAAGGACATCTTCCCGTCCACTTGGTAGATTCGTATCCGCAACTGCTGCAAAAAAAAGCGGTTTTGACTTTACTCATTCGTTAAAGGTACGTGATGATAGATTGTAAATAAGTGGATGCGTTACCGGATTTTCAAAGCACAACTTTGTTCATGTTTGCATTTGCATCATTCCACTTGCGGAAAAAAGATTACAGTATAAAAAAATCTAAATGAAAAAAGACATGGGATTGAATGCGATGACTGATATCCGGAAAAAAGTAAAAGGGCCAACTTTCGCTGACCCTTTAGTACTTACTAACCCATTAAATTCTTGCACTAAATTACAAATTGCTCAAACATAACAAAATTAATTTTGGCTTTTGTTGATAACTTTTTAAGGACATTTTTAGCAAGAATTGTCTCTTAAATATATGATTATCAATTTATTAATAATTTCATTTTGCGATGCTTTGCATTTTGGATTTTGCCAATTTGACGGATATATTTAAATATTTTTAATGGAACGGACAAAACGACTGCCACCCGGAATTAAGCCTGTCATTTCATGGTAAAATGCCAAAATGGTAATAAGTTTGATGTAGTAAAACTCTAAAAAAGCAGACTATGGACCCATCGATTATGTTAGTGTCTCTGATCTTTGTTGGAATCAGTATGCTCGTCAGCATGCGCCTGAAAAGTAAATTTATGCGTTACAGCAAGGTTTACCTGGCCAGTGGATTGACGGGAAAACAGGTTGCTGAAAAGATGTTAAAAGAAAATGGTATATATGACGTATCGGTAACCAGTTCAAACGGATTTTTGAGTGACCATTATAACCCCATGAATAAGACAGTAAACCTGAGCCCGGACGTATATAACGGGGTGTCGGTAGCTGCCGCTGCTGTAGCCGCACACGAATGCGGGCACGCCGTGCAGCATGCTACATCTTATAAGTGGTTGATGCTCAGGAGCCGCCTGGTGCCGGTGGTACAGTTCAGTTCTTCCCTGGTGCAGTGGGTATTGATCGGGGGTATATTGATGATCAAGGTATTTCCGCAGCTATTGCTGATCGGCATCGTACTTTTTGCCCTTACCACCCTGTTTTCGCTGGTAACCCTCCCCGTGGAGTTTGACGCCAGTAACCGGGCATTGGCCTGGTTGCAGCATACCAATGTTACCAATACCCAGGAGTATCCCCAGGCGAAAGACGCTCTGAAATGGGCGGCTATGACCTATGTGGTAGCGGCTATCGCTTCACTGGTAACCCTGGTGCAGTATATCCTGATATATGCCAACCGGAGATAACAGACACTAAAATAGCGTATAAACTAAAGCCGCCGAAAGGCGGTTTTTTTATGTCCCATACAAACTATTTTTAAATTAAAAACTATTATATGTAAATTCTGTTTTGTTAAAAACCAGCTGGCAAAAATACCGATCACCAAAGCTCCTCCGAAGGATCCCCGGAAAGGCCTATGCGGTAGGTGGTTTAATTTGTATAGAAAAAATTAAAATACGTCTATTTATATTATCAATCATTTAATGTGATTTTAATATTTGTAAATATTATTGTTTTTGAATTTTTTTAAAAAAATAAATACATATTTATATTTTTCATTCAATTGATTTGTTAAATTTGTTAACAAACTAAATTGACATGAGAAAACTGAGAATCTCCTCTATGGGAATTCTGTTGCTGTTTTTAATGCATACGGCAGCGGCCCAATCCAAGCTCCTGAAGGGAAAAGTGTCAGACGCAATTGATGGTACTCCCATCGCCGGCGCCACTATAACTGGAAAAGGTTCCAATTTGGCAACGGTTACCAATGCTGATGGCACATTTGAATTAGATGTTCCTTCTTCTGTAAGTACCCTTGTTATCAGCTTTATTGGTTTTACCACGATAGAACTGCCTGTTACCGCGGATCTATCCGATATACGGTTATCGGAAAATCAATCTTCCCTGAGCGAAGTGGTGGTAGTGGGTTTTGGTACAAAAATTAAAAAAGACCTGACAGGTAATATCGCCAGGGTAAAAGGCGATGAAGTATCCTACACGCCGGTAGCGAATTTTAACCAGGCTTTACAGGGGCGCGCAGCAGGTGTTTTTGTTGAGTCCAACAGCGGCAGAGTGGGGGAAGGTGTGAAAGTGCGGGTGCGGGGCAGCGGCTCCATTTCCGCCTCTAATTCGCCCTTGTATGTAATAGACGGTATTCCGATCAGCGAAAGCGCGAACTCCGGCAGCTCGCTGCCTGATATCAATTTCAATGATGTGGAGTCTTTTGAAATACTGAAAGATGCCTCCGCTGCCGCTATTTACGGATCCAGGGCCGCCAACGGCGTTGTGTTGATCACTACCCGGCAGGGAAAAGCCGGTGCAACCCGTGTGAACGTAAATGCCCAATATGGGTTTAACAAGCCCACTAACAACAGGGAGTTTTTAAATGCCCAGCAGTATATAGAGCTGTTCCGGGAAGCTGCCATAAACAGCGATAATATAGATGGTATCGATCCCCTGGATCCGGCCGAATACGAGGACTCCTGGCTGGAATATGTGGAAGACAGGTTTACCAGGTATTCAGGCTGGTCGGACTGGCGGAAGCTGGAAACCAATACCAATTGGGAACGGCTGGCATATAATGATAATTCCCGTACCAAGATCATGGATGTAAATGTTGCGGGTGGAAATGATAAAACACGTTTTTATATCAGTGGAAGTGTTAGCGACCAGGATGGTATCCTGATCAATAATTTCTTCCAGCGTATATCCGGCAGGGTGAACGTGGATCACGAGGTAAGCAAAAAAGTGAATATCGGGGTCAATTTCGGGCTTACCCGCACCAGAACGAACAGGATAACCCTTGATAACGGATTCCAGAACCCGCTGCAAATGATTGCGCTGGCACCCATTACGCCTCCCCGTGATCAGGATGGAAATTTATATAACACCCCCGTAACCACTTACTATAACGGCCTCCTGGAGGTTGATAATGTGAAGCGCTCATCCGTTAATTTCAGGAATCTCGGCAATGTGTACCTGAATTACAGGATTATCAATAACCTGGTATTCAAAAGTGAACTGGGGCTGGATATTCAGAACCAGACAGATAATTATTATGGCGGACCCCTGTCATTAACAGGCGCCAGTATAAACGGTTTTGGAAGTGCCGACTGGTATAAATCGGTAAACTATAACACAAACAATTACTTTAATTATACAAAGCAGTTCGGAACATTGCATGACCTGGACCTGACAGCAGGTATGTCTTTCCAGCAATATGAGTCTGAACGGGCCTGGGTGGAAGGGCAGGACTTCCCTGTGAATGAACTGAACCGGTTGGCCAGCGCAGGAGAGATCACCGGTGGTTCCTCTACCGGTACCCAGCGGGCCTTCCTTTCCTATTTTGCCAGGGCAGGTTATAAGTTTGCTGATAAATACCTGCTTAACCTGAGCGGCAGGATAGATGGTTCCTCTGCATTTGGTGTGGACAGGCGTTATGGATTTTTTCCGGCGGTATCAGCGGGATGGATACTTTCCAACGAGAACTTTTTAACAGGCTCCAAAGCCCTCAGCTTTTTAAAGCTGAGAGCCAGTTGGGGACTTACGGGTAATGCAGACGGTTTCGGCGATTTTGCCCACCTGGGACTCTGGGGCGGCACCAAATACAACGGCACTTCAGGGTTGATCCCGACACAGCTTCCCAATCCTGCGCTGCGATGGGAAAAATCCGACCAGTATGACATCGGGCTGGACTTTGGCTTTTTTAACAACAGGATCACAGGGGAGCTGGATTATTACAGCAGGCTGACAAGAGACCTGATCTATAATGTGCCCATACCCGGTACTTCCGGGTTTACCACTCAAACCGTAAATATAGGCTCTATGAGCAATAAAGGAGTGGAGCTGGTGATCAATGCCAATATCATAACCGGCAAAGACTTTAACTGGACAACAGGCTTGAATGTTTCCTATAACAGGAATAAAATTGAAAAGCTGGATGGAGAGCAGGATAAAATTCCGGGCAATGATGGCCGCTACCTGAACTCCCTGATCGTGGGTGAGTCAATCGGTGTTTTTTACGGTCCGAAATACGCTGGTGTAGATCCCGACAACGGAGATGCATTGTGGTATCAGGAAGATGGAAAAACAACCACGAATAATTATAATCAGGCAGGCGATTTTGTGGTAGGCAACCCCAACCCCGATTATATTGCCGGCTTCAATAATACCATCCGGTTCAAAGGATTTGATCTGGCTGTTCTTTTCCAGGGAGTATTTGGTAACCAGATACAGAATGGCGCCGGGGGCTTTATGTCAACAGGCGCAGACTGGTTCGATAACCAGACCATTGACCAGTTAAGGCGCTGGCAGAAGCCCGGCGATATTACAGATGTTCCGCAAGCCAGGTTTTATTACAGCAACGGTACAGGAGCATCCAGCCGGTACACCTATGATGGCTCTTATATACGACTCAAAACGCTCACTTTCGGATATTCATTACCCGGCAGTATTACCAACCGGTTGAAGATGTCCTCTGTAAGGGCTTATATAGCAGGAGTAAATCTGCTGACATTTACAAAGTACCCGGGCTGGGATCCGGAAGTGAATTCCGACTACCGGGCCGGCAACAGGAACCAGGGTGGCGATTTTTATTCTGCCCCGCAAATCAAATCGGTAACCTTTGGTTTGACGATCGGGTTTTAACACACAAACAAACTTATTTGATCATGAAGAAACATATTATAATGATAGCTTTATCAGCTATGCTGTTTACGGCTTGTGATAAAGACCTGCAAATAGAGCCTCAGCAAAATATCAGTGAAAACCTTGCGCTTTCCAGTGACGGTAATGTAAAGAAGGTGCTCAATGGCGCCTATGACGCCTTAAGTGCTGCTTCGTTTTACGGGGGCGACGTGCTGTTATATTCCGAATTACTCGCCGCTGATGGAGAGATCAGGTGGGAAGGTACTTTTAACCAACCGAGAGAAATATGGAATAAGAGTATCCTTGTTACCAACAGCTATGTAACCGCTACTTGGACGAGGGGGTACGATATCATCAATACTGCCAATAATATTCTTGATGCATTGGATGTGGTAAACGATGCAGATAAGAATCGCGTAAGAGGAGAGGCTTTATTTTTGAGAAGCGCTGCGCTGTTTGAGCTCGTAAAATTATTTGCACTACCTTATTCGGATGGCAATGCTGCAACCAACCCCGGCGTGCCTGTTGTACTCACACCCACACGGGCTATTACCGAAGAATCCTATGTGGCAAGAAATACAGTAGCAGAGGTGTATACCAGGATAATTACCGATCTTACAGAAGCAGAGTCGCTCCTGCCTGCTGCTAACGGTTTCTATGCCCAGAAGTCGGCCGTCGCAGCCCTGCTGTCAAGAATTTATCTGCAGCAGGAAGACTATACCGGCGCCAGGGATGCCGCCAACCGGGTGATAAGTTATAACGAGTTTGTGTTGGTTTCTCCGTATTCTGCTGCTTTCAATAGTAATAATTCCCGAGAAGGTATTTTTCAGATCGTTATAAGCACACAGGACGGGGCCAATGATATGCATCTCTTCTGGTCAATAACCCTGTACGGAGGAAGGAATGGCGACGTAACCATTCTTCCCAAGCATCTTGATCTGTACGATCCAGATGATCAACGCTTGGCCCTGTTCTATCAGGGGGAAGGAAATTTAGTTGGATCAGGATCTTTCAGAAGCGGAAAATGGAGAACACAATATATGAATCTTTCTATTATCCGTCTGGCGGAAATGTATCTCACCCGCGCCGAAGCCAATTTCAGGCTGGACACTTCAGTAGGAGCCGAGCCGCTGGATGATGTCAACCTTATCCGTACCACGCATGCGGGATTACCTGACCTGGCAGCCGTTACGCTGGATGACATCCTGCTGGAAAGAAAACTGGAGCTGGCACATGAAGGGCAGGCTATTTATGATGCAAAAAGGCTGAAACTAACCATAGACGGATATGAATTCAATGCTCCTCAACTGGTGCTCCCCATTCCTCAGCGGGAGATCAATGCCAGCAATGGAGCACTGATACAAAACCCGGGCTATGGCGGATGATCTGTTATTTACATGATCAGACGCCTTTTTATAACGATAACATATAAAAATAAGTATATGTAAGTCTATCAATAAATATTTGTCTAATATGTTTGCTTTCTCAAGATAAGAAAGTCAAAAAATATCCGCATGGGTCAGCCCGGTATGTAAAAGGGTTTGTTAATTTTGGATAACAAACTAATTTTTACATATGAGAAAATTAAGAAAAGCGTGTTTATCTGCATGGCTATTGCTGTTCTTGATCTCTGCTGCATCGGCCCAATCAAGGTTGGTCAACGGAAAAATAACCAATGCAACAGACGGTTCACCCATTGCCGGGGCCAGTATCCAGGCGAAGAATGGATCAGCTTCTGCCATTTCAGATGATGAGGGAAACTTTCGGTTGGAAGTGCCTGCGCAAACGATCCTCGTTATCAGTTTTGTCGGATTTAAAACACTGGAGGTATCTGCCGACGGAGATCTTTCCAACCTCCTGCTGGAAGAAAGCGGGCCGGAGGCTTTGGATGAAGTGATCGTGGTAGGATATGGTACCAAGATAAAAAAAGACATCACCTCTTCTATTTCCCGGGTTACATCCAAAGAGTTCGAAAACCTGCCTTTGCCTTCTTTTGAGCAGGCGTTACAGGGGCGGGCTTCCGGTGTGTTCATTAACTCAGGCAGCGGCAAGCTCGGACAGGGTTTGAATATCCGCATCAGGGGTATTTCTTCTATTTCGGCTAACCAGCAACCCTTTTTCGTAATTGACGGGGTGCCGGTACAAAACCAGCCGATCGGCAGCTACAGTGAACCGGATAACCCGTTGGCAAGTATCAACCCGGATGATATTGAATCTATCGAGATTTTAAAAGACGCAGCGTCTTCAGCCATTTATGGCGCCCGGGCTTCCAACGGCGTAATACTCATTACGACCAAATCGGGGAAAGCCGGTAAAACCAAAGTATCTGCAGGCTATTATACCGGGTGGAGCAAGCCAACCCGTAAAGGAGAATTCCTGAATGCTGCCCAGTACAGGGAATTGTTCCATGATGCTGCGATCAATGCCGGGTGGGATTCAGGAGAGGAAGAATTTGAATGGGCGGCAGGAACCGATGAGTGGAATAGCGATAACGATACCAAATGGACAGACCTGGCTTTTCAGAATGGTAAAATAGACCAGTATAATCTTTCGCTGAACGGGGGCGATCAAAGAACAAAGTTCCTGATCAGTGGTTCCTGGAATGATCAAAAAGGTATTTTGATCACAAACCGGTTGCGGCGTGCCAACGGAAGGATCAACCTGGAGCATAACCTCAATAAAAATATCAGGCTGGGTGTAAACCTTTCGCTTGCAAAAGTGCTGAACAACCGGCTTTTCAGCGACAACTCTTTTACCAACCCGCTCCAGTTGAATGCGCTTCCGCCCATACAGCCGGCCTACCTGCCCAACGGAGACCCCAACCCCAATACTATCTATTATAATAACCTGATTGAAGTGGCCAACTCCAATAAGCTGGCGACCACTTACCAGTCTACCAGCAATGCCTTTGCCGAATGGCGTATTATACCGTCCCTGAGTTTCAGGAGCCAGGTAGGCCTAAACTGGAATAACCTGCAGGAAGAGGAGTACCTGGGACGGCTGACCCTGGATGGTGCGCCCGGAGGTAGTTCATTCAGCAATCAGGTCACTTCCACCATCGTTACCTATACCAATACATTGAATTTTCATAAGAACTTTTCAGAAAAGCATGACCTGGATGCGTTGCTGGGTATAGAATACCTGGATGGTGTGATAGCAGGCAGCTCCGTAACGGGCAGGGCTTTTCCGGACGACCGGTTTACCAAAATAGCCAGCGCCGCCATTATTTCCAACGGTTCATCAACCGCTTCCGGGTATTCATTCCTCTCTTATTTTGCCAAGGCTAACTACAAATTCAATGACAGGTACCTGCTGGGTGGTAGCTACCGCATAGACGGGTCTTCAAGATTTGGAAGGGATAATCGCTACGGCGCTTTCCCGGCTATTTCAGCGGGCTGGATAATAAGTGAAGAAGCATTTTTGAGAAACTCGTCTGTTCTCAGCTTTTTGAAGCTCAGGGCCAGCTATGGAAAAACAGGTAACGCGGAGATCGGTAACTTTAGTTCCAGGTCTTTATACGGCGCTGCGGCATATGCGGATATCTCAGGTATGGTGGCATCACAGATCGGTGTGCCTGCGTTGAGCTGGGAAAAAACCAACCAGTTTGATATCGGACTGGATTTCGGATTCCTGAACAACCGGATCAGCGGTGAGGTAGACTTCTTTGATAAAGATACCAGGGCGTTGTTGTTTGATGTGCCAACGCCCGCCGTCAATGGTTTTTCTAATATCACCCGCAACATCGGCAGCATGAGAAACCGGGGTTGGGAAGTGGTACTGAACGGCAACATACTCACCGGCGCTTTCAAATGGAACGCGTCGCTGAATGTATCTACTTATGTAAATAAGATCACCAGCCTGCTGGCACCGGTTCCGCCCCAATCCAGGACATTAGGAAGGCTGGCGGTAGGACAGCCGTTTGGCCAGTTTTACGGGTTTAAATACGCAGGTGTCGATCCTGATAACGGGGACGCGTTGTACTATAAAAACGATGGTACCACCACCAATAACCCCGGCGAGGCGGATGATATGATCCTGGGAAATCCAAACCCCGACTTTTACGGCGGCTTCAACAACCGTTTCTCCTATAAAGGCTTTGACCTGGATATCCAATGCCAGTTTGTGCAGGGAGTGGATGTCTTTAACATGGCCGGTTTGTTCCAGGCTGTGAACGGAGACTATTTCGACAATCAAACGGCAGACCAGATGAATTACTGGAGAAGACCGGGAGATATCACCAATATACCCCAACCCCGCTTATATGAGGGTAACGGAGCGGTAACATCTTCCCGTTGGATGCAGGACGGTTCCTATTTCAGGGTAAAAAGTGTGAACCTGGGGTATAATATCCCGCGGAAAGTGCTGGATCGCTTTGGGATAGAAAACGCACGGGTATACGCGGCAGCATTGAACCTGCTTACCTTTACAAAATACACGGGCTATGATCCGGAAGTAAACGCTTCTTATGTGAATTCAGTTACCTTGGGACATGACTTCTATACACCGCCGCAGGCCAGGACCATCAGTGTAGGCATTAACCTAGGCTTATAAAGAAGTTTTGAACCAAAAGATCAATTAAAACAGAAACACATGAAATCATTACATATATTTTGGATTTGCAGTTTTTTAGCAGTGTTTACTGCCTGCGACAAAAAGCTGGATATAGAGCCGCAACAAAACGTGGATGCGGAAACAGCTATCAATAGTCCGGGAAGCGTGGATGCGGCGGCTATAGGAATGTATACCAAGCTGGCCAATGGCGCCCTGTACGGAACCAATTTACTGTTATTACCGGAGCTGCAGGCATCCGACGGTTATGTTTCCTGGGTAGGTACCTTCCAGAGCTTCAGGCAGGTGTCCACTAAAGCGATGACACGGGATAACGCGGAAGCGGTACGTACCTGGCGTTTTGGTTATGAAGCGATCAATATGGCCAATATTGTACTGGAAGCCTTGAGTTTTGTAGACGATCCTGATCAGCGGCAAACACTGGAAGGAGAAGCCTTATTTATAAGAGGCATCATGCACTTTGAGCTTGTTCGCTTATTTGCATTGCCCTGGGGTGCTACTGCCGGCAATACGCATCCGGGAGTCGTTATTAAAACAAAAGCGACAAAGGATGAAACAGCGGCTTTTGAAAAAACAGCCCGCAGCAGCGTGAATGATGTGTATACCCAGGTGATAAACGACCTTACCAGCGCAGCGGACAAGCTTCCCGAAGATAATGGTACACGCGCTAATAAATTTGCAGCCTATGCCTTTTTATCAAGGGTGTATCTGCAGCAGCGTGATTACGAAAAGGCGCTGGACGCAGCCAGCACCGTTATTGAAGAAGGGCATTTTTCCATTAACGCTTCAGTAGCTGCAGCATTTGACAATAAAAATACGGCCGAGTCAATTTTTGAAATTCAGCAGAACGATCAGAACAACGCCGGTATTGCCAATGACGGCATGGCAACTTTTTATGCGAGCCTTGTTGGTGTTGGCCGTGGAGATGTAAGGATGGTAGCCGCTTTTTTGAATACGTATGATGAAGATGACATGCGCTATCGGCTCTGGTATTACCAGGGAGTAGGCGCCCGGCCGGGCCATATGTATTGTGGTAAATGGAAATCCTATAGCCAGAACCTGCCTGTTGTCCGCCTGGTGGAAATGTACCTGACCAGGGCAGAGTGTAACGTTCGCCTGGGTTCTGATGTTGGTGCCACACCTGAGAGCGACCTGGAGCAGGTCATCAACCCGGTAAGAGTAAACCTGCCTGTGATCAGCAACCCTACATTGGAGCAGGTGCTGACAGCCAGGAAACAGGAACTGGCTTTTGAAGGGGTGCGTATACACGACGTGAAAAGGCTGCAGCAGTCTACGGGCGACTATGACTGGGATGCGAACGACCTGGTATTCCCGATCCCCCAGAGAGAGGTGGATGCTACCGATGGTGTTATTACACAAAACCCCGGTTATTGATGATACCGTACCCGTTGCGGATATCTGAATGAAGCTAAAAACTATAAAGAGACGCTGTGATCGCAGCGTCTCTTTGTTTACAACCCCAGTACCTGCTTCAACCTGCCGTACCCCGTTTTACTGACCGGTACCTTATCGCCGGACTTCAGCAAAGCCAGGTAGCTTTCTTTTTCATAAGGTTCCAGCCTTGTTATTTCCTGCACATTCACTATATAAGACCGGTGAGAACGGGTGAAAAGATTTGCATCCAGCGTTTGCTCAAAATATGCCATCGTTTTATTCTTCAGGTATACGCCATCGTCACAATGTATTTTCACGTAGTCGTCCGCTGCTTCTATATAATAGATATCTGCAAACGGAATGATCTTTATTTTTCCGCCCGTTTTTACTACTACCCTGTGGGTGTTGAGCTGCATTTGCACAGTCGTTGCTTCTGCAGGCAGGTTTATCTGCGGCGTTTCGGTCTGCTGCCTTTCCAGCCACTTTTGCAAAGCTTTGTCAAACCTGTGTTTGCTGAACGGCTTCAACAGGTAATCAACTGCGTGAGCTTCAAACGCTTTGATGGCATATTCATCAAATGCCGTGGTAAAAATAACAGCAGGGGGAGACTCCACCAGTTCCAGCATTTCAAACCCGTTGATCTTGGGCATCTGCACATCCAGGAAAATCAGGTCCGGACGGTGCTGCATAATGGCTTTCACCCCGTCAAATCCATCACTGCATTCCTGCACAATAACAACCTGCCGGTAATCTGCCAGGTATTCTCTTACAATACTCCTTGCCAACATTTCGTCGTCTATGATGAGTACCCTGATCATAACTGCGGAACTTTGATAGTAGTGGTAAATACATTTCCATTTCCTTCGGCAACCAGGAGGTCTGATCTGCCAAACAACAAATGTAGCCGTCTTTGTACAGAGCTGAGCCCAAAACCGGTTCCTCCTCCCGGCTTTGATATCTCCGGGTCGAAAGGGTTCTGTACTGTTATGGTTAGCATATGCTCTGAAACCGATGCCGATACCCTGATGCTGACATCACCGGTGGTATCATACAATCCGAATTTAATGGCATTTTCTACAACCGGCTGCAAAAGCAATGCCGGTAATTTCATGGCCGCATTGTCTTCTGCATTGTCAATGACAACGGTAAGACGCTGCCCGAAGCGGACCCTTTCTATCTCAAGATACAATTGAAGGTATTCCAGCTCTTCGGAAAGTGTTACCCATTTGTGCTCTTCTTTTTTTAGGGTATTTCGCAGGTAATCGGAAAGCTGGTGTACCATTGTCCGGGCAGCAGCCGGGTCAGATATTACCAGGGCGCTGATAGAGTTGAGGCTGTTAAATAAAAAATGGGGTTGCAACTGCTGCCGCAGCTTGAACAGTTCGGCGTCTTTTGCTATCCGCTCCGCCTCGTTATTTCTCCGTTCCTGCTCCTGTTGCTCTTCCTGGCTATACCACAGCACATTCATCATGATCACACAAATGATCATCAGCCAGGCAATGGCTGCCCGGAGATACAACGTATTGCTAAAATTGCCGGTTAATATTTCATTTCCCAAAAACGGGATGGTATACCTGGCCGCCAGGCTCCACACCACCATGCAACCTACGCTCAGCAGCAGTAAATATGTTAACCGGTCTTTACGGGGTAAATAGTACCTGAGGCAATAAATAACAGTGGTACATACGGTTGCCAGCCAGATATTGCTTACCAGGCTGTCTGCCCATGCTTCTTTTGCAGGATAACCCCATTCAGACAACACAAATGCATGTATGGCGGACCAGAGGAACCAGAATCCCAGGTATAAAAACTTATGTAGATAGGTACCCAATTGCCGGTTTAAAATGTTTGCAGGAACTGCAGCTCGGTATTACTCTTTAAATGCTCCGCTTTTTTATGCACCACCTCTGTGTACAGGTCTCCGTTTTCTTTTTCTTCTATATGGCTGTACAATTCGGCCCCATCGATCAATTGCCCGATCTTATGCAGTTCCGAAATATTGATGAATTGCCACTGTACAAGCTTCTGCCTGTTATTATAAAAGCTGTCTTCTTCTTTCATTCCCAAAGCATACGCTTTTTCCAACGCTTCTTTTTCGTCGCTTGCGGTGATCAGCCGCAGTTGTTCATCAAACTGAGGGGTGTGATTACCTTCTCCGCAAATAATTCTGTATACGATCTTAGCCAGGAACCAATGCATAATTATCCGGTTTAAAAATTCTAAAAACTTTTGATTTCTATTCCGCCGAAAATAGACGTACCATCTATGATCAACACTTTTTCGGGATCGGGTGGGCCGGCATGAGGTGTTCTTTTGTCCTCAAAACCGCCAAAAATAGACGCTGCATTCGATTTTACTGTCCAACTGGCCGGCACAATGATCTTCGTTCCGCCAAATACCTGAACGATCTCCAGTCTTGCAACGCCCTTCAGGTCCGCCTGTGAACAATTGATTTCTGCTCCTCCGAATATGTTCACCGCTTCGCCTCCTTTAAAGCTTTTGGAAAAAATCACTTTTTTGGCACTCCCGAAGATAGATACGCTGTCCAGTACCTCGTTTTCATCATTTACAGAAGCTTTCCGTGAATAAGAGGTCTGGCCAAATTCATCTTCACTGCCATCTCCGCCCAGATCTTTATACAGCCTGCTTCGCTGGGATGATTTTGCAAAGATCAGGAACAGACCAATGGCGATAATGACGGCCGGCAAGGCAAATCGCCTCAGGTTCACCCCCGGTACGATCTTGTCTGCCAGGAAGATACAGCCCAACCCGATCAGGATGATCCAACCTGGGCCGCGAAAGGCGTTCTTCATCCCTACAAAAATGCCGATCACTACTAATATCATAGGCCAGCTCACCACCCAGCCAGGGAAATCTTCTATGGTTTGCTTGACAATAATGGCGGTGCCTACCAATAGTAATATAAATCCTGCCAGCACCGCGTCCCTGTTATTTTTATTTCCAACTTCCCTTGTCATACATATTGATTATTTTCTGTAAAACTATGACCGGAGTAAAAAGCTTCCTATCAATAATAGGTTGTACGGGCAAAATTCCCGGTAAACACCCTGATAATTCCGGTAAAAAATACAGGTGGTCGAAAAAGGTTAATAGCGGTGGAAAAAATTCCCGAAATCGTATTTTATATATAGTTTTTTATGGGTTCCAACCCCTATCTTTGCGCAAATTTTCGGGGTCGTATGTGTAAAAAAAGCATTAAATCCTTATTGGTTGCGGTTTTCAGCGTATTTATTCTATTTTATTCTAATGTGTCTATTGCGCAGGAACACGGCGATACCGAGGGAGAGTTTGATGTTACCGCTACTATTCTGAACCACATCCGGGATGACCATAGCTGGCATCTCTGGGGGCATACTTCCCTTCATTTGCCGGTAATTTTAAAAACGGACAAAGGGTTTGAAGTTTTTTCTTCTGCCAGGCTGATGGGCGAACATCATGAACCGGTCGTGTACAACGGAAATTATCCTTATAAATCCTTCGACGGGAAAATAAAAATAGTGAATGCAGACGGGAGCATAGATGAAGCAGCTTCCAAAAAAGTTTTCGATATTTCCATTACCAAGAATGTGGCTTCCATGTTCCTGACGGTATTCCTGTTGATCGTTATTTTCCTGGGAGTGGCTAAAGCCTACAAAAAAACGGGGGTTACTTCTGCTCCCAAAGGATTCCAGTCTTTTATAGAGCCCATCATCATCTTTGTACGCGACGAGATCGCAAAGCCTTACCTGGGACATAAGTACGCCGGTTACATGCCGTTCCTGCTGACAGTTTTCTTTTTTATCTGGATCAACAATATGTTGGGATTGGTGCCTTTCTTCCCCGGTGCTGCCAACGTAAGCGGCAACATCGCTTTTACCATGACGCTGGCGCTTTTCACATTTGTGATTGTAAATATCAAAGGTAACGGGGATTACTGGAAACATATCTTCTGGATGCCCGGATTACCCGTAGTGATGAAGGTATTTCTGGCGCCGATTGAACTGTTGGGTGTTTTCATCAAGCCCATTTCACTGATGATCCGGTTGTTTGCGAATATTACCGCAGGGCACATCCTGGTGATGAGTTTGATCTGTCTGATCTTTATCTTTAAATCTGTAGCGGCTTCTGCGGTGGCGGTACCCTTTGCTGTGTTCATTTATGCTATTGAATTCCTGGTGGCATTTCTACAGGCATTTATTTTTACCATGTTATCTGCACTATATATAGGTATGGCTATCGAGGAGCATCATCACGGTGATGCGCATTAGTGTGAACAGGGTATAGAAACGTTTTTATTCACTTTTAAATATTAAACAAAATGGTAGTAGGAAGTGTAGCTGCAATTGGTGCCGGATTAGCTGCAATTGGTGCCGGTATCGGTATCGGGCAGATCGGTAAAGGTGCCGTTGAAGGTATTGCACGTCAGCCGGAAGCTGCTAATGATATCCGCACAAACATGATCATTGCTGCGGCGTTGGTAGAGGCGGTTGCCCTGTTCGCAGTGGTGGTATCTCTGTTAGGAAACGGATAATTACCGCGCAGGCGATCAGTAAATGAAATGGTACAGATCTTTAGCACAGGGCGACGAGGTCTGTACTTCCCTTAAAACTCATTGCTTTTAAAGCTTTTTATATGTTTACATTATTAGAAATAAATCCTTTGGTGCTTCCCGATCCGGGGTTGGTTATCTGGTCTACACTCGCATTCCTGATCCTGCTGTTTGTATTGGGTAAGTTTGCCTGGAAACCCATTATGAAGGCCATCAGCGATCGTGAGCAGGGTATCAACGATGCAATAGCCAGCGCGGAGAAAGTGAAAGCGGAAATGGCACAGTTGAAAAACGATAACGAAAGGTTGCTGGCCGCTGCCCGTGAAGAGAGAACCCAGATATTGAATGAAGCAAAAGCTATGCGGGATAAGATTATCGGCGAAGCCAAAGAGCAGGCGAAAGTAGAAGCTTCCAAAATTATGGCAGACACCCACCTGGCGATCGAGAACCAGAAGATGGCAGCCATCATCGATCTGAAAAACCAGGTAGGTAACCTGGTGATAGAAGTATCAGAAAAAGTGATCCGTCGTGAGCTGTCCGGTAAAGCCGAGCAGGAAAAGTTCATTAAAGAACTGACCAACGACATTAAACTGAATTAAGTAACGGGAAAACGAAAATTGAAGTCATTTTCATCCAGCAACTGCGGGATCAAATTTTCAAATTTTCAAATTTTCAAATTTTCAAATTAAAACCATGCTTCATCCCCGTTTAGCTGCCAGGTATGCTAAGAGTATTATTGATCTGGCTGTGGAGCAGAACCAGCTGGATGCTGTACATGCCGACATGAAGTTCCTGCAGTCTGTTTTCAAACAGAGCAGGGAGCTTGTAGCGGTAATTAAGAGTCCTGTTATTACTGCTGATAAAAAGGCCAATATACTGGAAGCGGTTACCAAAGGAAAAGTGAGCCAAATGACTGCTTCCTTCAACAGTCTGCTGGTTAAAAAAGGAAGGGAAGGCATTTTGCCGGAGATCATTGATGCGGCGATAGGGCAATACAACACTCTGAAAGGGATCTACAAGGTAAAGCTGACAACGGCGCAGCCCATCAGCGATGAACTGCGCACTTCTATCGAACAAAAGGTAAAGCAGGAGGCCGGCTTAGCCAATGTAGAATTAGAGACTGCTGTAAAAGACGAGCTGATCGGCGGCTTTGTACTGGAATTTAATAACAACCTGGTAGATGCCAGTGTATTGCGCGACCTGAAAGATATCCGTAAGCAGTTCAGGGATAATGTGTATATTAAGAATATCCGATAAGACATTTAAAAACATTCAATAACTATAAATTAAAAATATGGCAGAGATTAAGCCCGATGAAATAAGCGCCATACTCCGTCAGCAGCTGAGCAACTTTAACCCCGGTGCAGACCTGGAAGAGGTTGGAACGGTATTGCAGGTGGGTGATGGTATTGCACGTGTTTATGGATTAAACAACGTGCGTGCCGGTGAACTGGTAGAGTTTGAAAATGGCGTAAAGGCTGTTGCATTGAACCTGGAAGAGGACAATGTAGGGGTGGTATTGATGGGTGAATCAACAGGGATCAAAGAAGGCAACAAGGTGAAAAGAACCGATAAGATCGCCTCTTTGAAAGTAGGTGAAAATCTTGCCGGACGTGTAATAAACGTATTGGGAGAACCTATCGATGGCAAAGGTCCCATTACTGGTGAATTATATGAAATGCCGCTGGAGCGTAAGGCGCCGGGGGTAATTTTCCGTGAGCCGGTAAAAGAACCGCTGCAAACCGGTATCAAAGCCATTGATGCGATGATCCCTGTGGGTCGTGGTCAGCGTGAGCTGATCATCGGTGACCGCCAGACCGGTAAAACGGCTATTGCCATTGACACGATCATCAATCAGAAAGAATTTCACAAAGCCGGTAAAACGGTGTACTGTATATATGTAGCCTGTGGTCAAAAAGCTTCTACCATCGCCAACGTGATGAAAACGCTGGAAGACAACGGAGCAATGGAGTATACGGTGATTGTCGCTGCTTCAGCATCAGACCCTGCGCCTCAGCAATTCTTTGCGCCGTATGCGGGTGCCGCTATCGGAGAATATTTCCGTGATACCGGTCGCCCTGCTTTGATCGTGTACGATGATCTGAGTAAGCAGGCCGTGGCTTATCGCGAGGTATCCCTGTTGCTGCGCCGCCCCCCGGGACGGGAAGCTTATCCCGGTGACGTATTCTACCTGCACAGCCGCCTGCTGGAACGTGCTGCCAAAGTGATCAGCGATGACAACGTAGCCAGGCAAATGAACGATGTTCCGGACAGCATCCGTCACCTCGTAAAGGGTGGTGGGTCACTGACGGCGCTGCCGATCATTGAAACACAGGCCGGTGACGTATCTGCCTATATCCCCACCAACGTAATTTCCATCACCGACGGTCAGATATTCCTGGAATCGAACCTGTTCAACGCAGGTGTTCGTCCTGCTATCAATGTGGGTATTTCAGTTAGCCGTGTGGGTGGTAATGCGCAGATCAAGTCTATGAAAAAGGTAGCGGGTACATTAAAGCTCGACCAGGCGATGTACCGCGAGTTGGAGGCTTTTTCCAAATTCGGAGGCGACCTGGATGCGGCTACCAAATCTGTGATCGACAAAGGGGCGAGAAACGTGGAAATTCTGAAACAACCACAATACACGCCGTTTGCAGTGGAAAAGCAGGTGGCGATCATTTACCTGGGAACACAGGGGTTATTGAGAGATCTGCCTGTAAACAAGGTGAGAGAGTTTGAAGACATCTTCCTGCTGGAAATGGAAAACAAATTGCCGGAGGTATTAGCGGAGTTTAAGAAAGGAAACCTTCCTGATGAAGGGATCAAAAAAATGACTGAACTCGCCGCGAATATTATCGGCACCTTTAAATAGGTACAACACGTTTGTAACCATTGCATTGAGCCCGGGTAATACCCGGGCTTTTTTATGTCAAAATTCGATGGATGTCTCCGTGTACAGATACTTCTTTTGCAATAAATACGTTTTTAGTCCGGGTGTTTAGGCATAAACACTTATAGAAATTGACATATGCTAATGACAGGAATGTTAATCGAAAAAAAATGTTGGATGGTCGAATTCTAAAAAAGCTAAGTGTTTACATGTATAGCTTTACAGCGTAAATACTTATTCTAAGAAAGCATATAAAACCTGTACGATGAAAACGAAACCCTACCCTGGCTGGAAGCTTTTAGCTGTTGTGCTGATTAGCATGGCATCGCTGGGCAGTATAGAAATACAAGCGCAGGCAACTTATGCGGTTCCTGTAAGCATAGGAAATTCACCTTGTTCTTCAAGCACTACCACCTCGAGGGGGTTTATGCAGTTTCGCTATACCTCCAATAACCTGACGTTGAGTACGGTACCGCCTACTACCTGTAACCTGGCAGGACTTGCTTCTCCGGGTTTTTATGAATATAATTCAGGTATTTCTTTTAATCCGGCTGATCAGCATTTGTATTATACCAGGTATCAGGCTCCTCATACTTATGTGTGGCGGTGGATGCCAGGAACAGCCTGTCCGCCTTCTACAGCCGTCCTGACGATATATAACAATACTTATGTGATAGGGCTTACTTTTGATGCGGAGGGAATGGGATACCAGTTAATTTATACCGGCTCCTATCCATACGGTCTGGCACTGCAGACGGTAAATTTTGCTACCAATACATTTGGTCCTATTATCCCGGTATCTCTTCCTTCAGGGCTAAACCCGTTACAGGGAAATGGGGATTTTGTTATAATGCCCAACGGGCAGTTCATGGCTATCCTGGACAACAACTACATCACCATCAATTACAAGGACTATGGTATTGCGCCACTTCAGGCAACCCTGATCAACATTATTCCCGGTAATACCATTATCGGACTTTCTTATTCAGATGGTAAACTGGTAGCATCCGATTACTATGTTTCATATTCCAATGCACCGTACACAGGTGGTGCCGGAAGATACAGAAGTAACTATTACGAAATAAGTATTGTAGATGGTGTGCGTACACCCATCACAACCTTTCCCTGTTATTTCAGCACGGATATGACTGATATCAATACTGCCATCGGTGTTGCTAAAAAGTTGTCCTCAGCAACGCCTACCGGTACACCAGGCGTATATGATTTATGCTATGATATATATGTTCAAAACTATGGTAACTGGCCGTTAAAGAATATTAGTGTTACAGAAAATTTAGAAGGTGTATTTGGTAGGGTAGGTACGGTGTCTAACGTATCAAATGTGTCTGTCAGTCTGATAGATAATCCGGCCGGTGTGGTACTCAATCCCGGTTTTACCGGTGGAAGTGGTCCGGCTAGCAGGAGAGAGCTGTTGAACAGCAGCTTATCCAATCTGCCCGCTTCGCCTGCGGCGAATAACCACTTTACCATCAGAGTATGCTTTAGAGCCAGCAATATTGAAATAGGCAGAGTATATAACAATAACGTTGTAGCCACCGGACTCGGTTATCTGGATGCCAGGGTAACCGACACCTCTACCGATGGTGATAACCCGGATCTTAACAGCAATGCCAAACCGGATGACCCCGGTGAAGATCAGCCGACGCCATTTGTTATCTTAACGACTGCAGAGATGCCACCCTGTGAAGCGCTGAACAGGATATTGTATATGCAGAATTTTGGCAGTGGCAGTGGTAATGGCTTGCACACAGCAATACCGCCGGCAACCGGCAGCGCAGGAACGGCATTCACCGGCTACACCGGTGCCACCAGTCAGCCATTGGGCGTGGAACGTTATGCTATCACCCGGAATGCTCAGAACGGGAACACCAGCCGGTGGATCAATCGTACGGATCATACAGGCAATACTAACGGAAGAATGATGGTGGTAAATGCCGATGTACACCACAATGTGATCTATAGAGACAGGGTGAATGTGCCCTGCGGTAACCTGCGGTATTCGCTTTTTGCCTTTGTCTCCAATATTTCCAATTCCTCCTACGAGACCTTCTGCCAGGATGCTTTCGGGCAGATGGTATATCCGAAACTGGTATTTACGATCCGGAACCCGGCAAATGGTTACATTATTACCAATCTGACCACCCCGGATATAACCAGTCCGAACTGGAACCAGTACGGGATGAAATTCGTGATGCCACCCGGGCTATCCCAGGTGGATATTGAGATAAGCAATGCAGCGCCCGGTGGTTGCGGTAATGACCTGGCGATAGATGATATACAGTTCGGTTTATGTGATCCTACGCCTACTGTAGTGGCTAATCCCACAGCAGGTTGCGTGGGCGGTATTACCACTTTTGATGCTTCGCTCAGCGACCCGACGGTTATAGCCGGTCCGCTGGATTATCAATGGGAAGTGAGCAACAACAATGTAAGCTGGGCTCCTATTTCAGGGGCAACCAACCAAACCTATACTATCAACCCGCTGCAATCAACCGATGTGGGCAGGTATTACAGGGTAAGAGTAGCTGCCGCGGGAGGAGATATCAATAATGCCGATTGCCGGTACACCTCTGCATCCTTCCTGCTAACGGCGAAGGATACATCCGAGGCGCCGACGCATATAATACCGGATCCGGCCTTCACCACCTGTCCCGAAAATCCGGTCTCTTTAACAGTAGGGGGCGGACACCTGGGAACCAACGCGGTGTGGCGGTGGTATACCGGAAGTTGTGGCGGAACGCTGATAGGGGAGGGAGCATCCATTATTGTGAACCCTGCTGTCACTACCACCTACTACGTGAGGGCGGAAGGTGACTGTAACATTACTGCTTGTGCGGAAGCTACAATTACGGTGGTTCCCTGTGAGATACTACCCATTCAGTTCCTGCAGTTTAATGCTGTACAAAAAGAAAGATCGATAGACCTGAACTGGCGGATCATGACATCGGAACAGGTCAGTCATTTTGAAATTGAGCGATCTTTTGACGGCAAATCCTTCAGGAAGATAGGACAGCTCAACCAGCCTGTTGTCGCAAATACGACTACCGGCTTTACTTACACAGATGCTGACCTCGTGGATGCATCCAGCACAATCTACTATCGCGTAAAGGCGGTAGGAAAACAGGGTACTAACAAATACACGAATATCCTGGTAGTAAGACTGGATAAAGCGGTAACCGGGAAAATGCGGATCAGCCCGAATCCGACATCATCGGTTTTAAATATAACGTTTTATTCTTCGTCCAGGAAAATGGTGGAATACCAACTGATGGACATCACCGGGAAAGTAGTGCTGAAAAAGACCTATAATGCAGAACCTGGCCAAAATATCATTTATCTAAACGACCTGGGACGCTTCAGCGAAGGGACTTATACGCTGATGCTGAGAAACGGTGATAAATGGGAATATGAAAGATTGATATTAAAGAGATAGATATAAAGCGATCCAATAGAAGGGAATGGATTATTATTTTCTCTTCTATTGGATATTCGCTTTATTAAAAACCTTTCGGATTATCTTCCTTATAAATTTCCAGAATAGCTTCCAGTTTATTTGAAGAAAAACAATGAGCGTGATACACCATTGCACAGGCAAAGGAACTTTAGAACGAATATAGTTATCTGAAAAGATATTAGATGACACGATGTAGGCCTGATAGGTTTCAAAAAAAATGTTCTTCCATCCCCTTAGCTTATATTTTGTCACAAGCTTTTTTCTCGTCTGAGAATTACCTTCTATTGATCGGTGATAGGCTGTAGTGGAAACATAAGCAAGCTTACCTAATATGGTTAGTTTCGCCATAAATGACCAATCGCTTCCCATTTGTGCAGGCAACGGTGGATCGGAAAACAGGCTAATATTTCTGAAAACCCCATAGAAGTTGCCATTCTTTTCCACATGGCTGAAATAATGAACGATCCTGGAAAAATATCCATTACCCTCTACCCGGAACATGGGTTCATCAAAAAGGTATTTATCTCCCTCATAATACTTTGCTACGCCGGAACATAAAATATATTGAGGATTATTCTCAAGGAAAGCGACGCATTCTTCTACATAATTGGGTTCAAAAAAATCGTCATCACTCATCCAGATAAAATAAGGAGCTTTAGACTGCGCATATACAAAGTTGAAGTTATTTTCCAGTCCTATATTTTTTCCCTGCCTGAAGACCCTTATGCGCTTGTCTTTTGACGAAAACTCCTTTGTAATCTCCTGCACCTCTTCTATCTCCGAACAGTTGTCTGAAATAATAACTTCAATGTTTGGATAGGTTTGTTTGCTTATCCACTCCAATGCTTTTCGTAAGCCGGTTGGACGATTATAAGTAGGAAGTCCTATACTGACTACCGGAAAATGTCTGTGTAAATGCACATCATTCATGGTTTAATGAACGCGTTTGAGGTAGCCGCCACCCAATGCTTCAGTTATCAGCAATTTATCTGTAATCGTTTCGTCTTTTACAAAATCAGTTGTTGTTTTTAAAAAAGCTTCCATTGCAGTAAAAGGATTGTTTCCAACGTCCCACGGGCGATTGGTAACATATCCTTTAGGAAAGAATTCTACAAAGGTATCCGGTAGCAGAATATAGGATCCAACAGAAACCAGTGGCGTGTACAGTTCGAGCTCTCTGTAAACATGATCGTGTGAATGATTGGAATCGAGCACAACCATTACATTCTTAAAATCTTTTGCATAATCTGATATTTGTTGCACAATCTTTTCATCCACAGAAGAACCTTCCAGCATAGTAATATTTTTATACATCGGATGTTTTTCTATTTCTTCCCGGTTATGTTTTCTGATATCGATGTCAACAGCTATTACCTTCCCTCCGTTACCCAGAAGTTCCATCATGGAAGACGAGAAAATAATAGAGCCGCCATGAGCGATTCCGGTTTCAATAATCAGATCAGGCTTCACCTTCCAGACAAGTTCCTGCATAATAGCAATATCCTGTGGATACTTAATGATGGGGCGTCCCAGCCACGAAAAATTATAAGTATACTTATACTTATCAGCGTGAAGCATCCAGTCCACGGATTTCTTTTTTAGCTCCATGTCTTTTGACATGGCTTCCATGGCCTCCGCCCTTTCTTTCTTAAATTCTTCAATTGGATTCATAGTTCATTTTTGCATTTAAAAAATTAAGAATTTCCCTGATCTCTGTTTCAGGTGTATAGTCTTCATCCTCCGTAAATCCAATTGCTTTTAACTTGTCAAGACTGACATTAAAGAAATTGGTGGTTGCAGGCTTCTCACCGGTAATATTTATAGTTACTTCCTTATTAAATTCTTTCTCAGCTACCTTCTTTACAACCTGGGCCATCTCCTCCATGGTAAACCCCCGGGAAGATGCTAAATTATAATTTTCATACCTGTTGGGAAAATGTAATATAATCGCCTCCAGCGCACGGCTGATATTTTCCAGGTTAACAAAATTGCGCATTTGTTTACCGGATGATTTGATAGTAATGGTTCCGGATGCCATTACTTCTTTACAAAAGCACCCCGGCACAAGGCTCCATCGGTTAAATGCTTCTGTTAGCAGTCTGCCATATACATTGCTGGGACGAACTGATACACACTGCACTTTCTTCTGACGGCTGAATTGCTCTCCCAACAGTTCAGCATATATATGATTGAGCCCATAATCATTTTGAAAATGCAACGGTGATCCCTCACTGATCTCCCCTTCCAGTTCTGTTCCATATACCTGTAATGTTGAAAAGATAATACACTTTCCGATTTTGTTTCGAAGAGCCATTTCCAGGACATTTTTTGTGCCTATGGCAGATAGCTCTATCCCTGCCAATGTATCTTTGGAAACAATGTCATTAGCAGTAGCCGTATGTATGACGCAATCGGCTGATACGCTTATATCTTCCAGTTGCTTTCTATCCAACACATCAAGGGGCAAAAAAAACGCACCGGATAAGAGCTCTCGGGTGCTTGTATCAAAGTTGCGTGCAGTAGCAAAGACCTCATACCCCTTACGCAACAGAAAATGGGAAATGTAGGAGCCGATAAATCCATTTGCACCAGTAACCAATATTTTCATGTATGATATGCCTTTATTTACAAATGAAACACTCAATATTCAATTTGTCTTCATTTTTATAAAATCATTTCTTATTCCTAAAAAAAAGAAATAGACCTTTGACAGGTTTCTTCACGAATATATAATAAAGAATAAACTCTTCGTTGCATATCAGCCCTAACCAATTCCCCAAAAATAACGACACCTTCTCAACAAAACTAAGGTGTTTAAATCTAAACTGGTAGGTCGTGTACCGGATAATATATCGATCAAAAAAATAAAACCTGTTTTTGATATTAAATGCTTTTCTAACCGACTCCATACCTCTTGAACTTCCACCTCTGGAGTAGTAAAAGTTAGACCTTCCAGGCAGGTATAAGAGTTTACCTTTGGATAATACCTCATACACAAACAGGTGATCCCCCCCCCAGCTATTGTCGAAAGGGATATTTTTGACGACAGATGTTCTGTACAAACCACAGAAAAAGTACTTATTTTCTGAACGGCTCTTTACAAAGTTGAAACTACGAGCAATTAAATTATTCTGTGTAAAGCTTCTGTCAAACCTGGATGGTAACAGGCTGCCGTCCTCCAGTGCATATTTCAGATCTGGCATAGACAATACTACATCGGGGTTGGCATCCATTGCTTCCACGCAGGTTTCGATAAAGTTATCATCCCAGGAGTCGTCATCAGCCGCCCACATGAAATATTCCCCTTTCGCCTGATCCAGCAGATATTGGAAGTTAGGGACGATACTTCGGTTTGTTTCGTGTACCTTATACTGTACTCTTCTATCCAATTGGCTATACTTTTCCAATATCGGTAGCACAGCAGGATTGCTTGAACAATTATCGGAAATGATTATCCGGATATTCCGATAGGTTTGTGAGAGCATGCATTTCAAAGTTCTTTCCAATCCTTCCGGCCGGTTGTAGGTAGGAATACCAACGGTTACCAATGATTTTTGCTCCTGCGCCATTATAGTGATACGCCCTGAAAATTTGAATCAATGTAGGGAATCTTCATATCTTTATCTGAAACCAGTGAAACTTCATGCGGCCACTGAATTCCTACCTTCGGATCGTCAAACCGTACTCCTCCTTCATTTTCTTTACTATAAAATGAAGATACGAGATAGGTAATTTCCGAATACGCTGTGAGTGTCTGAAAGCCATGAGCAAAGCCTATCGGTACATACATCATTCTTTTGTTTTCGGAGGATAGCTCCGTGCCATACCAATGCAAAAAAGTGGATGATCCTTTTCTGATGTCTACGATTACATCAAATACCGCGCCTTCCACACATTTTATCAGCTTCACTTCTCCAAACGGAGGAAACTGAAAATGCATCCCACGGACAACATCTTTGCCATGTGTACCGGAGTGATTAGCCTGCACAAAATGCTGCACAAGGTTATGCTCAGCAAATTCTTTTTCACAAAATGTACGTGTAAAGAAACCACGATTATCCTGAAATGGCTGCACATCTATTGTATAAGCTCCTTTTAGTTCAAGTGGATTAAATAACATTTGTGTTGTTTAATAGTCAGAGGGAGAGAATAAGGGATCGTTTTTCGTCAATATTAACTTGGGGCTCAAGCCACTAACAATGCGAAATAAGCTGTTTTTTATCAAGTCAGCCGAAGGAACAGCCAGCATATTAAATCCATGATGTGGAGGTGTTACACAGTAAGTTTTGTCAAGGGGTAACAGTTCAATCGGCATATCACCCGTATCAATGTTCTGATGAAATTCCCGAACGGCGTACACCTCATAGCCCAATCTTTTCAACAATAGGGCTGATGGAGCGCTTTCCAGCCCGTTACTCCAGTCATCATACAAGCTATGAGTTTCAAATACAACAACCGGTTTGTTTGTTTTCAACATCTCCAAGGCGCCTTCCAGCACTTTTAGCTCACTGCCTTCCACATCAATCATTAGAAGGTTCACCTTTCCTATATTGTTTTGTTTTACATAGTCGTCAATTGTAATGGTATGTAAAACATTTGCGGCACCTGCATCAGCGGTAACTGTGGATGCCAACGCGTCTTCCCCTTCAAAAATCAACTTCTCACCGCTTTTGTTCCATAATGCCAGATTGTTGATCAGGACATTGGAGAGACCATTCAACCCCGCGTTTTCCACTATAAGATCAGAATTACTCTTATTGGGTTCGAAAGTATGACAAACACCTGCCTGCCTTATATTATTGGCAACAGGTATTGCCTGGTCTCCGAAATAAGCCCCTGCGATAATTACATTTTCAGCATTGTTTGAGAAATGCAGCAGAAGCTTGGTTGTCTGGGGCTCCCAAACGTGGTTGGGCACCACCGGGCTGCTGAGTAGGAATTCTCTGGCTATCTTGGAATTGTAAATGAAGTTTATCTGTAGTCCGTTCTGCAACTGTTTTGAGAACTTTTCGCCCATAAACAATTCGTCGCATAGCGGACCAGAAACGATATCTCTTACATTTGTCCGGGGATATCCGGAGTTTTTTTCAAAGGAAACCAATGCTGCTATAAATGCATCGCGATAATCGCTGTTGTTCTTTAGTACTTCTTTAATGGTTTCAATTTTCGACATTATTTGATCGCCAGATTTTCGTCTATAATATTATTTTCAATTAAACGCTGTAATGTCTTTAATCGTATCAACCCCGACTGCCTGAAATCCGGATCCGCAAAAGCTATATCTTCCAAACCTTTTTTCAGCCCTATAACAGCTTCTTTTAATGTAACCTTTGGCTGATGGGCAGGTGCCAGCTTTTCATACAAGTCAAAACTAACTTTATACGAACGCTTATCAGGTTGGGCATTGGTATTGATACTTACTTCCACGTCACCAAAAATCTGCTGTACTGCATTTGCCAGCTCCTTTACCTGGTAGTTCCAGATATTGCTACCGGTGTTGACAATAAGAAAACTTCCGCCTTCCTTCCTTTGTATAGCCCAATTCATTGCCCTTGCCATATCTTTTACATGAATCAACGGACGCCAGGGAGTTCCGTCACTTAATATAGTTATCTTCTTTGCAGCAATGGCACTCGCCACAAAGTCATTTAAAACAAGATCGAGTCTTAACCGATCGCTATAGCCGCATGCTGTTGCGAACCGCAAACAGGTGATCTGAAAATTACTGTCAGCCAAAGGCTGTAAGCCCTCTTCCCCATTAACTTTTGATCGTGCATAAGCTGTAAGCGGATTCAGTTCAGACATTTCAGTACGTGGTGCAGCATCCGCAAATCCATATACACTGCAACTGCTGGCAAAAACAAAATGTGTAACACCTTTTTGTTTGGCCTGACTGGCGATGTGAATAGCTGATCTACAGTTGATATCCATCGTTGGTTTTTCAAAAGCATTCCCCATCGGGTCATTAGATATGGCAGCAAGATAAATAACTGCATCAAACCCCGCCAACAGATCAGAATTAAAACTCCTTACATCACCAAAGTACTGAACGTCAAAAAGCGTATCTCCGGAGATACCATTGAAAGTGTTGTTCTGAATAAAATAGCCTATATCAAATCCTGCTAAAAAAGATGAAGGATAGGTTAACCTGAAGTGTTTGGCTACGATAGGACCGATATATCCCAGATTGCCGATTACCAGTACTCTCATATTATTTCCATATTTTCCAGGGAGCTTTTCCTGTTTCCCAAAGTTCGTTTAATTCCATCTTATCCCTCAATGCATCCATACATTTCCAGAAGCCCTTGTGTTTATAGGCTACCAGTTGGCGATCGGCTGTCAGTTGTTCAAGCGGAGCATCTTCCCACATTACTTGTGTCATATCTTTTTCCAGATACTTAAATACTTCCGGCTTTAAGACAAAAAAGCCTCCATTTACCCACTGTGCATCTACTTTCGACTTCTCTCTGAATTCTTTTACAACTCCTCCCTCCTCAATATCCATCCCTCCAAAACGTGCATCAGGCTGCACGGACGTAACTGTTACAGTTTTCCTGTGTGATTTATGAAAAGACACCAGCGCTGTAATATCAACGTCACTTACGCCGTCGCCATACGTTAACAGAAAGTCTTCATTTCCAAGATATTTCCTCACCTGTTGCAATCTTCCTGCTGTTTTCGTAGAAGCGCCTGTTTCAACCAGGGTAACTTTGAATGATTCCGCCCTGGTTCCTAGAATATTAAGCTTATTATCTGCAAGATCAACCGTTATATCGGAGTTGTGCATGAAGTAATTTATAAAGTACTCCTTTATAACGTATCCTTTATATCCAAGACAAACAATAAATTCGTTAAACCCATGGGCGCTGTATATTTTCATAATATGCCACAAGATCGGTTTTCCACCTATTTCAACCATAGGTTTGGGCCTTACATCCGTTTCTTCCGCCAGTCTGGTACCCAGGCCTCCTGCAAATATTACCACTTTCATATATTCGTAAATGATTCGCAAAAATAATGTATTTATAGCAACCAATAATAAAGCCCGGCTTCATGCGAAGCCGGGCTTTATTAAATAATGAAAGAATATGAATAACTTCTAGTTTTTCCAGACAACTTCTAACCTCGGATGTTTTGTATCGTCCTCATTTTTACTTGAACAGAATATCCTCGAGTTATAGTACGACTCGTTCTGTAACCTGATCTCAAATCCATAGTTTGCATTGGTGCCGGTCATGCCTTTTATCAATTCTGTTACATCCACTTCTATATCCAAAGAACTGGAATCAGTATGGGGTATCGAAACCCGGTTCTCATCCGTTATACCCGGCTGATTATTCCAACGAACAGCACTGCCAATCCAATCCGTCGTTATTTTTTGTACAAACATGCTGTTGTTTGTGCCAAAATTCGGAGTTATCAAATTTCCATTTAAAGGTTTTGGATTGGAAAAAAGGTACAATTTGGCACTTTCTATGGTTGCGTTAGCAGGAATATTCTTTAAGTCGTCAAATTTCAATGCAATGCGACCTGCAATCGGGCTTCCAATGGTCCAGGCCAAAGCCGCTATTTCAGGCGCATTATGATCAGTAATATCGTTGCCTCCTACATAACCCACTACAAATACTTCATAGGGATTGTTGGCAGGTTTAAAAGACGAATTGTTTTCTGTTATCTTAACAGAAACTACAATATTATCAACGCCGGTTGCACCATCGTCATCCACAACCATCAATTGAAAAACATATTGACCAGTTATCAGATTAGTAACTTCAGTAACCGCAGAGCCGGCATTGACAATTACAGCTTCATTAGGGCCAGATACCTGGCTCCACAGATAGGCCACTATTTCTCCGTCAGAATCCCTACCCGAACCGGTTAAGGTTACAAAACCCTCCTGACCCAGTTCAACAGTCAGGCTGTCTCCGGCGATAGCAACCGGCACCTTATTATTGAGAATTTCTTCTTTGGTACAACTATACAAAAAAAGAGTTGCAAAAACTAACAGGGCGGGCAAAACATGTATTCTTTTCATAAGTGAGTTTTAACGCTCAAAAATAGCAAAAACAAGTATATGGCAGAATTAATTTCGCCGAGTGGAACGGATTCTTAGCCCAAATCGCCTTTCTAATTGAAAAATCGTTGATATACAGCAAATTAATTTGCTTATCTACCACAATTACATAAATCCGAGCTCCAGCCGGGCTTCTTCGCTCATCATGCTCTTGTCCCAGGGAGGGTCAAAAGTAAGGTGCACATGTACGTCAGTCACGCCTTCTATCGACTCCGTTTTCTGCTGCACTTCCGCTACTATTTCGCCGGCTACGGGGCAGGCAGGGGCGGTGAGGGTCATGGTGATCTTTACTTTCCCTTCTCCTTCTATTTTCACTTCATATACCAGCCCCAGTTCCCATATGTTCACCGGTATTTCCGGGTCATATACCGTTTTTAAAACTTCTTCTACCTGATCCCTGAGTGGTTCCATTTTTCAGATTTAGTATTTATCATTTATCAATTGCCTGCCTGGAAGGCGACCCCATACATTTTCATCTGCTTCAGCATCGATAACAAACCGTTGGACCTGGTAAGCGACAGATGATTTTTCAATCCTATTTCATCAATAAAATAAATCCGGGCATTGGCAATGTCTTCCGGCGCCTGGCCCGATAACACCCGCACCATCATGCTCACCAGTCCTTTGGTGATCAGGGCATCGCTGTCGGCGGTGAAATATACCTTCCCGTCTGTATAGTCGGCATGCAACCAAACCCTGGACTGGCAACCCCGTATAAGGTTTTCGTCCACCTTGTACCGGGCATCGATCAGGGGCAGATCCTTACCCATTTGAATAATATGCTCATATTTCTCCGTCCAGTCCGGAAAAAAGCCAAATTCTTCAATGATAGCGTCCTGTTGTTCATTAATACTGCTCATATACAGGCCAAAGTTCCGGAATTTCAGCTAATTGAGGATGCTTCTGCGCATGTTAGTAAATAATCTTTTGATTATCAATTTGATTCTCTCCGGAAAACATTTGTATGATATTAAGTTTACCTTTAATTTTAATAAAATAATTTAGTTAAAAAGATAAGCATGCAGGAGGATATCCTTATCCAGATCAGTAATAAAATAAAAGAAACCAGGAAGGCACAAAAGAAAACCGTACAGGAGCTTGCCACGGAAGCAAAAGTCAGTAAGGGACTGATCTCGCAAATTGAGAATAACCGTACCGTTCCCTCCCTGCCGGTATTGATGAATATCGTGCTGGCCCTCAAAGTAGATCTTACCGATTTTTTCGATGGTATCAGTCACAACAAGGAAAGCACCCGGAAAGTGATCGTCAAAACAAGCAGGGACTACCAGGTTTTTGAAAAGGAAGCGGCTAAAGGTTTCCGGTATAAACGCATCCTTACCCGTAATATGGATGCCGGGCCTGTGGATACGGTACTGCTGGAACTGAAAAAAGGCGCCCGTCGCACTGTCATGATCACTACTGATGCCTATGAGTACAAGTATATCCTGAAAGGTAAGGTGGAGTACCAGATTGAAGATGACAAATATGTTCTGAACGAGGGAGATTCCCTGTTTTTTGATGGCCGGCTACCTCATAAGCCCGCAAATATAGGTCCGGGAGATGCGCTGATGCTGGTTATTTACTACTTTATAACCAATAATTCCCGCTAGCGTCCGGGTATCATAAAACTTAATAGGGGATCAAATAATTTTTGTTTACATTTGCTATATATTTTTTAGTATTTATAAACAAAATCATGGCATCTATATCAACTGTTTCTTTTACCGTCAACAACAAAACCTATACGCCGCCTGCCAAACCGGTAGTAGTAATCTGTATCGACGGTTCAGCAGACGAATACCTGGACGTTACGGCGGCGCATGGCCGGCTCCCCCACCTGCAGCAAATGAGCAAAACAGGGTACCGCGGTATGGTAAGGGGGGCGCTTCCTTCTTTTACCAATGTAAACAATTCATCTATTGTTACCGGCGTCTCACCGGCAGTGCACGGTATCAGCGGCAACTTTTTTTACGATGCGGCCAAAGACGAGGAGGTGATGATGAATTCTTCGGAATACCTGCGGGCGGAAACCATTTTGGCGGCTGCTGCCAATGCCGGCCGGAAAGTGGCGGTAGTGACCGCTAAAGAAAAGCTGAGGGATATACTTTCCTATAAACTGACGGGCATTGCTTTTTCTGCAGAGAAGGCCAACCTGGCAAAAAAGGAAACTCACGGTATAGAGAACGCTGAGGAAGTGGTGGGTTTTCCTACGCCGCCTATTTACAGCGCCGATGCCAGTCTGTTTGTACTGCGCGCAGGTGTTGCCCTTATCGAAAAGGGACTGGCAGACTTTCTCTACCTCTCACTCACCGATTATATGCAACACACGTATGCCCCCGAAGCAGAGGCCTCACTGGCCTTTTATGAAGCAATGGATGCTGAGATCGGCAGGCTGCTGAAGGCCGGCGCGGTGGTGGGCGCTACGGCAGATCATGGCATGAATGCCAAAATAAAAGCCGATGGAACCCCGAACGTGTTGTTCATAGAAGACATGCTGGAAGCGCAGTTTGGAAAAGGCTTCCGGGTGATTTGCCCTATTACAGACCCATATGTAAAGCATCACGGCGCCCTGGGCTCTTACGTGGTGGTACATATAGACCCTTCGCAGGATATTACAACCGTGAAGAACTGGCTGAGCGTGCAGCCCGGTATTACCGAAGTGCACGATAAGTCAACAGCTACCCGCCTGCTGGAGCAACCGGAAGACCGCATCGGCGACCTGGTGGTAATGTCGGCAAGAGATGTGGTGGTAGGACGCAAGCCTGCCTATCACGATCTTTCTGCGCTGGATGGCACCCTGCGTTCGCATGGCGGCCGCTACGAGGAAATGGTGCCCCTGGTATTGTCGCATCCGCTCAATAAAGTATACCAGGTGAAGGCCAGCGGCGACCCCCGGAACTTTGATGTATTTGATTTTACTATTAACGGAACCATTGTTTAAAGTCATTATCTTATCATGGATCTAACAAGTTATGTTGCCGGTAAACCGGTAAAGAGCAGTAACCTGCTGGAAGTAAAAAGTCCTTACGATAATCGTATAGTGGGTACAGTTACCCTGGCCGGAGCTGCGGAAGCGGAAGAAGCCATAACAGCCGCGCTGGAAGGTGGGAAAAAGCTATCCCGGTACGACCGGTACAGCATACTGGACAAGGCCCGGCAACTGCTGGTAGCAAAAAAAGAACTGTTTGCCCAAACGATCAGTAACGAATCTGGGCTGGCCATACGGGAAGCTGTGTACGAAACCGGGCGGGCACATGATGTATTGATGTTCGCAGCGATGGAGTGCCTGAAAGACGACGGACAAATATTCTCCTGCGATATCTCTCCCCAGGGAAAGGCAAGGAAAATATTCACTACCCGGGAACCGCTGTCACTGGCGGTGTGCATTACGCCTTTCAATCATCCGCTCAACCAGGTGGCTCATAAGCTGGCGCCCGCGCTGGCTGCCGGTACCCCCGTCATACTGAAACCTTCGGAAAAGACACCCCTGACGGCAGTGTTGTTAACGGAGCTGTTATATGAAGCGGGCTTACCGCCTTATATGCTGAGCACCTTATTGGGGCCTACCAAAGAAATTGCGGAACCGCTGGTAAAAGATCCGCGGGTAGATATCGTATCCTTCACCGGAAGTGTGCCGGTGGGCAAGCATATTGCCGCGACTGCCGGTTACAAAAAAGTGATCCTGGAGCTGGGTGGAAATGATCCTCTGATCATCATGGAAGACGCTGATATGGAAAAAGCGGTACTACTGGCTGCAGAAGGTTCGTTTCGCAACAGCGGTCAACGCTGTACTGCTGTAAAACGGATACTGGTGCATGAAAAGATAAAAGATGCATTCACCCAAAAGCTGGTAGAAAAGGCAAAGGAATATACCTGCGGCGATCCGGCTAACCCCGAAACCAAGGTAGGCACTGTTATTGACGAAGCTGCCGCTATCTACCTGGAAACCGTTGTCAAGAAAGCGGTGGCACAAGGTGCCAGGATATTGCTGGGAGGCAACCGCAAAGGTGCATTGCTGGAGCCCACCGTCATTACCGATGTTCCCAGGAATGCGGATATGGTGGTACACGAATCTTTCGGGCCGCTTGCCCCGGTTTTGACCTTTTCGGATATTGATGATGCCGTCGCTTTATCCAATTCCACAGCCTATGGATTATCCTCGGGCATTGTTACGAACAATATGGAATACGCGCTGCGGTTTATCCGTGAGCTGAAAGTAGGCACGGTCAATATCAACGAAGTGCCGGGCTATCGTATAGAGAGTTCTCCGTTTGGCGGTATCAAAGACTCCGGCCTGGGTATAAAAGAAGGCGTGATCGAAGCCATGAAGTGCTTCAGCTTTGTAAAGACCTTTTCTTTGCCCTGGTAGGCATCATGAAGGAACATATTGTGTTTCCCGGTACCCTTGTGCTCCGGTGCTTCTTTTTTTGAACCACGGAGTCAACGAAGACTCAAAATATCACAAAAGAAATACATTCCTGGCCGGCGGGTGACGACTCCCGCCTGTAGAGTGTGCTACGGGTCGATGTCTCACTGACCGGAAAGTTTGTTTAGAGCAAAAACCGGAATATCCGGTATGGTCTGCATTCTGATTGTTTTGTTACCTTGTAGCTATAAACCCCATATTGGTGTTCCACTGTAAAAAACCGGGTTTGTATTTTTATGAATATAACGCTGCTACAGGGAGATATCACTACGTTGGAAGTGGACGCTATTGTAAATGCTGCTAACAGCTCCCTGTTGGGAGGCGGGGGTGTAGACGGCGCCATTCACCGTAAGGGTGGAAAAGCCATCCTGGAGGAGTGTATACTCATCCGGAACCGGCAGGGTGGATGCAAAACGGGAGAGGCCGTTATAACCACTGCCGGAAACCTGCCGGCCCGTTTCGTCATTCATACGGTTGGTCCGGTATGGAATGGCGGCAATGCCCGGGAGCAGGTGTTACTGGCGAATTGTTATACCAACAGCCTGGTGTTGGCGTTGGGAAATAATATCCGTACGATAGCTTTTCCCAATATCAGCACCGGCATCTACGGTTATCCGAAAGCCGCGGCTGCTGCTGTTGCAATAGCAACTGTGTCGGCATTTCCGCAGTTGAGGTATTTTGAAGAAGTCATTTTTGTGTGCTTCGATCCCGAAAATACTGAACTATACAGGAAAGGGCTTAGTAAGTGATAAGTAGTAAGTGGATAGTAGTAAGTAATAAGTTGTGCCAGCCAGTAACCGGCGACCTGCAACCATAAAAAAAACCTCACACGATGTGTAAGGTTTTTAATTCGCTTAAGAAGTAGGTTAGTAAAATATATTAATTTCCTTCTTCTTTAGGTTGCTCTTCTGTTCTACGGGGTGCAATAGGCTTTCTCGTTCTTCTGGACTTTGAAGCTTCTTCCTGTTTCTTTTTGATGCTACCTTCATGTTCGTCGTGCCATTTCTGGAACTTCTCCATTGCAGTAGCTTCATCAAACAAACCAAGGCTCACACCTCTCAGCAAATGCTTAAGGTATAAAACACCTTTGTAAGACAGGATTCTGCGAACAGTGTCTGTAGGCTGAGCGCCTTTTTGCAACCAATCCAGGGCTTTTTGTCTGTCGAGTTGTACGGCAGCCGGCTGGCTCAATGGATTGTAGGTACCGATTTTCTGGATGAATTTGCCATCCCTTGGCGCACGGGCATCGGCGACCACGATAAAGTAGAACGGTCTTTTTTTGCTCCCGTGACGTTGCAGTCTGATTTTAACAGCCATAAAAAATAAACATTTTAAATGGGTGATACATATTGATTATCCTTTCTAAAGGTTTGCGAAGATAAGCCTAGAAAATGATTTTATAAAATTAAAAGGGTAAAAAATCAGCGCTTTCCAAAGCCCATTCGTCCCATAGGCATTTTATTCATCATTTTCATCATTTGTTTCATCTGCTCAAATTGCTTCATAAATTGACTTACATCATTCAGATCCTTTCCTGCTCCTTTCGCAATCCTGATTTTCCGGCTGTTATTGATCACATCCGGGTTCGCCCTTTCATAAGGCGTCATGGAGCTGATGATGGCTTCAATACCCTTGAATGAGTCATCATTGACGTCCACATCCTTGATGGCCTTTCCCATACCGGGTACCATTCCCAACAAGTCCTTTAAATTCCCCATTTTCTTTATCTGCTGCAGTTGATCCAGGAAATCCTGGAAGTCGAACTGGTTTTTCCGCATTTTCTTCTGCAGCCTGGCAGCCTGTGCGTCATCAAACTGGGCCTGCGCCTTTTCTACCAGCGTGGTAATATCTCCCATCCCCAGGATACGCTGGGCCATCCTGTCCGGGTAAAATACATCCAGTGTATCCAGCTTTTCGCCACTGCTGATGAATTTGATGGGTTTCTGTACGGTGTATTTAATAGACAGCGCCGCACCGCCCCTGGTATCGCCATCCAGCTTGGTGAGCACCACCCCGCTGAAATCCAGCCGGTCGTTAAAGGCTTTGGCTGTATTCACCGCATCCTGGCCGGTCATTGAATCCACTACAAACAGTATCTCCTGCGGTTGTACGGCCTCTTTGATCTCCGCCACCTCTTTCATCATTGCCTCATCCACCGCTAACCGCCCGGCCGTATCTATGATCACTACGTTTTTGTTCTTGCTCCTGGCTTCCTTTATGGCGTTTTGGGCTATAGCTACCGGGTTCTTATTTTCCGGCTCACTGTATACGTCTACATCAATCTGACCGCCCAGTACGGTCAACTGGTCTATGGCAGCCGGACGGTACACATCCGCTGCAACCAGCAGGGGAGATTTGCCCTTTTTTGATTTGAGGTAATTGGCCAGCTTGCCGCTGAATGTCGTTTTACCGCTACCCTGCAGCCCCGCGATCAGGATGACAGCCGGGTTGCCTGTTATGTTAAACGTACTTTCCGTGCCGCCCATCAGCGTTGCCAGCTCGTCCTTCACGATCTTTACCATCAACTGCCCCGGGCTGATGGCCGTCAGCACCTTTTCCCCCAATGCCTTGGTTTTAACGGTATCGGTAAACTCCTTGGCGATCTTATAGTTTACGTCTGCGTCTACCAATGCCCGCCGGATATCCTTCACGGTGTTGGCAATATTCAGTTCATTGATCCTGCCTTCCCCTTTTATTTGCTTAAACGCCGACTCAAGTTTTTCCGATAAAGATTCAAACATATGCTGCTGTTTTTTAAAACCCTGGTTGTTGTACGTATAAAATAAAAATAGTGAACAAACCATTTGTTCACTATAACAACATTTGCAAAATTACGTAAAGAAGTACTACGCTGCAAACCTTCTTGCCACCCGTCTATCCCAGATAGGTTTTCAGGTGTTTGCTGCGGGAGGTAGACCTTAATTTGGTAATGGCCTTATCCTTGATCTGCCTTACCCTTTCGCGGGTGAGGTTGAACCTTTCACCGATATCTTCCAGGCTCATGGCGCTGTCCATGCCAATGCCGAAAAAAAACCTGATAACGTCCTGCTGGCGGTTGGTAAGGGTATGCAGGGAGCGCTCTATTTCCTGTTTTAAGGACTCGTGGTGGGTTACTTTCAGGTCTACACTGTCGGCATTGGGATTTGCCATCACGTCCACCAGGGTGCCGTCCTCTCCGTCAGACAGGGGGGTATCCATGCTAACGTGGCGTGCTGCAACACCCAGGGTGGCGGCTATTTCTTCCGAATCCACTTCCAGTAACTCCGCCAGTTCTTCGGGGGACGGCTCGCGTTCGAACTGCTGTTCCAGTTGCTGAAAAGCCCTGTTGATCTTATTGGTCAGTCCTACTTTGCTCAGCGGCAGGCGCACGATCCGGGATTGCTCGGCCAGAGCCTGCAATACGCTCTGGCGGATCCACCAAACGGCATAGGAAATGAATTTAAATCCTCTTGTTTCATCAAACCGCTGTGCGGCTTTGATCAATCCCAGGTTGCCCTCATTGATAAGGTCGGGCAGCGACAATCCCTGGTTCTGGTACTGTTTGGCAACAGATACCACAAATCGTAAATTAGCTTTAGTCAATCGATCCAACGCCTCCTGGTCACCTCTTTTTATCCTTTCAGCCAACTGCACTTCCTCTTCCGGACCTATCAGTTCTACCCGGCCGATCTCCTGCAGGTACTTCTCAAGACTTTGAGATTCACGATTGGTGATGGATTTCGAGATTTTGAGTTGACGCATACTCATAGTGTTAATGTTAAAATTAAACTTAAAACGCTGGCAACCACCTTATATTGCACCTTCAGCAATTTAACGAATTGCTATGTATATCAAAAAAATATATTTTGGGTGCCCTGTAAAATATCAGGCCTCAGGCGGTTTGTTACGGGTGTGAGGAAAAATATTATTCAAAAAACTTTGAAGGTTCTAATATTTTTATATTATTGCAAGCTATCTGGATTTAAAGAATACTGGTTTTTAGACAAAAACAATGAGTAAAAAGCAATTATATACGTTGGAATATCCTGTACGGTGCTCTCCCAGCATACTGTACGAATTCCTGTCTACCCCCGCGGGGCTGCAGGAATGGTTTGCAGACAGGGTAGATGAAAGGGATGAGATTTTTAGCTTTAGCTGGAATGACTCAACTGATAAGGCGGAGATAGTGGAAACGGAGGAGAATAAATTTGTGCGCTTTCACTGGCTGCATGCGCCCAAAGAGGAGTATTTTGAGTTCGCCATCGAAAAATCTGAAGTGACCAACCAAACTATTCTTATCATAAAAGACTTTGCCGAAAAAAGGGATATCCAGGACCAGAGCCGTCTGTGGGACTACCAGGTGAAGGAACTCTTTCACCGGTTGGGAAATTAGAATCAACGCTGCAAAACCTCTATAAGGGAGCCGAATGCCTTCGTCAGCAGGGGCGTCGCTTCATTCCACTGATCTACACGAAGGAAATAGCCGATCTTTATAAAGAGGAGCCTGTTGCAGACTGCTTCCAACTGTTTTGTGTCCATTCTGCCCAATGGCATGTGTGAGGTGTCTGTAACATGATGCTGCCATTCGCCTCCTTCTGTTTGCAACATCCAGTTGCCGGTATGGAGTTGCCGGGCGGCTATAATTGCCGGCTGATATAACGCCTGGAACCTGCCTTTCAGGTGCAGGGTCAGGCTGATATGATTGCCCCACCAGAACATGGTGCGGATGGCAAATATCTCATCCTGTTTGAAATGACGGGGATAGTCCAGCATCACATACGGCAGCTCCCCGTAGCGCTCTCCTTTGCTGATCTTGGGAGAACGGCTCTCAACCGGTAGTTGGTGCAGGAGTGGCTGCGCCTGCTCGCGGAAAACGACAGCCAGTCCGCCCAACAGGTAGCCGGCTTTTTCAATGATGCGGTTCTTTGTTAAAATGAGATCGCTGTTTTGTACAAGCTGTAGTTCCTCTTCCGAAAGTTGTATTTTTGCGTCACCCATACACTAAAGGTATAGTAGAAACAAGCAATTTCCGACGGTGATAAAAAAATTAGATACACTCATCCTTAAGGCTTTCATAGGCCCTTTTATTGCTACTTTTTTCATTTCGCTTTTTATACTGGTACTCCAGTTTTTCTGGAAATATATAGATGACTTGGTAGGGAAGGGGTTGGATACCTTCACCCTCCTGCAGCTGACAACTTATGTTACGGCTACCGCCGTGCCCCTGGCGTTGCCCCTTGGTATTCTGATCTCCTCTATCATGACGTTTGGCAAACTGGGGGAAAGCTTCGAAACGGTAGCCATCAAGTCTGCCGGCATACCGTTGCTGCGGTTTATGCGTCCCCTGATGATCGTGGCGGTGATGGTGTGCGGGGTAGCGTTTCTTTTTTCCAATTATGTGATCCCGGTGGCCCAGTTGAAGTTTCAAACGCTCTTATACGATATAACGGTCGCCAAGCCGGCTTTTAACCTGAAAGAAGGTGTTTTCTTCAAGGATTTTGAAGGTTATACCATCAAGATCGGAAAAAAAGAAAAGGACAATATCACCATCCATGACGTCATCATTTTTGAACGGAACTACAACCTGCAGGACAATATCATTGTTGCGGAGCGGGGAAAAATGAACATCAGCGATGACAAGAAGTTCCTGGAGTTTCACCTTGAAAATGGCTGGCGTCACGAAGAACGGGGACCGTCCTACTCGATCAACACGGAATACATCCGGTTGAACTTTGAGAATTATAAAAAAGTATTCGATCTGAGTGATTTTACGATGATGAAAACACCGGATAGCCTGTTTAAAGACAACTACCGTATGCTGAATATGCGGCAGCTCGACAAAACGATAGATTCGCTGGAAGTGAAATCGGTAGCGGAGGTGGGCCGGAAGATTGACCGGGAGATTGGCATCAACTACGATTTTGTGCGTAAGAAAATTACGCCGCCCAAGGTGGAAACGCCTCCGGTGGCAACGATAACCTCCGTCGAGATAAAGAGGGGGGTGAAACCGGTAATACCCAAACCGCCGGTAGCCGGTTCCCAGAGAAATGATTTTGTAAAAGCGATGGCGCGCCCCAGGGCAGTAGGGTACGAAGACCTTTTACCCGACTCCACCCGCCAGCAGGCGATCAGCCGGGCAATTGACAGGATCAATTCGCAGAAAAGCAGTATCGTGTCCATCGTGGATGAATCGCAATATAAGGTCAAAAGCCTGCGTAACCACCTGGTGGAGTGGCACCGGAAGCTCAGCCTTTCTTTTGCCTGTGTGGTATTGTTCCTTATCGGTGCACCGCTGGGGTCTATCATCCGTAAGGGGGGAATGGGCATGCCCCTGGTGATAGCGGTTATTTTTTTCCTGATATTCCACCTGCTGAACATGTTCGGGGAAAAGTTTGTACGGGAAGGGTTTACCGTTGCTTTTGTGGGGATGTGGTTGTCTACGCTGGTACTGCTGCCGATCGGCTTTTTCCTGACGTACAAGGCTATGCACGATTCACAACTGTTCAACAAAGAATTTTATTACCGGCTGTTCAGGCCGGTGAGCCGCTTTATCAAAAAAATGCGAAAACCTTCGAAAGAAAAGCTCGAGGTTGTTCCGGCAAACTAACACAATGGGAAACTGGAAGATCATTCTGTTTTTTCTGGCAGGCACCCTATTTTTTTTCTGGTTGTTGCGATGGCAGGGGCAGACACTGGTGAATACCGTGTCGCCTGCAGGTATCATTTCCCTGGAACTGGCATTTGACTCCGGCAAAGCTTCATCTATCGTAAATACCTGGAAGGAAAGCCGCCACCTTTCCTTCCTGCTGAATATGCTGCTGGACTTCCTGCTGATCCCTTTTTACGGACTGTTTTTCTATTCCATCTGTGGCTTCTTTTCCGGGCAGTACGGAACCGGCGCTTTACAGAGAGTGGCGGTTTTGCTGGCTTTTGGAAGCCTGGTAGCGGTTGTTATGGATGTTGGGGAAAACCTGCTGATGCTTACCAGCTTTTACATAGGAGTGCTCAGCCCGTTGGTATGGTTGACGGGCATAGCCGCTGTTATAAAGTTTGCGTTGATCGCCGTCAGTATCGTGTATATTATTTTTTCGTCTGTGCATGTCTTGCTGAGGAGGGTGTGGTAAAGGCAATGGTGCAGGCATGACCGGCTGTGGGTAAAATGTCAGCCCTGAATTAAATACAGGCTGCTGTATATCATAATTTTAATCTTTACGTTTAAGTCTTAACTTTGACGTTTCAGAACGAACGCATGGCAGAAACAATATTAGAGCTTCAGAATGCAAATATCTACCAGGGGAAATCGCTGGTGCTGGGTGATGTGAACATACAGGTTCAAAAGGGTGAATTTGTGTACCTGGTGGGTAAAACCGGTACCGGTAAGTCCAGCCTTTTGAAAACCCTGTATGGTGAGCTGAAGCTGAAAGAGGGGGAAGGCACCGTGGTAGGATATAAGCTGAGTGAAATGACCTGGAAGAAGATCCCTTTTCTCAGGAGGAACCTGGGTATTGTGTTCCAGGATTTTCAATTGCTCACCGACAGGAATGTGCACGATAACCTGAAGTTTGTGCTGAAAGCGACAGGCTGGAAAGACGATAAGCTGGTGGAAGAAAAAATAAACGATGTGCTAGAAAAAGTAGGACTTAAAACCAAGGGGTTCAAATTCCCGTTTGAACTGTCCGGCGGCGAACAGCAGCGCGTGGATGTGGCAAGAGCGCTCCTGAACTCCCCCAAGCTGATCCTGGCGGATGAGCCTACCGGTAACCTCGACCCGGAAACATCCGATGAGATCATGCAGCTTTTATTCCGCATCTCCAAAGAATATGGATCCGCCATCGTGATGGCCACCCACGATTACCGCGTTATCAGCAAATTCCCTGCGCGCACCATCCGCACCGAAACCGGGCGGGTCATTGACAATGCCGGGATCACCTTATAAATGTTTCCTTCACATACCTAATAACCTATCTGACGGTATTGTCAGGTGATGGTCATATTAGGTTGTTTACCCCTTATTAATTGGGATATCGAGATAATCCGATATATCTTTGCTTCATGTTAACAATAGACTGCCTGGAAATTTTTAAGGCTTTGTCCAACGAAAAAAGGCTGGAAATACTGCAGTGGCTTAAAGAGCCGCATCGCTATTTTTCCTGTGCAGATGGAATGGATTTCGAAAAATACGGCGTGTGTGTGGGACTTATACAAAAGCAATCGGGACTTACACAATCTACTGTATCTGAATACCTCGCCATTCTGAAAAAAGCGGGACTGGTGGAATCTGTACGAATAGGCCAGTGGACTTATTACAAGCGGAATGAAAAAGTTTTTAAGGAGTTGAGCAGGATCATAAAAACAAATATTTAGCAGAAATGAAGAAAGATACAGGACTATCGGTGCTGGAGCTGGCCATTGTTACAGAAGGAGCTACCATTGCAGACGCCATAGCCGGCACGGTGGCGGTAGCACAGCATACTGAAAAGCTTGGGTATAAACGGATATGGCTGGCCGAGCATCACAATATGCAGCATGTGGCCAGTTCTGCCACCGCGGTGCTGATCGGCGAGGTGGCTGGTAAAACAAGCAGTATACGAGTGGGGTCGGGTGGTATCATGCTGCCTAATCATTCCCCGCTGGTCATTGCAGAGCAGTTCGGTACATTGGAATCCATTTATCCCGGAAGAATAGACCTGGGATTGGGCAGGGCGCCGGGTACTGACCAGTTGACGGCCTACGCTTTGCGCAGGAAGAACATGACAGCCGAATATAATTTTCCTTCGGATGTGCGCGAGCTGCAGACCTATCTCAGCAGCGAAAACAGCGATGCCAAAGTGCGGGCTTTCCCGGGCGAAGGGCTGGACATTCCCATCTGGATATTGGGTTCCAGCACAGATAGTGCTTACCTGGCGGCGGAGTTCGGATTACCTTATGCTTTTGCTTCACATTTTGCACCCGCGCAGTTTCGTGCAGCCATAGAGATATACCGTGATAATTTTAAGCCCTCCCGCCAGTTGGCGGAGCCTTATATAATGGCCTGTGTAAATGCCATAGCTGCCGATACGGACGAAGAAGCGGAATGGCTGACCACCAGTCTGTACCGCATGTTCATGGGGATCATCACCAATATGCGCAACCCGTTGCAACCACCGGCTGAGCTGCCGGCCATGTTCCATCACCCGGAAGTAGAACGGGCTGTAAGCAGTATGACTGCTTATACCTTCACCGGCAGTAAGGAAACATTGAAACAGAAGCTGGGCGTATTCCTGGCAGAAACCCGCATCAACGAGCTGATGGTCACCAGTCCGGTATATGACCGGACTGCCAAATTGAAGTCGTTTACCATTGTGAAAGAAGCTATGGATGAACGGTAGTATCTTTAGCCTCTCTTTTTTATGACAGAACCGGTAATTCAGTTAAAAGATGCGGAAGTGTATCCAACACCTTCTGTTCTGGAGGGGGTATTAGGTAAAAGCCATGCTGTGCTCGGGCGCTTTATGGAAGCGATTGGAGCGCCTGATTATGTCCTGACGCCGGAATGGAGGTATTACCAGGACGGGAAGGCCTGGCTGTGCAAGATCAGTTATAAGAAAAAAACTGTCTGCTGGCTTTCTGCCTGGGATGGCTTTTTTAAAGTGTCTTTTTACTTTACGGAGAAAACAAAAGGCGGTATCTCCGGTCTGAAAATTTCTGAAGAGGTAAAGGTAGCTTTTGCAAAAGCCAGGTCCCTCGGGAAACTGATACCGCTGACAATGGATATGAAAAGCAGCAAACAGCTAAAGGATTTGTTGACTATCGTCATGTACAAATTAAGTGGTAAATAAAAGGCTTGAGCCTTTATTCCGAAATATTTTATCCCGTACCATAAACATGTTTAATGAAACAGACTGCAACGGAAAAGAATAGCTTACTGGTATTTGCCCTGGAATCAGAAGCTGCGGGTCAGTTTGCAGACCGGGAGCTGCTGTTCACTGGCGTGGGAAAGGTGAATGCCGCGTACCGGTTGATGAAAAGAGTGGCTGAGCGCCGCCCTGATGTGATCATCAACCTTGGCTCGGCAGGCAGTAATATGTTCAGGAGGGGAGAAGTGGTATGCTGTACAAAATTTATTCAGCGGGATATGGATGTGACGCCGCTTGGATTTGAACCTTATGCAACTCCTTTCTGTGAGCAGGATATCATATTGGAGTACGGGTTTTCCCTTGACCACCTGCCGCAGGGGATTTGCGGCACAGGTGATAATTTTGAAATACAGCACACGGGTAAATTTTATGACGTGGTGGATATGGAAGCCTACGCCCTTGCGTGGGTCGCCCGGCAGGAATCCATTCCGTTTGTTTGCCTCAAGTATATTTCAGATGGGGCAGACGGTAAAGCAGCTGAGGACTGGTCGGTATCCGTTCACCGGGCGGCGAAAGCCCTGCGCGAAGTACTTTTAACGCTCCGGGTGTAATGGAAAAATATTAGCAGCGCTATGCGAAGTCTCCGACTTCGTATTCACTATGTTCTTCATCGTCTCCGACGATGTATTAAAATTACCTGCAGCAATCCTTCTTCACAAAAATGTTCTTCAGGAACCTGAGTATACCGGAGAATATCTTTTGCAGCGTCATTTTTCTTTTTTCATCAATGCGTTTAAAAAATTATATTCATACCGCAGCAGCCAACTGCTGGTATTGAAACGTTCCATATTGCCGGCTGCCTGCACACGGTATGCCAGGTCCAGCCTGGAAATGCTGTTAAAGATAAACTGAATGCCCGGAACCACATCCAGGTAATATCCTTTTCCATCCAGTGCACTGGCGCCCAGCAGATCTACGTATATATTAAAATTAGGCTGCCTGTAATCTTTATACACCCTGGGCAGCAGCAGGTAGCCTGCAGAGAGACTGTAATTGGCTGCATGCCTGCTGATGCCCGGCACTTTGGGTGCATCTATATTGTCCCATCTGCTGGTGTAGAATATGGTACCCGATACGGCCAGCTTGTGTACCAGTTGGGTGGCTATCACGCCGGCATTGAAGCCGGAATGATTACCGTCCAGGTCAATCTCGTTGCTCCTGTATACATTGGTCAGAGAATGTGGTTCCCCGTTTATGATATGCTGACGGGTATGCTGCATGGTCAAGGGGTTGTTCGATACACTCACCTTGCCAAAAGCCGCCATCCGGAAATGGGAATGCAGGTCATCGATGGATAGAAAACGGTACTTTGCATATACATTTCCGCCCTCAAATTGCATTCCTTTTTGAAACATGTTGGAGGCATATGCTGTTCCCCGCAGCATGAAACTTTTGCTGATGCCAAACATCACTTCCGGTAATACCCGGTAGCCGTAGCGGTTATTGTCATAAGGACGGGGCATGAGCTTATTGCTTACCCTTACACCGATGCTGTTAGCCGGTACATTGCTGGCAGGGTCTGTCATGATATATAGTTCCTGTGCTTGCACAGAAAAGCCTGTCAGTAATAAAAGACACAAGATAATGTTGCGCATGAAGTAGTGGTTGTGGTAAATGATAGGGCAGACAGCCTCTGCCCGAAAAAATGAGTTATCGCTAAATGGTTACGTGATAGACTCTTTGCTTGCCACCTTTTTTACCAATATTACAGCAATCTTCCATATAGCCTGTTTCATAGCACTGCATATCGGTCAGTTTAGTCATTTTTTTATATTCTTTGGCCACCACAAAGTTTTTATCCAGGAGCTTTACTTTTTGTGTACCGTTCAGTGTCAGGTTCTTCACATCCATAAAATGGAATGTCATACCATCAATGGTAACATGCGCATCGTTTTTTACGGACACCTGACTGAAGTTGGTATATGCCCAAAGGTTGGCCACAAAAAAGCCGGCACCTTCTACTTTATTTTTCATGGCGTCCAGGTCGGGCCTGGCATCCGGTTTAACGGACACTGTAAAAATATTCTTATTCAGATCGGTTGTTACCGATTCCACAAAGCCCAGTGAACTGAGCGCCTTTTGGATAGCGTTGCTGCACATGGAGCAGGTCAGTCCGCTGGCTTGTAATTCTACTTTTTGTATCTGGCTCTGCGCCAGGGTAAATGAGAACAGGCTGATAACAGCAATTAATATCTTTTGCATCGTATTTGATTTTTTTTGAAATAAATGATGAAGCAGCATTACGATAACGCAATGCCCGGTCTGTTGTGTATGCCAGGGCATCAAATACGAAAGACAGCGTGTAATATATTGCGGGAAGGTGATTCGTATAACGGGGGATCTTTGAAATAAGCCAGATTACCAATTTCCTGCCGTTCCCGGTCAGTGTTATAAGTATATGTTCCGGTAATAAGACCGGAGAATGCAGGTATTTCAAATTTTACTACCAGGCTGTTCTTATGGATATCGTCCGGTTTGAAAACTTTCAGATCATCGTGGCAGCAGTCGGAATCTTCCATACCACAGTACCCGCAGTCATCGCTTTTTGGGGAAGAATGATAGCTGATCTCTGCCAGCTCTCCCATACAGTAATGCATATTCACCACCAGCCCGCAGGAAAACGCGAGATAGAGAAATGCAACCATAATGGCAAATAGTTTCTTCATTACGGTCACAAAATTAGCATCAAACCCCGGTTTTTGCAATAGGAGCTTGTTAAATTGTCAAGCATATGCGCGGCTGGGTGGAAGATAGATCGGTTAAGCGCCTGTAATCAGGGGATTTATCCACAATACACCCCGTAAAATGCTATTCCTTTCCGAAAGCTTATTTTTGCAACTATAACAAACAGGAAGAAGTTGCCAGATAAGATACAGTTACTGCCGGATAATATTGCCAATCAGATCGCAGCAGGAGAAGTGATCCAGCGACCATCAAGCGCCGTGAAGGAGCTGCTGGAAAACGCCGTAGATGCAGGCGCCACCGAAATAAAGCTGATCGTGGCAGATGCCGGTAAGGCCCTGGTGCAGGTAATAGACAATGGCAGCGGCATGAGTGAAACCGATGCCCGTATGGCTTTTGAGCGGCATGCTACGTCCAAGATCAATAAGATTGACGACCTGTTCCGGATCCGCACTATGGGATTCCGGGGAGAGGCGCTGGCTTCTATAGCCGCCGTAGCGCAGGTAGAACTGAAAACCCGCCGCCAGGAAGATCCTGCCGGCACCTATATAGAAATTGAGAACAGCCTGGTAAAAAAGCAGGAGCCGGTGGCATTTGAGCAGGGTACCAGCATTGCCATGAAAAACGTGTTCTTCAATGTGCCTGCCCGGCGTAATTTCCTGAAAAGCAACCCGGTAGAAATGCGTCATATTGTAGAGGAGTTTATCCGGGTATCCATGGCTTTCCCGGAGATCTTCTTTTCACTTACAGCCAACGGGCAGGAGATCTTCCACCTGGAAAAGGGGACGCTGAAACAACGGATCGTTCACCTCTTGGGCAATCATTACGCTGCCAAGCTGGTGACCGTACAGGAAAAAACGGATTACATGACGGTGTACGGCTTTGCCGGAAAACCGGAAACAGCCAAAAAAACCCGGGGCGACCAGTACTTTTTCGTGAACAACCGGTTTATCAGGAGCGCTTACCTGAACCATGCCGTGATGAGTGCCTACCAGGACATGATCCCCTCGGAAAGCTTTCCGATGTATGTGCTGTTTATCGACCTGGATCCCGCGCAGATCGATATTAACGTTCATCCTACCAAGCAGGAAATAAAATTCGAGGACGAAAAGATCATTTATGCGTTTGTGCAGGCCGCCGTCAAGCATGCGCTGGCGCAGTTCAGCATTACGCCCACGCTGAATTTTGACCTGGATCCGGAGATACAAAAGCTGGATGCGGTGAGCAATCCTTTTACCAAAGACAAGGAAGAAAAAACAGCGGCTTCGGGATTATATCAAACCTTTACACAAAAGAACCAGGCGCACCTGATAGAGAGTAAAAGCGAGCTGAAAAACTGGAAGGATTTTTATCCCGAGCCCAAACAAAACAGTGGCACGTTCAAAAGCCTGCTGGCTGCTCACCAGGAAGACAGCAGCAGCGGGTTTGAATACGAGCAATATGCATTAAAAAGATCCGGCGAAGACAAGCTGGCTTTGCTGGAAGACGTCCCGTTGCTACAGTTGCACCATACATATGTTGTAGCCGGCACCAACCAGGGGTTTGTGCTGATACACCAGCAACTGGCGCATGAACGCATTTTATATGAACGGTATATGCTGGCAGCGCGTGAAAAGCCGATCGCCACGCAAAAAAGCCTGTTCCCACCTACTATCACCCTCTCCACTCCTGATGCCGTGCTGTTACAGGAACTGTTGCCCGACCTGCTGCTGCTGGGTTACCAGATAGAAGAGTTCGGGAAAGATACTTTTGTGATACAGGGCACACCGGCAGATGTGCCGGATGGCAACGAAAAGAACGCCATAGAACAAATGCTGGAGCAGGTGAAACATTTCAACAGCGAAGTGAAATTTTCCCGCAGGGAAAAACTGATCCGCAGTTTGGCATACCAACATTCCATCAAACCCGGCAAGTCACTAACGGTTACGGAAATGCGGCAATTAGCCGAAGAACTGTTCGGCTGCAACCAGCCCAATATCACCGCCTCCGGGAACGCAACCTATATTGCTTTCAAACTGGACTATTTGGAGAGGATGTTTGGGAAGTAGTCCCTCACCCTCTTATCCCTCTCCCCGCAGCGGAGAGGGACGGTGCTGCAGAACATAGCCAGGCAGCGGGAACTTCCACATCAACTGTTGTATCCTGAATTAACACAGCAAGGGAGAATGCAAACGTTCAATCAACAAGAATAAGATACTAGGCTTGCCTAACGGCGCGTGGGGACACGCGCCGGGGCAGCGGGCCGCCCGGTTGCGTGTCCCCACCCATGCTATTAAAATAAGGCACGCGTCCACCTGGGGTCTGGCGCAGCCGACCCCGGGGATCGCAGTGCTCTAATCTCTTAATTTAAGAGCATTGGTGTCCCCACGCAACCTTCGCAGCCTGGATGTTCAGAGAACAACTCGCTTTTTTACAACGCGGGATTCTCCTCGCACAGACGTTCTCAATGAATCAATAGCCATTATCTTTGACCCCTGATGAGCAATTTCTTACTGATCGGCATTTGTTTATTAGCCGGGTGGCTGGTTAAAAGATATACTGCTTTACCGAAGGATGCGCATAAAGGTATCAATGCCATGGTGATCAACCTGGCGCTGCCGGCAGCCGCCTTTAAATATCTTCCGAAGATACAGTGGTCGGAAGCGCTGATCATGCCCGTGCTGATGCCTTTTGTGGTTTGGTTCGGCGGCTGGCTGTATATCACGGCCTATGCCCGGTTTGCCGGACTGGACAAAAAGACGACCGCCGGTCTGAAGCTGACCACCGGTCTCAGCAATACTTCCTTTGTAGGCTTTCCGCTGGTGACAGCCTATTTCGGCGAACCGCTGTTGGGCATAGCCGTTATCTGCGACCAGGTGACTTTTATGCTGTTGTCTACCGCCGGCATTATTGTAGCCCTGAATGCTGCAGACGGACACAATCTTTCTCTGAAGGCAGTGCTGAAAAAGCTGCTGGGCTTTACACCTTTCCTTGCTACGATAGCTGCACTTATCCTTCCCCGTTTTGTGGATCTGTCGCCTTTCGATCCGTTGTTTGATAAGCTGACCGCTACCGTGGCGCCGATGGCTTTGTTTTCTATCGGGATGCAGTTGCGGTTTGACGGATGGAGAAAAGAACTGCGGCATATCTCCGCCGCGTTGTTTTACAAACTGATGATAGCGCCGGCACTGGTTCTTTTACTGGCTGTAACAGCCGGTTTCAAAGGGGAGATAGCGGCAGTCAGCATTTTTGAATCATCCATGCCCTCCTTTATCACGGCAGGTATTATCGCCTCGCAATACCAACTGAATGCAAAGCTGTCCAGCCTCGTGGTGGCGGTCAGTATCCTGGTATCGTTCATCACAACAGCTTTGTGGTATTGGGTGATAGGGCAATGGATGTGAGAAGAAAACCTATAGGGTTTGCAGCGCGGCTTTTTCACCCGGTAAACCCTATAAGTTTATATAAAGGGAATTTTAAGGCGTCCATATAGTTGCCCGCAAATGATGCGGGTTTTCTTTGGTTGAATAGTAATACATCGCTACCATTTTTCCATCGCTGCGGCAGACCACCCGGGGATAGCCAAGGTCGTTCAGTTGCATGTCTTCCGACCAGAAGCCGTTCATCAGTATCTCCGGCTGGCTCCATGTTTTTCCTTTGTCTGCACTGTATACCACGTGGATGGTGCCGGCTGCCCGTTCGCCATACACCACGCATAAACGACCATCTTTGGTAAGGGCAAAGGCCGGCGGGTTGCCGTTTTCGTCTCCCGTATCGGCAATTTTTGACAGAAAATGCCATGTCTTACCGCCATCGGTGGAAGCATAGGCGTCAATCCAGTGTTTATCAGTAGCTTCTCCGTCTACAATGAATTTTCTCCGGATGATGGATACCAGCGTGCCGTCGTCCAGTTTTTGTGATTGCGACATTGCGGCCCTACATTCATTGGCATCAGGGTTTTTATCCGTGTCTTCAAACAGCTCCACTTTTACCGGGTTGGTGGCAGTGCCCTCGGGACCGACCACCCAGCCTAAGAAGCTATAGGTTTGGCCACCATCGGTGGTTTCGATACAGAAGAGCCGGTCGGAAGCGAATACTCCTTTTTTTCTGGCAGAAAAAAATAACAGGCAATGGCTGCTGTCATTTACGATATAATCTGTTCTCGGCGTAAGCTCGTCAAACCCGGCTTCGGTCAGTTCCGGCCAACTCAGCAGGTCACCAAAACCGTAAGGCCCGTTCCATGTTTTTCCGGTATCGTAGCTATAAAAGAAATGTGCCCTGCCATCGTTGGCGCCGTGGTAACCTGCGCCTACCACCCGCATGGCAAAGCCGGGCTGTTGGTAATTGACAGGAGTGACGATTGTCTGCAGGTTGGGCTGATCGCCGAAATCGCCGGCATAGTTGTCAGGATCGGCGGCAGTCCAGGTGTTGCCGCCATCGGTGCTGCGCGCCAGCCAGTTCAGGTAGGGCTTGTCAGCATTATGTCCATCCGTTTTTTTATAGGGTGCTTCGGTGAAGCCGGTAACAATTTCATCGTTGTCGAAAATGAATGCGGCGTTGTTGGCCGGCCACCCCGCAAATCTTCCCGGTTGATAATAGATGACGGCATGTTGCGCATCTTTCACGTGCTTTATTTCTTCAGATGAAGAATGACCGCATGAAACGCCGAGCAATACGAATGTGGTAAGGGTTGTAATGGAGAAAAGGCACTTCATAAGATTTCATATCGTTTTTAGGATGGTGAAACGGGTTTATCGGTTCGGTGATACAAAATATGACTAAATCTGGTAATAATCATCGTCTTCAGGAAGAGTGGGAACACCCCGTCCGCCGCGGCGGACACCCCCGCCTGACTGGACATTGTTGAGGCGGGCCTCTTTAAAAAGAGGGGAATTAACATCGGCACCGGTTTAAAATATCGTATATTTAGAAACACCTTATCCTTCCCCTCCTCCGGAGGGGTGGTCGCAGACCAGGGTGGCATACTTATGAGATCAAACATCCTTTGTCATATCAACGACATCCCCATTTATCGAAGAAAAATACCGGCGCTTCCCGCAAACAAAGCATTAACGCAAAGGGCAAGGGCTTTGCGAAAAGCAGGCATACTATCGGAAGTATTATTCTGGCTGCAGGTGCGGAACGGCAGTTTTCATAACATTGATTTTGACAGGCAGCGGGTAATAGGTAACTACATTGTAGATTTTTACGTAAAGGCTTTGGGACTGGTCATAGAAATTGATGGCAGCAGTCATGATAATAAGGTGGAGTATGACAAAAGGAGGGAACAGTTCCTGGTGGACCAGGGTGTAAAGGTGTACAGGATCCGGGATGGCCGTGTTAAGCAGGAGATCGGGATGGTGATGGAGGAGTTGGAGTGTTTTATAATAGCGAATTTTTCTGTAGAACAGGAGTAGAATACCCCGTCCGCCGAGGCGGACACCCCTCTTTTTAAAGAGGGGAATTTAGATCGCGGAACATTCCCCTCCTCCGGAGGGGTGTCCGAAGGACGGGGTGGCATTACAGCCCGGCAACAAAATATCTTCTCCACACATTATCCCATATATCCCAGCATCTCATAATCCCGGTCTAAATCCCACTCCCATTTCGTAGCTTTGCGGTTTCTTATATTACAACAATCATTCATGGATACAACAGTAGAAATAGCCCAAAAGCTTGGATTAAGACCGGAAGAGTTTGAGATGATAAAAACCATTTTGGGAAGGGTACCCAACTTTACCGAACTGAGTGCTTATTCTGTGATGTGGAGCGAGCATTGCAGCTATAAAAACTCCATCAAGTGGCTGAAAACACTTCCACGCGATGGAGGTAAGCTGTTGGTGGCTGCGGGCGAAGAAAACGCAGGGCTGGCAGATATCGGCGACGGCTGGGGCGTGGTATTCAAGATTGAAAGCCATAACCACCCTTCGGCGATCGAGCCCTTCCAGGGAGCGGCCACGGGCGTGGGTGGCATCCACCGCGATATTTTTACCATGGGCGCCCGTCCAATCGCGGCACTGAACTCACTGCGGTTCGGGAATATCAAAGAAGATAAAACACAACACCTGCTGAGCGGTGTGGTACACGGCATTGGTCACTATGGCAACTGCTTTGGCGTGCCTACTGTAGGCGGCGAAATATATTTTGAGGATTGTTATCATACCAACCCGCTGGTAAATGCCATGAGTGTGGGTGTAGTGAAAGTGGGACAAACCGTAAGCGCCACCGCTGAAGGAACCGGTAACCCCGTATTCATTGTGGGTTCTGCTACCGGAAAGGACGGTATGGGCGGCGCGGCTTTTGCATCTGCAGATATCACCGAAAGCAGCGTGGAAGACCTGCCTGCCGTACAGGTAGGCGACCCCTTCCAGGAAAAAAAGCTGCTGGAAGCCTGCCTGGAGCTGATCCCCAAAGGCGCTTTGGTGGGCATGCAGGATATGGGTGCTGCGGGTATTATCTGTTCCACCGCCGAAACCAGCGCTAAAGGCGGTGTAGGAATGCGCATCAACCTGGATGAAGTGCCTACGCGCCAGGCGAATATGAAGGCCTGGGAGCTGTTGCTGAGCGAAAGCCAGGAACGTATGCTGCTGGTGGTTAAAAAGGGAAGGGAAGCGGAAGTGCTGGAAGTATTTGAAAAATGGGACCTGCCCTGCTCCGAAATAGGCGAAGTGACCGATGACGGCTTACTGAAATTTTATATGAATGGAGAATTGGAAGCCGAAATGCCTGCCGAAAGCCTGGTATTGGGCGGCGGCGCCCCGGTGTACGAAAGGGAGTACCGGGAACCGGCCTATTTTAGTAAAATAAACGAATTCCAGCCGGACAGCATTGAAATTCCGTCTGACCTGAAAGCAGTTGCCGAGAAAATCATCACCATTCCCAATATTGCCTCCAAGCGCTGGATATATACCCAATACGACAGCATGGTAGGTACGGGTAATACCTCAACCAATACACCCAGCGATGCACAGGTGGTGAAGGTAAAAGGTACCGATAAAGGATTAGCGGTTACGGTTGACTGTAACAGCCGTTATGTATTTGCCGATCCGTATGTGGGTTGCATGATTGCCGTAAGTGAAGCAGCCCGTAATATTGTTTGCAGTGGCGGTACTCCTCTCGGCGTTACCAACTGTCTCAACTTCGGTAACCCCTATGACCCGGAAGTGTATTACCAGTTTGTATATGCCATCAAAGGCATGGGCGAGGCCTGTAAGAAATTTGATACCCCGGTAACCGGTGGCAACGTGAGCTTCTATAACCAGAACCCCGAAGGGCCGGTATACCCTACGCCGACCATCGGTATGGTGGGTTTGCTGGAAAACATAGACAATAAGATGACGCTGGATTTCAAGACCGCGGGTGACAGCATATACCTGCTGGGAAAGATCACCAACAATATAGACTCTTCCGAATACCTGCATAAGCTGCACAAAGTGGAATTCTCCCCCGCACCATATTTTGACCTGGAGGAGGAATTTGCCCTGCAGCAGGCTGTAGCAAAGCTGATCACCGAAAAGCTGATCGGGTCTGCACACGATATCAGCGAAGGCGGACTGTTCGTTACGTTAACGGAAAGTGGCTTTAATAAAAATTTAGGGTATGCTATAACGTTAGATGATAGCTTTCGTGCAGATGCCTACCTGTTTGGTGAAAGCCAGAGCCGGGTAGTGGTTTCCGTAGCTTCCGGAAAAGAAAACAAATTTGAAGCAGCGCTGGCTGCCACCGGAGTGCCGTTTACAAAGATCGGTACCGTTACGGAAGGCGATATCAGCGTGGACAATGTTTCCTGGGGCGACATCACTACCTGGAAGGAAAAATATGACACCGCTATCGAAACCTATATGGCGCATGAAGAAGTTCTGTAGCTTTTTGTTGGTTGCCGGGCTTTTTGCTCTCTCCTGCAACGGCAGTAAAGATGACCAGGACGAAAGAGCAGCCGACCTGGCTGCAGTGGCTACGTTGCAGCAAAAGCTGCAGCTGGCACCGGATTCTTTGGGCATACGCTATCAATTGATGAATGCCCTGGCGAAAGTGCAGGACTATACAAACGCATTGTTGCAAAGCGACACCTTGTTGCTGGACGACAGCGCCAATGCCCCGGTGTTGTACCGCCGCGGCGCCATCCTGCTGGAAAGCGGCGACACCAGCGCAGCAATTGCCGCCTTACGGCAATCTTCTGCCGCAGCCCCTATGTTTTCCGAGCCGCTGCTGCAATTAGCTGCCATCTATGCCAACCGGGGCAACCCGGAAGCGATACAGATCGCAGATACGCTGATCAGGGGTTCGCAAGAGATCCGGACCACCTCGCAGGCAAGATTCATCAAAGGACTGTACTACTCCAACATAAACGATAATACGGCTGCCATTGCCGCTTTTGACGAATGCATTCAAAACGACTACACTTTCCTGGAAGCCTATATCGAAAAAGGGTTATTGCTCTACGATGAAAAAAAATACCAGGAGGCACTGGTTGTGTTCGAAAGAGCCATACAGGTAAGCAATACTTTCGCCGAAGCCTATTACCAGTCCGGCCGTTGCCACGAAGCTATGGGCAATACAACCGAAGCAAAGGAATACTACCAAAAGGCATATGGGTTGGATAAAAGCTTTGAATTGCCGTAGTAAGACCTAACAGGTCTTCCCACCTGCAATTTGCTCTGGCGGGCAGGCAAAACCTGTCAGGTCTCCTTCAACAAGCGGATAACCATGCCGCCTTAGCGTATCTTATCGAAAAAAGTATCGATTTTGTCGAAAAAAGCATCGAAATCTAAGATATACCGGCTTTTCCGGATACTTTAGCCTTGCATTAACACCTTCAAAAATGAAAAATATCTTTATTGCTGCCTTTGCCCTCCTGGGCTTTACTTATTCTGCTGCTCAAGACAGTACGTTTACAGAACAGGAAATTCAGCAACAAATCGAAGCCATAGAAAACGCTTTCACTTATGAACATGGAAAGATCACTTTAAAAAACGGTATTGGTTATATAGATGTGCCGGAGGGTTTCAAGTACATGGATGCTGAGCAGGCAGAGAGGGTATTGGTAGATCTGTGGGGTAATCCTGAGGGAGAAAACCTGACACTTGGGTTTATATTACCGGAATCGCAGGGAGTGATGGGAGAAAGCGGTTATGTATTTAACATACAATACCAGGAGATCGGTTATGTAAAGGATGGGGATGCAGACAAGATCAACTATTCAGACCTGTTGAAAGAACTGCAGAAGGATACGAAGGCTGCCAATGCTGAAAGAGAGAAGCTGGGATATGAACCGATCCGGCTCGTGGGCTGGGCTTCACAGCCATTCTATGATAAAGAAAAGAAGGTGCTGCACTGGGCGAAGGAGGTAAAATTTGGTGATGAGGAAGTCAACACGCTGAATTATAATGTCAGGATACTGGGCAGAAAAGGTGTATTGGTATTAAATGCCATTGCTACCATGCCCAACCTGCCCATGGTACAAAAAGATATACCGCAGGTACTGGAGATCGCGAAGTTCAGCGAAGGCTATGCCTATAGGGATTTTAATCCTTCTACGGATGAAGTGGCTGCGTGGACGATTGGCGGACTGGTGGCAGGCAAGGTACTGGCTAAGGCCGGTTTCTTTGCTTTATTATTAAAATTCTGGAAAATAATAGCAGTGGCAATTGTAGGATTTGGCGGTGTGATCTGGAAAAGAATAACCGGCAAAAGGGAACAACAGGTTGCGGAAGCGATACAACCGCCTGTTGATAATGCATAAGGTCTTATTGAATGAGCAGCAGCTGAAAGAATTGGACGAAGCTATTAAGGAAGCAGATAATAATGAAGCAATTTCCCTGGAGGATTTCAAAAAGGAAATGAATGAATGGAAAAATGCTTCTTCTTTTTCCGTATAGCACGAATGACACGGGCCGGGGTATACACGCAACATTTACCAAGACTTGTATGCAGATCGCAAAGCACCTGCCACCTGCGACTTGCCACCCGGAACTTACTACTCTCCACTTACTCCCAACTCCTTCAACATCGCTTTCACTTCTTCTTCATGCAGACAGGTGGCATCCAGGCTTTCATTCATGGCAGTATTGGTAAAAGACATGGCCGAAGGGATACTCACTCTTGCAGAGGAATGGAATTCCCGTGCCCCTGTTTTTTCCGCGATCTCCCTGATGTTGGTGGAGCGGATCCCGGAGCCGGGCATAATGACGATGCGATCATTGGACTGCCTTACCAGGTCTGCCAGCAATTCCACGCCTTCGGGTGCTGCGGGTTTAAGTCCGCTGGTGAGGATCCGCTCACAACCGCAGGCGATCACATCTTCTAAAGCTTCAAAGGGATTGGCTACCCTGTCAAATGCCCGGTGAAAAGTAACGCCCAGTGGGTAAGCTGCTTCTACAAGCGCCGCCGTTCTCTTTTTGTCAACAGCGCCATCTGCCTGCAACAGGCCGATCACAACACCATCGCAACCGAGCTCTTTACAGAGCAATACATCTTTTTTCATGATCTCAAATTCCACGTCGCTATACAAAAAATCCCCACCGCGCGGGCGGATGATAGGGAACAGTTGAAGATCTGTTTTTTCCCGGGCAGTTTTGATCATACCATATGATGGGGTGGTGCCTCCTTCACCGGGGTTGTCGCAAAGCTCGATCCGGTGCGCCCCCGATCGTTGCGCTATCAGAACGGATTCGATGGTAAAAGCAATTACTTCCAGGACGTATTCCATGAAAATTGTATTATTGTGATGCGTAACAATCGTTAATTTTTTACGAATTTCCATATTACCAGTATATAAAGCAATTAATTTTATACCAATGAATAGCAGTGTTATGAAAAGCTTAATTTATATATGCGTGTTTATCGCTGCGGCGGCGGTATCCTGCGCCCCTAAAAAAATAGTAAGCAGCTATACGCAGGAACAGGTCCGGGAATTTCTCGGCAACCAAAGCTACCAGTTTATTGCCCGTTATATCCAGCCGCAGGGAGGCAGGCAACGGCTGATCACCGGCAATTATACCCTTACCATAACAAAGGACAGGGTAGAAGCGGATCTTCCCTATATCGGCAGAGCCTATACCGCGCCTATGGGCAGGGATGGCGGCATCAGGTTCAGCAGTACTGACTTTAGTTATGCTGCCAATGAAACCGAAGATGGTACGCGGGAGCTGACCATTACACTACATGACTCCAATGATGTGCGGACGCTGTTTCTGAGAGTATACGTGGACGGTGGCGCAGACCTGTCGGTCAACTCCAATAACCGGCAGGCTATTTCTTACCGGGGTGAAGTGGCACCGCTGCCGTAGGTGACTCCTGTTCTAAAGGAAGCTAAACTTTCTTATTTTTGATCTTGCCTTTTAATGATCTCCGCCTTTCATCAAATAATAATGTAAGCAGTGATAAAAAAAATATCCCGGGCAGCCTTTTTTATCCCGATCATAGTAGTATTGATCTTTTCCTGTGGAGAAGGAGATAAAGGAACACCCCAACCTCCGGGGGAAGCACCAGCCGGAATGGTATGGGTACCGGGTGGTATATTTGATATGGGCGCCGGTGAAGACAATGAAATGGCCTGGGAGGAAGAAAAGCCGGCGCATAAAGTAAAAGTGAAAGGCTTCTGGATGGATGAACATGAAGTGACCAACGAGCAGTTTGCGGCTTTTGTTAAAAGTACCGCTTATGTAACGGATGCGGAAAAAGCACCATTGTTGGAGGAGATCATGGCGCAGGTGCCGCCGGGTACACCGCCCCCTGATCCTGCCGACCTGGTAGCGGGATCCATGGTATTCTCCATGCCCACGCAGGCTGTACCGCTGAACAACTACGCCAACTGGTGGAGATGGGTGCATGGCGCCAGCTGGAAACATCCCGAGGGACCGGACTCTGACCTGCAAGGAAGAGAGCAGCACCCGGTGGTGCATGTAAGCTGGAATGATGCGCAGGCATATTGCCAATGGGCCGGGAAACGCTTACCCACAGAGGCCGAGTGGGAGTTTGCCGCCAGGGGCGGGCTGAAAAAAAAGAAATTTGTATGGGGAGATGAAGCCCCAACGGATACAAAAGTATTCGCCAATACCTGGCAGGGAAAATTTCCTTCGGAGAATAAAGCCGCAGACGGCTTTGCAGGTACGGCGCCCATAAAATCGTTTGCCCCTAACGGTTATGGATTATACGATATGGCGGGTAATGTATGGGAATGGTGTCATGACTGGTACGATAAACACCTGTACCGGGCCTACGAAAAAGACGATGTGCAGGATAACCCGCAGGGGCCTGTCAAAAGTAATGATCCTGACCAGCCCTATCTGCCCCTGCGGGTACAAAAAGGCGGGTCCTTTCTCTGCCATGATTCCTATTGCCAGCGCTACCGACCGTCTGCCCGGCAGGCGAGCAGCCCGGAAAGCGGCATGAGCCATGTAGGGTTCCGGGGTGTGAAGGACGGAGAAGTGTCAGAGAACCGATGATCGTATACCGCCACTCATTTTTGCTGTATTGCTTTAACCGGAGACTTAAATGGATACAGATAAGATTGCCTTACAATTAATTAAACACTTCCAAGAGGTGATACCGCTTGACGACGTGCAGGCGGGATTGATCATTCCGAAGCTGGAAATAAGGGTGCTGAACAGGAAGGAATACCTGCTGCAGCCGGGACAGGTATCCAAACACATGCGTTACATTGCCAAAGGAAGCATGCGTGTTTTTTACCCGGACGACAAAGGACAGGAACATATCCTGCAGTTAGGTATAGAAAAATGGTGGGTCAATGACCTGTACAGTTATCTTAGTGAAAAACCCTCAAGGATGTTCATCCAGGCCTATGAGCCTGCCACACTTGTTCAGATCAGTAAAAATAATCTGGAGAAACTATATAGAGAAGTACCCCGTATCTCCGATTTTTTTCGCTTAAAGATCCAAAACGCTTATGTGGCATTACAGGAAAGAACAATTGAGCATATGAGCGTTGACGCACATACCCGCTACAGGGCATTTATAACCGAGTATCATCATATTGAACAACGTTTTCCCCAATATATGATCGCTTCCTACTTAGGCATCACTCCGGAATTCCTGAGCTATTTACGAAAAAAATATGCCGCCGGTCTTTCTTAAGATACCTTAATTTTTATCGCCAAGGCCTTCTCTAGTTTTGCTGTCAAACGATCGGAAGGTGAAGCCTGTATATACCTTTGTTGTATTCAATTTACTGTTTTGGTTAGAATTAAAAGCCCAACGACTCACCTATCACCCGGAGATGGTTGCGGGGCATCGTTCCCTTACCTACCTGCATAATGTAAACTACCAGGTTGATGGTAAATTCAGGATGAACAACCTGGCCCTGTTTGATACGGAATATGGGGAGGATACGCATAATATATTCTTCATAAGAAATACATTGTCTTATATCCCTTCCCCTGGCGTCGCCTTCAATGCAGCGGCAGGGATGAAAAATCCGGGTTCATTTTTTAGCGTTTCTGTGCAATACAAAATAACCCGCCCAACATATTTATTCTCTTATTCCATAGGTGCAACTTACCAGAAGGGATACACGTTAGAGCAGGCTGTTGCGGCTGAGTATGCTCCGTACCTGGCCAAAAAACTGCAGACGTATTGTAACCTGCTGCTTATTGCCAATATCACGCTGAAAGAATACCAAAGAGGTCTCCAGTTTCTAAGGGTGGGTCTGAAGGAGAAGAATATCTCGTATGGATTAGCCATCAACCTGGATCAATTCAATAATAACAGGAAAACATTAGAAAACACAGGCGTTTTTATTAAGTATAACTTTTAAATACATTATAACAATGAAAAAAAGAACAGATCTCGGGATCTTTATCGTACGGGTTGCCATTGGATTGCCCATGCTGGCATACGGTATCAGTAAGATATTCAATGGCATTGAATTTATCGGCCAGATGCTTGTTGAAAGAGGACTGCCGGCCTTCCTGGCATACGGAGTGTTTTTAGGCGAGGTGGTAGCTCCGGTATTGATAGTTGTCGGCTTCAGGACACGCGTGGCTGCCATGGTATTTGCCATAAATTGTTGTACCGCTATTGTCCTGACCCAAACAGGGAATATTTTCAGGCTCAATGAATACGGAGGATGGGCACCGGAACTATTGTCAATATACATGCTGGTGGCGACAGGTCTTGTGTTTACCGGCCCCGGAAAGCTATCCGTCTCCACAAATAATAAGTGGGATTGAGAAGAGAACTGCAGGATACAAGTCCCGGGTAAATATTTAAAAATTGACAAATGCCGGTACTCCTTATCCGTTATATTAGTTCCTGCGGAGAGATTGCTATATGATAGTTTTTAAATAAATAACCGCTTTTTAAATATGTTACCTCCTGGAAAAAATAATTTTATACAACCATGAATAACCGCTTTACTTCATAGTCTCAGCGGCTGGTACAATAACACAAAGTTGAAACCGTTTGTTTGGGGTCATAATAATTGTGTAACTACATATTAAAACCTAACCTGATTTTATGAAAACACTATTCTCCATGTTTGCCTTTATTGTTGCTTTATTGTTGATATCCTGTTCAAAAGAAGATTCTCCCGGTAATAACCCCTCACAGAGACTGGAATTTTCGGATAACCAACCTTTGTCCGTTGAAGTGATAAATGGTCATCCGAATGCATCCATAGTGAAGGTACTTATAAATAACGATTACATTGATAACCCGGAGGGCATAATACATACTACTGCGCCGGCTGGAAAAAATGAAATTAAAGTGGTGGCCTATAGTGTCAGCGGAGGTAGCATAGTTGTAACAGACAGTCAGGGTACATGGTTCTGTCAGAGTCTTGAACCACGTAATTTAACCGAAATTAGCTTTGAAGATATAATAATGAATACCACAAGAAGAGTTGTGATCACGTATTTATCGGAGGGTTGCCCGGCATTATAGAGAGAGGAAGGCGGGTTGCAGAATGCAGGTCTCAGGTAATTTACTACCCACTTACGACTTACCACCTGCGTCTTGCTATGGCGCCACCGCTTCCAGCACCTGCAGGGTATGCGCGCTAAAGTATCCCAGCGCACCTCCCTGTATATTGGTAGTGGGGTTGGCGGGAGAAGCGGTACCACCGCCCCCGGTAGCACCTGATGATAAAAAGCTGACCCAATAATCGTTATTGGCTTTATCCATACACAAAGCGTGTACAGTGACGGTGTCTCCTGCTTCTATCTGGTGATCCTCATCATCTGAGGGCGTTCGCAGCTTATCTGTTACAGCATTCCCATCGGTGTACTCATCATTGGTAACAAATACCCGGTTATATCTCATACCTTCGATAAACTGTATAAAACGATAGTAGTTGCGTTCACCTTGCGGGTCCCTGTATGCGATATTAGCGGCCTTACGGACCTGCCCGAATAAAAACTCTTCTGTGATATACATCGTATCCATCTCTACCTTATGGGGCATGGTAGAAACCGCCGTAAACCGCTCCCCGTTTATATCCACGGTAAGCGTATAGATACTGCCGCTTACCCCGGCAAAGGAATGGACCGACTTATATACCCCATCCTCTTCTTCAACAAATACAAAAGATGTCCCACTCTCATCTGTTACGCTTACCGCTGCATCGCGAACGCCCGGGAAATTATTGTTATCCGACAGGTTTTGAGTGGTCGTTATTTTTACATAATGTCTTTCCGGCTTATCTGTTACCACTCCCTCAATTACATATCTCCGGTCCGCGTCCCGGACGTTTACATCAATCACTTTTTCACAGGAAACCAGGCATACTGCCAAAGCTATCAAACCTGTATACAATCCTCTTCTCATAGCTGCTAAAATTTGAAATTGTAAGAAACGGAAGGAATAAACCGGAACAAGGCCAACTGAACCGCTTCTGTTCTTTCCGGATCGGATTTACTTTGCTGAAATGAAATAGTATAAGCATTCTGCCTTCCATAGGCGTTATATAAACTAAAGCTCAGCTCAGAAGAAAGCCTTTTTCGTTGCTTCAATATCCAGTTGGCGCCGATATCCAGCCTGTGATAAGAAGGCATTCTGTATCCGTTCCGCTCGGTATAGTAAAAAGCCACCTGCCCGTCTATGCTATATTTTCCCGTAGGAAAAGACACCGCGTTGCCGGTGTTATATACCCAGTTGGCGGAAATACTCCATTTTTTACTCAGCTCATAGGAAGCCACAACCGCAACATCATGGGTTCTGTCCTGGCGGGCATTATACCATTGGTTGTTGTTGATGCCATCTATCTGTTTTTCTGTTTTGGCTAATGTATAACTCACCCAGCCCGTGAGCTTACCCGCTTTCTTCTTCAACTGAAGCTCCCACCCATAGGCTCTTCCCCTGCCAAACAGCAACTGTGTTTCCACGGCGTCGGTGTTAATAAAAATATCAGCACCATCTTTATAGTCGATCTGGTTTTGCATGGTTTTGTAATATACTTCCGTATTCAACTCTACATCATTCCAGAGGTCTTTGTAATATCCCAGGGATACGAGGTCCGATATCTCAGGTTTGATAATATTGGTACTGGCCACCCACTTATCTGTGGGATTGGATGTGGTGGAATTAGCGAGCAGGTGCAGGTTCTGAACATTCCTGGCATAGGCTCCTTTCAAAGAAGAGCTGCTGTTTAACCTGTAACTTACAGCCAGCCGGGGTTCGGGGTTGACATAGGTTTTTACAAACTCACCCTTTCGGTAGCGCATTGTATCAACTACGTTCCGGTTTTCGTCAAGCGTAAAATAATCGCCTTTCCCGAGAATACTGAAGGTGGTCAGACGAATGCCATAGGTAACATTCACGCGGTCCGTTGCCTTCCAGGTATTGGTGGCGTAAAGCGAATTTTCCCAGGAATATCTCCGCTGCAGCAGGCGTATATTGATGCTCGATTTATCATTGCTTGGCCGCACTTCTCCCGGTCGCAGGGTATGGTAAATGGTATTCAGCCCGATCCTGATATTGTTTCGGTTGTTCAGGTACCATTGAAATTCATGTTTCAGATTCCAGTCATTGATCTGTGAGAATATATCAAAGTTCACCCCTTCGCTGGCGATGGATATTTTGTAATTGTAGTTACTCAGTATCAGCGACGTATTTGAAAACAATTTGCTGTTGTAAATATGGTTCCAGCGGATGGTTCCGGTGGCATTTCCCCAATGGATACCGAACCTGTCGCTGGCGCCGAGTACGTCCTGTCCAAAATAGCCGGATAAATACAGCCTGTCCTTTTCTCCAAGGTTGTAGTTCACTTTTGCATTGAGATCATAAAAATACAGCCGGCTTTTCTGCAAAATAGAGTCGTTTGAAAGTTTCAGGAACATATCCGCATAGGTTCTGCGGCCGGTTACCAGAAAAGAAGCCTTGTCTTTTTTGATAGGGCCTTCCACATTCAGCTTGGCGGAGATCAGCCCGATACCACCGCTCACTTCATAATCCTGGTTATTACCATCGTTCATTTTTATATCCAGCACCGAGGACAACCTGCCACCATATTGCGCCGGCATCCCTCCCTTGTAAACGGTAATATCCTTGATGGCGTCCGAGTTGAATGTAGAAAAAAAGCCCAGCAGGTGAGAGGCGTTATACACATTGGCTTCATCGAGTAATATCAGGTTCTGGTCTGCCGAACCACCTCTTACAAAAAAGCCGCTGTTGCCATCGCCGGCCGATTTAATACCGGGTAGCAACTGGATCGTTTTTAAAATATCCCGTTCACCGAGCAGTACGGGTACATTACGCACTTCTTTGGTCGTTACTTTTTCAACGCCCATTTGCGGCGAAGAGAGGCTCCTGTTCTTGGGGGCGGCAGTGATGGTAATTTGCTCCATCGATATCACCTCTTCTTCCATTGAAATATTCAGTACGACATTTTTATCGAGGGTTACCTGCCGGCTGAATATTTCTTTCCCCACCGCAGAAACCTCCAGCAGGTATTCTCCTGCCGGTAACGACAGGGAATAAAATCCGTATTCGTTACTGACGGTGCCGGCTGCTCCGGCAGTAATGGTAGCGCCGATAAGCGTTTCGCCGTTTTTTTTAGATGTAACGGTGCCGCTGATAGTAAATCGCTCCTGTGCAGGTAACGCAATAGCCAGGCATACAGTTAGTGCGGTCAATACAATTTCTTTCATTGGTATTTTTTAAAAAGCCACGGATTCCGTTTCATCAGGAGCAGGCTCAAAACGTGCAAGCTGACCGGTTAAACGCAACTTAGTTACCGGTATTTTAAGCGCCTGCAAATTTTCATTAAAAAATTGCTAAATAAATGTTTAAAAAGTAGAAGTGGCCCTATACGGGTATGGGGTGTACTAACACCCCATATAAACTTATTGCCTGATATTACATTATTTGCGTTTGCTTTTACCAGCTTCCGCCGGCGCCACCACCACCGAAGCCACCGCCGCCGAAACCACCAAAGCCGCCACCACCTCCTCCGCTCCAGCCACCACCGCGGCTGCCGCCACCGCCACCCGGAAACCAAAGGATAGGCGGAACATTGCTATCGGTATAACCCCTGCGGCTCATGGTGCCGCCACCGCCACGTCCACCGGAAAGAAATAATACCAGTATGATGATAACGATGATAATAAGCAAAACGGGCACCCCACCGCCTTTGTCACCCCGGTTGGCATATCCTTTGGGGGGCGTATATTCCCCCACCGCCGCCTTTGCAATAGCAGTGGTACCCCTGTCTATACCGGCGAAATAATCATTTCCCCTGAAATTGGGAAGTATCTCACTCTCCACGATCTGTTTACACAAGAGATCAGGCAGGGCGCCTTCCAGTCCGTAGCCCGGCGCAATGAATACTTTCCGTTCGCCTACCGCTACCAGTAATACCACGCCGTTGTTGAACTCCTTATTCCCTACACCCCATTCCTTTCCCAGCGTGCGTGCATATTCATAGTCAGCGTATCCCCCCAGGTTGTCTACAATAGCCACCACTATCTGGTTGGAAGTGGTATCGTCGTAACGCACCAGCTTATCCTCCAGCGCCTGGATCTGCATTTGGGTAAGCGTATTGGTAAAGTCATTAACCAGCCGGGGCGGGTTGGGCACCTTAGGAATGGCTTTCTCAACCTGGGCAAAAGCGCCCTGGCTGAGCAATACCAACATGGCGAAAAAAAGCTTCTTCATTATTATTACATCCTTTCTGCTGTCGCTAAACAACACTTATCTTCCAAACACGATCTCGTCAGGAAGCTCATTAATATCGGTGTCGCCATCATAGGGAAAATGGTGCTGCAATGCCTCGCCGATCTCTTTTACCACCAGGATGATCCCTTCCGCAAAATGGCTGGCATTGAATTCACCCAGGATATGCTTTACCTCTTCATTCCAGAATTGCTCACCTACTTTCCTGTGAATACCTTCATCCCCGTAGATGGCCAATTGGTGGTCTTTCAGGGCTATATACAGCAGCACGCCGTTCCTTTGTGCAGTCTGCTCCATTTTCAGCCCGTAGAAAACTTCTACCGCCCGGTCCACGGGGTTTACAAAACGGCAACGGCTTTCTATATAAACCCGTATTTCACCACTGGTTTTCGTTTCTGCCGACTTTATAGCTGCAACAATGCGTTCATTTTCTTCTTTCGAAAAAAAATCCTGCACCTTTTTTCTGAAAAAGGAAAACATGATTATTTAATATCGAAGTTGATGTCCGGAACCTTGTTAGCGCCTGGATCCGCCTGGAAAGAAGCTTTTTCTTTAAAGCCGAAGATCCCCGCAAAGATGTTACCCGGAAAAGTTCTTACCAGCAGGTTATAGGCCTGCACTTTACTGTTAAAGTCTATCCGGGCAGTATTGATGCGGTTCTCCGTTCCTTCCTGCTGGGTTTGGAAATCGCGGAATGCCTGGGTGGTTTTCAGGTCGGGATAGTTTTCCGCCACGGCCATCAACCGGCTGAAAGCGCCCTGCAACTGCGCCTGCGCCTGTTGAAAACGTTCCAGCGAAGCGGGATCGTCCACATCCAGCGTTATACTGGTTGCCCTGGACCTGGCTTCCATTACTTCCGTAAGCGTGCTTCTTTCGAAGTTAGCAGATCCTTCAATGGTTTTTACGACACTGTTATAGAGGTCTGCCCGGCGCTGGTATTGCGCTTCAATATTGGCAGTAGCGGTTTTTACCTCCTGGTCTGCCGTTACCAGTCCGTTGTACCTGCCGCAACCGCAGCCACCCAACAAAAGTATAACGCCCAGTATAATAATTAAAGTAAGGGTTCCTTTTTTCATGTGTATATTTTTTATTTTACGCTTTTGTCACATGTAATTCGCCGAAGTGATCATCTCTTTGGGTATGAGAAACCTTTATGGCTCATTTCATGATGTCATTAACTTATTCGTGCAAAAATATGCATCCCAACCTAATTTCAGCAGAAATGATTACCGAACGGTTTGGTAAAAATCACCGGACAAAAGGCTGATCTCATCTTTTTGTAAAGGCTGCTGACCACTGGCCACCACTACCCGGTAGCGGAAGGTAACCGACTGCCCCTGTTTCAGGCTGAAGTTCAGCACTTCTTTTCCATCGCTGAATGCTTTCTGTCCCAACGGGTTAGCAGAAAACAATCCATATCCCCTGGCATGCCAGTAAGTAGGATATCCAACGTTCCGGGGGTGGTCTATGATCAGCACGCTGGTAGAATCGTTGCCAACTTTTCCATACAACATACACCACTGGGCACGCGTTCCCCATGCGTCATCGCCTTCTTTACCCTCGCTGGTAATATAATTGCCGGTAGCACCGATATTACTTTCCACAACAGTTACATTTCCTTTGTCGTCAGTAAATTCCTGTTGCTTATTAGAGGGCATTTCCAGTTCGCGTCCCAGGCGTAATCCCAGCATGCCGTCTTTTACATCCGCCATGGTCACATCCGTTTTGGCAGTAAGCGTGGTAATACGGTCTATGATCCTTTTATCGTCTTCTGCGCTGAAATAGAAGGTCGTATTTTCATCCAGCAATACCTGGTTCCTGTTGTTCACCCAGGTAGCATTCACTTTGATCTCTCCTTTTTTCTTACCGCCTTTTGCTTTCAGTATTTTGCCGGATTTGATAGAACCGTACTTATCCTTTCTTTCGGCGGGTATTGCAGGAGAATTATTCCAGAAATCCAGCCCGTTCACGTTTTCATAGTTCAGCCATAGACCCACATGGTGCGGATGATCGGTTGCCTCGTTCCGCCTGGGGGCATAAGGGAAGCCCCGGGTAATGATCTCTCCGTTGGGTGCATAGATCGGGTATAAAAAATGCTTCTCCAGGGTATCGGTAAAGATCAGTTCCGTAAAAGGTTTGCCGTCTGCGGTGATGGTGGCTTTTTTGCCGTCTGCGGCAGTAACAATATCAATTTTGAGCGCTTCTTTTTTTGATTGGGTAAACCCGGGCAAGCCATAGCCAAATGTTAACACTACAAGAAAAATAAAACTTCTTTTTTGCATGATTTATTTATTTGAAAAATTAGTATCGTTTCAGGATATCCTTCTCCTTTTATCAGGTAATACAGCCTTGGCAGGGCACTTGCAAAATACGATAAACTGTTGGTTCATCTGTTTTTTTAGAAAACTATTCTTACATTTAATGTTAATATCAAAGTAGTAAATAACATGAAAAATTCACGCAGGGAATTTATTAAAAAAGGCTCCATGGCGGGGCTTGCCACTTATATGGGCACCATGGGATTGAGTGCCAAAAGCTATAGAAATATTATCGGTGCCAACGACCGGGTAAATGTAGGTGTAGTAGGCTACTCCGACAGGTTTAAAAGCTCGCTGCTGCCATCCTTTCTTGAGCTGCGGAAGGAGCATAACTTCGATATCATAGCAGTGTCCGACATCTGGAAGCTTCGCAGGGAAGAAGGTCAGGCGGTTATCAAAGATAAAATAGGGCATGATATTACAGCCTGCGTGAACAATGATGCCCTCTACGCCATGAAAGATGTGGATGCCGTGATCATCAGCACCGCTGATTTTCAGCATGCATTGCATACGGTGGAGGCAGTAAAAGCAGGCAGGGATGCCTATACGGAGAAGCCGCTTGCCGAAACCATGGAGGATGCCAGGGCTGTACTGAAAGCGGTGAACGACAGTAAAAAAATTGTACAGATCGGTTCTCAAAGAAGAAGCGGTGATGCCTACAAAGCGGCATACGACTTTATTAACCAGGGCAAATTTGGTGACATCGTGATGGTGGAGCTGATATGGAATGTGAATCAGCCCGGCCGCTGGCGTCGTCCTAAGGATGTGCCGCTGCTGAAGGAAGCGGATACCGACTGGAAACGTTACCTGATGAACCGCCCGATGGAAGCATTTGACCCGCGTAAATACCTGGAATTCCGTCTTTTTTGGCCGTATTCCTCCGGTATTCCCGGCCAATGGATGTGTCACCAGATTGATACCGTGCATTGGTTTGCCAACCTGCCGCATCCGCGCAGTGTAGCCGTTAACGGAGGCATATACCTGTGGAAAGACGGCAGGAAGAACGCGGATACCATGACGGCGGTATTTGATTACGGGCCTTTAAATGATCCCTCCAAAGGATTCCAGGTGATCTTCAGCTCCCGCATGACCAATTCTGCCGGTGGCGTAAAAGAAATTTATTATTCCAACGGAGGCACACTTAACCTTGATACCAATATGATCAGTCCGGAAGGAGGGCTCGGTGAAAATCATGCGAAAGCCATGGGCATGGAGAAAAACCAACTGCCGGAAATGTCGCTGAATGAGCTGGCAACCAAAGTGACCACCGATGCAGATACCGGCGGAGACAGCCTGACGATGGCCCACGTGAAAAACTGGATGGAATGTGTGCGTAGCCGTAAAACGCCTAATGCTTCTATTGAAGCAGGTTACAACCATTCTATTGCTTCCATTATGACCAATGCAGCCTTCCGCTCCGGCCAAAAAGTTACCTTTGATACCAGAACGCAGGAGGTAATGGCAGGCGGTAAACCGTTTAAATATTAATGACCGTATATAATAGTTGCTGTGATTCCCGGTAGCAAATGCCGGGAATCTTTTTATATACAGGGGTTATTCCAGATACTGGCTTTATGGGAGTTCCGATTGGTGCAGACATCATGACCGTCAATTTAGCCCGGAGGGCTTGAATTTGAGTTACCCCCAACGAAGTTGGGGGTAACGTATCGATGTTTTTATTGATCCGCTGCGGCGGATTCAATGTAAATTTTGGGCAACCTTACCACCGGTTGCACCGATGGCTATTCAATTAAAACCCTTTCAGGTTTTTTTTGTTTTTCACGTTCCTAAGTTGATCACCCACCTGCGAAAAATATGTAACTTAATAATGGATTAAGATTTAGGGTTTATTTTTGCGCAAATTTTATTCATGAGAAACAAACTCCTGGTTAGCTGCATTTTCCTGGTTACCGTTTTATTGTTTTCGCAGCAAACCCTGGCCTGGGGTGTAACGGGGCACCGGGTAGTGGCGGAAATAGCCGAAAGGCACCTGAACAAAAAAGCAAAAAGATCCATCAAAAAACTGATGGGTGATGAGCCTTTGGCTTTCTGGGCCAACTGGGCAGACTTTATAAAATCTGATACCACCTGGCAGCATGCCAGCAAATGGCACTATGTGAATATAAAGGGCAACCTGTCCAAAGAGGAATTTTTACAAACCCTCCCCAACATACAAGTTGAGAATCTTTATTCACAGATCCAGGTTTTGCAAAAGCAGTTGAAAGATAAAGACGCCACTGCTGCGGATAAAAATACAGCGCTTCGTTTCCTGATCCACATGATAGGCGATCTTGGTCAGCCGCTGCATGTGGGACGCGAAGAAGACCTGGGCGGTAACCGCATCAGGGTAAGCTGGTTCGGGACCCAGAGCAACCTGCACCGGGTGTGGGATGAACACCTGGTGGATTTTCAGCAATGGAGCTATACCGAATACGCCACTGCGCTCAACGTCGCCACCAGGGAGCAGGTAAAACAATGGCAGCACACACCGCTGGAAGAGTGGTTCTATGAATCATATGCCATTGCCAATAAAGTGTATGCCCACACACCCGAGAACGCCAATCTTCGCTACGAATATAACTACCTGTTTGTGCAGGACATGAATGACCAGTTGCTGAAAAGCGGGGTACGGCTGGCTAAAATACTGAATGATATTTTTGGATAAAAGCGCCTCATATCACAATATTATTAAAAAAATGAGGGCCGCTATCCATACTGTTAACAGTTTGATTAACTTTACCTGAAAGATTCAAAAGATTCAATTGAATGAAAAATGCTTGTGTAGCTTTGGCAGTAACAGTCTTACTGATCGCTTGCAATAGCCGCCCCGAAAATGATCCTATGGCCCAGACTCCTTCAGATACTACATTCCAATTAAAGGGGGGGAGAGAGTTTGATTCATCACTTTTACGATTGATAGGTAAATACGAAGGGGTGTTGCCCTGCGCGGATTGTGAAGGTATTAAAACAGAACTGGTTTTATACCAGGATATCACAAATGATGAAAACAATGTGTATATTCTGAATGAGACCTATTTAACAGGCAATACCGGGGATACTGCATTTACAACCCAGGGAAAATGGGATGTGTTAAAAGGTACCAAAGACAACGATACGGCTACCATATTCTTCCTCAACTATAATGAACCGGATGACGCCCGTTATTTTTTGCAAACCGGGCAGGATATTTTGATGCTGGATAAGGAGCAGCAGATCATTCAATCGAACCTCAATTATACATTAAGAAGAAAGGACCGATAAGGAGAGCGGGAGCTTTAACAACATAATTCGCTTTTATGAGCTATGATGATGCGTTGTACCTGTTGATAAAAAACGCTTTACAGGAAGATATCGGGGACGGAGACCATTCCACTTTATCTTGTATTGATCCGGATACAAAGGGAAAAGCTATATTGAAAATCAAGGAGGATGGTGTACTTGCAGGTATACATGTAGCCGAACGGATATTCCGGTTCATGCAGCCGGATATTGTATTTACAGCATATAAAAAGGATGGCGATGATATGCGGGTAGGGGAAATAGCTTTTGAAGTAGAAGCAAAAGTGCATACCATCCTGCAATGTGAGCGGCTGGCGTTGAACTGTATGCAGCGAATGAGCGGCATTGCTTCGCTCACCCGGAAATACACGGAAAAATTGAAAGGGTATCATACCCGTTTGCTGGATACCAGGAAGACAACCCCCAATTTCCGTTTACTGGAAAAAGAAGCGGTGCGGATCGGCGGCGGGCTGAACCACCGCATGGGACTCTATGATATGATCATGCTGAAAGACAACCACATTGATTACTGTGGTGGTATTGAAAACGCGTTATCGCGGGCATATCAATATGTGACGGAAAAGAAGCCGGGTTTGTTGATAGAAATTGAGACCAGAAACCTCGATGATGTAAAAAAAGTACTGGCTTTCGGAAAGGCCGACAGGATAATGCTGGATAATTTTACACCGGAGCAGATAACCGAAGCCCTGCAACTGGTCAAAGGAAGATTTGAAACGGAGGCAAGCGGAGGGATCAATCTTGATAATATAACTGCCTATGCAGCTACCGGGGTTGACTATGTAAGCGTCGGCGCCGTTATTCACCATGCGGTCAGCGCCGACCTTAGCCTGAAGGCGGTTTTAATCTAAATGTTTGTTATGTCAAAGAAAAACAAACCGGACAGCAGGGGATATGTGTACAGTACAGATCCTGATTTCCTTAAATATGAAGAGCCGGAAGAACAAGTTACATTACCTCCGGACAAACAGCTCCTGAAAATTATTCTCGAAACCAAACACAGGGGAGGCAAAGCGGTAACCATTGTCTATGGCTTTGAAGGAAAGTCCGGCGACCTGGATGCGTTGGGCAAAAAATTAAAAACGCATTGCGGCACCGGTGGCGCGGTGAAGGACGCGGAGATCATCATACAGGGTGACCATCGGGATAAGGTGCTGCAATGGCTGCTGAAAAACGGATACGGGAAAGCAAAGAAAGTATAGCGACCGCTCCGGCCGTTCGGAAGAGGTGATCTCATCATCATAAAGGTATTTCGTAAACGAGGTGCTCCACGTATTCGCGAGGTTTCTCTTCGTCTTCCTTCGCCGGATGCATCGAAATACGATGAGAGGTGAACCATTAAGAAAGTTTAGGAATGCCTTAATGCCTCTTAATTCTTAATGGTTCCACCATCAGTCGTATACGCAGCAAACAAACTTAAAAAGCGGTCTCTTCCAGGTGATCTTCCATCTTCAGATTGTCAATCCCGTCTTTCAACCATACCGGCGCTGGTTTCCCTTTCAGGTGATGATCGAAAAACTCCATCATACGAACTGCATAGTCTTTCCTGTTTTCCATCTTCATCAGCCCGTGGTTTTCTCCCTTATACTGCAATAGAATAACCGGCTTTTTCAAACGGCGCAGGGCGCTATAAAATTCTATGCCCTGTGTAAAATCTACCGCCCCGTCTTTATCATTGTGCATGAGCAATATAGGGGTGGTCACTTTTTTAACATGGTATACCGGCGAGTTCCTCAGGTAGGCATCCCAGTTCTCCCAGGGACCGCCTCTGAACCTTCCCTGGGAAGACTCAAAAATGGGCATGTTGCCAATGCCCGCATTCCAGTAGATCAGGTCATACATGCTCACGAGGTTGGTCAACGGTGCACCGGCCGCCGCGGCTTTGAACATATTGGTTTGGGTAGCCAAAAAGCAGGTCTGGTAGCCGCCCCAGCTATGCCCCTGTATACCGATGGCGTTTTCGTCGATCACACCGGTTTGTATGGCGGCTTTTACGGCAGGCAGTACACACCACACTGCACTCATACCCGGATCATCGAGGGTGTATACAATGTCCGGCATGAATACCGCATAACCATTACTGGTGTATACATTGGGATGCCAGGCTCCGCCCGGGTAATCGGGACTGCTATACTGGTGCAGCGACTGTGACATCTTTTCGTAGTAATACACAATGGTGGGATACTTTTTCCCTTTCTCATAACCCGCAGGCAGGAATAATGCACCTTGTAAGGAATCGCCTTTGTCGGAGATATAATTTACCAGTTGCACACCGGCGCTCCAGGTGTACTTTCCGAGATCAGGTGTATTTTGGGTTACCTGTTTAGCATTGCCAAAACTTTCATTGGTAACATAGTACTCTGTAGGCTGGTTGAATTTTTCCTTCGCATACAGGAAGACGTTGGCATTTTTTGCTTTGATGACATTCCGTATCAGGATATCATCCCATACCAGTTGCTTTACACCCGCCTGCAGGCCGTTTTTACCCGGGTCTATACGAACGATACCCATCTTTTTAGTGTTTTCGCCATAAGCTCTGATATAAGCAGGCTTCTTTACATCATATCCTTTTTCCTCCGGGTCTATTATATAACGGAACTGGTACCGGATCTTATCCCCTCGTCCGTTTTGCGTGAGGTTGACTGCGGCAGTGTTGTTATTCACCGGCACCTGCCAGATATCCCAGCCATCATTGATCAACACATATTTATTATCGTTACTCCATCCCAGCAAATTGGTCAACGGCTTTTCTATATTATGGTCGTCTTCGGTATCGATAAAGCTCACTGGTATTTTTTCCGTGATATTGCTACTGGCGCCTCCGGCGATATCGTGCACATAAAAATGACCATCTTTGCCATAGACAAATTTGGTTCCGTCAGGGGAGGGACGTGGCGAAGAATTGTAGCCGGGCAGGTACATCTTTTTAGCAAACAGGGTCTTCTCACCGCTGTTGGCATCAACGATATAAACATCGCGGTATTCCTGGCCGTCCAGGTTCGCATCCAGTTCATAGTCGCGGATATCGGAAGCCAGGGCATATTTTTGTTTGGGTAAAACTATGATCTGTGTTGCCGTGCTGTCATTCAGTTGTATAAATTTTTTGGTGGTTATATGGTATATGCCTGCATAGCTGAAGTTCTTATCCATTTGCTCCTGTACCTGCTGCCGGCTTTGGAGGCGTTTGTCCTTCCAGTGCCAGATGGTCATATCCGGCTTGTCAGCTTCATTCTTCTTAGGTGCAGCGGGTTTGCTGCCGGCTTCCAGTTTTTCCAACGCTTTTTTCAGGTCCGCTACCGATTTAATAGCCGTATCTTCTTTCAGGTTGGCCAGTTTGGCCGAATCGGATAACACCACTGTTTTTGTGGTGTCTTTGACAGTGCTGTCGGCAGCTTTGGTAACCGGTTCCAGGCGGGATACGCCAAAGAAAAGGCGGGTTTGGTCTTCAGACCAGAAAGGCGCCCTGTTAGCGCTTATGGTATATCCTTTTGGAAAATTAAGTGAGTCTTCCACGGGGTTGTAATAAAATACATCCGGATCATTGGTTTTTATTTTTATCCCGATGACGGCTCCTTTCTCTGTTTTGAATTTATCATCCTTTTTCATTTTCAGGGCGGCAAAGGCATTGCCGTTTTCTATCCAGGTGATGGACTTATATGAAACGGTATCGTTGTCGAGTATGGTTGTTTTTTGTGCGGGGATATCCAGTAATTGCAGCCCGTTGCCGGCTTTGTCGGCAGCTTCCGTAGCATAGGCCAGCAGGTTCCCGTTTTTGTTAAAGGCATATTCCCCGGTATTACCGATGTTTTGGATCCTGCCGTTGGAAAGCGTGATCAATAGGAGATCGGATCCGGCGGCTTTGTTATTGTTGTCCTTTGTCACCGATACTGCCAGCAGGGAAGATGTCTTTCCATTAAAGCTGAAGCTTCCTGCCTTTTCTATGCTGGTCTTTTTACCGCTGGAAAGTTCTACCAAATGCAACTTGTTGAACAGTTGTTTGCCCGGCGTCTTTTTCGCTGCTTTCTGGTCATTGAATGAGCTGTATTCTTTAAAGGCGATCCATTTGCCATCATCTGAAAACTGGTACTCTACATAAGAGGCATTGCCGGTGTTGTATTTATACCGGGTAGTATCCTTTGTATGCTGTATGATCAACTCCCCCTCTGCTTCTCGTACCAGGAGAGGATAAGCCACCCACTTTCCATCCGGGGACATAGATACATTAAAGCTGCCGATGGATTTCCAGGTGGCAATATCTTTCCATCCGAATGGTTTGGCAGTTGCGGCGGTGTCGGATTTTTGTTGTGCGTGCGCTATAAGCGAACCGATGCTGAACAGCAGTATAAGAAAGTGTCTGGACATATAATACCGGGATTTGTAGTGAGCAATAATGCATAATAATGCTCTTAAGGTAGTAAATATTCGCGAGAGGGACCGCCCCGGATTACAAACGGCAATAAAAAAGCGGCTGCCGGAGAGCAACCGCTTACCTATTTTTAAAGCTGAGGATTATTTGTTGATGGTAACCACCTGCTCTGTTTTTGCTTTTTCTTTTTGGGAATGATCAACATCCTTGGTACCGAATATCTGTGCCAGAGTTGGAGCGATCACAAGAGAAACGATAGACATCAATTTGATCAGGATGTTCATAGAAGGTCCGGAGGTATCTTTGAACGGATCTCCTACGGTGTCGCCGGTTACAGAAGCTTTATGCGGCTCAGATTTTTTATAATACATTTCACCGTTGATCTCAACGCCTTTTTCAAATGATTTTTTGGCATTGTCCCAGGCGCCGCCAGCATTGTTCTGGAACATACCCATCAATACGCCGCTCACGGTAGCGCCTGCCAGGAAGCCGCCCAATGCTTCCGGTCCCATCAGGAAGCCGATGATAAGGGGGGAGACGATGGCGATGGCGCCCGGCAGCATCATTTTCTTGATAGAAGCCTCTGTAGAGATCGCCACACATTTATCGTATTCCGGTTTGCCTGTTCCTTCCATAATGCCGGGAATGGAGCGGAACTGGCGGCGAACTTCTTCCACCATGCTCATAGCGGCTTCTCCTACCGCACGAATGGCAAGAGAAGAGAAGATGAATGGTATCATACCACCTACGAATAAGCAGGCCAATACATCCGCTTTATAAATGTCGATGCCGTCAATACCTGCCACACCTACAAAGGCAGCGAATAAAGCCAGGGCGGTCAACGCGGCAGAAGCAATAGCAAAACCTTTACCGGTAGCGGCGGTAGTATTACCTACCGCATCCAGCACGTCTGTTTTTTCACGCACTTCTTTGGGCAGCTCGCTCATTTCGGCTATACCACCTGCATTGTCTGCTATGGGGCCGAATGCATCGATGGCCAGTTGCATGGCAGTAGTAGCCATCATACCGGCAGCGGCTATCGCCACACCGTATAATCCTGCAAATTCATAAGAACCCCATATACCACCAGCCAGCACCAGGATGGGCAGAAAGGTGGATTCCATGCCGATAGCCAGTCCACCAATTACGTTGGTAGCGTGCCCGGTAGAAGATTGTTTGATGATAGACAGCACAGGGCGTTTACCCATTGCCGTATAAAACTCAGTGATGATGCTCATGAGGGCCCCTACAGCCAGTCCTACACCTATTGCGCCCAGCACACCCCATTTAGTGAATTCTTCTCCGCGCAATACCATCGTTTCCGGTAAAATATAATAAACAAGTCCAACGGATACCAGGGCGGTAAGAATGATAGAACCCCAGTTACCCATATTCAATGCTTTTTGCACATTGTCTGTATTGATACCGGCAGCATCGCTTACGCGTACAAACCAGGTACCTACAATAGAAAAAATGATACCGGCTGCTGCGATCAACATTGGCAGCAGCACAGGGGAAAGTCCGCCGAAATTGTCGGTAGCCAGTGTTTCCTGTCCCAGTACCATGGTTGCCAGCACGGTAGCCACATAAGAGCCAAACAGGTCGGCGCCCATACCGGCTACGTCGCCTACGTTATCCCCCACGTTATCAGCGATGGTGGCCGGATTGCGGGGATCGTCTTCCGGGATGCCGGCTTCTACTTTACCTACGAGGTCAGCGCCTACATCGGCAGCTTTGGTATAGATACCGCCACCCACACGGGCAAAAAGCGCAATGCTTTCAGCGCCCAGGGAGAAACCGGTCAATACTTCTATTGCGGTCAGCATAGCCGAAGAATACTCAGGCGTATTGGGGCTGATGCCGCTTACAAATTGCATATACAGTAAAATGAACACGCCGCCTAAACCAAGCACGGCCAAACCGGCAACACCCAATCCCATAACAGTACCACCCGTAAAGGATACGGATAATGCTTTGCTTAAGCTGGTTTTGGCAGCCTGGGCCGTTCTTACGTTACTTTTGGTAGCGATGCGCATACCGATGTAACCGGCAAGTGCACTGAATACGGCGCCTACCACGAAAGCAATAGCAATAGACCAGTGTGAATGCGGGTTGGAGGATGCCATTACCCCCAGCAGTATCGCTACGATCACCACGAAGTATCCTAATATTTTCCACTCCGCTTTCAGGAAGGCCATAGCGCCTTCTGCAATATAGTTGCTGATCTCTTTCATGCGGTCCGAGCCGGCGTCCTGGCGCGAAACCCAGTTAAACTTTACAAATGTGTAAACCAATCCTAAAAGACCAATGGCAGGAACCAGGTAGAACAGAATGTCCATAATGTTTGAATTCAGGTATGTTTGTTTCGGGGGGCAAAAATAGGGGATTCAGGCTGAAAAATTCAATTAATCTGGCACTATCCTGCGGTTTGGAAGGCGTTTTTCGTGTTTTGGTCTAAGCTGTTGATAATTAATGAATAACTATTGATGGTATATCCTGTCAGACGCCGGCCGGGTAGCTATCAGGCAGGAAGATGTTTTGGCAACTTCTTGATCGAAATGACGTGTCGGGTGGTGAGATTTCTCTTCCGCAGAGGGCGTTTGTTCCATTAGATAAAAGTGACGCTAACCGGGTTGCGCAAAAGTAAACTCTGAAATAACAAAGCCCCGGTATCCAACCAGGGCTTCTAAAATACTTATCGTTTAAATCTCTAAATATCAATAGCTTCACCGTACGCTGCTGCGGTCGCTTCTTTTACACCCTCGCTCATGGTGGGGTGCGGGTGAGAAGCGTTCAGTATCTCGTGGTAAGTGGTTTCCAGTTTACGGGCTACAGACACTTCAGCTATCATTTCGGTCACATTATAGCCGATCATATGGGCTCCGAGGAACTCGCCGTACTTGGCATCGTAGATCACTTTTACAAAACCTTCGGTAGCGCCGGCAGCGCTGGCTTTGCCGGATGCAATGAAAGGAAACTTACCTACTTTTATTTCATAGCCGGCGTCTTTGGCGGCTTTTTCGGTATAACCGATAGACGCTACTTCCGGTGTACAGTAGGTGCAGCCCGGTATATTGTTATAGTCCAGCGACTCAGGCTGGTGCGCCAGCTTTTTCTCCAGGTAAGCCATATGCTCTGCAGCATTGATACCTTCCTTGCTGGCTACATGCGCCAGTGCCTGTCCGGGCGAACAGTCGCCGATGGCATAGATGCCCGGTACGCTGGTTTGCTGGTATTTGTCTACTACTATTTTACCTTTTTCCGTTTTAATACCATTTTCTTCCAGTCCTATTTTTTCGATGTTGGCCACGATGCCTGCAGCGCTTAATACGATATCGGCCTCCAGGGTGATCTCCCCTTTGGGTGTTTTCACCTTCGCCTTTACACCGTTGCCGCTGATGTCCACACCGGTTACTTCGCTGCTGGTATATATCTCGATACCCTGTTTTTTGTATTGTTTTTCCAGCTCCTTTGATACATCATCGTCTTCCACCGGTACTATTTTCGGCAGAAACTCCACGATGGTGACTTTGGTGCCCATGCTGTTATAAAAATAAGCGAACTCAACGCCGATTGCGCCGCTACCCACCACGATCATGGATTTGGGCTGCTGTGGCAGCACCATGGCTTCGCGATACCCGATCACCTTTTTACCGTCAATCGGCAGGGAAGGTAACTGGCGGGAACGGGCGCCTGTCGCAATGACAATGTATTTTGCATCTACCACCTGGGTTTTGCCATCATCGCCGGTTACTTCCACTTTACCTTTAGCCTTCACTTTACCGTAGCCCATGATCACATCTATCTTGTTCTTCTTCATGAGGAACTGCACACCCTTGCTCATTTTGTCCGCAACACCCCGGCTGCGTTTGATCACTGCATCGAAATTGTGCTTTACGTCAGACGCTTCCAGACCATAGTCTTTGGCATGTTTCAGCGATTCATAGGTCTGGGCGCTTTTTAGCAAAGCTTTGGTAGGGATACAGCCCCAGTTGAGGCAGATGCCGCCCAGGCTTTCTTTTTCTACAATAGCTACTTTAAAGCCGAGCTGCGATGCCCTGATGGCCGCGGGATAACCGCCGGGGCCGCTTCCTATAACAATTACGTCGTATGCCATAAAAGATTTCTGGTTTTTAAAAGAATGATAACAGGTAGCATGCAGATGAAATGCCGTCCTGCATTGCAGGGGCAAAAATACTGGCTAAATGGCAAACTGCAAAAACAGGTGGTTTCTGGGTGTACAGTGGGGATTTCTGATTGCTGATGTACGATTTCTGATTGGTGGATCGTTCACCGGAAAATGATTGCTCTGCTCAGCTCTTAATACATCCTGCAAAAGAATACTACGCACCTCCCTTTCAACTACAAACAATTACAATCTTCCATCCTCTTATGATTCAGGCTCACCTGATTGATAACCCGCATTACGGGCAGGTACAGGATGAATAAATGATCGGGTGATGCTATCTTAGAATTTTACAAGACACATCTTACATATGAAAAGAGCTTTTTTTCTGATGCTTGCTTTGCTGTTTGCTGACCTGGTGCTATCCCAGCAGTTGCCTCCGGTTTTTGATGAGGCTGCTCTTAACAATTCCCAGCCGGTAGAAACAGTGACCCGTTATTTGTCACCGGTAAAAATTCTCTGGCAAACCGAGAATGCGGAACAGCAGATCAAAAATGCTTCCCGTTTACTGAAACCCGGTAATGGTCAGGCCGACCTGGCAAACCGGGATATGTGTGTGCTGACCAGCACATGGGGCATAAAGCCGGCATTGCTGCTTGATTTCGGCCGCGAATTACACGGGGGACTGCAGATCGTTACCGGTATGTATCCCGGTAACCTGCCTGTCAGGTTAAGGGTCCGTTTTGGCGAATCGGCCAGTGAAGCCATGAGTGAAATAGAACCTAAACAAAATGCCACCAACGATCATGCTATGCGGGATATGATCGTGGAAGTTCCCTGGCTGGGCGTTTTGGAACTGGGTAATACCGGCTTCCGTTTTGTACGCATCGATGTGCTCGATCCTAATGTGGAGCTGCAGCTCAAGGAAGTAAGGGCAAAATTCATATACAGGGACATCCCTTACCTGGGATCATTTAACAGCAGCGATGAATTGCTGAACAGGATATGGATGACGGGCGCTTATACCGTTCATCTCAATATGCAGGAATATCTCTGGGACGGGATCAAACGGGACCGGCTGGTATGGGTGGGTGACATGCACCCGGAAGTATCCACCATCATGACCGTTTTCGGCAATAACAGCGTGGTTCCGAAAAGTCTTGATCTGTCAAGAGATATCACCCCCATTCCCGGCTGGATGAACGGCATCAGCACGTATTCCATGTGGTGGGTCATCATCCACCGGGATTGGTATATGCATAACGGTAACCTGGCTTACCTGATGGAACAGCGGGTATACCTGCTTCAACTGCTGGATCACCTGATGTCCAAAATAGATGCAAACGGTAAGGAAACCCTGGATGGACACAGGTTCCTGGATTGGCCGTCCAGTGAAAATCAACAGGGAGTGGATGCCGGCCTGCAGGCTATGATGGTATGGGCACTTACTGCCGGTGCAGATATATGCAAAGTGCTGGGGGAAAATGCTATGGCAGAGAAATGTACGGCAGCGGCAGAAAAAATGAAAAAGGTAGTGCCGGATCCCAACCATTCCAAGCAGGGAGCAGCCCTGATGGCATTGAATGATCTGTGGCCGCCAGCAAAAGCCAACAATGAAGTGTTAAGTGTCGGCGGCGCTAAGAATTTCTCTACCTTTTACGGCTACTATATGCTGCAGGCCAAAGCCAGGGCCGGCGATTACCAGGGGGCATTGAATGCCATCAGGGAATACTGGGGCGCTATGCTCAACCTGGGCGCTACTTCATTCTGGGAAGATTTTAACCTGGACTGGCTGCCCAATGCTTCGCGTATTGATGAACTGCCGGGGCCGGGTCAGAGAGATATCCATGGAGACTACGGCGCTTACTGTTATATCGGGTTCAGGCATAGCCTGGCGCATGGCTGGGCATCGGGTCCCACACCGTGGTTAACAGAGCATGTGCTGGGTATTAAAGTACTGGCGCCCGGCTGCAGGCAAATACAGGTGAAGCCTAATTTAGGGGATCTGCGCTTTGCCGAAGGCAGCTTTCCCACCCCGCTGGGTGTTGTGAAAGTAAAGCACGTAAAAGAAGCCAATGGTAATATAAAAACAACCATTGATGCCCCCAAAGGAATTAAGATCGTTCGTTAATTTTTCCTGGTTTGCTAATGTAAATACTGATTGCTATGTCTGGTATGAATTTGCTTTGCAGAAGTTTTGTATGGATAGGGTTGCTCGCGTTTATATCCTGTTCGGGGAAAACCCGGTCGGATATCAGCGCTGTCAATCTGCGGGTAGAATATAAAACAAACGGCTACACGGATGCAGAAGCGCCGCGTTTCAGTTGGGAACTGGAGTCAAAAGTGAACAACCAGGTGCAGACTGCCTGGCAGATATTAGTGGCAACGTCTGAAAATTTACTGACAGAGTCCGGATCGGATGTATGGAACTCCGGTAAGGTTTCTTCCGATGCCACCAACCAGGTAGTGTTTGACGGAACCGCTTTACAGTCGGATGCCACTTATTACTGGAAAGTCAGGAGTTGGGATGCAGCGGGTAAGCCGGGGCCGTGGAGCAAACCCGCTTACTGGGGCACAGGGCTGAAGCCATCTGACTGGAAAGCCGGCTGGATAGGCTATGATGTCAATCATTTATCCACCAGCAGGGATTATCATCTTCCGCCAGCGTCCTGCCTCAGGAAAGAAACCACCCTGGAAGGAAAGATCAAAAAAGCAACTCTGTATGTCACTGCATTGGGCTTATATGAATTTTATATCAATGGGAACAGGATCGGGGAAGACTATTTTGCACCCGGGTGGACAGATTATGATAAGAGGGTGTATTACAATGCGTATGATGTCACCCGGGAGTTTAATCCGGGGACGAATGCATTAGCGGCTGCGGTAGCGACAGGCTGGTATGCCGGGTATTTGGGATATGCCGTACTGGTAGGCAGCCCAACTACGCATTCTTTTTACGGAAAAGTACCCTTGCTGAAAGCACAATTGGAAATTGAATATGCGGATGGTAAAAAGGAAACCCTGGTTACAGATGATACCTGGAAGGCTTCCACAGGCGGTATCAGGGAAGCTGACATGCTGAATGGCGAAACCTATAATGCCAACCTGGAGCCCCTGAACTGGAAAAATAGCGGGTTTGATGATAGTAATTGGGAAGCGGTATCGGTGGCGGCAGACAAAAATTCACTGCCCCTGCAGTTGTATCCCGGTGAACCGGTAAGAATAATAAAGGAACTGGAGCCTGTTTCCATCAACGAAATGGAAGGTGGAAAATATATTATCGACCTGGGGCAAAACTTCTCCGGGGTTGTGCGTGTAAAGCTGAAGGGCAATAAAGGAGACAGCGCCGTAATAAGGTATGGGGAAATGCTGCATCCCGATAGCAGATTGGTGACGGAAAACCTTCGCCGTGCACGGGCAACGGATACCTATATATTTAAAGGCGACGAAGACGGTGAAACCTGGATGCCCCGGTTCACCTATCATGGCTTCCAGTTTGCAGAGATCTCCGGTATCGGATATAAGCCTTCCCCTGCTGACATCAGGGGTATTGTCATGACGTCTGCCACCCCCGGCGCCGGCAATTTTACTACGGACAATGCCATGCTCAACCAATTGTACCGGAATATTGTGTGGACACAGCTTTCCAATTATTTTGACATTCCCACGGACTGCCCCCAGCGGGATGAACGCCTGGGTTGGACAGGAGATGCGCAGGTATATATGCGGTCTGCTGCTTTTAATAACGATATCGCCGCTTTTCATACCAAATGGATCACCGACCTGAATGATGCGCAATGGGAAAACGGCGCATATCCCGTGTATGCTCCCATACCTTCTGAAAACGGTGTCGCCACCATCCGTTCCTCTGATACCTATTCGCCCGGTTGGGCAGAAGCAGGTATCGTATGCCCGTACAATATTTACAAAATGTATGGCGATGCCCGTATCATCGAAACTGCCTGGCCTTATATGGCAAAGTATATGCAGTTCCTGGAAATAAAATCCAAAGGTACCTACCTGTTCAGAGAGGCCAGTTTTGAAGAGATCAGTCCAAAAGGCGGATTCGGCGACTGGCTATCTGTCGGGAAAAAAACACCACCGGATATGCTGGCAACCATGTATTATAATTATTGCGCCCTGCTGATGGCTGAAATGGCAAATGCTATTGATAAGCCGTCGGAGGCCATTCGCTATAATGATATCTCGGCAAAGATAAAAAAAGCATTTGCTGAGCATTACCTGGACGCCGACGGCAGGTTAACCACCAATGCGGCTGCCTATGGCAATGGCAGTGGTTATGTAGACGGACACCTGGGCTTTTCCGGTCATACCCAAACAGCTTATGCCAATGCTATTTATTTAAAAGTATTACCGGAAGAGAATATCGCTAAAGCAGGACAGTATCTTAAAGAACTGGTCAATAGTAATAATAACCAGTTGGCAACAGGATTCCTTGGCTTCAAGCCGCTGTTACCGGCCTTATCTTCCACGGGAAATACCGATCTGGCATATACCCTGTTAAAAGATACCGCATATCCATCTCTCGGGTTTGAAGTAGTGAACGGCGCCACCACCATCTGGGAAAGATGGGATAGTTATATTAAAGGGGAAGGGTTCCGTCATAATGCAAGTATGAACTCTTTCAACCACTATGCGTTTGGCGCTGTCTGCGAATGGATGTTCCAGCATATGGCGGGAATAGAACCGTTGACTGCCGGTTTTAAAACCTTCCGGATAAAACCTGAAATAGATAAGTCCGGCATAGGATATGTATCGGCAACGTATCATTCCATCAATGGTGCGATCGGATCGTCCTGGAAAAAGGAAGACGGTCTGCTTACACAGAGTGTACTTATTCCTGTGAACACAACGGCAGAAGTATGGGTTCCCGGAGACGTTGCGAACATCACCCTTAACGACAAGCAGCTATTACAGGAAAATGTGCAAGTGGAAAAGACTGAAAGCGGGTACACAAAATTACAACTGGGATCCGGTAAGTATATAATAAAAATTGTTCAATAAATCACTAAAGTACAGGATGGTTATTCATTCATAATGTTTTAATTTCATTATAACAATTAACGATGCTTTTCTGCGATTATGCCTGTCAACAGTAGTATCAATACCAAAACTGATGCGGAGTTACTGACGCTGCTTAGATCCGGAAGCCGTTCGGGCTTTTCTGAGATCTACCAGTTGTATGCGCCGGAACTGATCAATTTTGCCGCAAGCCGGCTGTCATCCTTAGAAGAAGCCAGGGATATTATTCACGATATTTTTACCGCTTTATGGGATAAGAGAAAGCTGTTAGTGATCAACGGTTCCATCAGGTCTTACCTTTTTTCCGCAGTCAGGTACAGGATCATTGATCAGGTCAGAAGAAATATTACCCGAAAGGAGTATGCGGCTATGGTGCACAGCCTGGGAGAAGCCATACTTACAGACACCGAGGAACTGGTGCATGCTAAAAAAGTGCAGATGGAAGTAGATGCGGCTGTGGATGCCCTGCCCCCAAAAACCAGGCTCGTTTACCGGCTGAGCCGGCAGCATCATTTGGCTATAAAGGAGATTGCCGGTGAGTTGGGCGTTTCTGAACAAACCGTAAAAAACCAGCTATCAGTGGCGCTACACAAGCTACGCATGGTGTGCAATAAGCTGGTATCAGTACTTCCCCTGTTGTAAGGGCTTTTTTCTGTATTTTTTTCACCTTGAATAGTACTTTTTTTTCACTCATCCGACTACATAATTCCGGTGAAGCAGCGGGACTATGCAGCCGGATATAATAACCAGCATATGGATAGTAAACAGGTAGAAGACTTATTGGAAAAATATCTGAACGGAGAAGTTAGTCCTGCCCAGGCAAAGCTGATAGAAGAATGGCTGGAGAAGAACCGGATCAGCACCAACGAATGGCAGCAAATGAGCGGAGAGGAGAGAGAGCAATGGCAGGGGTCCCTGGCAACTTCCATACAGCGTGAAATTTGGGGAGACCCTGAAAGTGTTGATGACGCTGATCATACATTGGTGCCAGGGAGAAGCCGGCATCTTTTTTTCAGGGCAGTTGCTGCTGCAGTATTTGTTCTTTTTACGGCCGGAGCGGTTTATTGGTTTTACAATGACCGGGATGAAGCGCTTCCTGTACTTACAATAGAGGAGCCGGCAGCGGATGATGCTTTTCCGGCAACCAACAAAGCCGTTCTGACACTTGGAGACGGATCGGAAGTAGTGCTGGACGAAAAAGACGGGGACGGGTTACTGGCTCAGGAAGGGAATACGGCGCTCCGGAAAAAAGGCGACCAGGTTATCTATAATTCAGGTGAAGGCTTTATAAGCGGGAGGGAAATCACTTATAACACCCTCACTACGCCTAAAGGAGGGCAATACCGGCTGGTATTACCTGATGGCAGCAAGGTATGGCTGAATGCAGATTCCCGGTTACGGTACCCGGTCGCTTTTCCAAAAGACAAAAGAACGGTTGAGCTGAACGGAGAAGCCTATTTTGAAGTGGCTTCAAAGGTAAACGGTAAGAGCAAAGTGCCTTTTACCGTGCAGGTTGTAGCGGTAAAAGGGGATGCAAAAGCGGATATCCATGTGCTGGGCACAGACTTTAATATCAACTCCTATGATGATGAACAGGAAATGTATGCAACCCTGCTGAAAGGAAAGGTGCATGTAGTGCCGCGGGAAGGATTGCAGGAAAAAGTATCTGCGCTGCTGCAACCGGGACAGCAGGCAAAAATAAAAGCTTCGGGTGAAATGGAAATAGTAAAGGATGCGAATATAGAGGAAGTGATGGCATGGAAGAACGGCTTGTTCATCATGAATAAAGCGCCTGTTGCTGCGGTGCTGCGCCAATTGGGCAGATGGTATGATGTGGAGGTGGAATACCGGAACGGTGTGCCTGACGGACGAATATCCGGTGATATGCCGAGGGATATGAAGCTTTCTGAAATGCTGAAAGTTATTCAGTTGAGCGGCATTAAGTTTAAAATAGCGGGTAAAAAAATAATTGTTGAACCTTAAAATCAAATAATTCAATACCTGGCGCTTAAAAGACCGGAATTCCGTGGGGGCGGAACTCCGGAACGTAAGAGTCAGTAACAATCTTGACGGATCATTATTTTAATAACTCAAACCAAACAAAACTATGCAATTGATTGCTTATTGCAAAGAAAGTCCCGGTTGCCTGCCGGGCCGCTTTCATTTGCATCCCAAAATCTGGCTGATTATGAAATTGACGCTCTTTCTGCTGCTGGTCGCCTGCTTTCAGGTACAAGGGAAGGTCTACTCTCAAACGGTTACTTTGTCAGAAAAAAATGCTCCACTTGAAGCAGTACTTAAGAAGATCAAAAAACAGGCTGGTTTTCATTTGGTATACAGGGAAGAATGGATGAGCCGGTCCAGGCGGGTGAATATCAACCTGAAGGACGCTTCTGTTAAAGAAGCCCTGGATGCCTGCTTTAAAGGCCAGTCATTAACGTACGAGTTGATAAACAATACAGTGGTATTGAAGCTGGTTGAACCACCGGTGGTACAGGCGCCCAAAGCAAATGCGGGAACACAGGCTATCATCGTTACCGGGGTGGTCATGGACGAAAACGGAGTGGTGCTCGAAGATGTGAGTATCGTGGAAAAAGGCACCGGGAACGGCGCTTCAACGGGGGCGGACGGTACTTTCAGGATAACTGTGGCAGGGGAAAGGTCCGTGCTGGTTTTTTCATATGTAGGAAAGGAGCAGCAGGAGGTGACGGTAGGTAAACAGGAATCACTCACGATCATATTGAAAGACGCACTTTCCGATATGGAAGATGTGGTTGTGATAGCATACGGATCGCAAAAGAAAGTAACGGTTACCGGCTCTGTCTCTACGGTAAATACGGCGGAGCTGAAGCAAAGTTCCGCGACAAACCTTTCCGCCGCGTTAGCCGGTCGCCTACCCGGCTTGTCTGCCACCCAGGGCAGCGGACAACCCGGCAGGGATGATGCTACCTTGTTCCTGCGTGGCGCCGCCACCACCAATGGAAGAGGTCCGCTGGTATTGATAGACGGGGTTCCCAGGGACAATATAAGAGAAATAGATCCCAACGAGGTAGCTTCTATTTCTGTGCTGAAAGATGCTTCGGCCACAGCGGTATTCGGGGTGCGGGGTGCAAATGGGGTCATCCTTATCACTACCAAAAGGGGAACAGCCGGTAAAACGCAGCTTACGGCAAGTGTGGACCAGACATTTACCGGTTTTGCAAGGGAGCCGGAAAGACTCACTTCCCTGGAATACCTGGAATTGAGAAATGAGGCTGCAAGGAATGACGGGATCGCATTACCGTATACCGAAGAATATATTGGCAAATTCAGGGATCCCTACCAGGGACTTGACCCGAATGCCCCTGATTATGAAGATCGTAAGGCCTTCAGGGATTATATCTATCCTAACCACGATTGGTACCGGAAAATGATCACGAGGTATGCACCCCAGACAAGGGTAAACCTGGGCGCTACCGGTGGCACCGATAAGGTGGGATTTTTCGTAAACGGTGTATACCTGCGTCAGGGGGGTAATTTAAGCGTGGAGCCTGCCCCTCAGTTAGGGTATGACGCTTCTTCCTGGATGGACCGGTTCAATTTTCGTTCAAACCTCGATTATAAGTTGACTTCCGACTTAAAGCTTTCACTGGATATAGGCAGCTATATCGAAAGGATCAACATGCCGTCCGCGGGCCTGTATGGCGGCAGCACAGACTGGATGATCACAGACCTGATCTACCAGGTACAAACCATCACACCCAATACGCCCGGCCCGCTGGTATTACCGGGGTATGATATACCGGAAGGTGCATTGGTAGATCCCGGCTATCTCGACAGGGCCGCATACGAGATCATCAACCGGATGGGCTTCAGGAATGAAATGCGCTCCCAGTTGAACTCTTCATTTGCGGCAGACTGGGATCTGAGCAACCTGGTTACCCCGGGACTTTCTGTAAGGGGAATGATCTCTTACGATCAGCGATCCACATCTGCCATGCAGGGCTATAAAGTAGAGCCTTTATACCTGGCCCTGGTTGACCATGAGCATGATACCCTGAGTTATGCGGTAAGAAGGGGAAATGCTGAACCGTTGAGTATCACCAAAGGCGTTGATTCCAGGTACAATATCAATATGCAGGCGACTGTCAACTATAAAAGAAGGTTCGGCAGGCATGATGTGGGGGGTATGTTCCTGGCACAAAGAGACTATTGGGAAACCACTGCCGGTGAGATCCCGTTCAACGTAATAGGCGTTTCAGGAAGGGCTACGTATTCGTATGATGACAGGTACCTGGCAGAAGTGAATATGGGATACAACGGCTCGGAGCAGTTCGCTCCTTCTAAAAGATTCGGGTTTTTTCCCGCTGTTTCTGCGGGCTGGGTAGTGAGCAATGAATCTTTCATGAGGGATTTGAACTACTACATATCCAACCTGAAATTCAGGGCCTCTTATGGCAAAGTAGGTAACGACAGGATGGGAAGCGCCCGTTTTTTGTATATGGACAATATCACTATGGGCGGCGGCCCCCTGGGTAGCCTTGGCCGTGGACAGGGCGTAAACCAGGGTTTATTGGGCAACCCTAATATTACCTGGGAGCAGGCTACCAAACAAAACTATGCCATAGATCTCGGGCTGTTCAATGAACTCGACATTTCATTTGATTATTACATAGAGAACAGGACTGATATTCTGATAAGTCGCAACACCGTTCCGGAATTACAGGGTGTTCCATTGGGTAATATTCCCAGGGTGAATATGGGAGAAGTGAACAACAAAGGATTTGAAATAGAGCTCCGGTATAATAAAACCCTGAACAAAGATGTATCCTTTGGACTCTATGGAAACTTTGGCGTAAATAAAAACAAGGTGATTTTCATGGATGAGCCCATGAGTGATGAAACCTATGCGCACCAATACAGGATAACGGGCTACCCTATGGGACAGGCCTGGGGCAATGAAATAGATTACAGCAACGGGAATGGTATCTTCAACTCCCAGCAAGAATTGGACGCTTATCTCTCAAGAACAACCTACGGGTTTGGTGTGCCCAGGGTAGGTGATTTTATTTACAAGGATGTGAACGGCGATGGTATTGTTGATAATAAAGATGAAGTTCCCATCAAATATTCCAATATTCCCGGCCGTACATATGGGTTAGGGTTTAACTTCCGGTATAAAGGATTCGACCTGAATGTGTTTTTCCAGGGCGTAGGCAAATATTCTACCTTGTATGCTAACCAGGGGGTGTATGAGAATATTAAGCTGGGTACTTACTACGGGTACCACAAAGCGGCCTGGACCCCTGAAAGATATGCTGCCGGGGAAAAAATAACATATCCCGCTTTAAGTACCATTACGACCACCAACCACCGGGCAAATGATTTCTTTATCATGGACAGGTCATTTGTGCGCCTAAAAAATATTGAGCTGTCTTATTCGCTTTCTCCTCCCTTGCTGAGAGACATTAAGCTGCAGGGAGTAAGATTTTACATAAGTGCCCATAATTTTTACACATGGCACAACCTGAAGATGGAGCATATGGACCCGGAGCAGGGAAGCTCCATTGGTTATCCTGTTACCAAGTCTTTAAGCTTTGGCGCCAACATCAATTTTTAAACCCTAAAAAATGACATTATGAAACTGAAAGGACAGAAACAGGGTTTTTTAAATCCTGATGTAAAAATAAATAAGCCTGTATTGAAAAATATATTCAGAACCGCAGCGACTGCCTTTTGCCTGGTAGTGATATTGAATGCCTGTAATAAAACGCTGGATATGGCACCGGACGGGCGTTTATCCCTGGATGATATTTTTAAGGACAACGAAAGAACGGCTGCATTTTTGAACAGTTGTTACAATAACCTTCCGGGAAAAGGGGTGCGGTATTTTTTCTGGAGCAGGGGGCCGGTTGTATGGAGCGATGAGGCATGGGATACAGATGCGGAAGCAGAGCCCTGGATCATGTCAGGCCGGTTATACAACGGGGATGCTTCTGCAGGGAACCATCCGATAACAAATATCAGTACAGAGGCAGGCAACGGGGATTATTGGCCGAGGTACTGGAATGCCATCCGGAACTGCAGCTATTTTATCCAGCACATTGACGAAGCTACCGGTACGGGAGAGGCTGAAAAAAGGTTGTGGAAAGCAGAGGCACATTTGTTACGCGCTTTTTATTATATGGAGCTGCTCAGCTGGTTCGGCGCCAGGTTGCCGATCGTAAGAGAGCCGTTTCATTTTACCGATGATTTTTCAGCGCTGGAATATGCCGGTTACTATGACATTGCAAAGTTCATTATAGAAGATTGTGACGTGGCTTTAAGCACGCCGGAATTGCCTGTGCGTATTGAAGCGCCGGGACTGATCTTTCGCGTGACAAAAGCACTGGCTGAAGCCATCAAATCCAGGGCGATCTTATATGCGGCAAGCCCGCTGAATAACGACGGGCAGGATCTGTGGGAGGAAGCTTATAATATAAATAAGCAGGCTTTGACCAATTTGAGAAGCTACGGGTATGACCTCTACCGTACGGTTAACTTCCCGCAGACATTCATGTCGGACATTGCCTTTATCGGCCCGGTAAAAGATGAAAAGTCTGCTTTGTATAACGAATACTTTAATACTAGCCTGCAGTATACAAATGCTCCTGTAGACAGGGAGACGATCTATGAAAGCAGGGAGAGCCAAGGGAACGTGTGGCATATTGACGGCATCGGCTCACAAGCCGGTTATAAAACCGGTACCTGTCCCACGCAGGAAATGGTGGATGCCTACGAAACAATTGACGGTCAGCCGATACTGGTGCTGGATAATCCTTACCTGGATCAACAGCACCTGCAACCCAATTATAACCCCAACAATACTTTATACGATCCGCAGGATCCTTACGCGAACAGGGATCCGCGCTTTTATGCTTCCATCTACTATAACGGTTCCAGAAGAAGGGCCATGTGGGGATTTGCAGAAACACCGGAGTCTCATGAAAATTTTCCTGCCGACAGGGGTAACCGTACCCGTATCATTGCAACTTATGTAGGAGAACCGCAAACAGGCATTGATCCGGCAGTCAGGAAAGCAACGCGTACGGGCTATTATCAGCGTAAGTTCTTACACCCTAATGCCGGTGAGGACATGGGCATAGAGGCCGCCCGGTGGAAGTATTACCGGCTGGGGGAAATCATCCTGAATTTTGCTGAAGCTGCTGCCGAAGCAGGGCACCTGGACGAGGCCCGCGCCGCTGTTAACGAGATCAGGAGCAGGGTGGGCATGCCCGATCTGCCTGCCAGCCTGAACAAGCAGGAGCTGATCACGAGGATACGGCATGAAAGAAGGGTGGAGCTTGCTTTTGAAGGACACAGGTATTTTGATGTAAGACGCTGGAGCAGCCCTAATGAAGACCTGTCGAAAACAGACAGATGGGTGACGGCTGCCGAGATCATCCGCACGGGGAATAATCAATATACTTACGGTAGAAGAGTGGTGAGACCGGTAGAAAGGGCGAATTATACCAACAGGTTCAAGTGGGTGCCCCTGCCTTTGGCAGAAGCAAATCGTCTGGCAGCCATTACAGGACAGAACTGGCAAAACCCCGGCTGGTAAAATGTATTACTTCAAAATAATCAACAATATTAAGATGAAAAATATTGGAAATAAACCGGTGATACTGCTGTTGTTGCTATCACTGTTAGCATATACCGTTCCTGCACAGGATCTTTCGGGAACGATCGAAGGTACCGTAACGGATATATACGGCAAGCCGGTCAAAAATGTGCAGATCAACTCCGGAAAAGGAAAGAACGGCACTTCTACCGGCATAGACGGAAAATACAGCCTGGCTGTAGAAGACGGTAGCGAATTTTTGATTTTTTCAAAAAGAGGATATTTTAATAATACAGTACCCGTAACAGAAAGTGGAGTGGTGGATGTCGTCCTGTCGTATGATATACACCAGCAGGATGAAGTGGTTGAAATGGGATATGGCACCCAGCTTAGAAAAAGGTTGGTAGGTGCTGTGTCTACGGTAACCGGCGACGAGTTGGAGCGGGCCCCTGTTGCAAATCTTACCCAAACCCTGCCGGGCAGGCTGCCCGGTGTAACCACACTGGAAATATTCTCTGAATTGTCCAGGGCCAATACGGGGCTTGTAGTAAGAGGATTCAGCACCGCACGCAACCTGGGACCATTGGTAATTGTAGACGGGGTGCTGGTTCCGTATCAAAGCAATGAAACGCTTGAATATATTACGCCTTCCGAAATAGAGTCCATCAGCGTATTAAAGGATGCTTCAGCGCAGGCAATGTATGGTATCCTGGGCGCGAACGGGCTTTTTGTGGTTAAAACCAAAAGGGGACAGAAAGGAAAGTTGAATATCCGGGTACGCCTGGATCAGTCAGTGCAACAGGTAACTACAAAGCCCGTCATATATGATGCCGCTACTTATGCTACTTTAAAGAACCTGGCGGCTGCCAACGACGGTACTGATCTGCCTTATACCAGTGAAGCCATAGAAATGTTCCGTTCCGGGGCCAACCCTGAGTTATATCCCAATAATAACTGGTACAACATGTTCTACAGGGACCTGGCGCGGATGGAAAGGGCCAGTATTAATTTTTCAGGAGGGTCAGACAGGGTTCAGTACTATACAAACCTGAATATCATGCACCAGGGAGGGTATTTTAAAACCGAACAACCGCGTTATAATGCCAATCCCAATAACACATGGATAAACTTCCGGTCGAATGTGGATATGAATATTACGTCTTACCTCAAGGCATTTATCAGGCTAAGCGGTAATATAAAAAGAGAAAGAACACCGGGTGGGGCCGGCAACCAGGATGTGTATTCTTCCCTGTTTACGTTACCTCCGGACACTTACGGGCCGTTAACACCGCCTGTATTGCACCCGGATACCGGTGAAGTGCTGGAGGAGGGACAGGTGGTGACCAACCAGTTTGTAGGGGCTCCAACCTACGGGTTATTGAACCGTTCCGGCTATGTTAACCATACCGTAACGAATATTACTTCTCAATTCGGGGTAAGCGTGGATCTGGCTAAAGGATTAAGCCTGACCGGTACATTTGCCTACCAGACCAATGCGGTGGGAAGCCTTAGAACCACCCAGAACTTTGAACGGTATATGCGGGATATGACCAACCCCAGCACGCTGGTGTTCATTAAGAAAGGGGAAGAGTTAAATACGCCTTTAGCCTATTCAAAAGGGCACCAGTCTTATTATCACCTCACATCTAATGTGCAACTGGATTATCATAAAACATTCGGGAAGCATACAGTGGATGCCCTGGGTTTCTTCTTCTACCAGAACCTTACCAAGGCTGATCTGGCCAGCCCGGGTCTTTTCCCTTACAACCGTATACATACCGGCGGGCAGGTTTCTTATGGATATGATGACCGGTATTTTTTATATGGCTCTGCAGGGATTTCAGGCTCAGAACAGTATGCCCGTCATAAAAGATACACGACCACACCATCGGTAGGTATAGGATGGTTACTGTCTAACGAAAGGTTTTTAAAAGAGGTAAATTGGCTGAGCAATGCAAAATTGCGGGCTTCTTATGGCAAAACAGCCAATGACCAGAATGGGTTGAGGCGGTTTATGTATTTGGACCAGATCAGGTCGCAGAGTGGAGGACCTTTGGGTTATCTCCAATACCTGGTGATCGAGGAACAAAGAGGCAACCCGGATATCCGTGCAGAAGTTGTTACCAAATCGAACGCCGGAATAGACCTTGGCTTCTTTAATGCCCTGTCAATATCGGTGGATGTATTTAAAGAGCGTATCGATAATATGCTGGTATCTGCCATTTCCACTATTCCCGCTTATCAGGGCATTCCACTTGAATATTACCCCCATATCAATATCGGGAAGTTTGAGAACAAGGGATATGAGGTGGCTGTGCAATACAAAAAGCACTTCAGCAAAGACTGGAGCGCATACCTTGGAGGTAATCTTTCTTACAACAGGAATACACAGATCATGGTGGATGAACCGGAGCTTACGCCGGATTACGCATATAGAAAACAGCGGGAAGGCTATTCGGTAGGGCAGGAGTTCGGATTCCTGGTAGATTATAGCAATGGCAACGGCTTTTTTAATACCCAGGAAGAGATAGATAACTATGGAATAGAGTATAGCTTCTCAAACAGGATACGGCTGGGCGATCTTAAATACCAGGACCTGAACGGCGACGGTATTATTGATGACAGAGACAGGGCCCCCATTGGTACAGGTGCTATTCCCCGCTATGTGTATGGCATCAGCTTTGGCGCTTCTTACAGGTCTTTTGAGCTGCATGCATTGTTCCAGGGAATCGGTAAGTTCAGCTCGATATACACAGGCGCAGGCGTTTTTGAAACAAGCTTTGATGGCCTATACGGATCATTGCATGCACAGTCGTGGACGCCGGAGCGGTATGCAGCAGGTGAACCGATCACTTATCCCGCACTCTCCCGGGTGCAGTCTGCCAACCACCAGGTAAGCGACTTCTTTAATTATGACCGCTCTTTTGTACGGTTGAAGAACCTGGAGCTTTCCTATGAACTGCCTTTGCGTGTAAGCAGGTTGATCGCTGCGGATAAAATAAGGGTGTTACTGAGCGGGCAGAACCTGGTGACCTGGGATAAGATGAAGACCAAAGACTTTGGTCCCGAAGGAGGCAACTTCCTGCAGTTCCCGGTATACAAAGTGTATAATGTAGGGTTAAGTGTCACTTTTTAGAACCATTTGTATTGTGCCCTGTTGAGTGTAAAAGATTGATAACATCAAACTGATTTAATATGAAGAATTATAAACTGGTGATCACACTGTTCCCGGTGTTGTTACTGTCCTGTCATAAGCAGTTGGACCTGCAGCCCGACGGAAGAATTTCAATAGATGAGGTATTTAATGATTATAATAATACGCGTGGTTATTTGAACAGTTGTTACGGGTATGCGCCCGCTCCTTATATGGACAGAGCCTCCTATACAGATGAGGCGCAGGATGGAGATGGTATTACACCAAACTCCAGGTATAGCAACTGGTATAACGGGAATGTGACCAGCTTCAACTACGGACTTATGTCTGCTGATGGCAGCCCCTGGGCCAATTTGTACGTAGGGATCCGTAAATGCAATACTTTCATTGAAAGCATGAAGACAGCAACGGTGATCACGCAGCATGAGGATGAGAAAAAGGGTTGGCTGGCCCAGGCGCATACGCTGCGGGCTTTGTATTATCTGCAACTCATCAAACGATATGGAGATGTTCCGCTGGTTACAACGCCGTATGAGATCAATTACGATTATTCGCAGGATAAAAAAGCAAAGTTTTCCGAAGTGGTAGCCCACATCCTGGCCGATTGCAACGAAGCGCTCCAGGCGCCCAATACCCAACAGGGTTTTTCGTGGAATATATACGATAACCAGTATGGTATCATGACGCGGGCAGTGGTCTACGCGATCATGTCCCAGGCGGTAACATATGCGGCCAGTCCGCTCTGGTCAGACGGTACCTATACCTGGAACGATGCTTTGGCAATTAACGGAGAAGCGCTGTATCAGTGTTATACGAATGGTTACAGGTTGTTTGATGTGGATCCGGGACCTGCCAATGCGCAAAACGCATATGCGAATTACTTTTTTACTGGCTCTAACGACGGAAGGTCTGTTGACAGGGAAACTATTTTACACTTAGGTAATCAAATGCAGGTTTGGCGCCATGCAGGCTTACCCAGCACGCCTGATATGGAGAAATCAGGCCCCTGCCCTACACAGGACCTGGTAGATGCATACGAAATGGCAAACGGTGAAGCGCCTGTTCTGGGCTATAGTGATGATAACAGGCTGGAGCCCATCATCAACCCGGCTTCCGGGTACGACCCCGCCAATCCGTATGAAGGACGGGATCCTCGTTTTTATGCATCCATCTATTATAACGGAGCGATCCGTTACCTGGATCAGCCGGGTGGTTACCGGGTTGAGACTTTTGCAGGCGGTGCGGACGGTATTTCTTCGGATAACCGCCGGCATACCCGTACCGGTTATTACATGAGAAAGTTCAATAATTTCCGGTCCAATATCAACAACCAGGCGGATGGCGCTGTGCGGTTGCTGCGTTTTGCAGAAGTGATCCTCAACTTTGCAGAAGCTGCTTATCAGACTGCAGGCCCGGATGCACCGGTAGATGTGAATGGCATCAGTCTGAGCGCCAGGGATGCTGTCAACATGGTAAGAGCCAGAGCCGGCATGCCTGATTTCCCGTCGGGGTTGACCACGGAAGAGTTTGAAAAGAAGTACCGTAATGAAAGACGCATTGAGTTTGCTTTTGAAGAGCATCGTTTCTTTGATGTACGGAGATGGAGGATACTGCAGGATACCGACCGGTTCGTTACCGGTATGCGCATCACAAAAAGCGGAGACAACCTTACTTATACCCGGTTCAGGCTACCGAACAGGAATACCAGCAGCGAAAAATGGTTGAGATACCCCATCGACCAGGCTGAAGTCAATAAGATCATCGGATTGACAGGCGAGAACTGGCAAAATCCCGGCTGGCTGGATTAACTATTTTTTTTGTTGAAACGGGTGAACAACACCGCTCCCGGTCTCGGGAGCGGTCTTTATATCATTTAATTAATATTATTAAATAAAGAACATGAGATTTATTGCAACAGTTATAGGAATAGCGCTGTCAACAATTGTATTTGCCCAGTCACCGGGTGTAGACCATGTGGCGACAGATGCTGTTGGCAGAAAGCTTCCTACCCATGAAGAGGTGGGCGATGTGAAAAAGGACAGGTTCATTGGTTTGTTCTACTGGACATGGCATACACAGCAATCAAACAATAACCCGCCTTTTAATGTTACGGAGTACCTGGCAAGAAACCCTAAAGCGGTGCACGATTATAATGACCGTGTCTGGCCGAAACGCAGAAGTCCCTGGTTTTGGGGAGAACCCCTTTTCGGATACTATAAAAATACAGATGAATGGGTGCTTCGCAAGCATGCTGAAATGCTGGCGGATGCCGGTGTGGACGTGATCATTTTTGATTGTACCAACGGAAACCTTACCTGGAAAGAATCCTATATGAAGCTGGCGGAAGTATTTACGCAAGCCAGGAAAGACGGGGTGAAAACACCGCAGATCGCCTTTATGTTACCCTTCTGGTTAACCGAAGGCGGCAAAGAGATCGTCCGGGAAATATATGCCGATCTATACAAGCCGGGAAAGTACAGGGATCTTTGGTTCATGTGGAAAGGGAAACCCTTTATCATGGCCATGGAAGAGTTTGCAAACGACCTGAAAGATAAACCGGCTGATCCGGCGCTTACAAAAGAACTAAAGGAGTTTTTTACGTTCCGCCCGGGACAGCCGGTGTACAACAAAGGGCCGGAACATCCTTATCACTGGGGTTGGCTGGAGATCACACCACAGCATGGCTTTGTAAAAAAAGCCGACGGCGGGTTTGAGCAGGCGACCGTGGGTGTAGCGCAAAACTGGACAAAAGAGAGGGGGCTGACAGCCCTGAATGCTACCGGCTCATTTGGCAGGAGCTACACGCATGAAAAGGGACATATTACAGAGCCCGGAGCTGTGAATTACGGCTATAATTTCCAGGAACAATGGGAACATGCTTTACAGATCAATCCCGAGCTCATATTCATTACCGGGTGGAATGAATGGATCGCAGGCAGGTATGAAGTATGGCAGGAGCAAACCAACGCGTTCCCTGATCAGTTCAACCAGGAAGGCAGCCGGGATATAGAGCCCATGAAGGGTGGTCACGGCGACAATTATTATTACCAGATGGTGAGCAATATCCGCCGCTTTAAAGGTATGCCTAAGCCGGAAGCAGTGTCGGGTCCCACAACGATCCGCATCGATGGGAATTTTACCGATTGGGATCGTGTCACGCCCTCTTTCCGTTCTCATAAAGGCAGCACGGTTCATAGGGATCATACGGGTTGGGGCAGTCTGCAGTATGTAAATAAAACCGGCAGAAATGACATTGTGCTGTCCAGGGTGGCGAGAGACCAGGAGAATGTGTATTTCTATGTTGAGACCGCAGCGCCCCTTACTTCGCCTAAGGATCCGGGTTGGATGCGGCTTTTTATTAATATTGATAACGACAAAAATACCGGTTGGGAAGGGTATGATTTTGTGATCAACCGTATTAACCCCGGGACAAAAGCGATCCTGGAAAAAACAGATGCAGCCTGGAACTGGCAGAAAGCCGGGGAAGTGGATTATGCGGTCAAAGGCAATAAGCTGGAGATCAGGGTGCCGAAATCATTGCTGGGCATCAGCGGTGAGCCGGATTTCGAGATTAAGTGGAGTGATAATATGCAGCAGCAGAATGATATTATGGATTTCTGGCTGAATGGCGACGCAGCCCCTGCCGGAAGGTTCAATTACAGGTACAATGCGCAAGGAAATAAAAACTAAGGCGTAAGGTATAAGACTGGGGTTGATTAACCGGAAAATATAATTGATACATTAAGAACATTCGTGCCACTTTGTGCCGTAGTGTCTTGATGGCCCAAAAAACTCAGGAATATAATTGTTGTTACATTACACCGCTATGTAAAAGACAGGAAGCGATATATGTCATAATATAAATCTCAATTCTGATCCATATATGAAACAAATTATTTTGTCTTTTATTTCGTTTATACTTTTCTGTTACCTGCATGCCCAGCCGCTGGCAGGTACGGATGAGCTGGGAAGAACATTGGTACAGCATGATGAAGCGGGAAGCCCGAAAGCCAACCGTTCAGTAGGAATGTTCTACTTTTTATGGCAGGGCGATAAAGGTTCTGCCACCTCTCCCTATTACTGGAACCTGGATGAGATCACCCGCTATCACCCGGAAGTGCTGGAAAAGCAGGATCACCCGAAATGGGGCGGCGGATTGGGAACGTATTATTTCTGGGGAGAACCCCTTTACGGCTATTACCGTGGAGACGATTATTGGGTGCACCTCCGCAATGTACAGTTGCTGACAGATGCGGGTGTTGATTTCCTGGTAATGGATGCTACCAACCGTCTCACTTACCCAACACAATCTGATGCCTTAATGAAGGCCATGGAAGCTATCAGGAAACAGGGGAAAAACCCGCCTAAGGTTGTTTATTATACCAATACACGATCCGGGGAGACCATGCAGGAGGTGTATGACTTCTATTATAAAGAGGGTGCACCTTACCGTTATCCGGACTGCTGGTATTACCTGGACGGGAAACCGTTGATACTGGGCGTTTCTAAAGAAGCCGCCGGTAAGAACTACGAAAATTTTTTTACCATACGGGAATCCCAATGGCCCACTGTACCGACTGTTGTTGACGGCTGGCCCTGGATATCCTTTAAGCGTAAGCCTGAAGTGCATTATAATCACAGGGGGGAAAGGGAGATACTGAATGTATCGGTAGCGCAGCACCCCAACCCGACGGCCGGCATGGGCGGTTCCGCTTTTTATGGCAACAAAGATAATTGGGGAAGAAGTTACCGTAACAATCACCATGGAAATCCTGAAACCGATATCAGGCACGGCTATAACTTCCAGGAGCAGTGGGATTATGCATTGGAAGAAGAAGTTCCTTACATTTTTGTAACGGGCTGGAATGAATGGATAGCAGGCAGATGGAAAAGCATGGACAGCAACCCTGAGCATTCATGGTTTTGCGACCAGGCAAACCCGGAGTACAGCCGGGATATAGAACCCTCTCTGAGTGCCGGGTTAAAGGACAATTATTACATGCAACTGGTAAGCAATATCCGCAGGTACAAAGGCATTGAACCTGTACAGCCATCTGCCGCAGTTTTGATTAAAAAGCTGAATGATTGGAATAAAGTAAACTTTCGTTATGTGGACTATACAGGTGATACAGAACACCGGGATCACCCGGGAGCGCAGTCCAAACCTGAAACAATATATAAGAACACAACAGGAAGGAATGATTTCCATATCCTGAAAACCGCGCATGACAAAAAGAACCTGTATTTCTATGCAGAAACGGTAAAGGACATCACTGCCCCCGTGGACGATAGCTGGATGACGCTCTATATAGATGCGGACAAGGATCCCGTAACCGGCTGGAATGGGTATGATCACAGGGTCATAAGAGGAGAGCTGCTGCAGCAGTTTGATAATGGAAGCTGGAAAACGGTGGATTCGAAAAAGTTACCCCGGGTCATAGAAAACAATAAGATGATGATCACCATTCCCCGCAGCCTGATCAGGGGGCTTTCTCCTGCGCCGGCATTTGAATTTAAATGGAGCGATAACATGCAGCAGGAGGATGCGCTGGATTGGTATATCAACGGGGATGCCGCGCCGGGCGGACGATTCACCTACCAGTACGTGGCGGAATGATCAAACATTTTTTGTTCGTTGCCGGCAATCTTGCTGCTCGTTGGAGATGTCTGCAAATCTATTCCTGTCCTGTAAAAATAACAGGGTTGCTTATTCATTACGAAAACGTATGGCAAGTGTTATTTCGTCTGGCAAGGACGAGAGGTATGTAGCAAAATGCACTTAGTAATTCATCTAAAAAATAAAGAAAAACTTGCTTAAAGGTAGCGAAAATGCTACCTTTGATTATGAAGGCGTCAGAAGTAATAAAGATCGTCGAAGCAGAGGGTTGGAAATTTGTTCGCCAATCCGGTAGCCACAAGATTTTTAAACACCCAAACAGGAAAGGGATTGTCGTTGTTCCGGTACATGGGAAAAGTGACATGAAACCGGGACGCTGAATAGCACATTAAGGCAGGCGGGGCTGAAATAGCCGTCGTCTCCTGATATAGCCAAACACTTGTAAAGGCAATGACATGAAAACGCGAAAACTACAATTAATCATCGAAAAATCCGATGGGGAACTTTGGGGGCGCATCGAGGGTGTGGGCGAATTTCTGCCTGTTACCGTTGGAACCAATACCTTGGAAGTTATTAAAAATCTAATTGATTTGATAAAAGATTACCAGGAACATGAAGGGAAAAATGATCCAGCCTGGAAAAAAGTCGATGCAGTAAAGGTTCTATGGGATGTTAAATATGATGTACAGGCTTTCTTTGCGGAACACAATTATTTAACCGCCAGTACAATAGCTAAAATTGCAGGAATCAATCCCGGGCTGATGAGACAATACAGTTCTGGTGTTAAACATCCGTCGGCAGCCCAAGCAAAGAAAATCGAAGATGCTGTACACGCAGTAGCAAGGGAGCTTGCATCTGTATCCTTATATGCTTCCTGATAGGATCAATAAAAGGGGATTTTAGCCGTTGCAGTTGCAAGGGGAAGCTCCGAAACTTCGGAGGAACTCCGACCTTCGGGTATGCACCCATTAGTCATGTGTATAAAATAAGAAAGCCTCCCTACGGAGGCCCTTTAGTTGCGAGGGGAAGGATCGAACTTCCGACCTTCGGGTTATGAGCCCGACGAGCTACCGCTGCTCTACCTCGCGATATAATGATTTGATTTATTATAAGATCTTTTGCCATCTCCTTATTGCGATGGGAGTGCAAAGGTAACGCTAAGTAATTTATCAGCCAAACAATTTTTGTTGAATTACCTTTGCAGCAGATTTTTAACAGTTTACATGAAAGTTGGGTTTGTAAATATTTTTGGTAAGCCGAATGCCGGTAAAAGCACACTGCTCAATGCATTGATCGGTGAAAAGCTGGCTATTGTATCACCGAAAGTGCAAACCACTCGTCACCGGATCAAAGGGTTTTTGAATACGGAGGAGTACCAGATCATTTTCTCCGATACACCGGGCATTATAGAGCCCAAATACAGGCTGCATGAAAAAATGATGCAGTCGGTGAAGAGCGGACTGGAAGATGCCGACCTTGCGCTGCTGCTGGTGGATGTGAACGACAACCTGGAAGAAGCAGATGCGGTTTTCTCCGGGTTGAAGCTGAAAGTGCCTTCCTTTGTGGTAATCAATAAAATTGATAAGGTTCCGGCGGAAAAGCTGGATGCCGTGAAAGATTTTTTTAAGGAGAAGAAATACTGCAAAAAGCTGGTAGCGGTATCAGCCCTGAAGGGATTACATACCGACATGTTGCTGCAGCATATCATTGAGGCTTTACCCGAAGGAGATCCCTTTTATGATAGTGATGACCTGACGGACCTGCCTACCCGGTTTTTTGTAGGTGAAATGATCCGGGAACGGATATTTGAATATTTTGAAGACGAAATTCCCTATCATACGGCTGTGATGGTAACGGAATTCAAGGAGAAAACAGGATTAATAAAAATAACGGCGGAGATCATTGTGCATCGCGAAACGCAGAAAGCGATCATCATCGGTGAAAAGGGTAAAATGATCAGGCAGATCGGAACAAGCGCCCGGCAGGAAATTGAGAAGTTCCTGGACAGCAAAGTGTTCCTGGAGCTGTTTGTGAAAGTGCGACCGAAATGGCGTGACAATGACCTGCATTTAAAAGAATACGGATATTGAGTGGTAAGTGGTAAGTGGTAAGTCGTCAGTTTTTTTGTCACTTACCACTTATCACTTACTACTGACAACTTAAGAAAATGAGTTTTACAGTAGCAATAACAGGAAGACCCAATGTGGGTAAGAGCACCTTTTTCAACCGGATGCTGGAAGAGCGGAAGGCCATTGTGGATGATATGAGCGGGGTAACCCGCGACCGGCAGTATGGTATTTCAGAATGGAACGGGAAAAGCTTCAACGTGGTGGATACCGGCGGATTTGTAGCCGGCAGTGACGACGTGTTTGAGTCGGAGATACGCAAGCAGGTGAAGATAGCGCTGAATGAAGCCAATGCCATCATCTTTATGGTAGATGTGTCAACCGGTATTACCGTGCTGGATGAAGCTTTTGCGGAAATATTGAGAGAAGTGCAGAAACCGGTGTTCCTGGTGGTAAACAAGGTGGACAATGCAGCGCGTATGCTGGACGCCACAGAGTTCTACAGCATGGGTTTTGAAAATATTTTCTTTGTTTCGAGTATCAGTGGCAGCGGCACCGGCGAGTTGTTGGATGAGATCGTGAAGCTGATACCTGATAAGAAAGAGGATGATGAAGAAAAGGATCCCCTGCCACGATTTGCCATCATCGGACAACCGAATGTGGGAAAATCTTCTTTGTTGAATGCATTGATAGGAGAGGAGCGGACCATTGTCAGCGATATAGCCGGCACTACCCGTGATACCATACACACCCATTATAATCTTTTTCAGAAAGAGTTTATACTCATCGATACCGCCGGCATCCGCCGAAAGAAAAAAGTGGAAGAAGACCTGGAGTTTTATTCGGTGATCCGGGCGATCAAAGCGGTGGATGAGGCGGATGTGTGCCTGTTGCTGATCGATGCGGAAAAGGGCATATCCGCACAGGATGTCAATATTTTTTCCCTGGCGGTGCGCAAGGGTAAGGGCGTGGTAATACTGGTGAATAAATGGGACCTCGTAAAAAAGGAGACCAATACCGCCCGTGATTATGAAAAGGAGCTGAAGGAAAGAATGGCTCCTTTTACCGATGTGCCGGTATTGTTTATTTCGGCTCAGGAAAAGACCCGTGTCTTTAAAGTGGTGGAAACCGCCCTGCGGGTATTTGAGAACCGGAAACGAAGAGTGCCTACTTCTAAATTGAATGATGTGATGTTGAAAGCCGTGGAGGCATATCGCGCCCCGGTGGTGCGGGGTAATGCGGTAAAGATCAAATATGTGACCCAGTTACCTACTGCCGTACCCAGCTTTGCATTTTTCACCAACTACCCGGACGATATCAAGCAGCCATATAAAAACTACCTGGAAAACCAGCTTCGGAAAAATTTTGATTTTTCAGGTGTACCGGTCAGAATATTTTTCCGGAAGAAGTAGTTTTTAGAAATGATAACAACATATGTATAAATGGATATTGGGATGGCTGTTGCTGATCATACAGATCCCGTTGACAGCACAACACCGTCTTTTGATCAAAGATGAAAAGGAACTGCAGGATTTTTTCTCTTACACTGGTAATGATATCCCGTTGATAAGCGGGCACCGGGGTACGCTTATAAAAGGCTACCCGGAAAATTCGATAGAGGCATTTGAATATGTGCTGCAGCATACCCCGGCTTTTTTTGAGATCGATCCCCGTTTGACCAAAGACAGCGTGATCGTGCTGATGCATGACGCTACCCTGGACAGGACCACCACCGGAACGGGCAGGGTATCTGACCATACCTGGGCCGAATTGCAACAACTTAACCTGAAAGATGTGGAAGGCAATGTTACGCCCTGTAAGATACCGACCCTGGCAGCAGCCATTGAATGGGCCAGGGGAAAAACGGTACTGAACCTGGATAAAAAGGATGTGCCGTTTGAAATGACCGCGCAGATCATCAAAGAAATGAATGCAGCCGGTTTTGTAATGGTAACCGTACATAATGCCGAACAGGCTGCCTGGTATTACCGGTCCGATCCCGGTCAAATGATGTCGGCGTTTGTAAAAACGGAGGAAGAAATGAACACGTATGAAAAAGCAGGTGTGCCCTGGCGGAATATGATAGCTTATATAGGTTCGGAGAATAAACCGGAAAATAAAAAGATACTGGACCTGCTGCACGCACGTAACGTAATGTGTATGATCTCTGCGGCGCCGGTGTATGATAAGCTTCCTCATCCCGCGCAAAGAGCCGGAGCATATGCATCTGTCTTTGAAAACGGAGCTGATATACTGGAGTCTGATATCCCGGTGGAGGTAAGCCGGGTGGTTAGCATTCCGTCCGGCAGTCCCAAAACAAAGTATTTTGGCAGATGATCAGTGAAGAATGAGGGCCCGCATGATGTATTCCTCTATGCAGAATTAAATCAATGATAACCGTTTTTTGATATAAATACACTGTTTTGGTGTATTTTTATATCAAAAATTGTAAATTGCTACTCCAAAACTGAAAGTTATGAAGCCATTGCAATTTACCATACCGGTCAGCTCGGGAAAAACGGTTATCGTGCAGGAGGATCACCTCCCCCGGTTTTATCCGCATCTGCACAGGCATAAGGAGGCACAGTTGATGTGGATCCTCAGGGGCAAGGGTACGTTGATCGTGGATAACAGCATGCACCTTTTTCAGTCGAACGATATTTTCATGGTCGCCCCCAATCAATCCCATGTGTTCAAAGATGAGCTGGATGAAGCTGTCCGGGATGCAGGGGTGCATACCCTTTCCATTTTTTTTGACCCGGAGGGCAGCCTGAACGGTGTTTTGCAGTTACCCGAGTTGAAGCAGCTGGATACTTTCTTTAAGGAATCCAAAGGAGGGTTCAAAGTGCCGGCGGCGTATTGTAAAGAAGCATCTGCAAAAATGACCAGCATTCAACATGCGGCAAATATCGATCAGTTCCTGCATTTCCTGTCCCTGCTGCAGTTGTTCAGCAAAATAACGCCCCGTCCGGCGCCCCTGGCACAAACTACCGATGAGTTTATCACCGAAGGAGAAGGGCTGCGTATGGCCAATATTTACAACTATATCACCCGGCATTACCAACGGGAGATCTCGCTGGACGAAGTGGCGGCGGAAGCGCATTTAACACCCCAGGCATTTTGCCGCTATTTCAAAAAACATACAGGTGTTACCTTCGTCACTTTTTTGAACCAGATGAGAATTAATGAAGCATGTAAAAGGCTGACCAACGGAAATTTCGACAGCATCTCAACGGTGGCCTATCATTGTGGTTTTAACAGCATTACGAATTTCAACCGTGTTTTTAAAAGCGTTGCAGGCAACTCCCCCAAAGAGTACCTGGCAAAATACCTGCAAAATATTGCCGGTTAGCGCATTGAGTTAATTTTGGTAAAGAATTGATTAAATAGCAGGTGTTTACCTAATAACCCAACGCCTAATTTTGCATACTGCCTGCGGCAGCCATTTCACCATCTTAAATCATCAATGATCATGAAAAAACTTTGGTACGGTGTTTACCCGGCTTTGCTAACACCTTTTAACTCCAACGACGAGGTTGATTTTGAAATGTTCAAAAAGAATCTTCGCGCACAGGTGGAAGCCGGCGTATCCGGCGCTATCATTGCCGGTACACTGGGTGAGGCCAGCACACTTACCACCGAAGAAAAGTTTGATTTGCTTGCTGCGGCAAAAGAGGTGGTGCCGGCGGGTTTCCCGGTAATATTGAATATTGCGGAACAGGTGACCAGGCATGCCGTGGATTTTGCAAAAAAAGCCGAAGCTGCGGGTGCGGATGGGTTGATGTTGCTTCCTCCCATGCGTTACAGGGCTTCTGATGCCGAAGTGGTAACCTATTTTCAAACAGTGGCAAAAGCTTCCCCGCTGCCCATTTTGATCTATAATAATCCCATAGACTACGCCATACACGTAACGACGGATATGTTTGCCCAGTTGGCGGATTATCCTACTATCCAGGCGGTAAAAGAGTCAACAAGGGATCTTACGAATGTTACCCGTATGCTGAATCGTTTCGGCGACCGTTTCAAGATACTGGGTGGCGTAGACACTATTGCCCTTGAATCGCAACTGGTGGGCGCACATGGTTCCGTAGCCGGACTGGTAGATGCATTTCCGAGAGAAACGGTAGCTATATTCAATCTTGCCAAAGCCGGCAGGATTACGGAAGCGCTGAAGATATACCGTTGGTTTATGCCGCTGCTGGAGCTTGACATACACCCCAGGCTCGTACAATATATCAAGCTGGCGGCCGTAGCAGAAGGATTAAGCAATGAATACGTTCGGGCACCCCGTTTACCGTTGCAGGGAGAAGAAAGAATACGCATCCAGAAAATAATTGACAATGCCATTGCTACCAGACCTGTATTACCGGATTACCTGCATATCGGCAGGGAAGCAGTGGCTGTTGGCTAAGCAATAGTTTTGAAAAAAGGGTCTTCCGGCAACACCGGGAGCCTTTTCGTTATAGCTGTTCGAAGAATGAAAAAAACATTTTCCTGCATAGATGCTCATACCTGCGGCAACCCGGTAAGGGTGGTGGCCGGTGGTGGTCCGTTGCTGAAAGGCAACAGCATGATGGAACGCCGGCTGCATTTCCTGGCTGAATACGACTGGATCAGGAAAGGGCTGATGTTTGAGCCCCGCGGACATGATATGATGAGCGGCAGTATTCTCTACCCGCCGGTGGATGAACAAAATGATATGGGCGTGCTCTATATCGAGACCAGCGGTTGCCTGCCCATGTGCGGACATGGTACCATCGGTACCGTTACCATAGCCATAGAGGAGGGGTTGATCATTCCGAAAGTGCCCGGAAAACTGCGTTTGGAAACACCTGCCGGCCTGGTGTTGATCGATTATGTGCAGGAAGGTAAAAAAGTGAGATCGGTGAAGCTCACCAATGTAAGATCCTTCCTCGCGGCTGCAGACCTGTCAGTTGAATGCCCCGATCTCGGAGCGCTGACCCTGGATGTTGCCTATGGTGGAAATTTCTATGCTATCATTGATCCGCAACCGAACTTTAAAGGATTGGAACACTACACGGCGGATCAGCTCATCAGTTGGAGTCGCGTGATACGAAAAAGACTGAACGAAAAATACAGCTTCGTTCATCCTGAAGATAAAAATATCAACGGGCTGAGCCATGTGCAGTGGACCGGTGCCGTGCTGGATCAGACATCTACCGCACGTAACGCGGTCTTTTATGGCGACAAAGCCATTGACCGGTCACCATGCGGTACGGGTACTTCTGCCCGTATGGCGCAATGGTATGCCAAAGGAAAATTAAAAAAGGGAGACCGTTTTATCCATGAAAGCATCATCGGTTCCCGCTTTACCGGAACGATCGAAGAAGAGATCATCAATGCTTTTGGAGACGGCCGAAATGCCATTATACCCGGTATAGAAGGCTGGGCAATGGTTACAGGATATAACACCATTATCATAGACGATGATGATCCCTATGCACATGGGTTTCAGGTGATATAAGAACAATCCATACTGATTATGTTATTGATTACGGATGAGCAGGTAAGCGCTGCCCTGCAATATGATGCGCTGATCAATGCGCTGGAGGCGATGTTCCGGTCAGACTATGAAATGCCGGTACGGCATCATCATTTTTACGAAACGGCCTCCGGTCACGAGAATACGATGATCCTGATGCCTGTCTGGAACAAGGCTTACCTGGGTGTAAAACAGGTGATCGTAGCTGCCCAAAACAGCATGGTAAATCTTCCCGCTATTCATGCCATGTACACTTTATTTGATGCGGAAACCGGCGTACCGCTGGCGATCATGAATGCGGCGGAACTTACATCCCGCAGAACAGCCTGCACTTCGGCGCTGGCGGCCCGGTACCTGGCGCCCCGGCATGCACGCAACCTGTTGGTAGTGGGCGGCGGCAAAGTAGCGGCCCACCTGGTGCAAGCGCACAAACAGGTACGTGCATACGAAAAGATAAGCATCTGGATGCGTAACGCTGATAAGCTGGCAGCTTTTGTTAACCGTTTAAAGGAAGAGGGAATAGAAGCCGTTGCAGCAGCAGACCTGGAAGCCGCTGTCCGCGAGGCAGATGTTATCAGCACCGCCACCTTATCCCCGGACCCGGTCATCAAAGGTGCCTGGGTTAAAAAAGGCGCGCATCTCGACCTGATCGGTTCCCATAAACCCAACACGCGGGAAGTGGATGACGATGCCATCCTGAAAAGTGATATTTACGTGGATACCCGCGAAGGTGCATTACATGAAACGGGGGAAATGGCGATACCGGTATCCAATGGTATTTTGCACCCCGGAGATGTAAAAGCTTCTATCAGGGAATTATGTCTTGGCCGGCATCCCGGCCGGCAATCGGAAGAAGAGAATACGCTCTTTAAGTCTGCGGGACTGGCCGTGGAAGACCTGGCGGCTGCATTGCTGGTGTACCGGCAGGTGAAGCAGTAGTGCCGGAGGAGATCACATTCCTGCTACGCAGTTCTTATGTACTACGTTCAAAATAGGGGAGAACTGGTTAATATCTGCTAAAGAAAGGCTTTGCTATTCCGGTATTTTTGATTATCTATGGGTTATCCATTACTTATCATCTGATTTGCTCACTTAATTGGTTCTGTCATGCAAAAACACGCGCTCATTATTAAATTATTGGTGCTGTATACAATTTGTATATTATCAAATGCCGGCGGGTTAAAGGCACAAACCCGGGTATCCGCCAGTCTCTACGAACAGGCCACCGAAGCTTCCGGTTTGGTTACGCAGTATGTGCAGGATACCCGTGCTATCGATTATTTCTACGGACCGATGGGAGCAGGTGGCAGATGGGGTGGCCCGGCTTCCCGCGGCCCGGAGCAATTGATCCGGATGATCAGGCTTAACAATGATTACCTGGAGAAGCTGAAAAAGGAAGACTTTGACAAAATGAGCATCTACGGTAAAGTAGATTATATAGTGCTGAAACAAAAGATAGAAAATACGCTGATCTCTCTGAAAGAAGAACAGCAAAAGCAAAAAGCAATTGCGGCCTACCTGCCTTTTGCAGATTCGATCTATGCGATCGAGCAAAAAAGAAGAAGGGGTACTTCGGTAGATGGAGATAAGATAGCCAACCTGCTGCACCAGACTACGGCAATCGTCCGGCAGACTAAAGCCGGAATAGAAAAAGGAGAAAAAATAGAAGAAGAATTGTCTAAGTACCTGCTGGTGACACTGGATGACCTGAAAGCGCGCCTGAAAAGTACTTATGATTTTTACTACGGGTATGATCCGTTGTTCACCTGGTGGGTGCCCAAGCCTTATGAAGCGCTGACTGCGGCGCTGGAAGACTACACAAAGGCCGTAAAAGCAAAAGCCGATATCAGGATATTTGATGATGGCAGTAATATCGGGGGCAACCGGATCGGTAAGCAGGAGCTGAACCGACGGTTGAAAAGTGAAATGATATCTTATAACTACGAAGACCTGCTTCGTTTGGCCGACCAGGAAATGGAATGGTGCCGGAACGAGCTGATGAAAGCCACCAAAGCGATGGGTTTTGGTACCGATTGGAAAGCCGCGCAGGAAAAGCTGAAAAACACGGCTGTGGCGCCCGGTAAGCAGCCCGAGCTGATCATCCGGCTGAATGATGAAGCGATTGATTTTATCAAAGACAAAAAGCTGATGGACCTGCCCCCGCTGGCAGAAGAAACCTGGGGCATGATCATGATGACGCCGGAACGGCAACTGATAACCCCCTTTTTTACCGGTGGCAGGGAGATCAGTGTATCCTATCCGACCCATACTATGGAACATGCCGACAAAATGATGAGTATCCGTGGTAACAATCCTTATTTTTCCCGCCCGACTGTGCAGCATGAGCTGGTGCCGGGCCACCACCTGCAATACTTTATGAACAGCCGCTACAAAACCTACCGGCAGGCAGCTTTTAATACCCCTTTTACCACGGAAGGGTGGACGCTTTACTGGGAATTGCTGTTGTATAAAGAAGGTTTTGCCCAAACACCGGAGGAAATCGTGGGTATGATGTTCTGGCGTATGCATCGCTGCGCCCGTATCAAATTTTCCATTAAGTTCCATATAGGGGATTGGACGCCACAGCAATGCATAGACTACCTGGTAGATGAAGTGGGTCACGAGTATGCCAATGCGCATGCCGAAGTCAAGCGTTCTTTTGAAGCCAACTACGGTCCGCTATACCAGTTGGCCTATCTTGTCGGCGGCTTGCAGTTGTTCAGCATTCACAAAGAGCTGGTAGAAAACGGTAAAATGACCAATGCCGAGTTTCACGACCGGGTGATAAAAGAAAACCACCTGCCGATGGAAATGCTTAGAGCTACCCTTACCAACCAGAAGTTGAGCCGCAACTTCCAGACCAACTGGAAGTTTTACGAGTTTAAATAAGCGTACCGGCGCCGGGAAATATCATAAAAATATATGTACCATGTTGAACAGGCTACTGGTAATAATATTATTGGGATCATTGCCCGCCACGACACTATCACAGGGCGGGGCAGAAGATTATAACCGGGCCGCCCGTATGCGGGAAGTTACCCGCCACAAGGTATGGTATGAGCCAATGCAGGTGCAATGGGTAGATGATGGCCGTGCATTTATCTACAAAATACAAACAGCCGGCGGCGAGCAGTATTTTATGATGGATATCAATGGCCGGCAAAAGAAGTTGCTGTTTGATACCCGTAAGTTTATGATCGCTTTTGATAAAGCTTCGGGCACCGTTACGGATAAAAGGGAGTTACCACTGGCGGATCTAGCCTATGACGCGGCAAAAAATGTGATCACGTTTAAAGCGCATAACCATTCATGGGAATACGATATTACCGGAGATAACATCATTGATAAAGGTGAGCTGCCGGCGCCCGGTGAAAGCCTGTACTGGGGTACCATACGCGATGAGGATTTTTCCAAAAAAATTCCTTCTCCCGATGGAAAATGGAATGCGTATATAAAAAACAGCAATGTTTATATTAAAGCGAGAGATAATAAAGAGGAGATACAAATGAGCTTTGACGGCTCACCGGGTGAGTTCTACAGCGGACACATAGTATGGTCACCCAATTCAGCGCACCTGGCGGTAAGCAAAGTGCGTCCTGCTCCCAAAAGAATCCTATACCTGGTCGAATCTTCACCGGAAGACCAGTTGCAGCCGAAGCTGCACACGCGGGATTACCTGAAACCGGGAGATGCGCTGACACAACGCACACCGGTGTTGTTTTCGATTGAAGGGAAAAAGCAGGTAGCGGTTCCTGCAGAACTGATAGCGAACCAGTACAGCATTGGTATGTTCCGCTGGACAAAGGATAGCCGTGCTTTTACATTTGAGTACAATCAACGCGGGCATCAGCAATACGCGGTGTATTCGGTGGATGCTGCAACAGGAAAAGTAAAAACGCTGATCAGTGAAACCAGTAAGACTTTTATTGATTATAGTGGTAAAAAATATCGCTATGATGTAAACGATAGCCGGGAGATCATCTGGGCTTCTGAAAGAGATGGCTGGAATCATTTGTACCTGTATGATGAGTCGGGAAATGTAAAGCAAATTACCAGGGGTAACTGGGTAGTGAGAAGGGTAGTGCATGTAGATGAGAAAAACAGGACCATTTTGTTTGAAGCCAGTGGTAAAAACGAAGGACAGGATCCCTATTTCATTCATTACTATCGCATTCGTTTTGATGGTACACAGCTCGTAGCGCTCACTGCTGAAAACGGTAATCACAGTGCTGTATTTTCGCCGGATTATAAACGGATGGTGAACAGCTATTCCCGCATTGATCAGCCCCCGGTAACGGTTTTACGGGATGCCACCACCGGAAAGATCATTACGGGGGTAGAGAAGGCCGATATCGCTCCCCTGCTGGCAACCGGGTGGCAGTTGCCGGAAGTTTTTCATACAAAGGGGAGAGACGGAGCAACAGATATATGGGGTATGATCATTCGTCCTTCCAATTTTGACCCCGGAAAAAAATACCCGGTTATCGAATACATCTATGCCGGACCACACTCTTCTTTTGTGCCCAAGAGTTTTGTTACCGATTCGAGGGGGGATCTGCACCAGTTGGCGGAGCTCGGTTTTATCGTTGTGCAGATAGATGGTATGGGCACATCCAACCGATCGAAAGCTTTTCATGATGTATGCTGGAGAAATCTGCATGACAGCGGGTTTCCGGATCGTATACAATGGATCAAAGATGCCGCTGCAAAGTATCCGGCAATGGACATTTCACAGGTAGGTATTTTCGGCAATTCAGCGGGTGGACAAAGCTCGGCCGGAGCCCTGCTGCATCACCCGGATTTTTATAAGGTAGCTGTGTCTTCATCCGGTTGTCATGATAACCGGATGGACAAGATATGGTGGAATGAACAGTGGATGGGATACCCTATCGGAGAACAGTATGCCCAATCTTCCAATGTAACGCATGCGCATAAACTGGAGGGTAAGCTGATGCTGATATTGGGTGAGCTGGACGACAATGTAGATCCTTCCTCGACCTTCCAGTTGGTAAATGCCATCATTAAGGCCAACAAGGTTTGTGACCTGCTTTTTGTGCCCGGCATGGGACACTCGCTCGGCGGCGATTACGGCGAGCACCGCCGCCGCGACTTTTTTGTGAAACACCTGCTGGGTGTGGATCCACCCGAGTGGAAAGACCTCCAATAGCGATTCTTTTATATGATACCGCAAAGAAGCGATACCGGCAGCACAGATTCGGTTTTTGGCCGGTTTGTGAAGGCTCTGCATCTCTTTATTGCAAAACACTCAATAGCTGCGAGGGAGCGATGGTATAAGCGCATTTAAAATGTCCTTCGGGGCATGCCTGGTGGCCATGGAGACCACAGGGCCGGCAATCCAGTAGTTCCGGCGTTTCTATGATAAAGCTTTTATCCGAAAGGGGACCGTACCCAAAGGCGGGTACAGTGGAACAATATACCACCGTAACCGGTGCATTCATAGCTGAGGCAAAATGCATGGGAGCGGAGTCGTTTACGTAATTCATCACAGCATCCTGCATAAGCGCGGCAGATTCCAGGAAGTTTAGCTTGCCTGCAAGCACTGTCAATCCCGGGCGGTTCACCTGTCCGGCAATGGTATTGCACAATGCCAGTTCCGATGGGCCACCCAGCAGGTATAGGGTATAATGTGCCGGTATTTCCCTGATCAGTTCCTGCCATTTCTCAGGCGGGAACTGTTTGGTGTACCATACCGAAGCCGGTGCAATACATATATAAGGCGGCTGTTTATACACTGCAACAGCAGCATAGTTTTCTCCGGAAGGATACAATCGCGGTTTAAAAACGGAATTGTCCGTAAAGTGACGGATCAATTCAGCATTGCGCACTATTTCGTGCGGTGGGTTTTCTTCACCGTCCATCAAGTGCTTTATCCTTGTTGTGAAAGCAAAGCTCAGTGGATTTTTATCGAACCCGATCTTTTCCCGGGCGCCGGACAAGGCTGTTAGCAATCCGGTAGCGGCATAGCGCTGTATGTTGATCACTTTGTCGTACCGGCTGTGCCGGATGGTTTTCAGCAATCGCCGTAGCGATCGGTATTTTTCCTTTTTATCCCAGATCAATACCTGTTTGATATAGGGATGATGGTATAGGAGCCCTTCATTGCCTTTGCGGAGCAGGAAGTCAATTTGGGCATCGGGAAAAAAATGATGCAATTTTTCCGTAAGGCTGGTGGCCAACACCACATCGCCGATAAATGCCGTTTGTATGACCAGGAATTTTTGCATGGAGGCTTAACTGCGGATAACCGTGACCGTGCCGTCCTCGTTCCACTGTATCAGGGACGAAGGATGCCCTTCCCGTTCGTCATCCTGCCTGTATTTTACAACATAGTCTACAGACTCCAGGATAGAGCGGTCTATTTTTTTGAAGTATGGCGGCGCCGGCTGCCCGGAGATATTGGCAGAAGTGGATACCAGCGGTTTGCGCAGTCTTTTTATAAGATGGCGGCAGAAATCGTCTTTTACCAGCCGGATGGCAATGCTGCCGTCATCCGCTATCAGGTTGGGTGCCACACCCATGGCGCCATAATAAATGACGGTGGTTGGCTTGTCCGTCTCCTGCAGGTAGTCGAAAACACTCAGGTCGGGAGCAGCCACATACCGGATGATCTCCCGTTCTTCCGCCATCAGGATGATCATCGTTTTGGACTCCGCTCTTTGTTTGATACGGGCTATTTTTTTTACTGCCTCTATATTGGTTGCATCGCAACCCAGTCCCCATACGGTATCTGTAGGATATAAAATGACGCCGCCCCGTTGCAATACTTCCAGGCAATTTTCTACATCATCTGAAAAATTCATTCAGCAAAAATACTAAGGAAGAGAAACTCAAACTAATTATGTTTGCAAAAAGAATTAACATGGATGTACAAAACTTGATTGCGGAAGCCTGGCAGAACAGGGAACTCATTAAAGAAGAAAAATATGTAGAAGCTATTAAAGCTGTAATTGAAGATATAGACAAAGGACGTCTGCGGACAGCTTCTCCCACAGACAACGGATGGGTGGTGAATGAATGGGTGAAGCAGGCGGTATTGATGTATTTTGCCATACAACCCATGCAAACCTGGAATGCCGGTCCTATGGAATTTTATGATAAGATGTTGTTGAAGAGCGGGTACAGGGAGCTTGGCGTAAGGGCGGTGCCGCATGCCGTTGCCCGTTACGGCGCTTATATTGCGAAAACAGTAGTGCTGATGCCGTCGTATGTGAATATAGGGGCCTACGTGGATGAAGGTACGATGGTGGATACCTGGGCCACGGTGGGTAGCTGTGCGCAGATCGGAAAAGGTGTTCACCTGAGTGGTGGCGTAGGTATCGGCGGTGTGCTGGAGCCCCTGCAGGCCACCCCGGTGATCATAGAAGACGGATGTTTTATCGGAAGCCGCTGTATTGTGGTGGAAGGAGTAGTGGTAGAGAAGGAAGCGGTATTGGGCGCGAATGTCGTGCTTACCAAAAGCACGAAAATAATAGATGTAAGCGGTTCAGAACCAGTGGAATATAAAGGAAGGATCCCAGCGCGCAGCGTGGTGATACCGGGTACCTATCCTAAAAAGTTCCCGGCCGGGGAATATGGCGTGAGCTGTGCCCTGATCATCGGGCAACGCAAGGCCAGCACCGATTTAAAAACAAGCCTGAACGACGCATTAAGGGATTTTAATGTGAGTGTGTAATGCTTCCGGGGTTTACAGGAGATAGCTCTTTCGAACGTTTAGAACCACTGCGCTCCGGTCAAAATGTAAACCGGAAATAAGGTACCGGCAGAAATCCCTGCTGGTATTGGTTTACAATGGTATTGGTACGTCTGTTATAGTTTTGAATAAAGATATTTTCGTGATTGGTGAAGTTACGCAGATCAATACCACCTTCCAGTGTTGATTTTCTGAAGTTTCTCCTGTATCCCATTTTCAGATCGGCTCTGAAATAAGGTGATTGCCTGAGAGAAAACGGGGCAATTTTTTCATCATACACGGTTTCGCCGGATGCCGTGGAGGCAGGTATGTCGATAGGTGATATATATTTGCCGCCCACCCCGGTCAATTTAAAGTTGATAGATAGGGTACTCCTGTTTTTACCAACTATGAAATCTTTGCCTGCCAGTATATTATAAATATAACCGGAATTGAAAGCTGTATTTCTTTCTATCCCGTCACTTCCTTTGTATTTTGAATCATAGAGACTTCCGGTCAGCATAAAATAGTAATTGTTGCTAAAGTATTTTTCTATGGTTAATTCCAGTCCGTAGTTTCTGCCCGAACCCTTATTAACGAGGCTGTCTTTCAGGTTGACACCAAAGTTTGCCCCATCGTTCAACGCGGAATAGCCGGAGGAATAGGTTGTTACCGGAACATCATGGAGCGTCTGGTAATAGGCCTCTGCTTTCAGGATAAGAGCAGGCGATATCTTATAGGTATAATTCAGCACCATGTGCCGGCTGCGGGTGAAATCAAGGTTTTTATTGGTATAGGTGATCCCGGTGTTGGTATGGGTCTGTGTAAAATAGGTCGTCAGTGCCTGCATCTGGGAATGCAATCCATATGCTGCACCGACGGAGTGCTGTCCGGAGATATCATATTTTACCGCCAGCCGGGGCTCTATCGCACCGGAGCCATTGAGAGAAAGGTACTGATAATGCAGCCCGGCATTGAAAGAAAGCTTATTGCTGAACCGGTGTTTCCATTGGGCATAGGCCTGTAAAAGCGAGGTGTTATCCGTCTGATCTATACGGGTAAGATCAGGAGCATCCTGGAAAATACGTTTGTTGAGCAGCGAAAATTGATAGTGTATGCCGCTTACTCCGGCAACGAAATTATTTTTTGCATCCAGCTTATGGGTCAGGAAATACGATAGTTCATACCGGTTGGTATTGTATCGGCTTTCCCAATCCCTGAAAGCTTCTCTGGTGGAAGTGCTGATGGAATCATGTTTTATACTTTCGTTAGTGGTGCTGAAACCCAGGCTCAGTTTTCCATAGGTCTTGTTGCTGAAATTTGTTTCCAGGTTGATTCCGCCAATAGCGGTAAAGTATCTTGTCAACAGGTTTTCGTTTTCGCTTCCATACAGGTTTTCATTTTTTGTTGTATCCTCGTCATTCCCGTAAAAACTAATGCGGCTGGGGCCGCCGATACCCCAGACGGATAATTTATTTTTCCTGGACAGAGGTATATACACTTTGAAATTGAGATCCTGGTAGATAGGAGAAGCTGTGCCGGTGCCGATGTTGAAGCCCAGGGAATTCAAAATACCTACGGTAGAATAGCGGTAGTTGATGACATAGGAAGCATCACTTTTTTGGGAAAAAGGTCCTTCCATACCGGCCTCAAACCCGGTAAAGCTTATTTCCGCCAGCATTTCTGTTTTATACGAGTTTCCGTTCCTTAACCGGAGATCGAATACGCTGGCAAGGGCATTGCCATACTGTGCCGGGAAAGCACCTGTCAAAAAATCAGACCTGTCAAGGTTATTGCTGTTGAGAATACTTACCGGGCCGCCGGTGCTGCTCAAAGAACCATAATGGTTGGGATTGGGAATATTGATCCCTTCCATCAGCCATAATAACCCGGCGGGTGAATTTCCGCGGACCACTATATCATTACGGGAGTCGGATGCGCTGGCAACACCCGCTACATTGCTGATCATGCGGGACGGATCGCCAATGGCTCCTGCATACCGGCGGGTATCTCCGGGGTTAAAGCTTGTACCGCTAACGGTAACCATTTCGTTGTTGAGGGTGCGTTTGCCTTTTCCGGCAATAACAACTTCATTTAATGTGTTTATTTTTTCTATGATGTTTATATTCAGCACTACTTCTTTACCTGATGTAACCAATACTTCCGGGATGGATTGTTCTTCATAACCGACACCGGATATCCGCAGCGTTTGCCTGCCAAGTGGAACATTTTCCAACACAAACCGCCCATGATCATTTGTTACGGCAGCAAGTGCAGGAAGCCCTTCTACCTGTATGGTAACACCGGCTACAGGGCTGCGGGAGGCATCGTCAAATACCTGTCCGCGGATAGATTGCACCTTGCTTTCCTGTGCGTGCAGTTGATCGTTGATGGCAATGAAAGACAGGCATACACTGAACAAAATAATGCATCTGTTGCTAATGAAGCCGGCGTTTTTATAAACGCTGATATTTCTCATTGTAGACATTTTTGAATGCCACAAAGGTAGCGTGCATATTTTCGGCCCGGTTTGACCTGGGTTAGAATCACGGACGATTGTCTTAACCCGGGTTAAGCTTACCGGCCATTCTCCTGCGGATGCGGCTGAGGCTTTCCGGCTCTATGCCGAGCATGCTGGCAATATATTTCATTGGTACCCGGTTAACGAATTCGGGTGTATTTTCAAGCATATCCCTGTATTGCTCTTCGGGAGTCATTACTTTTTGGTTGGAGATCCTGCGAACAATTTCCAGAAAAAGATTTTCCGCCATCAGTCTGCCGAAGCGTTCAAAAACTTTGGCTTTGTTGTATCCCTTTTGTACCGCGTCATAGGTTAGCGTGAATACTTCTGTATCTTCCAGGGTCTCGATGCATATGGTGGCCGGCTTCCGGCTTAAAAAAGATTCGTAATCCGAGAACCATTCATTTTCCGGAAAAACCCGTAAAGTGTATTCTTTACTATTGGCTATATAATAGTAGCGTACCAGCCCCTTGTTAATATAAGTCACGGTACGGCATATTTCACCGTTAGTAAGGATCCGTTCGTGCTTTTTATAGGTTTTGAACTCAAACAACGACAGAAAGAACATCATCTCCTCTTCGGTAAATGGAAGATGAGCTTTTAAATTATTGATCAGGTTTGCAAACATATATCATGTCTTTTTTGTGCCGGAACCTTTTGCTCAATCTAAATTTAAGTGATTTATCCCGTCCACCAGCCTTTTTAAAAGCATAACAGTAAGTTACATAGTGATATTATTGCCGTTATATATGTATATTTTCCCGGACAATATGAAATATAAATATAAAAAGCGCAGTTGCCTGCGCTTTTGGATCACTGCAAGGGGTCTTTCGATATTCTCTTTACTCTTTTATCAGCGGAACGGTCAATTGTTTGGAATTGTTCACCCGCACTTCCATGGTATAATTACCGGGTGCGAGGTCTTTGCTGCCTTCTACCTCAAAGTTATTCTCCCCGCTTTCGGCGGTTGTTCTTTTTTGAAACACTTCTTTGCCTTTTTCATCTGTCACACTTACAACGATAAATGCACGGCTCTTCAGCTCAAATCCCACTTCCAGGTTTTTGTCTTTGGTGACAGGGGTGATATTCACCATCGACAGCACATCTGTATTATACAGTTGGGCCACTATCACATTGGAATAGCTGATATTCCCTTCATTGTCGATGATCTTTAACCGGTAATAGTTGGTCCTGTTGGGATTATTATCCACCATCAGGTATTCCGCCAGGTTTTTGTTATCGGAAAAGGAACCAATGGTTGAAAATTTCCTGCCGTTTTTGCTACGTTCTACGATCAGGTTATAGCAACAGTTGCTTTTGACCACGCAGGACAGGTCTATTGTATTATCTGCATTGTAGCTACTCTTGAAATTTACAATTTCGATCATTGGTTTGGCCGGGGCATCTTTTTCCTTTTTGATTCCCTCTGTTGCACCGGATACAAACGGCACTACGATCCATGCGCTGATCAACGCGGCTGTTTTAAAAAAATTGAAGTTCATTGCCTTGGCTTTTTAATGATTTAATAATAATAACAGACAATGAGGTTTGTGAAATAACGGTTACATCAAAGGAGATCCGGCAATATTTTTTCTTTCGGGGTCGGGGGTTGAGATTGTTTTAAATAAAGGCCCCCTGGACAAGGGGCCTTTTCCAATTAGGAATTCACAACCTCTATATAAAATTTAAACTTTCTTTTTTTGCAACGCTGTCGTCACTATATCGCTATAATGATGTTCGTTGTTAACACTGGTCTGCTTGATCCTGTAAAACAATTTTTTGGTTGTTACACCCTTCAGGTTGTCTCTGAAGGCGTACTTCAGGGGAGAACCGTCATCACCAACGGTAAAAACCAATCCTACTGTTTTAAACTCTTTACCGTCCACGCTGCGTTGTACCTCAAATTGCTTGTTGTCAAGCTCCGTATCGGCTTCCCACTTTACTTCTATAGCCTTGTTTGTATATTCGGCAGATAATGCGCTGATGTTTACAAAAACAGCTTCCACGGAGGCTTCCACCGCTTCCTGTGCGGGAGCATCCACATGCTGTGCAGGCATCGCATACCCGAATAATACAGTTGCCAGTCCAATAAAAAAATATGCAGGTACCTTTTTCATCTTCATCCGTTTTTGCATTCATATTTACCTTAGCAATATGCCGGTTTCTTCAGTTTTTAATTGAAGTATGTTAGCAGGTGAAGGTTTTAAAAGAATTGGAAGAAGTGGTAATGCTGTAGTTGGTTTAACAAGGAGTTGTTGGAGGCTGTGCAGCCGTCGGTTACTTTGATAGAACAAATGTAGGTGAACTGCCAGTAAACACAACATTTTATTGTGTGTTTTTGGTTGATAAAAGTCAATTAATCACCCGGCTTCCATCTTGTGTTTGGAATGTATTTCTTTTTAAGTTCGTTACGAATATCTAAAACAGTAATATAAAATGAAGGGCGCTCTTTACGAAGAGCGCCCTGTGGTATTTTTGATATAGATCAAAGTATATTATACATACACGGTAGTACCGGGAACGGCTACCGGGTAAAAGCCGTCTGCGTTTGGCAGAATGCTGGGTGCAGCGGTCCAGCTATATTCCTTCGGCTGAAGATCTATATTGGATGCCAGCGCTTTATCCAGCTCTATTGCCTGGCCGCTATAGGTAGCCATACGTCCCAGAATAGACGACATGGTACTGTGGGCGCCATTCTCCGCGTCTTCAAATTTGTATTCGCCCTTGGCAATGGCAGCGAACAGTTCATCGTGCTCGGTCTGGTAAGGATCATTTTCCGTGCTCTTATCGAACTGGTAGATCACTTTTCCTTTGTGATCCACTATATTGGCGGCGCCGGCAAATATTTTTCCTTTTGTACCTATGAGCAGCTCATCAACCTTGCTCATTGTTTTGGGTTGATGGCGACACTGGCTGTTCAGGATGGTGCCATCTGCATAATGGAACTCTACAAAGTGGTGATCGAATATTTCACCATACTCTTTTCCGGTCCTTACTTCGCGGCCGCCCATACCCTGCGCTTTAATGGGATAGGCACCTTTGAACCAGTTGATAACATCTATATTGTGCACATGCTGCTCTGTGATATGATCGCCGCAGAGCCAGTTGAAGTAGTACCAGTTGCGCATCTGGTATTCCATTTCTGTCTGCCCTTCCTGGCGGGGACGTACCCATACGCCGTCACCATTCCACCAGCATTGTGCAGAAGTGATGTCTCCGATCAGGTCTTTTCTTTTGAAAAGCTCCCGGTAAGAATTCTGGTAATGCCGTTGCAGACCTACTACTACGTTCAGTTTGCGCGCCTTGGCCAATTTGGCGGTTGCGAGCACTTTGTTGATGCCGGCCGGATCGGTGGCCACGGGTTTCTCCATGAACACATGTTTGCCCATCTTTATCGCTGTCTCAAAATGCAGGGGGCGGAAACCGGGCGGTGTTGCCAAAATGACTACATCTGCCAGGGGAATGGCTTTCAGGTAGGCGTCAAATCCCGTAAACTGGCGGTCTTCGGGAACGTCTATGCGGGAACTGTCTATTTCGTCCACTTTTTTCATGGACCGTAACGACTGCTCCACACGGTCTTTAAAGGCATCGGCAACAGCAACCAGCTTTACATTCTGCCTGCTCTTGAGCGCCTGTATGGCGGCGCCGGTTCCACGGCCGCCGCTACCCACCAGGGCTACTTTAATAGTGTCGTCGGCTCCGGAAAAATAATTCGCCTTGCTCATCAGCGGCGCCGCCAGCAAACCGCCGGCCAATAAAGAAGAATTTTTTACAAACTCCCTTCGGGAGGAATTTCCCTTGTTATCTGTGCTCATATTATATCAGTTTTTATTGTAAGCAATCAATTATCCTTAAGGTATGTATCGAAAAAAGCTGCAGCTTCCTCCGGTGTAGGTTGTTTCTGCGGGCGTACGATCCTGAAGCCCACAAACATCGCATCTGTCAGCCACCAGCGGCTCCGCGGGATCTGCGGGTCCCGCCTGTTCCAGTTGGCTTCCGAGTGCTGGCGGGCAGAGTTTCTGAGCATCTCAGGCCCATCCTGGAAGCTACCGCCCCTTACGCTCCGGGGGTACCTTTTTCCCGGGGGAATAACTACCGGCGTGCTGTTGTCTTTCTGTTTCTCAAAATATTTTTCATCGTACTGATCCAGTGTCCATTCCGATACGTTCCCCAGCATATCATACAGTCCCCAGGCGTTGGGTTGTTTTTGACCCACTTTCTGGTATTTATTTTTGCTATTGGCTTTATACCAGGCATATTTACCCAGTTCTTTAGGATCGTCCCCGAAAGGATAAATGGTGGCAGCTCCCGCGCGGCAGGCGTATTCCCACTCCGCTTCGGAAGGCAGCCGGTAGAAAATGCCGGTTTTTTGGTAGAGCCATCTGCAAAACATAAGGGCTGCATCCTGGCTCATACTGTTTACAGGGTAGCCGCCGCTTTTACCCATTCCCCAGCTCAGGTCAATGTACTGCGGTGTGGGACGTGTAACAGCATCTACCTCAGAACCTACCGAAGTCTTTTCGTCCCTGAAGAAAACATCAAAAATATCGTGTGTGATCTCAAAAGCACCCATCCAGAATGCCTCGATGTTCATTTTCCGTGCCGGGGACTCATCCGGTTTCTTTGATTTATCGGTAGGTGATGCGCCCATAGGAAATGACCCGGCTTTGACCGGTACCATTTTTATATTGTATGACGATCCGGGTACTGTCTGTTCGTAGGGGCTGAAATCCTGGTTAATGCCTTGCTGTGCGGTCAGCGTAAAAACAACAACGGGCAATAACACATGAAGACCTTTTTTCCTCACTTGTAAACTTTTTGAGCTTGAAAGGTAAGAAATTGAGGGATAAGAAACAAAATGACGGGATTTTTGATGTATGATTTTTGATATCTGATGTAGTATGTAAACAAAATCAGCCTCCGAACGTCCGGAACCAAATCAAAAATCAGACTCCGAACGTTCGGAGCCCAAATCAGCAATTTTTCAATATGGCGTTCCCCACAGCGCAGGACAGGCAGTTTTTACAGGTACAGTATTCTTTGGTGAGTGCTGTGAGTGCCTGTGAGTCCAGTGCAGACCGGTTACTTACACCCAGCGGTGTCCATTTGCGGGTCAGGGCATTTTCTTCCGCCGGGGTCTCTTCCAGCCATTGCAGCGCTTTTTGGGTATACCGGCTTTCCTTCATAATATGTCCATAGCCAAACAACATGGGCGCCATCGTATTGATCACGATATTGTCGATCATCTGTTTTCCCAGGGTCTTTTCGCTAAATGAAGATATTTCATCGAAGCGGTAGTGATAATGCCAGTAATCGTTGGCTGTCACCTGCAGCAGCTTTCTTATGTCTTCCAGGTTTTCAGTATCTTTTATTTTTGAAAACAGGTGGGTGGAGTGATAAATGAGTTGTGCCAGTTGTGCCAGCCGGACGGTGGGAAAGTTTTGCGGGCGCATTCGTAAAAAATGTAACGGGTAGCTTACCGGTTGCAGCTTATATTTTTTTCGCAAAAAATTGTATTCTTTACGCAGCATGTTTGGATAATATTCCCCGAATTGCTTATGTAACAGGCCCGCCTGGCCGAACAGCAGGCATTCCAGTTGATGGATCAGCACTTTATGCCTGGCCAGTATATTGATGGAAATAGACCGGGCAATGGCCTCAAAGGTCTCGCTGTTGACATGGATGCCGAAATTCCGGGCCAGCATCCACCAGAATACTTCTTCCCAATGGTTTTCTGTTTCGGCAAGGTGTTGCCGGATGGTGAGGGCTTTTCGCTCCAGCCGTTCTACTGCTAGTCTTTCTTTCCAGGAGGTCCATACAAGCGCCGGCACACCCGGCAGGCTGCTTTCGCAGGGAATAAAAGCCGTATTGTGCATGAGCTCCCCGTATTTCTGCAGCAGCAGTTTTGGTGTTTTATCCTCAAGGACCAATACCGGAATGTCGTTGGGATTATCAATGGCTGCATCGTCCTGCCATACTACGTGCAGGATGACATTGGTGTAGTTGCTGTCCTGGTGATGCTTATGGATATTCCAGAGGGATGATCGGGTATGCACTTCAATATTACCTACCCAGGTGGTATCGGCTATTTTAATGGTTGATTGCAGAAAATCAGGACCCTGGTTGGTGTTGAGCTGTCCGGGATGGAGTATCTGCAGGGACTCTCCGGCGGTGGTTTGCAGGTGCTGTTTGTTGAAGTACTGCAATTGCCAGATAAATTGAAGCAGGCGTTCAGTCATAGTTGATAAGGTTAATGGTGATGGCTAAAAATGACATTGGTAAGGTACGGAATTTCCGGGAGGTCGTAAAATGGTAAAATGGCAAGACCGTAAAATGGTAAGATGCCTCTCACAACTTTCCACTAATCACTTACTACTTTGTCCACTTACTACCTACAACTTCCCACTTTCTTCCAAATACTGTAGTACCCGGCTGACAGGCAACCCCATAACGTTATAGAAATCGCCATTGATCCGTTGGATACCTGTTACACCGATCCATTCCTGGATGGCATAGGCACCTGCTTTATCATAGGGCTTGTATTTTTCAATATAGAAATCTATCTGGTCTGCGGTCAGCGGATGGAACCATACTTCTGTTTTGTCCTCAAATATTATTTCCTTATTGCCCTGCAGGATAGAAACACCCGTGATCACTTCATGTTTTCTTCCCGAAAGAAGGGTCAGTGTTTCTTTGGCCGCGACATCGTCTTTGGGTTTGCCGATGATGACGTTATCACACACTACTATGGTGTCGGCTGCCAGTACCGGTACGGATGGATCATAGGCTGCATACCGCGCATCTTTGATCACCGCCAGGGCCTTTTGTTTGGCGATCCAGGAAGCGGTTTTGTCCACCGGCGTGCCGGGTGGGTATGTTTCATCGGTTTCCGGAACAATGATGTCAAAATCTATTTCGGCCCACTCCAGCAATTGCTTTCGCCGGGGCGATTGGGATGCAAGAATGATTTTTTTCATGCCTGGTAAATTTTGAAAAACACCATGGAGATAATACCCGTAAGCATTACGAGCTTTACCGACCGGCTCAATTCAGAAAAATGACCGGCGTTGGTTGCCTTATACAACTTTTGCGTGATCGATATCAATGGCAGCACGATCAATGTCATGCAATATAAAATGCTCCACCACCAGCCCAGGTACATAGCATAGAATTGTATCGCCAGCAGGGCGCCGATCAGTACCATCAGCCATACACCGATAAATACTTTTGCTACCGGTATGCCCCATTCCAGCGGCATGGTCTTACAACCATATTTCGCATCGCCCTCCATATCTTCCAGGTCCTTTATCACCTCCCGTACCAGCGATATTACGAATGCAAACCCGGCATACAAAAAAGAAATGCGGATCAGCCGCCGGTGAATATTGTTATTGAAGTTTTCGTGTACCCGCCAGTCGGGGAGAAGCCCCGGAGAAAAATAGTCGGTAAAAAAGAAAACAACCATGATCACCCAGGCTGTCAGCGCGGAAATAATGATATTGCCCGAGAGCAGCTTTTTTTTGAAGGTAGTGGAATATAACCAAAGCAATATGACACAGGCAATATTGGACAACACGATCAGCCAGTTGTGAGTAAACCAGGAGATATAGGCGCCCACCAGTATACCGGCTGCGGACAACAGCAAATGCCACAGGATGGCCCACCGGCGGGGAATGACCCTGTCTATGATCACCTCGTCCGGTTTATTGATCATATCTATTTTTACATCAAAGTAGTCGTTGATGATATATCCCCCGGCAGCGATCAGTACGGTAGACAGCGCCAATAACGTCAGGAGGTAAAATTCAGCGGCAAAAAAGTTGTTGGGATGGATAGCGGGTGAAAGTATACAGAAATAAAACAGGAACTGGGTAATGACCATAAATAACAGGTTGGGATACCTGATCAGCTTGAAAAAAGAACCAGCCAGTTTCATAGTGCTAAGGTAAAAGCAGAAACTGTAATATCGAAATTAAGGTTTCATTTGTGCTTCGGGTGATGCCGGTTTTGTATGCTTTTGGTCATTTGCCGGTATATTTCGTGGATTTCTGGATACCGGCGGAGGATATCCATATGCCTTTGGATCACTCCCTCATCGCCCCGGACAGCAGGGCCGGTTTGCATGTCCCCCGGGTGATATTGTTCCAGTCTTTGTACGGTCTCTTCGAGCAGCGGCTGCAATATCGAAAAGCTGATATCCTCTTTTATGCAGAAGTCTTTGGCTAAAGCAAAAAGATGGTTGGCGAAATTGCTGGTAATAACGGCCGCAATATGCAACCGGGTGCGGGTTGCGTCGTCTGCTATTTGTACTTTGTCAGACAGGGTGCGGGCAAAGGCCGCCAGTTGCTCCCGGGCATAGTCATTATTCCCGTTCACCAGGAAAGGGATTTCCGGTATGGATATCCTGTCGCTCCTGAGACTTTGGAGCGGGTACAAAATGCCGTAATGTGTTCCCGTTTCTTTTAATGCATCCGCGGAAACGGATCCGGCCGTATGCGCAACCAGGGATTCACGGATGGGTAGCCAGTTATCGATATTGGCCAGTGCATCATCCGATATTGCAATAATGTAGAGGTCTGCTCCCTTGTAAATATTGTCAAACCCCACGTTGTATAGAGCTCCCAGCTCTCCGGCCAAAGCTTTTACAACAGCTTCCTTTCTGCCCGCTACCTGTACGATGTTGTGCCCGGCATTCCTTATTTTTCTGCCCAGTACAGTGGCAACATTCCCGCTGCCGATAATTACCACATTCCATTGCATCTGTTGTTAATTGTTGTTTAGTGAACGAAGATGATGCAAAGAAAAGGAACAAAAAAGGATGATTCCCCGAGCGATCAAAAAATATATTATTATATGTTAACTGCGGAATAACAGCAGAATAGTAAATTTGTCTTCAATTTGCATCTTAACACAAAATCAGTGGCTTATATAAAGTTGTTACGCCCCAAGGACTGGGCAAAGAATTTATTTCTTTTCATTCCCTTGTTTTTTGCAGGCGAGTTGTTTGAATGGTCCAAGATACTATTGGCGGCGGCAGGTGTTTTTTGTTTTTGCTGTGCGGCAAGCAGCATTTATATCATAAATGATTACCGCGACAGGGAAGATGACCGGAAACACCCGGTTAAAAAATCAAGGCCGCTTGCTTCCGGTGAAGCTTCGCCGGGTATAGCGCTGATACTTTTCGCATTGCTGGTAATAACCGGTTTTGGACTTGCCTTTTACCTGGATGTTACATTTGCCGTTTTAATGGCCGCCTATTTTGTGATGAATATGGGGTATTCATTCGGTCTTAAAAATATTTCCATACTCGACATTTTTATTGTTGCCGTAGGGTTTGCTATCCGCGTAAAGGCAGGGGGTGTGCTGGTGAATGTGGATGTGACGACCTGGCTGAATATGATGGTGTTCCTGCTGGCATTGTTCATGGCCATTGGTAAAAGACGGGATGATGTTATCTTAAGTGATACTTCGGGCGTTCATATGCGTAAAGTAATGAAGGGATACACGGTTGAGTTTTTAAATTCATTATTGTCCCTGATCTCGGGTATTATCATCGTCGCCTATTTTATGTATACCCTGTCTGACAGGATGATTGAAAGGCACCAGACAGCTCGTTTGTTCTATACCGGTGTATTTGTGATGGCAGGTATTATGCGGTATCTGCAGATCATTTACGTACAGAAAGATGCAGGTTCACCTACAAAAATACTGTTCCGGGACCGCTTTATCCAGGTGGTGATCCTTCTATGGGTGATCAGCTTTTACTTTATACTCTACATAAAACACATCGAGCTTTAATACATTTACAGGTTTTGCTATTATCTTAGAGCCTCTTTAAATCAAATTCAACATGGCCACAGTATTGGTTCTGGGAGCTACTTCAGATATCGGAACGGCAATTGCCACAGCATTTGCAAAGGATAAGTGCGATCTTCAACTCACTGCCCGTAATAAGGAACAATTACTCCCTACCCAGTCAGACATGACCATACGGTATGGTGTAGGCTGCGATATATACAGCTTTGATGCCACTGATTTTACATCGCATCAGCGTTTTTATTCGTCCCTGCCGGTAAAACCGGATGTGACGGTATGCGTGTTTGGTTATATGAACGACAATGAACTGGTGATCCGCAGCCAGAAAGAAACCCTGAATACTATCGCTACCAACTTTGCAGGCGCCGTCAGCATCCTGAATATAGTTGCCGCCGACTATGCCTCCAGGAAACAGGGATGGATCATTGGTGTTAGTTCGGTAGCCGGTGAAAGAGGCAGGTACAGCAACTATATATACGGAAGCGCCAAGGCAGGCTTTACCGCTTACCTGTCCGGACTTCGTAACAGGATGTATCATGAAAACGTACACGTGATGACCGTATTACCGGGGTTTGTATATACCCGTATGACGGAACACCTGAACCTGCCCAAGCTGCTGACAGCCACGCCGGAAGAGGTGGGAAATGCGGTATTTCGTGCAGCGCATAAGAAAAAAAATGTCATTTATGTAAAGTGGTTCTGGAGGTGGATCATGCTGATCATTAAGCTGATACCCGAGTTTATCTTTAAAAAGAAAAAGCTGTGAGGCAAATAGCGTTTTTTGACTTTGATGGCACTGTTACCTATAAGGATACACTCCTGGAAATCGCAAAATATTATAAGGGAAAAGCAGCATGGGCAGCCGGAATGCTGGTACTATCTCCCTGGCTGGTAGCCATGAAGCTGAAGCTGGTATCGAATACAAAGATAAAAGAACGCTACCTGCACTATTTTTTCGGTGGCATCGCTGCAGACACTTATCAGAAAATGTGTGATGATTTTCAGGCTGAGAAACTGCCGCTGCTTATCCGACCCGCAGCTCTTGCCGAGATCAGAAAACACCAGGAAAACGGCACACCTGTTGTGTTGGTATCAGCTTCACCTGAAAACTGGCTGAAGGCATGGTGCGCTGCCAATAACATCACCTGTATCGCTACGCGGCTGGAAATACGCGAAGGCGTGGTTACCGGGAAAATTGCCGGTAAAAATTGCTATGGCCCGGAAAAAGTAAGAAGGATACGGGAGCTGTATGATCTCGGGGATTATGACAGGGTATTTTGTTACGGGGACTCGGGCGGAGACCGGGAGTTATTACAGATAGCAGACGAAGCGCACTACAAGCCGTTCAGGCAGTAATCCGTATATTGTGTTTGATTTATCAGTAAACCCAGTGTGTGTAATGGAAAAGAAAACACCCACCATAAAAGAGATCGCCCGCAAGCTGAATATTTCCGTGTCCACTGTATCCAGGGCCCTGCACGATCATCCAAGTATTGGATTGCGCACAAAAATGCAGGTGCGGAAGCTGGCTGCAGAAATGAATTACGAGCCTAACCAGGCCGCCATACAGTTTAAGCAGGGAAAAACAAATACCATAGGATTGATCGTTCCCAACCTGCGGGAAGAATATTTTTCCCTGGCTATTAACGGGGTAGAAGAAGTGGCTTTTACGAACAACTACAATGTACTCATCAGCCAGTCGCACGATGAACTGGTACGGGAAGAAAGGATCGTGGAAATATTCAGACGGAACCGTATCGATGGGGTGCTGGTATCCATCTCCAAGCAGACGGCAAATATTGAACATTTTGAACAGCTCAGCCGGTTTAATATCCCCGTGGTGTTTTTCGACCGGGTGCCGGATGTGCCGGGTATCCATTCCGTATGGTGCAGCCTGTATCACAGCACCATCGAAGCCGTCAGCTTCCTGTTTGATAAGGGACATAAGCGGATCGCTTATATCCAGGGACCGCAGACACTGAATATAAAGAATGAACGGCTGGAAGGCTATTATGCCGCACATGAGGCAAGGGGTATTCCCGTAAAGGAATCGCTGATCGTTACCACGGATCTGGAAAAAAGCAGTACGGATGCTGCTATGCAGAAGCTGTTGTCGCAAAAAGACAAACCCACTGCCATACTGGCCTTCAACGATAACGTGGCTTTGGATGCCCTCCAGTTTGCCAAAAAGAACAAGTTGAAGATCAACAAAGACCTGAGCGTGGTAAGCTATGCCAATTGGCCCATTACCAGTTATCTCGATTACCCCCCGATAGCATCCGTAGAGCAGTTCCCTTTTAAGCAGGGTGTTCGCGCCACGGAAATGCTTTTCAAGCTATTGGAAAAACCCGGTGACCTGGAACCCTTCGAAAATGTTGTGATCGAAAGTGAGCTGATCATACATTAAATAGGATGAGTAGAGGTGCAAAGCCAGTACGAGGCATCTGCCAATGATTGCCCAATACGCGAAAATTTGAAATGCACTCACCTGAATCCACACTTTGTTATTTCAGCAAAAGAAATTACCTTCGTTTCAGCAGGTTTTTATATTTTAAAAACCATTACAAAGCAGCATTATTACCCCAATACAGTTGAAGGCCTTACGTGTTACCGGCTATTACTAGGCCATGTCTGTATATTATCGTGAAAATTGAGCGGATACAAAGTGAAAGACATGTGTCACTTCTCAAATTTCACGTTTGACATAGCATTAGTTTGTACCCTACTGTTTTTAATTAAACCTGTTTTCTGAAGCCATAACAGGCAAAAGCTGTATATGGATTCACTCCGGGTTTAAGCCTTATTCATCTGAATATAAACCGCGCTTATTCGTATCCTGATGGAAAGCTTCATTCAACGTACGTTTCACTATCAAATTCAAAAACATGAAAAAAGCTACATGGGCCGCCGGTCTTTTACTAATCGGCACTTATTGTGTGGGGCAGGACTATGTTGATATATTAAAATCAGGCTACGGTAATACAGGATCGGGATTTAAAGATTCTGATCAAAATACAACTTTACATTCTGTCGACGTCAGCTTATCACTACCGCTTAGGCTGAGTGAATCTACATTTTTCCTGACGGGAGCAGATTTCAATTCACGTAGTATGAGCTTATATCCGAAAGCAGAAGCCACAATTCTTTATAACACTATTTTTAAACTGGGGATTTCCAGGAATTTCAATGAAAAATGGAATGCGTATATAGTGGCGCTGCCCCGGTTTTCATCGGATTACAAGTCCAATTTCGGTTCCTCGTTCCTGACAGGCGGGCTGGCAATGGTCAAATTCAAAAAAAGAGAAAATCTCACTTACAAATTTGGGCTTTACGGCTCACAGGAAGCATATGGCTTTTTTGGAACACCTATACTTGGATTTTTCTATCGCAGCCCGAACCGGAAATTCGCCATAGATGCCACACTTCCATTACTTGCTGATGTTAACTATGGTATTACAAAAAAATCTTCCATAGGATTTGACTATAATGCTATCAGAAGAAGCATGTACCTGGGCGAGGCTAATGCAAACCAATTGTATATTGAAAACAATGAAATAGGATTTGCACCGTATTTCCAATTCAAAATGCTTGACAGCAAGCTGCTTGTAAAAGCCAAAGCCGGCTATTCTACAGTGGAACTTGGTGTTTACAGCAGGAACGATGAAAGGATGATCGGAATTTCTGCATTTGATTTTGGAAAGAATCGTACAATACTGAATCCTGAAACAAAAGGAGGGTTGTTGCTTAAGTTGGAACTAATTTACAGGTTGAGTACTAATACCAATAAGCATTAACAGCGCAACCGCTGTTCGAAGTCTGAAGACTTCGTGACTACTATGTTCTTCAAAGTTTTCAAATTTTGCCACTTGAAACCGCTCACGATCTTCCTATACCACAAGCGGATGCACCGGGTATCTTGCAGCGGACCCTGTGACACAGGAATCCCTGGAAGTGTCGTACAGGTCGTCATTGTCCCCGGTAATGCAGCAGCAGATATGCTTATACCCCCAACTGCGCCCTTCCTTCTTCCGTCAGCATCTCAAAATTCCAGGGCGGGTCGAAAGTGAGGTTGACATGGATCGTTTTTCCCGGAAAGATCAGCTCCAATGCATTCCGTACACCGGTGGTAATGGCTTCGCCCATGGGGCAGTGCGGAGTAGACAGCGTCATGGTTACAGTGATGGCATCTTCTTTTTCAAAATCCATGTCATATATCAGGCCCAGGTCTATCACGTTCACAAATAGCTCCGGGTCTATCACGTTGTAAAGCGCCTGTTGCGCTTTCATCTTTTCAGACGCGTGCGGATCGGTAAATGTGATGTCTATCATTGTATCCTGGTTTTATGCAGCAGCGTTTTCAATACATTGAACAGGTACAGCGATGCCACTGCGAACCATACTACCGCTGCTATACGAATGATCGCTACCTCATTCAAAACAATACCGGCGGCAAGTAACAGGCAGGCAGCTATAAAAAGCCGGAACTGCCATACCACCAATGCTTCGCTGTACAATTGCTTTGGTAAAGGTACTTTTACTTTCCCGGACAGCGACTTGTAATGTCCGTTCCAGACGATAAACGGAAGGGTTTTAAATGTTTTGCCGAGAATAATGCCTGTTATCCAGCCCATCAATAAAAAGGCACCATACAAAATTGCCCAGCGGTAGCTCTCAGCAAATACTATTACGGGTATCAGCAACAGCGCCATGACCAGGAACAGGAAAGAAACAAATGTATGCTTCATCTGCACGTCTGTCGTTTTACGGATGCGGTGCCGGAAGGCATCGTACAGGTATAAGAGCCAGCATACAATACCGGCTGCCGCAATACCGGCGTACAGCAACGCACGAAATGGATGTATACCCCAAAAATAGCCATCGGCCAGAAACAGGATCAGCCCGGTATTTTGCAGGATGCAGGCATAATGCAGCAGCTTTTCTTTTTCGGATTTTCCCAGTAAGAACATCGGGACCAGCTTGCTGCTGATGCCGGTTATCAATTGCAGGAACCAGCCCGCCAGCCCGGCATGGGCATGCAGCTTTAAAATTTCCAGGTGGTTTTTATCAAAAAAGGGATAAGCCAGGTTAACAGCCAGCAGCAGTCCCACTGCTGTCGTAAACAAAAGCCAGGCAGCCGAAGTAACGATGAACAGTCTTGCGATGGAATAATGACGGCAAATGCGACTGGTGAGCACAGCATTGCAGAAATAAGCGCATACGGACAATACCACCAGCGCCCCGCCGGAGATCATCAGCCAGCCTGTACTAAAATTCCAGAAAGAAAAGCTGAGCAACGCCACACCTGCTGTAAGTGTGTACCAGCAAAGTGATGCCATAAGGGGACTGAACAGGTCGCGTTCACAGACAACCGGCAGCAACTGGTGTGCCGCTCCAAAAATGATCATGGTACCCCAGCCCAGGGCTGCCAGGTGTACAAGGCTAAGCAAACGCGGGTTGAAATAGAAGATAGTCAGGGCATCGGCACCTATCAGCAATAACAGGCAAAGCAACCAGAAGGCAAGCGCTCCCGTTGCGTAAAAAGGTAGTATGGCGCTGTTGGGCGGGGCTTTTCCTATATTGATATCTGCCACCTCAGGGCCGTTTATTGTTTCTCAAAAAGGATCATCTTCACATTGCTGTCGTCAAGCGTATGAATATGCACTTCATAGTTCTTGTCCGCCAGCTCTTCCAGCAGGTATACCGGTATCCGCTTGTGATGAACGTAGAGCATACCATCTGCCGGCAGAACGTTCAGCTCACTCAAAATGGTTTGCATAGGCATCGGCATTTCCATATGACGCACATCGGTTTCTTTTACTTTTTCCCTTGGGAAAGAGTCATACACTGCCCGGAACGAAACCATATCATCCATTATCACCTTATCACGAGTCTTTTTTTCAGTTGTGCCTTCTTTTCGCTTTTTCAAAAAATAAGTGTGCCACTCTTTTTCCGAGATCATATCCACATAGCTGTCTTCCGCCTTATCCTGCTTCAGCAGATGGATGAGCGGTGTAGGCACAAAGCTGTTGATGACGCACAAAATACCGCCGGGCTGCACCTCTTTGAACTTAGCCAGGATGTTTTTCAGCGGGTCAGTGCCCGACTCTATCACCGGACGTACATCGTATTGAATAACAGCGCCCGCTTCCACCTGTAAAAGCCACTGCGGTCTGGGCTGTATGGCGTCATTTTCAGCAGGCACGGCTTTTTCGTATTCAAAACCCAGCGGGGTCAATGCGGCTACAATATCGTTTACCGTGCATCCACCCATCCGTGCAGCACCGGCTATGGACACCCTTGAAGCCATCACTTTACGAAGAATGGGATTTTTGAGGCGATGGAAAGGCTGCGCTACGCCTGCAATGGCGTCAATACAGCGTTTATCTGCCCTGATGAGCTCCGATATTTTTGTGTTGTCATTTATTTTCATGTTCGATCTCTTTTTCCAGTGCTACTGCCTTCGGGAACAGAATATTATTTTCTATATGCATATACTGCTTCAGGTCAGTTTCCATTTCTTCGAGCTTCTGGTACAGGTAGGTGTAGGAGTTGCAGGCATCTTCGGGCAGTTGATAGCCATTTGTAAGCTTGCGCATATAAGCAAGGTCCTCCGCCATAATAAAGTGCTCTTTTTGCAGCCCCGGCGCTGACCGGCTTATAATGCCGCTCTCTGCCGGCTGCCTGGAAGCAGCATTGTTTTGCTGTGCTGCCACGTGCCGGATAGCAGGAAATACCAGGGTTTCCTGCTTATTGATATGTACCAGTAAATTTTGCAGGAATGAGGGAACGGCTTGTGCCAGGCGATTCAGCTCTGGGTGAGACGATCCATGCCGCTGCGCCACTTTTTCCATCAGGCCGCTGATCACTTCCACATTGTTCCTTATATAGCGGTGATGCGTATTGACAATATAATCCGGGAGAAAGCCGGGCGGCCATGTATTAGTATCCTGGGAGGCAGATATGGGCTTATTCTCTGCTGTTGCCAGGGCAGCAGCCAGCTCTTCTTCGGTAATGCCTGCGCCGGCCGCCGCGTCTTTCAGCGTTTTGCTGCCGCCGCAACTGTAATCAATTCCTTTTGCCCTGAATATCTCGGCTTTGCGCATATCCTTTGCCGCAATGGCGCCAATGGTTAGCCCCGGGTTGCTGTTATCGCGTTTGGCGATCCTTACCTGCCAGCGGACGGGGCCCTGCTCCAGGTATTCCCAGGTGAAAATATCACCGCGTTCACCCAAAAGCTGGTAATATAAAGGTTTGGGGTCATGATCGTTATCAATGACGAAGCTTTCACCCGCATCCAGGTCATCAAAATGTTTAAAGATGGTCGGATGCTTGAGCTTAGGTGTTATGCTGGTTACATCCAGTACTTCCACTGTTATCATGCTATCTGGTTTTAATTGTGCAGTTAAAAGGGAGTACAAAGGTAAGGAAGATTTAAAATAAAAGACAAAAAAGTCTTTTATTTTCCTGGAAACGAAAATACCATAGGACCGCTATCAATCTTTAAAGTTTCCGGTATAACAAAAGCGCCGGAGCAATTCCGGCGCTTTTGGATGATCAATTTTTTTTAGCTGTCTTATTCTTCCGGCATTTCCGTTAAAGGCGCCACGTTGTTTTCGGCGCCATCGTACCCGATATTCTGGTTGATATTGCCTAACACATTGTTATTGATAGCTGCCTGGGGTATGGGCCACAACACATGATACGGACTCATGGTATACCGGTCGCCGTGATTGGTTACCACTCCTTTGTTATAAAAATCTGTTTTCTCCATGATCCTGTCATAGAAAAAGTTATCCTGGGAAAAATTATTCAGGGAATACGTTTTTCCATTGTACGCTGCCTGGCCCGTTTGCGCAAAAATATAAGCGATCCTTGTAAGCTCCACTTTGCGGGGTTCTTCATAATACAATTCTCTTGCCCGCTCGTCTAGGATAACCCCTATATTAACATCACCGGCTGCCAGGGGCTGGCAACCCGCCCGTTCTCTTACTTTATTCAGGTCGTCTGCAGCAAGCTGCATTTCTCCTTTCCAATAATAGGCTTCCGCCCTCAATAAATGTGTTTCCGCCAACCTGAATACATACCAGTCACTGTGCCCTCCGCTGGGGGTGGCGTTCTGGTTATCTTCCACAAACAATTTGTAATGCGGCCAGTCGAACCAGCTCCGGATCGTGTCAGCGCACAGAATACCGCCGGATGCATTGTATTTTTGAAGATTTTGGCCGTACCAGGGATCGCTTTTGATCTGGAAGTTGTTGTATATCAGGTCTTCCATCCGCATCCAGTTACCGGGGGCATGGCGCAGGTCTCCCGGATCGTCCCATATTTCCTGCGTACTGTACCAGGTACCCCTGCAGCGCCCGATACCCCTTCCGTACATCGTAACCAACTCCCAGTCTAATTGGGACTGGTTTCTTTTCAATGCATCAGTAGTGCCTTTCAGCCCGGACGGCGTATTGATATTGGAAAACCAGAACGGTACTCCCTGCCGCATGGTAGATCCTCCGCCTGAGAAATCGCCATTGTCTATAAAGCCATCCCGGTCAATCACCAGCATGAGAGTTTCGGTGTTGGCGGCGAGTGCTTTGTTCAGCGGGCGGTGCAGATCCCAGATCACATTTCTGGCAGGGTTGGAAGCGTCTACGCCAAAGCGGTTGATCATCAGCGAATGTACCCCTCCGTCAATCACCCGGCTTGCCGAAGCGATCGCGTCATCAAATAATCCCAGCGCCAGGTTTACCTTGGTAAGCAGGTGACTGACAGCGCCTTTGGTTACCTGTCCGCCATGGGTTTTTGCCGGAACCCATTGTTCTGCAAACTCAAGGTCGTCCTTCATTTTCCGCAAAATAGTTTCCCGTTTAATGGTATGGAAGTCCAGCTTGGGCACATCCAGGATCTTCATGGACACCGGTATATCACCAAATTCATGTGTAAGCATGTAGTACCGGTAGGCCCTGTGAAAATAGCCGGCACCCAGCACTTCATTTCTCTCTTCTTCCGACTGCCATTCCGGTTGGTCGATAAAGGTGATCACGGTATTCGCGTATTTAATGCCCTTATATCCCTCGTACCAATACCAGCCGATGCGGTTGAAATCGGTGTGATTTAACTGTGCAGTTGGCGTAATGAGCAGGTTCAGGTCCTGTGCCGGACCGGATTTATCGGTGGTTCCTTCCACGGCCACTTCTGAAAATATATTCTGTGTAATGATAGGGGCGCCATCGCCGAACCACTCATACCGAAGATTCCTTTCACAGGCTACCAGCGTGCTTTTTAAACCGTCCGCGGTATTGAAAGTAAGCTCCGGTGTATAAAATGATCGTGGTTCCGGATGTAAGAAACCCTTTTTGCAAGCGCCCGTGATCAGCGTTACCGCCAGCAACAATAGCCAGGCGTTTTTATAAATTCGTTTCATTGTTCATTATTTTTTTGTAAACAAAAACCGGTAATGTATAAGCTTATAAGTTCAGGTTCAATCCAAGTGTATACATTCTCGGCGTAGGACCGGGGTTAGAACCGGAAGCCCATTCCGGATCCCAGAAGTCCCAATCAGGGGCGTACACGAAAGCATTTTTTACCGTTGCATAAACAGTCAGACTTTGCATTTTCAACCGTGTCAGCAGCGACTGTGGTAAATTGTATGCAAGCGAAACATTGTCCAGCCGTATAAATGACCTGTTCCGGTAGATGCTATAGCTGGCGCCGCCATCGTTCGAGGCAAGACGTGCATATTCGTTTATAGGGTTTTCAGGCGTCCAGAACGGGAATGCATAGGAGTTAACACGGTCGGGGAAAGCGGCGCTCCTGTTCTTTGCCTGGTTGTAACCGGTTTTATGTCCCCAATAGGAATAGGCCATAAAGGAAAGACTGAAATTCTTATAGAAGGTGAATTCGTTTCTCAGCGTCCACCTGAACCTGGGCTCTGTGAACCCGAGGAACTCACGGTCATCATCCGTATATCTTTTATCGTTATTAACGTCTTTGACCTTGAAATCACCCGGATATACGCCGTATTCCCCTGCCTGATCTGCTTCGTGCGTCTGCCATATCCCCAGGGCCCGCTGATCCCAGATCACATCCAGGGGTTGCCCGATAAACCAACGGTTCACTTTGTCGTCGGGTTCTCTTTTTCCTATCACATTTCCGTCGGCATCCATTACATCTACCTCTATACCGTATAAGCTAACGATCTTATTACGGTTCACGGAAAAATTGACGGTGGTGTTCCAGGCGAAGTTCGGGTTCACGATATTTTTGGAGTTCAGGGTTATTTCCAGCCCCTTATTGTCTACCTGTCCCAGGTTATCATAGATAAAATCAAAACCGATCACATCGGGTAAGACACGCTGTACGAGTAGATCCCTGGTGGAGCTTTTATATACATCAATGCTTCCGTCCAGCCTGTTGTTCAACACCGAGAAATCCAGTCCCACGTTAAAAGCTTTTGTCGTTTCCCATTTGAGCAGCTTGTTTTGCATATTGTTTACATACAGTTGGGAAACCTGTTCTACGCTTCCGTCCGGCAGCGCATGCAGGTACTTGCCTGTCCTGAGATCGGCCAGGGCCACATACCGGCCAATATCCCTGTTCCCGTTGAGCCCGTAGCTTACTCTTAATTTTCCATAGTTCAGCCAGCCGGCGGACTGCATAAAGCTTTCGTCGCTGAAGATCCAGCCAAAGGCGGCCGAGGGGAAAGTAGCCCTCGGGTTACTTTGTCCGAATGCGGAGTAGCCATCTCTCCGGACGGTCAGCGTCAGCATATACCGTTCCCGGAAAGTGTAATGCAGTCTTCCCATCAGCGCGTCTGCCGTGCTTACCTCATCACCCAAAGTAGCAGTTTCATCACTAAAGTCGTCTACATTGGTAATGACCGGGTTGGTTCCGGCGCCCATATTATGATAACTGAGGATATCGCTGGGCAGAAAGCCTGTATTGGTCATCTTACTGCGCCATACCTGGTATTTTTCGGAGTTGGCCAGCAGGGTTACATCCAGGTGATGGTCCTTTCCGAGATCCTTTGCCCATGTGATCAGGTTGTCTACCTGCCAGTGGTAAATATTACGGTTTTCGCGGGTAGCCCTTCCACCCATATTTGTCCAGGCCTGCCATAAGGCGGACTCCCCGTTAAAGTAGTTGTACCACTGGAACCGCGGGGTAAAGTTCAACTGGTATTGGATATTAAATGGCAAAGTTACTTTGGCATACAGGCTTGAGTTAAGCTCATAGTATTTCCTCAGCCTGTTGGTATACGTAGGTACGCCATAAGGGTTGTTCCCGCCACTGGCTTCATCATTGGGATTGAAGCGCAACCGGGTAGAGTCATCAGTGTAATAAGAGCCCCAGGGTGAGTTGTTGGTAATGAGTCCCCAGTTTACGGGCACGGCGCTTTCGTCTCTGATGCTGAACTGTGTATTGGTTCCAACGCTCAGGAAGTTGGTCACCTTGGCATCCACGTTCAGGCGGTTGCGTACTACCTGGTAATCGTCCAGGTCAACAACGCCCTGATTTTTCATGTACCCGATCGACCAGTAGTAATTGATCCCTTCCCGTCTTCCCGATAAGCTCACATTATGATCCTGGCGCAGTCCGTTCCTGAAGATCATATCGTACCAGTCTATGGTTTGTTCCTTGAAATAGTTTTCTATTTCAACAGGCTGCAGGTTCAAACGCTGCAGCCACACGCGAACAGGGTCTGCATTGGGATCGGAATTGTCGTAAGCCAGCCAGTCAGCCATGGAAATGCTGGATGGAATAGTTCTGGGGTCATCAAACCGGTAGGGTTGGGCGTTTATGTTGGTACTGTATTTTCCATATCTCCTCCAAATATTCAGGAATTCATCGGCGTTGTAAACCCTTTCATGAACGCTCATGGTGGCCACGCCAACGCTGGAATTCACATTGATAGTGGGCTTGCCCGATTTGCCCTTTTTAGTGGTGATCTGTATTACCCCGCTGGCAGCTTTGGCGCCGTACACGGCTGCGCTGCTGGCGTCTTTCAGCACGTCCACCGATTCAATATCGTTGGGGTTGATATCCGCCAGGGCACCGTAATAAATGATGCCATCCAGCACGATCAGCGGACTGGAGCTTGCATTCAGGGTATTTCGTCCACGTACCTGCAGATCAGCGTCTCCTTTCGGAGAGGGCGTGAACCCCACGTTCAGCCCGGCAATATTACCTCTCAGTATATCCTGTATGGAGGTAGGATTCTCCTTTGTCAGCTGGGTAGCATTTACCGAAGCTACTGCGCCCGTCAGATCCTTCTTCTTTGTAGTGCCGTACCCGATCACAACGATCTGGTCCAGGTTGGACGCTTCAGATGCTTCAAGCGTAACATTGATGGAACTGCGGTTGTTGACCGGGATGGTTTGTGTAGTAAAGCCGATCGATGAAAATACAATGCTTGCATTACCGGGAACATTGTTGAGTGTAAAAAGTCCCCCATCATCAGTGATCGTTCCGTTGGAGGAACCCTGCACCGTAACGGAAACGCCGGGCAGTCCGTCTGGCTGGTCTGCCGTGGCCACTTTTCCGGTGACCGTGATGTTCTGTGCTGATGCCGTTCCTCCCAGGCATAGCAGTAACGTTAAAAGCGGAATGAGCTTTCGAATAGCATTTTGCTTCATAATAGCAAGTTTTTGGTGAATGAATAAAGCCCTGGTCACCCGGGAGAGTAACCAGTTTTTTGTTTTGGTAGTGTCAGGTAACAGGAATAAACAACCTGTTGCGGCCATAGGTTAGACGGCCGGTTTTCGAAGGGTAGAGGATTACCGGTTTTAGACTGCCAGATTATAATTATGCCGTTACTGTCTGCTTATTCAACTAAAATCCTATCGCGTTGCCTCCATCCACCGGGAGGATGGCGCCCGTAATGAACGAAGCCGCTTCGGATGACAAAAAAACTGCCGCATTGCCGATATCTTCCGGTCGTCCAAGCTTTGCCATGGGTGTGCGGGATAATACTTTTTGTTTTCTTTCGGGGTCGGAGTTCAGCGCTTTGGAAGACATGTCTGTTTCAATAAATCCCGGTGCGATACAGTTTACGCGGATCCCTTTGGGAGAAAGCTCTACCGCCATTGCCCTGGTCATACCTTCCACGGCCGATTTGGCTGCGGTGTAGGCTATCACCTTGGGTATTCCGTATTGCGAAGCCATAGAGCTGATCAGCAATATGGATCCAGATCCTCTTGATGCCATTTTTTTTGCAAATTCCCTGCTGAGCGCAAAAACAGCCTGTTGATTGGTCCTGATGATACGGGCATATTCTTCATCCGTTACTTCCAGTATTTCTTTTTTCATATTGATACCGGCATTGTTCACCAGTATATCAATGGGACCATATTTTTTTTCTGTTTCAGTGGCAAACCTTTCTATACCGGACAGATCATCCACATCCAGTATAACACCCTTACACGAAGGCCCAAACTCAGCCGTTGCCGGGTTCAATCCTTCCGGGCTTCTGCCGGTAATGATAACTTCTGCGCCATTGGCTATAAATGATCTTGCAATGGCCTGCCCCAGGCCTCTTGTGCCGCCTGTAATCAACGCTCTTTTCCCTGATAGACTGAATTTGCTCATAGCTGTAAAAGGATGTACAGGATGCAAGCAGCAAGTTGCGGGTTACAAGTCGCAGGTCTCATGTCTCATGTTGCAGGTGAACTTTCAACTTACTACTTACTACTTATTACTTATTACTTCCCACTTACTACTTACTACTTATGACTTGCTAACTCTAAAGCTTTTGTCGTCGTAAAATATTTCGCTATCATATTCGGCACTTCCCATTCAGGCAGTTTGCCTTCCTTCAGGAACTGCAGGTATCTTACCATCACTTCTCCGAAATGCGCTTCGTGCCCTACATCGTATTTTGCGGGTATCACTACTTTCCAGTTCTTACCCGATCTTTCAACTGTTATACCTTCGTGCCGGTTGCTTACTTTTTTCACTGCTGCCTCCACTGCCGCATCAAAATCGGCACCTCCCTTTCCATCAGCAGGGTTAATGTAGAGCACGGGTTTAAAGTTTTCGGCTTTGGTCTGTTTGATCTCCAGGTTGGCTTTCGTGCCTTTTATGATGGCATAGTGTACGTCGCCGCCTTCCTCCGCTTTATAATCCCAGCGGGCGATGATCTTCACGTGCGCATCCTTTATTGTATAGTTCATTTCCCCATTTGCATGGGTGTTCAGGATAGAATCTTTTACAATATAGGGAGAGAGGAAAGCGGGATATTCCGTTTTCCCGGTTATGGAACTGAACTGGCTCAGTGTTAACGGTGTGGGCCATATGCGTCCGCCGTAAACGTTCAGGTCTTTGCCGTAGTCCAGCGCCTGTTCAGGAAAGCATTGCCATTGAACAAGGTCCACCAGGTGGGTACCTACATCAGCAATGGCATCCCCCTGTTGTGTCGGATCAAAAAACCAGTCTGGTCTTACCAGTGGATTACCGGATACCTGCTTGTAGAAATAGTGAATGCTCTCTATGAAAACAGCGGGATCCTTTTCAGTGCCTTTTTTCAGCTCACCAAACAATTCCGGGATATGCATAAATTCTTTCTGGAGAATATTCGTTATTTCCGAGCGCTCCGTCATGATATCGTATAGCAATACATTTTTGGCGGCTGCATCTTCAAATGCGGTCACCAGCTTTTGGAAGTTCGGCTGATCTATCGCCATAGGCTTGTCTGCCAGTACATTCAACCCTGCGCCTACGGATCGTTGTATATAGTCTGTCTTCAGGCGGTTGTTGCCGGAAAGCACTACCACGTTCCCCTTTTTTTCCTCCAGCATTTTTTCTGCAAAATCGCTGCCTTTATATATGATCTCCTTCCAGTTGGTCGGATCGGTGTCGCGTGTATTATACTGTTCGATCAATGCCAGGTAAGCGTCCAGTCCGGGTCCTTCGGGTGCATACACATGAACCGCCGGGTCAATATCCGGGTAGCTGATCTTCTGAACAAGTGCGGCATGAAAATGCCCGGGATCCAGTGTCAAAAGTCTCACCAACGTACTGTCGGTCGTGTAGGCGTCTTGTTTTTCCGGCGCCTGCTGGCATCCTGCCATAATAGCCATAACAATAACAATTAATACAGATCCTGATTTATTCATAATAGCTGGGGTTGATGCTGAAAAAGCCAAAGTATATCGCTTAATTCCGAATGTTCGTTTTTTGTGTTGTAAAGTGTATCTGTGTATATCTCATCAGGATACCACAGTGGTCTTAATATTAAATCCCGGCTCAATTTCATAGGGCCACCGTTGGGTACGTACCAGCATACGGTTGGCTTCATCGTCATTTTTAAACCTTTCTGCCACAGGATCCCAGTAAAGCTTTCTTTTCAGCTTCATTACTGTATGGTTCAGCAGGCAGATGCTGCAGGCCCTGTGCCCTGCTTCCACCGGTGCTATATTTTTTTCACCCGTTGCAATGGCATTCAGCCAGTCCAGGTGATGTCCCTTACTGTTGATAAGGTGTATTTCATTGGGGCCTATTTCCGAGGTCAGTATTTTCGGGTCGCTTGCATCCAGCGCTTTGCTGTTATTGCCTTTTACTACGGGATCACTGGCTGTAACGGAATAATTGCCGCGGGTAACGAATATCCATCCTTCAGATCCTTCAAACTTTACACCGTTGGGATATTGATTGCTGGCCAGTATTTTCACGCCATTGGCAAAAACGGTCTCTGTTTTAAAATTACCGTGCACATCCCACAAGGCTTTGGGATCGGGCCATTCCGCTGAACCGGATATCTCGACCGGTCCTGTATTTTCGGTGCCCATTCCCCAGTTGGCAATGTCGAAATGGTGAGAGCCCCACCCGGTGATCATGCCTGCACCGAATTGTTCGCAGCGCAGCCATCCGGGGCGTGAATAGTCGTGCTGCGGATGCACCAGCTTTTCGGTATAGGAAACATAGGGAGTTGGCCCCAGCCATTTGTCAAAGTTCAGGTTGGCGGGTACAGGCATCACTTTTTCTACGGTACTTTCTTCCGCCTTGTCTACCGGTAGTCCTACATAAATAGTGTGCAGCTTGCCAATGCGGCCGTTGCGTACCAACTCGCAGGCTTTTTTAAACTGCGGCATGCTTCGCTGCTGGCTGCCTATCTGCATCACTTTGCCGCTTCGCTGCACCTCATCACTCAGTATCCTGCCTTCGCTGATACAAAGCGATGCCGGCTTTTCCATGTATATATGCTTCCCTGCCCGTACCGCCTGTATGGCCGGCAACACATGCCAGTGATCCGGCGTAGCCAGTATAATGGCGTCTATATCTTTATCAGCTATCAGGTCTTCATAGTCTGCGTACGTTTTGGTACTGTTATAGCCGGATTGCCCTTTTTTTACATAATAATCGTCAACCAGCTTTTTACCGGCTTCCAGCCGCTTGCTGTCCAGGTCGCTCACCGCCAGCACTCTTGCAATGTCGTGCTGTATGGTGCCGGGTATATCCCAGTCCCGGGCAATCCTGCCCACACCAATCACACCTATGTTGATGCGGTTGCTCGGCGCATATTTGCCCAATACTTTTGCGGGCACAATAGACGGGATACCCAATATGGCAGCGCCTGCTGTTCCTTTCAGCGAGTTCTTAATGAATTTCCGGCGCCCGGTTCCTTTATTAGCCATAGTTGTATTTTTTTTCTTAGTGTTATTTAGTTGGTGGATTGTTGTATTATCTGTTGAACCATTAAGGAGTTAAGGTTATTAAGCCTATCCCTCCTTTTCCCTCTCCCCGCTGCGGAGAGGGACGGTACTGTAGTACAAACCCAAACTGAATACCTGCCACATTAGCGACAGAATAAATCCAGGTTTTGCATTTCCACATCCACACGTCTTCACTTTTTCATTTTTCACATTATCAACCTTTCCCGTTACATTTCATAAAACCTCTCTGTCCTTAGGCACCCCTCTCTACAGCGTGGAGAGGGGCCGGGGTGAGGTCAGTATGGCAACGGATCATCCGGACTTTGCGCTCTTGCTTTTGAATAGTCCAGCCCTTTGGTTTCCGACACCACCCATTGAATACCACCCAGCAGGTGCTTTTTAAATTCTTCCGTCAGGTATGTTTTGGCATCATGCCCTAATGAGGTGTACCATTGGGCACCGCCATCAAAATTATGACACCATACAGAAGGAAAGCTTATGCCGAAAAACTCAGGCTTGTCTTTATCGTCTACACTTGCCAGGTCATGCACGATCAATACACGTATATCCGGGTTCATTTCTTTCACGTAATAGCACTCATCGCTTCTTTCCCATATGCGTGGCAAAAAAGCAGTAGAGGGATGATCGTGGTCGATAACGATCTCTTTAAATGTCTGGTAATTGGCGTGCCGTACAAATGTGCCACCTACCAGCCGTTTAAACCAGGGCCAGTTCCGTTCGGTACCGGTGGCAGAATGAAGACCGATAAACCCGCCTCCGGCCTGCACGTAACGCATAAAGGCAACTTTTTGCCCATCCGTATCAAATACATTGTTGTTGGTGTTGTTGAAGATCACCAGTGTATATTTTTTGAGGTTGGCTTCGCTGAAATCAGCGGGATTGTCTGACACCGTAACAGAAAAGCCGTGTTGTTCGCCCAGTTGCCGCAAGGCCATGGATGCAGTATCAATGTTTTTGTGAACATACCCTTCGCCGTTTTTGGTATATACCAGCACGTTTACTTTTTTCCAGTTGACCTTCGCCGTTTTCTTTTGCGCCAAAGCAGGCAGCACCATCCAGAGAGATACAAGCAGAACAAGAATCCTTTTCACGATCATGGGTTTAAATAATAGTAAGTTTCGATGCGTAACGCAACAGGTTGTATTCTAAGTGCAATACCCTGGTTCCCTGCATATGGGAAAATAATGTAGCCGTAATAAGCAGTTTTTTATTTTTCATGAGCATTACGCAATCCGTTCGGGTAAAAATAACAATATACTGTATGCAAACCAACAGGTTCCGGCAGGTATTTGACGATTGTTTTGCTGCACTCGTTACCGGCAACGTTTGCATTGCGTATTATTTATCAAAGCAGAGAATAATTTTGAAAATATTTATATGATCCATCGGTCAGGATAGCAGGTTCCGGGTGCGGTTTGGTCGTTACGGCATAAAATCGTACCTTTGCGGCGCACATCTCCGGTGAGTATTCTGAATACTCCATATAGTAAAGGGACAATTGATCTTCTTTCGGTTAACATCAGCAATTGTATATAAATCTGCCTTGTTGTAGCTGTTATGCAGTGCTGTATTATTTTTAATCGGTTTGTGAGAACCAAAAAACGAATATTATATGTTACTGGCAACTGATCTTGACGGAACTTTTTTGGGAGGACGACAATCTGACCGTCTCCGGCTTTACAGGCTTATCAGGGAACAAAAGAATATACGCCTGGTATTTGTAACCGGACGGGGGGTGGAAAGTGTTTTACCGCTGCTGGACAATCCTGTGATCCCGGACCCCGATTATATTATATGCGATGTGGGCGCTACAGTGCTGAACGGAAAAACGCTGGAACCTGTTCAGCCTATCCAGTCGGAAATAGAGCAACGTTGGCCCGGAACGCTGGCGATCCGCAGAAAGCTGAGAAAGATCAAAGGATTGAAGCCACAGGAAGTGGCGCAGGAGCGGAGATGCTCATTTTACTACGATGAGGATACGGATATTGCTGCTGTAAAAAAAGTGGCCGGCGAAATGGAACTGGACGTGCTGTTGTCTGCCGGAAAATACCTGGATGTATTGCCCAAAGATGTGAACAAGGGATATACATTGAAGCGGCTGACCGAAGAGCTGGATTTTTCTACCGATAAGATACTGGTTGCCGGAGATACATTGAATGACCGGTCCCTGTATGATACAGGCTATAAGGGAGTAGTGGTAGGAGGTGCGGAAGCTGCATTGCTGGAATATACCGAAGGCATATCCCATGTGCTGCAGGCAAATAAGCCGGGCGCCGGGGGCATACTGGAGAGCCTGCGTCATTTTGACTGCTTTCACAAATATGTGGTGAATGAAAATGAAGAGAGCGAAACCACGGGAGGTGATACGCAACTGTTGATGATGTATCACCGGCTGCCATATGAAATAAAGGAAGTGGACGGGCGCCGGCAAAAAGCATCCCCTAAAAGCCCGAATGGCATTATTCCTTCGCTGCTGGGTTTTTTCAGCAACGGCAGAAGCGGTTCCTGGATCGCCTGGGAAGAAAAGAGAGCGAATGTTAAGCCAACCGGGGACGAGTATATTGATGCTGAAAAATACCCCAACCTCCTGGCGTCAAGCATTGAGCTGACAAAAAAGGAAATCGATGTTTTTTACAAGCTTTTTTCCAAGGAAGCATTTTGGCCCATCATATTTTCATTTACCGATAAGGTGAAATTCGATCACAGCCACTGGGAGCAGTACGTGAAGATCAACAGGATGTTCGCAGAAAAGGCTGCCGAAGATGCCGATCTCAACGCCATTGTATGGATACATGAATACAATCTCTGGTTGGTGCCGGGTATACTCCGGCAAATGCGCCCCGATGTGCAGATCGGATTTTTTCATCATACGGCTTTTCCGCCCGCTGACATTTTCAATATCATTCCCTGGCGAAGGGAGATCGTGGGCAGCATGCTGCAATGTGATTACATCGGCTTCCATATTCCGCGTTATGTGGAGAATTTCGTGGATGTTGTGAAAAGCCATACTCCCGTGACAGTGCTATCTGAACAGTCGAGTGCAGAACGTTTTCTTACTTTTAGCTGTGCGCTCGGCGTGGATGCCTGGACAAGGGAAATAGCCACGGATGACCGAACGATCCGCCTCGGCGCCCACCCGGTGGGTATCAACATACAAAATATCCGGCGCCTGTTTGACAGTGAAGATTTCGCCAGCCGTCTGCAGCAATTGAAGGAGCAGACTAAGGGCAAGAAAATCGTTCTTTCGGTAGAGCGCCTGGATTATGTTAAAGGACCTTTGGAAAAAATATTGGCCTTTGAAACATTCCTTGATGAGAACCCCGGCTACCATGGTAAAGTGGAGTTGATCAATATCTGTACACCTCCGGCCTCGGGAATGAAAATTTACGATAAGGTGCTGGCGGAAATGGAGCAGGCCATCGGGCGTATCAACGGAAAATACAGCCGCCTTGACTGGCAGCCGATCCATTTCTTTTTCCGGTCGGTGCCGTTTGAAGAAGTGTTGGTGTATTACGCGGTGGCTGATGTGGCCTGGATCACACCCTTGCGGGATGGACTGAACCTGGTGGCAAAAGAATACGTGGCAGTGCAGGGGCTCACAGACAATGCCGATGGTGTACTGGTGATATCCGAATTTGCAGGGGTGTCGGTGGAGCTGCCCTACGCGGTCAGGACCAATCCATATGATGCAAAGGACCTGGCTGAAAGCCTGAAAACAGCCTTCTCGCTGGAGCCGGAAGACCGGAAGCTCAGGATGAAGCGGTTGTATGATATTGTAACGCATTACGATATAGATCACTGGGGCAAAACATTCATGCAGGAACTGGAGGAGATGAAAAAGGTAAATATGAGCGAGCGCATGCTGACAGAGGTGGGGTAATGGGAGAATTTGAAAATGTGGAGATGAGGAGATGTGAAAACAGGGAAGACGAATTTTCAGATAAGAAAATAGAAAACATTAGAAAGATCTGTTGGGGGCTGGTTTTGTAGCTGATGTGGTAGAGATGTAGTTTGGAATTATTCTGTTGTACCACCCCTCTCCGCTGTGAGGAGAGGGATAAGAGCCCGCCCGACTGAACATCGTTCGGGTGGGGATGAAGCAACCAACAATTGACCGCAAAGCCATAATATTTTGTAGATTTAGCCGCTGAACAGATCGTTATGCAGGCTACCATCAAAGATATTGCGCGGCGGCTGGGTATATCCGCTTCCACCGTTTCCAGGGCGTTGAGAGACAGCCCGGATGTGAACCCCGATACCCGAAAGCTGATACTCGAGCTGGCAAAGGAGCTTAATTATTCGCCGAACCCTATCGCGCTTTCTTTGAAAGAAAAAAAGTCCAAAGTAATTGGTGTGATCGTTCCGGAGATCGCTAACTTTTTTTGCTCCGCCGTTATTGCCGGCATAGAAGATATTGCCAACAGCAAGGGTTACCACGTAATGATATTCCAAAGTCATGAAACCTACGAACGGGAACTGGCAAATATTCAATTGCTGAAGGCAAGGCGCGTGGACGGCCTGCTGATATCGGTTTCCAATGAAACCAAAAGCGGCAGTCACCTCAAAGAAGTGATCGCCGGGGGCATACCCGTGGTGATGTTTGACAGGATCTGCGAGGAGGTGGATACGCCCCGCGTGGTAACGGACGATGCCGACGGCGCTTACCAGGCCGCCAGCCACCTGGTGGAACAGGGTTACAAAAGACTGGCGCATATTACCATGGCCCCACATTTATCCGTAACTAAAAACCGGATGAGGGGATACATAAAGGCTTTAAAAAAGCACCGGCTCCCCTATGAGAAAAAATGGGTGCTGCATTGCGATTTTGATTACGAGGAGATGAAGCAGGCGGTGCTGAAGCTGCTGAAAACAAAGCCCAAGCCCGATTCCATCCTGGTATCAGGAGAAAGAATTGCCATGAGCTGCTTTGAAGTATTGAAGGAATTGAAGCTGCGCATCCCGGAAGATATAGCCCTGGCCGGCTTTTTCGACAATCCGGTCAGCCGTTTTATGAACCCACCCCTGACGGCGGTCCGGCAACCCACTTTTGATATAGGGCAGTCTGCTGCCACCGTACTGATAAAAATGATCGAAAACAATACCCTGCAACATTCTTATAAAAAGATCGAGCTGAAAACCACTATAGAGATCGGGCAGTCGTCGGTGAGGTGTCAGTAGTTAGTAGTAAGTAATCAGTAGTAAGTAGTAAGTCTGTTTCAAGTCCCAGGTACTATCCACTAACGACTGACCACTAACCGCTATTCACTGATCACTCAAAAGGTATAACCTACAGAAATGGAAAATACCCTGTTTTTTGCCGACCAGTAATCGCGCTGGTCATTATTTGCAAAATCACTTTTATTCAGATTTACCAGTCCCAGTCCAAAATTTGCGCCAAGGCTGATTTTGTTGCTTAACTGGTATCCTGCCAGGAAATTTACACCCGCATCGAACCGCTTGCGGTAAGCATTATTTCCGCTAAAGACCACCTTTCCTGATTCTTCATCGTAATCTATATCACCATCTCCAAAGTCCTCCTCATATTTTTCTTTCCATTTTCCTGACAGGGCATAGCCTGCGTAGGGGCCGGCGCCGACATAGAACCTTCCTGTCTTATATACGGCATTCACAGGAATTTCCAGGTACAGCAGGCTTTCTTTAAAGCTTCCGTCATAATAGTAGCCGTCAAATTCATCCTCACCGGACCATATTTCCCTGGATCCTTTACCGCTCAATGTAAGCCCTCCCTGCAGGGAAATCGCTTCCGTAAGCGCGTAATCAACATGTCCGCCCGCATGGAAAGATATGACGGGAAGTGATCTAAACCCCTCTTCCTTTGCATCCTTTTTGTATGCACTGCTGAACCCGAAATAGGCTGCATTAATACCGGCTTTGACACCATATTTGATCTTTCCACCGGATGATTGGGCAAAAGAATAGTTACCGCCTGCCAGGGCAATCATTATCAGCAATACGACAATCCGTTTCATTGTATTCGGTTTTAGGGTGATTGGGTATGTTTGTCCTTATTATCGAAGGCATTGTAAAAAGGTCAACAGCCGGGTTGAAAATTTTTTATCAGGAATAGTTGTGTATGGTACCCGTTCCTGAGTAGTAAGGAAAGTAGTAAGTGGTGAGTTGATAAGACTGAAGTAACAGGTTGAGATCATTTGCCGGGTTGATTTCTTTTGCTAAATTGTAATGAATAAGATTACCGATGAAATACATGGTCACTGCTATCAGCATGCTGTTGCTTGTGCCTGCATCTGCACAAAAGGTACATCATGGCATTGGTGTGAGTCCTTCTGTTTCTATTGATAAAGCGACAGTATTCCCATTTCTATCATTCAGTTATACCCCGAAGATCAACCTGTATGAAAAGCCTGATTTTTCTGTTTCTGCGGCTATCCCGGCGAGTGCCGGGTTAATCCCCGGCAGCTACCTTGCAGCATTCCAGGGGTACCTGTTATCTATCCCTGCGGTTGTTAATTTCAATTGGGGCGCAGGCTCCACGATGACAGCCAATAAAGGAACAGGTTATTTCATAGGCGCCGGCGGCGGCTATATTTATAAAAGCCTGGAGCCTTTTGATACAAACCTGTTTGAACCTGTTGGCCCCAGCCCCTATCTTGCCTATCTTCCTAAAATCAGCGGATTGGCAGTAACCTGTAATATGGGTATCAGAACAGCCTTTGGGAGAAGACGAAAAAGATACCAGGAGTTCAGGTTCAGTTATACCTTACCGTTTCAAAGGTATACTCCTAACTACGGTTTTCATTTCCTGATAACAAATAATTATTAGCGGGTTAAGTTGGAAGTAATAAGTGATAAGTATTACTGACCACTAACTACTTACCACTTCCCACTTATTACTTCCCACTAACCTAGTCTTTCCGCATATAGATATTACCTGAAACTGTCTCCAGCTTCACCAGGTCTGTTCCGTTATTGATGACGCCTTTGATATGAGAGGTGATACCGCGTGCTGTTTTATTTTTAATATCAATATCGAGATTGGAATAGATGGTGCCCGTAACTGTTTTGGCATCCACGTTTGCTTTGTTCATGGCTATATCCAGGTTGCCGGATACGGTCTTCAGCTTTAAAGTACCTTTATAACGTTTGATCTCTACATTTCCGGATATGAGCTCGGTCTCCAGTTGTCCCTGGAAATCATCCGCAGACAGACTTCCGGAAATGCTTTTTACAGCCAGGTGGGCGTTTGCCGGAACGTGGATCACATAGGATATCCTGATACTGGTATTACAATTGTTCTGATGGCGCTTTTTTTCAAGATAGTCGCCGTAATCATCTTTGATAATATAGGTATCCCCGGTCGTTTCTGTTTTCAGATTATAGGCCTCGTTGCCAGCCCCTTCGTCAATATTAACGCTTGCCGATACCTTCAGCTCACTGCTGTTCCATTGCATTAACTGTATTTCCTCGGCGAACCGTAAGTCCAGCTTGATTTTCTGACCGGCGGGAACAGTATAAGTCTCTTCCACTTTTCGTTGTGTAAAAGCATTGAGCGCCAGTACCAGTAACAGGGATGATATTATTATCTTTTTCATAAAATTTTCATTGTAGTGTGAAGAGTTATTTTTTCCTTAGATAGATGTTACCTGTGGATGCTTTCAGCGATATTTTAACACCACCATTGTTGAGGTTCCCGGCAATCGCCTTGTGTCCGTTGAGTGGCTTCAACCCGTCTTCGCGCGGCTTTACCAGGTCGAAATTTGAATACACAGATCCGATGGTGGACCTTAATTCTACTGAGGCATTCGTTTTTTCCGGGAGGCTGATATCTATTGCACCGGTGGATGAAATGATGGATGTAGGTGCATCCTGGTTGACGGCGCTAAAATCTGCTTCAATGTTCCCGGTAGAACTGCTTGCCGTAACCGGGCCGGTAACATTTTTCAGTTTAATTTGCCCCATGCTGGTCTTGATCTCCAGTTCGGAGCTCCAGCCATCGACGGTGGCACTGCCCATATTGCCGCAATTAAGGTTGAGCGATACGGAGGACGGTAAGGTGATGGTAAGGCCGCCCCGCTTAAGATAACCTTTCAGATCTTTCACTTTCAGCACTTCTCCTTCCTGCTGCACAATGATGCCTATCCCGGTATTATCCACGCCGCCCGGATAAATGGCCTTTAATCCTTTTGCTCTTGCATCTTCTTCCCCGGTATCTTTGTTTTCATTGATGTTGATAGCATACTCCTGCCCGTCGCAATCCGTACAACCGTCCCGCATAATTATTTCATTGGAAGCGCCTTTTACGATACGAACAGCGGTTTCCGCTTCAATTTCTACCCGTGTGATCCCGGTCAGCGATTTTTTGAACTCTTTCTGCGCGTGGGTGAAAATGCCGGTCAGGAGCAGGGAAACTAATAAAGCTATGATTTGTTTCATGTTATTTTTTTGTTTAATTGTTTAAAGAATTTTTGTCAGACCATCATTCAGTTGCTCTTTCACATAGGATGGAATATCAGGCTCGTTTAACAGTTTTTGCATAGGTTCAATAGCCCGTTTATCCTGCGCTTCCACTAAAAACCCGATCACAGCGATCTGGATGTCGGGGTTCTTTTCGGTTTCCAGGGTTTGGATGAGGGCCGCAGTGACCAGCTCTTCGTTCCTGAATTTCCACAATGCTTCTGCAGCAGCCAGGCGTACATTTACGTTCTCGTCGTAGTGCAGGCGATTGATAACGGCTTGCAACACCTTGGCATCAGGTTGCTCCATTTCCTCAGAGTAGCTTACTGCCTGTATCCTTTTGCTGGCAGAACGATTGTTCAGCATCGCCAGCGTTATTTCCGTCTTCAGCGCCTGCGACTGTTCTTCCAACTGGCTGATCCGCCTGTCGGTTTCCCTGTCTGCATGGGAAACGCCCATGAAGTAGCCGGTTAACAATAGCAGCAGGGAAGCCGCCACCTGGATGGCTGTTTTCCATGATACGGAAAGATATCTGCCGGGTTTTGATGCAGTTGGCGATCCGGCGTTGTCCCGGAGCATCTGCTCAAATGATACCCTGAGCGTTGCGGGCGGTGTTTCCCGGGGGACTTTGTGCATCATATCCAGCAATTTCCTGTTTTGTTCAAGAAGCATAGTGCATTTTGAACATTCCGAAAGATGACTGCTGATCAGCGCCTGTTCTTCCGGGGAAAGATTGCCATCCAGGTAGTCGATCAGCCGGTCTTCAATTTCATTACATTTCATATTTCAACAGATTCAAAATAAAGTGTTCTTAATTTTTTGATCGCCCGGTGTGCTTTGAGCCGTACGGCAGCTTCCGTGCTTTGTAGCACTTCCGCAATTTCCAGGTACTTCATACCCTGGAAGCGGCTCATGACCAGCACTTCGCGGTCGCCTTCCGGCAACTTTTGCAACGCCTGCCGCAGCCGCAGCAGGTGCCCCTCGTCTTCCACTTCCTCGGCTATTTCCGGGATGCTTTCAATCGTCTTTTGTACCGGTTTCAGCTTTGCCTTCCGGAAATGATCCGTACTCAGATTGCGGGCTATCTGGAAGATCCAGGGGGTGAACCTGCTGCCGTTATAAGATGATTTATACCTGATGACCTTGTAGAAGGTGGATTGTGTCAGATCCTCCGCAACCTCCCTGTCCTGTACCATCTGCAGGAAAAAGTTATATATCCATGCATTATACCGCTCAAAAAGCAAACGCATACAGTCCGGTTCTCCACCGGCTACACGGCTCATCAATTCTTCGTCAGTCAGGTTTTCCAATTTTTTTCGATCGTGTTTGGTATAGATACCGGGGGAATTGAAAAAAGTTACATCAAATTTGGGATTTTTTTGACGGTTTACCAGTGGTGAGTAGTAAGTGGGAAGTTGTAGGTTGCAAGTCACAAGTCACACTAATCATTGATCATTAATCATTAGTCATTAACCATTCCTTACTGAACACTAACTACTAACCACTAATTGCGAAGCAATGTATCCAGCGCCTTGTCTATGGAAGGATAGGTAAAGGTAAATCCCTGTTCCTGCAGCTTTTTGGGGATCACCCACCGGCTTTTCAGTACCAGTTCGATTTCCGTGCCGAGGATGGCGGCCCCTATACGAAGCATCCAGGCAGGAGAGCGCATATAGAACAAAGGTCTTATCCGTTTGCGCATTTCCTCCATAAAAATTTTATTGGATACCGGGTTAGGAGAGGAGGCGTTATACACACCTGTGATGGTTTCATTTGCTATGGTAAAACAGATGATACGATAAAGGTCTTCAATATGTATCCAACTGAATTGCTGCCAGCCGTTGCCCTGTACACCACCGAGCCCCAACCGGGTAAGCGCTGTATACGGTTTCATTACACCACCTTCCTTGCCGAGCACAATGGCTATCCGCAACACCACTTTGCGGGTATGTGGCAGTGATCGCTCGAAAAAGGCAGCTTCCCATGCCCGGGCCACGTCTACGGAAAACCCGCTGCCGATCTCACCTGTCTGTTCATCCATCGGGCGGTCTTCTGCATGCCGGTAAATGGTAGCTGTGCCGGAGTTGATCCAAAGCTTGGGCGGCTGTTTGCATTCTTCCGCGAGGCGCTGCAGCTTCCTGGTGGTCTGTACCCTCGATTCCAGTATGATCTTCCTGTTCTTTGCAGTGTACCGGCAATCAACGGATCTGCCGGCAAGATTGATCAGCACGGCCGCCCCTTCCAGTGCTGCCCTGATCTTTTCTTCATCATTCCAGTTGATGAAGGAACTGCCCCTGGATATGATCAGCACATCATATCCGTTTGCTGCAAATTTTTCAGAAAGGTACCGGCCGATAAAACCGGTACCACCTGCTATCACTATTTTAGGTTTCATGATCTTCTGTGTATTATTGTAAAGCATCCAAACTGCGTTGTGCATTAAACGCCCTTTGCTTTGCCATTTTTTTGCCACGGAAGAAAAGATACATATTCAGGAACAGCATGATGCCCAGGTAAATGCTGAACCCGCCTATTTTACCGCTCAACACTTCTATCACTTCCCGGGTATTGTTTACGGAATAATGGATCTCCAGGATGGAGAGGGCAAATCCCAGGTTCAGCAGGTAAAAGCCGATCCTGAACAGGGTGTTGGTAGCAACGGCTATTTCTTCCCGCCCGTTGAAAATGTCTTTCATATACACGAGGCTGTTCTTAAAAAGGTTTTTCGCTACATAGAATGTGAGGAAAAGAATAACGGGTAGGTATACCAGGTAAGTGATGACGATCAGATTTTCCATTGTATTAATTTTTAATTGTCAGGAATTTATTTTTTGCTTTTCGGGAGAGGAAAAAGATCAATACCATATTGAAATAATGGGTGATGGCCAGTATAGCGACGAGTACACCGGTTTTCCCGGCAATAGAGCTGATGAGCTTTGAAAGGGTAGTGACAGTTTCCCAGGTCTGGAACTGCAGGATGGCATACCCGGTATTGAAAAGATAATAGGCGATCAGGATAATATTGTTGGTTGCATCGGTTTGCTCTGCATTGTTTTGGAACAGGCGGAGGATAAATATTCTGCCGTTCACATAAAAAGTTCTGCCCACCCAAAATATGATATACAAAGTGATGGCTGTATAGATGATATATGCCAGTATATTGAGATGCATAGCTACATGATTACTTTCAACAATTTCAGCAGCAGTTCGCCCCGGTTGGAGTTGCATACCTTATCCGCCAGCAGGCTCAGTTGTTCGCTGAACTGCTGTATTTCGCTGACGGTTTTGTAAAATTCCTTCCCTTCCGGGGTTCTGTCTTTTTTGGTATCTGCTTCCAGTTCCCGGAGCACATTGATCACCGGGTCAATTTCTTTCTGCTTTCTCATCAGCACGATCTTCAGCGCCCATTTCCAGATATCTTTTTCCGCTACAAAATATTCCTTGCGGTCTCCCGCGATCACCTTTTTATAAATGATACCATAATCCAGCAGCTGCCGCAGGCTCATGTTGGCATTGCCGCGGGAGATGGTCAGCATCTCCATGATCTCATCGGTAGAAAGCGGGTTGTCCGACACCAGCAGCAGCGCCTGCACCTGCGCTACCGACTTGTTAATGCCCCATTCAGAACCCAGGGCACCCCAGGTGTCTATGAACTTTTGTTTTGATGCCTGTAAATCCATGATCTGTATTTATGCCACAAAGCTATATATTATTTTCTGAATTTTCAATAATTATTGAAAATTCAGAAAATAAATTAATATTTTAGTGAGCAGTAAGTAGTAAGTGATAAGTAGTAAGTATATCCGGATACAGGCGCAGGCGTCCCGCTTGTGTTCACGTGACTGGTAAGTAGTAGGTGATAAGTATATACCACCAACCACTTCCTACTAATCACTTGCCCCATATGAGTCGCAAATTTCAGCTTACAAGTCGTATGCAGGCATTAAGTTGATATTATACTAACCACTTACTACTGATTACTTACCACTAGTTAGCGTATCTTTGTGCCTGGTCTCACTTCAACTGTATACTATATGCCATACAAAGCTGCATTTTGTGCTGTGCTGATCACCGCGTTTTTACTCCAGGGTTGTCAAACAAAGAACAATACCACCCCGGAAGCGGATAAAGAACGGATAACCGCCATCAGCGCGGCCAGGGCAAAAGCATTCAATGACTGGGATGCGGCAGGCATTGCCGTGCACTTTACCGATGATGCGCAACTGATGGCGCCGGGAAAACCGGCGTTAACCGGGAAAGAAGCTGTCAGGCAATATTACCAGTCTGTCTTTGATGAATACCATACACAACTGGAAAGCCATTATGAAGAAGTGGAAGTATCGGGCGACCTGGCATATGGAAGAGGTTTTGCCAGTGTGACCCTGACACCCAAAAATGGCGGTGAACCCGTAGTGTCCACTTCCAAATACCTGAATATACTGAAAAAGCAGCCTGACGGGGACTGGAAAACAACGCATGATATATGGAACGGTAATGAAGAGTAGTTACTAACCATTAACCATTCGTTACTGACCACTAACTACTTATCACATGATCAGGCGCTCAAAATTTTGTTCACCGGGCATTTACTTATGATCTGTCTTGCCTGTATCATCAGCAGAAAACTGTGCAGCTTTAGCCCTTCAATCCTGTCATCTTCCCTTTTTCCGGATCCCACACTTTCAGCCGGAAGCAGGCAACTATCTCCCGGAATTTCAACGAGGTAGTTTTGCACTGTTGCAGCTCGGGAAGCTGTTGCATCACCTCCGGTAGCCGGTAGAAGGGGATCTTGGAGTTGAGGTGATGGATATGGTGATAGCCGATATTAGCCGTAAACCAGGCCATCACCGGGTTCATCACCATATAGCTGGATGATTCAAGCGCAGCCTTGTCATATGCCCAGTCCTTATTGCTGGCAAAGGTTACCGTGGGAAAATTATGTTGTGCATAAAAAAGATAGGAGCCTATGGCGCAGGCGATCGTAAAAGGAATGAAAAAGAGAAGCAGCCAGGTTTGCCACCCGAAATAGATGATGATACCGGCCGCGATAGCAACGTGCAGCACCAACGCCAGCAATGCATCCGCATGCCTTCGCGGACTGCTGAGGAAGGAGGCACAGCACATACCCCCGATAAAAATGGTAAAATATCCCATGGCAATATTGAGCGGATGCCTTATTGCCAGGTAGCCGAACTTTTCCGCCGGGGTCATTTTACGATACTTTTCAACGGTTGCCACCGGGTACGAGCCGATGCTGGCGCTGAACAGCTTGGAATTGTGGTTGTGGTGATGATCATGGGAACGTTTCCAGATGCTGCTCGGGGCAAGGATGTAAATACCGAAAGCGGTCATAATGAAGTTGGCCAGGCGGGAACGGGTGAGTATGGTGTGATGCTGATGGTCGTGATAAATGACGAACATCCGCACGATCAGCAATCCCGAAAGAATGCTGGATAATATCTTTAATGCAATATGCGGCAAAAAAATGGTGCCCGCTAATGCCGCTACCAGAAAAAACAACGTTGACAGCGTATATAACCAGCTTTTGCTACGCACTTCTTTTGCAAACGGCTTGGTTGCCAGTATAAGCTCTTTACCACAGCGCATCATTCGTTCATTGATTTAAAGTTGATCGTATCAGGCAGTACGTTTGTGTTTCCAGCGCCGGTGCGACCATAACCAGGTTTCCGGTTGCCGGATAATATCTGCTTCCAGTTGCCGGGTATGCAGTTCGGTAATCGTACCCTGGCCGGACGTATAGGGTGGTGAAGCCAGTAAATGCGCATACACCTGGTAGTAACCCCGCTTTCGTTTTTCCACGCTCACATACACCACCGGGTATTCCATTTTCTCCGCAATTTTTTCCACTCCCAGAAAAACGGGGGTATCCTGGTTCAGGAACTGCATCCAGTGTGCCCGGGTGGGTGAGGGTGTCTGGTCGGCTATAAATGCCGTTGCATTGAGTTCCTCCCTGGTTTTCACCATTTCTTTGAAAGTGTCTTTCATGGTTATAAGTCCTGTGCCGAAACGGGTACGCATCCTGTACATCAGCCGGTCAAAGTGCCGGTTGCTCAGCGGATGGTAGATCACGTACAAATGGTGCTTACCCGCAAGGCTGAACGAATTACCTGCCCACTCCCAGTTACCCTTATGTCCCATTACAATAATAAAGCTTTTGTTTTCACCGGCAAGGGAATCAAACAAGTCAAGCGCCGTTTGATCGATCCGGCAACGTTTCATCATGTGCCGGGGGCTGATCGTCAGCGTTTTGAACGTTTCCAGGAAAAGGTCGCAAAAATACCGGAAAAACTTTTTCTCCAACACGCTGATCTGCAAATCATCCTTTTCCGGGAAAGCATTCCGGAGATTATTCCTGACCACACCCCTCCGGTACCGTAGCCCATAAAACAGCAATACGAATACCCCATCAGACAACAGGTACAATAGCGGAAAAGGCAATATTGATAACAAGTAAATAAAGGGCAGGGCAATGCAATAAACAATTCTTGATCCCAAGTGTTACAGGCTTTTGCTAAAGATATAGTATTAAAACCGAATACGGCGAATAAGATTTTTGAGGTGAAATATGCTGCTGCCTCCCGTCTTATTCCCCGGTAAAAATAACCGGTCTTATATGAGACAACCGGGGCGGGTTTTACCCTTATGGGGGAATAAATATTCTCCACTTAAAGCAATCCGGAAGTAAAAAGCTATTTATGTTATACGATGATTCTTTACAAATATTTTTTATGAAACCAATTGCCGGAGCCGTATTGGCGTATACCCGGTGAATATTGTCAGACCTAACAGGTTTTCTCACCTGCGCTTTGCTCCGGCGGGCACGCAAAACCTGTTAGGTCTTTAAGCAATTATCAAAGGGTAATTTCCGGTGAAAAATAGCGTCTGTCCTTATCTTATTTCAACGCAAGTTTTTACTTTTACTTACATCCATCTGAATACTCCTCTGATTTGCCCTGAAACCATTTCCTGAAAGATCATCTCAAGTAATTATTGTTAAACTACCGGGAACGGCTGAGCAGCTTTGATGCCTGGTGAAAATTGCGTTTGATCATGTTGTCTAAAAAAATTTCAGAAGCCATAAACAGTACTACCATGGATACAAACAAAGCCTCCCAGTCATTTGAACAGGAGATCCGGAAAGAATTAAAAAAACGGGTAAAGTCCATATTCTGGGATTCTACCTTAGCCCACTGCATATTGTGGCTGTCCATCATAGCCAGCTTTGCCTCGGCCATCATGGTCGCTTCCGGACAGCAGATCTTTGCCAATCCTATATGGTTGGCCATCATCGCGGGTATTCCCGGACTGGTGGTGCTGGTAGAAAAGACCTTTGATTTTTCCAAACGCTCGGCCTCCGGTATGCTGTATAAAATTGAATTGCAGGAGCTGAAAAACGATTATGATTTCGGAAAGGTAGATGCTTACCGCGCTGCCCAACGGCTCCAGTCCATCATCCGCCGGCATGAGTCCTCCATATTAAAGGCAGGACTTTCAGTTGAAAGAAATTCTTTTCCCCAGGAGTCTTACTTTGTTGATTACAGGAAAGAGCAGCAGGATGCAGACGTTCCGGCAGAGAAGACCCATTCCGGTAACGGCGCCCTGAGCAACGGGAATGGTGTGAAATAGCCCCTCTAAAACCTATGAGATTCTGTGTTATTGACAATAGATTTTTTGTTTTATTTTTGTGTTTTAGGCGGTTTTATACCAGCCTGTTTAGGGAACAGCTAAAGTTGTTCCCTAATTTTTTGTTTCTGTTGTTGCTTGACTTTTA
>JBBCJQ010000022.1:0-152442 GCA_037190885.1 Chitinophagaceae bacterium
ATACGTTTAGCCACCAGATCCCTGACGATCTGCTTTTTTAAGGATTCCGAGAAAACACGTTGTTCCCGGATTTCTAATTTTTGCTTGATTTGACCCATAATAAGTGACAGTTTCGTGTCAACCTATTTTAGGCATGCACAATGTGCACCACGCTACCTGCAACCTGCGACTTGCATCCTGTCAACCATAATTCCTCGCGCCGAAAAGCAGGCTACCTATGCGCACCAGGTTACTGCCGTTGGCAATGGCAAGTTTGTAATCGCTGCTCATGCCCATAGATAGTATGGAGAAATTATGCGATGAACCAAAGCGGTCGTACAGGGCTTTGAGCGTCCGGAACTCAGCGACAACCTGGCTTTGATCTTCCGTAAAGGAAGCCATGCCCATCAGTCCTTTTATTGTTATGTTTTCAAGTCCTGCTGACTGTTGTAAACAATTTTCCAGCTCGTTTTCATCGAAGCCGAACTTGGATTCTTCAGTTGCAATGTGCACCTGCAGCAGCACCCTGATCACGCGGTTTTGTTTGGCTGCTTCTTTGTTGATCTCCTTCAGCAGCTTAAAGCTGTCCACGCCATGTATCAAGTACACAAAAGGAGCAATGTATTTTACTTTGTTACGCTGCAGATGCCCAATGAAATGCCAGCGGATATCCTGTGGCAATACCGGTTGCTTATCCGTCAGTTCCTGCACATAATTCTCCCCGAAATCAAGCTGACCATAGCCGTATAATTGCCTGATATCTTCCACCGGCTTGGTTTTAGATACTGCCACCAGGGTGACACCGCTATCATTCAGTTCTTTGACCAGTTGCTCATATAAGGCTTTATCCATCACCATGACTATACAGCTATTTTACTCCATTTTGCATTCGCGATGTATTTTTCCAGCAGCCAGCAAATGACCAGGATAACGGGCAACACAGCGTAAAACAACCCCGGGTATCTTATCACCAGCCAGTGCAGCAGCACCATTACACCCACGATCATCATCTGCAGTATGGTCATTACAAACCTGCCCGCCTGCTGCTTGTTATTGGGTTGCCTGGAAAACGGCAGGTATTGCTTACCGATACATCCCAGTATCAGGTAACACATATAATCGTTGGCCAGACCAAATACAAAATCGTCTGCGATGGATACCCCCCAGATAAAAAAACAGGTAGCAAACATCAGCAGGTACACCGGGAAAAAATATTTTACGAACAGGCCCAGCCGGGAACCGAGGATGAGCTGCCCGGGCTTTTGCACGGGTGTGCTGTGGTAGATCCATGACGCACCGAAGTGTTCGCTGAAGGAAATGAATAACAAGCCGTTTGCCACGGTAAACATAGGCAGGTAAATAAACCAAAGAAACTTACTGGTGTCCGCCAGCCCGTTCCAGGTTTCCGCTATACTGCTTCCACTGTTAAATACGAAAATGAAAACAAAAATGAAAATATATACAAGCGAAGGATAAAAATGAAGCTTAAAAGATTTATCCCTCCCCGTTATGATCCAGGTATTTTCGAAACCCGCCTTTGTAAGCGGCACATTCGTAAAAACAGACGATAGTCTTGTACCCCATGACTTTCCCGCTTTCTGCAGACCGGGCTCTGCCTGCTCCATATGATCTGTTCCCAAAGACGATATCCGGGAAGTAAAATGAGGCGCCAGGTACCGGGAGATATACCAATACAGGAAAAGCGGTACCCCCACCGCCAGCAGGATCATAACGGTATGCACTCCGGTGATAGTGCGCAACTGCACTGCCTCCAGCACATATGCCATCCAAACCGGCGGCAGCAAAAACGAATACCATCGCAGCTCGAACGAAACGGTCATGTCGAAATCCAGGAGCCGGAACAGCACCTGGTAGCCGATCGCGAAAAAAACCGTAATGACGATCTGGAACCAGGTGATAATATCCCTCACTTTTTTCTCTGAGCTGAACCTCAATACCAGCAAATAGAAATAATAGGTGAAAAACACGGAAAAGATCACGGACAACAATATCGTGGTGATCGCCGCCACCGCCGCCAGCATACCGTATTTCAGTAAAATGCTGATCACCGGCAAAAAGGACATAGCGGTTGCAAACATCAAAAGATATATCAGGATGTGCACCTGCCTCGCCATGAAAAGTGTTTTGCCGTCCACCGGCTTCGGAAGAATGATCTGGTTATCCGTTGTGTCGAGCACCACACTTGAAAAATCAGTAATAAGCACCATCGCCATCATAAAAATAACGTAGCTGTGCAGCAGGATCATGGTAAACAGGAAGGGCAGATCCGAATAAATAGTAGCGGCAACGATCAGGCTGATCAGCACATGCAGGAGCAACATGATACGCAGGTGATTGCTGTGCTCTGATTGCGAGCTGGTACGCCAGCTCAGGTACACCCGGCGCTTGTCCATCAGCAGCTTGGTTTCCACTATAGTGTACAATTGGGAGAGATTGATGCCCTGCTTCACAAAGGCAAAATCGAACAGGTGTACCAGCTTCAACAACCACTTTTCCATACCGTTCTCAGCTTTTCAGTACATCAATAAAAGCGCCGGCAGTCGTCTGGTGCTGTCCGTCGTCGCCGGTTAATGTGGTGAAAATGTTTTCCAGCGATCCTTTGTCGGCGGCTGATTTCAACGACTCAAACGTACCGTCGGCTATTATCTCACCTTTGTTGATAATAATGATCCGGTCGCTTATTTTTTCCACTACATCCATCAGGTGCGAGGAGTAAAAAAGGGTTTTGCCGGCCGCCTTCAGTTTTGCCAGTATTTCTTTTACCAGAATGACGGCACTGGCATCCAGTCCGCTCAAAGGCTCATCCAGGAAGATAATTTCGGGGTTATGCATCAGCCCCGAGATCAGCAGCACTTTCTGCCGCATGCCTTTGCTGAAGCCGTTCATCCGCATCTCCGCCTTATCTGCCAGCTCAAACAGGCGCAGCATTTCCCACGACCTTTTTTTAATGGTATCTTCTTCCAGTCCGTACAGCCTGCCGGTAAAAGAAAGATATTCGAGGGGTGTCAGTACATCGTACAGCGCTGCGTTTTCCGGGATATAGCCGATGCGTCTTTTGATCTCCAGCGGGTCTTTGCGCACATCTATCCCGAGTATAGTTGCGTTTCCTTCAAATTCCGAGATGATCCCTGTCAGTATTTTGATGGTGGTGCTTTTACCGGCGCCGTTCGGGCCTATATATCCTATGATCTGCGGCTCATCAATGGTGATATTGATCCCTTTGAGCACATACGTTCCTCCGTAGTCTTTTTTAAGTTCCTCTACCTGCAGAATGTTCATTATTATAGGAATACTGGCTGAATGATTAATACCAACGGTATCTTGTTGCAAGATAAGCGGTAATTCGCTAACGGTCAATAATTCGGGTGTAAATAGATCATTTGAGAATGGTTCTGCCGATCACGATCCGCTGCACCTCGCTGGTTCCTTCATATATCTGCGTGATCTTGGCATCCCGCATCAGGCGTTCCACATGATATTCTTTCACGTACCCGTAACCGCCATGTATCTGCACCGCCTCCGTGGTTACCCACATGGCCGTTTCCGAAGCATATACCTTGGCCATGGAGCTGCTCAGGGTATAATCCCGGCCATTGTCTTTATCCCATGCTGCCCGCAGGCACAGTAGCCTGGCGGCTTCTATCCTTGTGGCCATATCAGCCAGTTTGAACTGTATCGCCTGGTGCCGTGCGATTTCCTTACCAAAAGCTTTTCTTTCTTTGGCGTAGGCCAGGGCCAGCTCATAGGCGCCCGATGCTATCCCCACGGCCTGGGCTGCAATACCGATCCTGCCTCCCGCAAGGGTTTTCATGGCAAAACCAAACCCGGATCCGTCTTCGCCTATACGGTTTTCTTTGGGCACCACCACATCCTGGAACATAATACTATGCGTGTCGCTGCCGCGTATCCCCATCTTGTTTTCTTTGGGACCTACGGAAACGCCTTTGGTGTTTTTTTCCACAATAAGAGCATTGATACCCTTGCTGCCTTTCGTTATATCTGTTTGAGCAATTACCAGGTACACACTGGCGCTGTTACCATTGGTGATCCAGTTTTTGGTGCCGTTCAGCAGATAGTGATCTCCTTTATCTTCGGCTGTGGTACGCTGTGAGGTAGCATCACTGCCTGCCTCCGGTTCGCTGAGCAGAAAAGCACCTATATACAGGCTGCCGTCCTTTTTCCCCTGCGCCAGCGGTGTAAGATATTTTGTCTTTTGCGCCTCATTACCATACTTTTCCAGACCCCAGCATACCAGGCTGTTGTTCACACTCATGGCTACACTGACACTCGCGTCTATTTTGCTGATCTCCTCCATGGCCAGCACATAGCTGACAGTATCCAGTCCGCTGCCGCCATATTCCGTTGCCGTCATCATTCCCAAAAAGCCCAGGTCTGCCAGCGCAGACACCTGTTCCGCCGGAAACTGCTGGCGTTCATCTCTTTCTATTACACCTGGCAAACAGGTATTGCGGGCAAAATCCCGCGCTGCCTGCCGGATCATTGATTGCTCTTCAGTTAACTGAAATTGCATATTGTATATTTTTTGCCTGACAAATATATGAATTATACTAACGATCGTTAATATAGTAAACATCTGTTATTTTAACACAATTAATATGGGTGATCGCCGTACTATATTGGTTTTACATTCGTTACGGAAATGACACCGCTACGATTCACTATGAAACGAACGCTTAGAAACAGGTTATTGGTATGCTGCGGCCTGGTATTGATCATATTGGCAGCGCAGGCATGGCCTGGTCAGGACCAGCCTCTTATACACGGGCTGCTGCCGGTACAAAAGAAAGATACGCTGGCAAAGCCCGTTACAGATGCCACTGATACCACTTACCTACGGCGGCAGGCAATGATCCATGCCGCAGAGCCACATCACAATATATACCTGCTGGACATATCCAATTCCATGAAAGAGGAAAGCCGGCTGGACAGCCTGAAAACGGGGCTGCACTACCTGGTGCACCTGCAGCGGGAAACCGATCGCATGTCGGTGATCACGTTCAACGATTCAGCGAAGATCATCCTGCAGTTTTTGCCGTGTACCCAAAGAGAAAAGATCATAGAGAGTATTGATACGCTTATTACCAAAGGCTCTACCAATGTGCAGGACGCCCTGCTGGACGCCTACAAAATAGTGGACAGCACCCGGCAGCAATACAACGGTAAAACCAAGCTGGTGCTGGTGACAGACGGCATGTTTGACCTCAGCAAAAAGATCCGCAAAAAAATAGAGACCTATGATAAGGCAGGAATACCGCTGAGCATCATCCTGATGGGAAGCCTGCACGATGTAGAAACCATCGAGTTCCTGGAAAAGATCTGTGAAAAAGGGAACGGTAATTTTTACTACATGCGCAAATACAATCTCTATGAGGTGCTGGTAGCCGAAGCCAGCAATTGAATACTCTACCCTTCGGGCACTCCTTTTTGCTGGCTCAGGTCTTCCGCAGGACCACTTGTTTCCTTTTAATTCTACCGGACTGTGTCCGGGTTTAATGTCGCTCCGGGGTCTGGCAGTGCCGACCCCGGAGGTATGGAAAAACAGTGATCCCCGGAGTCGGCTACGCCAGACCCCAGGCGGACGGGAAATCAGAACACCTTGCGCCAGGTATTGACCGAATTACCCTCTTTGAAAAGAGGATAATTGAACACCCCGCCCTCCGTGCACCTCTTTAAAAGGGGAATTCTTTAGTTTTGCACATGCATCAAAACAAAGTTTGCATAATAATAGCGGGGCCCACTGCATCGGGCAAAACAGCGCTGTCGCTGCAACTGGCGGAGCATTTTGATACTGCCATTATATCTGCAGACTCACGGCAGTGCTACCGTGAATTGAATATAGGGGTGGCAAAGCCTTCCACTGCCGAGCTCAACCGGGTGAAACACTATTTCATTAATACCCATTCCATACAACAGGAAGTGAATGCCGGCATATTTGAGGCATACGCGCTGGACGCTGCTGAACAGATCTTCAGGGAGCGGGATATTGCCATTATGGCCGGCGGGACAGGACTCTACATCAAAGCATTTTGCCAGGGAATGGATAAGATGCCTGATATAGACGACGGCATCCGCGTCAATATCCGGAAACAATACGAGGCATATGGTATGGACTGGCTGCAGCAAATGGTCCAGCAACACGATCCGCTTTACTATGGCAAAGGAGAAATCCTGAACCCGCAACGCATGATGCGGGCCCTGGAAGTAAAGCTTTCTGCCGGAAAATCCATCCTGGAACTACAGATGGACACCGCACAGCAGCGCCCGTTCCGCATCCTGAAAATAGGTGTGCAACCGGCGCGTGAGCAGGTGTATGCCAATATCAACAGGCGGGTAGATCATATGATGGATATGGGGCTGCTCGATGAAGTAAAATCCCTGGGAAGATACCGGCATCTGAATGCGCTGCAAACCGTCGGGTACGCGGAACTGTTTGCCTGTCTCGACGGGCATTGCACGCTCGAAACGGCGGTCTCAGCAATTAAGAAAAATACACGGCATTATGCCAAGCGTCAGCTCACCTGGTTTAACCGGGACGAAACCATCCACTGGTGTCCCCCGGCGGACATAAAAGGCATAATTGACTATATTGAAAACAATAAACGGGAAAATATCCGTTAATAACCTTTACTTATTACATAACAAGCAGTTAACTTTTTTCGGATGGCAGATGTGATACAGGAAATCAGCAGCTTTTTTGAAGGATGGTCCAATGGCGAAAAAGCCGAAATCGTCACGCTTCGCCAGGCAGGCAGCAACCGGCAGTACTTCAGGGCTAACACGCCCGGCGCTTCCTATATCCTTACCTACAACCCCGGCAATATCACGGAAAATAATGCCTTCGTGGAATTTGCCCGTCATTTTTATAAAAAGCAGCTACACGTACCCGATATACTGCATGTGGATGATAAGAAGACCATATACCTGCAAACAGATTTCGGCGATGTATCCCTGTTTGATATCATCAAGCAGGAAGGCTACAGCGAACGGGGAAAGCAGCTATACAAAAAGACCTTTGACCAGTTGGCCCTGCTGCAGGTGAAGGGCGGCGAAGGGCTGGACTATAACAACTGCATAGCCACCAAATCATTTGACAAACAGGCGATCTATTCCGATCTGCTGTATTTTCTCTATTATTTCATCCGGGCACTGGACCTGCCCTACGATAAAAACCTGCTGCTGAACGATTTTGAGCTGCTGAGCAGCTACCTGATGCAGGAAGAAGCCCGGTACTTTATGCATCGGGACTGTCAGAGCCGCAATGTGATGGTGAAAGCCGAAGAAGTGTACTTTATAGACTTCCAGGGAGGGATGCAGGGAGCGCTTCACTACGATGTGGCATCCATGCTGTGGCAGGCCCGGGCTGCACTCCCACACGAGTGGAAGGAGGAACTGGCAGATTACTATTTTGGTGCGGTAAACAAATTACTGGGTAACCGGCTGGTCAAAAAGGACTTCATGGACAGCTACGACGGCTTCGTGCTGATCAGGATGCTGCAAACACTGGGCGCTTACGGCTTCCGGGGACTGTTTGAACGGAAACCGCATTTCATCGCCAGCATCCCTTACGCCCTGAAACAACTGCGCTGGTTTCTCGAAAACAAAAAAATACCCATCCGCCTGCCGGAACTGCAACGGGCGCTGTGGCAGATCGTTGACGACAGCATCATCAGCCGCTATGAAACCGTAAAGGCCGCAAAAGATACGCCGCTGGTGGTGCACATCAGCAGCTTCTCCTACCGGAAAGGAATACCCGAAGATAAAAGCGGCAACGGCGGTGGTTTCGTTTTTGACTGCCGAGGTATTTTAAACCCGGGGCGCATAACAGAATACAAAAAGCTAACAGGCAGGGATAAAGAAGTGCAGGAGTTTTTACTTCACAATACGGAAATGCCGGCATTTCTGCAACACATACAAAGCATCGTAGACATTACCGTTACCGACTACATCAAGCGGGAATTTGAAAGCCTCTCCGTCAGTTTCGGATGTACGGGTGGACAGCACCGCAGCGTATTTGCCGCCGACAGCATCGCCCGGCATCTTAAAGAGAAATTCGGTGTGAACGTGGTATTGCATCACATAGAGCAGGAAGCGAAAAACTGGATAAACGGTTGATCAAACCTAACAGGTTTTCCCTCCTGCGCTTTGCTCCGGCGGGCAGGCAAAACCTGTTAGGTTTTTTTGCTCAGTTAAGCTGCGGATCTATCGGGAAGTTGGTCATCAGGGAATAATCCCCTCCCAGCAATGCCAGAGCATCCTTCCAGATATCATCCGGCGCAGCATGAAAAACGATGCGGCTTTTGGCGGGCGTGGTGATCCAGCTTTTACTGTTCAGCTCATCATCCAGCTGACTGGTTCCCCAACCCGAATAGCCCAGGTAAAATCGGATACGAGAAGTATTAAGCTCTCCCCGTTTAAGATAATCCTTTACCATTTCGAAATCGCCGCCCCAGTAAACATTGTCCGCCACCTCTATGCCGCCCGGTATCTTATCGGGATAGTTATGCAGAAAGTGCAGGGTATCCGCCTGAACGGGTCCTCCCAGGAACACCGGTATATTGGTTTCCTCCAGCTCCGCTATCAGCTCTCCCAGCGTAAGATCAAATTTTTTGTTAAGCAGCAGTCCGAAGCTGCCCTCTTCATTATGTTCACAAAGTAAAACCACACTACGCATAAAGTTCGGATCCTTTAAGAACGGCTCTGCTATCAATAAAATTCCGGATGATATTGTACCCATACTTCTAAGATAATGGAGAAATTTCTGATGCACAATATAATATCTGTGAATTTTGTATAATTGCTCTTCAAAACCCTGTCCGGCAAATATTCTATTTAAAACTTCGTTAAATGCCCGTCACCGGAGGGGCTGTATCGTTAATATAAAACTAATTTTACAGGCGGATGAAAAAAATCTACTTACTCATTGTCTTGCTCATTTCAATGTCACTGGTAGGCATTATCATTATGCAGATATCAGCCATCCGGAACGCATTGAAGCTCAAGAATGAAGAGTTGGAACAATACATCCAGATGGCTGTTGCCGAAGTGGGAATGGAGATCGCGCGGTCAAAAGAATCCATTTCTATATTCGGATCTCCGAAACTGCTGCCGAGCTGGCCCTCCGACCAGTTTTTTCAAAACCTGAGAACCACTGTAGATCAACGTTATACGCCGGCACAGATCTATGACAAGCTAAAGAAGTCCTTCAACAAATACGGTTTTAAGAATAAAGATTTTGAGTTTGCCGTCATTAACCGCTACCAGGGCAACAATATAGAAATGCAAACCCTTAACTTCAGCAAGCTGGTGGCGGATACAGCCCGCAACAAGGCTTTTTTCTTCCCGCTCTCGGAGCCGGGAGGTTCTATTTCCGGCGGGCTGGAAGCGGAGGAAGAATTGTGGGTCATTGTGCCCAATGTAAGATCTATACTGCTGCCGTCGCTGGGCTGGATGGTGGGCGGCTCCTTCCTGTTCACGCTGGTAATATGCACCGCCTTTTTTGTGACCGTTCGCACCATGCTGATGCAAAAGAAGCTGAGTGAGATCAAAAGTGATTTTATCAACAATATGACCCACGAGTTCAAGACGCCGCTGGCCACCATCTCCCTGGCCGTAGATGCGCTGAACAACGAAAAAGTGCTGGGCAGCAAGGAAAAGATGCAGTATTTCCGCGGCATTATCAAAGACGAAAACAAACGGATGAACAAGCAGGTGGAAACCATTTTGCAAGCCGCCCTGCTGGATAAAGAGGAAATACAACTGAATATGCAGCCGATCAATGTGAACGAGGTGATCTCCAATGTAGTAGAAAACTTTAAGCTGCAACTGGAAGCGAAGAACGGGACCATCCGGCTTACGCTCAACGCCCGGAAAGACCTGATCAAAGCCGATGAGGTGCACTTCACCAACCTGATAAGCAACCTCATTGACAATGCCGTTAAATACTCCAAAGACGACGGACTTCACATAAACCTTTCTACGCAAAATGCCGGAAACAGTATCCGCATAAAAATAGAGGACAACGGTATTGGTATGTCCAGGGAAACTGTTGCCAGGGTTTTTGAAAAGTTCTACCGGGCACATACCGGGAATATCCACAACGTAAAAGGTTTTGGATTGGGATTAAGCTATGTGAAGGCAATGGTGGAAGCGCAGAAAGGTAAGATCAAAGTAGACAGCGCACTGGGAAAAGGCTCAACATTCACACTCGAATTTCCTTTACTCCGCAAACAGAATGCACCCGTCGCCGTAGCTTAAGAAGCGGAAATCATGTGTCAGCGCATACTCATATATCTGCTGCCAGCTTTCGCCCGCCAGCGCCGCCACCAGCAACAGCAGGGTTGACCGGGGCTGATGAAAATTGGTGATCAGTCCTTTCGCTATTCTAACGGTGTAGCCGGGCGCTATCAATATCTGTGTTTGCGTGTATAGTTTTTCCAGCGCATGCTTTTGCATCCATTGCAGCAACGCTGTCAGCGCTTCCCCGGCAGTAACATCCGGGAATACGTCATCATATACTTCCCACTGGCTCACCGGTAAACGATCAATAGAAATATTGTTGTCGCGGATTATTTTTGCGCCCATCCAGTACAGGCTTTCCACGGTACGCAGGGAAGTGGTGCCCACGCAAAAAATATCCCCTTTTTGACGGATCATTTTTTCCAGTAATTCCCGGGACAGTTCCATATACTCGGTATGCATGATATGCCCGCTCATCTGCGCCGTCTTTACCGGCTGAAACGTGCCCGCACCTACATGCAAGGTTACAAACCCGGTGCTGATGTCTTTTGAAGCCAGCGATCCAAAAACTGCGTCCGTAAAATGAAGTCCGGCGGTGGGCGCCGCTACTGATCCGTCATGCTTTGCATAGATCGTCTGGTATCTCTCCGCATCCTCCGCTTCGGCCTTCCTTTTCAGGTAAGGCGGCAGGGGGATCACCCCGGCTGCCTGTATCACTTCTGAAAAACTAAGGGGAGCATCCCAGTCGAATGCTATACCAAAAGCATTTTCATTCCTGTCGACGATCCCTGCTTTCAGCAAAAAGCGTTTCCCGTTATATTCCACAGGTTTTTCCAATACCATACCATGCTTCCATTTGCCCGCCCCGCCTACAAGGCAATTCCATTTAACATGCCCCTGCTGCACCATGGCCGTTGTAACATCGGGATAATCGGCACCAGGTTCTAAGCAAAATATCTCGATCTGCCCCCCGGTGGGCTTGGTAAACAATATCCTGGCCGCGATCACCCGCGTGTTATTAAACAACAGCATTGCGCCGCCGGGCAGGTAAGCGGCTATATTGGCATACCTGTCTTCCCGTATAGGCTCACCTTTCCTGAAGATCAGCAGTTTGGAACTGTCCCTTTCCGGTAGCGGGAACCTGGCGATCCTCTCCTCCGGTAAGGAGTAGGTGAAATTTTCTATGGACAGATCACGTGGATGCATATGATAAAACAGACGCAAAAATCAGACTTTAGTAACGAAAAGGAAAATTATTCCGGGCAGATTGTTATGAATATTGCCTGATCATCGGGCAGTCCTGCTCCCCTGATTTCATAGTTTTTTAAAAAGCACGTAGGTTTGCGGCAGTAATCGTACAGGTACCGGATACTGATATGGTCGGTGACGACACCGACCATTAGGACCTGACGCTAGTGGTTGGTGTCGTCACCGACCACATCCGGTAAGGTTCCATCCGGCTATTCATAACAAAAAATACCGATGCATGAATGAAAAACTAGTTGAACGGATCAGGCAGGAACTGGAAGAGATCAGGAAGAACGGGCTATATAAGGAAGAACGGATCATAACCAGTCCGCAGGGAGCGGATATTGAAGTTACGCTACCCGGTAAAAGCGGGCAACCGGTTATCAATTTTTGCGCCAACAACTACCTGGGATTGTCTTCTCACCCCAAAGTAATTGAAGCCGCCAAACAGGCAATTGACAGCCGGGGATACGGGTTGAGCAGCGTTCGGTTCATTTGCGGTACACAGGATATACATAAAACCCTGGAACAAAAAATATCGGCTTTCCTGGGTACGGAAGATACCATACTGTATGCAGCGGCTTTCGACGCCAACGGAGGCGTTTTTGAGCCCCTGTTTGATGATAAAGACGCCATCATTTCCGATGCGCTGAACCATGCATCCATAATTGACGGGGTAAGACTATGCAAAGCGCAACGTTTCCGGTATGAGCATAACAATATGACCGACCTGGAAAACAAGCTGAAAGAAGCGCAGTCTGCCCGCAGCCGGATCATTGTTACCGATGGTTCTTTCAGTATGGATGGCACTATTGCACAACTGGACAGGATCTGCGAGCTGGCTGACCAATATGATGCTGCAGTGATGATTGACGAATGTCATTCCAGCGGGTTTATCGGAAAAACAGGACGCGGCACCCATGAGTACAGGGGTGTTATGGGAAAAATAGATATCATTACCGGCACCCTGGGCAAAGCCCTGGGCGGCGCATCCGGCGGCTTTACCAGTGGCAGGAAAGAAGTGATCGATATGCTGCGGCAGCGTTCAAGGCCTTATCTTTTTTCCAATACCGTAGCCCCCAGCATTGTAGGCGCCTCTATCGCTGTGCTGGATATGCTCAGTGAAACAACTGCACTACGGGATAAGCTGGAATGGAATACCCGGTACTTCCGCGAAAAAATGACGGAAAAAGGATTTGATATAAAACCGGGTGATCACCCGATCGTACCGATCATGCTGTACGATGCGGTTTTAGCCCAGCAAATGGCGGCCCAACTGCTGGAAGAAGGCATATATGTTATCGGCTTCTTCTTCCCGGTAGTACCCAAAGGACAGGCCCGGATCCGCGTGCAGTTGAGTGCAGCCCACGATCAGCACCACCTGGATAAAGCCATTGCCGCTTTCGAAAAAGTAGGAAAGGCATTGGGCGTATTGTCCGTCCGGTAATTTTATTTTGTATATGTGTGACCAATAATAAACTGATGAAGCAATATTGTTTTTATATACTGGCAGTTGTTGCCGTTTTCTTTCAATCCTGCGGAGATAATATTAAGGAAGCCACCGACCTGAAACCCTTTTTTGACAAATACAATGTAGAAGGGTCATTTGCCCTGTACGACAATGGCAGGGGCGAAATAAAAGTGCACAACCTTAAAAGAGACACGACCCGGATGAGTCCGGCTTCTACTTTTAAGATCGTAACCGCGCTGGTAGCGCTGGAGACCGGAACGGCGCTGAACGACAGCGCTTTGATCCCGTGGGATGGCGTTACACGGGAGATAAGTGCGTGGAACAAAGACCTGACCCTCGCGGAAGCTTTCAAGGTATCTGCAGTGCCTTATTTCCAGGAGCTGGCCCGGCGAATCGGGAAAGACACCCTGCAAAAATGGCTGGATACCCTGCACTACGGCAATGCTACCATCGGGAGCCGCGTGGATACCTTCTGGCTGGATCACAGCCTGAAAATATCCCCGGACGAGCAACTGGGACTGGTGAAGCACCTTTACTTCAACAAGCTGCCCTTCACCAAAGGTACGCAACACACAGTTCGCAACCTGATGCTCCAGGAAGAAAACAGCAACTACTCCCTGAGCTATAAAACCGGCTGGTCAAGGGATGAAAACAACAAATATACCGGATGGGTAGTCGGTTGGATAGAAGAAAACCGGCATCCCTATTTCTTTGTGCTGAATATGGAAACAGCGGAAAATAACCCCGGCGTCAGGATCGATATCCTGAAAGATATACTGGCATACCTGGGGTTTTTTAACGGTAAAATGTAACGACCTTCGTATTTAATGTTTACGCACACAATAAATAATGAACCGGTAGCATTTTAAAGAAGTAACAATGTTCAGATTTCAACATATAGAATACCTGCTGTTGCTGCTGCTGATACCGGTCATTGTCATGCTGTTCGTACTGCTGCGGCAATGGAAAAATAAAACCGCCGCCAAAATAGGCGATCCGCATTTGGTAAAAGCGCTCACCGCCAACTTTTCGCGGAAAAAGCTGCAGCTGAAAATACTGGTCATCCTGGCGGCCTTTGCCGGATTGGTTATTGCCGCTGCCAATCCTCAGTCTGCTTCCGAAGTGGAAAACATCAACAGAAAAGGAATTGATGTGATGATCGCACTGGACGTAAGCAGGAGCATGCTTTCCGAGGATGTGAAGCCCAGCCGGCTGGATCGTTCCAAGCAATTGCTGAACAAGCTGCTCGACCGGCTGTCGGGCGACCGGGTTGGTATTGTGGTATTTGCCGGCAGGGCCTATATGCAGATGCCGCTGACAGCAGACTATGCCGCTGCCAAACTGTATATCGGCAATGCCGGTCCCAATTCGGTACAGGTGCAGGGCACCGTTATAACAGACGCGCTGCAGCTAAGCAACAACGGCTTCAATGCCAAAGAAAAAAAATACAAAACAATACTGCTGATAACAGACGGCGAAGATCATGATAAGGACGCAGTCAGTACAGCGCAAAAGCTGGCTGAAAACGGGGTGGTGATCAACACGGTAGGAGTAGGCACCACATCAGGGAGCACCATTACCAACAGTGCTTCGGGCGACAGCAAAAGGGATATGCAGGGAAATGTAGTGATCTCCAGGCTGAATGAAAAAGGACTGATCGATATTGCCCATGCCACCAACGGCATCTACCAGCAACTCAACGATGTAGAATCTGTTGTTAACAAGCTGGTGGAGCAGTTCGGCAGTATGGAACAAAAGACCATACAGGATTACAGCAGCATGAACTTCAGGAGCTTTTTTCAATGGTTCCTGGTACTGGCCCTGCTGGGCTTTATCGCAGAATTATTTATTTCGGAAAGAAGAAAATTAAAGCCGGCATGAAACGATTGATTTTTTTCGCATTGCTGTTCGGTGTATTTCGTTTGTCGGCACAAACCGAAAACAAATTCATTGCCGAAGGGAACGAAGCGTATAAGCTGCAGCAGTTCAGTAAAGCTGCAACATCCTACCGGCAGGCGCTGCAGGAAAACCCCGGTAATACCACAGCAATATTTAACCTGGGTAACGCGCTGTATAAAAATCAACAATACGATGAAGCCATAAAAGCCTTTGAAGACCTGCAGGAAAAAACAGATGACAAATTGCTGCAATCACAGGCCGTGTACAACAAAGGTGTGATACTGACGCATCAAAAAAAGCTGGAGGAAAGCATTGACGCTTATAAGCAGGTATTACGCATGAATCCTGCTGACACCCTGGGCAGGGAAAACCTGCAGCGGGCGCTGAACGAAAAGCAAAAGCAGGATCAACAGCAGCAACAGCAACAACAACAGGATCAGCAAAACAATAATAACAGCAAACCGCCTCCGAAAAACAAGCTCAACCAGCAGCAGGTAGAGCAACTGTTGAAAGCACTGGAGGAGCAGGAGAAAAAACTCCAGGAAAAAGTAAACCGGAAGCCGCCGGTTTCCGGCCAGCCGGATAAAGACTGGTAGGGGTGGGTTGCAGGAATCAAGTCGCAGGACATAAGATTCAGGTCGAGGATGTAGAATTTGAAAATATGGAAATGTCCACGCTGCAACCTGAGTCTTCTAATCACTTCCCACTTACTACTAACCACTCAACAACTCAATAATTATAAACACTGCAATCCACCAAACGTTCTCCCTCAAACAGCAGTATCCAGATCTTTCCGTATTCGCTCTCGTCCAGCTCCGGGAACTTCTGCTCGCGGATCAGTCCGTTTACGATGGAAGGTACCGTGTTGGAATGCCCGGCGATCACCAGGGTTTTTCCCGGTAAGGTGCGCACGATCTTTTCTATAGCTTCCACACCGGGTGGAGAGTAGCTGTTGACGGGTATATTCCGGGCATTGCTTAGCGGCGCTAATGTTTCTTTCGTACGTTTATAAGGCGTGGCATACAGCGCATCTACGACGATGTCGCTCAGCATTTTTGCCAGTTGTTCCGCCCTGGTTTTCCCGGCTTCTGACAACGGAGGATCTTTGGTGCCGTCATCTGCTTTTTCAGCGTGGCGAACAAGGATAACCTTTGTTACCCGGCTTTCCTGCGCGAAACCCTGGAAAACCCAACTGCAACAAAACAGCACCAACAAATATTTCAGGTATATCATCCGGTTATTTTAAGTAATGATAAAGCTACGCGATTTTTGGGCAGGAAGGGTTCACACAACCTGAGACCTGAAACTTGAGACTTACTTGCAACTTGCGTCTTGCAACCTGCAACTCACCGTCCGCTCAGCTCAATATAGCTGGCCATTTCATGGTTGAGGTCTTCTTCTTTCAACAACTGCTCCAGGGTGATATGCATACGGTAGCGCCAGTAATACCTGGGTATCGCCGGCACATTGATCCTTTCCTCATCGGGCATCTGCCGGCGGAGCTTTCCATCTATCCCCAGGATATCCTGCAACTGGAAGATACACCACATGGCGGGAGAATACAGATGCTGGATCAGTATTGCCTTGTTTACCCAGGGTTCACAGAAGTAGGGCGCCAGACCCGGGTGTTGCAGTTGGTGGTTGAAAAACCGTTGCGTCATTTCCCGGTTCTCTTCCCACCAGCCGCGCAGCGTGCTCATGTCGTGGGTGCCGGGTGTTACCACCGACAGGTAGGGCGCCAGCGCCGGGTGAAAAAAGTCCCAGCCCGCCGGTTTGGGCATTCGTTGCACCTCCAGGCTCAGTATACCCAGTTGATACATTACTTCCGGCACACAGGCTGGCGTCATGCCCAGGTCCTCCCCGCAGATCAGCATATCGGTAGATACCTTCAGTGCACGCAGTATACCTGTAGCCTGGTCTGCCCACAGCGCATCCTGCCGTACGAAAAAATAGTCGTGGTACAATTGCCATAACTGGTATTGCGTATATCCATCCAGGTGATGAAAAGAGCTGGTATTTCCCATGGCGATGTTGAAATGAAAATGTTGTCCGTTGGAATCTTCCTCTTCAAAAACCAGCACATTGCTTACCAGGTAAAATAATGCCCGTTTCAGCTGCCCGCTTTCATCCGACGGCTCCATGCCCGCGAAATGATCATTGACCAACCGTTGTGTAGCATATTCCTTTTTCAGCGACCAGGTGCCGTCATCGTTTTTTTGCAGGAAAGGGTGCAGGGAACCTGCAAACTCACCCATGAGCTCTTCCAGCACCCTGTCCGTTATCCAGGGGTTACAAAACCGGTCGTATTCAAAAGTGATGCCCCTTTTTGCAAATTCGTTGATGTGCACCGGTATGGCAGGCACAAATCTCCCCATGACACCGTCTACCTGTTCAAACGGTATGCTCCATATCCTGAAAAAGCCCAGCAGGTGATCCACGCGGAACAGGTCGAAATAATTTGCCATTTGTGTAAACCGTTTGCGCCACCACTCAAACCCCGTTGCTCTCATATTTTCCCAGTTGTACGTGGGAAAACCCCAGTTTTGCCCATGGGCGGCAAAAGCATCAGGCGGCGCCCCGGCCTGCATGTACGTATTGAACAGGGACGGCTCCATCCATACATCACAGCTATTCCTGCTGACGCCTATCGCGATATCTCCCTTTACAACTATCCCCTTTTTATGTGCATATCCCACCGCCGCTTTCAATTGACTATGCAGGTGATACTGCACAAATAAATGCATCTGTGCCTCGTCACCTGTCTTGTTTTTGGAATACACCACCTTCTCCGCTGCTTTTCTATCATAGGTGCTGCATTGTTTCCATTTCCGGAAATCAGCCGTTTTGTTTTTACTGCGCAAGGTGCAAAACGCGGCATAGGGGATCAGCCAGACGGCATTTTCCGCCACAAACAGCTTATAATCCTCGCTGGCAAAAAGATCTGCCTTCTGCGCCTGGTAGAGTTGCTTAATAATTTTCCACTTATATGCCAGCACTTCCTCGTAATCTACCTCCGCCAATGCATTCAACTGTATTCTCTTTTTGGCCAGGGTTTTGATGATCGGTGCATCTTTTTCTCTTGCCAGCGCTTCCACGTTCAGGTAAACCGGGTGCAAAGCAAAAGCCGAAATGGCATTGTACGGATACGAATCCTGCCAGGCGCCCGTATCCGTGGTATCATTCACAGGTAACAATTGTATCAGCTTTAAGCCTGTTTTGTGTGCCCAGTCTGCCAACAGCCGGATATCGGTAAACTCTCCTATCCCCAGGCTTTTCCGGCTGCGCAGGCTGAATACCGGGATGGAAACACCCGCTCCCCGCCATTTATCGGAAAAACGGATGAACCCGTCGTGCAGGGTAGTCACGGACCTTTTATTGCCGAAGCTTTGCAACAGCCGGTTACCGCCGTCTTCGTAACGGATGAATGCTTTGGTTTTACTATCGAATACGGCATATTTATAAGCCACCGGGAAGTTCTCCTTCGACAGGTTCAGCTTCACCGTCCACCAGTTGTCCTCAAGGCTCATCCATCGTGGGGTACCGGTATTCCATTCCCCCAACTGCCCGCTGCTTCCCAGCAATCCCAACACCTCGTTCCTGCCCAGTAAAGGCGCTTTTACCTTAAAAACATGGGTATTGCCCCGGTAAGGTTGCGGCTTTACCAGGGGCTTCTGCGCACCAAACAACACATGCCGGAAGGGCGCCGTATACCAGGCGTTCTCCGCGGCTCCTTCAAAATTCCAGGTATCTGTTACATATATTTCGTCTGCCGTTATTTTGTCTGCATCTATGGTCTTGCCATCGTACAGTTCGCTGTGCAGCTTCCCGTCTGTTCCTTTTAAAAGATATTTGTAGTGGATGGCTCCCTGTATCTTTTTATCGATCGTGAGGCTATACGTCCAAAATACTTCATTCAGGTATTTCATTTCAACCGTTTGCTCCTCAAACTTCCCTGCCTTATCCGGTATGTTGGTTTTCAGTAATAATGATTGCCCGTATTTTGTAGAGAAACGGATATAGAAATGAATTTTTATCATATACATATTGCTGATGATCAAAAAATACCCTGCTGACGCGGCAAAAATACAGTCTGCACCTAAATTTATCTCATAATAGGAAAAAACAGGCAATCCTCCTATATTTGCAACTAAATTCTAAGGGATGGATTCTACTAAGTCACGTTTAATGAACTGGGTTTTATTTTTCGCTTCGGTAGCGGCATTTTTCCTGTTGTATTTTTCTAACGCAGGCGCTAATTATATTACCGTTACGCTCCCGTTTGTCTGCTACTTTTTTGCCAAAGCGATGGATATTATCTAATATCTGCCGGCGATGGATGTCCATTCTTTTTACAGGGGTAAGGTTGACCGATATTCTAAAGAACTGAGATCCTGTAAGAAACGTATTTCCATGTTTTCCGTTTACCGGCTGCTGAGCTTTCTTGCATTTGCTTTTTCTGCCTATTACCTGATCACACAATACAGCCCTGCATGGCTGGCGGCAAGCATACTGCTGGCAGGCACGTTTATTTTTTTCGTGCGGGTTGCCTTTCAGCTGAACGACAAAAAAATATTACTGGAAAAGCTGTTGTTCATTAACAACAACGAGCTGGCAGTCATCAGCGGACAATCCAATGCCCTGGATGACGGGGCAGCGTTTGCCAATACTTCCGACTATGCCGGAGATCTCGACATTTTCGGGAAAAACTCACTGTATCACCTGCTCAACAGGTGCACGACACAACATGGCAGGGAACGGCTGGCCGATCTGTTGAACGCACCCCTGACCGGCATCAACAACATACAAGAACGCCAGCAGGCTGTGGCAGGTTTTACAGATCAGACGGAAGCGCGCCAGTTGATCATCGCTTACGGGTTGATCCACCAGGAAGAAGACGGCACACTGCATAGCATTTTTGAATGGCTGAAAGGAGGACAAAACCTGCATCGCAAAAAATGGCTGCAGATAATGCGATGGGTCATCCCCGCCTACACGATCCCGGCACTACTGTACTACCTGGCTACCGATAACCTCTCGTGGCTGCTGACAGGCGTGAGTATAGGCTGGCTGATCACCGCCTTTCATTCAAAATATATTTTCCAGCAACACCAATTGATCGGTAAAAAGCAGGCTATCCTCAACCAGTATGCCGGTATCCTCCGCACGTTCACCACTATCCGGCCGGGTGACTCTGTGTTGCTCAAAGAGCTGCAACAGATATCAGGGAATGCGCACACCGCCATCAAAAAACTCTCCAGGCTGAGCGCTGCCTTTGACCAGCGGCTGAACCTGCTGGTGAACCTTATCATCAACAGCCTGTTCCTGTACGATATACACTGTATTGTAAGACTGGATACCTGGAAGGAAGATCATAAAAAAGACTTCTCCGACTGGCTGCTGGCAGTGGGCGATATAGAGTGCCTCAACGCACAATCAACGTTGTTATTTAATAACCCCGGGTTCCGCTTTCCCCAGCCTGTTGACAATACCCGTCCTTTTGTACAGTCACAACAAATGGCGCATCCGCTGATCGCAGCTTCCGAACGGGTAGCGAATGATTTTGAAGCAGGCAAAGCAGACAAAATGCTGCTGGTGACCGGCTCCAATATGTCAGGCAAAACTACTTTTCTGCGAACGCTGGGCGTAAACCTGATACTTGCCCAGTCCGGCGCCCCTGTATGCGCTGCTTCCTTTGCGTTCACGCCCATGCAGATATATACTTCCATCCGGGTGAGTGACTCCCTGCAGGAGCATACCTCTTATTTTATGGCAGAGCTGAAACGCCTGCAGCACATTATCCTTCAGTTACAGAACGGGAAACCGGCCCTGGTGCTGATAGATGAAATACTGAGAGGTACCAACTCCGAAGATAAAACCCACGGATCGGAAGCATTCATCAAACAGTTGATCCGGTACAACTGTATCACATTATTTGCAACGCATGACCTGATGCTGTCTGTGCTGGAAGAACAATACCCGGGTGTGATCGGCAATTATTGCTTTGAAAGTACCATACAGGATGACAGCCTGTATTTTGACTATACCCTGCAACGGGGCGTTGCCAAAAACAAAAACGCCTCCTTCCTGATGAAACAAATGGGTATCATCAACACTTAAATAGCTCATCCAAAATAATTCTTATTGCGCGCCCCTGACCTGCATGTCCAGTGTAAATACCGATTTGCTGGCGGTAATAAACAGGATATTTCTTTTTTTGCCGCCGAAAGTAACATTGGCTGTCCAGCCGGATGGCACGGGTATATGCGCGATCCTCACACCCGATTTATTGAATACCGTTACACCGTTTCCCGTTACATACAGGTTACCCTGCTCATCGAGGGTAATACCGTCGGAACCCATTTCCGCGATCAGCTTCCGGTCCGTTACGCTGCCATCTTCGTCTATAGTAAAACGGTATGTCTTGCTATCGCCGATATCTGCCACATAGAGATATTGTCCATCGGGAGTGCCGATGATGCCGTTAGGTTTCTTAATATTATCGGTCACTACAACCGGCGTCTCCGATCCTTTTGCCAGGTAATATACTTTTTCGCCCTCTATTTCCTTTTCTTTTCTCTCCCAATACGGCCGTGCATAAAACGGATCCGTAAAATAGATACCCCCTCTGGCGTCTATCCACAGGTCGTTGGGACCATTATGCCGCTTTCCCTGAACACCTTTCAGCAATACCGTCACTTTTTTATCCGGTGTTATCTGCCAGAGCTCGTTGTTCTCATCAGCACAGGCTATGATGTTGCCTTTTTTATCAATATACAACCCGTTGGAACGCCCGGCCTTGTCCATGAACAATTCCAGGTTACCCTTCACATCATATTTCCAGATGGCGTTATTGGGCTGATCAGTAAAATAAATATTACCCTTTTTATCTGCTGCCGGTCCTTCCGTAAATGAAAACTGGTTGCTGACCTCTTTTAAGGCAGCATCCGGCGCCACCAGTTGCAGGGAATCAAATATCACTTCCTGCGCCTTCAATGAAAAGACAAACAGGAACAGCAGAGCGGGAATCAATAACAGCTTTTTCATATTTGAATAAACCTAACAGGTTTTATCTGCCCGCCGTAGCTTTTGCGAAGGCGGGAAACCCTGTTAGGTTTACTAATATACGAATGAATTAGCCGGCAGGATGATCGTTTTTAGTTTTTTTATACATAAAGACAAATCGTCATACGAGTCGCAGGTTGTAAGATGCAGGTTGCACAACGGTCTTCACATAACTGACCTAAGCGTCCTGCTTGTGCCATGCAAAAACATCAATACTTACCATCCGGCAGGTGGGTTTCCGTCTATGGCCCAGGCAAACCCGCTATATCCCCTGTTCTTCAATCGCTCAATAATTTGCCCCGTATGATGCTGGATATGACGGATGTTATTGAGATGCAGCTCAAACCTGGAATAAGGATACCATTCAAAACCCGATGGTCCGTCCAGCGGAAGGGCTTCAACGTTTTTTTGAAGGTTGACTTCTATATTATCCAGGAAGCTTAATAACTCGTCCGGAGAATTTGTTCCGTTCACCGGCACCATGGTCTCGGGATCTTCCCATGCACCGCCAAGACTTTCCGCACCCGGAATGGCTTTATCCCAGAATAACCCGTCAATTGCATTATCGTGCAGGTAGTATTGCGTGCTCCATATGGTATGATACAGCAAACGCCAGCTTTTATGGGTGTCTGGATGTTCTCTGCTATCCCACATTTCGTCCGGAACCCGTGAAATGACATCGCGCAGCATCCTCAAAGCCGCTCTGTACTGGGAGATAATGGCACCGGTAAATAATGCAGTATTCATATGTAATAGTTTTCGGTGTAAATAACAGAACAAAAATCATACACCAAAGTGACAACCCTGTGTCAACATAAAATATACAGGGCTTACATCCTTATTCATATTGAAATACCTGCTATCATGTTTTATTCCTTACTTCATAAAACTATGGGCGTTATCCAACCGCCAGTTGTTATCAAAAAAGCCGGCTGCTTCAATGGAATGGCTTCCTTCTTTCAGCATTGCCAAACGGAAGATCATAAAGTCAGGAAAACCGCTTCCACCTGCGAAATACTGGTTAGCATTGGCAGCATTCATGCCTTTGATACCGGTACCGGTAATTACAGCCACCGAAGCCACCGTGGAATTCTTCAACGGCCACACATAACAGGCGGCCAGGTCATCTCCCTCCCAGGTCTTATCCCCGGCAACGATACGGTTACTCTCCACCTGTATAGGCGCGTCTTTCAGCAATATATTCCAGGCGGCATTGGTAGTGGCATTACCATAGAGTATGACCCCTCTGCCGTCAAACTTTCCGGTGGCATATTCTTTATCCGAGATGATATCCACCGCGCCATTTCCCCGGTAATACCAGCTTTCCGCATCAAACCGTGCCTTACTGAATGCCCATTCATTTTCCGCTTTGTTGCCGGTTGTGCCATATACAAATACCATCCGGTGGTTGAATGCTTCTTTCAGCGTTCCATAACGGTGCGGTCCTTTCTGATCGGGTCCGGGTACCGGGATGATACGCCATTCGCCATTTTGCCTTCCCAGGCAGATACTGTCTGCAGCCCCTGCCACCGTATGTGAAAGCCCGGTATTGCCATCCAGTTGTATGTTGACAGCGCTTCCCGTTCCGAATGCACCAACAGCCAGTGTAAGCGTTTCCACATTTTCCGTAATGCCTGTAATACTTTTCGCCTGCAGATCTCTGATCAGTTGTATACGGCTGAACTCCAGCGGCCGCTGTTGCTGGTAGATGGTAGCCCAGCGGAAAGAAGCAGATATCCCCGGGCTGGAAGTTTTAAAATCGATACGGTTGACCGAGCTGTCCGGCAAGCGGGTATGCGACCTGAAAAAACTGAACAGCGGATCCCAGTCCACACTGATATCACCAAACCAATGGCTGCCGCCGGGATATTCATTATATGCAAAATCGGGATGGAAATCTGCCAGCACTTTCCGCATCTGCCGGGCATAGTCCACCGACACCACCCGGTCTGAATCGCCATGAAAAATATAAACGCCCAACGGTTTATAATTTTCCGCCAGCTTCACCACATCGCTCTGGTTGCCCGCCCGCAACAATACCTGCTCTGCTTTTGACTCCGTGCTTTCCGGGATCTTTCCATCGTGAGAACCATATTCTTTAAGAGTCGGATATCCCGCACAGGGGGCGATCGCCGCCCATTTATCCGGGTAAGTAGCCCCCAGGAACCAGGTGCCGTGCCCACCCATGGAGTGCCCGGTAAGATATACTTTCAACGGATCGGGTTGATACACTTTTTGTCCGATAGCCAGCACTTCCAGCGCGTCAAGCCTTCCCCAGTCTTCCCAGTTGAATCCCCGTGGTCGCCTGTTCGTAGCCGTTATAAGCGTACCCCAGTCTTTTGGCTTATAAGCCCTCGCCTGCCCGATCGCTTCCACACCGGCGCCATGTACCGACAGGAACAGGGCGCTGTTGGGCTTCCGCTGCCCGGATTGCGGCGTTACCCCGTAGTATTGCAGGCTACCATCTATATTACTGATAAAAGTATTGCTGTATGACTCACCTCTGTCTACTGCCTCCATGGGCAGCATGGCATTGCCTACGATCCTGCCACCCTGCACCAGGTTAAGCGCTATCGTATGCTTTCCTTTGCCTGCTATATCGCCGGCATTAAAGCTGAAAGGAATTTTCCGGCTGCTCATTACCGGTATTACGGGCACATCCGACACTACTTCTTTTCCGTTCACCACAGCTTTCAGTTGTAAACCGGAAAGCGGCTTATCCGTACGGTTCAATATAACGACAGCGCCCTGCTTCGATGTATTATCTTCATTCACGACGAGCACCGGCAGGGTCGGATCTTCCGTAAGTAATGCCACGGGTTTTGTGTTGAAGATCAGGCTTGCAGACGTAGCGAAGCCGGAACGGATATAAAACTCGTTCAATCCTTTTTTCAGCTTAACGGGTATATATAGCCAGCCCAGCGAATACTGGTCGCCGGAATGGATCTCACCGTTTACATACACGGCAGCGCTTCCCAGGGTACGCAGCAAAGCAGCGCCGGCTTTGGGCGCTGTATAACTGACATACAGGTAACTGCTATTGGAAAACATGCTACCTCTCAGCCCTTGTCCTGCAGGACGGGGCAGCCTGAAGCGGTTCAGGCTGTCTGCCGTTACCGCCACCCATTTTATTTCTGCACCCTCGTTACCGGTTCCCAAAACAGCACCATCAGCCGGTCGTTGCAGGCTGCCGGCATACATCTGATATGCCAGCAGGTCGGTGTACAAAGCTTCCCGGCCATAACGGTGGATACCGTTGGCCATCAGCCCATTCTTAAAATAAACCGTATCCTGGGCAAAGGCTGAAAATACCAGCCAGGAGGTAGTTAAGCTCAGTAACATCTTTTTCATGTTCCAAATGTACAGAATCGGGCCGGTGTTGTGGTCGCCGTATTTTTGATCCCAGCCTCGGGCCGGAGCAGCAATCCCATGATCTCAGGGGCTGCTTTGCCACTCCGGACGTTCGGAGGATAATCCGTGGTTCAGTGACGATTATTGCGGCGCACTTATGCCCTGAAAGGAAAACCAGCAACGCTTTTTGGGATAATTCCTTTGTGCAGCTTTGTTCCTTTGCGTCCTTGTGGTTCAAAAAGGATCCTATATGTTGTAAACGGTTCAAATCAATGAAGGGTGCCCGGTTGTTCCCCGCCGAATGGTATACTTTTACAGGAGGAGCAGGATATCCGGTAACTCCTTTTGACAGCCTGTTCCGCCAAAACCGGTGATTTCTTACCTTTGGCAGAATTTTTAAATATATGCAGAAATCAACGATTAAAATAGACGTGAGCCGCGACCCGCAGAAGATGATCAGTGGCATACACTGGAATGCTACCGACAGTACGGCAGATGCCCACCAGGCGGCAAAAGCCATGATCCTCTCTTTCTGGGACGGTCAGGAAAAATCTGCCATGCGGATAGATCTGTGGACAAAAGACATGATGATCGATGAAATGGGTGATTTCTTCTACCAGACCATGATGGTGATGGCAGACACCTATGGCCGGGCCACCCAACAAAAGGAACTGGCGGAGGACCTTAAAAAATTCGCAGCAGATTTTTATAAAAAATCAAGGGCGCTGCTGGAAAAGCAACAATAAAAAGTAAAACATATTTTATGGCTTTGGAACAAACAATAAACGATGCAATAAAAGCAGCAATGCTGGCAAAAGACCAGGTAAAGCTGAGAGGATTAAGAGCGATAAAAGCAGCCGTTATACTGGCCAAAACTTCGGAAGGCGCCGGTGGAGAGCTAAAGGAAGCGGATGAGATAAAGCTGCTGCAAAAGCTGGTAAAATCCCGCAAAGACTCCCTGGAGATATACCAGAAGCAAAACCGGGAAGACCTGGCCCAAAAAGAGCAGGAGGAGATATCCGTTATAGAAAGCTTCCTGCCTAAGCAACTGGGAGAAGCAGAACTAAAAGAGATCATTGCAAATATCATCCGTGAAACCGGGGCTGCTTCTGCTGCCGACATCGGAAAAGTGATGGCGGCGGCTACCAAACAACTGGCAGGCCAGGCAGATGGCAAAACCATCAGCGCGGTTGCCAAATCGCTGCTAAGCTAGTATGAACTGTTTTCTTCACTTCAAATCTGAGTATATGTACAAAATCCTGTTTTTTCTCGGACTTGCCATCAGCCTGGGAGCCTGCGACGGTGAGCAGGTAAGAGGAAGCGGCAATATAATAACAGAAACCCGCGATGTAGGATCGTTTACCCGCGTGCAGCTATCCGGCTCTATGGATGTGTACCTGAAAAAATCCGACAGCCATACGGTAGAAGTAGAAGGTGACGACAACATAGTGGAACTGGTGGAAACCTATGTGGACAACGGCAGGCTCAGGATAAAATACAAGGATCATTTCTCCGTACGGACCAGCAGGGACGTAACCATACGGGTAGGGTTACCCGAACTGACGGAAGCCGTGGTGACCGGATCGGGTGATATGAAAGGCGAGAGTGTATTCAGTTCGGATGAACAGATAAAAGTACAGGTGACCGGATCCGGCGATATTGAGCTGGAACTGGATGCACCGGAGGTAAAAGCAGGTGTGACCGGGTCGGGTGATATCAAGCTGAGCGGCACTACCCGTGATATTGACTGCAGCACCACTGGCAGCGGTACCATTAAAGCGACAGACCTGAAAGCGGAAAATGCCAAAGCCAGGACTTCCGGCAGCGGCAACATCAGCTTATATGCCAGCATGAAGATAGACGCGGGTATCACCGGCAGTGGTAATATCAGGTACAAAGGCGGCGGCACGGTCAGCTCAAGGGTTACCGGCAGCGGTTCGGTGAGTGCGATAGATTAAACGGATGGTCGTCATTGCGATCCCTGGGGCGAAGCAATCCCTATATATGCCCACCTCGAGCAAGATTGCTGCGGGAGTAATTACAAGGTGTGGTCATTCTCAGGGACTGCTTCTCCTGCCATCACATTTCTTTAATAAAAGATCGGATACTGGCGGGATCGCAGTGACGACGGACCTTATTTGATCCCCAAATCTGGTGCAAGTCTTCCGCAGGATGACTTGTTGCCTTCTAATGCTACCGGACTGTGTCCGGGTTGAATATGCTTGTGCCCTGATACAATCAGGGGAGAATTTTCCGACACAAGTGACCGGCAAGCCGAACACTTGCGCCAGGTTCAAATACAAATAGTCCTGATCAACAAGATCAACCAGGACTATCTATACCTTTTAAAAACCGTGAAGCTTATTTGATCCAAATCTGGCGCAAGTCTTCCGCAGGATAACTTGTTGCCTTCTAATGCTACCGGACTGTGTCCGGGTTGAATATGCTTGTGCCCTGATACAATCAGGGGAGAATTTTCCGACACAAGTGACCGGCGAGCCGAACACTTGCGCCAGGTTCAAATACAAATAGTCCTGATCAACAAGATCAACCAGGACTATCTATACCTTTTTAAAAACCGTGAAGCTTATTTGATCCCCAAAGCCTGCTGAACCGCGGCAAGATTCCGGAGGTCCAGGTTTCGGTGCAGGGCCAACCGCACAGCGTCTATCAGGATCACTTTGGCCGTAACCCTTACGCCGGGGGGATTGATGTTTCCGCCACCTATATCGTTTAAGTCGATCACCACATACCCGTTATTGTGGATAACGCCATAGGAGATGCCGTCGAACACCTGCGGAAGCGCTTCAAAATAGTTTTCTCCCTCGAATTGTATAAATACCAGCACGGCACCATCCTGGTAGATCACATTATCCAGCTCCGGCACCTCGAGTTCCGCGGAATAGGTTTTCCCGTTATTTTCAGTGAACCAGTCACCCGGTTGAATGGTATAGACTGCTGAATAAGCCTGGTCCACCCGCTGCTCGATCTGTTGCACTACTTCTTTTCTGCAGGATGATAGCAAGAACACCACGGCTATCCCCAAAAAATATATCCTTTTCATAACTGTCTTTTTTGTTAAACGAAATTTATTACACAATGTTACACTTATTGACAAATGAAAATCCCAACCGTTTAATGGGAGTGTAAAATTAACTGTTAACTGAAAGATTTTTAGGGATTTGTCCGCCTGCACCCTGATTTTGTATTATAATGCATGGAAAAATTGACGGTAATTAATGACAGAACGCAAATAAATATATATTTATAGCCGTTAACTAAACAATTCATAAAACCACCATATGCAAACCTGTATTTCTTTCATACCAACGGCACAAAAAACACTGGCATCGAAAAACAATATTGATAAATGGAACGAGGCGCTGGACTGCTACGACAATAAAGCGTATCTCAAAAGTATTTATGCATTTTTCGATTACCTGGATGAAAATATCCTGCAACGTTATGCCAATGCAGACAAAAGCCAGATCGTAATTCCGCAGGGGTCGGCAGTGGTGGTGATCGACATATCACCAGAAACCATCAGCGTCCGTGCCCCGTTCGTGAAGCTGCCGGCAGACAAAAAGCTTCCTATTCTCCGTAAGTGCACAGAGCTCAATTTCGGTACCATGGTGTTGCCGCAGATCACGCTGGAAGAGGATTCCCTGGTAATGTCGTACAGCATGCCGGTAGAACTCTGCGAACCATATAAATTGTATGATGTACTGCGCGATATCGCCGTCAACGCAGACAAATACGATGATGAATTTGTGAATAAGTTCGGCGCCATCCGGCTCATGGAACCACAGGTAACCCATTACCCGCCACAGGAACTGGAAACGATTTTGGACAATACCCGGAAAATAGTAACGGAAGCCATGGATTATGCCGCTTACTTTGAAGGTAAACGGGACCTGGTGCTGGCGGGCGATGCCCTGTTTATCGGCATCAACCGTATTAAATATTATGCCAATCCCGGTGGCGTGCTGAGCAATAAGCTCAACGATGCGGTAGATATTTTTTATGGACGGAACCACGACATGAATGCCAAGATCAAGATCATGCGTACAGCACTGGAAGCCGTTAAAAACCTGGCGGCGGAAGAAGCCGGTGATACGTATAACATATCGTACCAACTGATCCCGGTAAAAGGAAATGCCAGCCGCAGCTATTTAAAAGACTGGATCGTACGGCAATATGATGACGCCGCTTCCATGTATAACAAAGAGCATTACAGCACCGCCACTTCTTACAGCCTGTACACGTTGTATATCATACTGGCGGAGTTCAACATCGAAGACAGCAGTCGCCGGGCTATTGAAACGACGCTGCAACATGCTGCCGGCAAGTCGTGGAAAGAAGCTTCCGACATCCTGATGAAGGCTATGACTTTTTTCTATCGCAACGATGAAGAAAACCTTGTACTGGATGGCATAGCGGCAATAACGGCAGACAGCAGCATAGGTCAGGTGATCGGCCAGTACAAATCCAGGCTGGGCAATTTTATTAAAGGCTTTGGTTTAAAATAATCATTCAATCATTTTGTATGCACCAGGTATCAGAAACGATATTTAAGATCAATACTTCCAACGGATCAGGTTCCTCCTTTTACCTGAAAAAACACAATATATTTATCACCAATTATCATGTGGTAAAAGGAACCCAAACCGTATCGCTGGAGAACAGGCAGCAGGACCGGTTTGTAGGACAGGTAGTGATGGCAGACGAAAACGAAGATATCGCCATCATTAAAACAGCACACGATTTTACACACCTGCCGGATATCAGCTTTTCCGAATTGTCGCAACTGAGTATCAGGGATGAGGTATATGTACTGGGTTATCCTTACGGTATGCCATATACAGAAACGCAGGGTATCATCTCTTCGCCGCGGCAACTGATGAACGGCAAATATTATATACAAACCGATGCGCCCATAAACCCGGGCAACAGTGGTGGCCCATTGGTAAACGTGAACGGGGAAATCATCGGTATCACTACATCCAAATTTACAGAAGCCGACAATATGGGATTTGCTGTTCCAGTAACCACGCTGGAAGAAGTAATTGAAATCTACTCCACCTATAACCCCGCCCGGTACAGCATTGTTTGCCCCGGATGTAAAACGGTTATCGAAGAAGCAGGCGAGTACTGTAATAATTGCGGGGGCAACATTGATCCTCTCCTGTTTGAAGAGCAGGAAATAAGCGCTTTATCAAAACTTATAGAAGAAGAATTGACTTCCCAGGGGATCAACCCGGTGCTGGCACGCGCGGGGTATGAATACTGGAGCTTCCACAGCGGCAGTTCCCTGATCAGGATATTCGTGTACAACAAGAGCTATGTATATGCCACTTCCCCCATCAACAAGATGATGAGTAAAAATATGCCGCAGTTGCTGGAATACCTGCTGTCGCCGGCGCAACTCCCGTATAAGCTGGGCGTATATGAAGGAGACATCTACCTGTCTTACCGGACCCATATTTCAGATGTATTTGATGAAAAGTTCGGGAAGCGGGAACTGGAACGGCTGGTAAAGCTATCGGAGAAAGCGGATCAGGCGGATAATTTCCTGCTCGAAACCTTCGGTTGTCCGTTATCGGTAGAGTCCAGGGTGGCATAGGTGCCTGTCAGAGTGAACGGATCGAAAAGTTCTGGAGCATCAATCATTGGATAGTGATACGCGGTATAAGGTTCCGAACTCTGGCAACCCATTGATCTTTTCGGAACCCGCTGCGGGAGTCCGGAATCCTGCAACAATTTCCTGCTTACGATAATTTGTACTAATTTCCATCTGTACAGGTATCAAACAGGATATCCTTTCTCATCATTCTAATATGAACAGCATGGAGAACCTCAACAGTCGCCGTTCGTTTCTGAAGACATCCTGCTTTGGGACAGCCGCATTCCTGAGTCCCCGCTTCCTGTTTGCAGCTCCTTTTGCATCCGGAAAAAAGGTACGCATTGGCGTAGTGGGAGGAAGATTCGGCACCAGCTTTTATTTTAACGAACACCCCAACTGCATTGTTGAAGCCGTAAGCGACCTGCGGGAAGACAGAAGAAACAAACTGATGGAGACCTATCATTGCAGCAAGAGCTATCCTTCGCTGAATGACCTGTTGAAGGACAAAAAAGTGGAAGCAGTTTTCCTGGCAACGCCGGCACCCGACCATGCACGTCACGCCATTGAATGCCTGCAGGCCGGAAAACACGTGCTGTGCGCTGTGCCCGCGGCCATCACACTGGATGAGTGTTATAACCTAAAGAAAGCCGTTGAGGAAAGCGGACTTAAGTATATGATGGCGGAAACCAGCACTTACAGGCAGGGCGCCATCAGTGCCCGGCAATTTTACAAAGAAGGCCGGTTCGGCTCTGTTTTCAGCGCTGCAGCAGAATATAACCATCCCGGGCTGGAAGCCTACTTTTTTGAAGATGGCAAATACACCTGGCGTCATGGATTTCCACCTATGCTCTACCCTACCCATTGCACTTCTTTTCTGATATCGGTAACAGGCGCCAGGCTTACGCATGTTACCGCAACAGGATGGGGAGATGACAGCAAATGGTTAAAAGACAATCCTTACAACAACCCTTTCTGGAACGAAACTGCTTTTTTCCAAACCAATCAGGGTATTCCTTTCCGGATGGAAGTAAACTGGAAAGGAGCGTTGGTGGAAGCAGAGAGAGCCGAATGGCGGGGCGATAAAATGAGCTTTTTTTATCCTGACGGGCGAAGCAGGCAGTTTACAATGGTGCGCACAGAAGAAGCACAGGGAAAGGATGATGCAGGTTTTGTACATACCAAAAATATCGTAGAAGCATATGAGGTGCCCAAATGGTGGCAGACGGGCCTACTGCCACCTGCTATGCGTCATGACAGCGGGCATGAGGGATCGCATACTTTTATTACCCACGAATTTATCAGCGCTATCATAGAAGAACGCGATCCGTTTATAAATATATACGAATCGCTGGCTTACACCGCACCCGGCATTGTAGCGCATCAATCGGCCCTTAAAAACGGCGAGTACCTGAAAATACCCGGCTTTGATAAATAATACCGGCCGAACATCGTATTCAGTCCGTCATATCCGGTCTTCGCTCCCCGGTACGTTTAAGCGCCATTTCGTAACGCCAGTCTTCAATTTTTTTTGGATCGCCGCTTAATAAAATGTCAGGTACCTTCCAGCCCCTGAAATCGGCCGGCCGCGTGTATACCGGTGGCGCCAGCAAATTATCCTGGAAAGAGTCAAAAAGAGCCGACGTCTCGTCATTCAGCACGCCGGGGAGCAACCTTCCCACCGCATCCACCAACACCGCTGCGGGCAGTTCACCCCCGCTCAGCACATAATCGCCTATTGATATTTCACGGGTTACATAGTGTTCCCTCACCCTCTCGTCTATGCCTTTATAATGACCGCATATCAGCAAAAGCCTGCTTTTCAATGAAAGCTGGTTGGCTGTTTTCTGATCAAACTTTTCGCCATCCGGCGTCAGGTAAATGATCTCATCAAATGTTTCGTTTGCAGAAAGCGACTCGATCGCATTGACAAGCGGCTCACACATCATCACCATACCGGCACCGCCCCCGTATTGGTAATCATCCACCTGGCCGTAGCTGTTGATCGCCCATTTCCTTAAAGGATGCACTTCAACCCGCAACAGACCTTTTTCCCGCGCCCGCTTTATAATGGAGTGAGAGAGAGGGCTCTCCAGCAATTCAGGCAATACACTGATGATATCTATATGCATAACCTCAAAGATAATCTGATTACACCTAACAGGTCCTGGAGACCTGTCAGGTGTGCCGTTATTACCACAATGAAGGAGGGTATTCGCCACTGGACACCAGTGCGTTGATCTCCTTTTCCACCTCCGGTGCGTCTTCTTTGTATGTTACGCCGAACCAGGCGGCATCTGTGGGTATTACTTTCAGCACGTTGTCAACCTGGGTAATAAAATGTGCCGCTACGTCCACTACAAATATCTCTGCTTTTGGCTGGTGCAGGTTTTTTTCCAAAAATGCATCGAACAATTCTTTGCAGATAGAGAATACATAGGGAGTAAAGCACCAGAAATTCATGGACACTTTCGAATCGGAGGATACTTCCACTTTCTTATCGTCTTCTTCATATACGATCCTGCCTCCGTCATCATAGATCTTGGTACGTTCCGCTATCTCCACCAGGTTGCCGGCAGCATCCACCTTACAAACACCACGACTCACAGATCCATTGTCAGAAAGGGTGTTTACCAGGTTATAACCGATCAATCCGAATGTATGGTCATTCGCTTCCTTTACCAGGAAGTTGTATGCCTTCCCGAAAGCATCTCTGCCATAAAAATCATCTGCATTGATCACAATGAACGGATCCTGCACGGCAGAGGATGCACATAAGATGGCATGCGCCGTTCCCCAGGGCTTGGTCCTGTCTTCCGGGATCGTATATCCATCCACGAAAGAATTCAGATCCTGGAACACATAGGCTGTTTCCACCTTTCCTTTTAGCTTAGGCTCAAAAATGGCTTTAAAATCTTCAGCAAACTCCTTCCGGATAATGAACACTACTTTTTTAAATCCGGATTTAATAGCATCGTATATAGAATAATCCATGATCGTTTCGCCGGAGGGTCCAAAGCTTTGAACCTGTTTCAGGCTGCCATACCGGGAAGCCATACCGGCTGCCATAATTACTAGTGTAGGTTTCATTTCTTAAGAAGTTATGAAGTGTTTAGTTTACCAGCGCAAAATTAAACGAATTATATCTAACTTGGCGTTGATCTTTGTTGATTTTGATGCCGGTTGCAAGGGTTAATGCAAGGCAGATCATCACATAATGATCGGACATGCTTAAATGCTTATTTTTGGCAAACGATTTTTATTCTTTAAAATAACCAGATGTTAAACCTTGATAATAAAATAGCCATCGTTACAGGTGGTGGCAGCGGGATCGGCAAAGCCATCACCACCTTGTTTGCACAGCAGGGCGCTTATACGCATATACTGGACCTGGATGAAACCGGGGCTTCCGATACGGTTGCAGAGATCACATCTGCAGGCAACCGTGCATTTTTTCATAAATGCAATGTGGCAAAACAACAGGAAGTACGGTCCATTATAGAGACCATCGTGCGCCAGCATGGTCACATTGATATACTGGTAAACAATGCCGGTATCGCGCATGTGGGACAGGCGCATACAACCAACGAGGAAGACTTTGACAGGATCGTGTCCGTAAATATCAAGGGGGTTTACAACTGTCTCCATGAAGTAATACCGGTAATGAATACAAAGGGAGGCGTGATACTGAACATGGCTTCCATCGCATCGCTTGTGGGTATCCCCGACCGTTTTGTTTATTCCGCCAGCAAGGGAGCCGTGAACGCCATGACACTCTCCATTGCAAAGGACTACCTTGACAGGAACATCCGGTGTAACTGCATTTCTCCGGCAAGGGTACACACCCCGTTTGTAGACGGTTTTATCCGTAAAAATTACCCGGGAAAAGAAGCTGAGATGTTTGAAAAGCTTTCAAAGACACAGCCCATCGGCAGGATGGCAAAGCCCGAAGAGATCGCTTTCCTGGCTTTGTACCTCTGTTCGGATGAAGCCTCTTTTATTACCGGGTGCGACTATCCCATTGACGGCGGTTTTGTAAGGCTCAACAATTAACTATTTCTGATTGACCAGGCAATTTTTGAGCACTACCTTCGTTACCACGTAATAAACACGATGTGAGATACCTTTTCCCGGCAATACTATTGTACCTGTTTGGTATATCCTGTACAAAACAGGTAGATGCGCCTCCGGAACCGAAGCTTATCTTCCGGTTTAAATTTGACTCTACACAGGCAAGGCTCAATAACCAGGGACAACCTGCAGCATTACCGGAAAACCAGCCTGCACAATCCCCTGCCGTACACGGCATGAGCGCACACTATATAGAGTTGGTCCAGGACGCTCATACCGCGTTGGGCGAAGGCGCCATATTATACCTCGGGGAAGAGACTGATGAAGGCGGGGATACGGCCATATATGTCGAAAGGGCGGTAATAGCCGGCAATAACGAGATTTTTTATGCTATCTCCCTGAAAGATATTCCTGCCGGGGAATATGAATATCTGCGGCTGTCCATTGCTTACCAAAACTTTACCATAGGACTTCATATTGACAGTACCATCAACGATTCCACTCATATTGAAGGTGACTTTCATGGTACGGTGGCTTCGTTTATCGGATATAATAACTATATCACCAGCTATATCGTAAGAAATGAATTCATAACAGTTGACACCAATAAGCTCCAGGGATACTGGGGCCTCGAGACCGCGATCAGTGGCGACAATCACCATGAAACCATCACGCTTTCGGGGCAGTCGCCTGCCGGTGGCACTACCGTTGTCAACCCGTTATATGATACCGCTCCCATACCTCCCGGTTCGTCCGTTATTACCGCCGCTTTTGTACCCGGCAAGCTAACGATCACGGGTAACGAAAGTGAAAACATCATTGTGGAAGTGAGCTTATCTACCAACAAAAGCTTTGAATGGGAAGACATTGTAGCAAATGGAAAATGGGATCCGCTGAAGGAGCCGGTTCTGGATATGGGGCTGCGCGGCATGATCCCTTCTATCCGCGAATGAGCGGAAGTATGCTCTCATACTCTTTATCATCACTTCGACGAATCCCACGCCCGAACGTTCGGGGGAAGATGAGGAGAAATCTAAAGATGGGCAGCATCTCACTTGCGAAAAAACTACAATAGTCGTTAGACTTCGATCCCAACCTGCGGTCGGGATCGAAATGACGACCAGGAGGAAGTTTGTCTCCGGCAAAGCATCCTCCGGACAGCAGCAATACCATCCTGCACAGTGCTGTCCGCTACTAATAATTATTTGAAGTATTTGTCATTGTGTTTAGCCGAAATGGGATATATTTAACCTCTTTAATGACTGTATATCACCAAATGCTTCTATATGATCAATAGAGACTTCGTCCGTAAAACAACCGGCAAACTCTATCTGTTTGTTTTGGGAACTTTTATGATTGCCGGCGCATGCGCCCAGAGCAAGTCGCCGGTCAGATTCAAAAAACATATCCTGTCCAACCAATATGTATCGGAAGGGGTAGCCGTTGCCGATGTGAACAAAGACGGCAGGTTAGACGTGCTGGCAGGTACTTACTGGTGGGAAGCTCCCAACTGGACCAAGCACGAAATTTTACCGGGAGAACAATTTTCGATCAGGACCTACGGGAACTCTTTTTTGAACTTTACCATGGATGTAAACCAGGATGGCTGGGTAGATTATATAAGGGTCGGCTTTCCGGGAAAAGCTACCCATTGGTACGAAAATCCAAAAAATAAAGGAGGACATTGGAAGGAGCATTTGATCTATCCCTCGGTAGGTAATGAATCTCCGATGTTGGTAGATATTGACGGCGACGGAAGGCTGGACCTGCTATGCAATGATCCCACCACGAAAAAAATGCTGTGGGTGAAAAGTCCGGTAAAAAAAGGCGACACCGGATGGACCCCCTACATCATCAGCAACGACAGCCTGCAGAGCACGCATGTATATACACATGGATTGGGATACGGGGATATGAATGGTGATGGCAGAAAAGATGTGGTGGTCCGTGAGGGCTGGTGGGAAGCACCGGCGGACAGAACCCAACCCGACTGGACATTTCACAAAGCAGACCTGGGAGCAGAAGCAGCGCAAATGTATATACTGGACCTGGATGGAGACGGCGACAATGATGTGATAAGCTCATCTGCACATAATTATGGCATCTGGTGGCATGAGCAGGTGAAAAACGGAAATAATATAAGCTGGAAAAAGCATGAAATATTTATGGAATTTTCCCAAACCCACAGCCTGGCGCTGGTAGACATTAACAGAGACGGGAAACCGGACCTGGTAACCGGAAAGAGGTTTTATGCACACAACGGCGGCAACGACCCCGGCGAAGAAGACCCTGCAGTATTGTACTGGTTTGAATACAAGCCGGGCAAAACACCGCAATGGATCCCCCACCTTATCGATGACAACTCCGGCTCGGGCCTGAATCTCGTTGTTGAGGATATCAATAAAGACAAACGCCCCGATATTATTATCGGCAACAAAAAAGGAGTTTTTATTTTTGAACAATTAAAGTAACGCAGACAATATTAGCTAATTAATAAAAATTTGTACGATGAACTTTGGCATTAATACATTTCTATTCGTATCTCCCTTTACCAGCGAAAGCGTATCCCTGTTTCCCAAATTCAAAGAATGGGGATTCGATTCGGTTGAAATTGCGTTGGAAGACCCATCCCATATTGATGCGGCGCTGGTAAAAAAGGCCCTGGATGAAAACGGCCTCAAATGCTGTTCCATTTGCCCGGCTATGGGCCCCGACCGCGACCTTCGTGGTGATGCGCAGCAGCAGCAAAACGCCATCAACTATATTAAAGGCATACTGGATGCAATGGTTATTCTGGATTGCCCGGTACTGATCGGCCCCCTGTATTCATCTGTAGGAAGGGCCGAACGCGTGGAAAAGGACGAATACAAAAAACAATGGGAACAGGTGGTAAAACACCTGGGAGATCTGGCCGCATATGCCGGCTCGCTGAACAAAAAGCTGGCTATAGAACCGCTGAACAGATACGAAACAGACTTTATCAATACCGCCGATCAGGCCCTGCAAATGGTGAACGATGTAAATCACCCTGACCTCCTGGTGCACCTGGACTCCTATCATATGAACATAGAGGAAAAAGATTCCGCCAAAGCCATATTGAGAACAGGCAACAAGCTGGGTCACTTCCATGCCTGCGGCTGTGACAGGGGCACACCCGGCAACGATCATATCAACTGGAAGGATATAGCAGCCGCACTGAAGGAAGTGAACTATGACGGGAACATAGTGATTGAGTCCTTCCTGACACAGGTAGAAGTGATCGCCAAAGCAGCATCCATCTGGCGCGACTTTGAACCTTCGCAGGAAGATATAGCCATAAAAGGTGTTAAGTTCCTGAAGTCAATCCTGTAATACGGCGGTGATGGAAAATATCGAAAATCTCATTTTTGACCTGGGAGGCGTTATCCTGACGCTGGATATGCCGGAGACGGCAAAACAACTGGCATCATATGGCATCACGGAGTATAACAATTTGTTCAGGAACGGAAATGTTTCGGCTTTTTTTGAGGAATATGAAGTAGGGCGTATCAGCGATACCGAATTTTTACGGTCGCTGAAAGGTCTGACCGATCAGGCTGTTTCCGATACTGAACTGGTGAAAGCCTGGAATGCTATGCTGGGCATTTTCCCGAAAGAACGTATAACATTACTGTCTTCTTTGAAAGAAAGATACAGATTGTTTCTTTTCAGCAACACCAATGCCCTGCATGTCTCCGCATTCAGGAAGAAGTATAGTGAAGCATACAACGGACAATTTGATGACCTTTTTGAAAAGGCCTACTATTCTAATGAACTGGGCCTGCGTAAGCCAAACGTGGCCTCATTTCAACATATTATTACAGAACAGGCGCTGGACGCATCCAGGACCGTTTTCCTGGACGACTCCCACGCAAACGTGGAGGCGGCAGAAGCGGCAGGACTTAAAGGCATACATATAAAGCCGGGCATGACCATTATGGATGTCCGGTTTTAATCGTTGTTCAGCATAAGCGCCGGGATGCGCAATGTAACTCCTTCGTGATACTTTAAGTCTTCGGGCCTTTGTGGTTCAAAGAATGGGAACCACGGAGACACCATGAAATTAAGGATCACAATTGCAGGACTTTGTGAAATCCCGCGGCTTCAATGAAGAGTTTTCATGGTGCTCCCAACAAGAGAACCGCTAAGATGCATTGGAACCAAATTTCCTCCTGAGGGAGAGAAAGGGGCGCTCCACAAAATGATACGAAACAGCCGACAGGATAAAAGTAAGTGTAAGCACAAGAAAGTACCAGGTAACGTTATGTTGTTCGTAATAGGTAGACACAAACTTGAACGACACCCAATGGAACAGGTACAGGGAATAGCTCAGCTTTCCGATATACAGTATAACGGGGTTAGTAAATATTCGTGTTGCCCAATTCCGCGCCTCCACATACAACAGGGAAGGCACCGTCAGGCAAAGCAGGGCGCCAGCCAGGCTGTATTTAACAATGATCTGGTACCAGGCAGCTTCATATTTCTGGACAGCCAGCAAAATAACAGCCGCCACCAAAGGAATAACACGGGAACGCAATACATACATATACCATTTTGCGGCAAGTGTGGTATTATAGGCGTAGATCAGTAACGCGGCAAAACAGCCATATAAGATCGAATCGGCCCGGGTGTGCGTGGTATAGTAAGTTTCCCTGATGGTAAAGGCATAATCGGTGCTGCGCAGCCCCAATACGGTACGTACCAGGAAGAAAGCCACCAGCGACGCTCCTAAGTAATAAAGGAACTTTTTGCTGGTTGGCCGGTAAAATAACATAAACAATACGGGAAAAACCAGGTAGAAATGCTCTTCTACGGAGAGAGACCATAAAATGTATGCCGTTAGCGGATAATTGTCGGGAACTACCGGTGGAAAATATACGATGTAATAGTTCGTGAAATAAAAAAGTCCTGCCACCATATCCAGTATCACCAGGTGGTACTTTCCGATCCAGATCGCCAGCAACGTTACGATCAGGTAGAAGATCAATGCAGGATACAGCCTGAAAAAACGTCTCAGATAAAAATCTTTAAGGCTTATGGTGTTTGTTGTATTGTACTCGGCAATGAGCAGCTTGGTGATGAGAAAACCGCTTACAAAAAAGAAAAGCGTTACTCCGAACTGTGCGAGATAGAGAAACGAATCCCGGTTAAGATGTCCTATGATCACCAGCAGAATAGCATATCCCCTGAAGCCGTCGAGAAAGGGAATATATTTTTGATTCGACCCCATATATATTATTTTGTCCTGCTAAACCGGACCTTTCCAGAAATCCTTTTTTAATTGGTTATTCAAATAAGGGGCCCGGGTTGGCGCCAAAGATACCCTGAATCCATACTATATTAAAAAGAAACGAACTTAAAAGTCCGTTTCTTTTTAACAAGTTCCTGTTACCAGGATTATTTCATCACTTTTATTATGGAAGACTCACCATCTGCGGTACTCAACACCTGCAGGTAATACACGCCACGTATCATAGTGCTGCCATTGATATTCAGCTTGTGCTGACTACGACCCGCCGGAACGTTTTCCAACATTTTCAGGTATACCACTTTACCATTTCCATCGCGCAGCAAAACAGCCAGTTTCGCTTTTTTCACCTTCAGGTTCATATCCACCGTAATGTCATTTACAAACGGAATGGGATACGCTCCGATATGGATCTGAGGCTCTTTATCTGCTGCGGTGGTTTGTACGTTTATGGTTTCTTCTTCGCTTACTATATCCCGTCCGGAAGTGCCCAGGGAACCATCCGGCGTATCCGGAAGCGCCTGGATAGACAGCCCGTTAAGGTATCCTTTGGTGCCGGGAGTAGATGTAAGGATCAGTATTTCCACGCTGCCGGTTGCATCCGGTTTGGCATTGATCTGAACAGTTCTGCTGGTATTATTTCTCCAGTCGAGGAACACTGTTTTATCCCCGATAACATAGTTTGAATATATACCGATCGCATCTTTGCTACCACTGAAAAATACGAAATTATACCGCATTGCCTGGCTAAGCCCGGTCACTTTCAGCCGCACCACCTCCGTATACTGAATGTAATAGAAGGATCGCATCACATTGTCCGGCACTACGCCCGAATTGTTACCGGTAGTGGTTCCGTTAAAGTCATCGTAGCCGTTAAAATTCTGTAACACACTAATATTTACGCCTGTTCGCTGATAGCTGGAGTTGATCATATTAGACAGTTCAAATCCTTCCGTAAGCAACTGGTTGGTGTTGTTCCATGTACCGGCTGCCATAGACCCCGGAGAACCGTCATTGAAGTTGATGTCTATAGCATAGTGAACAGTGGCCGCACTGATGTATGGCGAGTATTCAGAGGATGCCCCTCCGTTAACAGACCTCATTTTATAATAGTAAACGGTTGCCGGCGTGAGCCCGTTGTCGGTATAGGACTTCCTGTTGCCGGGCAGGTCAGCTACCTTAACATATCCTGTTGAAGGAGAAGCAGACCTCCACAGTTCCAGTGTGGTTCCTGCAGCGCTTTCGTTTATATCCCATGCAAGATCCAGAGAAGTCTTCCCGTTCTTATTCACCCTGAGGTTGGATGGCGGTGTCAATCCGTCATTATGCGCTTCAATTACCATTGCTCCCAGGTAAATATTGGCATCATTGGCCGGCAGCTTACTGATGGTAACGGTAATTTGATTGTTTACAGGTGTCAGTCCGGAAAGCCGGGCTGTTTTATCGTAGTTGGTGGCAACATCCAGGGTATCCTTCACACTGCCGGATGTATATACCTGTCTCGGTGCATTTTGGGCCGGAGCGCTGCCGTAAAACACCAGGTTATATTTTCCATTCGGCAAGCCGGAAATGGTAATGGTCCTGGTAGCAGCCGTACTCCTGAAGCCGGTGGTTATTACAGCGTCAGGGTAAACGCCTCCGTTATTACCGGAAGAATAAGACTCATTGTGCGATGACATTGCCTCATTTATCCTGACAGAATACGGTGTTGCGGCATTTGACTCGTCTTTCAGGTTGTTGAGGGTAGCGCCCGCGGCTACTGTCGCACCCGCATTAAAGTTATTCCACGGCATCTCAGCCTGGTTTGCCGTCGGGTTGAAATTCACATAAGTAGATGTAAGCACATTGTCTACAACCCTGATGTTGAATGTTTTAACGGATGAAGCACCGTAACTGTCCGTAGCCGTAACGGTAATTCCTTCATACACACCCAATACCTGTGACGGGGAAACAGCAATGACGCCGTTACCACCTCCGTTATCCGTAAAGCTCGCAAAAGATGGCAGTCCCGTCACCGCCAGCGAAACCACTTCCATAGGATCATCCACCGCTTTCACAGTTATATTTTTTGATTCTCCCGCTTTCAGGTACACATCGGCGATCGTCTCAATCCTCGGCGCCTTATTGGGCACATTCATCCAAACGATCTTGGAACTGGTAACACCATGATCGTTCCTGACCCTTACTACATAGTAATAGGTTTTATTTGCGAGTGTCGTAACATCATCAAAATGATCCAGCTTATTATTTACCACTCCCGGATTCAGGAGCACAAAGGGCCCTGAAAGCCTTACACCCCTGTATACCTCGTACTTATCCGCATTATATGCAACATGCGTCCAGTTGAGTTTTACCGTATCATTTTCCATGCGAACAGATAAGTCAACAGGGCGGGCAGGCGCGGAAGAATCGTCATAGATCTCCTCTACTACCATGGCCGTCAGGTAGGCCCTTGTTGCATTGTTGTCATCTGCCCTGTTTACATTCAGTGTAAGTGTACCATTCGCAGGTGCGGACACACCCATAATGCTCACCGTGTTCGCAGCATTTTTGGCAGCATTCAGCGAAACGCTTTCACCGTTGATGGTATATTTTGCCGAATAGATCCGGTCGTCATTATTATAACTTCCAAGGAAAGTGAAATTGTATTTTTTACCGGCACTCAATCCGGATATTTCGATATTCCTGGAGCCGTCTACCCAATAATAGGACTGAAGTACATTATCCGGGTATATACCTGTATTATTCCCGGTGTTCACTCCGTCATTACCTGTACCAAATCCGGCGCTCAACACTTTTAAACTTACAGTAGTTTCTTCACCGTTTTCATCCTTCAGGGAACCAAAGGTGGTGTTGACAGGTAAAGCAGCGGTGTTCGTATTGTTCCATTTGGTGGCAGGGCCGGTTACGGTTCCGTCGTTAAAGTTGATAAACACCCGCCGGCCCGGAATATCGCCACCGTTCACTACAATTGTCAGCGTATCCACACTACGCCCCTGCTTTGTGTCTTTTACGGTTACCAGCATCTTGTATGTACCGGCCTGCTTATAGCGGGGCGTCAATACTATCTTAACCTCGTTGTTGTTTACTTCTGTAACAACAAAAGCCGGTGTTTGTAAAAAGGTCCATGTAAGTGCATCCCCATCCTGGTCGGTTGCCTGCAGGGTTATCTCCCTTGTTTCCCATTCAGCCATTTCTATAGCGGAAATACCAGTGATCACCGGTGGGTTGTTATCATTTACCGTCAGGCTGAATAAGGCAACCGTAGTGTCGTTTTGCGGATTAACCGCTTTCACCACTATATTGTTATAAACACCCTGCTGGGATTGATTCGGATTGTTGAAGGTAATTACACCTTTATTATTCCCGGTGCCGGTGAAGCTACCGAATACGGGAAGGTTTTCCACGATCAGCTGCAACACATCGGGGCTTCCGTTGGAAGCGCTGACCTGCACCTGCAGTTCAGTACCGAATTTCATATACTGGTTCTCGATCACATCAATGACCGCAGCCAGCCCCAGTGTGGTAGCATTTACCTCATTGCTGAATGCCGATTCCCCGCCGGGGCCTATAGCCCTTATTTTGTAATAGAACAAGGTGTTGGAGAACAGTTCCGTGTCGTTAAAAGTAGTAACATCGCCTGCCAGTTCAGCATACGGAAAATAGTCCGAATTGTTTCTATAGGAACGGAACACCTGGATCTTATCGATTGATGCGCCCGGATCGGTAGTCCATCTCAGCCTGATGGAAGATGAGGTCCGGTCGTACGCTTCCAGGCTGGCAGGCACGGTTGGCGCAGCAGGCGCCACCGGCGTGGTCACGTTCACAGGATCTTCACCCAGCACACTGAAGGGAATGATCTGCTTGTCTATACCGGAACCGTCAGGACCTCTATAACTCACGATCAGCACATCATCTCCTGTGGCTTTAAAATACCTTACGAAAACCGGGTAGGTGCCTGCGTCAAAATATTTTGACCCGGACACCTCTGTACTTCCATCCTGCAGTCCATCATTGTTTACCACAACGTCTGCCGCGGTTTCCCCGCCGATGTATAAACGGGAGCCGTCGCTGCTTGAAATATAGAAGGTATAATTACCCGACACCGGTAGTGTAATAACACCGGAATACCTGACAGCAAAATAATTGCTTCTTTCCTGCATGCCCGGGGAGAAATTGTTGGTTCTGCCCGTTTTGACGGGTATCATAGTGCCGAAATCGGGCAACTGGGATATGATGCCGGTTTCATAATAGGCGTAATCCACTCCTCTTCCCGATCTGTCAAAAGGAGATTCACCATGCTGGTTAATGGCTCTTATCTTGTAATAATATTTTGTTGCACCTTTTACAGTTGTATCGCTGTAAGTGGTGGCATTGGAAGGCAGCACTGCGATCGTGTTGAAGTTAATTCCATTTTCTGAACGGAAGACTTCAAAAGCATTTTCATTGTTGCTGTTATCATCCCACTGCAGCTTTACCCTGTTATATAGTACCGGCGTATCTATGCTCAGGTTGTCCGGCTTATCCGGAACAGTGCCTGACGGGCCGGGTGTTCCTGCAAATGCACTATTGGGTATGGACACAAAAGCGCCCCCGGACTGCGGTGTAGACCACGACACCGCCATTGTCTGTCCCGCGGTCAGTTGAAAATAAGTAATTGTGATAGGATAAACACCGGCTTCCAGGTATATGGTTCCGGTCCGGTATTGTGCGCCATGTGAGCCGTCGTTATCAACCAGCGCCACCGCATTTACGTCGTAAGGGGTGCCGATGTACAGTTTACTGCCATCATCGGAATAGGTACGGAAAGTATAATTACCCGATACCGGTATGGTTATTTCTCCTTCCCACATATAAGCATAGTTGGTTTCCTGTGTGCGGTTGTCTATGCTTACGTTAGGTGTTAAGCCTATTGCCTGCGGTTCAAGCTGGTTGAAATCCGGCAGGTGGGTAATATCCCCGGCATGTGTATAATATTTATATATCAATCCCTGCGAAACCGTTTGGGCAGATACCTGGTTACTAAATGCCGATTCATTTCCTGATTGGTCTTTGGCTTTTACAGAGATCGTATAATGCTGGTTGGGGTTCAGGTTGTAAACGGTGAAATTTGTATTGTCGGTAAAATAAGATTTTACGCCATTTACATACACGTCGTATCCTACCACGCCCACATCGTCTGTAGCCGCCGTCCAGTTAACCGAAATGGAGGATTGTGTAGTACCCTGCACCGTCAGGTTGGCAGGAGAGGATGGAGGCGTATTATCCATATCTGTGACCGACGATACTTCCCTGGAAAGTGGCGCCGCAGCTGTATTATTAACAGCCCGTACCACAAAATAGTATTTCACTCCGGGTGCCAGGGCCTCCTGCAGGTACGATGTTTCTGCGGTAATGCCCACCAACTGGTAAGGACCGCCGGGCTGGGTAGCCATGTATATCTCAAATTCGGTAGCAGGATGCGCTGCCGCAGGATTGCTTAGCCAATCCAGCCGTAGCGACGACTGGGATGCTTTATTAACAATCAGATTAACGACCGAGTCGGGTTTATTGGGACCGTTTGCATCTACTACCGTGAATGGTTCTGACAGGGAAGTTTCACAGGTCTCCGATATTTTGATGCTTGCACGGTAGGTACCGGGTTGTGCTGCATAGTTATAGGTGGTAGCCACCTGTGTATTGGATGCGTTCACCCAGTTATAGCCTGCGAAGCCGTCAGGCAGCGCCAATTCTACAGCAGTTTTGCCATCTGGAGAAGGAAGCACTTTACTCGCAAACTCCTTCATTTCGATAGAAGGCACTTCTCCGTCGCCCTGATAAACGATATCAGCAGGAATCGGGGACCAGGGCGACCACTCACCTTTATATTTAACCCGGCAGTCATACTTTCCGATGGACGTTACATTCAACGTATTGGATGTAGCCCCGGGAATAACCGTACCGTTTCTTCTCCATTCATATTCTTCAAAACCCGCTGTTACTCCAACCGTCAGGTTAATGGTTTCGCCGGGACAGAAAACAGTGCGCCGGTGTAGCACCCACGGATTTGCCTTATGGGCCTGGGAAATAAAAGGAAAGTAATTGGATTCCTTCCAGGCATAGGTCCAGGTGTCATGCCCCCTGTTGGGATACTCCGTATACGTAAAGTTTCCGCCATTGGTAGCAGATTGCCTGGCCAAATTACGGGCAGTGGCCGGCGGTGGAGCCCAATCCAAAGCACCCTGGAAAAGCCATACCGGAAGAAATAAATTTGCAGTGATGTTGGCCCCCGCTACACTGGACATAGGCACCGCCGCTGCGGTGAGCTGCGGAAAGCTTCTCATAAAAGACCAGGAGGTTCCCCCACCTCCGGACAAGCCGCTCACGGTTACCCTGAAACGATCTACCTGTGCGTCGGGAACTAAAAACTTTTCGATAAGTTCAGCAATTATATTTCTGTGGGTAGCAGTAAAAGGACCTTCCGTATTCTGGGGATACAACAAAAAGCCATCATAAGTACCGTTGTTTACCGCGTCCCGGTGCAACCGGGCGCCATGGTATAGCTGGTATTCATTATCATAAATTGGTCCCGGCTCTCCCATCCCGTGAAAGAAAATAAACAGGGGATATTTTACGCCATTACCGGGCACATAATTTTTGGGATATTTCAGCCTGAAGGCCATCCCTTTGAAAATATATGCCTTAAAGTCAGTGGTACTCCAGTTAACACGTGTGGTCTTTACCCATTTTCCCACCTGTCCCCAGGCAGGCTGGGTAGGCGGATTTGACGGGTTATATATCACCACCGGATCATTAGGGTCAAACACAGATTGTCCCTGCGCTTTATAATTTACTCCTATCAATAAAGCAACAGACAGTACACCAGTAATAAGACGGATTGTAAAATTATTCATATACATTACATTCAATTTGTATAGAATTTTTCAAAGGAGATGGTATTGAAATATTAGTTTACCGAACAAAAAATTTATACAATACGAATATTTAGATATTAGACTGCAAGGAACCTGGGATTTAAAAAGGGAAAAAATTAACTGCCGATTTATCTTGCAAGGTAAAAAACATTTTCTGATTGAACAATTAACATACTGCAAATTCCATCAGGCTATATAACAGATTCACAACCAGTTCCCTGACACAATGACCCACTTTTTTCAGAAAACATAAACAAAAAACGGATTGATTTTTGAATGCAACGGATACCCCGGTAATTCACTCAACATAAACATTCAAATAAAATCCGTCACCAGAACCGGAATAAAAGATGCATCGGACATTCTTCATCATTCTATTGTTATTTTTTCCTGATAATATATACGCACAAAGCTGTACAAGGTTGGGTCAAACACCCGCTACAGCCTTCCCGGTTTGCGGTATATCCACTTTTTCCCAGACAACCGTACCTGCCTGTGGCGGCAGAAGGATCCCTGTTCCGGGATGCAATGACGGGGCAGCTTACGGTGATTTAAACCCCTATTGGTACAAATTTACCTGCTTTTCCTCCGGTACACTTGGATTTACCATCACCCCCATGACATCCAGCGACGACTATGACTGGCAACTCTTTGATATTACCGGGCGCGATCCTGAGGATGTTTATACAGACGCATCGCTGTATGTAACGAGTAACTGGTCGGCAAGACCCGGCGCAACCGGCACCGCCGCCAATGCGGATGCTGTTACCAACTGCGCCGGCTACGATTATCCCAATATGAGCCGTATGCCCTTCCTGATCGAAGGAAGACAGTACCTCCTCCTGGTCAGCCACTTTACAGACACTAACCAGAGCGGCTACACCCTGCGTTTCGGCGGCGGCACGGCCAGCATAACCGATCCCAAGGAGCCCCATGCGGAAAGAGCCAGGGCATTTTGCGACGGGACTACCATCCTGTTGAAGCTCAACAAGAAAATGCGCTGTAATACCCTGGCTGCAGATGGAAGCGATTTTTCCCTTTCTTCCAACCTGGCATCCATTACCGGCGCCGGTGCTGCTACCTGTAATACGGGGTTTGATATGGATTCCATAGCGATTACCCTGGACAGGCCCTTACCCCCCGGCAGCCACGCTCTTTTGATCAAAACAGGTACTGACGGCAATACCCTGATGGATTATTGCGACAGGGAGATCCCGGAGGGTGAGCGCGTTGAATTTACGATAGAGCCGGTTCAGCCAACGCCTATGGACAGCATAGTTCCGGTGGGTTGTGCGCCGGACCTGCTGCAACTGGTGTTCAGCAAACCTATTCGCTGTAACTCCATCAGCACCAATGGCTCAGATTTTGTGGTCACCGGCCCCACCCCCGTAACTGTTACCGGTGCCTGGGGCAATTGCGAAGCAGAAGGCAACAGCGAAAATATATTCATAAGGCTATCGGCCCCCATTACATCAAAAGGCAGCTACACCGTATCGCTGGTAACCGGCAATGACGGCAATACCGTCATAGACGAATGCGGTGAGCAGACCCTCGCCGGTGAAAGTATTGCTTTTCAAACAGCCGACATTGTTGATGCCTCCTTTTCATTTGATGTTTTGTATGGGTGCGAGCGGGACACGATAGTGTACACCCATCCCGGCGGCAACGACATCTCCCACTGGCGCTGGATATTTGAAGACGGCTCTGAACATGTTCAGCAAAATGCCCGGAAAATATATACCGTGTTCGGTGAAAAAAATGCTTCACTGGTCGTCTCGAACGGGGTATGCAGCGATACCGCCAGTGAAACCATTATGCTGGATAACGAGCTGATCGCGGCCTTTGATGCTGCCGATTTCATCTGTCCGGAAGACTCCGTTTTATATAATGATCACAGTACGGGACGCATCATATCCTGGAACTGGAGCTTTGGCAACGGCACGACAAGCAATTACCAGCTTCCCGGGAAGGTAAAATATACACCACCCATGGCAAATGAAACCTATAATGTTCAATTGGTGGTAACAGACGATATCGGGTGCCGGGACACAACAAATAAACGGGTAACAGTGGTTACCAGTTGTTATATAGCGGTGCCCAACGCATTTACACCCAATGGCGACGGGCTGAATGATTTCCTCTACCCCATTAACGCTTATAAGGCGGAAAACATGATCTTCAGGGTGTTTAACGTATATGGACAAAAGGTGTTTGAAACCCGGGACCGGAACAAAAAGTGGGATGGCACCATAAACGGTATCCCTCAAAAAAGCGGCACTTATGTATGGACACTTGAGTATACACACACAGATATCGGGAGGAGCTTTAATCTGAAAGGCACCACCCTGCTGATAAGATAGTATGAGATTGCTGATGTATGATTGCTATCTCAAATCAAAAATCAGAAATCAGAAATTCAACCTGTATTTTTGGATCATGAAATTATACGGTCTGATCGGCTACCCGCTGGGGCATTCTTTTTCGAAAAAATATTTCACAGAGAAGTTTCAAACTGAAAAGCTGGATTGCAGGTTCGAAAACTTCCCTATTGAACACATCGGGTTATTACCGGAAATACTGAAAGATAATCCCGGGCTGCTGGGACTCTGCGTTACCATACCTTATAAGGAGAAAGTGATCCCCTACCTGGACGAGCTTTCCGATGAAGTGGTCCATATCAAAGCCTGCAACTCCATTCAAATAAGAAACGGTAAGCTCACCGGATATAACACCGATACGACAGGCTTTGAAAAGTCGTTACAAACAAAGTTGAAAGATCATCACACGAGCGCACTGATACTGGGAACCGGCGGTGCTTCCAAAGCGGTAGCATATGTGCTGCAGAAAAAAAACATTTCCTTCCGGAAAGTAAGCCGTACCGGTGGAGACGGTGCCCTGACCTATGACTCGCTGTCTGCTGCGGATATTGCCGGCCATACCCTTATCATCAATGCTTCCCCCCTTGGCACTTATCCAAATGAAAATACGTTTCCCGATATACCCTATGAAGCTCTGACACCCCGGCACCTGCTTTTTGACCTGGTGTACAACCCGCCCAAAACCATTTTTTTGCAGAAAGGAGAAGAAAAAGGAGCAGCAATCCTGAATGGCTACGAAATGCTGGTTGAACAGGCGGAAGCCAGTTGGAGAATATGGAACCGGTAATAACATACAACTGCCGGTAACACATACCTCGGGCATGGACTACCGGCAGCAGACGAAGAATTTTTAAAGGCAGATATCAGGAAGCTTGCTGCTTGGCATCTTTTTCATTCATGCCTTCCTCAATTTCCTTCTTCACGTTGCTTTTAGCATCGTTAAATTCACGAATTCCCTTACCTATACCACGCATAAACTCAGGAATTTTTCTTCCCCCGAAAAGGATCAAAACAGCAAGAATGATCAACACCCATTCGGTCCCTCCCGGCATTGATATCAATAAGGAATTGTAATTTGATAACATCTCTATTAAAATTTTTGTTAGGTAAACAAAGTTACGTTTTTAATTGTTTTATCAGCCAACTAAAATACACATGAAGTTACTTAACCTTCCGTTAACAACAAACGGAAATCTGTAAAGACTTCCGTTTGCATTATTATTTTGTATTTCAGCCTGTTATTAAATGCTGACCCTCTTTTCTTTGATCCTGGCGCTTTTACCGCTGCGGCTGCGCAGAAAATACAGCTTGGCACGGCGCACTTTACCTACTTTGTGCAACAAAATGGAGTCGATATTCGGAGAAAAAACCGGGAATGTTCTTTCCACACCCACGCCATCAGATATCTTGCGAACGGTAAAAGTGGCTGTTGCCCCTGTTCCCTGGCGTTTGATAACATCTCCTTTAAACCCCTGGATACGGGTCTTATTTCCTTCCACTACCTTATAATTAACGGTAACATTATCGCCCGCTTTAAAGTTGGGGAACGTTTTACCGGCATTGGTAGCTAACTGCTCGTGAATATATTGAACCGCTGTGCTCATAACTATTAAATTAAGGGTCGCAAAGGTAGTAATTGTAAATTGTAAATCAAAATTTAGTTTAACAATTATTACCCAACAGGCTTACCTGGCTACATTTACAGCTCTTTTTTCCCGTATCACGGTTACTTTTATCTGCCCGGGATAGGTCATTTCCGTCTGTATCTTCTGGGCTATTTCAAAGCTCAGCTTTTCGCTGTCTGCATCGCTCATTTTATCAGCCTCGGCTATTACCCGTAGTTCCCTTCCGGCCTGTATGGCATACGCCTTTTCCACTCCATTATATCCCAGCGCCAGGTTTTCGAGGTCTTTGATCCGCTGCAGGTATTGCTGCATGATCTCCCTTCTGGCGCCCGGTCTTGCCCCGCTGATGGCATCGCAGGCCTGCACGATTGGTGAGATAACATATAACATCTCCATCTCATCGTGGTGGGCGCCGATGGCATTGACCACGGCCGGGTTTTCACCATATTTTTCTGCCAGCTTGGCACCCAGCAGCGCGTGGCTCAATTCGCTTTCCTCGTCAGGCACTTTACCGATATCATGCAGCAGACCGGCGCGTTTTGCCAATTTGGGGTTAAGCCCCAGTTCTGCCGCCATGGTAGCGCAAAGGTTCGCTGTTTCCCTGCTGTGCATCAGCAGGTTCTGCCCGTAAGAAGAGCGGAAACGCATTCTTCCCACCATTCTTACCAGCTCTTTATGTAATCCGTGAATACCCAGTTCTATCACGGTTCTTTCGCCGATCTCCAGCACCTGCTCTTCCAGTTGTCTGCGGGTTTTTTCCACCACTTCTTCAATACGGGCGGGGTGAATACGCCCATCCGTTACCAGTCGCTGCAAAGACAGGCGGGCTATTTCCCTCCTGAGCGGATCGAAGGAAGACAGTACGATCGCTTCCGGGGTGTCATCTACTATCAGGTCTACCCCGGTAGCAGCTTCTATCGCCCGGATATTACGTCCCTCGCGGCCAATGATCTGTCCTTTGATCTCATCTGTTTCCAGGTTGAAAACCGTTACCGTGTTTTCGATAGTCTGTTCGGCAGCAGTACGCTGCACCGTCTGGATGATCAGCTTCCGGGCTTCCTTATTGGCTTTGAGCTTGGCCTCTTCTATGATTTCCTGCTGCACACTCAGCGCCTGGGTCTGCGCCTCCTGCTTCAGGCTTTCCATCAGCTGGGCTTTTGCTTCATCGGCAGACAGGGCGGCAATTTTTTCCAGCCGGCGGATATGCTCTTCCTGGTGCTTCTCCAGCTCGGTGCGCTTTTGATTGACCACTTCAATCTGGCGATTGAGGTTTTCTTTGATCGCATCGTTTTCCTTCGCCTGCTTTTCAAGGCTCTCTATCTTCTGGTTAAGACTTTGCTCTTTCTGGCGGGCACGGTTCTCGGAGTCGTTGATCTTTTTATTCTTTTCCAGTACCGCCTTATCATGCTCCGACCGCAAACGAACAATTTCTTCCTTTGCTTCCAGCAGCTTTTCTTTCTTCAGTGTTTCGGCGGCAATCCGCGCATCTGCAATTGTTTTCTCTGCCAGCAGGTCTGCTTCTTCCAGTTGCTTTTTTGTATTGGGAGCAAAGATCATTTTACCGGCTATAACGCCTATAATCACACCCGCCACCGCGAGTATTATGGACAACAAACTGAATTCCATTGATTTTTTTTAGTTTAAACTATTCTGTTATTTTTTCCCTTCCTATGCACAATTTCAATCATAGCAAGATGTAATAGGCGAAGATAGAAAGAAAAAATGGTAAAATGGTAAAACCGTAAGATGGTAAGAGGGGTGTACCTTCTTACAGTCTTACGCATCTTACCATTTTACGGTCTTGCGTGTCTTACCATTTTACTCCCTCCAGGCTTCTCGCTACAATCCCTACCGCCTCCTTCACCTGCTCAGCAGTGATGGTCAGCGGCGGCGCCAGCCTTATTTTATCGCCGTGGGTGGGCTTAGCCAGCAACCCGTTGTTCTTCAGCTCAAGACATAGTTCCCAGGCGGCGTTTTTATTTGGATGATCCACCACGATCGCATTCAGCAGGCCTTTACCCCGGATGGTTTTTATAAAAGGAGAATTGATCGCTGCCAGCCCCTCTCGCAACAGTTTCCCCATAGCGGCGGCATTCTCAGCAAGCTGTTCCTCTTTCAGCACCTTCAGCGCCTCCATGGCCACGCTGCATGCCAGGGGATTACCACCGTAGGTAGAGCCATGTTCGCCCGGACGGATCGTCAGCATCACTTCATCATCCGCCAGCACTGCGCTCACGGGTAGCATACCGCCACTCAGCGCTTTGCCCAATACCAGTATATCAGGGCGCACCAACTCATGATCAACGCAAAGCATCCTGCCGGTACGGCACAAACCGGTCTGGATCTCATCTGCTATAAATAATACCCTGTGCTGCTCACAAAGCATTTTGGCTTTTGATAAATAGCCTTCTTCCGGCACTTCCACCCCGGCTTCCCCCTGTATGGGTTCCACCAGGAAACCAGCTGCCAACGGATCTTCCACCGCCCGGGCAAGGGCAGCCAGATCATTAAAAGGTATCACTTCAAAACCGGGTGTAAACGGTCCGAACCCGCCGGTGGCGGTTTTATCGGTGCTGAACGACACCACAGATATAGTCCTGCCGTGAAAATTATTGGCACATACAATTATTTTAGCCTGGTTTTCCGGTATGCCTTTTACCGCATATCCCCAGCGACGGCAAAGCTTCAAAGCAGATTCCACTGCTTCTACCCCGGTATTTACCGGCAACACCTTATCAAAGCCGAAATAACCGGCAATAAACTGTTCATATTCACCCAGCTTATCGTTGTAGAATGCCCGGGAAGTCAGGGTCAGTTGTTGCGCCTGCGCCGCAAGCGCCGCCACCAGCCTCGGATGACAATGCCCCTGGTTAACGGCGGAATAGCCGCTTAAGAAATCGTAATAACGCTTATCATCCACGTCCCAGACAAATACTCCCCTGCCTTTCTGCAATACCACCGGCAGGGGATGATAGTTGTGGGCCCCGTATTTTTCTTCAAGAGATAAATACCGGGATGTTTTATCAGATACCGTTTGCATAACTGTTCAGATAATTGCCGTTCGCCCTGCTCTTCCGCAATCCATACCGGAAACCAGACAAACGTTGTTGATCAATAAAAATATCAGAATAGCACCAGGACCACGTTAGCGAAGATGGTTGTGGTCCAGGAAATCCAGGTTAAGATCCAGGAAAGACAGTATATGCGGTTTTATTAAAATAGCAAAATATTTTGCTTAAAGATATGGATATTTTTTTGTTAGCATATTTTTTCCTGAAGCTGTACTTAAGTTAAAGTCTTCTTTTTACCTTCGTCCCTCATCCACCCAATATTATGCAGCCCAAGGCAAAATTATTTTCTGGCACCGGCTCCCGTTACCTGGCGGAAAAAATAGCTAATCAGTTTGGAGAGCCTTTAGGCAAAGTCAGCATTCAGCGGTTCAGCGACGGCGAAATTCAACCCACTTTCCTGGAAAGTATCAGGGGAGACTATGTTTTTCTGATACAAAGCACTTTTTCGCCGGCGGACAATATTATGGAGCTTTTGCTGATGATCGATGCCGCCCGGCGGGCGTCTGCAGACAAGATCATTGCCGTAATGCCGTATTACGGGTATGCCCGGCAGGACAGGAAGGATAAGCCCAGGGTGGCTATCGGCAGCAAGCTGTTGGCCAACCTGCTGACGGCAGCAGGCGCTAACAGGGTGATAACCATGGACTTACATGCCGCCCAAATACAAGGGTATTTTGATATACCCGTGGACCACCTGGATAGTTCGGCAATTTTCATTCCTTATATAGAGCAGCTTAAGCTGGAAAACCTTACCTTTGCCGCCCCTGACGTGGGAAGCGCCAACAGGATCCGGGAAATAGCCAGCTTTTTTAACGCGGAAATGGTTATTTGTGATAAGCACCGGAAGCGGGCAAACGAAATAGCCAGCATGGTAGTGATCGGCGATGTAACGGACAGGAATATAGTTCTTATAGATGATATATGTGATACAGGCGGCACTCTGGCAAAAGCAGCGGGATTGCTGATGGAAAAAGGAGCAAAAAGCGTAAGAGCGTTGTGTACGCACCCGGTATTGAGCGGCAATGCATATGCAAACATCGACAACAGCGTTTTGGAAGAGCTGGTAGTGTGCGATACATTGCCGCTGAAAAACAATTCTTCCAAAATAAAAGTGCTCAGTGTGTCAGAGTTGTTTGCCATTGCCATCCGGAATGCATACGAGAACCAGAGCATCACCAGCCTGTTTATCCATAGTCAGCAGCGAAACAAGTAAATTATAAACAATCATACAATGAGAACAATTACAATCGAAGGACAACCGAGGACCGGAACCGGGAAGAAAGCCGCCCGCCAACTCCGCTCTCAGGGACTGGTGCCTGGTGTAATTTATGGCGGCAGCACGGAGATCAGCTTTGAAGCTCCTGCGCAGGCTTTTAAACCACTGGTGTACACCCCGGAATTTCAGTTAGCCGCTATCAAAGTTGGTGCAGACACGTACCAATGCATTTTAAAAGATGTTCAGTTTGACAGAATTTCCGACAGCCTGATCCACCTGGACTTTTTGGAACTGGTGGAAGGCAAAAAAGTGATCGCCGACATTCCCCTGAAGTTTACCGGCACCGCAGCAGGCGTAAAAGCCGGCGGAAGACTGGTTACAAAGATCAAAGCGCTTAAGGTAAAGGCGCTTCCTAAAGATCTGAAGGAAAATATCGAGGTAGACCTTACCGAACTGGAACTGAACGAGAACCTGCGGGTGGAGGATGTAAAGGAAGAAAAATACGAGATATTGAATTCACCCCGAATTCCTATTGCTTCCGTAGTGATGACCCGCCAGTTGAAGCAGGAAGAGCAGGCGGCAGCAGCGGCAGCCAAATCACCGGCTAAAAAATAAAATAATAATCAAATATGACACCCAACCCTCAGCGGTTGGGTTTTTTATTTATGTCGTCAAAGCACCTGATCGTCGGGCTGGGTAACCCCGGCAGGGAATATGAGCACACCCGTCATAATATAGGGTTTGATGTGGTGGATGCCTTTGTTCGTAAAAACAGCGCCTCTTTCAGTACCGGCCGTTTAGCGGAAGTGGCTGAGATCCGGTGGAAGGGAAGAACTTTTATATGTATTAAACCTACCACTTATATGAACCTGAGCGGAAAAGCTTTTAAATATTGGATGGATAAGGAAAAAATACAATTGGAGCATACCCTTACCATCGTAGATGAACTGGCACTACCGTTAAGTAAAATGCGGTTAAGGGGCAGCGGTAGTCATGCCGGCCATAATGGGCTGCTGGACATCCAATCGGTACTGGGTACAGACAAATACCCCAGGCTCAGGTTCGGGATCGGGAACAATTTTCCCAAAGGCATGCAGGTTGAATTCGTTCTGAGCCGGTGGTTTCCTGAAGAAATGCCCATTGTAAAGTCAAAAATCGAAAAATCCTGCGAAGTAATTGAGAACGTTTCCATTATAGGGCTGGAAAAAACCATGAGTTGGATCAATGGGATGGAATTTCAGTAAAAATGTATGATATTCGGTAAATAATTTTTCCAACTATTTTAGATTCAGTTTGTTTACAGTAAATTAGCGTCTTACTTAGCAGCTACAGTATCCATCTTCCTATTGACAGCCCCCTACTGCAATTTGTTAAATACACCAAACTTACCTGATCGATTGAACCTGTGAAAACGCGAACTAATAAATTACTATGAAGATATTTTGTATAGGCCGTAACTATGTGGATCATGCCAAAGAACTGGGAAATGAAATACCGGATGAACCTGTTATTTTCATGAAGCCTAAAAGTGCTTTGTTGCAATCGCATACCCCGTTCTATTACCCTGAATTTACCAACGAGCTGCATGCGGAAACCGAGCTGGTGCTCAGGATCAGTAAGAATGGAAAATACATCCAGGAGAAACATGCCGGTAAATACTACAATGGCATAAGCGTGGGTATAGATTTTACAGCACGGGATATTCAGAACGAGCTGAAAGCAAAAGGCCTGCCGTGGGAAAAGGCCAAAGCATGGGATAATTCTGCGGTTATCGGCAAGTGGCTGGATATCGGCCCTGATTTCAAAAAACAGGATATAGATTTTTGCTTGTATAAAAACAAAGAGCTTATACAGCAGGGCAATTCGGGGGATATGATCTTCAGTTTCGATTACCTGGTATCCTATATTTCAAATTATTTCTCCCTCAATATAGGCGATGTCATTTTTACGGGTACACCCGCGGGGGTAAGCGAATGTGTGGTAGGAGATGAACTGGAAGGCTTTATCGAAAACGACAGCCTTTTCGAATTTTCAATTAAATAAAAAAATGCCGTTACACACAGCGTCGGTACAGTAGCTTTCAGCAGTCTGAAGGAACAGCCCCGGTGCGGCTGATCCTTTCACTTATATTTTTTCCGGCTGTTTGAACGCATTTTTCGCGATCACTTCAGCCATTACTTTCCCGATATCTGCCGGACTGTCTACCACGCTGATGCCACATTCCCTCATGATCTTCATTTTTGCAGCCGCTGTATCATCCGCACCGCCTACAATAGCGCCTGCATGCCCCATTCTGCGCCCGGGAGGCGCTGTTTGTCCGGCAATAAAGCCCACAACGGGTTTTGTACCGTTTTCTTTCACCCACCGGGCGGCTTCCGCTTCCATTCCACCGCCGATCTCACCTATCATCACAATACCATCTGTTTCATCGTCCTTCATAAAAAGCTCTACCGCTTCCCTGGTGGTCGTACCGATGATCGGGTCGCCGCCGATCCCGATAGCGGTCGAAATACCCAGACCAGCCTTGGCCACCTGGTCGGCAGCCTCATAAGTAAGCGTTCCCGACTTTGAGACAATGCCTATTCTTCCTTTCTTAAAGATGAACCCCGGCATGATGCCTACCTTACATTCTTCCGCGGTGATAACACCAGGACAGTTCGGACCTACCAGCCTGGAACCGGTACCGGAAAGATAGTGCTTTGCCTTTATCATATCCTGTACGGGAATGCCCTCGGTAATACAAATGATCAGGGCTATCCCGGCTTCCGCCGCTTCAATGATAGCATCTGCTGCAAAAGCAGGTGGCACGAAAATAATACTTACATCGGCCCCGGTTTTCTGAACGGCATCTGCCACGGTATTGAACACCGGCCGCTCCAGGTGTATTTGCCCGCCTTTACCCGGCGTTACGCCTCCTACCACCTTTGTTCCGTATTCTATCATCTGTGTAGCGTGAAAAGTACCTTCCGAACCTGTAAATCCCTGGACAATTATTTTTGAGTCTTTGTTTACTAAAACCGACATAAATTATAAGTATTACTGTTTTAAGAGGCTGCGCAAAAATATGAAAATTAAGCGCTTTCCCGCTAATTAATTGTAAGATTGTAAGACGCGTAAGACCGTAAGAAGATCACAGCCCTCTTACCATCTTACGGTTTTGCCATTTTACCATCTTCCCTCTTACCATTTTTCTTTACCTTCAAAACTTACAAAATACGTCATCATGAGAGAAATTTCCTTACGCACCATCACAGTATCTGTTTATGCTATGTTCTTCACCCTCATCGTCTTTCCGCAGGCAGTAAGAGCGCAGCAACCCGACTCCGTTCTCATTCAAAAAATAGTGACGGAAGCCAATAGTAATTCACAACTGGAGCCGCTGGCACACGAACTGCTCGATGTCATCGGACCCAGGCTGGTAGGTACTCCCCAAATGAAAGCAGCCGCCGACTGGGCTATAACGAAATTCAACACCTGGGGCATACCGGCCCGCACCGAAAACTGGGGCACGTGGCGGGGCTGGGAAAGAGGGATCACCCATGTAGACCTGGTGCATCCCCGGGTAAGAACACTGGAAGCCACACAACTGGCCTGGAGTGGAAATACAGCCGGGAAAACAGTAACGGCAGAGACCATTATACTGGAAGACCTGCCCGATGCAGCAGCCTTTTCCAAATGGCTGCCTTCCGTGAAAGGAAAATTTGTACTGGTATCCGCCTTACAGCCCACCGGCAGACCCGACTATAACTGGGATGAATTCGGCACAAAAGAGTCAATAGAAAAGATCAGGGCCGAACAGGCAAAAGCGACGGAAGAATGGACCAACCGCCTGAAAAAAATAGATGTCACACCCAGGACGCTGGCAGAAGCACTGGAGAAAGCGGGCGCCGCGGGTATATTCAGCTCTTACTGGTCAAAGGCATTCGGCTCCAATAAAATATTCGGCGCACATGTAAAAAAGATACCCACTATTGATCTCTCGTTAGAGGATTACGGACTCTTATACCGGCTTACCGCTTCCGGACAAAAGCCCAAAGTGAATGTAAGGGCCGATTCCAAAGAGCTGGGTGTAGTACCCACCTTTAACGTAATGGCTGAAATAAAGGGAACGGAAAAGCCGGAGGAATACATCATCCTTTCCGCGCATTTCGACTCCTGGGATGGCGCCAGCGGCGCTACGGATAACGGAACCGGCACCCTGGTGATGATGGAGGCAGCGCGGCTGCTGCAAAAGTTCTATCCCAATCCCAAAAGAACCATCCTGGTGGGACTCTGGGGAAGTGAAGAGCAGGGACTGAACGGCTCCCGTGCGTTTGTGGAAGATCACCCGGAAATAGTCAACGGATTGCAGGCAATGTTCAACCAGGATAACGGCACAGGCAGGGTAGTCAATATCCAGGGACAGGGTTTTGTTCACGCATATGAATATATCACCCGCTGGCTGAGCGCCGTGCCGCAGGATACCCGGAAGCATATTGAAACCAGCTTCCCCGGTTTTCCCGGCGGCGGCGGATCCGATTTCGCCTCTTTTGTAGCAGTAGGGGCACCCGCATTTTCATTAAGTTCTTTAGGTTGGTCTTATGGTACGGTTACCTGGCACACCAATAAAGACACTTATGACAAAATCGTTTTTGACGATGTAAGGAACAACGCCATATTGACCGCTATACTGGCTTATATGGCCAGCGAAGACCCGGTGAAGACATCGCGGGAAAAAAGAGTATTACCAACAGGCGCTGACGGACAACTGGGCGAATGGCCCGCGCAACGCAAAGCAAACAGGAAGGGAGGACAGGATTAAAAGACGCCGGGGTCGGCTACGCCAGACCCCGGCGTGACAAATATCACTCAAAGAGATTGCTTTCCCGCCACATGCGGGATTCCTCCCTTGCAAAGACGTTCCATGAGCTTTTTTTGGTCAGCCCGGTTTTCCCCCGGTCAGTTCATCATGTTCTGCCGCACCTTATCCAGTATCCTGAAGTAGCGCCTTTCATTCAGGCGCCAGGAGATAAAGGTGATGACAGTGCCCGCCAGGAGTCCGGCGGCTAAGATAACGATGATCTTATGATTGTCCTGTGCAATTGGGATGATACTAATCCCACCCAGGAACATGATAATAAAAAAACTGAAAAGTGTTACCATCATCCCCCAACTGATGCTGTACAACAGGTGGTATTTTATTTTGGAGCCCTTCCGCTGCTCTTTCCAGTAGTCAACAAACCGTATCTCCTCTTTTGTTATCAATTGTGTTTTCACTTCTTTTATTGAGGTAACACTATCGTCCGGGTTCAATTGTTCGGTCATACAGCAGGTTATTCTGTCATCATTTCGGTAACCACTCTTATAAAATCCTCTGCATTGGGCTTGCAGAAATAGTCGCCGTCTGAACCGTAAGCCGGTCGGTTGGCTGCGGCTGTAATGGTCCTGGGCGCCACATCCAGCCAGCGATAGCCGTTTTGCTCTTCCATCACTTTATTGAACATATAAGCAGCTGCACCACCCGGCACATCTTCGTCGGCAAAAATGATGCGGTTGGTTTTCTTCAGCGACTCCACAATGCTATGATTTGTGTCGAAAGGTAACAGCGTCTGCACATCTATCACTTCACATTGAATGTTCAGCCGGCTCAATACTTCCGCGGCTTCCAGCGCCACCCGCAACGTAGCGCCATAGGATACGATGGTTACATCTTCTCCTTCCCGTACTATTTCCGGCACACCCAGAGGTACTTTGAACGCAGTAAGATTATTGGGCAGCCTTTCCTTGAGCCGGTACGCATTCAGGCATTCTATCATAATGCCGGGGTCATTCACCTCCAGCAGGGTATTATACATACCGGCAGCCTGTACCATATTACGCGGTACGCATACATGAAAGCCGCGCAGGGAGTTAATGATCATCCCCATGGGCGACCCGCTATGCCAGATGCCCTCGAGCCGGTGACCACGGGTTCTGACTATGATCGGGCAGCTTTGCCTGCCACCGGTCCTGTAATGCATGGAAGCCACATCATCGCTGAGAGGCTCCAGCCCATACAATATATAGTCCACGTATTGGATCTCCGCAATCGGGCGCAGTCCCCGCATCGCGAGTCCTATACCCTGCCCCATGATCGTCAGCTCCCGGATGCCTGTATCAAAAATTCTTTTGGAACCATGCTTTTGCTGCAGTCCGGCAAATCCCTGGTTTACATCGCCGATCAACCCAAGGTCTTCCCCGAAGGCAAACACTTTCGGGTTGTGGCTGAACAAGGCGTCAAAATATTTATTCAGTACCTGGTAGCCGTTCAGCAACGGCGCATTTTCGTCATAAGTGGCCGGTACGGGCTGCACATGCTGCAGGCTCTTCACCCCTTCATTATACAGGTGGGAAGTATAGCTTGCTTTCAGTTCCGACTGCAGTTGCTTATAGAACGCCTCCACCTCCGGGCTGTTTCCAAAACAAACACCCACAGATAGTGCTTTTAATACATCCTTCCGCATCGGTTCCCGGTTTGCCTTCAATGTTCGCATCGCTTCACCGATATACCCAGACTCATCCGGCAGGTTTTGCAACAGGGCTGTACTTTGAGCTATCAGCTCGTTAACAGGCTGAATATATTTGTTCCACGCCTGGTTACGGCTTTCCCGCACAAACTGTTTTGCTTCTGCTTCTATACCATTCAGCTCTTCTTCATCCGCCAGGGCATTGGCAATGATCCATTCTTTCATTTTCCGGTTGCAGTCCCATTCCCTTTCCCAGTCCAGGCGTTCGGGCGATTTATACCGCTCGTGACTACCTGAGGTGGAATGCCCCTGCGGCTGGGTGGCTTCTTCCACATGAAAAACAGCAGGGATATGCGTATCCCTTATTTTCTGGATGGCGGGTTCAAATACTTCACACATACCGGCATAGTCCCAGCATTTCACCTTATATATATCAATGCCATTGGTTCCGTCCTGCTTTTGAAATCCTTTCAGCGCCCTGGATACCGATCCCTTGGCGATCTGCTCTTCCGAAGATACCGATATGCCATAGCCGTCGTCCCATACAAATATGGCCAGCGGGATCTGCAGCACCGATGCCGCATTAACGGCTTCCCAAAAATGCCCCTCTGCTATGGAAGCGTCTCCAATGGTGCAGAAGCACACTTCGTTGCCGTTGTTAGACATACTGGTGAGCTGCTTTACCTGTTCCACCTCCCTGAAAACCTTCGACGCAAACGCCAGTCCGACCGCCCGGGGCATCTGGGCGGCGGTGGGCGCTATGCTGCTGGTAATATTTTTATGGTTTACCTGGTCCAGGAAATCACCGTCTGCCCCCATCATGGCGGAGGCAAAATGGGCATTCATCTGCCTGCCGGCGCTGTGGGGCTCCAGTTCCCTGTCTGGATTGGCATATAACTGCGAAAAAAACTCTTCGATCGTGGCGGTTTCTGTGGCAAACGCAATCGTCTGGTCGCGGTAATAACCGGCATAAAAATCTCCCGGCCGGAAGAATTTCGACATCGCTACCTGCGGCACTTCTTTGCCATCGCCGAATATACCGAACTTAGCTTTCCCGGTGAGCACTTCCTTTCTCCCCAATAAGCTTGCCTCCCGGCTCTCGCAAACAAGACGGTAGTCGTTCAACACTTCCTCCCGAAAACGATCGAATGAAAGTTTTTCTTCTGATAGGCTATCGTAGGACATGTTTTGCTCCATGGGGCAAAAATACCCGAAAAATTTTTAAATGATAGTTTCTGGTTTCAGGGGTGGAAAATAGCGGATTCGCTGCAAAAACTTTTATATTTGCGCCATTTATTACAATAAAATCATATGGCAAATACATCAGATATCAGTCGTGGTATGATCCTCAAGCTGGATGGCGCCCTCTACAGTGTGGTGGAGTTCGGGGAGAACAAAACCGCAAGAGCCGCCGCCAAAGTGTGGGCCAAGCTAAAAGGGGTAGATAACAACCGCAGTATCGAAAAAACCTGGAACTCAGGAGATACCATCCACCCCGTAAGAGTTGAAAAAAGAAGCTACCAGTTTTTGTATAAGGACGATAGCGGCTACAATTTCATGGACAACGAAACTTTTGAGCAGATAGCCCTGCAGGAGCAATTGATCGATGCTCCCCAGTTCCTGAAAGAAGGACAGGAAGTGGGCGTACTGTTCAATACCGAAACTGAACAGGCCATGAGCGTGGAGCTTCCCGATAAAATAGTGGTATTGGTTACATATAGCGAACCCGGCATAAAAGGCGATACAGCCACCCGTACCCTGAAGGCAGCAACGGTAGAAACCGGTGCTACTGTAATGGTTCCCCTGTTTGTAGATGAGGGTGAGCAGATCCGCATCAATACCAAAACCGGCGAATACGTGGAAAGGGTAAAAGGATAGCTGGTCCGGTTGTCCGTACTGCTATCGGGGCCGCCGATGTCGGGATTGTCACAATCCATCCTGTATTTTTAGTCAGAATGCGCTTGTACTGCTCTCCCGCTGTTCAGTATATTTTTGAAAACCGCAGATGCTGCGGTTTTTGTTTTGAGGCTTGTAACCTCCGGAAAAATTCGAGCCCCTTATTGCCGCTGTGCGAAGTCTGCGGACTTCGCATTTTCTATGTTCTCCGGAGACTGGGTCTCCGAAAGAAAACAATTTCACCGGTGCAGATCCTGTAGCTTCTCCTGTTCATATATTCCAGTACGCCTTTCGGTAGCCCGAGGGCGTTTGTCCCGATATCCTTGAAAATATCCTGTTGAAATAAGAAATATTGGGAAGCCCCACCAGGCTGGCTATTTCTTTTAAAGAATAATTGGTAGTGGTCAGTAAAAGCTGGGCCCTTTCTATCCTTTTGAGCTGTATATAGTCCAGTGGCCGCATTTTGATCTGTTCTCTGAATATCCTGGAAAAATAGTCAGGATTGAGATGACACCAGGCGGCCAGTTGCTGTACTGTCAGGTTATGTTCCAGGTGTTCGCTGATATAATATAACACGTCGGCAATTCTTTTGGATTGAAGCGGTTGGAGCCGGGTAGCCGCGGTGTCCAGTATAAACCCACTCAGCAGTATTTTTAAGATACCCTGTGTTTCTATCAGCACTCTAGGTGTAATACTGTTATTGAGCGCCAGCAGCTTTTGTGTAAACGCACGGTTATCATAAGTTTTCGGATCGCTGCGTTCGATACCCCGGTGAGGGTTTATTTCCAGCAACCGGTGAAACAACTGTCTGTCCAGATCTGAAGCAGGGCGTTCATACACAAAGCTTTGTGTACTGAATATAGACAGCCCGTTCCCGATATCCTCCAGGAAGTGTACATAGGTTTGTTCCATATGATCTTCACAACGGTAACGGCTGTAGCTGAAAGAAGGGATCAGGTATAAGTAACCGGCTTTCAACTCAAACTGCTGCTGGTGATGATATACTTTTCCGCCTCCTTTTTCGATAAGATATAACCGGGAAAACGGGCTGATAACATTATCAAAGTTCCATTGATCATCCAGTTGTACCCTTGCCGCATTCAACAGGCTGAGGTTCAGATCCTGTAAGGATTTGTTCATAATTCATATCGTCGTTTAGTCTTTATACAGGAGGCAATTTCAAAAAAAAGTCGGAAATGTACAAAAAACAGTCAACTTTATGTAAGCTATTCTTGCCAAATGTTTCTAACTTGTAACCCGATTGCGAGATATTTATGAAGTACAGGATTTTACTAATACTTACCCTTGGGTTATACTATGCCTGCTCTCCCGCTTTACCCGAAGATGTGGAAGCAGCATATGCCACACTTCCGGCCAAAATAGATTTTAATGCAGATGTAAAGCCCATTCTTTCCGACAAATGCTTTGCCTGCCACGGGCCCGACAAAGGCAGCCTGAAAGCCGGTCTTCGCCTGGACATGCCCGAGGCCGCCTATGCCTACCTGCCGGAAACGCCCGGCAAAAAGGCCATCGTACCCGGCAGTCTTTCCAAAAGCGAAGTCTTTCATCGCATCATCTCCGGCGATCCATCATATATAATGCCGGAGCCTGAATCCCACCTCACCTTATCGGCATATGAAAAAGCGGTGCTGATAAAATGGATGAAAGAAGGTGCGGAATATAAACCGCATTGGGCATTCATCAAACCGGAAAAACCGAAAGTACCGCAGGTGAGCAATGCTTCTTTGGCCATCAACCCTATCGACAATTTTGTATTACAAAAACTGGCACAGAAAAAATGGGGACTGTCCCCGGAAGCGGATAAGGAAATACTGTTGCGCAGGCTAAGCCTCGACCTCACCGGGCTTCCACCCACCCTGGCAGAGCTGGATGCGTTTATCAATGATACCTCCCCGGACGCCTATGAAAAGCAGGTAGACCGCTTAATGGCATCGCCACACTACGGAGAAAAAATGGCCGTGGACTGGCTGGATGTGGCCCGCTTCGCGGATTCACATGGATATACGGTAGACCGTATCAGGGATATGTCGCCCTGGCGGGATTGGGTGATCAAAGCCTTCAATACCAACCTTCCCTACAGCGATTTCATTACCTGGCAACTGGCCGGCGACCTGCTGCCCAACCCGACAAGAGAGCAGCTGATCGCTACCGCGTTCAACAGGAATCACCAGCAAAACGGAGAAGGCGGCATTGTGGAGGAAGAATTTAAAGTGGAATATGTATCAGACCGGACCAATACCACTGCAGAAGCCTTTATGGCTATGACGGCAAGCTGTGCCAAGTGTCATGATCATAAGTATGATCCCATTTCGCAGAAAGAATACTTTCAATTGTACAGCTTTTTCAATAATGTAAAAGAAGCCGGGCAAATATCCTGGGATGATGCCATGCCTGTGCCTACCCTGGTGCTGACAACAGCCGAACAGGATAAGATCGTTGCTGCCCTTACAGGAAAAGCTGTAGAAAAAGAAAAAGAACTGGCCGCTATAGCGCAATCACCAGATGAAAATTTTGACCGGTGGCTGCAGTCAGGCGCCTACAAAAAAATCGCTGCACAGAAATACCCGCAAAACCTGGCAGCGCATTATCCTCTCAAAGGCGATGTCCGCAACAAGGTAACGGGGAAAGAAGCCACCCTGGCACGGGAAAGCAACGGCGGCGAAAAGCCGGTGTTTACCCAAACAGAGAAAGGAACCTCCCTGTTGCTGGATGGCGATGTATGGCTGGATATGAAAAAAACGGGCATGTATAACCGAACTGATCCTTTTTCCATCGGCGTATGGGTCAACATCCCACAGGAGCTGACGAACGGTGTAATATTTCATCGTTGCAATTCCACCCTGCTGTACAACTACCGCGGATTTTGCCTGAACATAAAAGATGATAAGCTGGAATTGAAAATGGCGCATACCGCTCCTTATAATGCCATCATAGAGTTTACCAAAGAAGATGTGATCAAGGGAGAATGGATACAGCTTACACTCACCTATGACGGTTCCGGTAAAGCCGGGGGACTGAAGGTGTACATGAACGGGAAAGAGATGGAAACGGATATAGACCAGGATAACCTGTATAAGGATATCATTCTCTGGGTAAACCCGCAAAGCCTGCAACTGGGTGCCTGGAGCCGCGGCAAGGGACTGACCGGCGCAAAAGCCAACGATGTGCTGGTGTTTGACAGGGAGCTGACACCCCTTGAAATACAGCAGCTATATCAACCCGGTACATTCGGCGCTATTGCCGGTAGAAGTGTGCAAGACCTGTCAGCAGCAGAAAAGGACCTGTTGAAGCAATACTATTTTTCAAATATTGCCGCGGAAAGCAGGAAGATACGGGAAGAGCTGAAAAAGATACGGTCATCTTTAAACGACACTACGGAAAAGATACCGGAGCTGATGGTCATGCAGGAAACACCCGAACCGGTTCCGGCCTACCTGCTGGACAGGGGCGACTATACTTCCCCGACAGAACGGGTGTACCCGGATGTTCCCCAAAGCATCCTGCCCATGCCCGGAGAGCTGCCCCGGAACCGTTTGGGTTTGGCGCAATGGCTGCTGCATCCCGATCACCCGCTGACAGCGAGGGTAGCCGTTAACCGTTACTGGCAGATGTTCTTTGGCAAAGGACTGGTAAGAACGGCTGAGGACTTCGGCAACCAGGGGGAAATGCCTTCGCACCCCGAACTGCTGGACTGGCTGGCTGTATCTTTCCGGGAGAGTGACTGGAATCTAAAAGCGCTGGTGAAAATGATGGTGATGAGCGCCACCTACCGGCAAAGCTCCGTAGCCGCTCCCGAAATAACAGAAGCGGATCCTGAAAATGTTTTATTGGCCCGTGCATCACCTTCAAGACTAACCGCAGAAATGGTACGCGACAACGCACTGTTCGCCAGCGGCCTGCTGAACAGGGAAATCGGCGGCAAAAGCGCCTACCCCTACCAACCGGAAGACTTATGGCGAATGAACGGATCCAGATACAAGCAGGATAGTGGCGCCCTGGTGTACAGAAGAGGAATGTACACCATCTGGCGACGCTCTATTCCCAACCCTACACAGGCTACATTTGATGTAGGCATCCGGACCAGTTGTATTGTCCGCAGGCAAAAAACCAATACCCCCCTGCAGGCGTTGATCACCCTCAACGATCCTACCTATGTGGAGGCTGCTAAGGTAATGGGAGAAGAAATGACGCGGATGACGGATACAACAGAAGCGATCACCACTGCTTTCCGCAAACTAACGGGCAGAAAACCGACAAACCGGGAACTGATTTTATTAACAGAACTGTTTAAAAAAGAAGCTGAAAAATTTGAACGGGAGCCATCCAAAACAAAAGGCTGGCTCAACACCGGGCAATATGTAATAGATAAGCGGTTGCCCCGGCATATAGTTGCCGCCAATGCAGTGGTAGCCAGTACTATCATTAATACAGACGCCAGCATCACCAAAAGATAATAATGTTATGGATTCACATCATCACCATACGCAATTTGACCCGCGAAACCCGGACCTGGCCAGTGTAAAAAAACTGCTGGACCGCCGTACCTTCCTCACCAAAACGAGCATGGGCATCGGAGCGGTGGCGCTGGGCACCCTGTTGGGTAAGTCGCTCTTCGGGAAAGGTAATATCGCGGCGCCCATGGAAGAAGGTGTTACTTCCACCGTATTCCCTAATTACCTACCCAAAGCAAAAAGGATCGTGTACCTGTTTCAAAGCGGTGGTCCTTCGCAACTGGACCTGTTTGACTACAAACCGGAGCTGGTTAAATACCAGGCACAGGACCTCCCGGAATCCATCCGGCAGGGGCAACGGCTGACGGGTATGAGCGCAGAGCAATCGATTTTTCCGGTGGCTTCTTCTATTTTTAAATTCGATCAGTATGGTGAATGCCGGGCATGGGTAAGCGAACTGATGCCACATACCGCCCAGGTGGTGGATGATCTTTGTTTCATTAAGTCTATGCAGACGGATGCCATTAACCATGATCCCGCCATTACTTTTTTACAGAGCGGTAACCAGATCGCAGGGCGTCCTTCCATTGGCGCCTGGCTGAGTTACGGATTGGGATCAGATAATGAAAACCTACCCACTTTCATCGTTCTCATCAGCAAAAACGGTGTAGGACAACCGCTGATGGCCCGTTTGTGGAGCAACGGTTTCCTGCCCAGCAAGCACCAGGGCGTTGAATTCCGTTCGGGGAAAGACCCCGTACTGTTCCTCGGTAATCCCGAAGGCTATGATGGTAAGGACCGGGGCGAAATGCTGGATTACCTGAAGAAGCTGAACCAGCTTCAGCATGATACCTATGGCGACCCGGAGATCAATACCCGGATAGCACAATATGAAATGGCTTACCGTATGCAGACCTCCGTACCGGAGGTGACCGATATGGGCGACGAGCCGGATTGGGTATACGAAATGTATGGCGAAGAAAGTCGCGATCCCGGTACCTTTGCCGCCAACTGCCTGCTGGCAAGAAGACTGCTGGAAAAAGATGTAAAGTTTGTGCAGCTCTACCACCAGGACTGGGATCACCATGGTAATCTTCCCGGGGGACTGAGAGCGCAATGCAAACAGACCGACCGGGCCAGTGCCGCTTTGATCAAAGATCTGAAGCAAAGAGGACTGCTGGAAGATACACTGGTAATATGGGGAGGAGAATTCGGCAGAACCGTATATTCACAGGGCAAACTTTCGCCGGATAATTATGGACGGGATCATCATCCGCGTTGCTTCACCATGTGGATGGCAGGCGCCGGCGTGAAACCCGGGTTCACCTACGGTGAAACAGATGATTTCGGATACAACGTAGTAAAGGACGCCGTGCATGTGCATGATTTTCATGCTACCCTGCTGCACCTGTTCGGCATCAACCACGAACAGCTGACCTATAAATACCAGGGACGCCGGTTCCGCCTGACGGATGTACACGGGCACATCGTAAAAGATATTTTGGCCTGATAGTAAACCCGGTATAAACAAAACGACTGCCGGGAAAGACGGGACATACATAACGACTATTAACATGCGAAAAAGAACATTCCTGAAATCAACTGCCCTGGTGACAGCCGCCGCTATTATGCAACCATCTTCCGTATTCAGCATTTCCAAAAACAGGCAACCGGATGATCCCCTGATCGGGCACGGTGACTTTAAGTATAAAGTACATAAAAACTGGGCTAAGCTGAGTGTCACCCATACGCCACTGCTGAATTGCCACGAAATGGTAATGGACAGCAAGGGACGACTGATCATGCTGGGCGATCATACCCACAACAATATCCTGGTATTTGATAAAAGTGGTAAGCTGCTGGACGCCTGGGGAACCCAGTATCCCGGCGGACACGGGCTGACCTCATCAAAAGAAGGAGAAGAAGATTTTTTACTGATCACCGATTGCGGCTATTTCCTGGACAGGCAGGGACAGTGGAAAAGTCAGGCAGGACAGGTATTCAAAACAACCATTGACGGGCGCCTGCTCTTCAACCTGGGCGATCCGCATACGCTCGGGATCTATAAGGACAATGAGAAATTTATGCCCACCGAAACAGCCGTAGGACCTAACGGTGACATATACGTAGCGGATGGATATGGTTCCGATTATATTATTCAATACGACCGGAAGGGAAAATATATCCGGCATTGGGGCGGTCACAATAATGCGAACCCCGCCCATAACCTGCAAAATGCACATGGTATTACGATAGATACCCGCGACAAAAACAACCCCGTGCTGATCTGCACGTCCCGGAACGAGCAATGCTTTAAATTCTTTACGCTGGATGGAAAATACATCAAAACAGCAGAACTGCCCGGGCTGTTCGTGTGTCGTGCAGTGATAGATGACAGGAATATCTATGCCGGCGTTTGTTGGTCTACTACCAGGGAAGGAGAAAAATGGAAAAAAGATACCGGTTTTGTAACGATACTCGATGAGCAAAACAAAGTGGTATCCAACCCCGGGGGCACCGAACCACAATATGTGAATGGAAAGCTGCAGCCCATGTTCCAGTCTCCGGATAAGATATTTAATCACGGGCATGATGTATGTGTAGACGAAGATAAAAACCTGTATGTATGCCAGTGGAATGCCAGCCATACGGCTCCTGTAAAGCTTGAACGCGTTAAATGATGCTGCTGAACATATCCACATTTATCGGAAAGTTCCATCCGCTGTTTGTGCACCTGCCGATCGGCTTCCTGCTGCTGGCAGCGCTGTTGCAGTGGGCCGGAGGACTACCATCATACACTAAAATACGTGTAGCCGTCCCTGTTACCCTGCTGGCGGGCGCAATAGCCGCTTTATTTTCGTGCATCACCGGTTACCTCCTCTCGCTCGATGGGGGCTATAATGCCACTACCCTTGACCTCCATATGTGGATGGGCATCGGCACAACGGCTATAGCATTTACTGCCTGGCTGATCAGCATCCGGAAAATACCTTTCTCTTTTTTTCAATCTGCCAGGTCATTGAACCTGTTCCTGGTATTGATCGTAGCCGGCATCAGCCTTGCCGGGCACTGGGGCGGCACCCTGACACACGGTGAAGGATACCTGAGTTTTTCCAACAGCGGTAACGCGGTTGCCGAACGTCCCGTAATCAATGACCTTAACGAGGCACTGGTATTCCGGGATATCGTGCAGCCCATCCTGCAACACAAATGTGCCGACTGCCACAACAGCAACAAAATGAAAGGCGAATTGTCGTTGCAAAGCTTCACGCAGATCATGAAGGGTGGCAAGCATGGCGAGGTGGTGGTCAGCGGTAAACCTGGGGAAAGCGAGCTGATCAAAAGAGTGCTGCTGGATCCTTCTGATAAAAAATTCATGCCCACGGACGGCAAACCGCCACTCACCGCGGATGAAACAACCCTCATTTCCTGGTGGATAGAACATGCTTTTCAGAAGGAAGATGCAACCATAGCCGCTGCCGCCCCACCGGAGAATATCATGCAGATCGTCCGGGATTATTTTGGAGCCGGTATACAAACAGCGGCAACCGGCCACTCACCGCAAACACAATTGAATACCGCCAGTCAACTGTCTGCCCCTACCCTGCAGGCAGATGTCATACAATCGCTGACGAATGCCGGATTCGTCATAAAGCAGATCCACTATAACCCCGACCTGCTGGATATCACATTACCGGCCGGCGCCGGTGATACCCAAAAAAAGCTGGCACTTTTACAAGCCGTAAAAGATAATATTACCTGGCTGAATATCTCCGGCAACGATGCGTCAGATGAAGACCTGGAAATAATCGGCAGCTTTACCAATCTTCAACGCCTGCGTCTGGATAATAACCCGGTAACAGACAAAGGCTTGCAGCACCTGGCAACGCTTACCCACCTGGAAAGCATCAATCTCTGCTTTACCGGGATTGAACAGCCGGCGCTGGCTACACTGGAAAGCATCTCTTCTCTTAAAACCGCCTATATATGGGGAACGGCACTGCCCCAAAACCATACTTACCTAAGAGCAGATTCTACACTGAAGATCGTTGCGGGGGAGAGTGCAGCGGGGAAATGATCTGTATTTGAACTATCACAATTCTATGTATTTGTATAGTTTACATTAAAATATTGTGTGGTGGCCTTTATAGTCTAATTTAGTAGTAATAAAATATGGTCACTTACTGTATGGAACCTAATCAGATTCTCAATTTGATTCTTAAAGAGACACGGACTAGATTTGAACTTTTGATGTCTATTTGTCAGAGTCCTATTGAAAAGATATTTGTGGCTAAACTATACTCTTACTTTTATACACGGCGCTTTCCCATTGATTTTTTGGCATACGATGCGCAAACACTACTGATTCTTGAGCAAATGAATAAGGATGGTTCAAATGCTGTTTATGTAAATGCAACCCAAAACTATGACCCAAACCACGCCTTTTATAAAATTGACAGAGAAAAAGGCTTCTACAACGATCCTTTAACTGGTATTTTGGAGCGGCTGTCTGGTTTTAAGATAACAGGTATTACAGTAAATTATTTGATTTTTCCTCAGCTGCCAGTTTATGACAATCAGCGATTAGTATACACAGATTTTGCAATAATAATTAAGGATAAAGCAGGCGTTACACTTGGAAAGTTTGCAATTGAATGTGATGGGTTTGATTGGCATCATACAAAAGAACAACTTACAAAGGACAATAAGAGGAATCGATTTTTAACGCATCATGGCTATAAAATTATTAGGTTCACCGGGTCAGAAATTATGAGTCTCGATGATAGAGCAATAGTTATTTTAGAAAACACAATGTATCATTCAATATTCAATGATGAAAGTGACATATATAAATGGGAGACTTATTAATATCAAAATAGCTAATTGAAGCTGTAATATATAGGGACAAGTGTCTGTATCGAATGGTACATGCCCGAGCAGGTTCATTTATATATAACAATTTAAACTCTTACCTAATATAGTAACTTCAATTATAATATCAATTTTAGGAGCACTTTCAGCAATAATTGTTTCTGTCATTGGAGCATATCTTTCCAACAAAAACAGTATAGTATTACAAACAAGAAAATTAAAAGAAGAACATTATGTAGCCTATATTGAAGCATTACATAATTTGGCAGGAGATAATCATAACAAAAACTTTATTACAAAATATGTATTTGTTAGAGACAAACTTTTTCTCATCGCAAGCGAAGATGTTGTTAAATCAATGCTGAAATATGAAGAATTTGCAGTAGGAAAAGAAACATCTACTCACAATGAATATTTGACTGATTTGATAAAGGCAATAAGAAAAGACTTAAAAATTAATGACAAAGATTTTCCGAAAATTTACTTGAAAAAGTAGCTTCAGTGGTTCATCCGTCCGCCGTTCAAAGTCTCTGACTTCGTAACTTATATGTTCTTCCTTGTCTCCGACAAAGATTTACACTATATATAGTAACATCTTTCCCGTTGCAAACGGGGAAGAACATAAAACATCCGTAGTCGGAGACTACGGATAGCAGAGAGAGTGCAGCGGGGAAATAAATCCGCAAACGCTATGCGAAATAGCACAAACGAAGCTTAGAAGCGAGATTGCTTCTCCCGCCATGAGATTCTTTCAAGTTAAATTTCCATGAAGGCGGGATCGCAAAGACGAAAAAAGAACTACTGCTGTTCGAAGTCTTCAGACTTCGTAACGCTTATGTTCTCCTTTGTCTGCGACAAAGCTTATCCTGCCCGTTGCAAACGGGGAAGAACATAAAAATCCGAAGTCGGAGACTTCGCATAGCATAGCATGTGCGGGATCGCAAAGAATAAAACTTCACTGCCATCGTTATACCATCATGCATACAACTTCCTTCAATACCCGTAACAGGTTCCGGTTTCACCGGGGATACTTTTCAGCGACGGTTATCCTGTTCATAACAGAAGTGCTGATCGCCGTGTTTGTACATGACAATTTTGTCCGTCCTTATATCGGGGACGTTTTGGTGGTGATCTTGATTTACTGTGCGATACGATCCTTTTTTGATACTCCGCCCATTGCCACTGCTGTTGGTGTGCTGATCTTCAGCTTTGTTGTTGAAACGCTGCAGTACTTCAGGATCGTTGAAATACTGGGATGGCAGGAAAGTAAGCTGGCCAGGGTCGTGATCGGTACTTCCTTTGCCCTGGAAGACCTGGTGGCATATATGGCAGGTATTATCGTTGTTATCCTGGTGGAGAAAAAGATACGGAAGTCCACCGGATAATTTGGATACCAGTCATTCCGGCCCTGTTTTTATTATCATACAAGATTCCGAACCCTCGCACCAGGTTTTAGTGGAATCAACAGATAAACAGGATTCGGAACCCTTATCCATTGTAACTTGCAGTAAAGTGACATCATTATATGAAATACCTGCTGGATGGACTATCTACCGAAAGACTGCAGTTCCGGAATATCCGGGAGGGCGACTTTGATGACTGGCTGGCATTTCACAAAAATCCGGTAACATCAAAATACTGGATCAGCGAGAAAGAAGACCCGGTAACCGAATGCAGGAAATGGTATGAAAAACAAAGGTCCAGGTATGCGACCGGTAAGGGTGGTATGAATGCGCTGATAGAAAAATCCACCGGAAAATTGATCGGGCATGCAGGCCTGCTGGTACAGGTGGTAGACGGTACAGAAGAACTGGAAATAGCATACTCGCTGCTGCCGCAATACTGGAATAAAGGCTATGCTACCGAAGCTGCCGCCAAATGCAAATCCGAAGCATTTACCAACCGTTATGCCAACTCGCTGATCGCCATCATCAGTCTTACGAATCTGCCCTCCCAAAATGTAGCCCGGAAACTGGACATGATCATTGACAAACAAACGGTTTATAATGGAAATGATGTTTATATATTCCGTACTAAAAGGGAAAATTAAGAAAAAAGGAGGCAGACAAGCCACCTCCTCTTTTTTTGTATTGTTTGAAACCTCTAGTCGTTCTGCTGTGCCAGCGGATTATACAATATTTCGTTTTCCGGGATTTTCAATGTCATGCTCGACACCGGATAAGTGGTTTTGGTAACATGGTTGGCAGAGCTGGTCCTGTCCACCGGAATATTCCAGCGTTTATTGTTATAAAATTCGCGGCCGCCCTCTCCCCACAGTTCTATACGGGTTTGCAACTGCACCATTTCCAGCGCGCTAAGCCCCGCCATTCCCGGATAATTATCGCAGGTTAAAGTTGTACTCCCGGTACGGGTCCGTGCCGCCAGTAACCTGTCAAGTGTTGTTTTTGCAGCTCCCTCGCTTACGCCTTGTGCTTCTGCTTCAGCCTTCATCAGCAATACTTCAGATGTACGCATATAGAATGCTGTAGATGCACCCACATTTCTTTTTTCTCCACCACCTAAGGGGTGCGTTGCTGCAAATTTGATATTAGTGTGTGAAGGTATAAATGCTACCGTTCCATTAGCAGGATAGGTATAGTTACCCAGAGCAGCTTCTACAAAACAGTCCTTACGATAATCGTCAGCAGCAATTGACTCAAACAAGCGATTATCTATACGTTTATAGGCTCTGCTGACACCACCATTTCCTTCGCCGAAACAATTCATATAGGTAGTGAAATGTGTATTCGCCTGACCCAGAGGGAAACCCAATATTACTTCAGGATTCTGCGCATTATTCAAAAACCCGTTCGTTTCGGGAAGATATTCCGGGTCATCTGTGGTACCTGTATTTTTTCCACCGTATTGCGCCTGGCTCATTAAAGTAGAATAATTGTCCAGGATATCATTACAAGCTGTAATGGCTGCAGGCCAATCTCCCGTCCATACAGAAACCCGCGCCAGTAAAAAATTAGCTACCCCGAGGTCTATGTCAGCAGTGTTGGCGGTATAACCGACCCCTGCTTCTGTTAACAACCTGACAGCTTCATTCAGATCATTCTTGATGAAGGCATAGGTATCGGCAGACGAAGATCTTGCTTTTTGATCCTGCAGGGGATCAAAAACCTCATACAACGGGACGCCCAGCTTGCTGTTGCCTCCCTGCATATAGGCATCCTGGTAGTTTTCCATCAGGTAGTTATAACCCCAGGCCCTAACCACCAAGCCCCTGGCTTTAAAGTCCTTCAGCAAAGGGTCAGCTTCTAATAAGGCGTCTGTAAAATAAACCAGCATCTTATTAGCTTCCGTGATACAATGCCAGGCATAATTCCAGTAAACTACATTTTTACCTGCCGCCGGGGTAATGAAATCACCCAGTTGATATTCTATCGCACCCCATAGAGAGTTAAGCCCTTCCTGGTCTCCCAGTATCATATCATTTCCTTCCAGGCTCCGGTTCACGTCCAGCCCCTGGTTGGTATAATACATGTCAGCAACCCCTGACCGGGTGGCGCCCTGATTATTAAATAGCAGTGGCATATTATTAGCCATACCAGTAAAAACCAGTCTTATTTTTCCGATATCACCGGAGGCTAATATATCAGCAATCTGCTGATCTGTTATATTATTCGGGGGCGCAATATCCAGCTTTTTTGAACATGCTGCAAAACACAACATGATCAAAGTGGCCACGCCCAGTATATACATTTTCATATTTTTCATATTAATCTTAATTAGAAGTTTACATTAATTCCAACAGACATCGTACTCATGGGCAGATACACCGCAGCGCCTACTTCCATACCACCTACCAGGGACATACGGGGGTCTATTCCCGAGTGGCTGGTAAACATGAAAACGTTATCAGCCGAAGCATATACCCGGATGTTTTTAGCTTTTAGCCTGTCAGTAATAGAACTGCTAAAGCTATACCCCAGCGTAAGGTTCTTTACATTCAAATAGGACGCATTGAACAATGCCATATCACTATACTGCCATGCACCATGTGTTGATCCGCCGGTATAATGCGTATCTCCATAAAATACCATGGGAAATTTCGCGTTCGGGTTTTCCGGGGTCCAGGTATTACCCAAGACCTCCTTCGACAAAGCATTTCCTATGTTCCCGCTCCTGTAGAGGTGGTTAGCATATTCCACGCTTAAAAACTTACCGCCCAGTTGGTAGGCAAGGATGGCCATAAAGTCGAAGCCTTTGTATTGCAAACTGGTGGTAAAACCGCCAATCCATTTCGGTATCGCACTACCCATTTCATAACGATCGGCCAGTCCGTAGTTCGTAGTGCTTACCACAGAGCCGACCTGGTGATCGCCAAATCTTGCAGCATCGTGATCTGCCTGCGTTACCGTATGATGGAATAATGGCAAACCCGTTGCCTGGTCTACCCCGGCATATTTATACAAATACAGGTTATAGTAATCCTTGCCTTCTCCGCGCAGGTACATGATCTGACCGCCACTGTTAGCACCACCAGTAGCGATATTCCACCCATCAATTTCTCCCGTAAAGTTACCGCCCAATGCAGCCGACTTCACGCTCTCAGGTACCTTCATAAGGATTGTTCTGTAGTGTGTACCGTTCAACCCAACATTCCAGCGCAGGTTTTTGTTCCTTATTACATCAATGCTCAATTCAACTTCAACGCCACGGTTCTTCACTGTTGCGCTGTTTTGCATCAGGGAAGGTTGTCCCATGGAAATAGCAATGGGCTGCGGGAAAACAGAATTCCCGGTGGTCTTATCATAAAAGTCAATAGAACCATTAATTCTCCTGTCCCACAAAGAAAAATCTACGCCTGCATCAAACACCTTTGTGTTTTCCCAGGTTATGTTTCTTATTACATATGCCCCCTGCGACAGCGTATAGCTCGCCGGCTCGCCGGTACCATTGCCGGATTGCGTGTATACAGCTCCATAGTTCCACATCTGGTAACCAGCGTAATTTCCGATACCACTTTGATTACCGATCACACCGTAGCTGGCCCTTAATTTAAGATCGTTCAACCAGTTATGTGTTCCTTCCATAAACTTCTCGTCGATCAACCGCCAGCCGGCGCCGATAGACCAGAAGTTACCCCAACGGTTGGCTGCATCGCGGAATTTTGATGATCCATCCCTCCTGACAGAGCCCTCCAGGAAATACTTGTCATCATAGTTGTAGCTCACCCTTCCGAAATAACTCTCCAACGCTGTTTTATCCATACTTCCACCGGGTGCGGAGAACGGCGCGCCGGAAGAGGTGTAACGCCCCACAAAGTTGGCATAACCCAGGAAATCATCTACCAACAGGTAAGCTGAGTTATAATTCAGCAGATCACTGTTCCACTCATAATACTCATGTCCAGCCAATGCGGTTATAGAATGTGCTCCGAAACGCTTATTCCAGTTCAGCAACTGCTGGGTATTAAATACACCCGTATTCATATAAGTACGACCCAGGGCGCCTATATCGTTTACAACGCCGGTTTGAGAGGTGCCGTACCGCAGGCGGTTTTCCGAAAAGCGGTCGTACGATATATTGGCGGTAAAACTAAGCTCTTTCAAAAAGTTAATAGTCGCATATCCTTTCAGGTTCAGGTCATGCGATTCTCTTCTGTCTATATCATTATCCAGCAATTTTATAAGATCGGTGGTATATAACGGCGCTCCCGTAGGCCCCAGCGGAGAATAAGTAACACCTGCGTTATCATGTACCCGGTCAGTTCCGTCAGGGTTTTTCATGATATTACCCTGTTGATCCCTGGCAAAAAGCGGAGTTAACTGGTTTTGACCATTTACCCAACGGAAAGCGTTTTGCTGAACAGTACCCGGATTACGTCCGAAACGGGTGGCGGGAGATTGCGTGTTACGGAAACTATAGCCCATGTTCGCCCCGATTTTTAACCAATCGGTCAACTGTGCGTTAATATTGCTTCTGACATTATAGCGCTTGAATTTAGACCCCCTGATATAGGAGGGATCTTCCAGCATACCAATTGAGGCAAAATAATCCACCTTGTCTGATCCACCGCTTGCTGTTAAAGTATGCTCCTGGCGGAACATTCTTTCAAAGAAATAGTCTTCATAAGAACCCGCACCATACAACAACCTTGCATTGGGATTCAGCTTACCATCGGGATTAACCAGATAGGCGCCGGACATGGTAGCACTGGCATTAGAGCCACTTCCTGTAGGCGTGTAAACAGCCCCGGGAACTTCATACAGCATAAAGTTTCTCAGCGTATTCATTTGTAAACTACCACCGGTGTAATTAAAAAGATGTGCGCTGGCAAAATTAGCAGCGTCTTCGTGCGACATGTTCGGAGTCTGTACATTGGTGGTAAAACGCCCATCCGTAGAAGACGTTCCGTTTACACCATACCGTGCTGAATTGTAAATTGCCAGCCAGGCATGTTCATAGATATCTTTCGCATCCGTAATCAGATCAAAACGTAAATTCCCTAAATAATTATATCCCATACGGGTGTCGAAAGAAATATTGGTTCTTCCTTTTGATCCTTTCTTGGTCGTAACAAGCAATACGCCATTTGCCCCTCTTGAACCATACACCGCCGTAGAGGCGGCATCCTTCAATACGCTGATGCTTTCAATATCCTTGGGATTGATAGATGCCAATGCGTTGGGATATTCCGTAGGAACCCCGTCAATTACAATCAGCGCGTTAGAGCTGTTCTGACTGGCTGAGCCTGCACCCCGCAGGCGGATCCCCATATCCAGACCCGGTTGCCCGTCGATGGACGATACCTGTATACCGGGTACTACTCCTTCCAGGGCACGGGTAACGGTAGAATTGGCCTGGGTAGAGATGACTTTGGAACTTACCGCGGTAACAGATCCTGTGTAGTCTTTCTTACGGGCAGTACCATATCCGATCACGACCAGTGTGTCCATCGCAGCATCTGATTCCGCCATCCTTACGGTAATATTCGTTTGATTACCTACCGCTATTTCCTGGGTGGCAAATCCTACAAAACTAAACACCAGGACAGCCCTGTCCGGTGTCGTTATCTGAAAAATCCCGTCTGAATCGGTACTTGTACTGGTAGCTGTTCCCTTAACGGTTACTGTTACACCCGGCAAAGGATCGCCTCCGCCGTCCGTAACCCTTCCGGAAACCTGTTTCTGTGCTATAGCGGCAAGATAACCGCACAGACAAAATGATAGCATTAAAAGCAGCTTTCTTTTCATTTTGGTTGGAGTTTAATTATTAAAATAGGTAAAATGATTACTTGTTTGAAATCCAGGGTTATCAATAAACATATTGGTTGTATTGTGTCGAAAACTATACTGACATACCGGGAATGAATATGCCGGGTATCAAAACTGCCTCAGGATGATAATGTATCTTATGTATAAATCGTGGTTCAGAAAAGAAACAATTCATTGGCATATGAATTAATTAATACAATTCGTTAGTTATCGCTACCTACCGGTAGTTCCCTTAGTGAAATTATATTGAATAGTGCAGGAAAACTTATGCTTAGATAGCTAAAAAATATGCTTTTATAACATTACCTGCAGATTTTAGTTACAAGACAAGTTTACAAGCATATTTCGCAGGGAAAACGGCTACCGGATGCGCTCCTTTATGAGATCTTTTATGCGATCAACAGGTATACGTTCCTGTTCCATGGTATCCCGGTAACGTATGGTTACGGTATTATCTTCTTTGGTCTGATGATCAACTGTTATACAGAACGGCGTACCGATGGCATCCATTCTTCTGTATCGTTTACCAATGGCATCCTTCTCTTCGTAAAAGCAGTAAAACTCCTCCCTGCATTCCTTCATGATTTCCCGGGCTATCTCAGGCAGTCCGTCCTTTTTGGTAAGCGGCATAACAGCCAGCTTCACCGGTGCTACCTTCGGAGGAATACGCAATACTGTTCTGCTGTCTGTGCTGCCGTCTTCCTTGTTGATGGTTTCTTCTTCGTATGCCTGCGACAACACCAGCAAAAACATCCTGTCCAAACCAATAGATGTTTCAATCACATAAGGCACATAATTGCCATAGGGTTTTCCTGTAGCCGGATCTACATCATTGTCGTAATACTGCAGTTTCTTTTTGCTGTATTTCTGATGTTCACCAAGATCAAAATCACCACGGCTATGGATACCTTCTACTTCCTTAAAGCCGATCGGGAACTCAAATTCAATATCGCAGGCTTCTTTTGCATAGTGAGCAAGCTTCACATGATCATGATACCTGAACTTATCACGGGGTATTCCCAGCGACAGGTGCCAGTTGAGCCTCGCCTCTTTCCAGTATTGATACCATTCTCCTTCCGTACCGGGGCGGACAAAAAACTGCATTTCCATCTGCTCAAATTCGCGCATACGGAAAATGAACTGGCGGGCCACAATTTCATTACGGAAAGCCTTCCCGGTTTGTGCAATACCGAAAGGTATTTTCATACGGGCCGTTTTCTGCACATTCAGGAAGTTCACAAAAATGCCCTGTGCCGTTTCCGGCCGCAGGTATACGATGTTATCATCTTCATTGGCAGATGCCACCGCCCCAAACTCTGTTTTGAACATCAGGTTGAACTGGCGGATATCCGTCCAGTTGGAGGTGCCGCTGACGCTGCACCGTATGTTGTTGTCGTCTATCAGCTTTTTCAATCCGGCAAAATCCCCGGCAGCTTCCAGCTTTGTCATAGCCTCCACCAATGCTTCCCCTTCTGCTTCCGATAATGTTTCGGCATGGGCTTCAACCAGGTGGTCTACCCGGTAGCGCTTCTTGCTATCCTTATTGTCTATCATCGGATCGCTGAAATTGTCTACATGACCGGAAGCTTTCCAGGTAGTGGGATGCATAAAAATGGCAGCATCCACCCCTACGATGTTTTCATGCAGTTGCGTCATGCTTTTCCACCAGTAATCCCTGATATTCTTCTTCAGCTCGCTTCCCCAGGGACCATAATCATATACAGCACTGAGCCCGTCATATATCTCACTGCTTTGAAATACAAAACCATACTCTTTTGCGTGGGCTATGATCGCCTGGAATTTATTATCATTTGTAGCCATAAGGGCGCAAAGATAATGATAAAAGCATGATCAAAAACAAGCGGAGAGAGCGTATTTACCCGGGGTACAAGTGGGACGTTTGCGCCTGTCGTGGGGGTACAAACATACCTGGCGCAAGTGTTCAGCTTGCCGGTCACTTGTGCCGGAAAATTCCACCCTGATTGTATCACGGCACAAGTATGTCCAACCCGGACACAGTCCGGTAGAATTGAAAGGCAACAAGTCATCCTGTGGAAAACTTGCGCCAGATCTTAGTTCTATAAATCCTGTACGCTTTCCATCATCCGGTCAGTAATTTCCCGTGCAGAATAGGGGAACCGGATATCAACAGGACCGGCAGTTTGATACCATCGTTCAAATACGGCAGAGAAATGATCCGGCAGTTCCGGAAGGGTGGTCACGCCCAGCTTCTCCAGTGCGGCCGCATTACATTTTTGCTCGTATTGCCCTTTAATAGGCATCACCATCATCTTTTTCCGCAAATACAGCGCCTCCGCCGGGGTTTCAAAGCCGGCACCGCAAATAATGGCTGAACAGTGAACCAGGCTCTCATCAAATGCTTTTTTTCCTACCGGTATGAACGTAAAGTTTTTGTCTTCCACCACCTGGGTTACCTCCTTCGAAAATACCTGGAAACGGTATGCATCAAGTCCGGCAAAATATTTCTTTATCTCGCAATCGCAATACGAGGGAAGGTATACTGTAATATAATCTCCTTCAGTGGGCTGCGCATTCCATATCTTCGATTTTATTACGGGCGGTAATATAAAGTCATCATACTGCTCAAAGTGCAACCCCACATACCGGCTGGCACGGGCATAATTTTTCAGGACCCATTCTCCCACTGCACTGGTGCTGGCAGGCCGGGGCGTATTGGCAGACATAAAGCTTGCCTGGTGGCCAAAGTTTACCGATGGTACTTTCTTTTTTTTGCAGGCAATGCTGGTAATGCATTCAAAGTCGTTTATGACCAGGTCATATTTTTCCACCGGCAGTTCCTTTACTTCTTTTCTCAACCGCAGGGGTGACAGCTTTTTTACCATCGACAGGTAATCAAGGCTTCCCTTACAGGTGTAAAACAGGCTTAAGCCTGAACTTCTGTATCTGATGGGTGCATCCAGTTCCAGGCTACTGTTGGCGCCGCTCAAAAACAGGTCTACACTGCCGTATGCCTCCAGATAAGGCAACAGTTCCATAGCCCGGCTGATATGCCCGTTACCCGTTGCCTGTATCGCGTAGAATATTTTCATGGTCTTTATTTTTAAACCCCTTCCCCGAAGGTGAAGTCCCCGTTTGAATCACATCAGACACCGAACGTTCTGAGCCCAATCAGCAATCATTTCCACATTCCAAATTGTCTTCATCCTGCCAAAGAACTGATATAGAAGCTTATTTCGTCGGTAATAACATTCGGTTGCGGCTTTTCATTTTCTACTTTCACCTCCGGGAATGCCGCTTCATCATATTCAAATATTTTCCATTCTTTTTTATAATATTCGAGCGCCGTACAATGCTCTACCCAATCACCGCTGTTCAGGTAGGTTACTGATCCGTGTTCATTGGTCACTTCCCTTTTCTGCGGCTTATGCACATGCCCGCAAATAACATAGTCATACTTCTTTTCAATGGCAAGCTCCGCGGCAATGGCTTCAAAATCGTTCACCCTGGCAACCGCTTTGTTAACACCTTCCATTACCCTTTTCGACAGCGATATCCTTTCCCTTCCCAGCAATTTCAGCACCGAATTGATCAGCCTGTTGGTAAGTATCAGTAACCCATACCCGCTGCTGCCCAGCTTCGCCCAGAACCTGGCGCCCCCCCTTGTAGTATTGTCAAAAACGTCTCCATGGAATATCCAGGTCATTTTATGATCGATTTCCAGTACCAGCTTATCCGTCAGCATAAAGTTGCCCATTCTCAGGTCTGAATAGCGGCGCAAGGCTTCATCGTGATTCCCAGTAATATAAAAGACACGGGTACCGGAGGAAATGCAGTTGATGATCTCCCGGATAACATTCATATGGGATGCGGGAAAATAGCTCTTGCTGAACTGCCAGCCGTCGATAATGTCCCCGTTCAGGATAAGGATAGAGGGGGAAATGCTTTTTAAGTAAGCGGTGAGCTTTTTAGCCTGGCATCCGTATGTTCCAAGATGTGCATCAGAGATAACCGCCACATCAACGGGTCGTTTTTCCATCTGGATGAGTTTACCAAAACTATCTATTAAATATTATCCCAATATTAAGAGGTGGTTAAGAAAACATGAACAGGGAGTTGTTTATTATTTATAAACTTATTAGCCAGATTGTTTTCGAGGATGGGTATAATTTTCAGGATTGTATCTTATATTATAGATATAATTTACTTTTGATTATGAACTCCCCATGAAAAATTACCGCATTTAGATTTGGAATATTGGCTGATATTTTTAATTTAGTATTAATATACTTTTAATATTCCGTTTACTTTTTTCCCTAACCTTTGCGAACCAAATCTTTAATCTAATAAACTAAGAAGCTTATGAGCAGAAAATCATGGTTCAGGCAAATTCAATTTGCTCTTATTATTGTATGTTGCTTGCCACTTACAGGACTGGGACAGCAATCCATTACCGGCCTTGTTATCTCATCTAATGACGGAAGCCCTCTTGAGGGAATTTCTGTAACCGTAAAGGGAACGAATAGAGGGACATACACAACCGGGGAAGGGCGCTTTTCCATTGAAGCTAACCAGGGTGAGGTCCTGGTATTTAGTGGTGTGGGATATAAAACCTCGGAAGTAACCATCAGCGGCAACAATTTGAGCATTACCCTGGACGAAGCATCGCAGGACCTAAGCGAAGTGGTGGTAACCGCTTTAGGTGTCAGGAGGGAGACCAAAAGGCTGGGTTATGCCGTACAGGAAGTAAAAGGCTCAGATATGGATAAAGCCCGTGAGACGAACTTTGTCAGCGGACTGGCGGGAAAGGTTGCAGGGGTACAAGTGATGAGCAGTCCCAGTGGCGTAGGTGGATCAGCAAGGGTAACCATACGCGGAGACAAGTCACTTAATATTAATAAGAATCAGCCCCTTTTTGTGATAGACGGAGTGCCCATCACCAATGAACTGACCGGTTCTTCAGGCAGCAATTACCAGGAGCTTGATTATGGTAACGGCGCTTCCATGGTAAACCCCGATGACATTGAAACCATGACGGTGCTGAAAGGAGCAAACGCTTCTGCCTTATACGGTTCCAGGGCAGCCAACGGTGTAATTGTTATTACCACTAAATCCGGAAAAGGCAGCAAAGGTGTAGGCGTAACGGTCAATACCGGTATCACTTTTGAATCTCCTTTGGTTTTACCAAAATTTCAGCGCGTGTACGGACAGGGAAACAACGGTGTATTCAGGTTTGAGGATGGCAATGCCGGAGGGGATAATGATGGAGTGGATGAAAGCTGGGGTCCAAGAATGGACGGCCAGTTAATTGCCCAACACAACTCCCCTACTTCCAATGGATTCAGGGGTGGAGATATCAGCCTGGTAGACGATGGCGTTCTGGGCTCCGCCGCTGACATGGCAGCCAGGGGCACCATCACCCCAACACCATTCGTACCGGGGATGGACCTGAGAGGCTTCTACGAAACCGGCATCACGCATAATACAAATGTTTCCCTTACCGGAGCCAATGATAAAGGTGATTTCAGGCTTTCCTATACTTTGCTGGATCAAAAAGGCATCATTCCCAATACGGATATTAAAAGAAACACATTCTCTTTTAACGGCGGGTATAACTTTACTCCCAAACTTTCTGCCCGCATTACAGCCAACTATGTGAATACCCACAGCGATAACCGTCCCAATCTTTCCTACGGCACGGAAAGCATTATCTATCTGCTGCACTGCTGGATGGGGCAACACGTAGATTTGAACAGCTTAAAAGACTATTGGATCCCGGGAATGGAGCATGTACAACAATTCAACTATAATTATAACTATCATGATAACCCGTATTTCAACCTATATGCCAACACAAATGGGCAGGATGCGGGCAGGCTTTTTGGAAATATCTCCTTGAAATATGATATTACCGACTGGCTGAATGTGCAATTAAGAGCAGGCACCGACTTCAACAGCGAGCTTCGGAAAAGACAGCGTGCATTTAGCACCCAACGTTTCCGCTTTGGCAGCTACCGTGAAGAAAGAGTACGCAACGGCGAGAGCAATTTCGATTTCCTTATTAGCGCAAACAAAGACCTTTCGGATAAATTCAGCCTGGGTGTAAACGCCGGGGGTAACCGTCAGATCAGCAGGATGAATAATCATGGCATCACCGCGCCTCAATTATTGATCCCGGGCATTTACAGCCTTGATAATTCAAGAGTAGCGCTAGTAAGTAATGTATATGACGGTCAAAAAGTGATCAACAGTCTGTATGGCGCCGTTCAGTTGGGATACAACAACTACCTGTTCCTGGATGTCACGGCGCGCAATGACTGGTCAAGTGCACTTACCTTACCGGCAAATGTTGAAGCTCTGGGTGTAACGGATAATTCTTACTTCTACTCTTCCGCTTCACTCAGTGCTGTGCTCAGCGATATGGTACAGCTTCCTGACTGGGTAAACTTTGCAAAAGTAAGAACCAGCCTGGCGCAGGTAGGTAACGACACAGACCCTTATGCGTTCTCTCTTTCCTACGGCAGGAACGACCCCTGGGGAGATTATCCCATCTACTCTTCCCCGTCCGGTATGCTCAATTATAATATCAAGCCAGAGATCAGCACCTCCTGGGAAGCAGGGCTCGACTGGCGCTTCTTCAATAATAGACTGGGACTGGATTTCAGCTATTATGATATGACCACCCGCAACCAGATCCTTCCTTCGGTTCCCAGTTCCATAGCATCAGGATATAATACCCGCGTAGTGAATGCAGGGAAGATCCGGAACTATGGATATGAATTAATGCTGACCGGCACCCCAGTGGCAGGTAAAAACTTCAAATGGGATGTTGCCGTTAACTGGTCGCTCAACAGAAGTCGTGTTATAGAATTTGATGGAGAGCAACAATCTTACCTGATGGCAGACAGACATGGTATACAGATCAGGGCTAATGTAGGTCAGAGAATGGGAGATATGTATTCCATCGGCTTCCGTAGGGTGGATGATCCTCAAAGTCCTTATTACGGACAAAAGATTGTAAACTCTGAGGGAGGTTATCTGGGTACCAGCGATATCGTTAAAGTAGGTAACTATAACCCCGACTGGATGGCAGGTATACGTAATACATTTACCTACAAAAACCTGAATGTAAGCTTCTTACTGGATGCCCGTGTAGGCGGTCAAATATTTTCTGAAACATGGGTAGTAGGCCTGGAAGCAGGGCAATTGATCGAGACCCTGGAAGGCCGGGAAAACGGATATGATCTGAGCCACCCCGGTAACGGTGTGATAGCACCGGGCGTTAAAGACGGCGGTAACGGCAACTGGGTTCCGAACGATATCAAGATTCCTGCCCGTGTATATCACCAAACCAGGACGGGTAACCGTGATATTGAAGAGGGCGCCATCTTTGATGCCGATTATGTAAAGCTTCGCGAGTTGAGAATAGGCTATTCTTTCTCAAACAGGTTTTTGTCTAGGATAAAAATGAAGGGAATGAACTTATCTATCGTTGGTCGAAACCTGGCAGTTTGGAGCAATGTACCGCATATCGATCCGGAAACATCTTCATTGGCCGGCGGCACCATTATACCCGGCGTTGAATCTGTAGGTATGCCAACCACCAGAAGCATTGGATTTAACCTAGGATTTAGTTTCTAATCGGATAAAATCAAAAAATATGAACAAGATATATAAATTAATATTGGCTGTTACTGTTACATCTGTAACGCTATCTGCCTGTACCAAAGACTTCCCGGAAAAAAATGCCAACCCGAACGCCATTTCCGAAGTCACACCCAATCTTTTATTGCCCGGCATTTTAAAGACCACCATCAATCATATGGTAGATCAAAGCTGGGGCATCGGCAACATCGTGATTCAGCATACCGCCAAAATACAGTTTGTGTCTGAGGATCGCTATACTTGGGGAGATAGGAGCGGTTTGTGGAATACCATGTATGGTAAAATGCGAGACGTTGAGATACTTGCAAATATGGCAGAAGAAAGAAACCTGCCGAACTATAAAGCAGTTGCCCTTATATTGAAATCCTGGATGTACGCACTGCTCACCGACGCGTATGGAGACGTTCCGTATACTGAAGCAACGAAAGGGCTGGATGGACTTTTAACACCCAAATACGACAGCCAGGAAAGTATTTTTGAAGGCATCCAGGCAGACCTGACAACCGCTATTAATACTTTCGACGCTGCAGCCAATTCCATTGAAGGAGATATGCTGTTCAACGGCGACTTCGAAAAATGGAAGAAACTGGCATACGGCTTAAAGCTAAGGTACTACCTGAGGATATCCTCTAAAAAAGATGTAAAAGCCGAAATGCAGGCTATTGTTGGCAATCCGGCGAACCTGTTTGAAAGTAATGCAGACAACGCAACCCTCACCTACCTGACCATTTCGCCTAACCAGTTCCCGTTACATACCACACGTGCCGGATCTTTTGATGAATTCCGTTTAAGCAAGACCCTGGGAGACAAGCTTACTACCCTTGATGATCCGAGGATTGAAGTATTTGCCCAGAAAGCCGTAGCAACCGGCACATACGTAGGCGTACCGAACGGGCTCAATGAAGTAGATGCCCTGGCGTATGCCGGCGGACCGAACAACGTGTCGCGTGTGGGCAGCTATTATTTCCTGGACGCCATAACGCAAAGAGGGTTATCTATCGCCAAAGGTTACGTTATGGGATACCCGGAGTTGCAGTTTATCCTGGCTGAAGCCGTCCAGAAAAGCCTGGTAACAACAGGACAAACTGCAGAGTGGCACTATGAAGAAGGCGTCAAGTCTTCATTCAGCTATTTTGATATAACCATGCCTGCCAACTACCTGACTAGGACTGGGGTGGCTTTTTCTGCTGCCAACGCAGATGAACTGATCGGAACACAAAAATGGATATCCTTATTCTTCACAGGACTGGAAGCCTGGTTTGACTGGAGAAGAACAAGGATCCCTGACATTCAACCCGGCATTGCCAATGTGAACAACGACAGGATTCCCATCCGTTTTGCATACCCCAGGCTGGAACAAACCCTGAATACCAGTAGCAGGACACAGGCGATAAGCGCCCAGGGCTGGAGTGAAGATACCTATAATGAAAAAGTATGGTCAATCCAGTAGATTGACAGTACATCATAAACCTAACAGGTTTTCCCTCCTGCGCTTTGCTCCGGCGGGCAGGTAAAACCTGTTAGGTTTTTTTATTCCCATCACTCACTCAGCAACTGGAAAGTGACCGGCTGCTTTCGGTAAGCCTTTACCTTTTTGCCATTGTTTTCCGCCGGTATCCACCTGGGACCTTTGCGGATGGCATTTACACACAGCTCCGCCAGCTTGGTTCCCTTCATGGTCACCGCTTCCACTTCGCTGATATTTCCTTCCCGGTCTACAATAAACTGTACGATACAGGTGCCTGCCTTTCCATCCTCCTGCAATTCGTCCATATACCTGTTCATTTCTCTCGAAATGTATTTCCGCCAGGCTTCATTTCCCCCGGGATACTGTGCTTCAATTTGTGTGGTTAAAAATATTGCATCATCCGGATCCTCTTTGGGGCCTGTCACCACCCCGGTATGCACTTCGTCCATAGGCGGCGCCACTATACCATCATATTTATCGCCGGCTGTATTCGCAGTACCAATCACCACATCCTTTAAATCTTCCACATCCCTCATTTCGTTATCTGCATTCACCTGGTCATCCGGCACGACGGTGGGCGAAGCCGCCCTTACCATTTCCAGTCTCGGCTGTTCTGCTGGAGGAGGGGGTGGTGGCGGAGGCGGTTCCACTGGTGATTGCTTATCTTTGTCAATTGATGCAATTTCTACCTCAGGAATTTGAAGTATACTTTTTACCGGTCTTTCAATATTTTTCCCAACAAAAGAAACCAACGCTACAAACAGCGCCAACAGGAATGTTATGCCGATTGATTTGATCAACCTATTATCATACCTGCTTCTCAGCTCGTATGCACCGTATAATTTGTTACGTCCGTCGAAGACAATATCCAGCAGGCTGGATTGCAAAATTTTATTCGTTTCCATAAACAAGTTTTCTATGAGATGGGAAAACGGAGCGAATCCATATATTGTTTTTTGCCCTGGAATGAAAAAAACGGGAAGAACAACAGTAATCCACAGAAAATCAATCAGAAAACGGGTGCAAAAAAAATCCCGGCTTTATTCAGCCGGGACAAGAATATGTTATTAAAAGAATGCTTAAGCGCTTACCGCCTTGTTCACCAGGGCAGCCGCCTCGCTCAGCAGGATAGCGGATTGCACTTTTAATCCGCTGGCCTCGATCAGCTCTTTGGCCTCTTTTGCATTGGTGCCCTGCAGGCGGACGATGATCGGCACCTTAATATCGCCGATAGAATTATACGCATCTATAACACCCTGGGCTACCCTGTCGCAACGCACTATACCACCGAAAATATTGATCAGGATGGCTTTTACTTTCGGATCTTTCAGGATGATCCTGAAACCTGCCTCCACGGTTTGTGCATTGGCGGTACCTCCCACATCCAGGAAGTTAGCAGGCTCTCCCCCACTCAGCTTGATCATATCCATGCTGGCCATGGCCAACCCGGCGCCATTCACCATACAACCCACATCTCCATCCAGCTTGATAAAATTCAGGTTATATTTATGCGCCTCCACTTCCGTAGGATCTTCTTCGCTGGTATCTCTTAGCGCTTCCAGGTCGGGATGACGCAGCAGGGCATTGTCGTCCAGATTCATTTTACAATCCACCGCAATGATCTTTTCATCACTTGTTTTAAACAGCGGGTTGATCTCCAGCATACCACAATCCAGCTCTACGTATGCCTTATAAAGATTGGTGACGAATTTTACACAGTTTTTGAATGCCTCTCCGCTCAACCCGAGGTTGAAAGCGATCTTTCTTGCCTGGAAAGGCAGCAGCCCGCCGGCAGGATGCACCCACTCTTTGAATATTTTTTCCGGGGTATCATGCGCCACCTGCTCAATATCCATCCCTCCCTCGGTGCTGTACATAATAACATTCTGCCCTTTGGTACGATCCAGCAGGATAGAAAGATAGAACTCCTTCACTTCGTTGGGTCCGGGGTAATATACATCCTGCGCCACCAGTATCTTGTTTACCACCTTACCCGCTTCTCCCGTTTGTACGGTCACCAGGGTACCGCCAATGATATTTCCGGCTATGGTTTTGATCTCTTCGGCACTCTTTCCTACGGCTACTCCACGTTGATCCTTGCCCTTTATTTTTCCTTTGCCCCGTCCGCCGGCATGGATCTGTGCTTTCACCACAGCGAAATTGTTGCCATACTGCACTTTTAATTGCTTATACGCTTCCTCTGCCTTTTCGGAAGTATCCACAGGAATACCATCCTGCACGGTTACATTGTATTTCTTTAGCAGTTCTTTAGCCTGATATTCGTGAAGGTTCATGCAATAAAGTTTTCGCGAATGTAAACCAGAATGAGGGAATAGAAAAATAAGTGAGACTTTAAGTTGGAGGTAACGACAATTAACAAGTCAGCAACCTGTCTGGTAAGATTTAGGCAATGTTTTTGTAATATTGCCAACTATAATCAAATACAAGCGTTATGAAAAATTTGTCAATAAGAATGTTTGCCACTGTGCTGGCTGCCACAGTGTTGTTTACCGCCTGTAACAATGCATCCGAAAATAAGGAAGCGGGTACCGATACCGGCACTGATGCAGCGACCCACAGCCACGATCAGACCGCCGATGTGTCTTTGGTGAAAGAAGCGCAGGCAACGATCACTAACACTTATCCCGACACCGCTTTTAATGGAACGGCAAAATTTACCGCCAATGACAATGGTACCGTAAAGCTGGAGCTTGCTGTTTCGGCGCCGTCCAGGGCGGGCAAGAGTGTGGCCGTGCACCTGCATGAGCACGGCGATTGCGGCGATCATGGCAATGCCTCTCACGGCCACTGGAATCCGACCAGCAAACCACACGGGAAATGGGGAAATGAAAACGGATTTCACTCCGGTGATATCGGGAATGTGGCACTGGATGCCCAGGGCAACGGCACCCTTAGCATGGAAACTGACCTGTGGACACTGGGCGGAAGCGCTGATAAGAATATTTTAGGCAGGGCGCTGATCGTGCATGGCGGGGAAGACGACTATACCACCCAGCCAACCGGTAATGCCGGCAACAGGATCGGGTGCGGCGTTATTCAGTAATAAAAAGATCTATGGCATAACAAAAAAAGGATGTTTAAAACATCCTTTTTTTGTTTCCGGCAGCCAGCTGGATCATTTTACCATCAGGTCCACAAACTCGTTTACCGGAGTCTGGAACAGCCTGTCATAGTCCAGCGACAGCTCCTGGATGCTTTTCTGCTGTTTGGCAGCAAACACCCGTGCCAGGTTGGTTTTATATTTTTCAATCAGCACCGGTATACCTTCTTCCCGCCGTCTTTTATGCCCGATGGGGTATTCCACCACTACTTCTTCCAATACCGTTCCGTCATTCAGTGTTACTGTCAGTGCATTGGCGATGGAGCGTTTTTCAGGATCATGATAGTCTTTTGTGAACTGAACATCTTCTTCCGTGAACATTTTATCCCGGAGGATATCAATGACCGGATCGGCAGCAATATTATCCTCATAGTCTGCTGCAGTCAGCCTTCCGTATAAGAGCGGAACGGCGATCATATACTGGATGCAATGGTCCCTGTCTGCCGGGTTATGTAACGGTCCTTTTTTATCGATGATCCGTATCGCAGCTTCGTGTGTTCTGATTTTCAACGATTGGATATCGGCGGCTGTTTTACCCAGTGCTTTCAGCTTTTTATGTAAGGTCATGGCAGCTTCCACGGCAGTTTGCGAATGAAATTCTGCAGGGAAAGATATTTTGAACAACACATTTTCCATTACATAAGAGCCGTAATCCCGCTGGAATTTGAACGCATTCCCCTTAAAGGACACATCATAGAACCCCCAGGTTTTAGCTGTTAATACAGAGGGATATCCCATTTCGCCGGTTTTAGCTATCAGCGCCAACCTCACCGCCCGGGAAGTAGCATCACCTGCCGCCCATGACTTGCGGCTACCGGTATTAGGTGAATGCCGGTAGGTACGTAACGACTGCCCGTCTACAAACACCAGGGAAATGGCATTGATCAGTTCATCGCGGGTTAGGCCGATGAGTTTCCCTACAACAGCCGTGGAGGCCAGCTTCACCAGTATCACATGGTCCAGCCCTACCCTGTTAAAGGAGTTTTCGAGTGCCATTACACCCTGTATCTCATGCGCTTTGATCATGGCTTCCAGTACGGCCTTCATGGTCAGGGGTGCTTTGCCGTTAGCCACCGCTGTTCTGCTCAGCCAATCCGCTGTTGACAGTATGCCCCCCAGATTATCGGAAGGATGCCCCCATTCGGCTGCCAGCCAGGTATCATTAAAATCAAGCCAGCGAACGATGGTGCCTATATTAAATGCCGCCTGCACCGGATCCAGCTGGTAAGACGTACCCGGAACCTTCGCGCCGTTGGGAACCACCGTGCCCGGTACGATCGGCCCCAGCAGTTTGGTACATGCCGGGTAGGTCAGCGCTTCCAGTCCGCAACCCAGGGTATCCAGCAGGCAGTAGTGTGCGGTGCTCCAAGCCAGTTCATTTTTTATTTCATAGTTCAGTACATAGTCCGCTATATCGCTTATTACCTTATCTACAGGGGGACGTTCATTGGAAATGTGAGAAGACATAGTGTGTTATAATTTTTGATTTCTGGTTTGAGATTTCTGATTTCCGGTTATCCTTGCATCAGATATCGGCAATCTTCAAATGTACGATTTATGATTTTGGATTTCTGATATACGATTTCTGATATATGATTTGAGATTTCTGATTTGGGTACCCTTATACCAATCTTCGAACGTGTGGAGTGTGATGCAGAAATAAGTGATATAAAAATATTAATTATTCAAAATATACTGATAATAAGCTCTTTTAATTTCTTTTCATCCAAAATAGCTGTTTCCGGCAGGTAAACAAATCGTTAAGCTCCAGGAAAAAAAACGACACTCTCGAAATTTTGTGCTACCTTTGCACCCCAAAATTCATCACTACACGTTTATACAGTTAGTTTCAGCTGCGGCTGCTGCGCCATATAACCAGAAGTTAAAGTAAAAACAATGCAAATTAGGAACATCGCTATTATTGCCCACGTTGACCATGGCAAGACAACACTGGTTGACAAAATCTTACACCAGACCAATGTGTTTCGTGCCAACCAGGAAAGCGGCGAGCTGATCATGGACAATAACGATCTTGAAAGAGAGCGTGGCATTACCATTTTCAGCAAGAATGCATCAGTGGTATATAAGGATGTAAAAATAAACGTGATCGATACCCCCGGACACGCCGATTTTGGCGGTGAGGTGGAACGCGTATTAAAAATGGCCGACGGCGTTATATTGCTGGTAGACGCTTTTGAAGGTCCGATGCCCCAAACCCGTTTCGTACTGCAGAAGGCTTTACAGCTGAACCTGAAACCCATTGTGGTGATCAACAAAGTGGACAAGCCCAACTGCCGCCCGGACGAAGTGCACGATGCCGTATTTGAATTGTTCTTCAACCTGGACGCCACGGAAGAGCAACTGGATTTTCCCACTTATTACGGTTCCGGAAAGAACGGCTGGTTCAACGATTCGCTGACACCCAGCGAAGACATTACACCCCTGCTGGATGGTATCCTGAAATATGTACCCGAGCCCAAAGTAAGTGAGGGTACCCTGCAACTGCAGATCACATCCCTGGATTACTCCTCCTTTTTAGGACGCATTGCAGTAGGAAAAGTGACCCGTGGCAGCATTAAAGAAAACCAACCCATTGCGCTGGTGCAGGCTGACGGTTCAATAAAAAAATCAAGAGTAAAAGAATTATACATATTTGAGTCCCTGGGAAAAAAGAAAGCGGCAGAGGTGCAGGCAGGTGATATATGCGCTGTGGTGGGTTTGGAAGATTTCAACATTGGCGATACCATCGCTGATGCGGAGAACCCGGAAGCATTGCCGGTGATCAGTGTGGATGAGCCGACCATGAACATGTTGTTCAGCATTAACAATTCTCCTTTTTTCGGAAAGGATGGCAAGTTCGTTACCAGTCGCCACCTGCGTGACCGGTTGATGAAGGAAACGGAAAAGAACCTGGCCCTCAGGGTATTTGATACCGATAGCGGAGATAGCTTTATGGTATACGGCCGCGGTATTCTTCACCTGGGTATCCTGGTTGAGACCATGCGCCGTGAAGGATATGAGTTGACGGTAGGTCAGCCGCAGGTGATCGTGAAAACGATCGATGGGCAAAAATGTGAACCCTACGAAACCCTGGTGGTGGATGTGCCGGAGGAATTCGCGAGCAAGGTGATAGACCTGGTATCGCGCCGCAAAGGCGAAATGCTGGTAATGGAAACCAAGGGTACCATGCAGCACCTGGAGTTTGATATTCCGTCGCGCGGGCTGATCGGGTTAAGGACACAACTGCTGACAGCTACCACCGGTGAAGCGGTGATGGCGCACCGGTTCAGCGAATATAAGCCCTGGAAGGGAGCCATCCCCGGCAGGAACAATGGGGTATTGCTCTCCAAAAACCAGGAAAAAACAACAGGCTATTCCATAGATAAGCTCCAGGATCGCGGGACCTTTTTTGTTGACCCGGGTGAAGATGTATATGCCGGCCAGATCATTGCAGAGCACATTAAGCCGGGCGACCTGGTGGTAAATGCTACCGAGGGTAAAAAATTGACCAATCACCGCGCCAGCGGAAGCGATGACGCTACCCGTATTGCTCCCAAGGTATTAATGACCCTTGAAGAGTGTATGGAATACATTCAGCATGATGAGTGTATTGAAGTGACGCCGAACCATATCCGTATGCGGAAGCTGATACTGGACGAGGAAGAGCGGAAAAAACATTCCAAAAGGCTGAGTGCGCAGGAAGCATAAGCTTACAATAAATATTGTAAAAGGCTGGTTCGTTAGGATCAGCCTTTTTTGTCTTACAACTTTTGGAAGGTTGTAAGCCTTTATTCATCAGGCCGTACTCTTTTATTTGTAGTTGCTATACGGATGTCCCTGACTCCGTATTTCCTGTGTTCCGGGACAGGAGTCCCGGGAAAATACAAAGCTCTACATAATACCAATAAGAATTATACCTGTGTCTTTCTAAAGTATCACCGCTTATACACTATTCTGAAGGTCACTATAGATTTACCATATTTGGGGATCATATGCGAGGGGATATAATAACGGAGCAGTCCTGTATTGGTGACCCTTTTTCCTCCCGATAGCATTCCTGCCGAAAAATATCTGACAAAAATTTGGAAATAGTAAAGATTATTCTACATTTGTAGAAATACATTTATGTTTGTAGAATGAAAAAACTCTCAAAATCTGAAGAACAGTTGATGGAATACATCTGGCAAAAGCAGAAAGCTTTTATGAAGGATCTAATGGATTGTTATCCTGATCCCAAACCTGCCGGTACTACTGTGGCCACACTGCTAAAACGGATGACAAACAAAGGAGTGGTTGGCTATAAGCAATATGGGAATTCAAGGGAATATTACCCCCGTTTAAAAAAAGCAGATTATTTCTCGAAACAGGTTAACAGTATGATTGAAAATTACTTTGACAATTCGGTACTACAGTTTGCTTCCTTTTTTACCAGGGAAACCAACCTTAACAAAGAGCAGCTGGAGGAGTTGAAACGAATTGTGGATAACGAAATTAAAAAGAAGAAATGATCTACCTGCTTAAAACGATTGTCTGTTCGGGTATCTTTTACCTGTTTTATTTTCTTCTACTGAGAAAAGAGCGGATGCTGGTGTTTAACAGGATCTACCTGCCTGCTGCTTTGGTACTCTCCCTGCTCATTCCTCTTATGACCTTCACGATCAACATGCCGTCGGGTCCGGGTGTATTCCCACAGTTTGTGCATCTGCCGGAGATGCAGGCAACAACTCCCGATACATGGTATGAAAACCTTACCCGAACTCTGTCCGCAGTTATATTGCTGGTGAGCATGCTCCTGCTGCTTCGCTTGTGCAGGAACGTCTATAAATTGCTTCAGCTTATCAAAACCAAACCAAAGGTATATTGGCAGGATCTGCCGGTATTATTGGTTGATACACCCTGTTTACCGCACTCTTTGGGAAACTGCATAATGGTAAACCGCTCTGATTTTGAATCCGGTAAAATTGCTGATAGCATACTCCTCCATGAAAAAGCACATATTCGGCAAAAACATTTTTACGACCTGCTCTTCATAGAGCTGATCCAGGTATTTTGGTGGTTTAACCCGGTGGTTCTTTTATTTAAAAAAGCCATCCGGTTGAACCATGAATACCTGGCAGATGCGACTGTAGTGGACAAAACCCGGGATACCCTGTCTTATCAGCAATTGCTGCTACAAAATGTTTACGTAAACCACCATATACCGCTTGCAAGCAGTTTTTATTTTTTCACCATCAAAAACAGATTACTCATGTTGCAGAAAAAAACAAAACCTGTTAGCGCTGTTGCCAGGGGCATGTTGAGCACTGCCCTGTTGGTTGTGCTCATCTTTGTCTTCAGCGAACGCATTTACGCGCAAACAGCGCCAGCACCGCCACCACCACCCAGCCCCCCGCAACCGCCCCGGGTTGAAAAAACCATTCGGCCGGATATTGCAGGACTCAGTGTAAACACAAATAATGGAGTCAAAACTGTAAAACTGGTGTATAAGGATGGCACGATCATAACAGCAGATGTATCTACAAAAGAAAAGGAAACAGCATTTGAGGAGACCTATGGCGTGCGGCTTCCGCCTCCACCACCCGGTATAGACTTTGTTAAGCCCGGGCCGGGAGCTACCGACAGGGAAATGAAAGAATACGAGGCAATTGTTGCAGAAATGGCAACCGTTGCGGAGAAGGGGGGTGAGGTAGACGGTCAAAAAACGGCCCGGGTATTTCCGATTTATGAGAAAATGACACTGGCACAACGGGAAAAGGCAAGTCCGCTGCCACCACCGCCCCCACCGGCTCCTCCTAAAAATTAACAAGAGCGGAATTCAGAACGGCAGCATCCCAATTTATACGATGCTGCCGTTTAATACCTCCATTTATCTTTTTCTCGATTTCTCCTTATCTTTCATCTGTCTTTTTATAGCGCAACGATCCTGGTGAAACACAGACCATAGCGGCAGCCGGGCCTTTAGGACAAAGGACGCTGATATAATATTGATTGCCATAACAAAACAGCCATGAAAGAGATCGTCAATTGTGTTGCTTATAAGAACGGGGTGCGTAAAGCAGAACTGCCCTTGCATAAGGTACATGAGGCGCTGGAAGATGAGGAACAGTTTGTATGGATAGGATTACATGAGCCTTCACAGGAGATCATGCGACAGGTGCAGCATGAATTCAACCTGCACGATCTTGCGGTGGAGGATGCGCAGAAAGCGCACCAGCGGCCAAAGGTGGAACTGTATGGCGATATTGTATTTATCGTGTTACGCACTGCGCAAAAGAATGCGCAAAACCATATTGAGTTTGGAGAGACTCATTTTTTTGTCGGCAAAAATTTCATCGTGGTCATACGGCATGGTTCAACAGTCGCGTACACGGAAGTGCGTGCCCGCTGCGAAACCATGCCCGACCTGTTGAGCAAAGGGCAAAGTTTTGTTTTATATGCGATCATGGATTTTATTGTTGACCGGTACTTTCCGGTAGTAGAGGAACTGGAAACCGACCTGGAGGATATTGAAGAAAAAGTATTCAAAGAAAAGCCAAGTCGCGAAACAACCGAACAGATATACCAGCTGAAGCGGGAACTGCTGGATGTAAAAAGAGCGGTATCACCACTGATAGATATCTGCACCAGGTTAATGCGGTCCGATATAAAAAATATCTCCGTAGAAACGCATGCTTACTTCAGGGATGTGAACGATCATGCGCTGCGCATTAATGAGATGGTAGACAACACCCGTGAGCTCTTAAATTCAGCGCTGGAAGCCAATTTCTCACTGATCTCCATTTCACAGAATGACACCAATAAAAAATTTGCCGGTTGGGCAGCTATTATTGCCCTACCCACCATGGTGGCCGGCTTCTGGGGTATGAACTTTAAGTTTATACCTGAAACCGAGTCGGAATACGGCTTTTATACGATTATAATCTTAACCGTAATTGCCTGTATAACACTATTCTTTTTATTCAGGCGATCAGGGTGGTTGTAACACTTGCCGGAGGGGTATTTTTTCGCGCACCCGCAACATCATTACATATTATTTATATCTTTGCCCAAAGTCAGACGGCGTCTGACTTTTTAAATTTGATTCATAATGTCGAGGTTGTCCGAAATTGATAAAAGCCGTTTACCGGAGCATATTGCCATTATTATGGATGGTAACGGCAGGTGGGCAAAGGAGAAGGGGGAAAACAGGCTTTTCGGGCATTATAACGGGGTAGAAAGCGTCCGGAATGTGGTGGAAGGTTGTGCTGAACTGGGTATCGGATATCTCACCTTATATGCTTTCAGCACCGAAAACTGGAGCCGCCCCGAAGATGAAGTGAACGGACTGATGGCACTGATGGTGGAAACCATCCGGAAAGAAGTGCCGACGCTCAATAAAAACAATATCCGGCTCACCACCATCGGTGATACCAGCCAGTTGCCGGCTTTTGCTTATACCGAACTGCAGGAAGCCATTGAACTTACCAAACAAAATACCGGGCTTACCCTGATCGTGGCGCTGAGCTACAGCTCGCGGTGGGAGATCATACATGCAGTACAACAGGTTTGCAAAGATGTGAAAGACAAGAGGTTACAACCAGAGGATATAACAGAAGCTGCTTTCGGAAAATACCTGGCAACCAGGAACTTTCCGGACCCTGAACTGATGATCAGGACGAGCGGTGAACAAAGGATCAGCAATTTTTTATTATACCAGTTAGCATATGCAGAACTATATTTTACCCAAACCCGATGGCCCGATTTTCGCAAAGAACACCTCTATGAAGCGATCCTGAATTATCAGCAACGCGAAAGAAGATTCGGCAAAACCAGTGAACAGATTCACCAGGAAACCCCTTCTGATGCACAATAGACCACTTGCCGGACAATTTGTTTTAACAAACCATTTCAATTAATCCCGTTAAATTGCCGGGCGAAACTTATAAAAAGGATGCATAGAATTTGCACGTTAGTGACCTTAATAGTTGGATTAAGTTTTATCTCAACCAAAACAATTGCACAGGAAACGGATACCATCCCAACCACTTCAATTGACCCTGCATTACTGGAACTCTACAATCAGACTTTTCCCCGCAAATACACCATCGCAGACATAAAAGTAACCGGCACCCAGTATTTTGACCCCAACCTGGTAACCTCTATTTCCGGACTGAATATAGGAGATGAAGTAAGGATACCTGGAGGAGATAATTTTTCCAAAGCGATCGAAAAGCTGTGGGGGCAAAACCTGTTTGCGGATATAGAAGTATACATCACCAAGGTGGAAGGAGACCGGATATGGGTAGAAATAGCCGCGGTGGAGCGCCCCAGGATGTCGAAGCTGATCTTCCGGGGTATAAAGAAAACAGAATCTACCGAACTGAAAGACAAGGTAGGCATAGGTGTCAGCCAGGTGGTAACCGATGCCCGCAAGCAAAATGCGATGGAGGCCATCCAGAAGTATTATATAGACAAAGGATTCCAGGGCGCCAAAGTAACCATACAGGAAAGACCGGACACCTCCTATACCAATGGGGTAGATCTTATTATTACGGTAGCCAAGGGAAACAAAGTAAGGATCAACAATATCATGATCTATGGCAACGAGCAGGTAAGCGATCTGAAGATCAAACGAAAAATGAAGGGTACCAAAGAAAAAACCAGGATCTCCCTTTTTGCGGCGGATGATACCAGCCCTTACGGCACACAAGACAAAATATCGTTTAGCGAATACATCAACAGCTTTTCCTTCCTTTCGCCCACCAAAACGCTGGACTACCTGGATCCTTATTTCCGTTTCAAGTTCAGTTCGGCCAAGTTTAATGAAAAGAAATACATAGAGGATAAAGAAAAAATACTGGAATACTACAACTCGCAGGGGCTCAGGGATGCAGTGATTGAAAAAGACACTGTTTTCCTCAATGACAAAGGCGATCTGAATATTGCGATCAAAGTAGATGAAGGAAGCAAATATTATTTCGGAAATATTGCCTGGAGAGGAAATACAAAATATTCCGATTCCTTACTGAGTGTAATACTGGGAATTGAAAAAGGTGATGTGTATAACCTGGAAACCCTGAATAAAAGGCTGGGTAAACAGATGAGCGCGGATGGCGGCGCTGATATCAGCAGCCTGTATTCCGACAACGGGTACCTGTTCTTTAATGTAAACCCTATTGAAACTGCAGTTTACAACGATACGATCGATCACGAGATCCGGATCACCGAAGGTCCCCAGGCAACGATCAAAAGGGTGACCATTGCCGGTAACGACAAGACGAAAGAGCATGTGGTACGCCGGGAGCTGAGAACCCTACCCGGTGAGAAATTCAGCCGGGAATTGCTGATCCGTTCCAACAGGGAAATAGCCAACCTGGGTTATTTCAACCAGGAAAAGATAGGTATCGCCCCGCAACCCAACCCCGACGACGGAACCGTGGATATCAACTATACCGTGGAAGAAAAATCATCCGACCAGTTGGAGTTAAGCGCCGGTTATGGCGGAGGTATCGGGTTGACGGGTACGGTCGGAGTTGTATTTAACAACTTTTCCCTGAAGAATATTTTCAATAAGTCGTCCTGGCGTCCATTACCATCGGGTGACGGACAGAAGCTGAGCCTTCGTTTCCAGTCCAACGGACGGTTTTTCCGGTCTACCAACTTCTCGTTCACAGAACCCTGGCTGGGCGGTAAAAAAAGAAACTCTTTTACCCTGAGTTTGTATAGCTCAAAATATGCCAATGCAGGGTTTATGAACCCGTATACGGGGCAATATGACAGGGCAAGGGCAGACACTTCTTACCTGCGGGCGATGGGGGCTACCGTATCGCTGGGTAAGCAATTGAAATGGCCGGACGACTATTTCACACTGATTTATGCGCTGAACTTTACACAATATAAGCTACGGAATTACCCGGGCTTTTTCGCCAACCTGTCCAACGCCAATGCCAATATTGTTAACCTTAAGCTGACCCTGGCGCGTTCTTCGGTCAACCAGCCGATTTTCCCATCCGGTGGTTCGTCTTTTATGGTGAGTGGCGCCTTCACGCCCCCCTACTCTCTTTTCAGGAATACAACAAGTATAAAAGAAGAGGATAAATACAGGTTAGTGGAGTATCACAAATGGCGGGTGAATGCAGAATGGTATGTACCACTGGGCAGGCCTGCGGGAGAGGATAAGAATCGCCAGTTTGTGCTGAAGTTTGCTGCAAAATACGGCTTTATCGGACGGTATAATAAGAGCCTGGAGATATCTCCCTTCGAGCGTTTCCAGGTGGGGGATGCGGGTTTGACCAACAACTTCGGTATCCTTGGTTTCGACATCATAGCCCACAGGGGCTATCCGGTGTATGACAACCCGGATCCTACTATCAACCCCGACCAGCAGCGGGCACAGAACTTCTTTACCATATTCAATAAATATACCATGGAATTGCGCTATCCCTTTACCACCAATCCCAGTAGCACCATCTACGGGTTGGCGTTCTTTGAGGCAGCCAATGGTTGGTACGATTTTAAGGACTATAATCCATTCAGGCTGCGGCGGGCAGTGGGGCTTGGCGCAAGGTTCTTCCTGCCCATGTTCGGGCTGCTGGGCTTTGACTATGGTATAGGACTCGACCGCCTGGCGGTACCGGGCGCCACATTCAAGGATGCCACCCGCTTTACATTCATGTTAGGGTTCGAGCCGGAATAGAAACGCATTTTAAAGCTTGGTGCAGAAATCTTATTTTTAACGTTGAATCGGCATTCAGGCTATTAAAAACATTAAAAAATAAACGGATGAAGAAATTATTATTGGTCACTTTTTGTGCATGTATAACCGTATTGTCTGCCAATGCGCAACGATATGCAGTATTGGATACAAAGTTTATTTTGGATAAGCTGCCTGAATACAAGGAGGCGCAGAAAAAACTGGATCAGTTCAGCGAAAACTGGCAAAAAGAGCTGGATGCGCTGCAAAACGATCTGAATAAAATGTACCGCGATTTTGATGCCGAGCAGGTGATGCTGAGCGATGAGCTGAAGAAAAAAAGAGAAATGGAGCTGTTCAACAAGGAAAAGGAGCTCAGGGATCTTCAGCGGCAACGATTTGGTTTTGAAGGAGATCTGTTCAAAAAAAGGGAGGAGTTGATAAAGCCCGTGCAGGATAAGGTGTACAATGCCATACAGAAGCTGGCAGTGGAAAAAGGGTATGATTTTATTTTGGATAAAAGTGAAGGAATTACCGTTATCTTTGCCGACCCTAAACTGGATCGCAGCGAAGATGTGCTGAAAATGCTGGGGACTAATTAAATGTTAAAACATATACAGCTTAAAACCAAATCAATCTTTTTTTCATCTATAAACCAAAATAAACTGAAACAATCACGAATATGAAAAGAGTATTCTCCTTAGTTACACTGGTGGTGGTTCTTGCCATGGTAACAACTTCCGTAAAAGCCCAGAAATACGGTCATGCAAATATAGAAGATATAGTGTTTATCCTGCCGGATATAAAAAAAGCGGATACCCTGCTTCAGCAGTTCGTAAAGGACTCGCTGGAAAATCAATTACCTTATTTTGCAAGTGAATATAGACGTAAAGATTCTATCGCAAAAGCGCCTGGCACACCGCCTGCCATCAAGCAGACCGTTGAACAGGAGGCCGCCCAATATCTTCAGATGATACAGAACTGGGACCAGTATTCTCAATCCATATACAGCAGAAAACAGCAGGAAATATACGGGCCCTATTTCAATCGTGCATATGAGCTGATCAACAGCGTGGCAAAAGAGAACGGGTACACCTGGGTGTTCAAGCAGGACGCGTTGCTGGTAGCACCTGAAACAGATGACCTGCTGCCGCTGATAGCCAAAAAGCTGGGCGTTACATTGCCCCCGGCACAGCCCCGCGGCGCCAACCCATAAGCAATATATACAGATGAATGATATAACAAGAAAGCCGTCTTTAGTGAGACGGCTTTCTTTTATGTAAAAAGGGATGTGGATACACCCCTTCGGAGAAATGCAGGTCACTTCTCCCTGTTATCTATGCTTATAATAGCTTTAACTGCTAAAGAGCAAACGAAGCAGTTCAATCCGCTTATTGCCACTACTATTTGAGATTCTCCTTTGCCTGCCCGGCTATTTTACCACTTTTTTGATAAAAGAACTATAAGTAAGTCTTCTCCAAATCCATTCTAAGGGTCCCTGATTGTGTTTTTTTAGCCAAAGCCACGTAAACACTATCTGAATAATCCATACAAACAAAACAACACCCAGCAGTTCAACCCTTGAAAACCGGTTGAACAATGCCAAACCATAACCATAAAAAATCAGTCCTAAAATTATGTTTTGAAGAATATAATTAGACAAGGCAGTTCTGCCGATTTTTGAAATGATCTTTATTCTGAAGTTTATTAAAAATTTTTGATAAATACCATTTACAATCAAAATATATCCAATGCCCAGTATTTCTTTTGGAAAAGTAAATAAGTAGCCTTGCCAGATATTGGTAACCGGCTTATAGTATTCGTACGTCCAGTGATAAAATCTAATATAGTTAATAACCAACCCTATTGCTAAAACTGAAATACCTATTAGCCAATAATGTTTCCATACCCGGTAATTTAAAAATATACCTGTCCTGTACAAAATCATCCCTATGATCATAACAATTAGTGATGAAAATATTAAAGACTGATAATAAAACTCTCCCTTGTGAACTTTGACATGTCCGTAAGATTCTTTAAGTCCTTCCCAATAGGTAGGTCTTTTGGGTGCTACATAACCGGTATCCGGAGATTTTTTTTCGATTATTTTTTCCCAGGATCCTATTTTGACGGCTTCCTCCTTTGTTCTTTTGGATTCAACTATCCGTAATGCAGTTAAATATTCCTGTTTCGATTTTTGTCTTTTTGTTGTCAGCTCATACGACTTAATTAATGGAAAACACGCGAAAAACAAAACGATTAAGACCAGATATTTATTCCGGATGGACCGGAACGGGATCAATAAAAGCCCGCAAATGGCGTAGTGATACAGCACATCTCCATCCCATATAAAATAGGCATGAGCAACACCCATTACAAACAGCCAAAGTAATCGTTTTGCATAAATATCCAATGCTTTTAGCCCTGCATTCTTTTTCTCCAGCCGATATAAGAATGCCATAAACCCCACGCCAAACAACAAAGCAAACATGGTGTAAAATTTCCCCTGTGTTAAAAAATACACCCAAAACCGGGTACTATAATCTGCCGGGGTTTCAAAACCGTACTTCCATGGACTCCACGAATCCGGGTATGCAAAGTTTTCCGCGTTGATAAAAAGTATGCCAAGTATAGCAGTCCCTCTTAAGAAATCAAGTGAAGGAATTCGATCTAATGATCCTGTTGGTTTGATCTGATTATCCGGCATACTGTCTATTTCGAACTGCTAAAGGGAAAACGATACCGGCTGCCGCTTGTATGCTTTTACTTTTTTGCCCTTATATTCTGCCGGTATCCATTGAGGTCCATTTTTAATAATAGCGGTACCTATCTCCGCCAGCTTACTTCCTTTCATTGTCAATACTTCAATGTTTGACAGGTTACCCTCTGTATCCACAATGAATTGTATGACGCAGGTTCCTTTTTTATTGTCTTTCTTCAGCATTTCGATATTTGTGCCTGTATTAAGGTGTTGTTGCACATACGCTGTCCAGGCATTCTCTCCTCCCGGAAATGAAGCCTCTATTTCCACTTTTTGGTAAACCCTGTCTTCCTCCTGAATTAACGTACTGTGAGTGGTAATCTCAACTACGCCGTTTTTGCCATTTTCACCGTTTTCTTTTACTATGTTCATGGTTTTAATGTCCTCATCGGCTATTTTGCTGAACACATCAAACGAGCTTTCCTTTCCGTTAATGATATACAATGCTTTTTGGGGATCTACTCCTTTGGCCTGAAACGGATCTGCCGGGGGCAAAACCTCCTGTTTTGCGGGGATGGTATCGCTGATAGTGTTTTTTGTCAGCGCATATCTTTCAATTGCTTTCAGGATATTCCTGGCGATCTTTTCCTGGTTGGCATTGTCGCTGATAAAGGCAAGATCTTTTTTGTCGGTGATATATCCACATTCAATGAGCAACGCCGGGTAGCTCACCTCGGGGGCATCCAATACCCACATTTTTCTTACGCCTTGTTTTAATTGCGGGAATACGGTATAGCTGGTATTTATTTCTTCTGACAGCAGGCTGGCGAGGGTTCTTGTTTCCCGTTCAAAATTGCCAGGATCGTTACCGATATAGATCTCAAAACCGGATTTGGGCTGTTCCTTAGGGGGAGCGGCATTTACATGAATGGATATATAAGCATCCGGTTTCCGCTCTATGGCCCAGGAAACCTTATCCCTTATAGATTGAAATACATCTGTTTCCCTGGTAAGCAGGATATTGACTGAGGGATTGGTGTTGAGGGCTTTCACTTTTCTTGCCAATGCCAGTGTAATATCTTTTTCATATACCTTACCCGACCGTGCACCGGGCTCTTTACCACCGTGTCCGGCATCTATAACAACCGTGATCGCCTGATCGATCTGTATAACAGCAGGGTTGTCTTTCATCTTTAGTGTAAATGCGATAAAAATAAAGGCAAGCAACGGCAAAGCCAGGACGCGGCCAAGATAGCTTGTGCCGGGTTGATTTAATTTAGTCAGCATAAGTAATCGTCTTTTTATGGATGAAGAAAAGAAGTTGCTGGTTATATCAAAGTTGTGTTGCGGATAAGCAGCCCGGATGATCATAGCGGCAAACGAAGCGGTATCATGGTCTTCCACTGCTTTACTATCGGCAATAAACTCGTGTATCATATTCATCTCTCTCCGGATCAGCCAGAAAAAAGGATTGCTCCAGAAGAATACCAGTACCATATTCATGAACAACCGGTCGGCGCTGTGCTTTTCCTGTACATGCGCCATTTCATGCCTGAAGATTTTTTGCCCGGCATCAGTCGTGATATCAATTTTATTGTTCCAGAAAATATAGCGGAAGAAAGAAAAAGGTGTTCCCCTGGCATCTGAGCTTACCACGTACATGCCATCCATTCGATTGGCAGGGTATTGCCTGATCAGCCGGTAAACTCTCAGCAGGGCATGTATAAGCAATAGCATCATCAGCAAACTGATAATAAGGTATACAGCTCCTGCCGCCTGTTCACCGGTAATGAGCGGAGACCTGTGGTTGCTCTCAGCAATCATTGCTTCTCCTGTATTGATCACCTGCAGCATACGCACCACCTGGCTTGTTTCAGCAGTGGCGGTACCGGGTTCGATGTTGATCCTGACCAGGGGAAAGCTGATGCTGATCAATACGGCGCTCAGCAGATAAAACCGGTTCCAGCGATGGAATATTTTATTGTGCAGAAACAGCCGATAGTATCCGTACAGGATACCCGAGCACACTACCACTTTCAGAAGATATAATACAATAGCGGGCATATGATCCGGTTTAGCGGTGGTTATTTTTGTTTCTTTTTAAACTCTTTCAGTAACAGTTCCAGCTCTTCTATGCTCAGGTTTTTTTCCTTTACCATAAAGGATACGACATTGCTGAAGGAGCCTTCAAAATAGCTTTTCACCATGTTTTTCATGGTTGATTTGGAATACGCGTCTTTGCTGACCAAAGGATAGTACTGGTGCATCCGTCCGAAAGTTTCGATACCGACAAATTCTTTTTCCACCAGTATTTTTAGCAAAGTGGCTACCGTGTTCTGGTGGGGTTTGGGTTCCGGTTGCGCCTCTACAATTTCGCGCAGGAAAGCTTTTTCCAGCTTCCATACCGTTTGCATGATCTGCTCTTCTGCCTTGGTTAAACTCTTCATGATAGTTCTGTTTAATAGTGAATGCGGACATAAAGATAAACTAAGAATTTAGTTTTAAAAACTAAATTCTTAGTTATTTTTTAAAAAAGGAGTATTTGTCTGATAATCAGCGTGTACTACGTCATTTTCGAATCCGACGAAGAAAGGTGAGAAGAAATATGCCGAATGTGAGGACATCTTTGCGAGGGAGGAACGACCGAAACAATCTCTTTTATGAGAACCTCCCATTGGTCGGGACTGACCAAAAAACTCGCGGAACGTCTTTGCGAGTATCCCATTAGTGTCCTCAATCATTGAGTCGTGACATATAGAGTCAATGATGATAAGTTGATTGCTTTACTTTTTGCATAATGTATCAGGGTGCTATAGCTGAGATCACAGTACTACTAAAGCTTAATCAAGGCGTCCCCGAAATCGGCCGTAATCGATTTCGGGCGGCTTTTTGCGCTACTTTTTTCCGCAAAAAAGTGGCAGGAAAATAGCAGGGAGTTTTGAGTTAAAAGGAAGCCTGCCTGCCCGAACGATGTGCAATCAGGCGCTGCGGCTTGTATATTAACTATTCCATATTTACTATAAATATTCACGATGCGATGCATCTTTTTGCAGACTATTGATTCACAGCAGCTTACGTAATATGTCATTGGCAGGGAGGAGTCCCGCATGTGGCGGGAAAGCAATCTCTTTGAGTGATAAAGGTTTAAATATTTGAGATTGCTTCACTCCGTTGCCAATGACGACCTTTTTAGTCAGCCCCGAAGGAGAGTCGCCATAAGAAAACGCTTTTTATTAACGGTAGCTCACATCCATCAAACCGGTGCAGTCAACCGTTCTTTTTTCGTTATGGCTTTGTATGGCCAGCTCTATAATGCGGATGGTATTATAGCCATGTTCCGGCTTTTCCGTTAAAGGCGCCCCGTTCATGATCGTATGGTACAGGTCATGATAATAATCTGCATAGCTGCCGGTATGCGAAGGATATTTTTCTTTTATGATCTTGCCATTTACCTCGGTATGCAACAATCCCCAGGTATCTTCTTTTTCCTTACCCCAGTCATCACCGTGAGGAAGCTCACCGGCTCTCAATCTCGCCTCCTGCGGATCCTCACCGTATTTAATAAAAGAACCCCGGGTTCCCTGTATCATATAACGGGGGCCCGGCTCACGTACGAGCATACCTGCATGGAGGATCACTTTATTGAAGCCATAGTCCAGCCAGAGATTAAAATAATCGTCTACCCGTGCGTGCGGGCGTTGCTGGCGTATATCGGCGGTTATGCTGTCGGGCATACCAAAAAAGTACAGGGCCTGGTCTATAACATGTGCGCCCAGGTCGTAGAGAATACCGCTGCCGGGCAGGGGCGCTTCCCGCCAGGCATTTGGCCGCTCTTCCGCCCGGTAACGGTCGTAGTGCGCTTCAAATTCATGCACTTCACCCAGCAGCTTTTTATCCAGTATCTCCCGGATGGTGCGAAAATCACTCACATACCGCCTGTTTTGATACACGCTCAGTATTTTCCCCGACCTGGCAGCTATCTCCACCAGTTGCCTGCCTTCAGTGGTTGTGTTGGTAAAAGGCTTTTCCAGCACCACATTTTTTCCGGCTTCCAGCGCCATTTTAGTATATGGAAAATGAGTATCGTTGGGAGTGGTGATGACAACCAGATCAAGGTTCGGATCCTGCACCATTTCTTCAATGGTGCGAACCACTTTCACAAAAGGGTACTTCTCTTTGGCTTCCTCCCCTTTTCTTTGCAGGATACTTACCAGCTCATATTCATCTGTTTGGGTAGTAATAAAAGGCAGGTGAAATACTTTTGCTGAAATGCCATATCCTACAACACCTGTTTTAATAGTTAGTTTCGCCATCAGTCAGTTTTTTGGCGCCAAGTTACCGTAGTTTTCAGGAACAGGAAAAAATTCCCGATCTCATAACCGGTTTTTTACCCGGCAGGCGATTGTTTCGGGGTTTAGGACTTAGTTTTACAGCTAAGTTTTCAAAATATGATACAATATGTTTTCCGGTTATTAATAATTGTCATACTCCCGGCGGTCTCGTTCGCCCAGGTACAGCATGTTGACTACAAAGTATATGATACCCGGCAGCAAAAGGAAATAGGGATAGAAGACATTACAGCGGGATTGCCTGCAAAAAGCATCCTGTTGTTTGGCGAAGAGCATAACGACTCCATCGGGCATCTACTGGAACTACAGATCTTTGAGAACCTCCGCAGGCAACATGGAAAAAAGCTGGTGCTGTCGCTTGAGATGTTTGAGGCGGATGTGCAGCCGGTATTAAATGAGTACCTGCAGGGTATTATCAGTGAAAAAAATTTCCGGAAAGAAGCGCGGAGCTGGAATAATTATGAAGACTATCGTCCGCTGGTGGAGTCTGCCAAACAAAACGACATTGCGGTAGTGGCAGCCAATGCGCCTGCCCGTTATGTGAACCTGGTAACCAGAGAAGGATTGCCTGCATTGGCGAAGATCAGTAAACAGGCTAAAAAGTTCGTAGCGCCGCTACCGGTTGATACACTTACCGGTCAGTACCTGTATCGTTTCAATGAAATAATGGGGGGACATTCCATGCCGGGTATGCACCTGTACCAGTCGCAGAATTTCTGGGATGCTACCATGGCACATTTCATCCGGAAAGGAAAAAAGCAACATAAACCGGAAGTGGTACTGCACTTAAACGGCCGCTTTCATAGTGATTACAGGTCCGGACTGGCAGAAAGACTCCTCAGCAAGGGGGAAAAAGTAACTACTATCAGTTGTTTTGCCACCGATACCCTGGAAAATCCTGACTGGACACAATACATCAACCTCGGGGATTTTGTTATTATTACGAGAAAGAAATAGGTTTTTATTGCTGATTTCTGATTGAGCGCCGAACGTTCGGAGCCTGATTTGGCTTGCTCCTTCAAATCGGCAATCCGTACCTCATTCCCGAAGGGAAATGCTCATGACCAGGGGCCAGACAAAAAGTATCGATGCCTTTCCTACCTATGATGGATCGAAGTGAAGTTTAAGAGCTGCTGATTGAGCGCCAAACGTTTGGCGTCTGATCAGGTTTGTCAATACAATCAGAAACCAAAAATCAGCAATCAGAAATCTTTCCAATCCCATAAAATAATTACCTTCCGTCTTTTATTTCTCATATTAAAACATCTGCCAATGCGAGTGAAAAGATTTATTTGCGCAGGACTTACATGCCTCGCAATAGGGTTTCTTCATGCTCAAAAAACGTTTCCGGTCAACGGTGTAGCCGATGAGCGGAATACGGTGTACGTATTTAAAAATGCAACCATTTACAAAGATGCTGAAACAGTGATCCCTAACGGTACGCTTGTGATCCGGAAAGACAGAATAGTGGATGTGGGTACCAACATCAGCATACCGGAAGGGGCGGTGGTAATAGAGTGTAACGGACGAACGATCACACCCTCCTTTGTAGATACCTACAGCCACTATGGTATTCCAATGCCTCAAAGAACAGCGGGTGGATTTAACTTCGGCGCTCCTGCGCAATTTAACTCCGGCACAAAGGGCGCCGTTGGCTGGAACCAGGCAATAAAGGCAGAGATAAACGGCGTGGACCTGTTTTCAGCAGACGACAAGCAGGCGAAAACATTTCGGGATATCGGATTTGGCGCCGTGCTGACACACCAGAAAGACGGGATCGTAAGGGGAACTGGTGTAGTAGTAACACTGGCAGATCAAAAGGAAAATTTATCGATCATAAAAGAAAAGGCGACCACGCACTATTCTTTCAGCAAGGGAACGTCTACACAAAGTTATCCCGGCAGCCTGATGGGAGTGATCGCATTGTTACGTCAAACCTATATAGACGCCGAATGGTATAAAACGAATCCTGCCGCAGAAGGAGTGAACCTGAGCTTACGGGCATTCAACGAAAATGCGGCGCTGCCACAGATATTTGAGGCAAACGATAAATGGGGTAATCTTCGGGCAGACAAGATCGGGGATGAGTTCGGCAAACAATACATCATCAAGGGCGGTGGCAACGAATACCAGCGCATCAATGAAATGACAGCTACAAAAGCAAGCTTCATTTTGCCGCTGAATTTCCCTGATGCCATGGACGTGGAAGACCCCGACAATGCCAGCCAGGTATCCCTGAACGACCTGAAGCACTGGGAACTGGCAGCCGGTAACCCGGCCGCTTTTGAAAAAGCAGGTATCAATTTTTGCCTGACACCGGCAGACCTGAAAGATCCGAAGCAATTCCTGGCCAATCTTCGCCGGGCCGTCAAAGCAGGGCTGAGCCAAAAACGGGCGCTGCAGGCCCTGACACGTACCCCTGCTGAATTGCTGGGGGTATACAATACCGTTGGATCGCTGGAAAAAGGAAAACTGGCTAATTTTCTTATCAGCTCCGGTCCTGTTTTTGACGATAAAACCACGATCCTGGAAAACTGGGTGCAGGGACAGAAATACGAAGTGAAAGCAGATGAGGAATCCATCAAAGGCAAATACAATCTTACCGTACAATCAGACGCCGGCACACAAACCTATACACTGGAAGTAAAAGGAGCCGCTGCTGCTTCTGTTATTTCGCAGGATACAGTGGCAGCAAAATTCAGCTATAACAATAAGCTGGTAACACTGGGCTTTACGCCTTCCAAAAAAAGCAAGAACAGTATCCGGCTGAGTGGTATTGCCCTGGGAAATGAATGGAGCGGTAACGGAGCCGATACAGCCGGCAATGCCGTGTTCTGGAAAGCAACCTTCACCTCCCCTGCTGCGGCTGCCAAAGACAGTGCTGTTGATAAACCTGCCGCCGCGCCACAGGCCAGGATCACCTACCCGTTTGGCAGCTATGGGTTTGAAAAGCTGCCTGGGCAGGAAACCATGCTATTCAGGAATGCTACGGTATGGACCAGCGATGTTGCCGGCAAGCTGGAAAACACGGATGTACTGGTGAAAAACGGCAAAATTGACCAGGTTGGTAAAAACCTGCCTGCCGCCGGCGCAAAGGTAATAGACGCCACCGGCAAGCACCTGACAGCCGGTATCATTGACGAACATTCGCATATTGCAGTAGCTTCTATTAACGAGGGGGCACAATCCGTTACATCGGAGGTTCGTATTGCAGACAACCTGAACCCGGATGATATCAATATCTATCGCCAGTTAAGCGGCGGTGTCACTACTTCCCATATATTGCACGGTTCTGCCAACACTATCGGCGGGCAAACACAACTGATCAAGCTGCGCTGGGGAGCAGATGCCGAAGGATTAAAATTCAGCAACTGGGATCCGTTCATAAAATTCGCATTGGGCGAAAATGTAAAACGCACTACTTCATCAGCTAACAACCGTTTTCCCGATACCCGCATGGGTGTGGAGCAGGTGTTGACCGACGCGTTCCAGCGGGCGGTTGATTACCGGAATGCCATTAAAAATGCAGGCAGCACGGCGCCATCCCGCGGCAGGCAGGCAGCCGTTCCCAATCCCTGGAACACCGTGAGACGCGACCTGGAGCTGGACGCCCTTGTGGAGATACTGGAATCAAAACGATTCATTACCTGTCACTCCTATGTGCAGAGTGAGATCACCTATATGCTCCGGGTAGCCGAAAAGTTCGGCTTTAAGGTAAACACGCTCACCCATATACTGGAAGGCTATAAGGTGGCTGATAAGATAAAAGAGCATGGCGCACATGTATCAACCTTCTCCGACTGGTTTGGCTATAAGATGGAAGTGCTGGACGCCATGGCATACAATGCCGGTATCATGCAAAAAATGGGACTGAATGTATGTATCAATTCCGACGATGCAGAAATGGCCCGCAGGCTGAACCAGGAGGCGGCAAAAATTGTGAAATACAGTGGGGTTACGGAAGAGCAGGCGCTGAATATGGTGACCATCAATCCCGCCAAAGCATTACACATTGACGATCGTACCGGCAGCATAAAAGCGGGTAAGGACGCCGACCTGGTACTATGGAGCGACTACCCGCTGAGCATTTATGCAAAGGCTGAAAAAACACTGGTAGACGGGGTTGTGTATTTCGACAGGGAGAGAGATCTGCAGTTGAGAAGATCTGCCGGTGAAGAGCGAAACCGGCTGATCCAGAAAATGGTGGGTGAAAAGAAAGCGGGGAGCAGGGTAACACCGTTTGCACCCAGCACACAAACACTGCTGGGTTGCGGTGAGCATGACGATGACGGGTCCTTTCACATACATGATGAAAGCGCGATCAGCCAGGTAAACATACAATAACAACGCACCGCTGGTGACAAAAATATTTAGAAACATGAAAAGAAACTTTATCATACTGCTGCTCCTGTCGTTCGTACTGCACGCAAAGGCGCAGGACGATGTATATCCTGCAGGGGAGTATAAAGGATTGCTTTTTATAACAAACGGTACCGTGCATGTAGGTAACGGACAGGTGCTGGAAAAAGCGACCATCGAAGTAAATAATGGAAAAATTGTAAGGGTGGCAACCGGTATTCCCATACCCCTGGACGATGTAAAAGTTTTTGATGCGGAAGGAAAGCATGTGTACCCGGGGTTGATCCTGCCGCAATCAGACCTGGGGCTGAAGGAAATAGCAGCCGGCGTACGAGGGAGCAACGACTACCGTGAGCTGGGTGATATGAACCCTAATATCAGGTCTGTGGTAGCCTACAATGCTGCATCTATGATGATCAACATTTTAAAGACCAACGGCGTCCTGCTGGCCAACGTGGTGCCGCAGGGTGGCAGCATCAGTGGAACATCAAGTGTAGTGCAACTGGATGCATGGAACTACGAAGACGCCGCCTACAGTGCGGATGGCGCCATGCATATCCATATCCCTGCCTTCAGCGCGCCGCGGTCCCGCTTTTTTGTACAGGCAGGTCCACAGGTAGATTATGTAAAGCAGGCTTTGGAAAAAGTGGAAGAGATCAAGGATTTTTTCCGGCAGGGTAAGGCCTACCTGCAGCAAAAAGAGCATGCGGCGGTAAACCTGAAATTTGAGGCGCTGAGAGGTTTGTTCGATAAGAAGCAATCACTTTTTGTACATGCCGACCAGGTGAAGCAAATGCTGGTGGGAATAGAGCTGGCAAAAGAATTTGGTTTTAGAACAGTAATCGTAGGTGCCTCTGAAAGCTGGAAGATAGCGCCTATGCTGAAAGAAAACAATATAGGTGTGATACTGAATGCGGAGCATAGGCTGCCCGGCACCGAAGATGAAGATATTGACCAGCCGTTCAAAACACCGGCCGTATTACAGCAGGCAGGTGTACTGTTCGCAATGAATGATGATGCTACGAATACCCGTTACCGTAACCTGGCCTTTAATGCCGGCACAGCTGCTGCCTACGGCTTAACAAAAGAGCAGGCACTGAGCGCAATCACCCTGAATGCCGCTCAATTGCTGGGAATAGCTGACAGAACAGGTTCCCTGGAAGCGGGCAAAGATGCCAATATCGTGGTCAGCGAAGGAGATATACTGGATATGCGGACAAGCGTCATCACGCATGCTTTTATACAGGGCAGGCATGTAAGCCTGGAAAACAAGCAGACCCAGCTGAATGAAAGATATCTGAAAAAATACGGGATAAAATAAACGCTGGTTATTGGGCTTATTGTCCGGAGACAAGATATAATCTATGAGGTTTGTCAGGTTGCTCTTCTGCGCTGCAAAATCTTATGGGTTTTCATCCTGTTCTCTTTTTAACCTGCGTATTAAGACAAATGATGCATACCTTTGGAGACATCCAAAATATACCATCATGAATGATAAACCTCTTCGTCACGGCTACGACACGCTCAGCGAGGCCGTGAACGATCTCATCAAAAAAGGATATACGACCGACTTTCTGGTGCATGCCGAAAAAGAGTGCCTTATTTGCCGGAATGATTCGATGGAGCTGTCGCCGGATGATTTTGTGATCGACAAAGTATACCGCTTTGAAGGCATGACTGATCCGGCAGATGAAAGCATATTGTTTGCCATCTCCTCTCCAAGATTCAACATAAAAGGATTGGTGATCAATAGTTTTGGCGCCGACTTCGGGTACCGGTCTTCCAAATTGGTGGAGCATCTGAAAAAGCACATCTGATTTTTTAACTGAAACCATTACAGCGGAATACCTTTCGTCATTCTGCTGTTTCAGCATGTCGTATATGCAAAAGGCAATTTATTTCTTCCTGTTCATGCTTTGCCTGGTAACACAGGGAAACGCAGCAAAAGACACAACCAGACTGCGTACCCTGCTGGTAATGTTTGACGGTTTGCGGCCGGACTATATCCGGCCGGATATTATGCCCCGGTTGTATGCCGTTAGCCGGGAAGGCAGCTATAGCGAAAACCATCGTAGCATATACCCTACCGTTACCAGGGTAAATGCAGCATCCTATGCCACCGGCTCCTACCCTGCCGTACACGGGTTAATGGAAAACACGCTTTACCTCCCGGAAATAGATGCCACGGCTTCCATAAATACCGGGAATGCAGCTAACCTTATAAAAATAGAGGCGCTTACCGGTGGCAGGCTGTTGGCGGCGCCCTCGCTCGGAGAACTGCTGCAACAACAGGGAGAACAGCTATACGTATATAGCTCGGGAACCACCGGCCAGGCTTTTCTGCAAAATCACAAAGTAAATGGCGCGATCATCAACCCCGATCTGATACTTCCTGAATCAAAAAGAACAGGCTTTATCCGTGACCTCGGTGCGCCTCCGGGCGGTGCCACCCCCAATACCGCCCGGCATGAATGGATCGCCAATGCACTATGTAAATATACCCTGGCGCCCGATGGGCCGCTGGTGAGCGCCATCTGGTTCTCTGACCCCGACGGTGCAGCGCATACTCACGGTATCGGTATCCCGATCACCATGGAATCCATTAAAGTGGTGGATACCCAGTTCGGCCGCATCCTCGATTCCATCCAAAGCAGGGGACTGAAAGACATTTTTAATATTATCATTGCCACCGATCACGGCTTTATTTCTTACCGTGGCTCTAAGAGACTGGACGACTTCCTGGTGGAAAAGGGATTGAAGGAAAGCAAAACATCCAACGATGTGGTGATTGCCGGCAGCGCCATATACGTAAAAGACAGGGATAAGCAGCGGATACGTTCGATAGTGGAAGCGCTGCAGGCAGAAATATGGCCCGGCGCCATCTTTACTGCGGCAGCTAAAAAAGGATCTGACAAGGGATTTGTAAAAGGCACTTTGTCTTTCGATGCGATGAACTGGAACTACCTGCCCAGGGCAGGCGATATTGTAGTAGCGCCCGCATGGGATGATGAACAAAATCAATACGGGTATGCCGGCATGGCCTATGCCAACGGACCGGCCGGGCATGGCGGATCGAGTAAATACGAAATGCAGATCGCGCTGATCGCTACCGGACCTTCATTTAAAAAAGGATTTGTGAACGAAGCACCCAGCTCCAACATCGATATGGTGCCTACCATACTGCATTTGCATGGTATAGCCTCACCGGCGACCATGCAGGGCAGGGTACTGGAAGAATTATTTATTAACCGTTCAGCAACCGGTCATCGCTTATCCGTTAAAACGGTCTCTTCCTCCGCTAAAACAGCATCGGGGAAATACACGGCAGAAATGAAAATAATAACCTACCGGGGATACCGGTATATCAATTTTTTCCGTTCCGCGAGAACGCCAAAATAGGTTTTACCTGATCTTGATACTGATCCCCCTGATCGTTTGCCAGCCCTGCTTGTCAGTGAGCTTTATCATAAAATGATAGTCCCCGGGGTCCACATCTGCGGGCACCTCAATGGAAGCGGTAGCATCAAAAGACGTATTGCCGGCGGGTATGGTGTAATTTCTCACGAGCAGAAAGGGATCGACTGGTGCTTTTACCTCATCCGCATCACAGGTTTCCGTTTCTGTGCTGTGCGAATGCTGATCAAAATTGTGATGGATATCCAGTCCGTAAGATCCAAGCTCCACGTTATCGGTAAACCGCGCTTTGAATTCATATGTTTCACCGCGAACCATTTCGCTGCACTGTACCGGGAAGGCGCCGGTAACAGTCAGGTCGATCACCGGTGGTGTTTCGTCTGGTTTTGTTTCATTTTTACTGCAAGCGGCTAATGCCACCCCTGCTGCCATTATCAGCCATATATATCTGCTCATATACCCGGTTTTAAACGGTAGCTGCTTCTCGAAAGCAGCTACCGGTGTAATATAATATTTTTTACCGTCAGGGTTTGTCAAAGTGATCTTCAAATTCTCTTTCCTTTCCGGCCTGGTCTGTGATCTTCACATGCACATGATAGTGCCCTGCAGGCGCATCCGTGATATCAATGTGCTTATGAAGATTGTAATCGGTTTGTCCTACCATAGCCTCATCGGTGTATTCCACTTCTTTTTCCCAATCGCCTCCATGTATTTCCACTTCCACTTTGGCTATTTTGTTCTCGGCATGGATATCTCCCTCAATATGCAGGTCGGTTCCGTCCTCGGAAAGCTCCACTTCAAAATTTTCAAGGGTCGGAAGCGTGGGATCCAGCACGATCACGATATCGGATTCCACACTGGCGGTTCTTCCCTGCTGATCTGTTACCACAATGTCCAGGTGATAATCCCCCGTGGGCGCTTCGGCCGGAATATGAATATGTTTGTGAAGTTCCGCATTGAGCAATCCTGCAAAGCCTTCTGTGTACGTGGTGTCAAACTCCCACCCGGAACCGGCTTCCGGATGAATGGATACTTTAACGGATGCGATTTTTGCAGGCGCAGTTATCTCTGCTTCGATATGGATATCGCCTCCCGCATAGCCCGTTTTATTATTGCCTGAACCGATCTCCACATCGCTGAGGGAAGGTGGCGCCAGCACCTCTTCTTTATCTTTTGAACAGGCAGCGGCAAAAAGAATAACAGCGAACAGCGCTATATATGATTGTATTGATCTTATATGAAAAGTCATTTTTTATGTTTTATAGTTGTACCAAATTTTTAGCTTCGTATATCGTGGCAAGCAGCCCCCGTATGGCGGACCACGCCTTGGGTTATCAAAAGCATTATGATCAACAACGGGAGCATTTTCCATTACCTCCCTGTATACACCGGCAAAGCAGCCGGTGGGTAAAACTGTTATTTCCGGTGGCGAGGTAAAATCAATTCCATGCTGGCAGAACGGGCAATCTCCCGCATTATGGATATCCGCATCCGGGTAACAGGCCTTTACGATATCATGCAAAGGACCTGTCCACAGCAGACAGCACAACAACAAAACCTGAAGAAAACGGGCGTATTTTTGGCAGGCGGGTGTCTTCACCCGCCTGTAGGGGCCACTCCCGGTCGGTAGAGACCCGTCCGATTGCGTCGTTCGGGTCTCCACCGACCGGAAACGCTGCACAAAACGAAGATTTAAAATACGCCCCGGATAACATGATATGTTACGCATCCTAATCATATTTGCCGGCAAAAGGTATTTTGATGGACAATATGATATTTCTTCCCATCTCCGGAAGCTCTATCAGGCGATAAAAGCTGGTGTGGTTCAGATAGCGTTTGTTAAGCACATTCTGCACCTGCAGGCTGATGTGAATACTATTGTTGCCGGTCTTCAGTTTACTCCCTGCGGAAAGATTCACCAGTCCGTATCCCGGGGTTTTCTTTTCCGGCGGCACAATGGTATGCTGCGGGGCTGTTAGCCGAAAATCTATGCCCAGGTAATTTTCCTGCCATCTTTCCGACCGGAATTCCGGCTCAAACGTGAGCGTCAGCAAGGCGGAAGCCGGTGGCGTGAACGGCAGACCATAACCTTTTTTATCTCCCGACAGCTGCCTGTTGTACACATACTCCCCTGCCACCTCTGCATGCCAGTATCGTAAAAACCGGTACCCTGCGTGAATTTCCGCGCCACCGCGAAACACACTGGCCTCGGAATAGTTGAATACCTGGTTGCCGGCGCCGTAATAAGTATCATACTCAGACGTCGGGTTCAGGTAGATATAGTTTGAAAAATAATTGAGGTAGGGCGACATCCGTAAATGCCAGTTATCGTTTTTCCAATCCGCCCCGATATCCAGTTGATACGACCGCTCCGGACGTAATGAAGCATTACCTTTTTCGTAGCGGAAATAATGATAGTTAACGCCGTTGGCGGCCAGCTCTTTTGCTATCGGCATCCGGAAGCCGGTTCCGGCATTGGCTGTCAGTGTAAGATTGCCGGGGTTGTAGTGTATCCCCGCAGACCAGGTAACGCTGCTGAAATTTTTGCGGAAGGCAGCAGCCCTGATGAGCGCCTGCCGTTCTGTTGTGCCGTTTTGCTCCACTTCACTCTCAAACCAGTCGCGGTACTCTTTTACGTTTATGGCCCCGTAGTCGTACCGGACAGCGCCCTGCAGCATCACTTTTTCATTCAGGAAAAACTTGTCATAGGCAAACCCACCAACACTATGCTGCGAAAAGGCCGGTATCAGGAAGCCCCAGCCGCCGATCTGGTTTTGTTGCATTTCGCCGTTAAGTCCAAAAGAAAAGGTATGCCTGTCAAAATGAATTTCGTCTTTCATATTCAGGCTCCATACATCTTTGTCGTACTGGCGTTCTTCATTGGATTCATAAGGCATGTCAGCAGGATATACCGGTGGCATATAACCGTGGTTCACATACTGGCTGAACTCCTTTCGAAGGTTTCTCTGGAAGCCGGCATTGAGCTCCAGCTTATGTGATCCGGCACGCCATTCGGTCCGGTTGATCAGTTTGGTATGCGATACCTGCTGGTAAGGCAGTTGTATATCGCGGCTGGATGCATCGTGCAGCTTTTCATTTACGTTGCGTGGCTCCAGTCCGTGCGCATTGGCAAAAAAGCCGCTCTTGCTGAAAACGTTGCTGATGGAAAAGACCGAGCTGAATTTATCGGACACATACCCGCCGCTGGCAAAAACATTCAGCTCCCTGCCGGCCGTATTCCGTACAAAACGTTTGTGTAGTTGCACGGCATAGCTGTAGGAATACACCGTATCTGTCGGTACACGATAGTCCGCGTAATTCTGATAGCTGACCCTGCTATCGAAAAACCACTTTTCTTTTCGCCCGTACAGATTAAATGAGCCGCCATACTGCAGGTTATTGCTTCTGCCGGTAATGTCTACACTGCCGCCCAGGCTGTTGGGGGCCGGTCTTGGCAGCGGCCGGATATCAATGGCACCACCCAGTGCGTCGGAACCATACATAAAGGATGAGGGACCCTTGATGATCTCGAGGCGGTTGATATTGTATTGATCTATTTCCAGTCCGTGATCCGCCCCCCACTGCTGTCCTTCGTGCTTTATTCCGTTTTCGATCACCACTACCTGGTTGAATCCCAATCCCCTGATAAGCGGCTTGGAATTGGAGGAGCCGATGGCAATGCTTTTGACACCCGGTAGTCGTTCGAGAGATTTCATAAGGCTTCCGCCCATATTGCGCCTGATAAAGCTGTTGCTGACAATATCCGTCTGCAGGGTCTCGTATTTTTTTTGCCCGGAGTGTATATCCCGCACCACTACTTCATCCAGTTCCCGGACCGGGAAGTCCAGCACAATATCCTGCAACACCGTGTCCCGGGGTATACGCACGGAAACAGCCTGCATGCTGATATGCGAAAAGCTGACGGTAAGGTCATAGTTTCCCCTTTCCAGGTTCCGGAATATAAAAGTTCCGTCTGCTCCGGTCAGGGTTTCCAGCTTCCCTTTCAGCGAAAGCGTTACTCCCTGCAACGGCTGATGATTTTTATCTATCACCCGTCCCTTTAACGTGAAACCCTGGCTGAACCCGGGAACACCCAAAACCAACTGAACGACCACCACCAGGATGGCCCTGATACAATGCTGCATAGCAGAAATGCTGACTTAACGATTAAGAAGACAATGGAACAACCAGGTTGAACCGGCGCATAATATACGCCGTTAGTTTAGCAGCAAACGGGTGGGCCCCTGTTACCTGGCGCGTGAAGAGAGATGCTGTTATATCCTTCGCCGTAAAATATCTCCCGCATGGCCGGGGCAACATCGGAATGAAAAGAAACAGCCTGTAGTGCCGTTTCCGTGTATGGAGAATAGTGATGTGTACATACAGGACAATCATTACTGTGCGTAGCGTGCTCAATATGGTCGCCTGCCTGCTCCGGGGTCAACACACTGCCTGTTTCCGTAGCAACAGCATGCTGGTGCCACCAGCTTACCGGCGTGGCGATAAACAGGTATACAAGCAGCAGCAATGCCGCACTGATACGCTTATATGGAATTGTCCTTTTCAACTTAAAGTTGCAATAGAGTTGCAAATATACGGTTTTCCGGCAAACCGGGCTTTTGTGCAGGTATATTTAAGGAAATAAATTACAGGTTATTTCAGGCGTTTGAGCTTCACCATTTCGATACGGGTGTCGCTTACACTCACAATATCGAACTCAAAGTTACCCACGATAATTCTTTCTTTGGCCCGGGGGATCATTTCGTGATGGTTAATAATATACCCTGAAAGCGTCTCTGATTCCGTTTCTCCAAAGTCCAGGTGATATTTTTCCTGCAGGTAATCAAGCTTTAACCTGCCGGAAAATATATATTCATTATCCGATATCTGTTTTTCGACAAATTTGTCGGTATCGTATTCGTCCCTGATCTCTCCAAAGATCTCCTCCAGCAGGTCCTCGAGCGTGATAATACCGGCGGTGCCCCCAAACTCGTCCACTACCCATGCAATGCTTTTACGTTCTTTGGTGAGCTTGCTTATCAGATCGGTAGCGCTCATGCTTTCCGGAACGGCCGGTATAGGCATCAGCACAGAGGGGATATCTGCAGGATTTTTAAAAAGCGCTGTCTGGTGTACATACCCCAATATATTGTCAATATTGTTTTCGTACACGATCAGGCGGCTGAGCTTGGTATCCGTAAATCTCTGTTTCAATTCACCAATGGACATACTGATGTCTACCGCCTCAATCTCTTTACGGGGCACCAGGCATTGCCTGATCTTAACCGAAGGCAGTTGCAGCGCGTTCTCGAACAACTGGGTATTGATATCCTGGTCATCACCGGACTGTCCCCTGGTTTGCTGCATAAAATGCTCAATATCCACGGCGGCAATAATGGGTTTATGATCCACTATTTTTACATCAAAAAGATATTTTAGTATCCAGTCTGCGATTGTAATGAATAACGAAGCTATTGGGTAAAAAAAGTTATTGATAAAGCTTAATATCCCCATCTGCGCCAGGATGGAAAGAACAGAGTCGCTTTTGGCCCGGAAAAATGCCCGGAAAGAAAAAATGATGAACAATAGCAACAGACCGGAAAGCAAGGTTTCAAAGATCAGGCGCATATACTTGATATAAGTATAAGAGGTGCCGATATTTACTTCTATCCAGTCCCAGAGCGGCGCCAGTATGCTGCCGACCAGTAACCCGTAAAGGATGACAAACAGGGTGAGCCCGATGACAACGGCACTGATAAATTTAGACGGATCTTCGAGGAGCTCAGATACTATCCTGCCGCTTTTCAACCCCTGTTTTTTCTTCAATTCGAAGGAAAATTTATTGGCAGACGCAAAAGCCACTTCTATGCCCGCAAAAAGTCCTACAAACAGCAGTACAAATACAAACGGTACAATCAGTAATATCCCGACATCTATCATATTTTCAAAAATAATGCTTTGTTACCGGAAATAAAACTCCGGGCAGGTATTTACCTTCCGTGAAAAAAGGGGTATTTTTTGCAGGATGAGTTTGGGAAGGAGTAATTTCTTTCTGCAACTTTGTGCTCCGGATCTGTATGGTTCCCGGCCGGCATCCCGGTTACAGCAAAAAAGAAGACCTGCGAATACGCATGATTGTCATTGTTTTTGCACCTTCGCAGCGTGAGCATCCATTATTCAAGGCTACATTCATCGTCAGAAATTATCAAAAGATATGCAGGCGGGCAGCCCCTGGCGGTCTGGCTGAAGCATTGGTTTTCAAAAAATAAAAAATACGGCTCCCGCGACCGGAAACAGATCAGTGCACTTTGCTATAGCTACTACCGGCTGGGTAAATGGGCGCAATCCGCGACCGGGGAATCGGAGGAAAAGCTGCTCATTGCACAATTGCTATGCAATACGGACGAAACACCCATGTTGGCGGAACTAAAACCAGACTGGCTGCCGGTGGCCGGCGCCACAACGGCAGAAAAAATACGGTTCCTGCAAAACCGGGGAATACGTATATCGGAGTCGGCATTTTTTCCATGGAGCGACTGGCTGAGCGACGGGATAGATGCCGGGGCCTTCAGCGGCTCATTGCTGCAGCAGCCCGACCTGTTCATAAGGATACGACCCGGGCATACGACAGCAGTGAAACGGCTGCTGGAAGAGAGTGGAGTGAGTTTTCAGATGCTGTCTGAATATTGCGTATCCCTGCCCAACAGCACAGATATCCGGAAGTGGATATCCGTCAATAAAGAAGCCGTCATACAGGACTATAATTCGCAGCGCATCGCATCCTTTTTACAGGAGGTGACAACCGATGCGTCCAACACCTGGGACTGCTGTGCAGCAAGCGGCGGCAAATCCATATTGGCCATGGATACATTGAAAAATCCTAAATTAACGGTATCGGATATACGCAGCTCTATACTGGCCAACCTGAAAAAGCGTTTTGCCGAAGCAGGCATTACGCGCTATCAATCCTTACAGGTAAACCTGGAACAACCGCCTGCCCGGATAGACAATGCCCCGTTTGACCTGATCATCTGTGATGCGCCCTGTACCGGTTCAGGCACCTGGGGCAGAACACCGGAGCAACTTTATTTTTTTGATGAGAAAACGATTACGGACTTCAGCCGGCTCCAGCAAACGATCGCCGGAAACGCATCGGCATTTCTAAAACATGGCGGCTACTTTTTATATATCACCTGCTCTGTATTCAGAGATGAAAATGAGACCGTTGTGCATCAGCTGCAGGAACGGCATGGACTGGAGCTATTAAGAATGGAAGTGCTGAAAGGCTATGACAAGCGGGCCGACACCATGTTTGGCGCATTGTTCGTTAAACGGTAAATATAGTGCTATCCGAATGTCTCCGACTGCGGATCACTATGTTCTTCCCCGTTTCCAACGGACTGTTGTTATACGAGTGCTGCAAGGCTTTGTCTGAAACAAAGAAGAACATAAAACTTACGAAGTCAGAGACTTCGAAGAGCGGTGGGCAGATGTTATATGACATACAGAAGAGCGGCTAGCGGCTGTTTGCAACGGGCAAAATGTTATACCTTACTCCTGTATATACCCGACCTTTTTCAGTATTTCCATTCCCTTCTCCACATCACTCTCTCTAACCAGCAGCTTTGCTTCGTCCACTGCATTTGAATACACCTGGGCTGCCAGTTCATTCTGTAATTGTGTTTCTATTCCCTCTGATTCCAGGTAGCTTTTTGCCAGGTGAATGTCAAATGGTGCATTCGTGCTGGCACGCATAATGATTTTCCAATTCTCCATATGCTTATTCTTTTAAATGTTCATAGACACTTATAAAGTTCCGATAAAAAACAGAAAGCAAAAAACGGTTTATGAATCATTGAGTGAGCATTGCCCTGGATATGCTATCCGAAGCTTTCAACTTCGGATCCGTATGTTCGTTCCTGCTGTAACGGGTAAAACTTCATATAGTATGCTACAAAGCTTTGTCAGAGACAAAGGAGAACATAGGCTATCCTAAGTCAGAGACTTAGGATAGCGGGCCTCTAACTTAAAATAAGCGGGACTTTTTTTCAAAAAATGAAAAATATTTGTTAGTGTGCAAAAATATTGCACACTAACCTTCCATTTTTGTACCATCAAACGATACAAAGTTCTTTATCATATAATTACAGTGCCGGAAACAGTACTTCAAAAGCTTGCTTAACGGCAAGATGGAAACAGGCGTGTTGACAGCAAACCGGATGCGTGTATCAGACACACCATAGTGCAGCGGTAGTAGCCGGCTGTATGCTGTTGCAGCAATATGTGGTTTCCACCATAATCCGTAGGTCGGGGGTTCGACTCCCCTTTTCGCTTATGGCGGAATAGCTCAGTGGTTAGAGCAACGGCTTCTACGTGGGTTCGAATCCCACCCTGATGTAATACAGGTAGCCAAGTGGACAAGGCAAAGCACTTCGGATGCTTAGATGAAAGAAGTACGCCGCTTCTTAAAAAATGGCGATCCATAAAGTTTCTTCCGGTAAGCCCGCAGGTAACAGGTATTACCTGTACACCGGCAACCCGGGTGATACCAGCGGGTATGGATATTGAAAAGAAATGAACCTGCACTTTTCTTCGTGGCAGCGCCATTATTATAGAATGGCGTCTAAACGGATAAAACTGCAGGACAAAGCGGATCAACCCATACTCCCGTATGACAGGGTGGTAAACCGGAAGAGCTTTGTATATAACGCGAAAGATTAAACCGAATAAAATGAAAAATGTAAAAGTGAACGCTTATCAGCGTGGATTGGTTTTTAAAAATGAAGCGTACCAGCGCATGTTAACTAAGGGTAGCTATTGGTTTTGGGGTAGTGAAACCGTTAAGCTGTATGATACCACACAGGCTTTTAACCCACCGGTGGAGCTGAATATACTTTTGCAGGATACAGCTTTGGCGGAAGCGCTGATCATACTGGATGTAAAGGACAATGAAATTGCCCTGCAGTATAAGAACGGTTTACTGGAAGCGGTGTTTACAGCGGGACGTTATGCTTTCTGGAAAGGAGCAGTGCAGTATGAATTCATAAAAGCAGATACCGGTAAAATAGAGATCACCGAACCGTTGGACTGTAACACTTTGTTGCACCGTTTGGTAGCACCATTCGTCCGCACCGTAAGCGTGGAAAGCTTTGAAAAAGCGGTGTTGTTCATTGATGGCAAATTTGTGCAGGTGCTGGAAAGCGGTTTACACTACTGGTGGAAGAACGCTACATCCATACATGTAGGCAAGGCAGATACCCGCCAGCAGCAACTGGAAATAAACGGCCAGGAGATACTGACCAGGGATAAGGCTGCCCTGCGCATCAACGCCTGGGCACAGTACAAAGTAACCGATATTGAAAAAGCTTTGCTACAAAACAAGGAATACGAGAAACAACTGTATGTGGCATTTCAGTTGGTATTGCGTGAATACATCGCAGGCTTCGGCTTTGACGAACTGCTGGAAAAGAAGGAAACGATCACTCCTTTTGTCCTGCAGCATGTAAAGGAAAAGGCGGAAGCGCTGGGTGTGGATGTGACCGGTTTTGGTATCCGTGATATCATCCTGCCGGGTGATGTAAAAGAGATCATGAACCAGGTGTTGGTGGCTGAAAAGAAAGCACAAGCCAATATCATCATGCGTCGCGAAGAAACCGCCAGCACCCGCAGCTTACTGAACACAGCGAAGCTGATGGAAGAAAATGTCATGCTGTGGAAACTAAAAGAAATGGAATACGTTGAAAAAATCGCAGATAAGATCAGCAGTATCAGTGTAAGCGGTAATGGCTTGCTGGTAGAACAACTGAAGGAAATATTTGTGCCGAAAAAATAATAGGTTTCAGAAGTTCCGGATGTACAATGAGTGGACGTAGGTCCACTCATTTTTATTTAGAGGCGGGCCCCGAACGCTATCGCCGGGGCTGACCAAAAAGCTCATGTAACGTCTTTGCGAGGGAGGAATCCCGCATGTGGCGGGAAAACAATCTCTTTGGGTGATAAAGATTTAAATATTTGAGGTTGCTTCACTTCATTCGCGATGACGACCTTTTTGGTCAGCCCCATTATGTTCTTACCCGTTTCCAACGGGAAGCATGTTATATGAAGTACAGCAAATCTTTGTCGAAGACAAAGAAGAACATAGCACTTACGAAGTCAGAGACTGCGAAGAGCGATTTCCCATGCTATCCGAAGTTTCCAACTTCGGATCACTATGTTCTCACCCGTTTCCAACGGGAAATATGCTATATGATATGCATGTTATACAATATGCAGCAAAACTTTGTCGGAGACGAAGAAGAACATAGATTATACGAAGTCAGAGACTTCGAAGAGCAGCGTACTTAATAAAGCAAAGATTTCAGAACATATAACACAGTGGATCCGCAATTACTTCACCAGTTTGATCACACGGGTATTTTTTCCATCGCGGTATTGCAGCCAGTAAACGCCCTGGCTGAGTCCGTTTGCGGAATGCAGTTGTTCATAATAGGCAACCCCCTCCTGTATATTTATTTTCTTTGTCAACACTTCTTTACCGACACTGTTCAGCAATACAAGGGTGGCATTACCGGTATGCGGCGCTTTGATCAATATGGTCAGGCTGGATGAAAACGGCACCGGGTAGGCTTTTATCCAGTCGTCACCCAATATCCTGACGGTTTTGGCTTCCTGTGCTTTTCCGGCTAACAATTCCCAGGCAATACGCAGGTTGGGAATACCATGCCCTACCCTGTCGTCCGGGTGGGTGTAACGGTCGGCGCTTTTTCTGATGGCATCCAGTATTTCGCCGTTCGTCATTTCCGGAAAGGCCTGCCAGAGACAGGTTATCAATCCTGCCAGGTTGGGACCCGCCAGCGAAGTACCATTCATATAAACAGGATTGCCATCATAGCCTGCCACCACCGCATTCCAACCCACAGACGATACGTCCGGCTTCACTCTGCCGTCTGCCGAAGGGCCATAACTGGAAAAAGGGGCTACCTCCTTAACGACATTTACGGCGCCGATCGCCAACACATTTTTTCCATCGGCAGGGGCAATGATATAGCGCCAGGACGTTTGGCCGGAGTTACCGGCGCTGTTACAAACAATGATCCCTTTTTTGAAAGCCGCTTCAGCGCCACGGGTAATAATTGCCGTTTTGCCATCCATGTCGCTGTAATCATAACTTCGGCTGGCATCATCAAAATCGTAATATCCCAGCGATGAGGAAATGATATCCACACCGAGGCTGTCTGCTTTTTCGGCAGCCGCCACCCAGTTTTGTTCTTCCACCTGGTGCTCGGAAGCCACATCTTCTGTCCTGAAAAGATAGTATTGCGCCTTCGGCGCCGTACCGACGATCTTTCCAGGACTATTGGCGGCAATGGTAGAAAAACATACCATACCATGCATATGCTCTTCGGTAACCGATCTTTTGTTTTTCACAAAATCCCAGGTATCCAGCACCTGGTTGTTCAGGCGGATACTGTCAAATGCAGGGTTGGTATCATACCGGTAAAATCCGGCATCCAGCATGGCAATGGTCATCCCTTCTCCCCTGAATCCCCTGTTGTGCAGAAACTCGCCTTCATGTATACTTACCTGACCGATACTGACACCATAATCAAAATGATTATCCGATTCCTGTATGCGCTTTTGTTTGCGTACCGGTTGCATATCTGCATCAAATTTCGCTTTTGTACGGGCTTTCCTGGGGGCGGCCCGGGTAATATTTTTGACAAAAGGAAAATCACTGATCTTGCTGAGCGCTTCCGTATCGTTTGTTTCAATCAAAACATGGTTCAGCCAGCGGGAGGTGTTCAATACGGTAACCACACCGGCATCAAGTATCTGGTTAATATAAGCCGGGTTCACAGGCAGATCGGTACTGTCTATCGCGATCTGCTGCCGGTTCCTTCTTTCAATTGCTTTTGGAGAAAGATAATCGGTTGGCCGGGTCAGGGAATACGGGCTGTTGTTCTTATCCGTCAGCTGAATAATATGCCTTTGCTGCGCTGTAACAGACTGACACACTAAAAACAGCAAAATAGCAACAAAATGTTTCATCGTATTCTTTTACGGTATCAGTTGTGTTCAAGATACTTCAATGTGATACCATAACCGGAATACGCATTCACAATTCTGATGGTATCGCATCTCACTTCTCCTCCGATGGCATTCGCCAGCGAATCACAATTAAAAAATACAGGGCAGGCAATGGATTCTGTTTCAGAAACGGCCCGGCAATTGTTGGTAACGGGGGTTGCCTGGTAAGTCCAGACCATATAGTCCTTTGCAACCAGTCCTATATCTTTGGAGTACACTTCCATGCTATAATCCTTTGAAGCAAAATTGTTGGGGAACAGGTCGGGATCGCCCGTTTGCTCATCCACGTGCAACACTGTGATCGTGTTCTCAAAAACAAGACCGTCCTGGCTATGTGCCTCACCCACGTTCAGGTAATTATATTCCCAAAACTGCAGGTAGCTTAGTTCATCTACCGCATTGATATAGCTGTTCCCGTTCCAGAAGAAATACTCTTTCACCGGGTCTTTCAGCTTGATATACCGCTGGTTGTTTTCAATATACTCCAGCGAGTGGCTCAGCGGCGTGGCCATGAATGTGGCGATATCCCTCCATTCGCCGGTACCGTCCAGGTTGCGGAGCATTCTGCGGATGCGGAAACTCTTGCGGTTGTTATTGTCTGTTATCTCGGCATCTACCAGGTCCTTCACCTGGTAACTGCGCACTTCTTTCTTCGTGTCAAAATCCACGAACACGGTAGAGTCCATCCGGTAAATAATGTATTTGCCTGCTTCCAGGGGATAATAGTCTTTATAGGATTGCACGGTAAAGCTGTCCGTTTGTTTTTTGCAAAACTGCAGGAGCAGGAGTAATGTCACCGCCGTGAGCGTTACCACAAATTTTCTTAGGTTCATCCGCAAATCCTTTAATGTAGAAGTAAAGGTATAACGAATTGATTTACTATATTATTGCAGCCTGCCTGTGGGTTATTGCCGCTGGATAATTCCCCCGCCGATGACATCATCGCCCTCGTAAAACACCGCGCTTTGGCCCGGTGCTACTCCCTTCACCTGGTCGTAGAATACCACCCGGATGCCTTTTTCGTGGTTGTATAAAGCTGCCGGCGTTCCCTTATCCTTATACCGTATTTTGGTCAGGGCTTCCATTCCATCCTCTATTCCGTTGTATTTTAACCAGTTCAGCCTGCCCACCAGCATTTCCTGCCGGTTCAGGTCTTCTTCGTCTCCCAGCACCACGGTATTGGTTTCAGGTTCAATATGGGTTACATAAGCCGGTTTTCCCAGCGCTATATCCAGTCCCTTGCGTTGACCTATGGTATAAAACGGGTAGCCTTTGTGTTTTCCCAGGATGTTTCCTCGGGGATCCACAAAGTTACCGCCGGCCACTTTTTCCTCCAGTCCTTCCACGCGTCTTTTCAGGAATCCCCGGTAGTCGTTGTCCGGCACAAAGCAGATCTCGTAGCTCTCGCTTTTTTTGGCCAGTTCCGGGTAACCGAAATCCAACGCCATCTGCCGGATCTCTGTCTTCCTGTATTTTCCCAATGGTAATAAAGTACGGCTGAGCAGGTCCTGCTGTAATCCCCAAAGCACATAACTCTGATCTTTGGTTTCGTCCACACCTTTACTGATATAGTATCGTCCGTTGGTATGTTGCTGTATCACGCCATAATGCCCGGTAGCAATAAAATCGCAGTCCAGGGCGTCGGCCCGCTTCAGCAGGGCACGCCATTTGATATGGGTATTACACATCACACAGGGATTGGGGGTTCTGCCCGCGAGGTATTCCTCCACAAAATTATCGATCACCGCATCGCCGAATTCACTGCGTATATCCAGTATATAGTGCGGAAAACCATGTTCTACCGCTGCCATGCGGGCATCGTTGAAGCTGTCTACATTGCAGCAGCCCGTTTCTTTCCGGGAACTGCCGGAACTGGCATAGTCCCAGGTTTTCATAGTGATGCCCACTACCTCATATCCTTCATTATGAAGCATCAGGGCGGCTACGGTACTGTCTATACCGCCGCTCATGGCTACCAATACTTTTCCTTTACGGCTCATACTCCTTCATTTCTGGCTGCAAAATTACGAATAAACCCGGTTATGACGGGGGTACTTTTATGTTTATGTCCACCAGCCACCAGTTCTCGACTATCTTTGAAAATAGATGCCGACTCTGAATGCAGGTACTTAATCCATTTACACAAAATATTTTATATTCTCAAAACAGCCCGCCACCCCAAAAACAACAGCTATCAAGCTATATTTATTGCACGAAGTATTATCATATACCTTCTCTATTTTCAGGGAAACCCTGCTATGTATGTAGTCATTATAAAATGACAACTTTTTGCAATCCTATGGTTCAACTGCAAAATCAGGGTTAAAGGAGACACAAATTTCAATGACATTCCTTGTTTGGTCTCATCACGATGGACGAAATTGTGCGCAGGATGCAAAATGAAAGCACAGTCGTCTTGTTAAAATCAACGGTTTCGACGCCCGACCAAATATCAGGGAGGTAATTTCCCTGAAAATATAGTTTAATATGTTAAAATTTAATTAATAAACCCTACCTTAGTGATTGTTCTACTTGCCCAAACATTTCCCTGATGCTTATGACGATTGCTGACTTTTTTGACATAAAACTATGTTTTAAAGCCCTTGGGGAAGGGGACTTTAGTCACTTTGGAACCTTCTTTGAGACTTATAAAAAGAGGGTTTTCAGTGTTGCTCTAAAAATGCTGAAATGTGAAACAGAAGCAGAAGAGATTGTTCAGGAGGTGTTCCTTTCTATCTGGCAATCACGAGCAAGGCTAGGCGATGTCAATGATCCTGAAGCTTATCTTTTTGCCATTACTTACAATTCCATTTATCGCCAGTTAAAAAAAATATCCCGTGATCACCAGTTGATTAATGCAGTAGTACAACACATCGCTGCAATACAACATTCAACAGAGGAAGTTATAGCAGCAGGCGAAACTGATAGAGTAATTCGGGAGGCACTGCGTCGCCTTCCTCCGCAACAACGTACCATTTATGAATTAAACAAGTTGCAGGGACTGAGCTATCAGGAAATAGCAGAGTGTATGCACCTGTCTCAAAACACAGTAAGAAACCACCTTTCGGTGGCTACCAAAACTGTCCGTAGCGTTTTAAGGAAATGGGCGACCCTGTTTATTTGACTGGCAACGCTTTTGATCCCGACACCCAATAAATTTTTCTACCAACTGGTACTTTTATTTTTTTTACCACTCCTTGTCAATACAACATGAGTAATAATCGTCTGCAATACCTGCTGGAACAGTATACAGCAAACACTTCTACACCCGAAGAGGTAAAAGAGCTATTTGAATACATCAGAAATACGTCTGATGACACGGTACTGAAGGAAAAGATAGGCGAACTCTGGATAGATAGCATGGATGATGAACAGATATCGAAGATTGGTTTAGGAAGTACTAATACGGAAGAACTTGCCAGACCTGTTGCGAGTGGAAAAAGAAAATGGTTACACATTGCAGCGGCGGCAATTTTTGTTATTACTGTGGCAGGGTATTTTGTTTTCAGAGTCTCCGATACGCAACCTGTTCAGGATACCATGATCCGTTCTCCTAAAAACGAATTGGTGCCTGGCAGCGATAAAGCAGTTTTAACACTCGGCGACGGCCGGCAAATTGTTCTCGACGATACAAGCGAAGGCACATTGACAGAACAGGGCGGTACAAAAATTATCAAATTAGATCATGGTCAGCTTACATATAATTCGTTTGACAATGAATCAGAACAACCTGTGTATAATACAATTTCGACGCCGCATGGAGGTCAATACCAAATTGTATTGTCGGATGGTAGTAAAGTATGGCTGAATTCAGTTTCGTCATTGCATTTCCCGGTTTATTTTCAACATGATACCAGGAAAGTGACGCTTACCGGAGAGGCATATTTCGAAATTGCTCAAAATAAGGAAAAGCCTTTTCTGGTCATAGTTGAAGATGTGGAGGTGGAGGTTTTGGGAACGCATTTTAACGTGAACGCGTATAATGATGAAGGCGCAATAAAGACGACATTGCTCGAGGGAAAAGTGAAAGTAAAAAACGGTCAATCGAATAAGGTCATTGTTCCGGGGCAACAGGCATCAATATTAGTAAAGGACAACACAGCCGGCCCGGGAATCTCAGTACAGGATGTGGATGTGAGTGCTGTGACAGCATGGAAAAACGGGCGTTTTATTTTCAAAGGAGATGATATTTATTCAGTTATGCGCCAATTGGCCAGATGGTATGATGCTAATGTAAGCTATGAAGAAAATGTAACAAATGAACAGTTTGTAGGAGTAATCAATCGTTCGCGGTTTGATAGCATACCCGATATTCTCGAAATGTTGGAAAAAACAGGCACCGTAAGTTTTTCAGTACAGGGTAATAGTATTAAAGTAATGCCTTACAAAAAATGACTTTATGACTAAAACAAATAAAAAAAGATAGTAATTGCCTGAAAAGAACCATCCCGACTGTAATCGGGACGGTGGTATTCGGGCAATCTGATAAACAAAACCATCACGTTCATTTATTCAAAAATGTCTGCCGGAAGGCAGGCCCAAAACACAAAGCTATGGTATTTTCCTTTAACGACAAGTGTCCTCCGAAGTGGAGGGTGCCGCGCCAATTCCCGAAAGTCATGAAACTTACTGCAATTCTTCTGACTATCGCTTTTTTGCAGGTGCATGCAAAAAGTTTTCCTCAAGTAACACTTTCTCTAAAAAACGTACCCATGGAGAAAGTTTTTATAGAAATAGAACGCCAGGCGGGATATGGATTTTTGTATACAAAGACTGTTTTATCCGCCTTGCCCAGGGTTACAATTCAGGTAAGCAATGCACCAGTTGACAAAGTTCTCAACGAATGTTTCAAAGGTCAGCCAATGGAATATTCTATCGAGAACAACATGATAGTTGTTAAAAGAAGGGTTGAAAAAGTGAAGCCGGATATACCGGATATAGAGACGAAAGAGGTTCCTGCACCACCGGTACAGATCAGCGGAAGGGTACTTAACCACAATGGGGAACCCCTGCCGGATGTATCAGTGACGCTTGTAGGCTCCAAAATCGGAACCACCACAAACGGCGAGGGGCGTTTTACTATCGATGCTCCTGATGATAAAGGCCTGGTTCTTGAGTTTTCGTACATTGGCTACAAAACAAAAAGAGTAAATATTGGAGCCGACACCCAGGTAGACGTTGTGATGGATCTGGATGTTACCGGTTTGAGTGACGTGGTGGTGGTAGGGTACGGAACGCAGAAGAAAGTGGATGTTACAGGTGCAGTGGATGTAATAAAAACAGATGAGCTAAACAGGAATACGGCCAGTAATCCACTCACCGGTTTGCAGGGGCAATCGCCGGGGGTTTATGTAAGTGTGTCGGGAAGGCCCGGCTCTAATCCCGACATAGTAATAAGAGGGCTTAGTACTTTGGGAAACAATTCCCCCCTTTATATTATTGACGGGATACCTACCGAAACCGGACTGGAAAATATCCAGGCAAATAATATAGAAAGCATTCAGATATTGAAAGATGCGGCGGCGGCGTCTATCTACGGATCCAGGGCTTCGAATGGGGTAATTATCGTAGAGACAAAAAAAGGAAATAAAACCCAGCTTACATTTGAAAGCAGGGTCACCACTCAAAAGTACCTGAACAGGATCAAGGTGCTTAATGCCGAAGAAAGAGGGAGGGTGCTTTGGCAGGCTTCTTTAAACGAAGGTAGAGATCCTAATTCTCAGCCACTATATGATTACGAATGGTCAAATGACGCGAATGGTAATCCTGTCCTGGAAAAAGTTATTCCTATCACATGGATAAATGAAGAAATGGGGATCAAAGCAGCTGATACAGACTGGTACAAAGAGGTAACAAGACCCGGCTTGATTTTGTCCAATCAATTAACCCTGTCAACAAACGGCCAAGCGGGTGGAGCAAGGTTGTCTGTAACACATTACAACGATAAAGGGGTTTTTATTCATAATAAGTTCAGCAGGCTGAATGTAGACCTTAACTCGCATTATAAATTCAGGAAAAATATAGAAATCGGTCAAAGCATCATTCTCAATTCCTCCACGGATTATCCCGACAATGTGAGAGGTGATGCATTAACACAACAGCCACTGGTTCCTGTTTATACGACGTCCGGCGGATGGGGTGGACCCTGGGGTGCCGGGTTTGAAGACTGGCTGCAGCCGGTAATGAACGGAACAATCAATTCATGGGACAATACAAAACGGTTGAGTGTTTTTGGAAGTGGTTACGTAACAATAAAACTGCTTAAAAACCTGGTATTTAAATCGAATGTTGGGATTGAATATATAAATTCTGATTTTACGGATTACCAAAGACCATACCGTGCGGGCTTTTTGCACAGAAACCTGGGAAGCTTTGCTATCAACAACAACAAAACACTTAACTGGAGTTTAAGTAATACATTAACCTACGATCTAAAAGCCGGTAATCATTCTGTGAATGTATTGGCCGGAACAGATTTATACAAAAATACGACCAGCTTTTTAAACACCTTTGCCCAGGATTTTGCCGTAGACCAGAGAGATTATTATCAAATGAATTCGGCCGTGGGAACCAAAACGATAACTGGCAATAGCAGCGGGTACCAATTGTTATCATTTTTCGGAAAGATCAACTATAATTTTTCAAACAAGTATTTGCTTTCCACAACACTCAGGTACGACGGGTCCTCAAGATTCGGAAAGGATAATCGTTTTGGATTGTTTCCCGCCCTGTCTGTTGGATGGAGAATGGACGAGGAGGACTTTATACGAAATCTGAATATTTTCGACTTATTGAAACCCAGGTTCGGTTACGGAGTGGTTGGTAACCAGAAAATTCAGAACGATGCGGCTATAGGGGTTTATGAAGCACTCTACGGAATGGATTATACCTGGGTCTGGGACGCAAGTACATCCTATGATATAACCGGCAATGACGGAGGAAATCTGGTTTCCGGGTTTCGGCGGGTTAAGAGTGGTAACAGCCATTTGAAATGGGAAACAACTACCGAACGTAACTATGGCGTTGACTTCGGGTTGTTTAATATGTTGATTTCGGGTTCGTTTGATTACTACAACAGAAAGTCCAAAGATATCCTGATCCAACCAGCCTATTTGGGGGCTATCGGAGAAGGTGGAACTACATGGAATAATGGCGCCTCCGTTGCCAACAAAGGATGGGAGTTCTCCGTAAACTATAGAAAGTCACTTAGTAATCAGTTGACTTACGGAGTGACACTGAATCTCGGACATTTTAAAGATAAGATTACGTATTTACCGCCTGATGTTGTCAGAGCCTATCCCGGCAACGTAGAGCAAACTATTTTGGGGCGTTCACAAAGAGAAATGTTTGGATATGTAGCCGACGGACTTTTTCAGAACCAACGGGAGGTGGATGAACATGCTACACAAACAGGAAAGGGGATTGGCAGGATCCGGTACAAGGATCTGAATAACGATGGATTGATCAATGCGCTGGATCAGCAATACCTGGGAAATACGCTACCCAGCATCATTTATGGCATAGGAATTAATCTCAGCTACAAGCAGTGGAACCTGAATATCTTCGGTAATGGAGAACAAGGAAAAAAAGTGTATAATTCAGTTAAGCAAAATACCGATTTCCTTTTCGCCAGGGCAGGAATTAATTACGGAAAGAGAGTGTTAAACGCCTGGACGCCGCAAAACAATCAAAGTACTATTCCCGCTTTAAAAACTACGAACGAAAATAATGAATACAGGAGTTCCACCTACTTCGTTGAAAGCGGTTCATATTTTAAATTGAGAAATGTAGAATTAAACTACACGTTTAAAGATGGACTGAATATATTCAACAGCTTTCGACTATTTGTGATTGGCGAAAACCTGGCAACAATCAGTTCCAGGTACTACACCGGACCAGATCCAGAAAGTCCGAACAACGCATATGGACGTCCGTTAAAAGTTACTTTCGGACTTATATTATCTCTATAATTTTTGTACTATATAAGTATAGGCCAATTAAAAGTAAAATTATGAAAGCAACTAAATACAGAAACACATACCTGCTACTATCAATAATAATACTAATTTCCGGTTGTACGCGCTCCAAATTTTTAGAATTCACCCCAATGGGCACCTTATCTGAAGAACAATTGAACACGCCGGAGGCAGTTGAAAAACTTTGTAATGCAGCGTATGCAACGCTTGCCGCCGGGCATTGGAGTGCACCATACATGTCGCAGTGGATGTGGGACGATGTGCGGTCGGACGATGCCTACAAAGGGGGAGGTGGTACCAACGACCAGGGGCAATGGAATCTCTGGGAGGGATATAAATATGGTACGCCTGAAGTAAACGGCCCTGACGCAATGTGGTTTAATTTGTATCAATGTATCCACAGAACCAATATAGCTTTAAGAGGATTGAATCAATTGGAAGAAAGTACATTTCCGCTTAAGATAGAAAGAACTGCCGAAATGAGATTACTGAGAGGGATATACTATTTAAGATTGAAAGTGCTCTTCAGGTATATTCCATACCTGGATGAAACGCTAACGAATGAAGATATCAAGGAGGTTTCCAACAGAGCATTATCTGATGAAGAGTTATGGATACGTATAGACAACGATTTTGATTTTGCAGGTAATAATTTACCGGTTACTCAATCTGAGGCCGGCAGACCCAACCGGTTTGCAGCGAAAGCGTTGTTGGCAAGAACACGCCTGTTCAGAGCCTATGTGCAGGATGAAAACAACCAGGTGTCCAGCATCAATACCAGCCTTCTGGAAGACGTAGTACGTTTAACGGACGAAGTGATAGCTTCGGGTCAATATGATCTATATGATGATATCCGGAAAAACTTTTTGTGGGATTTCGACAATGGAATAGAATCAATATTTGCTGTTCAGTATTCTCTAAGCGATGGAACACCCTTTGGTAATACCAATATGGAGCGTGCACTAAATTACAACACTTCTTCGCGCTATGGCTGTTGCAGTTTTCATCAACCCAGCCAGAATCTTGTAAATTCATTCAGAACGGATCCGGCTACAGGACTCCCGATGTTTGATGGTTACAATGAAGTAGCTATGGTTGAGCCTGAACACTTCCAGAACAATACCTTTGACCCCCGCCTGGACCATACTATTGGTATACCGGGACATCCTTTTAAGTATGAGCCCGATTTTGTTTACAATGTTGGCTGGGTTAGGGATCCTAACACTTATGGTCCATTCTCACCCATGCGCGAAACACAAAAGCCGGATTGCGCGTGCCTGACCGTTTCGATCGGGTATGCCTACAATACAGACTCAAAAAATCTTGATATTGTCCGGTTTGACGATGTTTTACTAAACAAAGCAGAAGCCCTGATTCAATTAGGCCGCGAGGCAGATGCCCTTCCGATAATCAATCAGATAAGGAATCGGGCTAAAAACAGCGTGGACTATTTAAAAACGAATACGGGAGATCCCATATCAAATTATAAAATTGAATTGTATGTGCCTGGTGTAAATGCTACCTGGACAAAGGATTTCGCATTAAAGGCACTGCAGTGGGAACGTAGACTGGAATTTGCCATGGAAGGAAGCCGTTTTTCAGACCTCGTTCGATGGGGAATAGCTGAACAAACGCTTAATAAATACCTGCAAAAGGAAAAACAACATCGCGCCTATTTGACTGAAGCAGAATTTACAAGAGGAAGGGACGAGTATTTGCCAATTCCCCAACAGCAAATTAATCTAAGCGGTGGGCTGTATCAACAAAATGTAGGGTATCATTAATTGTTAGAACTTAATTTCCGGCTTTTTGTGATCGGATAAAGACCTGTTTGAGGTTTAGCCGACGGGAATGCCCGGAGATTAAGTTCTGCTTACATGAAAGGCGTCGGTTCGAAACGATCTGACTTACTGTAATAAATGAAACCGGCTTTAACGTATCTGCGATCGCGGACTAATATTTACCAATAGCAATATTTTGTTTGAAACATTTATAAGCGCACAAGTGTTTCATTTGTCTCATGGAATAATAGAGCGTACAGTTATCAGCCGTTTTCATATAGATATTCCGATAGGTCTAAAGAACGATAGTTGACCTGGGAAACCAGCAATTTTTTATTCAAATGCATTGTAAAATGAACTTTTATAGAATTCGAATTATTATTCTCATTATGGCTTGTAGTATGGGATGCCATAATGTTCAAAAAACGGATGAGCCGAAAATTGACAGGGAATACCTGTTGGACGCCAAGATGATTGGCTACACCGGCATAGGAGGAGATATAGAGGGGGTAAGAAATCCTGTATTGCGTGCAAAAAAGGGAGAGCGGGTAAGTATTAAAATTGTAAACGGTGAAGTAATGTCTCATGATATTGCTTTTGAAAAGGCCGGTGTAAAGAGTATCCCCATTGTTGATATTGGAGATACTACGGGCGTAATAATAGAGGCAACAGAAGATGACACTTACTTTTGTTCAATTCCGGGTCACCGAATGGTAATGAACGGGCGTTTCGAAATAGTTGAAAGTTTTGACGTAGCCGAAGTTGATGAAGGTGTTGCCCCCCGTAAGAATGGAAAGCCGTTGAATTTGGGATTTGAGAAGGGGAATCTGCAGGATTGGAAAGCAACGGGCGATGCCTTTAAACCCGGCTCTGTTGCTTTTGATGCTTCACCTTTATATCCCGACTCACTGGTAATGAATCCAGGCGGGGATTATTATGTTAGCAGTGGGGGCACTGCCAACTATCAGGCTACAGGCACTTTAACCTCCGAAATTTTTGAAATAACCCATCCATGGGCTTCATTTAAGGTTTTGGGCGGTGCATTGGAAGGAACAAGAGTTGAATTAATATTGGCAGATTCGGTTCAGCCATTTTTTAAAATCTCCGGAAGCCAGACTGGCAGTCGTATTACCAGTCCGAAACAAGGTACATTCAGGCCGGTTGTGGTTGACTTAACTGCCTATTTGAATAAAAAAATGTATATACGATTAGTGGATGAAGAGAATGGAAAGACACCGGAGATCCAATACATCAGGGACAACGTGTGGGCACATATTGCCTTCGATAATTTCAGGTTTCACAAAAAAAGACCATCATTTAAAAATGAATTGCGACCAGAAGATATTGTAATATTACCGCCCAGAGATATTGTACCACATGCCGGACTCTCAGGAGCAGAAGCTGCCAAAGTCATGACAACGGCTGAAGGCTTTTCCGTACAATTGGCCGCTTCGGAGCCGGAGATCGTAAAGCCAATAGCTTTCGCCCAGGACGACAGGGGAAGGCTGTGGGTGGTGGAAGCGCAGACATATCCTGTGAGGGCAGAAGAAGGAAAAGGCAGGGACCGTATTTTGATTTTTGAAGATACAGATGGAGATGGTAAACTGGACAGCCGAAAAGTATTTACGGAAGGACTAAACCTTGTAAGCGGAATCCAGGTTGGTTTTGGAGGGGTATATATAGGGGCCGCTCCGTATCTACTATTTATTCCAATTGATAAAACGGGAGACGCACCTGCAGGAAAACCGGAAATATTGTTAGACGGATGGGGCTATGAAGATACTCATGAAACCCTGAATACATTCCGATGGGGACCCGATGGTTGGCTTTATGGTACGCATGGAGTATTTACGCATTCCAATGTGGGGAAACCGGGTGCTTCCGATGCGGAAAGGCAAAAAATAAATGCAGGTATTTGGCGCTACCACCCCCTTCGTCATGAATTTGAGGTATTTGCTCATGGTACCAGTAACCCCTGGGGGCTCGACTTCAACGACTATGGACATGCTTTTGCTACTGCGTGTGTTATTCCACACCTGTATCATATTATACAGGGAGGGAGGTACTTCAGGCAATCAGGTAAGCATTTTAACCCCTATACTTACGACGATATAAAAACGATCGCAGACCACGTACACTGGTTGGGAAAAGCCGGTCCCCATGCCGGTAATTTCCGATCCGAAGCAGCAGGGGGAGGACATGCCCATGCAGGGGCGATGTTTTACCTGGGGAATAAAAACTGGGGAAGGGACAGGAACAGTATAATGATGAATAATCTGCATGGACATCGTGTTAATACGGATATTATCTCACGTGCAGGATCCGGATATACCGCAAGTCACGGAAAAGATTTTCTTGCAAGAAATGATTCATGGTCTTTGTGGCTGAATTTTGAGATCGCACCCAGCGGATCAGTATTTGTAATAGACTGGTACGATAGAAATCAATGTCACAATCCGAATCCGGACGTGCATAATAAAACGCTTGGTCGCATTTTCCGCATTTCGCACAAAGATGACAAATGGAGCCCCGTTGACCTATCCCAAAAAACAGATCTGGAATTAGTGGCACTCCAGCTTAACGAAAATGAATGGTATGTGAGGCATGCCCGCAGGTTGTTGCAGGAGAGAAAAGTCGGTGGCGAAGCACACCAGGCATTATGGAAAATACTAAATGAAAATCCCGATGATACCCGGAAGTTAAGAGCACTATGGGCTTTACATGTTACGAATGGAATAACGCCTGAACAGTTTGTGGAATTGATGCAGCACAAAAGTGAATATGTACGCTCCTGGGCTATTCAATTGTTGGCAGAAAGCAAAAAAATTGACCCCAAAATGCTACAGCAGTTAGAAGCCTTGTCGAAAAGTGAATCTTCGGCTCTTGTGAGATTATATATAGCTTCTGCTCTTCAACGTATTGAGCCGTCTCAACGGTGGACGATCCTGAAAAACCTCAGCGCAAAGGACATTGATGACAATGATGTAAATATCCCGCTGATGGTGTGGTATGCTTTAGAGCCGCTGGTGGAGGCTGATCCTGCAAAGGCAATCGCATTGGCTAAGGAGGCCAAAATGATCAATATTCCGAACTATATTAATCAACGTATAGAGGACGCCAAAAATAAGTCCGAAAGCGGAGATAAATAAACGGTTCACTGTATTAATTAACGAAAAAATGGAAGCATGAAAAATGAAAAAAGTTTTTTTCTTATAAAGCGTATGATAGTTAGGGTACCACTTCTTGTGGTAACCATACTGGTTGCAGGAGCGAATCAAATGAGTGCCCAGGAATCATCGGTAAAAGCCAGGTCGTTGTTTAATGGTAAAACCTTAGATGGCTGGAAAACCCTGGCTCCTATAGACAACCACCCCTGGCATGTAAGAGATAGCATGATAGTTTGTGGTGATGGTCTAAACAAAGTTCCCGTTAATACTTATCTATATACTGATAAAGAATATGGCGATTTTGAATTTCGTTGTCTTTTCCGGCTGTCCGGAGATGAAAAAACAGGTATGATTAACAGCGGCATTCAATATCGTTCCAGGGTAATCAACGGAGAAATGGTTGGGTACCAGGCGGATATCGGCAACGGCTATTGGGGTGATATTTACGATGAGCATCGCCGGGGTAAGCTTGTTGGCGGAGATTTAAGTATCTTGAAGCATATATTGAAGCCTGACGGATGGAACAGTTATATTATCCGCGTAAAAGGGAATCATCATGAGCTGTATATTAATGGTGTGAAAACCTGCGAGTATACAGAAAAAGACAAGGCAATTCCAGCCAAAGGAGTGATAGGAGTACAGATACACAGCGGAGGTGCGGCTGTGGTAGAGTTCAGGAATTTGACAATATCTGAATGGTAATTTTCCCGGTCTGTTGAATCCGCTCAGCAGACCAGATAATACCAACTGAAGTAAGTAGTCATAACACAAGAAAAATTATGTATGAAGTTAAAAACAAACCTGATTGTATTTCAGCAGTCCTTTAAAAACATCTGCACGACAGGAATACTCTTATTAGGGCTCATTTCCTTCAAGGCATCTTCGCAGACAGCAGGGCGTGATGTTAAGTTTACAAAATTCCATTTATGGGACGAGTTTTATACAGAAGGTGTTACAGTGGCAGATGTAAACAGGGATGGGAAAATGGACATTATTGCAGGTGCACGGTGGTTTGAAGCGCCTGCATGGAAAGCGCATGATATATGGAAGCATAAAAAATTCGACTATACAAAAGGGTATAGTGATTCTTTTCTCAACTTTGCAATTGATATCAATGAAGACGGATGGCCAGACCTGATTTGTTTTGATTTTCCAGGTACTGAAGTTTATTGGTTCGAAAATCCAAAAGAAAGTGGTGTACCCTGGAAGAAAAACCTGATCGATTCATTTGCATATAACGAATCGCCTATGGCGATTGATGTAAATGGAGATGGAAAGCCGGACCTGGTGTTTGGAAATGAGAAAACAGGCCAAATGTCCTGGCACACGGCAGTAGTAAAAAATGGAAAAGTTAGTTGGCAACGTTATCCGATAAGTAACATGGGAATGAACGAACCAGGTATGTTTTCACACGGATTGGGCTGGGGCGATATCAATGGTGATGGTATAAACGATGTAATAATCCGTAGTGGATGGTGGGAAGCACCCCAAAAGGTGGGAAACACTCCCTGGAAATTTCACAAGGCAGATCTGGGTGAGTCTTGTGCACAAATGATTGTTTATGATTTTAATGGTGATGGGAAAAATGACGTTTTAACGACTTCTGCCCATGACTATGGTGTCTGGTGGTTTGAACAAATACGTGACAGGGATGGCAACATTTCTTTTAAAAAGCATATCATAGACACTACGTTTTCCGAACCACATAGTGTAGTCTTAACGGATATAAACGGTGATGGACTTCCGGATTTTGTCACGGGTAAGCGTTTTTATTCGCATCAGGGCAAAGGTCCCGGCGGCCAGGAGCCGGCAGTATTATACTGGTTTGAGCTTTTAAAGGACGGAAAAAACAGGCCTGTCTGGATGCGTCATCTTATTGATAATACATCGGGGGTAGGTATTCAATTCGTTACGGAAGATATGAACCAGGACAATAAGCCGGATTTTATTATTGCCAACAAAAATGGCGTTTTTTATTTTCAGCAACAATAAGACAGCTATTTTGGGCGAAACAATAAATTGGCAAACAACACTGCTGAAACAAGACCTGGTGTGTTAACAATTTAATCCGGAAACAATTACTATACCTTTGACCAACTTGTTACTTACAGATGAAGTAGTTGTCTGGAATGTTTACAATACGATCCGGAAATCGAAAACATCGGCGTAAGAAAATGTTCAGAACCTATAGATCCTTAAACGCCATTCAATCGGCACTGCATAAAGCGACGCTCCTTTGCAGAACGAAAATCTGTAGTACACAAACCGGAACTCAAAAAATTACAAAATGCTAACAACCGACAGTTTATAATAAATTAGCTGCAATGTGAGCTAAGCCTGGCATGCGTTATATAAGAGCACTAACACAAGAACAGCCCCACGGACAGTGCTGCGGGGCTGTATGTTGTTTCAACTTCAACCTATTGAAACGCTCTTGCTATGGGAAACCGTTATCGTATTTTTCCCAGGAAGAATATTAAAGGATTGTGAAACCCGGGCTCTGTTTTAACGATCCTGTCTTTCTTGGAGGTTGTCGCTTCTCCCCTGCCTTTTTTTGAAGTTACGGGGGCGTTGGATTGGACCGCAGGTTTTTCAGTCTTAATGCTATCCTGTTTTTTCTGCTGCCTGTACCGGTATTTCCCCCCGCCGTTCTCCAGCTCTCCTTCCGCTTCAATTTCCACGCCATGCTCATCCGCTTTCAGCCTGAATTTTCCGTTCTTTAACTGTTGAGTTGGTTCCTCGTTTTTCCTGTCCAGCCGCTCAAGCCCGCTTTCCGTCATTATATAAGGCACATTGGTTCTCCAGGAATACGCGCTTCCCCAATGTTCATCCCAATTTACATTGATACCCCTTCCCCGGCTTACATTCAGGTTGAACCAATCGTACCTGTTCACGCTCCTGTCGATCATTACTTTTTTGCCCACCGGCACCGCTACATTTACCACTACCTGCTGGTTGCGAAACTTATTTTCTTTGGATACCATAAACCAGTTGGGCAACAAAATAAGACTGTCGTTCTGATCCACAGCAAATTGGATATTGCCGGCGCTTTCTGCGGCTTTGTCAAGCGTATTCCCTCTTGCCCTTTTTTCTATATTGATATGATAAGCGGAATCCTCGCTTCTTACCAATCTTACTCTCACCGTATTCAGCAACAGGCTGTCACCGTTGCGGGATAAGAAACGATATTGGTTTCCGAAAACATCGGAAGAATAATAACGGCGTTTGGTATCACTCAGCTTAATTACCATGCTGTTACTTGCCGGTTGTTCTATAGCGGCTTCCTCACCCACGGCATCCAGTTCCAGGAAATTGCGGCTCACGGTTCCCATCAATATGAACACGCTGATCAGGCCGATGATCCAGAGGCTGCCGAACGTGTACCCCAGGTAAGGGTTGTGCGACTTTACCCGCATGATACGCCGTGCTACCCATACAAGTAAGGCTATCACCGGCACTCCAATGAAAAGGATGATCACGCTCCATGCCAGGAAGTTCTGCCAGAACCCTTCCAGCAGGAAGTTTTGCAGCAATGATATCCCCACTCCGCTATACATCAGCGCCACCAGCACCATCATCAGCGCAAAGGCAATAATAGCTGCAATGAACAGGAAGAAGGCTTTAAAGATCACGCCGATCGCGTTGCCAATGCCTGTTCCTACCTTTTTCGCTACGGGTCGCACTTCTGCTGCAAACGCCCTGCTCTTCTCATTCGCCATGCGGCTGAACTCTTCCGACCGTTCCGTTGCTACTTTTCCTATCTCCTCCCCTACGGCTGTTGCTTTCGCCGACAGGTCTTTACCTGCTTTTTCCGCTTTGCTTTTTATGCCCTGCATTTCTCCCTGCACGGTATTTTTAATGCTTTCCAGGTCTATTTTCTCCCCCCTCATTTCCAGCTTTTCCGTAGCCGTAACGGCTTGCGGCAGCACGATCCACAGGATGATATAGGTGATGAAAAAGGTACCGCCTAACCCTCCGAAAGCCAGCTTGGGTCCCCACCAGAAGTTCCAGTTACCAAACAGGTTCGGCACAACGCTGACGATAAAAGGTACCAGGAAGATCAGCCTGGGTATCCAGGTGTCAACATTGAAATAAGCTGCCAGACCGCCGGCTACACCACCGATCACCTTGTTCTCCGGATCGCGGTATAAACGCTTGCGTACATTGGTTTGCAGCGGGGCAGCCGGCAACACGATCCATAAAATGATGTATAACAGGAAGCCAAACCCGAAGCCTGCAAACGCGATCAGCGCGAAGATGATCCTTACTACAGCCGGGTCTATCCGCAGGTAATGGGCAATACCGGCACACACACCCCCCAGCACCGTGTCGTTCTCCGCTCTCCGCAGCCTGCGGGGCTCTTCAGCGGTTGCGCCTGCCGAAGCATGCTGCTGACCACTTCCGGCATGCGCATGGGTATAGCTGCTTTCGCTGCGGTCTGCTCCGTCCTGCTCCTCAAAATCTTCCGGGCGCCCCATGCTTACCATCACCGCTTCCACATCTTCATCCGTAATACATACGGCGCCTTTTTTCAACCGTTCCTCAAACAACTCGGCAACCCTGTTCTCAATATCATTTATGATCTCATCCCTGCCTTCTTCCCGCGAAAAATACCGGCGCAGGCTCTCTACGTACTGCTTCAGTATTTCGTAAGCCGTTTCTTCTATCGGTATTACCCTGCCCTGGAAGTTTATGTTAATTACCTTTTTCATGATCTGTTCAATTTATATTGGTTGAAGTTGAAAGGGGACTGGTTTGTGTTAACGCCTGCACCGCATTCGCCAGTTCATTCCACGTTGCCTGCAGCTCATCGTAAAAAGCAGCGCCCTTTTCTGTTAAAGAGAAATATTTCCTGGGAGGTCCTCCCGTGCTTTCCACCCACCGGTAGGCGAGCAGATCGGCATTTTTCAGCCTGGTCAACAAAGGGTAGAGTGTTCCTTCCAGGATGTTCAGGTTGGCTTTTTTCATCTCCTCTATTATATCACTCGGGTATACTTCCCCGCGTTTTATAATAGACAGGATACAAAATTCGAGCACTCCCTTTCTCATCTGACTTTGTGTGTTCTCGATATTCATGATCTCCGCTTTTTCTCTCCCCGGGTTTCCTTTCCGGACAGGTCACCCGGGAGAGGTTAAAAATTTTGTTCTAGTGATTCATTAAGACCGGCAATTTTGGGCTTTTATTCCTGATCATCTGTCGTTCTTCTCTAATCTGACACAAATATAGGAAGGTTTTTAATACTATGCAATACATAGTACCATTTTTATTTTAGTAGCTTTTACTGTACACTATTATTTTATGCGCTAAACTCAATACAGTGAAGGGTTACAGTGAAATTTCGGAAAATGAAATTTATTTTCAGATTATATGAACGGTCCGAAACGGGGAGGAACGGGGAGAATTTTAAAATGTGGAAATGAAATTTTAAAATGGGCTGAGGCAGCTATATAACGGAGAACTGGCAATACTAAAGTTTGGAAGGGGGAATGTGAAAATGGAGGCGATTTATCTTACAATCTCACCATTTTACAGTCTTATTATCTTAGAGTCTTACCAATCTTATAAATTGTAAAACATTGTGAAAGAGACACTTACATCCTGCAACCTGCGGCCCAGGACTTATTACTGTCTACTCCCCACTTACTACTTATCTGAGCAGCAACTCACAGGGCTTCAGCCCGGTTTGCTTTTTAAAAGCGGTGGAAAAATGAGAAATGGAAGAATAACCCAGCATCAGGGATACATCCGTAACGCTCAACCCTTTTTCATATAAGAGGTATTTGGCATGTTCCATACGCTGGCTCTGGTAGTAATCGAAGATAGTGGTGCCAAACATCTCTTTGAAGCCCTTTTTGAGGTAACATTCGTTGATGGCAACTTTACGGCTGAGATCCCGGATGGTGATGGGCTCACCGATGTGCTGCAGCAGTAAGTCCCTGGCTTTCAATATCTTTTCCCGGTCTATCTCGTTGGCAAGAAACTTACAGGTAAACACTTCTTCTTCCTTTTCGCCCAGCATGCACTCCAGGCTGTATAGCAGCAGCATCTGGGTTTGCGCATTGATGAAGATATTTTCAAGATTTTCCGCGTAACTGTTATTATTGAGCAGGGCTTCGATGGTCATCCGGGTGCGGCTGCATATCGGCAATACCCGCGCAAAAGCCTTCGGATGCCGGAATGCCAGCACTTCGTTCGCAAAGCCGGAAGACCGGTTACTTTTTATAAACTGCTGTAAATGTTCACTTAAAAAGCTGAAACGCAGGACGTCGACTGTTTCCTCCTTGTTAGCGCACTGTTTAGTATGCCCGTGACGGCAGTTGCCGCACTCATATCCATCCTTATTATTGCAGTAAATATTACCTGCCACGCAAAACTTCAGCTCCAGGTAATTTCCCGCAGGCTCTTCCGCCCTGTAATGATATACCATCATCCCGGTATCCTCGGTATTCCAGTGTGGGAACCGGCGGTATCTTTTAATGGAATACTGCACCGAGCCGGGTGTCAACCGGTCTCTTTCATGCAAAAGATCCGATTCTTCCACCGGCAGATTCCAGGCTATATCCGTAACAGACTGCTGTACCATCATTGCGAGTGCAAATATACGGGGTAACTTATTGCAGACTGTCTGTGTTTTGTCAAATCTCTGATGCCTGGCACCTGTTTCCTACCGGAAAGCAATGTGGAAATCTTTATAATTAAATGACCGGTTTATATGGACATTTAGCATTGCCATGCCGTGTAATATCAGTAAATTTGCAAGATTATTTTTCATTCAAACAAAGGGATTTATCAGCTATTTATGAGCAACGAAAACCAGGATGTATCCACCATTACGCCTCCGGGATACGGAGCAGACAGTATTCAGATTTTAGAAGGACTTGAAGCAGTAAGAAAACGTCCCGCCATGTACATCGGCGACATCGGCGCCAAAGGGTTACACCACCTTGTATATGAAGTAGTAGATAACTCAATTGACGAGGCGCTGGCAGGTTACTGCAAAAACATTGCCGTCACTATTTACGAAGATAATTCCATCAGTGTGGAAGATGATGGGCGCGGTATTCCTACCGGCATGCACAGCAAGGAAAAACGAAGTGCGCTGGAAGTGGTAATGACCGTTTTACATGCCGGAGGTAAGTTTGACAAAAATACATATAAGGTATCCGGCGGTTTGCACGGCGTAGGGGTGAGCTGTGTGAATGCGCTCAGTTCACTGATGCATGTTACCGTGCGCAGGGAAGGTAAGATTTTTGAGCAGGAATACCGTATCGGTATACCGCAATACCCTGTAAGAGAGATCGGCGAGAGTGATGCTACAGGAACACATACACGGTTTTGGCCGGATCATACCATTTTTACTGAAACCGTTTACAATAAAGCTACCCTGGAAGCCCGCCTGCGTGAACTGGCTTACCTGAACAAGGGCATTACCATTTTCCTCACCGATAAGAGGGAGAAAAATGAAGACGGCACCGAATATTCCAAAACGTTTTACAGCGAAGGCGGTATCGTGGAATTTGTGGAAATGCTGGACAAGAATGGCAACCGGCAACCGCTGATCCCCAGACCGATCTATGGCGAAGCGCATGATCCGGCTACCAATGTAGCGGTGGAAGTAGCGATGCTGTATAACGCCAGCTTCCAGGAGCACATCTTCAGCTATGTAAACAATATCAACACCATTGAAGGCGGTACGCATGTTTCCGGCTTCCGCCGCTCCATTACAAGGGTATTCAAGGCCTATGGAGAAAAAGAAGGCATGTTTGAAAAGGCCAAAGTAGAAATAGAAGGTGATGATTTCCGGGAAGGATTGAGCGCCGTGATATCGGTGAAAGTACCTGAGCCGCAGTTCGAGGGACAAACCAAGACCAAACTCGGAAACAATGAAGTGGCAGGTGTGGTAGATTCGGCACTCAGCAAAGTGCTGCAAAGCTACCTGGAAGAAAACCCTAAGGAAGCCAAACAGATCATCTCCAAAGTGATACTGGCCGCGCAGGCAAGAGCGGCCGCCCGCAAGGCAAGAGACCTTGTACAAAGAAAAAATGTAATGTCGGGTGGCGGCTTACCGGGTAAGCTGGCAGACTGCTCTAACCGCGAGCCCGCAAAATGCGAGTTGTTCCTGGTAGAGGGAGATTCGGCAGGCGGAACTGCCAAGCAGGGACGCGACAGGAACTTCCAGGCCATACTGCCCCTGAGGGGTAAGATACTGAACGTGGAAAAAGCCATGGAACATAAGATATACGATAACGAGGAGATCAGGAATATGTTCACCGCCCTGGGCGTAAAGATCGGAACGCCGGAAGACCCCAAAGCGCTTGACCTGTCCAGACTGCGGTATCACAAGCTCATCATCATGACGGATGCCGATGTGGACGGAAGTCATATCGCCACGCTGATCCTTACTTTTATTTTCCGCTATATGAAGGAACTGGTGGAACAGGGCTATGTTTACCTGGCACAGCCACCGCTGTACCTGGTGAAGAAAGGAAAGGAATCCGCCTACGCCTGGAACGAAGAACAGAGAAAAGCGCTGGTAGAAAGACTGGGCGGCGGCAGGGAAGAAAGTGTCAATATCCAGCGGTATAAAGGTTTGGGAGAAATGAACGCGGAGCAACTGTGGCAAACCACTATGAACGCGGAAACCCGCACCCTTAAACAGGTGACCATTGAGAGCCTGGCCGAGGCAGACCGCGTGTTCAGCATGCTGATGGGCGATGAAGTGGCCCCCCGCAGGGAGTTTATTGAATCAAATGCCAAGTACGCCAACCTGGACGTGTAGAATTTTAGCATTTTTACCCGGGAAATAATGCTTAACTTAGCTATGATAACATATTGTATTTGCAATCAATAAATTATTAATTAAATATTTACTATTATGTCGGATACAGTCTTAACTGCTTATAATGTAAAAACTAAAGAAAAAAATGTTCCTATCCAGGATGCTGTAATTACCAAAACATCCAAAGGCGCCTATATGGCACAGGGACACGACGGGAAAGGAAATAAACTCACTACTTTATTGGGTGAGGCTAAGGCGCTGGCTGCTATAAAAGCCGGTACCGCCAAACAGGGTTTTTAGCATTCCCGGAGCAAATCATTTAGCCGGACGGGAAAAGCCCCTGTCTGCCCGTTGCAGAACGGTCAGCAGGGACTTTTTAGTTATAAACCTATAAGGTAGGCTGTTCAAACGGCAGGGGATTTTTTCGTACACTTTTTGTTGAAAAAATCTCTTCTTTTTTTCAGTAGTGATGGGGCTGTATTGTTGTTTTTCCAGTCATGGATTTGTTGTATGGATACTTGTG
>JBBCJQ010000023.1:0-87113 GCA_037190885.1 Chitinophagaceae bacterium
CGCTTTCGGCAAAGGAGAACTGGACATTATTTGAGATAAAAACAAGTAAGGTTCACCTGGTTAGCCAACTAGATGTTTTTATCCAGTTTCAGGGTCTTCTTGGCGACAAATACAACCGTGAACTATTTCTGATTCCCCGAAGCGGCATTTCCATGAAATCTTAAGAGAATCCCCAGGTTTGCTAGAGGTCAAACGCTACTTTACTGTTAAAATTGCTGCGCTGCCGGTTTACAGAGATTTACATTAAAATGGAGCTTCGTCGTACGTCCCTTCATCGGGGAAAAGTGAAGAAAAATAATCTACATTTAGGTTTTCATTAAAAAAATCTTTGGCAGTAGAATTTATAACGGTAATGCGATTTTTATCAATCTGGAGCCTTTCACTTATACTAGTTTTTGCCTTCTCCCCATTTTCATCATCTTTATCAAATACATTTATCAAAAGGCGTTTGCCCGTATCTAATCGAAACCCGTTTATTAAGTTGTCATTGATGTGCTTGTCCATGAACCCATAACCGCTTGCAATTACCAAATCGGCTTCAAATGAAGCTTCTCGGAAAGCATAGAAATAGAAAAGATATGGATCGTAGGATTGTAATTTGTTTTGAACTCCGAAAATGATTTCCATTTTTAACGGATCTACTCTTTGAATCAAATCAACATACGTGAGCCTTTTTTCTTCATCTCTTTGCCAATCTAAAGAGCCGTGGAGCTTATATAGATAATAATCCTTTACATCATCCCCTTCTAAATCATAGCGTCTGTAATCCCATATCTTTTCATCAGAGAATCCTCTTTCTAAGGTTACTCCTTCTGATTTGATATTGTGCTCAACACACATATCATAGTTTAACGAGAAAATTTTTAAAGGATAAGTATATTTCGTCTCCATTAACTTCTTATAGTATTTAGAAGTTGAATCAAAGTTTGGAGGAGCAAGCCATTCATCCTTTAGTTTTTTTAAAATTTCATTTTTAAATTTTTGAGCTTTTGAAAAATCTATTCCTGCTACTGAAATCAATTCCTTTTCCCAACTCCCGACAAAAGGATAGATTTCTAAATCCTTTTTAGAAATTTTTACTATCGTTTCTAATAAACCAACAAGGTTTTCAATATTGAAAACAATTTCTTTTGTTTGTACACCCTTGATCCTTTCAAGGTGAAAATGCGAACTTTGAACATAATTGTACAAATCTTTATAGTCAGCCCAATCTGTTTCAAGCTTTCTTTCAATCTCACTTATCATTTGAAACGAATTGAATAGTCCGGCATCGCAACTAGCGCCAGCACCGAGCAAAATAATTATTTTGTTTTTTCCAAACTGCTTTCTCATATTACAAGAACCAAGGTTTAAGATTACTTATTTCAATATGCTCTAACTGATATTGCTTAAACTTTGCAATAAACTCAGCAATACGCTGGCAGTAATAAACTGACACCGGAAGCTGTTTTGCTTTAAAACCTCTCCAATTTGCTCCAGAAAGATTAATGCAATCCTGAAGCAAAGTCTCCTTCGCCTTATAGTTATTATAAAGTTCTGGTCTATTTGTGAACCAAAACCTTATAAGCAGCGGGTTTCCAAACCTCTTTGTAATCTTGGGATTATTGTATTGTAGTCCTTCAAACCATAACAAAAACTCTTCCGAGGATATTTTTATATAAGTACTCTCGAATGGAACGAGTCCATTATTGTCGTAGTCGAAGCCAAAAAAATCGCTTTTATTGTTTATCACGAGAACATTTAGCTCGGTATCTGCGGGTATTCTGCCAACAATTTTTTCTAGGACTTTGGTTTTACTTATCCTAAAGGGGCAATGGATTGCAACTTTTTTATAAGATGATGAGCTAATAATATTCACCAAATTCGTAACTAATTGCTCATAGTAATTATCGTCTTCGATACCTTCTCCTAATACTTGAATATCTTTAAATATGCCACTTGAATCTGTAAGGACGGAGTAAGTTATGTTCTTTTCAATTGTTGTATCGTTCTCATTTTTTTCAACGTTGTATGACTGACCGATACCAATAATCAAATAGTCAGGATTGGCAGATTTCATCTTCCAAGGTTGACCACCTGCTTTCGCAAATATTTGCAGACCAATGTTGCTAAGTGAATATTTAAGGGTGTATTCATTCTGCACAAGCTCTCTGGTTACAACCTGACAGGGAATACTGGCATTTGTGAATTTATGTTTAAGCCTATAATAAAGCTTCTCATCCTCTTCCTCTTTTTTTGAGTTGGTAATAATGATAGGAATAACATTTTCACCTAAAGCCTTAATCTTTGCTATTTCCTTTTCAATCGTCTCATCAGAGAAGTCATCGACAGCGTTTCCTTTCACGACATCATTTGTAAATTTAGATTTGAATAATTTATCAAATCCAGAAAAGGTGGTTGGGCTAGTTTCTCCTCTCAGCCCCCTTAGCAATGAAACAGCTATATCTCTATTATCTTTTCTGTACATAAAATAGTACTGCGAATTGTCATTAACACCCTTCAGTGGTATATTTTTTGACAAGCCCATGTATGACGAGTTGCTGTTATTGCCGTTACCGAAAGCATAGATTTTAGATTGTAGTTGGAAAGACTCCAGTGGTAAAAGCTCAGAACAAACAGAGATTCCGGTGGCATTATTTATCTGGGCTAGATACTTCTTGATAAAATCTAAATAATAACGATGCTTGAAAAGATAAAAATCGGTATTCGCGTTACCTTGAATATTTAATGTGCCACTAGCAATTAAAATATCTTTGTCAAGTTGAAATTTGCTTTGGACTTCTTCCGTTGTATCTACAACAAACTTGTAATCAATTAATATTCCCCATAATCCTTTACTTTTCAAAAAATATGGTTCGATCCAAACGCATTTCTTTCCTTTTGCATGTTTTTCAATAGGAAAATGGATTTTTCTATTATTGAAATCATTCCTTTTAATAAAGAAGGAGTCTCTTGGTAAATTCTCTACCAACATATGATAGAGTTTTTTTGCTATCAAAGAATGATCTTTTAAAGCGGAAAGCTCAAACATCTCAAAATCAGTAGTTGGCGTAAACGCTATCTCATATTGAACTCTTTCGCCCCTTTCGTTGGCAAAACTATAATACAATAGCCCCTCTTCTCTTTCTCCGGCTGAAAATCGGCGATAGATTGTGGTGGGTATATTCTGATCGTCGAACGGTAAGAAGTTTAACCTAATCATTATTTCTTATTAGCCATTACTTAAATATGCAAATATTGTCAAATATTATCATTTAGTTGATAGTAAAAAATATTTCTTGGTAAGTCAAACTTGAAAATCCAAGTAGAGAGCAATATAGAAGCTATAATTTTCCTGAATCTAACGATGCTAAACAAATGTTGTACCTATGTTGTACCAAAAGAAAAAGGCTTTCAGTAATTTCTTCTGAAAGCCTTATCTGGCTTGTGGTGTGGGGCGGGATCGAACCGCCGACACAAGGATTTTCAGTCCTTTGCTCTACCGACTGAGCTACCGCACCATTATTTTAAATTCCTTTTTCTTCTGCCGTCACAAGCCCCGAAGTTTCGGGGTTCAGTCCTTTGCTCTACCTCCCGACCGTTCGGGAGAGCTACCGCACCAATTTTTTAAATTCTTTCTTCTTTCGCCGTCACAAGCCCCGAAGTTTCGGGGTTCAGTCCTTTGCTCTACCTCCCGACCGTTCGGGAGAGCTACCGCACCAGTTTTTTAAATTCTTTCTTCTTTCCCGTCACAAGCCCCGAAGTTTCGGGGTTCAGTCCTTTGCTCTACCTCCCGACCATTCGGGAGAGCTACCGCATCATTATTTTTCGCTACGGGGCAGCAAAAATAACGGATTCCCGGATAATACCGAAATATTATTGACCTCTTTATTTTTTGGAAGGGATCTTTGACTTCAGAAGAGTCCTGGCTTCGTGCACCTGGTCGCTGTCCGGGAAGGCATCTTTGGGCAGCAGGAAAAAGCTTCGGGAGTTGAAGTAAAGATGGAAAAAATTGGGTGTTTCCATGATCTCGCTGAATTCCCGCCATGCCCAGGTTTTGCTGCCCCGCTCGTTGCCGATGGAAAAATGGTTTTCCTGTAGCATTACATCAAAATGATCCCTGAATGTAGCTGATTTCCGGTAAATAGTGGCGGGCAACCACCACCAGAAAGCCAGCATGATCATCAGCCAGACAAAAGAGCTGATCAAAAATGCCAGGGGTGTCACTTTTTTATAAGCAAACATAATAGCGGCGAACAACGCAAACACATTAACAAAAATAATCATAAGTTTTATCTCCCGCTTGCTGATGAAATGATAGCGCAAGGCCTGGAGAACCTGTCCCTTTTTGTAGTCAATTTGTACCTGCATTGCGGAATGAAGATAAAAAAGAAAAGTTTAAATAGCCGATTTAAATATGAACGGTATTTAAACTTTTTCAATGGGGATTTCCCGGAGAGCAGGTTGGCCTTTAACCGTGTCTGCCGTTTACGTTTATCGTACGCTGCGGCATTTTGCTTTATTGAAATCTCCGTTTGCCGCTTCATAAGGCGTAAGGGAGCGGGCGCAGGAGGATACCAAAAGGATCAGCAATAATCCAATAATTAATCGTACCATTTAATAGGATTTAGAAGTTATAAAATCAGGTGTAAAGAAAGTGAAGGAAATCTTAAAATGCAATCCACGAAAGTTCATATTCTGCCAACCCGTTTGATTGTTCTGTAAAGGACGTTTATCGGTAAAATCCTTTTGTACAACTGGCCTTCTCCGTTATGTTGGCCTCCCGGTGTTAGCATATATCATAATAGCAGGGTGGTTTGCATAAGGCCACTGCCGCAATATTATGGAAATTCAGCTTTTTTGTATCTCATCACCATGAAAAAAATAGCCTGGTATCTGCTGTTGTTTTGCCTTGTGACCCTTACCGCGATAGGAGGGTGGTACTATTCCCGTTTCGGGGGCGAACGTGCCGTGTCCCCGGAGGTGATTGTTGATGAGGAAGACCCCATATACGCCAAAGCGCTCCGTGTTGCCGACAGCCTGAAAAGCTATGCCATCACCCAAAAATATAATGCCCGGGTCGGGTTTCTACTGGATATGAGCATAGAATCGGGTAAAAACCGTTTTTTCGTAATAGACCTGGAGAAGGATTCTATAATGAATGCGGCCCTGGTAACCCACGGGAGGTGTAATCAAAACTGGCTGTCCGGCAGAAAATACAGCAATGTTGTTGGAAGCGGCTGCACTTCCCTCGGGCGTTACCGCGTCGGCCGGTCTTACTACGGCCAGTTTGGACTGGCATATAAGCTGCACGGGCTCGATTCTACCAACAACAATGCTTTCAAACGCTATGTGGTGTTGCATGCCCACGAATGTGTTCCGGATAAAGAAACCCACCCGCTGCCGTTATGCCAGAGCGATGGCTGTCCCACGGTTTCACCCGCCTTCCTGCAGGAGCTGAAGGCGATCATAGACACCGCTTCCCAACCTGTTATACTATGGATATATGAATGACCCGGCATGAATGCGGTGATATGACGGATGAAGCCATCATAAAAAATTAACCTCTACCTTTATAGCTGTCCTCATCAGACAGACAGCATGAATGAACTTCAGACAGTAAAAGCGGTTTTTGCGGAAATAATCATACCTCTTGCCTTGCCTAAGAACTATACCTGGCAGGTGCCGGCGCATCTGCTCGACAGAGTGGCCGTTGGCTGCCGGGTGGAAGTGAACCTGGGTAAAACAAAAAAATATGCCGGTGTTGTTAAAAAGCTGCATCACCAGAAGCCCGCTGCTTTTGACCCGAAGTCTATACTGAATGTGCTGGATACGGATCCGGTAGTATTTCCACACCAGTTGGCTCTGTGGGAATGGATAGCCGGCTATTATATGTGCAGCGAAGGTGAAGTAATGGCTGCGGCGCTACCCGCTCACTTCAAGCTCAGCAGCGAAACCATTTTGCTGTTCAACGAAGAATATGGTGATGATTTCTCCGAACTGGATCATGACGAATACCTTGTGGCGGAGGCCCTGTTGCTGAAAAAGGAGCTGAAGCTGACCGAAGTACAGCAGTTGCTCGATTCATCGCATGTGTATCCTGTTATCAAAAGGCTGATAGAAAAAAAGCTGTGCTTTGTATGGGAGGCGCTGAAGAACACCTATGCGGAAAAAAAAGAGACTTATGTATTGCTGCACAACACGTATAGTGATGAGACTAAGTTGGCCGAACTCATGGATAATATGGGACGGGCGCCCAAGCAACTGGAATTGCTGCTGAGCTACCTGCACCTGGCAAGAACTGAAGGAGAAGTTACCCGCAGCAGCCTGCTCAAAAAATCCGGTGCATCCGACGCACACCTGAAAGGGCTGGTTGACAAGAACATACTGATCCTGGAGAAAAGAGCGGTTGACCGTGTCCGTTACCTGGCAAGGGATATTAAAATAGACTTCGGGCTGAGTGAAGTGCAGCAAACCGCCCTACTGCAGGTAAAAGAGCAGCTGGAACAAAAACCGGTGTGCCTGCTGCACGGGGTAACGGCGAGCGGAAAGACCCAGATCTATATAAGGCTGATAGAAGAATACATACGCCGTGGAAAGCAGGTATTATACCTTTTGCCGGAAATTACCCTGACGGCGCAGATCATCCGCAGGCTGCAGAAACATTTTGGTGGTTATATCGGTATTTACCACAGCAAGTTCAGCCAGAACGAAAGAATAGAGATCTGGAACAAGATAAAATCCGGGGAGTTGAAAGTGGTACTGGGCGCCAGGTCTGCTTTGTTCCTGCCCTTTAATGACCTGGGACTGATCATTGCTGATGAGGAGCATGACGCTTCTTTTAAGCAGCAGGACCCCGCGCCCCGCTATCATGCCCGCGACAGTGCCATTTATTACGCAGGTATCGTCAATGCAAAAGTATTGCTGGGCAGCGCTACACCTTCTATAGAAACCTATTTCAACTGTATACAGGATAAGTACGGTAAAGTGACGCTGAATGAACGGTTCGGCGGCGTGGAGCTACCCGTTATACAGGTGGTGGATACCAAACACCTGCCGCCGGTGGATAAGCAAAAAGTGATACTGTCGCCGCAGTTGAAAGAAGCCATCCGGCAATCCATCGGACAATCTAAGCAAGTCATATTGTTTCAGAACCGGCGTGGTTACTCGCCTTACCAGGTGTGTGAAACCTGTGGCTGGATACCGCAATGCAAGCAATGCGATGTAAGTCTTACTTTTCACAAGCTGTCTAACAAGCTGGTCTGCCACTACTGTGGCACTACTTACCCGCAGGTGAATACCTGTATGGCATGCGGCAACCACCAGTTTATGCGGCGGAACTTTGGTACGGAAAGGATCGAAGAGCTGCTGGAAGAAGATTTTCCGAAAGCAAAGATCGCCCGTATGGATTTGGACAGTGTGAGAGGCAAGCAGGCGCATGATGCCCTGATACAGCAGTTTGAGCAACAAAGACTGGATATACTGGTGGGAACGCAGATGGTGGTGAAAGGACTGGATTTTGACAATGTAAACCTGGTGGGGATACTGGACGGAGACAGCGTGCTGAACTTTGCGGACTTCAGGGTAAACGAAAGAGCTTTCCAGTTGATGGAACAGGTAAGTGGCAGGGCCGGACGAAAAGACGGTCAGGGAAATGTGATGGTACAGGTGACCAATACCCACCACCCGGTGTTGCATTTTGTGCAGCAGCACGATTACCCCGGTTTTTTTTCCTATGAACTGGAAGCCCGCCAACGTTTCTTCTATCCTCCTTTTTCCAGGCTCATATTGCTGACCTTCCGGCACCGGCAACAGGAAATTGTAAACGCAGCGGCACAGTGGTTTGCCGCCATGTTGTCTTCCCGCTTCGATAAATACATTGTTGGACCCGCAGAACCCATCGTAAACCGGGTACGCAACCAATACCTGATGGAAATACTGCTGAAGCTTCCGAAAGACGGTAAGCTGATAAATACTTGCAAGCGGCTGATACATACAACAACAGCAGCAATGCACCAGCAGAAAAATTTTAAAAGCGTGGTGGTCATTGCGGATGTGGATGCCGTATAATACCGATCGCACATCTGTATCAGGCCAACCTCATTATTCTAAAGGGAAAACCCGTTTCGTATAATTTGTTGGATATAGCGGAGTGGTATAATAACAAAAAGCCACCGAAGCGGCTTTTGTTACTATGCTGTGAATTCTTACTGGCAGTGGGCAAGCGCCCGGTATAACAAGTTTGCAGTCAGTTTGATCCTTTATCCTAATATTCGATTGACAATGTAAAGATGCAATCCGTTCCCCTGCTGAAAAACTATATTCGCCCACAGGAGTATTTTGTTCGATATTACGGGTACAAAAAGCGATAAGCTGTAAAAGCAACTTTTGGTTAATAAATGATAACTGCTTTGTGATCCGCTTTATTTCCCACTACTCCCCATGCACTTTTTCTCCGTTCACAAAAGTGGCAACTACTTTGGTTGTAAGCACTTCTTCGGGCGGGCAGGTCATGATATCCCGGTCTGTTATGACGAGGTCAGCCCATTTACCTTTTTCCAGGGAACCTTTTTCGTTTTCTTCAAAGCTGCCCCTGGCGGCCCAGATGGTCATCCCCCGCAGGGTCTGTTCTTTTGTTAACGCGTTTTCCATTTGAAACCCGTTTGCGGGAAACCCTGCTGAGTCTTTCCTGGCAATGGCTGCATAAAATGTTTTAAATGGACTGATATCTTCCACCGGGAAATCTGTCCCCAATACCAGCCAGCCGTTTTGCTTCAGCAGGTCATTAAATGCATAAGCCCCTTTCACCCGTTCCGGTCCAAGCCGTTGTGCTGCCCAGTACATATCCGAGGTAGCATGGGTGGATTGGACTGACGGTATGATATTGTACTGCCCGAATTTTGTAAAATCTTCCGGCGCCACCACCTGTGCATGTTCAATACGCCAACGGCGATCATTGCCTCCTTTCAGCAAGGTCCCCGATATATCCAGCACCAGGCGGTTGGCAGAATCGCCTATGGCATGGGTGCATGCCTGGAAGGGAGAGTTGTATATCCGTGTCAGCATATCCCTGTAATATGCTTCCGTACCGAGCAAAAAGCCCTTCCAGCCCGGTTGATCGCTGTAGGGATGCAGCAGGCAGGCCCCACGCGAGCCCAGGGCGCCGTCCCCCATTATTTTAAAACCGGCAATATGCAACCGTGCTGTTTTATAGATGGTATCGGGCAGGTAATCCGCCGGCTCGTCGGATAACATAACTGTCAGCTTCATTTTCAACGTGCCTGCTTTTTGCAGAGAATCCAGCCAGCCGGTACGTTGTCTAGACAGTCCGCATTCCGTAATGCCGGTAATGCCGGCGGCAAAGCAATTCCTTTGCGCCTCCAGGAAGCTTTCTTCCAGGTAGGTCATATCGGCAGACGGTATCATACCCGCTACCCTGCCCATCGCATTATCGATCAGTATACCGGTCAGCTGGTTGTTTTTTACTTCAAACAATCCCCCCACGATTTTCTCACCTGCTTTTACCTCGGCAGCTGACAGCGCTGCCTGGCTTGCTATCGCGGCATGGCCGTCTATCCTGGTGAGATAAACAGGGTTTTGCGGAAACAGGCTGTCCAGCATCCTGGAGTCAGGAAAAGCTTTCAGGTCCCAGTCATTCTGATCCCAACCCCTTCCTCTTATCCACTCACCGGGTTCCAGTCCTTTTTTCTCAACAAATTGCACTATCCGTGCTATACATTCTTCCCAGCTTTTTGCTCCTGTAAGATCCACGTTATTTAACCCTGTTGCATACCCGAAAAAATGCGCATGCCCGTCGATAAAGCCGGGGTATATCGATTTTCCGCCTGCATCCGTTACCGCCCGCGCATCGTAGGTATCCAGTATATACCGGCTGTTACCGGTTTCGATTATTTTTCCGTCTTTTATGGCAATGGCTTCTGTTATGGAGAAAGCACTGTCTACCGTATATACCCGGGCGTTATGAATAATAAGATCAACGGTGGCTTTTTGGCCGCAGGACAAAAAGACAACTACAATGAATAGCAGATATTTCATGAATGACGGTAGTATTTTACAGTATAAATGTACCGCAAATAAAGTTGCCGGCGATGGGGGATATCCACCCCTCCTCTGAACGTTCGGAAGTAGACCTTCCGGTTGTATTCTTGTTACGAAAATTTGAACTTCTCTCCCCCGGATAAATACACTCCGGTTTCATGCAATCAGGTGTGGGTTCTGATAAATTTCGTACCTTAAGCCTGTAAACCTTATCACAATGAAATGGGCTAACCTCATTCCTATGGCAATATTGTGCATGCACACCGTCACCGGGCAAACGGTACGTTACCCGGTATCGCTTCCGCACATATCTTCCGGCGCCTACAGCAGCCGGTTTTCCACCGTACTTTCAGCGCGGGCCAATATCGCTTCTCTTGCAAGCCTTGATGACTTCGGTATCGGCGCTTACGGAGAAAGACGTTTCCTGTTGCAGGAGATCAGCAGCTATACAGCCGTGGCTGGCATTCCCACATCGTCCGGCAATTTTGCATGCATGGCGGATTACTTCGGGTATTCCGGATACAATGAATCGGAGCTTAGCATCGGCTATGGCAGAAAGCTGAACGAAACAATAGATATCGGGGCGGCATTTAATTATTATAGTGTCCGCATCCCGTCTTATGGCAAAGCAGGCAGCTATAATTTTGAAGTGGCAGTCGTCATACATATCAGTGAAGCGCTGCATACCGGAGTGCGGATATACAACCCGCTCAGGAGCACTTTGGGTAATCACCGGATGGAAAGGTTAGCCGCTTCCTATACTGCGGGTTTCGGTTATCAGCCCTCGGATAATTTTTTATTCTCCCTGGAGATCATTAAAGAAGATGGAAGAAGCGTGGCGGTGCACACCGGTATCCAGTACCGGCCTGTTCCGCAGTTGTTTGGTACCGCCGGGTATATTACCGGCAACAGGCAGTTTTATTTTGGTGTGGGTTACCTGCACCGGCAGATCCGGGTGGATATGATGGCAGCTTTCCACCAGCATATAGGCGTATCACCGGGGATCATGATCCTGTATGTTCCGCATAAAAAACCAAACTGACATGAGCCGCCTGCTATCGCTGATATCCGTTATGATCATACTGTCTCTACAGTTGTGGGCGCAGGAGCCTTCCGCTGCCATAGAACAACAACTGGAAGACATCACCGAAACGATGGAAGATGCTGAGATGCCCGATGACAGTTGGTGGCAGCATGCGGAAACACTGATCAAAAATCCGCTGAACCTGAATATTACCGGTGAAGATGAGCTGAAAGAATTACAGTTGCTGACGCCGGTGCAGATCGACGCATTTTTAAACTACCGGAGACTGCTGGGGAAACTTATCAGCATTTACGAATTACAGGCCATTCCCGGATGGGATATACCCACCATCGAAAACCTGTTACCTTATGTGACCGTTACCAATCGTCCGACATTCAAAGAAAATATCCGGGACCGGTTTAAAAATGGAGAGCACCAGGTGACCGGGCGCTATTCACAGTTACTAAAAAAGCCTGCCGGCTATCACCCGCCGGACAGCGGAAGAAGTCATTATACCGGCAGCCCATCGAGGCTGATGCTGCGGTACCGTTACCAACATCAAAACAAGATGCAATACGGCATCACTGCTTCCAAAGATGCCGGCGAACCTTTTTTTACCTACCCGAACCGCTATGGCTTCGATTTTCACTCCTTTCATTATTTCAGCCGGCATACCGGACTGGTAAAAACTGTGGCGCTGGGAGATTATACCATCAACCTCGGGCAGGGACTGATCCACTGGCAATCGCTGGCTTTTGGAAAGGGCAATGCCGTGGTGAATGTAAAACGGCAGGCGCAGGTATTACGTCCTTATAATGCGGCGGGTTATTTTTTCTTTAACCGCGGAGGTGCCGTCACGCTTCAGAAAGGCAACTGGGAGTCCACCATATTTACTTCTGTCAGGAAGCTCGACGGTAATATTGCGGAAAATGATATGGGAGAAGAAATAGTGACCTCTATCAAAACTTCCGGCTACCGTCGTACCCCGGCAGAGATAGCGGATAAAAACAGCCTGCAGCAATTTTCCTGGGGCGCCAACCTCAACTACCGTACTTCTACATGGAAGATCGGTCTCAATACAATTCATCATTATTATGATAAATACATTCAGCGGGAAGCCCGGCTTTACAACCTGTATGCCATTTCCGGATCTCAATGGAGTAACTACAGTATTGACTATTCCTATACCTACCGGAATGTACACCTGTTTGGTGAAACGGCCATTGACCGGAATGGCGGATGGGCAACATTGAACAGTATGATCGCCAGCCTGCACAGCAAGGCCGATGTTGTATTGCTGTATCGGAATATACAACCTGTATACCAGGCTATGTATGGAAATGCTTTTACCGTGAATACCCATCCCACCAATGAACGGGGTATATATGCCGGTATCAGCCTGAAACCGGAAAAAGCGATCCAGGTAAATGCATATGCGGATGTTTACAGCTTTCCATGGCTTCGGTACCGTGCAGACGCCCCCGCAAGCGGCACGGATTATTTTCTGCAATTGAATTATAAGCCCGACAAGCTGACGGAAATATATAGCCGTATCAGAAGCCGGTCTAACCCGGTTAACCAAACGGATGATGAAAACGCCCTGTACGAAGTAGCTAATGCTTCCCACCGGTCGTGGCGAACACAGATCAGTCACCGTATCAATAGCAGCTTTACCATCCGGCACCGTTTTGATCTGCTCTGGTACCGGGCAGAAAATATGCCGCAGGAAAAAGGGTTTCTCGCTTTCTTCGACCTGTTTTACAAACCGATGGGTAAGTCTTTCAGCATAAATGCCCGGATACAGTATTTCGACAGCGACAGCTATAACTCGCGGATGTATGCATATGAAAATGATGTACTGTACTATTATGCCGTACCTGTTTTCTACGACAGGGGCTCCCGTTATTATATGAACATACAGTACAGGCTCAACCGGCACATACGCCTGTGGCTCAAGCTGGCGCAAACGGTTTACACCGGTCGCAGCAGCATAGGCAGCGGACTGGACATGATTGACGGAAACAAAAGACCGGAGCTCAGGATCCTGCTGTCCGGCAGGTTTTGAATGCCGAAAAGTCCCGGATTTAAAGTTCGTACCGATGATGCTACGCTGGAAAGAAATCCCGCGATAAATACGGAGCGTCAGTCCGTTTTTTCTTTTTTGAGAAATAACTGTGCGTGGCGGGCATCGGAGATGGCCCGGACGAGATAGGTGAGAATAAAAATTTTTATGATAATGCTCCCTCCCAGGAAACTGGGTTTTGCCGCCGCTGCCATGATGGAGCCGATGATAAATACAGCCAGCGCCAGGAAAATAGCGTTATAAGGATTTTTGACGGCAACAAAAGAAAGAATGAGGAACAGGAGTACCTCAGCCAGGGTGATCAGGGTGACCCACCAGGAAAGGGCGCCGTTTGCCAGTAGCGCGACTATTTCACCAATGATTATCAGGCAGGTAGCATCCAGGAGGGCGTTCCTGGTTTTTTTGAGGTCTACAGTGTCGGAATGGAGGGGGGCATGCATTACGGCATTGTTTTTAAGCAAAGTAATGTAAAATCATAATGTGTACAAAATTGAAAATCTGTTTGTTTTTGTTGTACTATCATCATTATATGTTACTTTTTATATACTGATACAGTTATATACCTGTTTTAACGCAGTAATGGGGTGATTTGGTATTAAAAAACAGGCTTACATGTCTAATTGTTTTCACTTAGTCTGGTACGGTTGCGGAGGATCAGTTGGAACATGGAGGAGGAGCAGGCATTGAAAACCGTCTTATAATACATGCTGTAAAAAGAAACAGATTCCTGTTCAATTTCAACCGGAAACCTTACCTTTGCCGTCCTTTCATCCTGCCTGGAGGCGGATCGGGTGTGGTGACCCGTCTGAAAAAGGGCAAATGGTTTGAAACAGTTCGCTTCTCCGGACTATTATTTCGTAAGTGTAAAGTAAAAAAAATTATGAAACGTACATTTCAACCACATAAGCGTCGTCGTAAGAGCGTACACGGTTTCCGTCAACGTATGCAGACAGCCAATGGCCGTAAAGTTTTGGCCAGTCGTCGCAAGAAAGGAAGGAAAAAACTGACCGTTTCCGACGAAAGAGGCGCTAAGTAAAAGAATTTATATCGCAGGATAAACAGCTCCAAAAGGGCTGTTTTTTTTGTTTTAAGACTATTCTGCCGTCATCATTTCCCTGGCATTTTCCATGGCGGAGGCACTGGGTTTTTCCCCTCCCAGCATCTGCGCGATGGCATCTACCCTTTCTTTTTCTGAAAGGGTTTTTATATGGGTATTGATACTGTTGCCGGATTGCTTTTTGTACACGAATAAGTGGGTGTCTGCCCTGGCGGCAATTTGCGGTTGGTGGGTAATGGAAATGACCTGGTGCGATCTGCCAAGCTCCTTCATAATGATACCCACCTGTTTGGCGGCTTCACCGCTGATACCGGTATCAATTTCATCGAATATGAGGGTAGGCAGCTTTACCGATGCGGCTACCAGCGACTTGATGCAAAGCATCAGCCGGCTCAGTTCGCCCCCGCTGGCTACCTTACGTAAAGGCTCAAAACGGCCGCTGTTATTAGCATCGAAAAGAAAGCTTATGTCATCGCCACCTGTGTTGTTGAGCCCGGCATCGGCTATCTGTACTTTTATCCGGGCGTTGGGCATGCCCACCTGTGCCAGCAGCCTGGTGGTTTTCTTTTCAAACGGTGCAGCCTCCTTTTTACGGTTGCCACTCAATTCACCCGCCAGCTTTTTTGCCTGCTGCAGGTGTTTATCAAACGCTGCTTCCAGGCGGCTGATGGTAGTATCAAGGTCCATAGACCGGTTCAGCTTTTCCGCCAGATCCGACTGTATGGTCAACAACTCAGCAGTGGTTTGCACACCGTGTTTTTTCTGTAGCTTATACCCCAGTGTCAGCCGGTCGTTCAGCTCTTCAATTTTTGCGGTGTCAAGAGTAACGCTGTCGCTCAGCCTGTCCACTTCATCCGCTATATCTTTCAGTTCGATCTGTGCAGACTGCAGGCGTTCTACCAGGGAGGGTATCTCCGGGTGAAATTCTACAAGCGACTGCAGCAGGTTGCCCAGGCTTCTCAACTGTTGTACCATCGGTTGCTCGCCTTCATTGAGCCCGTTGTACACCCTGCCCAGGGAGGCTTTCACCTGTTCTGCATTGTTCAGCAGCTTTAATGCGGCTTCCGCCTCTTCCAGCTCATTTTCCTGCAGGTTGGCTTCTTCCAGTTCGTTAAACAAAAATGTATAATAATCTATTTCCTTTGCAAAGGCAGCCTGCTGTTCCCTGTAGTCTTTCAGTTGCTTTTGCACCTGGCTGTATTGACCGAAAGCTTCCTGGTATTTTTTCAAAATCTCCGCATTGCCAGCCAGCGCATCTATTACTTCCCGCTGAAAATCATCGTCGCCAAGCTGCAGGGTATCAAACTGCTGGTGCATGTTGACCAGCAGGGAGGTAAACTGTTTCAGTTGCTGCAGGGTTACCGGCGTGTCGTTGATAAATGCACGTGATTTTCCATTGGCGGCCACTTCACGGCGGATGGTCAGTTCATCATCCGCATCCAGTTCATTTTCCTGCAAATATTTTTTTACGGCGGGGTAATCTTTGATATTAAAAACACCTTCCGCAATACATTTTTGCGTGGTATCCATCAATACAGCGCTATCCGCCCGCTCACCCAGTATCAGGCCCAGCGCACCTACGAGGATACTTTTTCCGGCTCCGGTTTCGCCGGTAATAATATTCAGCCCGTTAGAAAAATCTATTTCTACCGATGCTATGATAGCATAATTCCGTATGAACAATCTCTGCAGCATGCAACTGCAAATTATGCAGTTTTACGGTTTATTTTCCCGAAAGCGGAAAGATATTTATTGACATAGGCTTCCTTTGACTTCGATTTATATTGCATGATAAAGCGGGGATGCTCCAGGGCAACAATTTCTTTAAAAAACCGGTATTCCGCATTCAGCTTTTGAAGGAACTGCTCGTTTTTACCGGTGCCAAAACAAAAAGCAAGGTCGGTCACCACGCCCAGCTTTACCAGTTGTTTAATAGATTTTACAATAAAGGGATAAGCCGCTTCCGTGAGATCCCTGCTATCGTAATAATTATAATTAACAATTTTGTCCCCGGGCTTATCAATGGTGAAACCCAGCGGGCAAACGGAGTTGATGAAAAAAGACCGGTAAAACAAAGCCGGACCGCCATAAGCTTCAATCATATCGTATATAAAAACAGAAGAAGGTTCATGCGCCGGTTTGCCTTCATAGGGTATCTCACATATGTCTACCAGTCTTTTTGGATCTGTAAAAGGGATGCCGGTCAACCCCGCGCCGAATCGTCCGGGGTTGATGCCGAGGATGATATGCCTTTCCGCATCATCATTATAATACTTGCGATAGAACTGTGCGGATACAGCCGCCGCTTCTTTATTTTCTTTAAAGGGGTTCATGATACGGATCCCATCGGGCAGCGCTTCTCTAAAGTTAAGCTGCCTGTTGAAGGCAATGACTTTTTCGGCAAAGGTTTTCATCCGGCAATAATAAAGAAAAATGGCATCCTTCAGAGGGGATGCCATTTATACAAACGTTGGGTATTACTTATTTCGCTTCTGTTCCGTTGTACAGGTCCTCATCGATCAGGATACGTCCGCAGTTTTCGCAGATAATGATCTTCTTGCGCTGGCGGATCTCACTTTGCCTTTGTGGAGGAATGGCATTAAAGCAGCCGCCGCAGGCATCGCGCAGCACCGGCACGATGGCCAGTCCGTTGCGGTAGCTTTTACGGATCCTTTCATAAGAAGCCAGTAAACGTGGATCCACTTTTTCCCGTGCTCCTTCAGCCACCTGGTTATATTCCACTTCTTCTTTTTCTGTATCCGCTACTATCTTTTCCAGTTCACCTTTTTTATGTTTCAGGGTGCCGTCTTTTACGGCAATGGCCTTTTTCGCATTCTCCAGTAAACGGGCTTTTTCTGCAATTTCTTCGTTGGCATCTTTGATATGCTTTTCCGAGAGCTTTACTTCCAGGTTCGCCAGTTCCAGCTCTTTATTAATGGCCTCAAACTCACGGCTGTTCTTTACGTTCTCACTTTGCTTCTCGTATTTTTTTGCGAGCTCCAGCGATTCCTTGATCACGTTTTTCTTCTGCTCTATAAACTCCTGTATGCCGTTGATCTCTTCTTCTATCCTGGTTTGCCGGGCATTTAACCCCTGGATCTCGTCCTCCAGGTCGCGCACTTCCATGGGAAGCTCCCCTTTCAGTATCTTAATTTCGTCTAACTTGGAATCAATCTTTTGTAAAGACACCAGGGACGCCAGCTTTTCTTCTACTGAAAACTCTTTTACGTTGGACATAAACTGTGTAATGTAATTTTTTTGTTAGGCATGGTAAAACACCGGGTTGGTATTTACCTCCGTTTTAAGGACGGCAAAGTTAGGGAATTTTTCAATGATTATATCATATAAAAGGCTAATGGTAAATTGTTCGCTCTCGTAATGCCCGATGTCTGCGATAACGATCCGGTTGTCTGCGTCAAAATACTCGTGGTATTTAAAGTCTGAACTTATATAAATATCTGATCTTGAACTAATTGCATCTTTCAGCAGGAAACTGCCTGCTCCTCCGCACACTGAGACTTTTTGTATGGACTTTCCCAACAGCGCCGTATGTTTGACAACTTTCAGCCGGAATACGGACATCAGCCGGGACATAAATTCCTGCTCGGTAACGGGGGCCGGCAACACACCGGTTATACCGGAGCCGGCGGCTGTCCAGGTATTGTCCAGGGACACGATGTCATACGCTACTTCCTCGTAGGGATGAGCTTTGTGCAAAGCCTTTACCACCGCCGGTTGCAGCCATCCGGGAAAAATGACTTCCAGCCGGGTTTCCTTCTCCTGGTGCAGTTTGCCAGGCTCCCCGGCAAACGGGTTGGTATCCTCATTTCCCTTAAAGGTACCTACCCCTTCCGTGTTGAAGCTGCACTCGCTGTAGTTCCCTATATGCTCGGCGCCTGCCTCAAATAGGGCTGTACGTACCTGCTGCAACTGTGCCGGTGGTACAAAAGTGAACAGCTTTTTCAGCACTCCTTTTTTGGGCAACAGCGGTGCACAACCGGTAAGTCCCAGCAGTTTTGCGATATGCCCGTTCACGCCTGTTTGTATATTATCGAGGTTGGTGTGGATGGCATAAACGGCTATGTCGTTTTTGATGGCTTTAATAATGGTCCGTTCTACGTAGTTGCTGCCCGTAATACGTTTTAACCCTCTGAAAATGACAGGATGATGGGCTACAACCAGGTTGCATTTTTTCAGGATAGCTTCCTCCAGCACGGCTTCCGTGGCATCCAGGCAGCAAAGTACGCCGGTGCATTCAGCCAGCCTGTCCCCGGTAAGAAGCCCCGCGTTATCATAGTCCTCCTGCAGTGCAGGCGGGGCAATGGCTTCCAAAACGTTAAGGATGTCCTTAATTTTAATTTTCTCCGTCATGGTATAAAAATAGCTATTACTTTGCTTCCAAATAACAGACAAGCGTGATTAAACGGTTACTACTGTTCGCAACAGGGATGTTGACTCTTGCAGTGTGCGGCCAGGCACAGGAAGACTGGGAAACCTATGTGTTGTATATGAAAGACAGGCCCATCTCTATAATGGTAGACCTGGGTTTTGAAAACACGCCTATTACAAAAGAAAATCAAAATGTGCTGATCGTAAGTGTACGCCTGAACAGGACGCAACGCGATGGCTTACCCCTGCAGGCCGACCTGGGCAGGCTGGATACCCTGGAGAATGACCTGGTGGACCGGCTCCATAGTGCTCTGGGCGCGGTTTATACGGGGCGCTATACCAGCAATGGTAAGCGGGATTTTTATTTCTACACCAACGATACCTCGCGGTATACCAGCCTGGCGCGGTCTGTTATAGAACCATATGCTTATACGTTTACCACGATCTGCAAAAGAGATGCGGATCTGAGCAACTACCGGGAAGTGTTGTATCCTACCCGGGTGGAGATGCAACGGATATACAACCGGCGCATGATAGATCACCTCCTGAAAGCCGGCGATCCGTTGACCGCTCCCCGGGCGGTAGACCATCTTATTTTCTTTAAAACAGAAAGCGACCGGAGAAAGTTTGCGGATATTGTAACAGAAAAACGGTTTTCGGTTATACAGGCGGGTGAGGAGAAAGGCGTCAGGGATCGTCCTTTCAGCCTGGAAGTATCGCGCGTAGACAGGGTGGATGAAGACTCCATTGAAGAAGTGAGCCTTTACCTGTGGGAACTGGCGCTTAAGTTTGGCGCACAGTACGAAGGCTGGGAAACATTTGTAGTGAAGCCCTCTACAGAATAAAAAAGCCTGCTGTCTGCAGGCTTTCGATGACGATCAGCTAATCCTATTTTTTCAGGGTCCTGCCCAAACCCCTGCCGGCAGTCGCATACGTTTCGCCGATACGCAAACCGGTATCAAAATCAGCGCCAAACATAGTGCCGCCTGGCGCCTTTGTAACCGAAATACGGGCCAGCACGTTGTTCTTATTGGCGGTTTCTACAATTACCGCTTCGCCGTTAATGTGGGCGTTTCGCCTGGCAACCCCTACATTGTAGCCGGGTTCCACAAATGAAGTATTAAAAATGATAGTGTACCTGGCGTTGGCATCTTCTGTCAGTCCCGAGTATTTGGAAAACAATTCGATAAACCTCGGGCGGAATCGTTCTTCCCGGTCGTCTACCCATTTGATCGCCCAGGTATCGCCTGTGCCGGCTTCCTTTGCATTGTACTCTTCCTTCTTTGCCGCGATGTAATCTGCTTCGCGGTCATACTTTCCTACGGCTACATTGTTATAGGTCAGTTCAATATTAATGGATTTTTCGTCTTTCAGGTCGGGAATTTTACCTTCAATGACTTTTACTTTTTGCGCATGGGCGCTGACGGCTACCATCACCGCGCCGGTAAAGAGAATTTTCTTAAGCATATAAGGCGTTTTATTATTACACAATTTAGGGAACTCGCACAATAAGTTTTTACTTTTTTCCGGAGCGGTTACAAACAATGATGAATGATAGAATAATCAGTGACCGGGTTTGCTCTTTTTTACAAGCTCCGACACAATGGCGGCACTCTTCAGGCAAAGCGGTATCCCTCCGCCGGGGTGTACGGTTCCTCCGCAGAAAAATACACCCGGAAAGTTTTTGTCGTAATTGGGTGGACGGAAAAAGGCCCCACGGCGTGTGTTGGCGCTTTGTCCGTATAAGGCGCCCCTGAAAGCATTGGTGGCATCACTGATAATGCCCGGATGTAATACCTGTTCTGTTTCGATCAGCGGCTCAATATCTTCTTTCAGCATGCCCCGTATTTTCTTCAATACCTGTTGCCTGATAAGGGGTATCTGGCTGTTCCAGTCCACATTCGTTGCGGAGGGTGCATTGATCATTACAAACCAGTTTTCGCAGCCCTCCGGCGCATGTCCGGATTCCATTTTTGCGGTAATATTGATATACACTGTCGGGTCTTTGTACAGGCACTTATTGTCAAAAATATGTTCGAACTCATTTTTATAAGCTGCGCTGAAAAGTATATTGTGCAGATCCAGGTTAGGGAATTGCTTTTTGATGCCCCAGTAAAATACCACGGCGCTGCTGCCGGGCTCTTTTTTTGCAATGGCTGCCGCTTTAGCCGGTTGATGTAATAACCGGCTGTACGTAAAATGTATATCGGTATCCGCGACCACGATATCCGAAAAAATATTTTCGTTGTCAGCCACAATGCCCCGGGCATGGCTACCTGTGTGTATGATACGCGTAACGTTTTTGCCGAATTCGAATGACACGCCTTTTTTCATCGCCAGCCTGTAAAGCGCATTGGCAATGCTGATCATACCGCCTGCCGGGTAAAAGACTCCCCTGTTCAGCTCCAGGTTCGCTATCAGGCTCAATATTGCCGGCGCCCTGTAGGGATTGGAACCGTTATACGTGGCAAACCGGTTGAATATCTGGATCGCTTCGCCGGTCGTCAGCCTGTTTTCGTTGTATTCATTCAGGGTATGGTACAGAAGGAATGGATTACATGCAGCCATGCCTTTCAGGATGTCCTTTCGAAACCAGTTCCGGATCTTATGGACCGGGTGGCTGATAAAAATATTGCCGATATTATTATAGGTTTTCTCTGCGTTGTCCAGGTATTTGCTTAATACTGCCGCGGGCTCTCCCAGTTTACCGGTAAATTCCTCCAATAGGGCGGACCGGTCTGTATAGGCATTTACCACTTTGCCGTTGGCAAAAAAATACCGGCAGCTATTGGGTACTTCCCGGTAGGAGAAATACGGTTCAACAGGTTCCTCCGCCAACCGGAACAGCTCTTCTATCAGTCCCGGCTCTGTAAACAGGGAAGGACCTGCATCAAAACGATAACCATCCTGTTCTACCAGGGAAAGCTTACCGCCGGGAAAGCTGTTCTTTTCGTACACGGTCACCCGGCAGCCTTGTACAGCCAGCCTGATGGACGTTGCCAGTCCGGCTATACCGGCGCCGATCACTATTACCCTGGGAACACTCATATCGGTTCATTTAGAGGTCAAAGTAAGTTAATTTTCTTAGTAGTTGATTGGGGAGTTTGCAAGTTTCAGGTTACACGAAAATCTCATCACAGGTAAGGAAATATATACTGTTATTAAACCGCTGTTTATTGAAATATTACCAGCCAAATCTATATTTTTTTAACCATATTTGGCTACTAATATTTTTAATAGTAGCCAAATCTATCATTTTTTAAGTACATTTGGCTACTAATAATAAGTACCATGCCTGCGCTCACCGGGAGAGAAGAGGAAATAGAAATACTGAAAGACCTGCTGCGGTCCGACAAGCCGGAGCTGCTGGCCGTATATGGCAGGAGAAGAGTGGGTAAAACATTTTTGATCAAAACATTTTACCGGGATCATATTGTTTTCAGTTGCACAGGCGAGTACAAAGCCAGTACTGCCACCCAACTGGCCAACTTTAACGAAAAGCTGGCGGCATGGTTTCCCCGCAAAGCGAAAGCGCCTGCACCCCAAACCTGGCAACAGGCTTTTATACGCCTGCGGGATATGCTGCTGTCCATCAAAAGCAGGAAAAAGAAAGTTGTTTTTTTTGATGAGCTACCCTGGCTGGACGGACATAAATCGGGTTTCCTGTCGGCATTCGGGTATTTCTGGAATGCATATGCGGCCGATATACCCGGCATCATCGTGGTGATCTGCGGATCGGCGACTTCATGGATCATTGACAAGGTAGTGAATAACAAAGGCGGCCTGCACAACCGTATCACCCGGCGCATCCGGCTGCTGCCTTTCAGCTTAAAGGAAACGGAGCAGTTTTTACTAAGCAAAAACATCCGGTACGGCCGGTATGAGTTACTGCAACTGTATATGGTGATGGGCGGCATACCGGCCTATCTTAACGAGATAAAAAGAGGCAAAAGCGTGGCCCAGAATATACAGGCGATCTGCTTTTCAAAGGATGGCCTGCTGGCAGGTGAATTCGACAACCTGTATACAGCGTTATTCAGGTTTCCGGAAAGACATATACAGGTCATTTATGCCCTGGCCAGGAACAACAGGGGGCTTACCCGCACAAAGCTGCTGGCTGCAGGCAAGTTACCATCCGGCGGGACGCTCACTAAAACGCTGACGGAACTTATTGAAAGCGGGTTCGTGGAAAAAACTTATCCGTTTGACAAAAAAGAAAAAGAGAGCCTGTACCGGCTTGCCGATGAGTTTTCCTTATTTTATTTCCGGTTTATACATCATCAGAAAAGCAGACTCAAAGACCAGTGGCTTGCCCGGCAGGCTACGATACAATACCAAAGCTGGTGCGGCTATGCTTTTGAAAATATCTGTATCAGGCATATTATGCAAATAAAACAGGCATTGCAAATAGGTGCGGTACAAACAGGGGTATCATCATGGGTGTTTGCTGGCAACAAAACGGAAAAGGGCACGCAGATCGACCTGCTCATCGACCGGGCCGATCATGTCGTGAATATATGCGAAATGAAATACAGCAATAAGCAGTTTGTCATTGACAAACGGTATGCCGGTGAATTGCAGGCAAAAAAAGACGTGTTCCGCATGCGGTCCGGATCCAACAAAACCATTCACCTGACGATGGTCACCACCTATGGTACAGCCGACAACGATCACAAGCTGCAATGGGTTGACAGCGAAGTGTGCATGGATGATCTGTTCAGGTAGGCGCTTACAACTGATAAAATATTAGTAGCCAAATCTATATTTTTTAATCCACTTTTGGCTACTAATATTAAGGCCGCCAGGAGAAAAAACCAGACTGATTGCCGGCATTAACTGCAATAGTACCGCAGGTTGCTCAGGAGAATTCATATCCCGTTACGCGCCACCGATCTATAGTAACTGTTACCGATAACCGACAGATCGAAGAAACAGCATTCCCTTCAATCGTTCGCGGCGTCCATTTCGGACCGGCTTTCAACCCCTGTATAATAAGTTCGGAAAGGTATGGAAGATCACTTTCGGTAATAACAAAGTCTTTTAATTCACCTGTGGCGTCCACCACAAACTCCATACTAATCGTTCCCGGTTTGGTATGGACAGAATCATAGTAATGCCGATCGTCATTAAAGTACTTGTGAAGAAATCTTACTTTTGCTTTTTCACCACCGGGAAAAGAGGCTTTGACCGTATCCGGGGCAAAGCCGCCCGGCAAACTGTTGACGGGTACATTCACTCCGGTACCCGTATTGCTGACAGAAAAGCCCGCAAGGATCAGCAACGCCAGCGGCAGCGTTAAGAACCGGCCGATATAGCCGAATCCTTTTTTTTGTTCTTTAGTGATCATATTCAACCTGCGTTTTATAAATGAAGTAAAAAAATGACTGGTTATACTATGATGGTGTACCGGGAAAGCAGTTGTCAGCAACATCCGTGCAAATGCATCCCCATCATGATCCGCTACAGATCGCTCGTCTGCCAAAAACTCATGCACTACAAACAGTTCTCTCCGTATCAGCCAAAAAACCGGGTTTATCCATGCTATTATCATTACCAGGTTTACCAGCAATCTGTCTACGCTATGCAGTTGCCGCACATGGGTCATCTCGTGCAACATAATTCTACTACCCGTTTCGCTTGCAGGATCAATTTTACTGTTCCAGAAAACGAAGTGGAAAAACGAAAATGGAGCGCTTTTATCAGTGGTATTTATCACGGAGACATTGCCCAGCTTCCATCTATCGCCTGCCCGCCATAGTTTCCTCATACGCAAAAGGGAGCCTGCCATTGAAACCAGTAAATATATGGACACAGCCAGATAGAGGCAGGATACCAATATCTCTGGCGAAAAAGAAGAAGCGGTAGGCACCGCATCGGCCGCAGCATTAACAGCCATCCCTTCAGAGATCATGATCACTTCATTCACTGATGGAAAAGGGCTAGTTGCTGAGACTACTGGAGGCAACTGCAATAAGGGCGTCAGCAGGCTCACTACGAATATACCGGTCAGGTAAAACCGGTTCCAGGTATGACTGACCCTGTTTCGCATGGCCAACAAATAATAACCATACAGTATAGCCGAAATGGCGATCACCTTAATAAGATATATAATTGTTTCTGACATGGCAGCGTATTTACGTGAACCCGGTTATTTCTTTTTGTTTTTTAATTGTTTCAGCAACAATTCAAGATCTTTTATATCGATGTTTTCCTCCGATATCATAAAAGACATGGCATTCGTAAAAGAACCATCGAAATAGTTTTTTACAACAGACTGAATAGTATTCCTGGAGTACTGTTCTTTACCTACCAAAGGATAATACCTGTGTATCCGTCCAAAGGTTTCTATTCCTACAAACCCCTTTTCCGTCAACACTTTTAATACCGTCGCCACTGTATTTTGATGTGGCTTTGGTTCGGGTAGCGCATCCAGCACATCGCGCAAAAAAGCATGTTCCAGTTTCCATAACGCCTGCATTATCTGTTCTTCCGCTTTCGTAAGCGTTTTTTCCATAACTGTAAAAATTGTTTTGTTACCCAAATATAAAACTATATTCATAGTTGTAAAACTATTTTTATAGTTTTTTTAAAAAAGGTTTTAGCCCGCCACTTTAGTGGATGCCCGGTGTTAAAAAACCGGTAATGATCCATGGGTACGTATCAGGTCGCGAAGTATTTTTACTTCCCCGGCTTTATACAGCCAAACCAGTCTTTCAAACCTCCGGTCTTATAGATTTCCCTTATATTTCTGTACCTTTGCCCCCATTTTTTAAGCATATGGCTACGAAATACAGGGAATTTACCGGCTTACACCTTCCATCCATAGAACAGGAAATACTGCAAAAATGGGACAAAAACCAGGCTTTTGAAAAAAGCGTTTCATTGCGGGAAGGAGCACCCACGTTTGTGTTTTACGAGGGACCGCCCAGCGCCAACGGCATGCCGGGTATTCACCATGTGATTTCCCGTACCATTAAAGATCTGGTATGCCGCTACAAAACCATGCAGGGCTATCAGGTGAAGCGCAAAGCCGGTTGGGATACCCACGGTTTACCTGTGGAGCTGGGGGTAGAAAAAATGTTGGGGATCACCCGGGAAGATATCGGCAAAACCATTTCTGTAGAAGACTATAATGCCACCTGCCGCAGGGAAGTATTAAAATACAAGAGTAAATGGGATGAGCTGACCCAAAAAATGGGCTATTGGGTAGACCTGTCCAAACCTTATATCACTTTTGAGAACGATTATATAGAAACTCTCTGGTGGTGCCTGAGCGAGCTGTATAAAAAAGACTATTTATACGAAAGCGTCAGCATACAGCCGTATTCACCGGCTGCCGGCACGGGGCTCAGTTCGCACGAACTGAACCAACCCGGCACCTATAAGATGGTAAAAGACACTTCTGCCGTTGTGATGTTTCCCTTTGATGCAAAAGGCAACAGCGAACACCCGGCCGGCAAACGCATCCTGGCAACCGGCGGCGATACTTATTTCCTGGCGTGGACGACCACTCCCTGGACCCTCCCCGCTAACCTGGGGCTGACGGTTGGCGGCGATATTGAATATGTGCTGGTAAAAACCTTTAACCCGTATACACATGTACCCGCCAGCGTGATACTGGCAAAAGCATTGCTGGGCAAATACTTCCATCCCGATGGTGAACAAAAGGAGTGGAACAACGTTAGCTACGGAGGCACAAAAGGTGAAGTGCTGCCCTGGCAGATACTGGACAGCTTTTATGGTAAAGACCTGGAGGGACTACGATACAAACAACTGCTGCCATTTGAAGCAAATGCCCCGGAAAACGTAAAAGAAAGCGTACCGGGTGCAGATCCTTTCCGGGTGATCGTGGGTGATTTTGTAACGACGGAAGACGGTACCGGCATCGTTCATACCGCACCCGATTTTGGAGCGGATGACTATAAAGCTGGGCAAAAATACAACCTGGGTTTTTTTACCGGGCTGAACAAATATGGTATAAGGGAAAAGAAAGTACTGGTAGACCGTGAAGGAAAATTTGTAGCAGGCGTGGGCGAGTTCAGCAACCGTTACGTAAAGAATTATAAAGATGATAAGGACTACGTGGATGTGAATGTAGACATCTGCGTGAAGCTGAAAAAGGAGAACCTGGCTTTTAAGGTTGAAAAATACGAGCACAACTATCCCCATTGCTGGCGTACGGACAAGCCGGTACTTTACTACCCGCTGGACGCATGGTTCATTAAAACCACCGCGCTGCGCGACAGAATGGTGGAACTGAATAAAACCATCAACTGGAAACCGAGATCTACGGGAGAAGGCCGTTTCGGTAACTGGCTGGAAAACATGGTGGACTGGAACCTCAGCCGCAGCCGTTACTGGGGAACGCCTTTGCCTGTTTGGAAAACAGTGGATGAAGCCGGCAATTATATCAGTACAGAAGAAGGTGGCGAAGAAAAATGTATTGGTTCCATTGCAGAATTGAATGCCGGTATTGCAGAAGCGGCAAAATTATTGGGAAATGATGTCAATAAAAAACTCAAAGACGGTATAACAGATCTGCACAAGCCTTATGTAGACGAAGTAATATTAGTGAGCAGCCAGGGCAAGCCCATGAAAAGGATACCCGACCTGGTGGATGTATGGTTTGACAGCGGTGCCATGCCCTATGCGCAGTGGCATTTTCCCTTTGAGAATAAGGAAATTTTCTCTACAAACTACCCGGCAGATTTTATCTGTGAAGGCGTAGATCAGACCCGGGGCTGGTTTTATACCCTGCATGCGCTGGGCAGCCTGCTGAAAGAGTCGGTGCAGGAGGAGCTGAAAAAAGACGGTTTTGAGGTGAATGATAACTTATACCCGGGACTGGCTTTCAAAACCTGCGTATCCAACGGGCTGGTGCTGGATAAGAACGGGAATAAAATGAGCAAACGGCTCGGCAACGTGGTAGATCCGTTTGCCACTATCGGCCAGTTTGGTGCAGACGCCACCCGCTGGTACCTGATCACAAACGCTTCACCCTGGGACAACCTGAAATTTGACCTGGATGGTATAAAGGAGGTACAGCGTAAATTTTTTGGCACACTCTACAACACCTACCAGTTTTTTGCACTCTACGCCAACGTAGACGGCTTTAGCTATAAAGAAAAAGATATCCCGGTATCAGATCGCCCGGAAATAGACCGGTGGATATTGTCATCGCTCAACTCGTTGAAAAAGACTGTAAATGAGTATATGGACGATTATGAGCCCACTCATGCAGGGCGTGCGATAGAAGACTTTGTGGATGAGCACCTCAGCAACTGGTATGTGAGACTCTGCCGCCGCAGGTTCTGGAAGCCGGCTCAAACTGAAGCCGACCAGGCTGATAAAATAAGCGCTTACCAGACGCTGTATGAGTGCCTGGAAACCGTGGTGCAGTTGATGGCGCCTGTTTCTCCCTTCTTCAGCGATGCCATCTTCAGCAACCTGAATGCGGTTACCGGCAAATTCCGGTCGGAGTCTGTACATCACTGCGAATTTCCCCAACCGGAGGAGGGAAAAATTGACCTGGCCCTGGAAGAAAGGATGCAGATGGCACAGGACATATCGTCCCTGATCCTGTCGTTGCGGAAAAAGGTAAATATCAGGGTTCGCCAGCCATTACAAAAAGTTTTAATCCCTGTTCTAAACCCCGAGATGGAACGGCAACTGGAAAAAGTGGCAGACCTGGTAAAATCGGAGGTAAATATAAAAGAAATCGAATATATACCTGGTGATAACGATTTTATAAGCAAGAAGATAAAACCGAATTTTGTAGCACTGGGTAAGAAGCTCGGCCCGAAAATGAAGCTGGTTTCCAAAGCTTTAGCAGCATTCAGGCAGGAGGATATCCGCCAAATAGAGCGTGACGGCTTTTATGAGCTGGACCTGGGAGGCGAAAAGGTCCTGATACAACTATCCGAGGTAGATATCCAGAGTGAGGATGTGCCCGGCTGGACGGTGGCCACCAAAGGACCGCTGACGGTAGCTCTCGACATCACAATAACACCGGCGCTTGAAAATGAAGGAAATGCGAGAGAGTTTATCAACAGGGTCCAAAAAATAAGGAAAGACAATAATTATGAGCTGACGGACAGAATTTTGGTCAGGCTGTCTGAAAATGCAGCACTTAAACAATCTATTAGTGAATTTAATACATATATTTGCGCGGAAATTTTGGCAGAGTCCATAGAATGGTTACCCGATATCAAGAATGGTATTGAGATTGAAGTAAATGACATAACTTTAAACATTTTAGTGACCAAAAAAGCATAATTGCATGGCAACCAACAAAAAAGCAGTAAAAAAGACTGCAACGAAAGCAGCCAAACCGGAAAAAAAAGCACCTAAGAAGGTAGCAAACGCCAAAACGGCGCCTAAAAAAACAACGTCCGCTGCAAAAAAGCCGAAGCCTGCTGCAAAAAAACAGGTTGCCAAACCCGCTGCAAAAAAAGCGGTAGCAAAAAAAAGTGAGGTCAAAAAAGATGTCAAAGCGGCTCCGCCTAAAAAAGCGACTGCTAAACCGGCTGCAAAGGCTGCACCTGCAAAAAAGGCAGCAGCTATAGTCCAAAAACCGGTGAAAGAGTCAAAAGTGAAAGAACAAAAGGTCATAAAGGAGCAAAAGCCTGTGAAAGAACAAAAACCGCCGGTACAGCAACCGCAGGTGGTGCCTGCCAAACCAGTTGCCAGGGCTAAGGAAAAACCCAAAGCAGAACCGGCAAAACCTGTGGTAATTCCAAAGCTGAGTACCAATGTTGCGAGAAAATATGAGCCGGAATTTACACAATCTGTGCTGGACAAGCCGTCTGCACATCAAAACGGACCAATAATGAGGTATAGTGACGCAGAACTTATAGAATTTAAAGAACTTATTCAGAGAAAGCTGGAAGCGGCAAAGAAAGAGTTGAATTACCTGCAGGGCCTGATCACCCGCAAGGATGATATGGGAGGCGATGAAAGTGAGAACAGGTATATGACCATGGAAGATGGCAGCATCAGCATGGAAAGGGAACAACTGGCGCAGATGGCCAGTCGCCAGATACAATATATTGACCACCTGGAAAAAGCCATGATGCGCATAGAAAACAAAACCTATGGCGTTTGCAGGGTAACCGGGCAGTTGATTGATAAGGCCAGGCTGAGGGCCGTGCCGCACGCTACCCTGAGCATTGAAGCAAAGATGGGATTTGCCAAAAATCCTAATATTCAGTAAATAGCAGGTACGCTCAAATTAACAATAAAGGCTGCCGGAAAGCAGCCTTTATTGTTTTTATATCTTTTCCCGGGCGAACGCCTCCTGTTTTTCATTACTGCTCTTCACTGTCCGACCCCGTTTCCTGTGCGCTGTCGTCATCATCATCGCTATCTCCTCCTTCGGTCTCAAAGCCTTCCAGGTTCTTGGTAAGATCATATTTTTCTTCCACATCCACGAATTTATCCCCGAGTATACTCTTGGTCCCGTATTGGCTTGGAGCAATACCTTCTGTACGGGTTACAGCAGGGTAGGTAAGCTTGGAGCTTTCCTCTTTTGAAACATTGATCAATTCCACCAGGAATGTCCACCCTTTCACAAAGTCGTAGGCATATATGAACCGCTCGTTGGGGTTTTTTATTTCAGAACCAATGGGTGTTTCAGACATGATCAGGGGATCCACCTTATAGGGTTTATCGTATTTTTCAATACTGATCTCCCTGCCGCGGGCCCAGTTATCGTTGCTCCTGTAAAATGTTGCCTGGTGTTTACTGTCAAATTCAAAACTGCCGAGTATGGCGCTGTGCAGATCAAAAAAAGTTTGTGTGTGCTTGATTGCTATATCTCTGTAAATGCTGTCATCCTCCTCAAAGTAAATCCTGAATTTTAAAACGGCCATGTGAATTGGATTGGTTTTTTTAAACAGTTTAAAACAGTAAAGTTAACATAAATAAGGGAGTTAATACAGATTTCCCGACAGGGAGATAACCGGCATACTCTCCTGAAACCGGACAATACCAAGATCTGCAATAATGAGACAACAGAAAACCCTCTTCCGTTGCAACCTGCATCTTGCAAACCTATTCATACTTCATCCTGAACCTGTCCAGTTTGGGGGTATATTTTCTTTTCCTTTGTAGTTCATACTCATATATGATATTACCGGTTTCCCGGAAAAACGGGTATCCTGTTTCTTCATACTCATATTTATCGTCATTCAGCACGCCATCTTTATTAGTGTAGATGTTGCCGGTAAGCATAAACTCTACATTGTTCTTAAAGTCTGCGATATAAGCAATGTCGGTTAAAAAGCCGTAGCTCCAGCCTGTTTTATTAAACACTCTTATATGGGGCGGTATAGGTTTTTTACCTGCCCTGAAAAGAAAAAATTTGGTATAGCTGTCAAAAAAAACAGTGGTATCATAGGCAGGGAAACTGCTTTCCGACGGCAGCTCCGACATATACCGGTACAAAAAACGGTAATCGTCTTCAGTCAGATCAAACCGTTGCTTTTCGGCAGCCTGTTCGGGAAACAATATCGATAGCATCAGTTGCTGAAGGTCTTCGAGGGGGGCGTTGTTATGGGTGGTAAAGTCCATGGGCGCCGGCACATAGTTTTCATCCCGGTCGTAGTGTGCGTTGCCCACCAGTTGTTTCCTGCTGAAGTTGAACGGGACGGTATTGTAAGCCACAGGCTGTTCATAAATAAGGCTGCCATCCGGGTTTACAAAACGAATGGGGTTGGTATACCGGTTTTCTTCTTCCGTGGCCTTCACAAAACGCCGGGTAATGCGGAAGTCCTTATAACCCATTTCCCACAACCGTTCATTAATGGTTTGTTGCCCGATAAACTCGTACAGGCGGTTATAGGCATCATTATCGCTGACCAGGAATATTTTTTTGATATAGTGGGCAACGGAAGGTAGCCCGTTTTGTGCGGTGCTGTCCGCATGCACGCTTGTCTGCCCGTTAAAAGCGCTGTCTGTCAGCATCGGGGTGTCTTTGGTAACGCCGGCTATACCCATCCGGTTCAGCTTTTCCAGCGCCAGAAAGGCCAATGGCATTTTTACCGTAGAAGCGGGGTTGAAATACCGGTTGCGGTCAACGTGCAGGCAATAGTGTTGGAAGGAAGGAATATTATGTTCATCCCGGTTGATCTGCGTATAGATCAACTGGTAGTGAAAGGTATCAGGGTTGTTTAGTACCTCCAGTAAAAAAGGAGATGCCTTTTTTCTCAGCAGGTCATCCAGCCATTGTTCTGTTGTAACCTGCGCCTGTAGAGAAGAGCTCATAAGGAGAAGTGTAATGATTAGGTATTTTGCCATAAATTAAATGCAAAATAAAGACTTATTGGTTATTGGGCAGAACAGAAATCTCAAATGCGCAGCATATTAGGCAAAGTCAGGAGTACACACCTGGAAGACAGCTTTCGGTAATGAAAAACAACACTATCTGCTTGATAAGATAAAAGCGAGAACCCGGCAAACGGAAATAGCCTAGATCTTCTTTGGCATAGTAACCAGTAATCCCATAAATAACCAAACGACGATCAAAGAGCACTTCACTTTCCAAAGCAGCATAACCACTATCATCCAAGCTTCGATGAAAAACAACTCTAGCCAATGCTAATAGAGAAGCTATGCTCATTACCCCAAAAATCAACAGTGATCTGACAAAAAATAACTCGCTACTCTCAAAACAGCAGCAGCAAGTAACCTATATTTATTGTACGAAATACATCGTAATTCCTCTATTTGCTGGCAAACCCTATGCAGCAGGCGACAAAATATTCTGCATTTACAAAACCTCACATGATTCACTACTCTTCCAACATGGTAAAAAAGAAGGTTTCCCCATCACAAAAATTATCGAGGTGAATAATGTTACTTCCCCTCAAACAGCGACGCAATCATATTTATATAAAAAATAATTAGCAGATACCTTTATTGCTACGGGATAGTGCGGCAGAAACCTGTACTCGTTATTCTTTTAAAGCCTCGTTAACTACGCCGCCAATTTTTCCTTTGAAGTACTCTTGGATTTCTTCTGGAGGAAGAAGCCCGTCGCCATACCAATTAATGCTTTCCTTTTGAGTAATTGCATTATTTTCCGAAACATTATGTGTAATTGTAACAACATAAAATTTCCTTCTGTTCTTCGCTTCGATAATGAAGGAAGGTATGTTTTTTTCTGGGTAAAAGAATCTTGAAGAAGCTCCGTATCCCAATAATTCAACCTGGACTTCAGCTATCCCCGTAGTTTTTGGCGCATCATGATGCACCACTATTCGCATCACATCAGCCCCCCGAAATGGAACAGTCAAGGGCGGGGCAAATCCATGTGGAACTTTATAGTAATGCCTCCACGTAGTAAGGGGGAGTCTCGCCTTGTGTATCTCCTCATCAATGTATTTGTACCCGCCCGGCCTTTTTGTATCCCAATTGTTATTTATAAATTTATAGAGGTTAGCAAGGGTAGTTTGCATTACATCGTGAGAGTAGCCATAGTTCTCTATTAAATATTGAAAACCCTTATAATAATGCTCAGTATTATCGGTAATAAAGTAAGCAACAGGCACATCCCCCTCATGGGAGCTGATACCAAGAATCTCTCTTCTCTTTTGGCAAGCTATATGGAATGTTTCCAGCAGTGGCTTTTCTACGATTAGTGTAAGACCTCGTTCCCACTTGTAATTGTGCGTGACCGTGGTTCTGAAAAAATCACTGGATTTGTCTGTTCCCACATATTTACGACTATAATATTCCAGGCTAACGGCGTTTGCTTCAATCTGCTTGCCATATTTCGCGCTAATGGCTCTAATAGCGCCTAAGAACATGCTATAAGGAACATGGCCGGACTGGTTATCGGCCTTTACATATCTCTCCTCTAATCCGGGTATATATTTATTCTCTAATTCAAACCGATGTAAAGCCAAAAAATCACCATTGTAAGCTACCTTAAAAGCATTTATTACATCTACTCTTAGGGGAAGCGCATCAAAATATTTCGTATCTTTAAATACTCTTTCGTTTTCAATTTTTGATAGTTTTATTAATTCATTCTCTCTGTTTATTACAGCAGCTTGTAAATGTTTTATTATTTCATCTTCTTTGTTTGCCTCTTCCAAATAAAGTGCTTCTATCTCTATTAACGGTTTAAAACTTTTTGCATTGTTTACTTTTTCTTGTAGTTCCGGCAAGATATTCTTGATTGCAAGTGTTTTATTTGCATAAAAATTATTCAACGTATTTTTAATAACAGCAACTTCGAGAAGCTCACGATAGTTTGATTTAAATGACCTGCTAAACTTATTTCCCTTTTCAAAATCAGCTTCTGAAGATTGCGGGATATTAAATTTTCCTGTTTCCTCCCTCATGATGGGTTGCAATATCTCCTCGATTCTGTTATTTAAGATAGTAACGCACGCCTGCTTTGTGTTTGGTGATGTTAGATTAAACAGCACTGTAGAAGTATCCAGATACCGGTAAATATGGACCGCCGAGGTATACGTAGCAGAAAGGTTCAAAAAGTGGGGTAGCGACTTTTTTAACATGGAATCCGCATGCGTGGTGATACAAGCTTTTAAGGTTCTTTTATCAGACGGAAGTAAAGAATAAAATGTACCCCTCTCCAATTGCCCTAAATCATATAGCGTGTAGCCAATAAAAGAAGTGCCCGGGCTTACGGAAAGTTGCTTTATTAAAGCATCGTAGCTATTTCTGAGATTTTTTCTATTCTGTGCATATTTATATGTGCTTCCGTAATCGTATGCAGTATAATCATTTTTAAACGCGGATAGAAGTTGCTTTTGCCATGTCAACCGATGTGCTTGCTTAGCATCTGAAAGACATTCATTCAATTGTTTATCAATTTGCTGTATTCTTTTGTATTCCATATCAAGGTATGGAGTTCCAAAAACAGGAACAAAGAACTTGTCAGCAAAAAGATGTATATAGTATTGGCGAAGTTTTCCTATGGATATCTGATTAAAATTTTCTTCCGGATATTCTTTTTCAAGAATAGAAGTCCATTCCAATAAAGCATCCATACGGGAAGTAGTGCTTCCTGAAAATTTCTTTTGCGCTATAGCGGGATGAATGATCGATAGCAATACTATCGCAATAGGAAGAAAATATCTTAATATTTTCATATTAAGTTCGGTTAAGGGCGTTTGGTGAAAAATTAATAGTGGTCTCCTGAAGTACAAATTGAGTCTTATATAATCACAATACGTTATTGTCATTTCCTGTGATTATTTTTTTAGCACGAAAAAACCGTTATAAGTCCTCAGTACTTCCTTTTTAACAAGCTTTAGGTCGTTGCCATTCATATCTGAACTATATATGCCGTAATCTTCATCACCTGTCACGTTCCAGTATATACGGTTATTGAAAACGCACGCAACGTACATCATCCTTTTTTGCCCCTTTGATTCAAACAATAAAACCCTGCCGCTTCCATCATGATTGCTACGGAATACACGGGCATTTCTGGAAAGTGAGGGTGCGGAGAACTCCTCCCAAAATAGATATTTATCAGTTGCATAAAAAGATGATATGCTATCTAATACAAGCTTCTTATTCTTCCCCTCTTTATCAGCAGCAAAAAGTTTAAAAGGGCTACTGCCGGAAGAAACAGGATAAGCCCAGAAAATAGAATTACCTCCTGCCCCCAGTCCAGTAATTGTTAAACCTGGGTCTTCATATATTTTTTTTACATTAGAACCATCTCTGCTGCATGAATAAATTGAATGGTCATTGTCGCCAGTCCAGTAAATAGCAGTTGATGACACACTAAGACCTCCCGGGTAAGCAGGCAGGTCAAGCAGTTTTTGATAAGACTCTGAATCCAGATTTAGCCCCACTCTTGATATAGCAGGTGGTGCTGCTTTGGTCGGGTTATTTGGATGCATGTATCGCCGGCTACGTTCAGCAATGTATATATGAACCCCATCAGTTACTATGCTCCCAACTTCCTTTTTGTCAGGGATAAGGAGCACTTTTTCATTGGTCAGCCCGGGAATATTCACCGATACTGCGCCTCCACCACTGGTTTGACGCCTGGCATAGTATAATATAGCCGGTGCCCCATCATATGAGGTCGCTGCATTCACCTGCTTTGAATCGGCAGAACCATCTGCCTGCTTCTCATTATTCTCTTTATCCTTACCAGTTGTAGTTTTGTTTTTATCAGTCTCTAAAGCGGATTGAATTTCTTCTTTAAGCTGCCGAGTGTGTTTCTTCAGGTCCTTCAATACCTGAGCCTGAGTATGTTCAACAGATAACAACAAAACAGCCGCAAGTAGCAGATGTAATGGAAGCAGCTTACTCATTTTATAATTTTTCTTTACTAATAATATACCCAGCAAATAAAGATAACGAAAAGAGATCAGGAAGCAAGATTAAAAATATGATACTCGAATTTATAAACAACACCGGATTGCTTCTTATGTTTTCTCATTCGCAATTTAAACATTCGGCATAGCCTAAAGTATATTACCACGGTCTAAGACGGTGGTTTTTTTCGACTAAAAAAGGCTGCCTTACGACAGCCTTCAGATACTATTTTGTTTATTGCAAATTATCCTAAATACGCTTTCAGCGAGCTGCTGTAACGTGCTTTCTGCAGGCGCTTGATCGCTCTTTCCTTGATCTGGCGGATACGCTCTTTGGTAAGATCGTATTTCTGACCGATCTGCTCAATGGTAACACCATTCTCACCGTCCAGTCCGAAGTAAGCGTTCACGATCTCTGCTTCGCGGGGGCTCAGTGATTTCAATACGCGACGGATCTCGTTGCGCAAAGAATCTTTCATCACATCATCATCGGTTTCAGCGCCACCTTCCAGCAGGTCGCCCATAGCCACATCTTCCGCTTCGTGCACGGGTGCATCCAGCGAAGTATGACGGGTATTGCTCTGGAAGATATTGTTGATCTCGGTTTCGCTCATTTCCAGCAACTCAGCCAGCTCTTCGGTGCTCGGCTCACGCTCATGCTCCTGCTCAAAAGCCATATAGGCTTTGTTGGCTTTGTTGTAAGTGCCGATCTTGTTTTGCGGCAAACGAACCAGGCGTCCCTGCTCGGCCAAAGCCTGCAGAATGGACTGGCGGATCCACCATACTGCGTATGAAATGAATTTAAAGCCCTTGGTTTCATCGAAGCGCTGTGCGGCTTTGATCAGACCCAGGTTTCCTTCATTGATAAGGTCGCTCAGCGACAAACCCTGGTGCTGGTATTGCTTTGCAACAGATACCACGAAACGAAGGTTAGCCTGAACCAGTTTATCCAGTGCTCTCTGGTCACCCATCTTGATCCGCTGTGCCAGCACGGTCTCTTCTTCGGGGGTGATCATGGAAATTTTAGAAATCTCCTGTAGATATTTCTCAACCGCCTGTGAATCACGGTTGGTAATTTGCGTTGCTATTTTAAGTTGTCTCATATTATAAATTGTTTGTCCAAGGCGGAAATCCTGACGGAACTGAATTTGTAGCTAACTACGCCTGTAAGACAGTAACTGAGGGCAAATGTGTTGCAATCCAAGTGCAAACGATATGTTATTTATATTCCCGCTAACTGTGTATGAAGCGATTTGCAAAATTAATACGCATTTATTTCATCTCATAGCATTTCTTAAAATTTCTACCATCATTTTTTTAAAATAATAACCTTTATTAACGTAAAGGATGCCGGGAATGAGCTGACTTCCCCTATCATTTTCGTAATATACTATAAATCAATACCTTTAGCGGAACAGAATCCTTATATTATTATGAGCGTTGATTTCCGGTCAGATACTGTCACCCGCCCCACAAAAGAAATGCTGGCGGCCATGTTTTCCGCCCCGGTGGGCGACGATGTGTTTGGAGAAGACCCCACGGTAAATGAACTGGAAGCATTTGCAGCGGAGATGTTTGGGATGGAGTCCGCCCTGTTTTGCCCCAGCGGCACTATGACCAACCAGATTGCCATCAAATGCCATACCCGGCCCGGCGATGAGGTCATCTGCGATTTCCTGGCACATGTATACCAGTATGAAGGCGGCGGCATCGCTTTTAATGCCGGCTGCCAGGTAAGGACCCTGGCAGGAGAACGGGGCAGGATACGGGCCGACCAGGTAGCGGAAGCCGTTAATGGCGATGATGTGCATAAAGCGCGTACCAGCCTGGTATGTATTGAAAATACCGCCAACCGTGGCGGTGGCAGTTGTTATAATATGGAAGAACTGGAGCAGATACAGCAGGTTTGCCGTCAGCTTGGACTGGGTTACCACCTTGATGGCGCCCGGCTCTTCAACGCTATCGTAGCCAAAGGTGAAAACCCGCTGTTATACGGAAAGCTGTTTGACAGCATTTCCATATGCCTGAGCAAAGGGCTCGGCGCGCCGGTAGGGAGTGTTCTGTTAGGCTCCGGGGCTTTTATTCATAGCGCCCGCCGGGTAAGAAAAGTTTTCGGCGGTGGTATGCGGCAGGCCGGTTATATCGCCGCGGCAGGTTTGTATGCATTACAGCATCATGTGAACCGTCTTTCGGAAGATCACCGGCACGCGGCAGAAATTGCCGCCGTACTGGAAAAAGCGCCTTATGTCAAAAACGTGTTACCGGTGGAAACCAATATCATAATATTTGAGCTGGCAAAAGCCGGTGCTGCCAAACAGTTTGTAGCACAACTGGAAGAAAAAGGCATCCTGGGTTATGCTATTTCGCCTTCCCAGGTACGATTGGTCACCCACCTGGATATTAATGATGATATGGTAGCGTATACCTGTGATGTGTTGAAAAACCTATAAGGTCTTACAGCGAAGTCTCCCCGAAGGGCGAATGGCTGCTGTAGACCTTATAGGTAGGCTGTTCAAACGGCAGGGGATTTCTTCGTTACACTTTTTGTCGAAAAAATATCTTCTTTTTTCAGTAGTAACGGGGGCTCTAGGTTGTTTTTCCTTCAACAAATTTCTGGGGGGATTTTATTATGCTCTTTTGAACAGCCTACCTCAAAGGTTTATCCGCCAGATTTAAGTTCGGATATCCGTCACTTCAAACCCTGTGAGGTTTAAACGTTTTCCTTACTCTTCTTCCTTTTATCGTATGCTTTTTTGGCACCGTAGGCTACGCCGGCGGCTACCAGCAGGCTGACACCGCCGTCAATAGGGATCTCTGTGTCGGGGTCACGGCCGGGGTTACCCGGTTGGGCAACTACCCACATGCATGCCAGCAGGAGTACGCTCAGAAGGAAATGCTTTAGTTTCATGGTTGTAATATTTAAAATGTTTATTGTTTCAGTAATTTAATATTCGTATTCATGCCCTTTCCAACGATTCTCACATGGTATACGCCGTTGGTGATCATTTGCATGCGCAAACGGTGTATGGCATTGCCACCCGCATGGTGAACCAGTTCCCTGGAGATCACCTGTCCCGCCATATCTATCAGCTCGATGCGATAGGTACCTTTTTCAATATGGGTGAAGGAAAGGCTTACCTCTCCGCTGACTACCGGGTTGGGATAGGCTTTTATAGAAGCCGTTTCCGGTACAGCTCCTGCAGGCTTGCGCTGCAGGAGCAGCCGGAACCTGGACCCTGGACCCCGTGGAAGCCGCATCTTCCGTAACCTGGAAGGAAACCTGTGTATTTTCTGTCGTGCTCACAGGCATCGTTGTTTTGGTATAGCTGTCTTCCAGCCATACGGAAGCAAAATTTTCCAGATCGATGGGCTTCATTTCAAAGAAATACGACTGCTGCTTCAGGTTGCCCAACTTCAGGTAAAGCGTATCTGCATTGTCAGGCGTGGATCGCCTTTCCACCATCAGCTCATGACCTGTTCTGACAAGTGAGATATTTTCCCGGACATTGTAGAGCTTCCTTACATCCATACCGTCAATTTCATCCCTGAACCGGTGGCTGTAGGAGGTGAACACTTCGTCCAGCAATGCCCTGTTGACGTCCTGCAGGCTGACCCGGATGCCATAGGCATTCCTCGCCGCGGCCAGGGGCAGGTCTCCCTTCTTTTCTCCTTTCACTTTAAAGACATTCTCAGCAGGCGTAGCCGATTTATCGGATTCCTTGATGATAAGACTTCCCGTTCCACCCGAAGCATGCACCATAAAGCTCTGCCCGGATTGGATATACCGGCTTTCCGGACTAACCGGCTCCGGGGTGATATCATAACCCGTTCCGTTATGGCTGATGTTCACATAGGCGCCTACTCCGTTGCTGCCGCCCATTTTCGGATCCCATACATAGAAACTGTTGTCCACATTATTCCGGGTAATGGTAGCAAAATCAATGGGTGATGCGAAGGGGTTGGCAACGGCAGTAAAGCCGCTGGTATTTACGGGTATTACCTGGTCGCCTACGTTTAATGAGCCGGTGGCGCGCAGGGTGGTAGCGCTACTGCCGGTGGTTGTAATGCTCCTATCGCCCCTTACAAACAGGAAGTAGGGTTGCTGGTTTACCGGGGTTGTCCGGGTATTGGTAACACCTGTCCAGCTATCGGTTGGGTTATGATAGGTCAGTATGCTATAGTCCTGCCGGGGGAGATCCTGGTCGAAGCCATCGGCAGGCGAACCTTTTGTAATGATGGTACCATAGCCCGGGAAGGGGTTGGGGTTGGCAGAGGAAAGGGTTGTTCCTTCCTGCCAGGCATCATTGACACTCTGGTTACCGCCCACTGGTGCATTGATCAGCCGCCATGCCCTGCGGTCGGATATATACCGTTCTACCGTTACATTGCCACTGATGCTACCTGATGGAGTCATCACACGGGCGGTATTGTCGGATGTACTCTTCAGCGTAAGCCGGTCACCGGTATACAGAGTGCCATTGGTAACGGTCAGTTCGTCGTATATGCTTACCGGTGTGCCGATGGTGGCGGCGCCGCTCCGGTTAAGCGTAAACGCTTTTAGTATACCACCTTCTCCGGTGAAGTTGATCGTACCGAAATCACCGGCATTGCTGCCTGCTATCACAAGGCTGGATGTGGCAGAGCCGGCAAGTGCGCCTTCGCCGCTAAGCCCTGCAAGGCTCAGGGTATGCCCGTTGATCTGCAGGCTGCTGCCGGCAGGGTTCATCAGTACTCCGTTTACGGTCCAGTTACCCGTCAGGGTATAGTTACCGGAACGGTTGGCCAGGGTAAAGGTTTTACCGGTTCCGAAGTCTGCCGGGGCATCACCGCTGCCATCGGGGTTGGCGCCCCAGGTAGCGGTGTTGTGCAGGTCGCCGGAGGATTTGGAGTAAAAGGTATCGGCTGCTCCAGTTTCACAACCTTCATCTATCTGCCCGTTACAGTTATTGTCAATGCCATCGCAAACTTCAATTCCGCCGGATTCTTTATGTACGGTTACATAAAAAAAACTTTTTACATCGCGGCCAATTCCGTTAGACGCAATGATCCAAACTTTTGATGTTCCTACTGGAAATCTATGCGGGGAACTTATATTTATTGAATCCAATAAGAAGAAGGTTGTAAAAGTTGTATCGCTTATTACTTCAGCTTTAAATTCTATTAGAGTATCGCATGAATTTTTATCTGTCGAAACAGTTATGTCTTCCTGGCTTTTTATGAATAATTTTGGAGCTTTTCTGAGAATTTTGACATAAATACTATAATTACTCGTGTCTCCTTCGCTGTCAGTTGCTGTTAAGGTAATTATGTGAACGCCTTCGGAAAGTTCGGAGGATACCTTAAGCAAATCATTCCCTTTAAAGAGTATTCCGTCCTTATCTGATGACCATACCAGCGATGAGTCTTGCAATGTTCCGTCTTCACTGTCAAAAGCGATGCCATGAAAAATAATAGGTTCATTGCCAATAGATATAAAACTGTCTAAGGGTTCAATAATAAAGCATGAGGGCTTATTGTTCTTAAATTCAATACCCTTATCAGATTCAACCAATGACACATTTACACCATCGCTTACAGTAACCATGAATTTGCCGGTTTGCTGGTTTTGGGTTGAATGTAAAAAGGAAGCTTCAAAGTTTTTTTCGCCAAGATCATACCCCAGGTCTCTCCAGGTATTTCCGTTATCGTAGCTGTAAAATATGGAATAAGTAAGAGAGTCGTTGTCAACATCAGATGCTTCCCAATTCAGGGTTATGATATGATCATCCAGGTAGGATTTCTGTACTGAAGTGAACTCAATGGCAGGAGTATTTTCTGAAGCCGATTTTTCCGCGATCACGGAATTGTCTTTTTTCACTATCAGCTTTTTGATATCTGTTTCATAAGGAACAGATATTACAAAAAAAGCGTTCTTTACTATTGAATCATTTACGCGTCTGATATTTACAGGAGTAAACCTGGTTGAAAAGACCGTTTCATTTTCATCATTCATAATCTCCAACTCATAAGGGCCTTCATTATCTGTTTCCGGGGATGTTTCAAATGGTCTTAAAAATACAGGATCAAAATTCGCGGTATTTTTGATAAGATTGATATTTACGCCTATGGTTTTGTATAACCGGGAGGATTCCACTGTTTTTCTTGCAGGTATTACTCTCTTTTGCCTCATCATTTTTATAGTTTTTCTCCATCCAGTTGTATATTTCCTTATAAGTATGACCCGACATCCATCGCCTTACTACATGATCTTTACAATAACTCATTATCTCAAATGTTTCATCAGCGCTGTATATCCTTTTTTCTCTAAAGTTATAACCATAGATATCATCATTTATATTCACTCCCAAGGGACCAATTCTTGGGTGACCGCCATATGTGTTTTCAGGTGGAAAAAATTGAGGCTCGTGCTGTCTGGTCTTATGTATTTCACAAAGGGTATGTGCACGTCCAAGCAAATGGCCAAACTCATGAGCCGGAGACTCATTGAATTCAGCGAGAAGGGTGTATTTTGCAGTTATTGAATCGGGAAAAGACGAAGTCTTAAATGTAGATGAAGTGCCGGTCAAAGAAAGGTAAGGCGCCTTCAATATTGCAGCATACAAACGCCTGTCTTTCTTTATTTTTCGGAAATCGTCTAATTTTTTAAAGAAATAAGCTTCAACCCAATCTTCGTAATTGTCGTATTCCGGATTGGACCTAATTGTACCTATACTCAAAAAATCATCCGGCTCCCACGATATATCGTTGATTGGAAGCATCGCGCGCAATTCATTTATTATTTTTATTTTGTGTGAGTTGAAATCATTTTTGGAGAAGAAAAAGAAATTTCCGGTATTATCACTCCATGTTATATCAAAGAATCTTAGGTCAAGTTGTTTGGAAGGTTTAAAAGAAATATCCACCTCGCATTTACCAGACGGATCTTCGCAGGCAATTTTTTCATCTTCCAGTTTTAATGTTATGTCTCCTGTTCTCCATTCCCTGGGCAGTATGAAATTTAAACTTTTATCTATATCTTTCCTGAATTTTCTTATTTTTTCAAAATCGTTTGTCTCCCACTGAATACCAAAATTATTCTCATTTATCGCAGATATAGGATTAGGATTGTGGTCTCTTATAAGTTCACCATTCCGATATGCATACAGTTTCGGATAATTATCGAACACCGCCGGTACCTCCTTATTCGGTTCTTGCAGATGCGCCCTCACCAGAGTAGGTTTTCTTTCAATCAAAGGAATATCATTCTTCCAGTTTTGAACGGTTTGAATGACTTCAAGGGATTTGAGGATGTATTTATGGCCCTCCAATTTTACAACCCAGAAATCACTGTTGCCACGGTTACCGCTCACATCGCCGTCATTTGAGTTACTATATCCTGCTACAATATAGCCGTCGTCAGAGGTTTGTTGGATGGAACGTGCAATCTCATTAGAGGATCCTCCCAAAGCCTTCTGCCATTCCATTTTCCCGTCTATATCTAATTTTACTACCCAGTAATCATTTTGTCCATGATTACCAGTCACATCGCCATTATTTGAGCCAGAAACCCCAGCTACTATATACCCGCTGTCCGAAGTTTCATGAATAGAATATGCACCATCAGTACCTGATCCCCCGAAGGATTTCTGCCATACGACATTGCCGGTAGCATCCAACTTTATAACAGAATAATCCGATGAACTAGTATATCCTGCCAGAATATACCCTCCGCTGGTAATTTGTTGAATAGAAAATGCAGCCATAACAATAACAGATAACCCACCGAATGAATTCTGCCATTCTACATTGCCTATCGAGTTCAGTTTTACAACCCAACAACCTGGATCACCACTGTTGAGATATGCTCTACCAGCAACTATATACCCACCTTCATGTGTTTGCTGAACCGAATATGCATAATCTAACCCTGTTACACCACCGAAAGATTTTTGCCATTCAATAGCTCCTAATGAATTCAGTTTTACAACCCAACAATCAAGTGCACCATGATTATCACTTACATCCCCGTCTTTTGATGACGAGGAACCGACAACAATATACCCTCCGTCGATGGTTTGCTGAATGGAGTAGGCAATATCCACTCCCGATCCACCCAAAGATTTTTGCCATTCGATATTCCCTATCGAGTTGAGCTTTACAACCCAAAAATCTGCTGCACCATGATTACCACTTACATCCCCGTCTTTTGAACCTGAATAGCCAGCAACAATATAACCCCCGTCTGAGGTTTGTTGGATAGAATAAGCAACATCATCACTAGATCCGCCCAAAGATTTTTGCCATTCGATATTCCCTATCGAGTTGAGCTTCACAACCCAAAAGTCTTTGGGAATAGTGCCGCCATGATTACCACTTACATCTCCGTCATTTGAACTGGAAGTACCCGCCACAATATATCCGCCATCTGTAGTTTGTTGGATGGAATACGCTTCATCAGATCCTGTACCACCTAGGCTTTTCTGCCATTGGATATCCGGCGCCTGTGCCAAAGCCTGATGAATGCAACAGCAGATAATAACAATAGGTATAATTTTTTTCATATCTTTCTTTATTAAGCATTCTTAACTATTAAGCGACGTTGGTGAAGAAAACGATGTTAAAGTTGTGGATATAGAACCCCAATGAATCGAAAATGCAGATCATCCATCTATGTAGAAAAGTGTCAGCATAATCAGTCCTGTATTCCTATTAGTATCTCCCAGGGAAAAAGTGATCTGCTCTAAATGACTATATCTGTTGTCGCCATTGATATCGTTCATATTTGAAAAACACGGCCAGTAAAAACCAATGACATCAACCTTATATTTTGTTGTAACTGCATATACATCATAAGTTACAAGAACTAAGTGGCCGCTTATCCGATCCCTTTCAATTTTTTCAAGCAGAAGAGGACGGTCGTAATGTAATTCAGTGGGAGCATTATTATCAAGAAGTTTTTCAGAAGAAAATGATACTTCAAAAGTAGAATCGGGTTTTACATTTGCTGTTGCAACTTTTTTTTCACTGTATCCGTCTTTCACACTTCTGCCATTATCAGTAAGCCAGAAATCTCCCTCTCTGTAACTGTTGGATGGAAGAAATTCTCTTGATCTAAAGTTTGTGTGAAATTCAAATTTTTTAAAGACTTCAACAGTTACTCCTTCAACGACAATATCTGAATTACGACACGCGACAGGAATACGGTTATCGAACCCTATTTTGCCACGGATCGTCAATTTGGTTCCGGGATTTAACTTACCCGGCACTCCCAGACGTCTATTGTTTTCAAAGATTTCCAGGATACGACTGGATGGTTTTATCGTATCGTTTTGTGAAAAAACACTTTGATAGCATATCAAAAATAGCAGTAATAAAGTAAGATAGCGTTTCATGATATAATGATTTAAGATGTTATGCTGCTTTATTTACAGGTTTTATATAATCAACGCTGGTCTTCCTGAAATTAATTGCTTCAGAAGAATTCAGAGAATATCCACAAGGACATAAAACTAAAATCCATTTCAATGGTTTAAATAGCACTTTAGTTGTAGACGCTAATCGTTTCGAAAACGCATGTTTGCGGCTGAAAGACTTTCACTCCTTTAAAATGAGCAATCGATGCGCTACTACTTTTTTCTTATTTATCAGAATAAAATCTTATCCCCCAGTATCAATAAAATATGCCGACAACGGAATTGTACCTAAATTAATTTCTTGTTGATTTGAAAAGAAATTGAAGTTATATGATTGATGTTCATAAGTATTATTAGGAGGCTGTAACAAGCAAAAGCCGTTGCTGGTAAAATTACCCGGAAATGCAAAATATACCTGATACTCAATCCGAAATGAATAGATAGAATACCAACGTACTGTAAAACTACCGTCATCTTCTCTCCTATATGTCTCCTTAACTAAAGGCGTGTTGAAAAAATATATATCCGGATAATAACTACTTTGCTCAAACAAATTATCCACTCCTGATTTAAATGTTAAACTGAAGGTCGAGTCCTTCTTGATTTTTCCATTTGCGACAAATTTGTCTTCGTATTTTTTTGTCACGTCCGTCATATCCTGATCTAAGAATACTGAATTCGGAGTATGCTCTACATCCAGAAATGTTGTAAATGTACTTGTCAAACGCATATCTTCAGGTTTGAAAACTACCCTTATAAGAATATCTATATCCTCAATTTTTTCTATCCCGCAAGAATGATCAAATAATTCGATTTTCCCAGAAATTTTTTTTGACTGCCCAAGTTGTAATAAGGGTGTGCTCAACAACCACCTTTTGGCGGCTAATTCTTTTGTTCTTGTAGTTATCCTCTTATCTGTCTCATCCCTGGGAGGATTTATTTGACCAGATGCATATATTGCGGACGCAAAAAGAATAATAAAAAGAAAAAAAACTTTAAACTGCTTATTCATAGTATTTATTTTTAGTTGTTAATAATCAACTCAAATTTTACACGCAGGGTATATATGCATTCTTTTTATATCAGATGCCACCATATGTACTTTATCATATCCTAAAAAACTGAACACTTCCGATAAATTGCCCGTCATAAGTGTATGCCGTTATAACATAAATACCTGCCGGCAAGGCCAATACAGGAAAAAATCCGGTTATTGTTCCCGGCCCTCCTCCCGCAAGGAAAGAATACCGGTTTAGCCCATTCATATCATTTAGGGTTAAAATAACTGTGGGTGAACAGGTACTAACTTCATAATTGATCCTGTCCTGGAATACCGATGGGTTAGGCCATATTCTAAGTTGAGATTCGGTGCCTTTTGCGCTAAGCATTACCGAGGTTTGTCCGGTACACCCTGTAAGTTTTCCTAGGTTATAACCATACTGCAGCATGTAAGCACCGGCAGGGAGGTTCTCAAATAACAGCGTTTTGTCGCCAATCTGGCTGGAACTGTATTCTTCTAAATCAGCACCATATAATCTTATATAATATTCCGTTTGAAATTCCCCATAAGGATTATCACAGGTATTTTGTTTGTTAAGTACAGCCCGAACTACCCCGTCTTTACTACACTCCATTTCAGGTTCCTTCACTATTTGAATGCTAAGGTCCTGTGACGGATTATTAGTACATGGTTCTGCTTTTGGAACATTGATAACCTGGGCGGGTAACGAGCAACGCTCATTATCATCAAATATAACTTCAATGTTGAAAGCATACCACAAAGCATCATGATCGGCGGGAAACCTGAACACTTCATTAAATATGATCGGATTATCGAGTGGAGTATTGGAGCCGTATTCTATGGTATTACCGTCAATGCTGGTAGCCGACAAACCTGCACCAATATCCGCTTTCCACCATTGTGGACAGATGCTGCCTGTATTGAGGCTTAGTGTTACTTTTGACTGGCACGCTTCGCTATACCGGGAGTCATCCAATACAGATGTAACAGAAAGGTTACTACAGGAAAGGGAAGGATGTTGGATTTCAAATTCCTCCGAATCATATGTATGAAGATCATTATCTACCAGCCTTAATTTATACTTCCGGGCCGGTATCTCTTGTAACGTATACTCTCCGTTGGCATTTAGTTGTATGCTGGGTAAATTCCCCGCAAAAGGAGCTACAGGAATCAAATGAACAGTAGCCGGTTGCCAGCAATCGGGGGAAGAAAATGAGAATCTTACCGCTCCTTCGTTGCACCCATAATTTTGCACATCTGTTTTTGAAATAACCATAAATTGAGCTTCGGGCGACGGCGCAGGATTTACAAGTGTCACAAAGGCTGATTCCGCCTCATCGCCATTGTTAGTATTCACCAACACTTTGTAGGTACCAGCCTTCAGGTTAGAGAACTGGTAACTGTCCTGCGGGTAATTTAAATTTATGGTGCGTGCAGGTTCTGACGGACCGGAAGTTGGCGTATGATACAACCTTACCGTAAGCGAAAACCAGCCACTGTTGGATTCAAATTTAAATCTAAAGCTTCCTGTTTCGCAGCCTTTTTTGTCGGGGTTCGTATAACTGGTGATGGTAATGGTTGGCTCCTCACTACTTCTCAATTTTACTATCCAACAGTGATGAGGATAATCTCTCTGATTGCCGCGTATTACATTCCCATCATTCGACATAGAGTATCCCGCTACAACATATCCTCCGTCTGTAGTTTGTATAACTGAATATGATATATCTATTTCACTGCCTCCAAGGGATTTTTGCCACTGTATATTACCCGATTCATCCAGCTTTATTACGCTGTAATCCAACTTCGCTACCGCATAGTTCCCGGTTACACCTGAACCAGTAACAATATACCCTCCGTCTCCGGTTTCTTGGATGGAATATGCCTCTACAGATGCCCTGGAAGCACCAAGCGTCTTCTGCCATTGTATGTCACCTGACTCGTCCAGTTTTAACACCCAGTAAGCCCAATCACCATTATGATCGCTCAGATCCCCATCTTTTGACGTCGCAGTGCCAGCGACTATAAATCCTCTATCTTCGGTTTGCTGGATTGAATATCCGCGATCAAGAGCGCTTCCTCCATAACATTTTTGCCATTGTATATTCCCTGCCTTGTCTAGTTTTATCACCCAGCAATCTTCGTATCCATGGTTGCCGCTTACATCACCGTCATTTGACATAGAGCGCCCGGCTATGATAAAGCCTTCATCCGCTGTTTGCCATACAGAAGATGCCCAGTCATCATGAGATCCTCCAAGCGATCTTTGCCATTGTATACTACCTGATTCATTCAATTTAACGATCCAGAAATCGTAGCCTCCATGATTGCCAGTTACATCCCCGTCATTTGACATAGAGCGTCCGGCTGCAATAAAGCCTCCATCCACTGTTTGCCGGACAGAAGATGCCCAATCAGTACCACTTCCCCCAAACGTTTTCTGCCATTGCATATTTCCAGCCCCGTCTAGCTTTATCACCCAATAATCCATACCTGCACCATCTCCGCCATATGAACTTCCAGCTATAATATACCCTCCATCTGTTGTCTGTTGTATCGAAGGATATGACTCATTTTGGTTAAATCCTGAACCGCCAAAAAATTTTTGCCATTCCGTAATACCTGACTTATCCAATTTAGTTATCCAGAAATCAGAAGTATAATTATTATAGTTTCCCTGGCGCTCGTAATGTCCGGCTACAATGTACCCTCCATCTTCGGTTTGTTGAATTGATTGATTTGAATATGCATAGACCCCTTCGAAGGATCTCTGCCATTCAATATCCGGCGCCTGTGCCAAAGCCTTCAGGATTAAAAGACAGAAAACAATAATAAAACGTAGACGTTTTGCCATAAAGCCTGTTCCCTATTAATTTTCGTTATTATTATAGGAGCTTTTTATTCAGAAAGATTTAACGACCCGGCAGGAGTTCCAGAAGATATCAGAAGGATTAAAAAGCAGTATAAAACTAAAATCCATTTCAATAATTACAAATAGCACTTTAGTTGTAGAGGATGATGATATAGCACTAGCATTTCAGGAACTTATTGATCGCTTCCGTTCGGTTATTTACGTGCAGCTTCCGGTAAATATTGAAACAATGCCTTTTTACGGTCTCAATACTGATCAGGAGTTTTCCTGCAACTTCTTTATACAAAAGCCCCTGTGAGAGCATTTCCAGTACCTGTTTTTCCCGTTCGCTCAGTATGTCCGGCCCGGGATCGTGTTGTCGGGAAAAAGCGGTTACTACCTTACGGGCTATTTCGCTGCTCATGGGACTGCCGCCGTGGTGCAGCTCCTTTACAGTCTCAGTAATGGCCGCAGGCGATGTAGATTTAAGAATGTAGCCGTGTGCACCGGCTTCCAGGGATTGAAAGAGCTTTTCATCCGTATCGTAGGCTGTGCAGATCAGGCACAATGTTCCGGGTGCATGTTGGTCTATCCAGCCAAGCAATTCAATCCCAGACTTTCCAGGTAATTGTATATCAACGATGCATATTTCAGGTTTTATGCCGCTTCTAATCTGTTCAATTGCTGCTTCGGCAGAAGGTACCGAAAAAAAGATTTCTGTACCCGGGGTATTGTTAAAGAGTACTGTCAGCAGGTTCCGGTAATCTTCAAGGTCTTCTATTATGCCTAAAGTGATCATTTAAACAAGTTAGACTATTTGTTATGGAATTTCGATACCACTTTTGTTGTAAAGAGAGCCGGAAGGAATATGGAAAACAACCGTAGTCCCGTTTTTATGTAAGATATGCATTGCACCGTTGAGCGCCTTTATTCTTTCGCGCATATTGTTGAGACCATTACCCTGTCTCTTCATTGTATCGACCGGATCCGGTAGCAGCATCCCTACTCCATTATCAGATATACTGATGGATATACCATGCTCTTCATGGCTGATCCGCATCGCCAGTTTCGTAGCATGGGCATGCTTCAATACATTATTCAGCGCTTCTTTGACCAGCAAAAAAATATGACGGCGCACGGTGCCGGTCACGATATGATCGTATGCTATGCCGGACTGCTCAAACATCATCTCCCAACCTGTCGATTCCCGGATGTTGGCTGCATACTGTCTTATATAAGATATCATGCTTTGCAGGGTGTCGTTGCTATTATTCAATGACCAAATGATCTCATTCATATTCTGCATCAGCTCTTTTGTTCTGGCAGATATCTTTTCCAGGTATGCCCCGTTCAGCCCAAAGGTTGCGTCCCTGGCCATTTCAGTCATGAGCCTGATGGTCGATAAGCCTCCTCCGAGGTCATCGTGCAGCTCACCTGAAATACGCGCCCTTTCCTGCTCTTTGGCCCGGTAGGCGGCTTCTATTTTTTCTATTTCCTGCCGCTGTATTATTTCCTGCTGGCTGATTATTTTTTTCAGCGCGGTCATCCGTTCCACCGATTCTTCTTTAAGCCGGTAACCGATGGCGGCGGAAAAAAAGATCACGTCTATAAAATAACCAAACATCATCCAGCCAAAAGGACTGATGTCCAGAAGCCTGGAATGTAATACCTGCTGTACATATGTGGAAAACAATCCCGCCGACACCATAGCAATAGTGCCACCTGCCAGGTAGTAATAATAAAAGCTTCTTCTTTTCTGTAAAACGCTGATCATGGCAATAACGCCAAAGCAACATACAAACAACCGGACGCCGATATACAGGCATATCTCAACAAAAGGAGCTTCAATATTTACCGCGATATTCTCCCATATAATATACCCTGCCAATACCGGAATAGCAGACCTGTAAAACCCATGTATCAGCATGCCTTTGGCTTCATGCAGCATAAATGCCCTGCCCCAGAAAGCAATATAGGCTATATACGTCAACCACATAAAAGTGGCATCCAGGGCAAAATTAACCTGAAGAGAAGGAAAATAATATTCTACAAATGCATTGTTGTTACCGGTCATCCATAACCTGTAGGCCATATACATCGCTAAGGAAGAAAGATAAATGCAATAGTATTTCAGAATGGGATCCCTTCTGTGTATGTACAGGATTGTATGGTATATTGCTGCCAGGCTTACTGCGCCGAAACAGAAAATAACGATATGCAACGTGGCTGTAGTTGGCATAAAAACTGTGTGCTGTCGGGGTTATTTACCTAAGGTAAGGCGGGTTTTCTAAGGGATCGGATGGGCATTTTCAGTGGTCAGAACAAGGTTCAACATTAATGATATCCCAGTCCCCAAAAACGCATCGTTGTAGATGACACCATATAGCATTACCGTTTCAGGAACCTGTTCACCGCTTCGGTGCGGTTGTTTACATGCAGCTTCTGATACATATTGAAGCAATGCCTTCTCACGGTCTCTACGCTGATACTCAGCCGGAGGGCGATCTCTTTATACAGCATTCCTTTGGAAAGCAGGTCGAGCACTTCGGCTTCTCTCAGCGTGAGAACAGACGAAGAGATTGAAGGCGTACGTTTAAATGATTGTACTACTTTTCGGGCCACCTGGCTGCTCATCGGGCTGCCGCCGTTGTATAATTCAACAACAGCTTCCAGTATCTTCGCAGGAGAATCGCTTTTTAAGATATAGCCGTGCGCCCCCGCTTCCAGGGCGGAGAAAATCTTTTCATCTTCCTCATAGGCCGTGCACATCACGCACAGCAGCCCGGGCTTTTGGGGTTGTAATTGCTTCACCAACTCTATACCGCTCATACCGGGCAACTGGATATCAATAACCGCTACATCAGCATCCGGATATGCACCTGCCTGCAGGCAACCTTCTGCACTGTCATAATCACAGATACAGGAAAATCCCCTGGTATTATTGAATAACAATGTCAGCGCCTGCCGGTAGTCCGTAATATCTTCTACGATCAGTACCCGTATTATTTCCATAAAATAACGATAGATGCAGTCTTGATGTATCTGGTTTGCATACTTAACAGGTATAACACTCAAAACAAGCAACGCCCTGACTTTGTCATTCCAAGCTTTCATTATCAGCTTATAGAAAAAGAAGCCGGCAAGAACGGTAATAGGATTTCAGAAGATGTAAAAGGATTAAACCTGAAGTAAAACTATGGGTTTGCCATAACCCGGCCTATAGCACTTTTGTTGTATTTTTTACTTATTATAAATATCCCTTCCTGTCTGCTATTTCTATAGCTTCCAGGTAATGCTTCCCGGCACGCGTTGTCTCGTAGCGGGCATAGGCGCTCAGTCCGGCTTTCAGTAAGCCTGTTATCTCAACTGGGCTGTGCTGTATATTAGGATGCAGCAGGATAAATGCCTGCTGGCTACAGGCGGAAAGATCTTTTTTTCTGAGATAAAGCGCAAGAAGAAGGAGTGAGCAGACAGGCAAAAAGGGGAACCGGTTGCCGGTCATATATAAAAACACTTCCCTGCCTGTTTCCTCTGACAGTTCAAAATCTGCCCTTTTGTAATGTATCCACGCCAACACTGCGTCTGCCAGGACTTTGCTGGTAGGGTTATTATTTTGTTTTACCTGCTGTCTCACCGAATGATGCCATTTTACCGCATCCTCAACATTACCATCCAACCGGTATGATTCCATCATATAACAATGCGCCATCGATTTACCTTCATCATCATGATGCTCCTTCAATTTTGCCAGCGCACGCAAGGCATATTTACGGCACAGATCCGTTTGATGATTGAGCATATAAGTAAAGCTCAGGTTATTAAGCCCGTCTATCTCCGACTTTATATCACCTTCATCCCGGGCTAGTTCAATCATTCTGTTACAAACTACCAACGCTTCATCCGGCAACATATACCAGCGGTGCCGGTTCAGGATATCCATATAAACGACTTTCAGATACTGGTTTCTCTGGTTAGCATTGCCATATATCTCAACGTCAGGCTTCAGCTCTCCCACTATCTCCGAAAACTGCTCATAACGTCTTGTAGCGTGTAGTGCATAGCAGAACTCTATGCAAACGGATATTTTATGGGGCCGCCACTCACCCCCTCTGTTCCTGCCGGCATTGATTGACTGTATAGATCTCTCAAACCAGGGAATTGCATCTGCAAACCGCCATTGCGCGGTAAAGCTCCTTCCCATTCTTCCATATAGTATTGCTTGCGACAGAGAGGATCCTTCACCGCACTGCAACCGGATATGAGAACGGGCTTCCTCAAACTTTCCCTTACTTATCAGAGCATCAATGACTGGTAATTGCATGCGTGCTTATTTCTTCAAAACAACTTTATTAATGGCTTCTGTACGGTTTTTCACCTCCAGCTTTTTATAGATATTATGACAGTGCCTTTTTACCGTTTCCATGCTGATAAACAGCTTCTCGGATATTGCCCTGTAGGTATACCCTTTTGCCAGTAAACCAAGCAATTCATTTTCACGGGAGGTAAGACCCGGGATTGAACTGCCCGGCAGGGCTCCCGGCTTTTGGGACCGGATCAGCTTTTTTACAACAGAATCGGGGATTTTAATGTTGTTGGTCAATACTTCCTTTAGTATGGACAGGTAAAATGCCGGCTCACTACCTTTAAAAATATAATGTGCTGCACCGGCAGACAGCAATTCAACCATATGATCATCATTTTCATCAGAGGTAATTACCACAACCGGCACCCCGGGAAATTGCCGGACCAGCATCTCCAGCTCTTTTTTCTTTTCGATACCGGTAAGGATAATATCCGGCATACCTGCCTTCGCAAGCGTATCTCCGGCAACATTTTTTAAAGCTCGCGCTACATTAAACTCAAAGGAATAATCCATCAGCAACCTAAGCGATTCCCGGAAGCAATCTTCCGGCTCGATAATTATGATCTTATATTCGGTCATAATGCAGGATGACATTATAAAAACCCGTCTTCATCCGACCTTTGTATAGCCATCGTCAACGATCTCTTCGCTCCTGCCAGATCTTTTCTTCCCCAGCAGGCAATAGCGGCCCGCAGCGGTTCATTGATGTGTTCCGGCAATCTTGACTGATTGGGCGCCAGCAACCTGAAAGCGAACTGCACCGCCCGGTAAACCCTGTTCTGCCTGACATGGACCGCTATCAGCGGAAGCAAAGAAAACGCCAGAAAAGGGTACCGGTACTTTGTCATTGCCTTATAAGAATGTAAGGCCAGTTCCTCTGCCAGCCTTACATTCCCTTCTTTAAGGTGAGCCCAGCCAACAACGGAATCCATAATAGCTTTAAAAGTGAAGTTCTTGTTGAGATCAGCCAGCGCATACGCCTTATCACACCATTCTTTTGCTTTTATAACATTCCCTTCTTTTCTATAGCTGAAACAAATGGTGCAATAGGCCCGTATGGCTTCTTCCCCCGATCTATCCTGTTGTATGAGCTTCAAAACTTCAAAAGCAACTTTCCTGGCCTTTTGAGGCTCATGCCGAAATAACAACGTGAACGCCAGCATATTTTTACCTACCGATTGTAATAACAGGTTATTTTCAGTACTAGCAAGACTTATAAGCGACTCACAGACAAAAATAGTTTCGTCCGGAAGCAGGTACCAGCCATTGCGCCAGAGCAGGTCATTAAAAATAACATAAGAATAACGGGCCTTTTGCAAAGTGGTTCCGTGGGCTTCTATCATGGCTTTCAGCGCCTGTTTCTTTGCTTCATACAGCTCCAGCATGCGCAGGTGAATAATAGAATAGCAATAGTCTATCTGCAGTTCGATCCACCATTCCCACTTTTCCCCGGAAACGGGGGCCTCCTTCAGTAAGCTTTCTGCTTTCTCGTAAAACGGAACGGCTTTTCCGAAATTCCACTGCTGATTGTAGGTATTTCCTGTTTTCCACAGGATCCTTCCCTGGATTACCAAATCTTCCGTTGCAGACAGGATGCTCTTATATATACGCCGGGCTTCCAGAAAATTTCCCGAAAACTGGTGCTGATCTGCGAGGCTTTCAAGCTCACCCAATGGTTTATTTGTTATCTGAACGGTCCTGACCACTGTGTTTTTATTTACGCTGGTCTAAACTATTGATATTTTCATTTCCGGACTAGCACTTCTGCCAAAAATCACCCGCGGAAAATGGGAAACTGTTGAACCAGATATTTTTCGCCCGGAACAGGCAATATATGTCAATATCACTCCATTGATAAAGCGAGGGTCATGCTAAGTATTGGACTAAAATAGCAGTTTCCAAGATAATGAAAAATACCGAAAACCCATCCCGGGTAAGACAACTACGGATAAAACCTCACTCGTTTTGCCTGCCCACCTTCGCTCTGCGAACTACGGCGGACAAGGCCCGCCGGAGCAAAGCGCAGGAGGAAAAACCTGTCAGGTCTATTGAAAACCGGCAAGCTTTTGCGCCTTAGCCTGTGCCTTCAATGTAAGCTCTGTTGCCAGTAAGCAGTGTTCCTGCGACATGGCGGTCTCCGTTCGGTTGATCACATCGTTTACAAATTGTTCTCCGAAAGGCAATACCTGATCGGAGCAGTCCACATACACCGTTTCTTTCTGGTTTACCAGTATCAGGTGGCTGCCGCCTTCCCTGCCGGCGATATCAATATATTTCCTGAGCTCCATATAACCATCCGTGCCCAATACCGTGAGCCTGCCATCGCCCCAGGTTTTCAGCCCGTCGGGTGTAAACCAGTCTACCCGCAGGTAACCCGTACCCCCGTTACCCCTCACCATCACATCCCCGAAATCCTCGAACGCCGGGTATTGCGGGTGATGCACATTGCCTGCCTGCGCTGCCACAATTTCCGCTTTGGTGGAACCGGTGAAAAAAAGGAACTGGTCCATCTGGTGAGAACCGATGTCGGTAATAATACCGCCAAAATATTTCTTATCGAAAAACCATTCAGGCCGTGACGCGACATTCATGCGGTGAGGCCCCAGCCCGATCGTTTGGATCACTTTTCCGATAGCGCCGGCTTTTACCAGTTCGCCTGCCCTGACCGTGGCTTTATTCTCCAGCCGTTCACTGTACATGATAGAATAAATGCGTTTGGTTTCTTTCTGCACTTTTCTCACCTGCTCTAATTGCTCCAGCGTGGTAATACCGGGCTTGTCCACCAGGTAATCCTTGCCGTGCTTCATCACCTCCACACCCAATGGCGCCCGCTCTACGGGAATACCGGAACTGAGGATCAACTGGGTGGATTTATCTTCCAGCACTTCTTTGACGCTCCGGGCCAGTCGGGCATCGGGATACCTTTTTGAGAAACTGGCCACCAGGTCCGGTTCTTTTGCATAAAAGGAAACCAGTTGTCCCCCGCCACGGGTGATGGCATCTACCATACCGTATATATGCCCGTGATTCATACCGATAACAGAAAATCTGATCCGGGGCTGCTTATGCGTTGAAGCTGCGGGGCTGCCGGGCAGCGCAGATAACAGGGTAACACCCGCGGCGGCTTTGGATCCTTCTTTAATAAAACGACGGCGATTGAATAAATTAACTTTCATACGGCTTGTTTTTGCAAATTGGGAATTCTAAAATTAGCTTTTTTCTGCCGGAAAATGGTTTTTCCGGGTCAAACAACTTATTTAGCCGAGGACCTGTCAGGTTGCTGCCTTACCGTACTTTATGCATCAGGCAGACCTTTTCGTCCGGAGTTCCACCCTTCTGATGTCATTTCGGCGAAAGGAGTATAAAGAGAGAACGCAGGAATGTACGGGAGTATATCACAGGCAACGGGTTAATTGTCCCTCTCAAAAGAGCGATACAACCTGCAACCCGCACACATCCTGAAGAACCGTACTCATTTTATATGCTTATTTTTGCAAAAAACTTATGAGTTCCGCATTTGTAAGAGAAACTGATGAGCAATGGCTCCATGAAGTAGGCCCGGGATTACCTGCGTTAATCGTTTATCTGACCCGGGAAAACAACGGTATCCGCGTATACGAAAAGAAAAGTTACGTAGACGAGAAAACGCAAAAACAGGTGCACGAAATGAGTAACGGGCTTTCGTATTCAAAAGATGAAAATGGTCGGTGGTTCATTACAGATTAAAATGCCTGCCTTTTTCAATACCGTTGTAGGTGTTCGTGTGGTTGCCTGTGCGTAAACATTACCATCAACAATAATGTCGACTGACATTGTCAATGGAGACTGTACACAAACCCATTCACAACACCAACAATGACATCAGCTTCCGTCCCTACGGGTTTGCTTATGTAGGTGAGTATTTAATTCCAGGCCAGGTTCTATTATCTTTCCCGCACGTCATATACTTCCAGGTCATGCGCAGCAAACGACATAGACCAGATAGCATTGGGGCCTTTATCCTTATATCTTGAGAATTCTATCTTCTTTCCTTCCACCTGAAGAGATCCGGGAAGGTTAATCACAAAAACACTTTTTGTACAGCTATTGATTGTTTCTTCGGGCACCATCATGTCATGGCTGCAGATAAAGCTGTACTTATTGGGGTCCGGGTTTTCGACCGCAACCGCCGCTATTCCGTTATTCACGATAAGAACCGTACCTTTTACCGGGTGGTTATCTTCTTTTTTACAACCAAACATACTCACCGCGATTAATATCGGTAAAATTTTTTTCATGATCGTAAGTTTAGCTTCCTGACCAAAAACCCACGAAGGGCGTTGCATTGATAGCGGATATAATTTTAGCTGTTTTCTAAAAAGTCCTTTGTAATTAATCGAGTGCCGTGGCGATTACATTATCTTTCAATGCTGTTGTTGGTGCTCGTGGGAGTGCCCGTATGTAGTCACCAACAACAATAATGCAGACTGATATTGTTGGTGATAGCCGGAGCTCATTGTATCCTGCGACTTACCAGCCTGCAACCCCGGTGCAAGATGGTCAGTAGTGCCTTGCAGAGCAAATTATCTTTCTTTTAAATTCCTGCCTCTTGCTGGTTCTGACAGGATAATAGCAGATATTTGCGTTTTTCTTTTTAGTATGTTCAGGTGGTATCTGCTGGCGATTATTCCAGGTATATTTTGGGGCGTTTCCGGGGTATTTTGTCAATATCTTTTCCAGGTAAAGCTGGTGAATCCCGAGTGGCTGGTTACTATCCGGCTGCTGATCTCCGGCATTATATTGCTGATCATTGCCACTGTACAGCGAAAAGACATATGGGCGGTATGGAAGACCGGCAAAGACGCACTTCAGCTATTGATATTCGGGATTGCCGGAATGGCAGCAGTGCAATACACCTACTTCGCAGCCATCTATGCATCTAACGCGGCAATCGCTACGGTGCTGCAATACGTGGGGCCGGGCATGATATGCCTGTACCTGGTAATAAGGAACCGGAAAGCACCCACGGTAAAAGAGATCATCGCGCTGGTACTGGCCTTATCCGGTACTTTTTTACTGGTAACGCATGGCCATACCGGTTCACTCTCTATTTCTTCCCTGGCGCTTTTCTGGGGATTGACATCGGCAGTAGCATTGGCATTCTACAGCCTGCAGCCACTGCAGCTTCTCCGGAAATGGCCTTCCGTAGTCATTATCGGTTGGGCAATGCTGCTGGGCGGACTGGCTTTTTGTTTAATCCAGAATCCTTTCACTGTTTCTGTGGACTGGGATCTTTCCAGCCTGCTGATGGTTGCTTTCATCATATTGCTGGGCAGCCTTTTTGCATTTTATGCCTACCTGATCAGTGTACAGTATATCGGCGCTGCCAAAGCCAGCATGCTTACCTGTGTGGAACCGCTGGCAGCGGCTTTTTTCGCAGTCACCTGGCTGAAGGTTCCCTTTGGCATATACGACTGGCTGGGCACGGCGCTTATCCTGTTTATGGTACTGTTGTTAACATACCGGAAACGCAAAGCCAATCTGGCAGCGGGCTGATGCCCGACCTACGGTTTATTGCTGATTTGTGATATATGATTTCTGATTTAGCTCCTGCATCCTCTTACTTCCCACTAAATGCTTATCACTTGCGACTGATATCCCGCGATCCGTTTAATAAAGTCTCCGGGTTTTCGAGACACTGCTCCCTCCTCTCCCAAGGGGGAGGGCTGGGGTGAGGCTCCTAAATCGCCCCCGTTCTTCCTCCGTCCACGCGTATACTGGTGCCCGTGATGTAGGAAGCGGCAGGAGAGGCAAGAAATGCTACCAGGTTGGCGATCTCCTCAGGCGCTGCAAATCTTTTCAGGGGGATGGGATCAGACAATAGGGCTATGGCTTCCTGCTCTGTAACACCCTGTTGCTCCATGGTCAGCTCTACGATGCTCCTGATCCTTTGGGTGTCGGTAAAGCCGGGCAATACATTATTCACTGTAATATTATACCGCCCTACCTCATTTGATAAGGTTTTTGCCCAACCGGCCACCGCAGCCCGTATGGTATTGGACACACCCAGGTTGGGCAGCGGCACTTTTACCGAAGTGGAAATTATATTGATGATCCGGCCGTAAGCGCTTTGCTGCATACCCGGCAATACGGCCTGCACCAACGCCTGGTTATTAACGACATGCTGCCGGAATGCATTTTCCAGATCGGCATCTGCGGCTTCGGTGATGGGGCCCGGCGCAGGTCCGCCCGTATTATTGATCAGCACGTGAATGGTTTTTTCCGCAACGATACCGGCAATAGCGGCCCTTACGATGCCGGAATCCGAAAAATCGGCCACCCGGTAGCCATGCTGCTGTCCCGTGGAAGCGAACAGTGTTGATACTGCTTTTTGCAGGCTTTCCTCATTCCTGGCAAGCAGTATACAATTGGCGCCGGCGGCCGCCAGCTCGCGGGCTACCGCCAATCCTATGCCCTGTGTGCTTCCGCAAATAACAGCATTCCTTCCGGTAAGTGATAGATCCATAGCGCAGTTTTTTGCAAAGGTACTTATTGGGATAGTTTTATTGCCACCTGAAAAACTGTTTCTACCTTGCATACCTTTTTACGGCATTTATCGTTTCACCTGTATGAGGACCCTATTTCTTTTGATCGCCCTGGCGGCTGTTAGCTGTAACACCTCCATCAATTCCGTACCCATTGCTAACTTCGATAGACAGGATACGGCTGCTACCCTTCCGGAAACGGAAACGGAGAACGTTGGCAAAAAAGACCCGGCGGCGCTTCCGGGTATAGAGGTACCGGTATTGTGTTATCACCAGATCAGGGAATGGAAGGGCAATGAATCCAGGCTGGGAAAAGATGTCATTGTTCCGCCTGCAAGATTCAAAGCCCAGATGCAGATACTGGCCGACAGCGGTTACCAGACCATTTTACCCCAACAGCTGTATGACTATCTTACCAAAGGAACCCCTCTCCCGCCCAAACCGGTAATGATCACTTTTGATGACGGTGTTGTGGATCAATATACCGTCGGTGCACCAGAATTAAAAAAACACGGGTTTAAAGGCGTATTTTTTATTATGACCATATCATTAGGCCGCTCGATATACATGAGCAGTGAGCAGGTGAAAAACCTGGCGGAAGAAGGCCACGCCATCGAAACACATACCTGGTCGCATGAAAACCTTAAAAAATACAAACCGGAAGACTGGGACGAACAAATTATAAAGTCCTGTAATCAACTGGAGGAAATTACCGGGCAACCAGTTCACTACCTGGCATACCCTTTTGGGGTGTGGACACAGGAGGGGATACCCGAACTCAAAAAAAGGAATATCAAAGCTGCTTTTCAGTTGTCTACCAAAATCGATGAGCAGGAGCCTCTGCATACGATCCGGCGCATGATAGTGCCGGGAGACTGGAGCCCTGAGAGCATGATCCGGGCTATGAAAAAGACCTTCAAAACACAACCTGCTTTATAAGACCCATATTATTTATTTGTAAACAACAATTTCATCAGGGTGGATTGGTTATTTTCGGCTTTTTACACGTAATCTGCCCGCTATGTTCAAAAAGCTGTTCTTCTATTGTTGCTTACTTCCGGTTTTTATTGCTCCATTGCACGCCCAGGAGAAGAAAGCCAAAAACATAATCCTGATGATCGGTGATGGTATGGGAACCGCCCAGATATTTGCCGGACTCACTGCCAACAAAGGCAAACTGCACCTGGAGCGATTTCCTTACAGCGGTTTTCATAAAAGCCAGTCCTCCGATGGTTATGTTACCGATTCAGGCGCGGGGGCTACCGCTTTTTCTATCGGGAAAAAGACCTATAACGGCGCTATAGGTGTAGATGCCACCCGGGTAGCCCACCCTACCATACTGGAAATGGCTTCGCAACAGAAGCTGGCAACAGGAATGGTGGTAAGCTGCTCTGTTACACATGCTACCCCCGCTTCTTTTATAGCCCATCAACCCGCAAGAAGCATGATGGAAGAAATCGCTGCGGACTTCCTCAATACAGACATCGATGTATTTATCGGTGGTGGAAAAAAATATTTTTCGGACAGAAAGGATAACCGGAACCTGCTGGACAGCCTGAGAAAAAAAGATTACCGGGTACTGGATACGCTTCCGGAAATTGTAAAAGTCAGTTCCGGTAAGCTGGCCGGCTTTATAGCGGATGGCGAACCGCCCAGCGTAGCGAACGGCAGGGGCGACCAGTTGCTGCAGTCGACGAAAACAGCATTGAACATTTTACAGCAAAATAAAAACGGTTTTTTTCTGATGGTTGAAGGCTCACAGATCGATTGGGGCGGACATGCCAATGATATAAACTATGTGACCAGCGAAATGATCGATTTTGATAATACCATTGGCGCTGTGCTGGACTTTGCCGAAAAGGACGGGAATACACTGGTAGTGATCACCGGTGACCACGAGACCGGCGGACTGACCTTGACAGGCGGTAATATCAATGAAGGCAGGGTGGAAGCCAAATTCACCACCGGAGGACATACTGCCGTTATGATACCGGTTTTTGCTTATGGACCCGGGGCAGAAAGTTTTGGCGGGATCTATGAAAACACAGCGATTTTTGATAAAATGATAGATTCATTTAATTTTGGCAGGAAGAACTGACCACGGATAATTTTTCGAACGTACCTAAAATGCATTTTGAATGAAAAAATGTTTAGCGATCTGGCTTACCCTTTTTCTGCTTACGGCATGTGGTAATGGCAATGGTCCAAAGCCGGTGGTAGACAGCTTACCTGATAATACTGTTATTATTCCCGGCGACAGTATTCCTGCTGTTAACGAGGATACGTCTTCTATTGATTCGTCCGACGAGTAAGCGAGGATCTTTTGTTGTTGTCGTTCCGGGTATCCAATCAGGGCTTCCTCCATCATTGAGCCGTGACAAGCCTCACCCTCTTATCCCTCTCCCCGTTGCGGAGAGGGACGGTACAGGCAAATAAATCCAGGCTGCATATCTACCACATCAGCCTCATCCTCTTATCCTTCTCCTTCAGAGAAGGACGGTACTGCAAAACATTTCCAAACTTCACATCTACCACATCAGCTATAGAATAGATCCAGGCAGGCATTTCTTATTTTCACATCTTCACATTTCCACATTTTCTTCTCCCGGGACCATAGGGACACGGAGGACGCAACGATTTCCACATTCCCTCATTTTCTTCACATTTCCACACTTCCACACTTCCACATTGTCTAATTCCCTCCGCTTTTGATCCTGCCCTGTTCGTCGCCTGAACCACCCGTACGTCTGCGTTCGGGCGCGATGTTGTTTTTACCGAATTTGTAGGTGAATGAAATAAGGAACTGCCGGTTGTCTTGTCTCCTGTCGTTCAGAATAGATACATCCACATCGGCATACCGTGAATATCCGCTGAAGTTCTGTGTACGGAAAATATCCCGTACCCCGATCTTAACGGTGCCGTTTTTACGGAGGATCTGTTTTGCCAGTGCAAAGTTCAGTGCACCCATATTACCTCCTATCAGCAGGCCTTCGGAGATACGGTTGGTATACCAGCCGCTTAATTCTGCAGTCCAGGTTTTGGCAAAATTGAAGCTGTTGGTCATATTTCCCATAACGCCGGTTGCATTCAGGGTGATGGGGAAGTTGTCAGCTCCGTCACTATACACTCCTTTGTAGGAATTGCTGAAGAGATTGGCATACAGGTTCACATTCCACCATTTTACAATTTGTCTGTTAGCCGTAACCGTTAATCCCCATTGCCTCATTTTGGCAAAGTTCTCCCTGGTCTGGAATATGGTTTTGCGTTCGGTATCCTGCTTCAGGATCTCCGTAATAATGTCGTCGGTTTGCGTGTAGTTGACTGTTGTTGTCAAAAACCGGCTGAAAGTATGACTGAGTTCTATATTATTGGAGAACTGGGGCTGCAGGTATGGGTTACCTTGCCCGTAGGTAAGTGAATCAATGAAAAACACGAAAGGGTTGAGGTCATTATAGTCCGGCCTTCTTATCCTGCGGCTGTAGCTCAGCCCCAGCTGGTTCTTTTCATTCATGTTGTACGAAACAGATGCATTGGGGAACAAGCTGGTATAATGCCGGGTAAAGCTTGAATCTCCTTTCACCTGCGTTCCTTCCGCATTTGTGTTTTCTACACGAAGCCCCCCGCTCAGTTCCCATTTTTTTATTCCTGCGCTGAATATGGCATAGGCGGCATTCACGTTTTCCTTATAAATAAAATGATTGCTTCTTTCTTCATCGGCAAACCAGCCGGTACTGGTATCCCTTCTGTATATAACATCGTTGTTGATATTTACAAAGGCAGCTTTAACACCTGTTTCCAGCTTCATGGTTTTAGAGAAAGGATGCGTATAATCCACTTTGGCTGTATATAAATTTGTAGCGGAAGGAAAGAGCCCGTCCAGTAAAATAGTGTTTCCCTTCTGTATGTCTCCGGCATCGAACACTTTGGTGGCAAGCGTATTTTTTCCCCGGCTGTAATAATACCCGTAGTCAAGATCTGTAGAAATTTCTCTCCCTGTTGAATCAAAGCTGTGCTTGTAATTGAGATTGGTAGTGATGTTACTGGAGTTGTTTGCATTATATGCTTCCGATATAAATGCCGAGGTAACCTGGTGGTCCACATCCTTCAGGTAAGAGGTGCTTTGCTGCCAGTTTTTCCAGGGATTTATATTACCGTTCACTACAACACCCACCACATCCTTTTCGGTAAAATAATAATCTGCTCCCAGCTTTATATTGTGCCAGCTGGCTTTGTTATGCCTGTTGGTTGTTTGCTCAGATGTGCCGGATAAAATCTCATCCTTATAAAAATTCCTGTCGATGGTGAGTATACCGATCCCTTCCCAAACGCCACCGTTATACCCTCCAAAGATGTTGATCTTTTTATTCCGGTAATTGAAATTGGCGCCACCGTTGTATTTCGGGTAAAATCCCTGCGAATAGTTGAAGTTCATATTACCATTCATCCCCCTGATCGTTCCTTTCTTCGTTTTGATGTTGATGATGCCGGCTCCACCTGCCGCATCGTATTTGGCAGGAGGATTGGTCATGATCTCAATCTGGTCTATACCGCTTGCCTGCAGGCTTTTTAAAAATGCCGCAAGGTTCTGACCGCTCAGGTAAGTTTGTTTGCCATCAATAAGAATGATCACGCCACCCTTACCTTTGAGACTTACATTGCCATCGTTATCCACCGATACGCCCGGTGATTTTTCCAGCAGCTCCAATGCATTCAATCCTGCATTGGTGGGCGAAGCCTCTACGTTCACCACTGTCATTCCTGCCTTCACTTCCACAGGAGGCCGTTTAGCGGTAATCGTAACGGCAGATAGCACGGTATTGGTCCTGCCCAGCACTATAGCAGGTAATTCGTGGTCGTTATTGCTGATCTCAAAAACAGGAGAAAAAGAAGGTGTATGGTCTACGGCAGTTACCTTTATAAGGTAAGTATTATTAGCCCGGTTGCTGAATTTGAATTCACCTTCTGTATCCGTTATAACCGAGGTTACCTCCGAAGAGTCTTTCGCCAGTAACAGCCGAACGGTTGCATTCGCCACCGGTTTCAGCTCATCATCAAATACCTGCCCGGTTATATTCTGTGCAGAAACATCCGCAATGATCCATAAAGACAATATGGTAAGAAGATACCTCATAATGTGTGGCTGTTCTTTTGCAAACTTATTTTCGAAAAACCCGTAAAAAAAGAGATTACCCCTGAATGGCAAAAAGCACCCTGTGAACGTTATAAAAGCCGTTTAAGTGGTTTTTCATTCTTCGGAAGAGAAATGCCATGCAACTGCGGTATACGTGAGAGGACTGTGTATGTTACAGTAACTGGATAAGTTGGTGTGATTTTTTTTGTCCGTTTTGACAGGAGGGCGCCGGATGATGTCAATTTTTTTGCAGGAGCAAAATATCAGTTGTTTTTAATTTAACGGAGGAAAACGGATGTACCGCTTTCCTCCGCTGTTTTCCATAAAGCAGCAGCTTTTCTGTCTTTATGCTATCATTTGGTTTTTAATGTTAGTTTCAATAGCTGTTGGTTCCGCATGATCGTAATGGGTATGCGGCCCGTCCAGTTCAGGGTTTGATAGATATCCATCAGCTCTTTTACGTCCCCGATGGGCCTGCCATCGGCAGAGCGGATGACATCCCCATTCTGCAGACCTGACTGTGAGAGAAGATTATTGTTCCCGGCGGATACGATCACTACGCCGGTTTCATCCGGCAATCCATAGGCTGAACGATCACCGGGTCCATCCACGGATTTGATGGTGCCGCCTAAAAAAGCAACCGACACAGACTTGTCTGCCAGTCCGGCATCGGTAATAAGCACCGGTATAACAGGCTGCTGCGCTATTTTTTTCAGCGAAGGCTTTTGCACCCCAAACGCATTCATCGGGAAGTTTTTGAATCCTGTTTGTAATGCCGGCGACCCCGGCTTTAGCGTATAGTCTCCTTTGGCGGGATCTGTGAACATGGGATCGCCCGCCAGGCTGTTTTTATCCGTACCCCGGGATCGGGCATCGTGCAAGGCAGCGGTATCGGGAAACAAATTGTTATCGATCCTGTTACCCCAGTCACTTACCTGTATGGGAGCATATTTTTTCATCACGATGTTTCTTTCAAAAACATCGCCGCTATTGGCGAACCACACATGCGGGTGAAAGGAATTGTTGATCATGATATTGTTTTCAACAATACGGTAAAACCCTTCCCGCAGCTTCAACCCGCCATTCAGGCAAAGGTTGTTGTAAATATGGTAATTGGAGGAGCCGTCGTCCAGGTCTATATCCCAGCCGTGATCGCAACGGAACCGGTTGTTGCGTATGATGGTTTGCTTTTGCGCATCAAGCAGGATCAACTCCGGGTGGGCAGCCACAAGGCTATCCATATACTTCCTGCCCGGCGCCCAGAAACGGTCGCGACCCCATGAGTTGAATGAGCCGTGGTCTCCTGTTTCTCTTACGGTGTTGAATACATCGTTGAACTCAAGAATATGACCGCCAAAGCTGCCGTCACCGATATTAATGCCCGCTCTCGAGGTCTGGTATATGCTGTTATGGCTTACCGTTATTTCGGCCGCCACCTGTATCTGCACGCCTGTCGCCTGCTTTTCTATATCACCCAGGTCGTGAAAGAGATTATTGGTCACTATACAGTTTTGCGGAAAATTATTGGTAAGCGGTCCGGGGGTCTTATCCATCTCTGCATAGGGAACAAAGTTTTCATAACCATAGGATGGGGAGCGTACCGCCCTGGTATCGCCGATGAAACATACTGCGTTAGCGCCCGTATTGTAAATATGGCAACCGGTAATAGTATCATACCTGTTATAGTTGCTCAGCATGATCGCGTTGCCGCCGATACCTTCAAAAACACAATCCGCTATTGTACAGTTTTCCGTGCCATCCAGCAAAATGGCGCCGCCCCGGTAGATCGTCCAGTCACTGCGCAGCAATGGCTCTTTGGTATCCATGAAGCTTCTTTCGTTGTGCGCAAAGCGGATGCCTTTGATCCGGATATGCCTGAGCGGGCGGGATTCCGTTCCTTTCAGCTCTATGGTATTTTTGAACTGCGCCACCTCTACGATAGCTTTTGTAATATCCGTTGCTGCAGACGGGTAGTAATAAAGCCTGCTGCTGCTTTTGTCCAGCCACCATTCCCCGGGCGCATCCAACTCTTCAAAGATATTTTCTACAAAACGATAGGTTTCATGCATTTTATTGGGACGGTTGTTTTGCCATCCTCCTTCCATCTGCAGGTTCCCGTTGCTATCGGTACCGGTTATACGATAATGGAATCCGCCCCATTCATGCGCATGCAGGGCATGCACATAGCCGCCCGCCGGGTTCTTCCATTTTTTCACCCTTTCCGGGGCTATGGCATCCGCCGCGGTGCCGTGAAACACCCTGGCTGTTGAGTCGTAATCGGGATAACGCGCCAGCGGCTGAAGTTGGTTATTGACATACAACCTTTCAAATGCCGCTCCTTTAGGGACATCGGCTGTATATATGCCGCCCTTCCAGGGTTTCCATTGCAGCTGCAGCCGTTTACCGGCACTGATCGTGACTGCTTCGTTTTCGTAGGATGTTATTTCCAGACCAGTAGGAAGAAACCGCGTGGCTTCTATTGTAATGGTTTTATCAAGATAGTGTATGCCTTCCCGCAAAACGATCTTTACCTCTTTTGACTGTATTTCCGAGGCGGCATCTACCGCACGATGCAGGGTTTTAAAAGGTCGCTGCACAGAACCGTTGTTCCGGTCATTACCGCCGGGAGACACATAAAAGCTGATCTGCGCCGTCATGGGCAAGCATAGCGTGATCAGCAAAGAACACAGAAAATATCTTTTTATACAGTTTTGCATGAGCGTTTATTAATTATAATTCATTAAGCATCGTTTATCAGGAAGGATCTGTCCCTGCCTGTTGATTCCAAACTTACTATAAACCAACCATTAAAAACGTGGATTGCGCAAAGGTCATATTTACGGGCAAGGTCATAAATCCGGCAACGCTTTTATATTCATATGGAAAAAATTGCGTTCCGCAACGAGCCAAATGGAACTGTACCGTGGAATGGCAGTACAGTTCCATTAATTACATATGCCCGGAGGAACTATTGATACCTTGGGTTTTGTGGTATTTTGTTGATGCTTAATTCCGTGTCGGGAATATACCATGTATCATTGTAAGTACCTATCGGTACCGACAACTCTCCGCCACGTAAGGTTTGTATGTTGGTCAATGTTCCGGTTCTTTTCAGATCAAACCAGGTGCTTCCTTCCTGGAACAATTCCTTTTTTCTTTCCAGCAGGATGGAATCCCTGAGCTGCAACTGGCTAAGCCCCGCAAAGTCCGGTACCTGCGCGGGATTGTTTTTATCTTCCCGGGCGCGCCACCTTATTTTGTTGATATACTGGTATGCGTTGCCGGGGCCATTCATTTCATTCTCGGCTTCGGCGGCTATCAGGTACATTTCGCCTAAACGGAGGAACGGAACGGTAAATGAGGTACCCGAATTGCCTGGATTCCTGCCCTGGTTGATGTAAGAAGTGTCTACAAATTTTGCAAAAAATACAGGCAGGGTAACATTGTTAACCGCATCGTTAAAATTTTCTATGATCCCGAAACTGCCCCTTCTGTCGCCGGCGGTAAAACTATTGACAAACCAGCCTGCAGGCAATAAAATAGGAACAAAGCCCTGTTGGGTAAGACTCAGGCTGTGTATCCCGTTACCTGTACCCGGTGCATACGTTTGTTCCCAGATGCTTTCGGTAGTATAGCCTGATTTACGGAACACCCCGGCATAGTCCTCCACCAGCGTGAACTTACCCGAATTGATCGTTTCGAGGGATTTTGTCAACGCGTTTTGGTAATGCTCTGTCTTATTAAGCGGGTGACCTGCCATGGTAAGATATACTTTAGCCAATAAGGCCGTTGCCGCTGATCTGTATACACGTCCCTCTTGCATCGCATTATCCGGAAGACTGGCTTCCGCATATTTCAGATCCTCCACAATGAAATCATACACTTCTTCCTGGCTGGTGCGGGGTATCTGCGTATCATCATAACTGCGGGGAGGATCCTTACGCAACGGCACATCACCGTAAAACTGTACCAGGCGGAAATACGCGTATGCCCTCAGAAAACGGCATTCACCTGTCAGCTGTGCTTTTTTTTCATCCGGTAGTACAGTGGCGTCGGGTAAATAGGCCAATACGAAATTGGCATCCTTTATTATTGTATAGCAGGTGCTCCAGGTTTGCCTTACATTATAAAATGCTTCACTCATACTGTTTTGATAGGTGGGCAACGCCTGCTCATAAGCTGATGAAGGCGTAGCATACATATCACCGAACATTTCGCTCATCATTAACTGGTTGCCTCCAAACATAGCCGGGAAAGAGCTGTATATTCCTATTACCGCAGATTCAAAATTAGCCGCGTTGGTAAAATAGCCATCCGGGCTTACAAGGTTCCTGGGCTTTTCTTCTAAGATTTTTTTACATCCTGTAGCAACCAGGAATAGTAAAAAAACAGCTGTTAAACGATAATGTTTCATATCTGATATTTTGTCTTAATGATTGTTAAAAAGTGATTTTCAAGCCGGCGGTAACGGATTTAGAGGAAGGATATACACCCCTGTCCCAACCATTTACGGCGGCAGCGACCCATGATGCTTCCGGGTCGTAGCCGGTATACTTTGTAATGGTAATGTAGTTCTGGGCGCTTACAAACAATCTTACCGAAGACACCCGTAAAGACCGTAATACATCCGCAGAAAAGCTATAGCCTAATGTAATATCCCTTACCCGCAGGTAGGAGCCGTTTTCAACCCAAAGGCTGTTTGCATAGTCCCTTATCGAACCTCCGCTGTTACTGCCGGGTTTATCGAACCGGTTATCGCCTGCCTGCTGCCACCGCCCGTTATACGCTTCGTAAGTGGGTACCCACCTGTCGTTGAGGGTTAGATTATATTTCCTGAACTCGTTTACAATATCATTGCCGTAAGAACCTACTATCAATACAGAAAGATCAAAATTTTTGTACGTAAGGTTGTTATTAAAGCCAAATGTAAACTTAGGCTGCAGGTTGGTGAGCGTTACCCTGTCGGTAGCATCAACAGCGTGACCCTCGCCTCCCCTGTTCTCAAACTTATAATCCCCTGCATTTTTTGCCGGTTCACCATTGTCGATGGCTTCCTGTTTTGAGCCGTACACACCCACAACCCTGTTCCCGTATAATTCAGACATTCCCTGTCCTACGATCATCGGGAACCAGTTGCCGCCTGTACCATATTCCAGGTAAGTGATATTCTCTCCTGTCAAAGGATTCACCCCGAGGCTGAGAATTTTATTTTTATTATGGCTGACGGTAAGCACCGATGACCAGCTTAGTACTCCCTCAAGGTTCCTGGTGGTTAACTGAAATTCGTAGCCCCTGTTCTGGAGAGAGCCGACATTGCTGATCGCAGTACCGAATCCGATGCTGGGTGGAAGCACAACGGGTAATAACAGATCTTCTGTACGTTTATGATAATAGTCGGCGCTGAATTGTATCCTGTTATTCAGGAAGCCTACATCAATGCCTGCATCAAACTGGCGGGTAGTTTCCCATTTTAAAGAAACATTTGGCAGCGAATTCAATATATACCCTGTAAAGGCACTACCACCGAGGTTTACGCCCCTGCTTGCCATGGTAGATAATGTCTGATAAGGAGCGATAGCCTGTGTGCCGGACAAGCCATAGCTCGCCCTCAGCTTAAGGGCTGAAACAGCGCTTATATCCTGCATAAACGCTTCCCTGTCTACATTCCATGCTACAGCGCCCGAGGGAAAAAATGCGTATTTGTTGTCCTCTCCGAATTTGGAAGAGCCATCATACCGTCCGGTTAAGGTGAGCAGGTACTTTCCGTCAAAAGTGTAATTCACACGGCCTAAATAAGACAGCAGCGCAAAGTCTGAATAAGCTGATGTAGCCCCGTTCCTTATAGAAGCGATCGTTGCGCCCAAATTGTTATTTTGTAAGGCATCCGTTACAAAACCGTTGGCGCTGCCTCCCAGGCTTTCGCTGCGGGTTTTTTGATAGGTAATACCCCCTACCGCATCTATCGTATGCCTGCTGCTGAATGTTTTTAAATAGGACAGGGTATTCTCCGTTATAAATGTTGATGAGTTCGAATAGTTTTTTGACGCCACACCGGGTAACGGTATTACAACGCCGGCAACGGTTTCCTGCCGGTTGCCGATCGTGATCGTGCGGGGGGCAAAATAATCTCCTTTAGTAAATGCTGCATCTACACCTGCACCCAGCATCAGCTTTAGATCATTGGTAATATTATAGTTCAAAGCCGTATTCCCGATAATACGCAGGTTATTATTTTTATTTAACACCTCCCTGGAAATGCCCACCGGGTTGGTTTCTCCCCATTGCACACCGGTAAAACGGGTATAGTTCCCGTTTGCATCGTATATGTCTTGTGTAGGAGGCATTACCATCGTGGTGAACGCAATTCCGCCGCCGCCATCTGCGTTGGCAACCGCTTCCCGGTACAAAGAATTTTGAAGGGATAAATTGGTAGTAAGCGAAAGTTTTTCAGTCAGTTCCGTGCTTACATTTGTACGAAACGACAAACGCTGAAACCGGGAGTTGAGAATGATGCCATCCTGGTCGAAAAAGCCAAAGGAAGTGTAATACTTTGTTTTGTCGTTGCCACCTGATAAGGAAATATTATGATCCTGCATAAAAGCCGGACGGTATACCAGGTCCTGCCAGTCATTTCCTTTGCCTTCGAGTGAATCGATCTGACTGTTGGTCCAGGGCAGTGGTTTAGGAGTAGGATTTAATCCTGAAGCATTATCATTGGTCACTACCTCATTTTGTAACCGCGCGAAATCTGCCGCCGACAATACATCAATTTTTTTTCTCAGGTTCTGCACGCCGGCATAACCGTTGTACGTAACCGTTGATTTTCCGGCGGCTGCCCGCCCTTTTTTTGTAGTGATCATAATGACACCGTTAGCGCCTCTTGATCCGTATATTGCGGTAGAAGATGCATCTTTCAGGATCTGGATATTATCAATATCCGCAGGATTTAATTGGGCGCTCATCGCATCCAGGGGTAATCCATCCACAACATACAACGGGTTACTGCTGGCAGCCATAGAATTGGTACCCCGGATCTTTATGATCATTGCCTGCCCCGGTTGTCCTGATGCCTGGTTTACCTGAACACCCGCTGCCTGTCCCTGTAATGCCTGGGCAACGTTGGAAATACCTTTTACCTGCATCAGCTTATCAGAGGAAACAGTAGATACCGCACCCGTCAGGTCTCTTTTCCTAACGGTGCCATATCCGACCACTACTACCTCTTCCGTCTCACTGCTTTGCGGGGTGAGTATGATCCTTATATCTGTTTTACCGTCTGTGTTCATTTCCCGGGTAACAAAACCTACAAAAGAGATAACGAGCACGCCCTGATCACCCGGGATATTTAAGGTGAATCTGCCGTTTTCATCAGTGGTAGTACCAATATTACTGCCTTTCAAACGAACGGATGCGCCGGGCAGTGGTTCGCCTTCGGCATTGATAACGGTTCCCTGTATCTCAATTGCAACCGTTTCCGGCTCGTCTGCCCGCGCAACAGGGATATCGATCTTTTTGGGCGATATCACCACGGTTTGCGCGATAATGGAATATTCCACCGGCAGGTTCGCAAAACAAAGATCCAGGGTTTCCTGCAAGCTTGCATCTTTCACGGAAAGGTTCACCTTTGGCGCCTGGCGCAACAATGTGCTTTTGTAAAAAAAGCTGTAGCCGGTCTGTTTCCTGATCTCTTTAAACACCTTTTCCAGCGAGGTATTACGAACGGAAAGGGAGATGTTTTGTGAAAAACCGGTAGCACTGGTATGAAGGCAAACAGCCAATAATAAAATTGCAGTAAGTTTCATGACCCTGACAATTGACACAGGAGGCAACAATCGTTTGCCCCACTTGCGGGTTTGGTTAAATAGCATAATTTTGCTTGAGTTTTTGGTTAAACAATAAACGTTCCTGTCAATGTATGTTTACTTGTTTACCTCAGCTATTCACGGGGGCGTTCCAGCGCTCCCGTTTTGTTGGTAAACAAGATAAATCCCGGTTTGTTATCCTCCTGTTATTACCACCCTTTTATTATCCAGCCAGTATTTTACACCTGCCAGCTTCAATATCTGCATTACTTCCGACAGGGTGGCCTGCCTGAGGATAGAGCCGTTATATCTCCCCGGGGGGATATCACCTTCAAAACTTGCTTCCACATCGTACCATCTCGACAACTGGCGCATGATATAAGGGAGATCATCATCATAAAACTCTATCATCCCGTTTTTCCAGGCCATCTCTTTATCAATATCAGCCTCCCTCACTTCCATTTCATCGGTATTCTTCTGCAGGATGGCTTGCCGGGATGGCAGCAGTAAGATCGTATTAGTTCCTTTCTTAACACTTACACTTCCTTCTGCAAGGGTTGTTTTTATATAGGCTTCATCTTTATAGGCCATTACATTAAAGCTGGTACCCGTCACGATAACCTCCATACCCTCCTTCGTAATTACCCTGAAAGGTTGTTTCTCATTTTTGGCGATCTCAAAATATCCTTCTCCCTCCAGGTGCACCACCCTCTCCTTTTCCACAAAACGGGTGGGAAATCTCAGTGACGAGGCGGCGTTCAGCCACACTTTACTACCATCCGGTAATACAAGCTGGTATTCTCCTCCCCGGGGAATGTTCAGCGTATTGTAGAAAACTTTCTCGTTGCTGCCGGCAGCATTACCGTAGACTATTTTACCGTGTTGCTTGTCAATGGTCGTTCCGTCCGCCTCTTTAAACTGTGTTACAGCAGCAGCGTCCAGCGCTATCACAGCACCGTCATCCAGTACCAGTGATGCTTTACTGGCGCCGGGTAAAACATCCCCCGGTTCCTGTAAGCGGGAGACCGTCTCTGCAGGGTGAGTTGCAGGTTCTTTTTTCCCGGGGAAGAAGAGAAAAGATGCTACCAGAATGACCGCTGCTGCAGCACCGTAATACCACCATCTGCGCCGGCGTATATTACCTGCCAGAACAGGCTGCATCGGGATGACGGCTTCCCTGCCCTTTTCTTCCTGCAGGTTGTTCCATACTTCTTCCTTCAATCCTTTCCATACTGCATCCGGCACTTCTTCATCGCTGCTCCATTCAAAGGAAAGATACCATTCCTCCAGCCACAATTTTTCTTCCGGCGTGCATTGCCCGGCATTATATTTTTTTATGAGTGCCTGAAGTTGATTTGTTTCCACGGCTTTTTATAGTAATAACAGTTCAGCCGCTTCCCGGTACTATGTGCTTACAAAAATTTCTTCAGCAGGAAGAGGAGATACGCCGAAGTAAAGGGATGAAAAGGGCTGTTTTCCAGGTTTTTCCGGAGCCTTGTCAGCGCATGATGCAGTTGGTTTTTGACAGTCTGGTTCGAGAGATTGAGCAGCGAGGCTATATCGGCATTGCTCATATGCTCCTCCCTGCTTAGTAGATAGATCCTGCGCATTTTTTCAGGCATATTGCCAACCTGCTTTTTTATATAATGTTCCAGCTCTTTGGTGGTATACCGGCTGAAAACGGTTTCTTCGCATTCGGCTGGTGAAAACGGTCGCTGCAGTAAAGTGTGAAGACGATTATTATTTTTTTCCAGGTGGTTGAATATTTTATTGCGCAGGGCGGTGTACAGGTACCCTCCAAGCGATTCTTCAAAACTAATAGTATGGATATTGTTCCAGAAAGAGAGAAAGACATCCTGCACTACGTCTTTTGCATCATCGGCGGAATAAAGCCTGCGCAAGGCAATTTTGAAAAGATCATCCCAGTATTTTTCAAACAGCAGGCGAAATGCAGCTTCATCCCCCTCCCTGGAGGCGGCAAGCAGTTCACCATCGTTATCGGATGCATACAGATTTTTCATACCACACTAACAATAAAACGCCAACGATAAAGTTACGGCTTTCCCTTCATTTTGGTGTTTTCTATTTTTGGCTTGTATGATTGTCTAAATAAAAAAAGTAATTATCCTTGCAATACATATGTCTGCAAAAGACAGCCCGAAGATACAGGCAGGAATGACAGGGGTGAGCGGTGTATGTGATCTGCATTTTATGTTGATCAATTCTCCGTAATTTCACCGGCAGAAGAAACTATGCATGACAGAATCGGTACTGGTTGTGATAGCAGTAACAGCGAGGGTCATTTCCAATCCGCTGGCCAATGTTTTTCAGAAACAGCTTACTGCAGCAGGTAATCATCCGCTCATCGTCAACTTCCTGACCTATTTCATCCTTTCATTGTTTTGCGTAGTGGCAGCGTTTTTCCTGGAGATACCATATCTGGGCAGCCAATTCTGGTTGTATGCCATACTGGGTGGCATTACCGGGGCGCTCGGGAACGGTTTCCTGGTAAAAGCATTGCAGATGGGCGACCTGTCGGTACTCGGTCCCATCAACTCTTATAAATCGGTTATCGGGATGATCGTGGGTATATTCCTGCTTTCGGAGATCCCCAATTTCTGGGGACTGCTTGGAGTCGCATTGATCATATACGGCAGCTATTTCGTACTGGATACCGTTGATACCCGTTTTTCGTGGAAGCTGCTGGAGAAGCCGGAGATCCGGTTCAGGATATGGGCTATGATCCTGACCACTATAGAAGCGGTATTTGTAAAAAAGGTCATTCTCGCCTCCTCAACCACCATGGCTTTTATGAGCTGGTGTATTTTCGGAGCCCTGTTCTCTTTTTTCTTCCTGTTTTTTAACACACCAAACATCCGAACATTTACCAACACGTTGCGCCCTAAATATCCGGGCAGGTTCCTGCTGCTGGTGACTTGTGTCGGCATTATGACGTTTACCACCAACTATGTTTTTGATCATATGCCGGTTGGTTATGCGCTGTCCCTGTTCCAGCTTTCAACCATTGTGAGCATCCTGTTCGGTTATCAGTTCTTCAGAGAAAAGGAGATCAGGAAAAAGGTAGTGGGAGCCGTCATTATGATAGTGGGATCGGTAATGATCATACTACTGAAATAAAAAACAGCTCCATGATATCGGGGCGGAAGCCTTCAACATACAGTAAAACTGTTCCCCGACCTTCAGACGCTTTGTTGTAACAACTTTACAACCCTGTTGCCCTCGTTTTCTTTCCCGGCAGAACGGCAATGTATTGCACAAATGGAACCGGTATATTTTTACGTTGTTACGGCTGTTATACCCATATTTTGCTGTTTTCGACTTTTTGCATGTATATTTGTTTTAAAAATGCATAAACAAGCAAATAGATAACGATGATAAAAATTACCGAACAGCCTTCCCTATACAGGCATTTGGAAAAAATGAGCATAGAGCAGATAACAAAGGGCATCAATACCGAAGACGCCAGCGTAGCAAAAGCCATAGAAAAAGTACTTCCCCAGGTAAACAGGTTGATAGAGCAAATAGTGATACGCCTCTCAAACGGCGGCCGGTTGTTTTATGTAGGCGCCGGGAGCGGCGGAAGATTATCTGTACTGGATGTAATAGAGCTGCCTACCACCTATGGTATAGAAAAAGGACTGGTAAATGTGGTCCTGGCAGGCGGTGTGGATAAACTGGCACTGGCACTGGAAGAAAAAGAAGACGAAAAAGAAGCGGGCTGGCAGGAACTGGTGCAATATCATGTTACAGACAGGGATATTGTTATCGGTATTTCGGCCAGCGGATCCACTCCTTTTGTATTGGGGGCGCTCCAGCAATGTCAAGCGAATGGTATCACTACCGGATGTATTGTCAGTAATCCCGAAAGCATTATTGCCGCATATGCGGATCACCCGGTGGAAGTGATCACCGGGCCGGAGTTTGTAAGCGGCAGCACCCGCATGAAATGCGGTACCGCGCAAAAGATGCTGTTTGATATGATCAGCACCACCGTCATGATAAAGCTGGGGCGGGTGCAGGACAATCGGATGGTAAATGTGAAGCTGATCAATAACAAGATCATTGACCGGGCAGTGAAAATGCTGATGGAGAAAGCCGGTATACACGATTACGATCAGGCAAAAGATATCTTACTGGCCAAAGGAAGCGTAAAAGCGGCAATGGATTCCCTTCAAATATCACAGAAATAGGTGATTAGGGATCAGATGATCGTGATATTATTGTTCCAGAACGCCGCCAGGGTCTTGTCATCCGGCGGCAATTCTGTTACCAGGTAATTCACCTGGTTAAAGTCACATATTTTCATTCGCTGCACCGTATTCAGCTTCTCAGCTATGGTAAGTATGGCTACTTTTTTTGCCGACCGGATGATCGCTTTTTTCACCTGCACCACTTCCCAGTCTATGTCTGTCAGACCATCCTGCACCGAAAAGGCATTCGCGCCCAGCAGGCAAAGGTCTACCTTGATCTCAGACAATTGATTCACCACGCTGGCGCCGATATGGAGGTAAGCGTTTTTGTTCAGCTTTCCGCCGATCGTGATAACGTTCAGGTTGGTGTGTTCTGACAAAGTGATCGCTACATGCGGGCTGATGGTCAATATCGTGCAATGAAGGGTGGGCGGAATAGACCTGGCCAACTCCAGCAGGGTGGTGCCTCCTTCCGTCAGGATGATCATATCATTTTTCAGCAGGTCGAGCGTTTTTTCTGCAATTTTTTGTTTCGCCGCCTGCGCATACACATCCGTTTTGCCCCTGAATGGCGCTACCAGCGATTTGCTGATGGCGCCACTATGCACTTTCAGTATCTTTCCTTCTTCCACCAGCTCTTTCAGGTCGCGGCGTACCGTATCTACGGAAACATTCAGCAAAACGCTCAGATCATTGGACAAGACCTTGTTATGCAGGTTGATCTCCCGCATGATCAGCTTATGACGCTCTTCCTTCAACATAAGAACAATAGTAACATATTAGTTTCAATTATACTGCTTTTTTTTGCAGTTAAAATAAATAATAGAAATGATAATAAAGAAAAAAAAAGTAAAAATTGATAAAAGCAAATTCCCTGTATCGGCAATAGGGTATTAAGTTATATAAAGCTATATCATGCCTCCTATCAGTCTTTCTGCTATTTTATTCATATCCGTTTCGTAAAAAATATTTCCGGATTTTCAATTTTTTGCATTTATTTTTACAACATACAAGCACAAAACAGCATAAACAGCTATCTGTTCTTTCCGTTTGGCTCGTATTATTCTTTACCAAAACATTGACAATAATGAGTTTAAAGAAATTTCTCCACTACCGGTTCCGGTATTTCTGTTGGATGGCATTTTGTTTACTATTGGCAAACATGCAGGAAATACATGCAAAAGACGGATTTCCTCCCATACATGCAGAAAAAAAACCGACCGAACATGCATTTACAGGCAATGCTCCCGCGAATATCCCCATCACGGGCAGGATCACGGATGAGGCCGGCGCTTCCCTTCCCGGAGCCACCATCCAGGTTACCGGGTCAAACGACGGAACGGTATCTGATGACGATGGTATTTTCAGTATCACGGTTGAAAGTGAGAATGACAGCCTTATCATTGGATCCATCGGCTATATTACGCAACGGATAAGAGTAGGTACGCAGAGAAACTTTACCATCATCCTGCAAGCCGATAGTGAAACGGAAAAAATGAATGAAGTAGTGGTAGTAGGATATGGTACGCAAAAACGGGCCAATGTAACCGGCGCCATCGCTACCATGGGCGCAAAGCAGCTTTCGGTGGTTCCGGCCGGTAATACCGCCAACCTGCTGGCAGGACAATTGCCGGGACTGATCGCTGTGCAGAGAAGCAGTGAGCCGGGTAATGACCAGCCGGAGCTGTCTATCCGTGGCTTCGGCAGCGCATTGGTAGTAGTAGACGGCATTGTAGGCAGGGACTTTGCCAGGCTGGACCCCAACGAAATTGAAACCATTACCATTCTGAAAGACGCTGCCTCCACAGCGGTATACGGTGTAAATGGCGGTAACGGCGTTATCCTGGTAACTACCAAAAAAGGTACACGTCATAAGCCGGAATTCAACTATACTTTTAATTACGGTGTGCAACACGTTACCCAGTACCCGCGCCTCGTTAACGCCGCTGAATTTGCTGAGCTGAAAAATGAAGCCGCCTATAATATCGGCGGTACGGCAGTGTACTCAGAGGAAGAGATACAGAAGTTCAGGGATGGCAGCGACCCGTTGAATTATCCTGACGTAGACTATTACAACCTTTTTGTAAAAGATTATACACCACAACAGCAGCACAATATTTCCGTAAGAGGCGGTGGTGAATCTGTACGCTACTTCTTTATGGTAAGCAAGTTTGATCAGGAAGCCATGTGGAAGGGGGGTAATCAAAATTACGGACGTTACAATTTCCGCTCAAACGTGGAAGCCAATATAGGCAAAAGCCTTACCATAAACGTTGACCTCGGGGGCAGGACGGAAGACCGCAACAACCTGGTGCAGGATGCCTACCTCATGTCATCCTGGATGCAATACCAGTGGCCGATAGCCAACCCCTACACACCTGATGGAAAGATCCAGAATACCAACTACGGTTTGATCGCCTACCTGGATACAGATCTGACCGGATACATCAGAAACCGCATCAATACTTACCAGGCAAACGTAACCATCGATTATAAGCTGCCGTTTGTACCCGGTCTCAGCGCAAAGCTTACCGGTTCGCACGACTTATACATCGAAGACCGCAAGCAGTGGAGTAAGGAATATGGGCTTTATACCTGGGATCCTGTTACAGAAACATCCAACCGTACCGGCGCAAGGGAATCGAATTTCCTCAACATGAGCAACACAAAACTCATTAAGACCCGGTTGCAGGCTTCATTGAACTACGCCCGCCGGTTTGCAGACAGGCATAATGTTACCGGTCTGTTGCTGTATGAGGAAATGGAAGACCGGGCAACTTCATTGACAGGTCAGCGTATCGGCTATGTGGTACCGATAGACCAGATATTTGCCGGACCTTCCCTGAACCAGACCACCGGCGGCTCTGCCAGCGATATGGGCAGAAGAAGTTATGTGGGAAGGGCCACGTACGATTATCTGGGCAAATATATGCTGGAATACAGCTTCCGTTATGACGGTTCTCCCCTGTTCCCCGAAGCCGGGCGCTGGGGGTATTTCTCCGGGTATTCTGCCGGCTGGAGAGTATCTGATGAAAACTTTTTCAAAGACAATGTGAAAGTGCTGGATTACCTGAAGCTCCGGGCTTCGTATGGTACCACCGGTTACGATGCCATCCCACAATTTCAGTACATAGCAGGTTACAACTATCCTTCGGGTACCTACGTGTATGGCGGCACCACCGTTTCCCAGGGCTTTACAGATGCAGGTATTCCCAACCCTGCCGTTACCTGGCAACGTAATAAAATAATCAATATTGGCGCTGAATTGGGCTTCTGGAGCCGGATGCTGGAACTGGAACTGGATGTTTTCCAGCGTAACCAGGATGGGCTCTTTGGAAGCCGGGCCACCCAGATACCCAGCACATTCGGTGCGCCATTGCCACAGGAAAACATCAACTCTGATGTAGTGAGAGGTTTTGAAGTGGTAGCAAGGCATAATTACAGGGTCAACCAGGTAAGCTATAATATCTCAGCCAACGTATCTTTTGCCAAAAGGCGATGGGATCATTTTGAAACCCGTGAATTCACCTCTGACTATGACCGCTGGATGAATGATGTAAACGGCAGGTACTCCAACCGGGCTGTCGGATTCCTGAAAGCCATAGGGCAATTCCAGAGCCAGGAAGAAATAGACAACGCTCCCATACAGGATGGTAACGGCAACAGGACCTTATTGCCCGGCGATATCAAATTCGACGATTTCAACGGTGATGGCATTATAGACAACCGCGATATCCAATCTACCGGGTACGGCACAACGCCGGAGATCATGTACGGACTCAATCTCAATGCCTCCTGGAAAAAATTCAACATTACCATGAACTGGCAGGGCGCTGCCAACTTCCAGGTACACCTGCAGCATTTCCTGATCCAGCCATTTGCCAACGATATGAGCACCTATGCTTACTGGCTGGACAGGTGGCGCCGCGCAGATCCCAAAGATCCTGACTCAGAGTGGATTCCCGGTAAATATCCCGCCACCCGCAACGATGGCACTCCGAACAACAACCGTGCTTCTACATTCTGGTTGAAAAACGCTACCTACTTCAGGCTAAAATCATTGAACATCGGATATACCATCGACTATCCCTGGCTGGGCAAAGCCGGCATAAAAGCCCTGAACATCTTTGTCAGCGGTCAAAACCTGCTCACCTTTACCGGGCTGGAATATATGGATCCGGAAACACCGTCGGGAAGGTTGTCAGTATATCCTTTGATGAAAACCTACAATGCGGGTATTAATGTTACTTTCTAAAACAAACTGATTATGCGATATAAAATATTCTTACTTCTTATTGCTTTCGCTTTTTCGGGTTGCCTGAAAAATGTGCTGGACAGAAAGCCATTGAACAGGATATCTGATGCAGATGTGTGGTATTCTGTGACCCTGGTTGAACTATATCTTGTTCCCGTATATAACGCACTGCCTATAGGCTTTGACCGGGGTGGCGCCACACACGAATCCAATATGACGGATGAGGCCTCGCACCCCTATGCCGGCGTAACCGTGGTAAACAATTACGGCGGCATTGGTTTGGCATTGAATACAGATGCCTATACTTCTATCAGAAGGATCAATTATTACCTGGAGATGCTCGGAACCGGGTCCTTAACCGAAGAACAGGTGAAGGAATTAAGTGCTGAAGCCCGCTTTCTGAGAGCTTATTTTTACTTTGACCTGGCTAAAAAATACGGGGGTATGCCTATCATTACTACGGCACAAAGCAAAGACGATCCGTTGGAAACACTGCAGGTGACAAGAGATACAGAAGACGAGGTGTACAGCTTTGTATTGTCGGAGCTGGATGCAGCGGTAGCAGACCTCCCGGAAAACAGGGATGCTGCCAATCGTAACCGGGCAGTAAAAACAACGGCGTTGGCCCTGAAGGCCCGTGCCGCCTTATATGCCGCTTCTATTGCAAAATTCGGAGCCGTACAATTGAATGGCCTGGTAGGTATTCCGCAGGAAAGAATGGCATTTTATTATAACGAAGCATTTAACGCATCAAAAGCGGTTATTGAAAGCGGCAAATACAGCCTGTATACCAGGCAGTACGATCCTGGCTCCGGAAGCGGTGATCCTTCGGTCAACTTCACTGCTATTTTTACCGACAGGGATAACGAAGAGATCATTTTTCAGAAGAGCTATAGCAAACCCGATAAAATGCATTCCTACGATACCTACAACTATCCGCAGAGCTTCAAGCCCGGCTGCTGTGGGAACTCACAGGCGCCTACACTCGAAATGGTGGAATCTTTCGAGTTTACAGATAACGTAGACGGTACCCTGGATGTAGCCGGCAGGGAGTTTGACTCGCCGGATGAACTGTTTGCTAAAAAAGATCCGCGCTTTGAAGGTACGATCATGCGGTCTGAAACCCCGCTCCTGGGCAGAACCGTACAGATCTATCGTGGTATTTATGACCAGAGCGGTACTTTACATGAAGTAGCCAATACTCCTTTCCCTGCCGACCCGAGCATGATACAGGTAGGCCGTGACGGTCCTTATACATTGGGCGATGTGGGCAAGACCGGGTTTTATGTGAAAAAATATCTTACTACTACAGAAGTAACGCCCGAAAGCCAGTCATGGCAGAATTATATCGATTTCCGCCTGGCTGAAATGTATCTCACATTAGCGGAGGCCGCTTTTGAAGGGAACCTGGATCAAACCGCGGGACTGGATGCCATTAATGAAGTAAGGAAAAGAGCCGGTATGCCGCTGTTAGATGCTTCCGACTTCAACCGCCAACGTATCCGCAACGAAAGAAAAGTGGAACTGGCATACGAAGACAAGCGCTTCTGGGATATGAAAAGATGGCGGATAGCCACCAACATGTTCCAGAATACCAACATCCATGCCCTGTGGCCTTACCTGAAATATACGGGTAGCGGTTACAAATGGATCTTTGTTAAGAGAAGCGGCGCACCGCTTGACAACGGACAATCAAGGGTATTCCTGGAAAGAGATTACTATAGCAACCTTTCCGGGTATATTGCCACCAATCCCAAAATTGAGAACAACCCGGGTTGGTAAGCCGGTTTATCCTGAACATGATCAGACATGCAAACAACAAAATGAAAATTATGAAATGAGCATAAAAAATAATCCTTTTATGCTCATCAGAATAAATATTTTTTATGCGAATTCCCTGCCGGTCAGGCGGGCATGTGACAAACAAAAAAATAAAAATATACACATGAAACAACTACTGTATATATGCTGTATGCTGCTGGTATTCACCGGTTGTGAGGTAGACAACTATGATGGGCCTAATGCACAGGTCAACGGAAAAATTATTGATAGTCAAACCGGAGAGCTTGTTCCTTCCGGTGGTTCGGTAGCCGGTACCATTGTCCGTTTTTTTCAAAACAATTCCACCCAGCCGCTGAACTATACTACTTTTCCGGATGGCACATTCACTAACAAGGCCACTTTTACCGGTGACTATACCTACATGGCGGAAGGTGCTTTCCAACCGGTAAACAGCGCCCCGCAAAGCATTACTGTTACCCGGCAAACGGAAGTGGAAATTCCGGTGATCCCCCATATCAGGTTAGGTTTAAGCCAGGTCTCCGTATCCGGGGACAAAGCTGTTTTCAAAGTGGAGTACAACAAGCTGGCTACCGATCAGGCTTTCATAGAGCTGGGGATATCCTGGGCTGATTATCCCAATCCCAACAGGATCGTGTACAGGGGTGGAACTACCCTCCTGGAAGACGTGTCTGCACTTGGATATACAACCGGAGATAAAGAATATGAGTTGACGGGCCTGCTATCGGGCAAAACATATTTCATAAGGGCCTATGCCCGTACAAATAACCCCGGTGCGTTTTACAATTATTCGCACCAGCTGGAATTACGCGTACCCTGACAGTTGGTTTTTCCCGGGGCATTTGTATAAAATGCTTCGGGCTTTTATTCACGAGCGAAAAATAAGTTCCCGAAAATATAACTAGCTTTAATAACCGAAAAATTATTTTATTATGCGAAATACATTTAACCGCCGGAAATTCATCAACAGCCTGGCTATTACAGGTGCAGGCATGGCCATTGGCGCACCGCATATCGTTTCTGCAGGTATGTCCAATACCCGGCCGGCGATACTGGGCGGTCCCAAAGCACATGCCGGCAGCTTTCCCTCCTGGCCGGTGCAGGATGCAGTGGAAGAACAAGGGCTGGCAGACGTGCTGAAGAGCAAAAGATGGGGACGGCTGGATGGCAGTGTAATGGCTAAATTTGAATCTGAGTACAGCAAGCTGTTCGGCGCCCGGCACAGCCTGGGCGTATCCAGCGGCACGAGTGCGCTGACGACCATACTGGGTGCTTTGGATATAGGCCCCGGCGATGAAGTGATCATACCGGTGTATACTTTCGTAGCCACCTACAACGTGGTCGTTTTAAACTACGCATTACCGGTACTAGTGGATACAGACATGGAAACATTCCAGATTGATGCAGCCAAAGCCGAAGCGGCGATCACGCCACAAACAAGAGTAATCATGCCGGTGCATATCGGAGGGTCTCCTGCTGACCTGGACGCTTTTGTGGCCATGGGTAAAAAGCATAATATTCCCGTTGTTGAAGACGCCTGCCAGGCACACCTGGCGGAATGGAAGGGCAAAAAAGTAGGCAACTTCGGCCTCGCCGGCGCTTTCAGCTTCCAGTCTTCCAAAAACCTGAATTGTGCGGAAGGCGGCGCTATCATTACCAATGAGGAATCGTTCATTACTAACTGTTATACTTTCCATAACCAGGGACAGGGTGGCAGGTCTACCTCCTACTCTACAGGTATGGGTACCCGTGGTACCAACCTACGCCTGACCGAATTCCAGGGAAGCCTGCTGCTGTCGCAGATGACCCGGGTGGTAGAACAGAGCAATCGCCGTTGGGAGAATGCACAGTACCTTTCTCAATTGCTGAAAGACGTACCGGGCATTACCCCGGCAAAACTATACCCGGGTACCACCAAAAGTGCTTTTCATTTGTATATGTTCCGGTACGATAAAAACCATTTTGCGGGATTGAGCCGGGAAAAATTCCTGGAAGCCCTGACCGCGGAAGGTGTACCCAATTCTACCGGTTACGGACAAATGAACAAGAGCAGCTACGTAACTGCATTAGCTTCCAATAAGCACTACCTGAAAGTGTATGGCGAAAAAACCATGAAAGAATGGCTGGAAAGAAACCAGTGCCCGCAGAATGATACATTGACTTCAGAGCAATCCGTATGGCTGTTCCAGAATATGCTGCTGGGTTCCAGAAAAGACATGGAACAGATTGCGGAAGCCATGCGTAAAATACAGAAATACGCAGGAGAGATCGCAAAAAAATAAACAAAAGAAATAACATAAAATGAGCATACAATATTCATCTTTTCGCACCCGTCAGGATGAATATTTTTCATGCGAATTCCACGTGGCTGCAATCAATATAACAATATACACATGAAAAGAGTTCTCCCAGTTCTCCTGGCGCTTTCCCTGCTGTTGATCTGTCAATCAGGTATACAGGCTCAGGCGCTGAACGCCGGTATCGCCAAAAAAGTAATTACTCCTGCTGATCCGGCCTGGCTCAACGGGTATGCATCGCCGCAACGGTTCAGTCCGGCTGCGGGCATTGATCATGACCTGTGGGCCAAGGCCATTGTGCTGGAAGATGCCAACAAAAAAAGGGTCATCATTGTTACAACAGATGTGCTGGGGTTGTCACACGAAATTTCGGAGGATATTGCTAAAAAAGTAAGAGAAAAATATGGTATTGAGCGTTCACAATTGATGCTCAATTCATCACATACCCATTCCGGCCCCATGATATGGCCTTCGGCCGGCATGTTTGACTATGATACCAAAAATATGATCGTGGTAGCCGGCTATGCGCAAAAGCTTACTTCGGATATACTGGAGATCATTGATAACGCCATTGCCTCCCTGCATCCGGCGAAAGTATCAAGTGGCAACGGCACCGCGGGTTTTGCCAAAAACCGGCGCGATCCGAAGATCAGCATCCGCCCGGTAGATTACGATGTGCCGGTGCTCACCATCAGCGATATGCAAAACAAGCTGGAAGCCGTTTTGTTCGGCTATGCCTGCCACAATACCACCCTTGGTGGCGATCATATGAACATAAACGGTGACTATGCCGGTTATGCTCAGATCGAGCTGGAGAACCAATATCCCGGCGTAACCGCTCTGTTCTTCCAGGGCTGCGGCGGTGATATCAATCCAGAACCGAGAGGAAAGCTGGAACATGCCATTCAGCACGGCAAGACCTTATCAGCATCCGTACAGCAGGTGATCAACGGAAAAATGAGCGCCGTGAGCGGGCTCATCAACAGCAGCTTTACCGAAGTGCCGCTCGAGTTTCCCGCTTTCAACCTGGAGCAATACCAGAAAGAAATACTGAGCGAAGACCAGTATGTGCAGCGCCGCGCCAAGCTGATGCTAAATGCCTACAACAAAGGTTGGGATGTGTCTGCCTACAAGTATCCCATACAGGCCATCCGCTTTGGAAAAGACCTGTCTATCCTGGCATTGGCGGGAGAAACCGTAGTGGATTACTCGCTATGGGCCAAAAAGCAGTATGGCAAAAGCGGACAGATCTTTGTTGCAGGCTATAGCAATGAAGTGATGTGTTATATTCCCACCAAACGTATTTTGGGAGAAGGAGGTTATGAGCCTAATTCCAGCATGATCTATTATGTGATGCCGGGTCCTTTCGCCGACAACGTGGAAGATAAGATACTGAAGGGTATTGAGCAGGTGATGAAGGAAGTAGGAATAAACCTATAAGGTAGGCTGTTCAAACGGCAGGGGATTTTTTCGTACACTTTTTGTTGAAAAAATCTCTTCTTTTTTTCAGTAGTGATGGGGCTGTATTGTTGTTTTTCCAGTCATGGATTTGTTGTATGGATACTTGTG
>JBBCJQ010000024.1:0-108578 GCA_037190885.1 Chitinophagaceae bacterium
TGGAAACAATACAAACCAATAAAAGAAAAAAAAATGACTATTTACACCGTAAAGCTGGACAACGAAAACAAGCTTAACGCACAGCTTAATCTTTTTGAGTAAATTGTTATAAAATATGTCAACCTATATCAGGCAGACACACCATAGCACCTGCGACTTGTAACTTGCGACCTGAAACCCTAGCGGCACAAGCGGACGCCAGTTCTGGATTTCTCCCCTTTAGGGGATGGGGCGGGATGGGGCTCTACTTCCGCATCAGCCAGATCTCGCATACCTGCGCGCCCCGCTGTCCTTCTCCGCAGGTCCAGGTGAATACCAGCTGTCCGGTGGTGGTAGCCTCTTTGGGAATGTCAAACTCGTACACCGGCCGTTCGCCGGTCTGCATAAAATCGTGAATAACAAAATTATCGTTGGCAACCAGCTTCACCTGTGAACGGAAGCGGCCGGTATAGGTGACCCGCATTTTATAGGAAGCCGTTGTATCCAGATCAGTATATTTGATCTTCAACGGTGTATCGTACAACGTATTGATCTGGCTCATCCATGCTGCCGGGGTTACCTGCCCGGAAAATCCTTTCGATTGCACTTCGTGTACCCATTCCTGTCCGATAACACCTACGCCAAAGCTGATCCGGGGCGATTGCAGACTACCGGGATCTTCTTTAAATGTCTTATCGGAAATAACACGGTGCCTGCTTTGCACATTCCCAAAATGATCGTAGAAGCCGCCGGGGCCGGGGTCTGTTCTATGCAGCACTTCTTTTATTTTTTGCAGCCTTTGGTTGTCATCCGCTATGTGCTCTATACCGTTCAACTGATCGTGGAGCCAGGTGGCATCTGTGAGTGGAATATCTATATTATCGAGGAAATTACCCCTGCCCGGCATAGCGCCGTGCTTTTCGATGGTCAGTTGCGCCCCGATGCTGCTATATAGTGAATCTGCCAGCACAAAGCATTTTTCTTTTAAAGACTGCCCCGTTTTTTCGTCTTCTATCCGGTTGAGCTCCTGCCGGGCTTTTAATACGGCCAGGTGAGAAGTTCCGGCAGTGGCGTCTTCCAGTATCTGCCTTGCCTGCGTTTCGATCGCGGTTTCGTGTATCAGCCTCCGTTGCACATAAGCATCGTAATAAGCCCTTAGCAAACACATCTGGAAACGGAAATTTTTGATCATATCAGGCGTAGCTTTCCGTTCCAGGGCCTTCCATTGCATCAAAGTCTGTTCCACGGCGGTATTGGTGAGCAGCGCTCCCTTCAGGTTGTGCTCCAGCGCTACGATGCCCTGTGCCAGTTCTTCGGCCATATCCGGGTTGATGAACAGGCGGGCATAGTCCCGGAGTGTTGTCAGCACAGGCGTGGTTGGGTCCCAGTCCTGGTCGCTCCATATAAATTTATTTACGTCGTCGTTGGTGCCTTCGGAGTAGCTGATGCTTCCGGAAGCGAGCTTATCAAATCGGTTGTGGATCAGCTTCTGATCGTAGGGCCGGGGATTGATGCATTCCCTTCCGAGCGTCATGGCATAGGCTACATCCCAGTCCGGAACGGGATACTGTGCACTCAGGCTGTGGGTGATGTCGGGATAACGCCGGATCGGTATGTTCGGGTTTAGCTTTGCACGCAGTTCTTCTATGGGTATTTTTACCCAGGGACCAAATACCAGGCCGCCCAACCAGGGATAGCCGGCATTAGCATGGGTGAAAAAGTCATCAAACCATTTCTGAACAGGACGGAAAGCCTGCGGCGATACCCATATTTTGGCATTCGGATGATACTGCCGCATGGCCGTTGCCACCGTGCCCAGCCATTTAAACAATACATCGGGTTCCAGGTCACCAGGATCACCGCCGGGAACAAACAGGTGATCGAGTTTGGGCACGGCGGCAAACACTTCCAGTCTTTCCGCCATTTCGCTCCTGAGGATACCCCGGTCCGTATAGTCCTTACCCATGTTCGGGTACCACATCCACACGTCCAATCCGTATTTTTTACAGATGCGGGATTGCTCCACCATCATTTTAAACGGTGTTGTCACCATATGTTTACTTGAATCGTCATCGTCGGTGCGGGGAGGCATTATTTCTATACTGTTGGCGCCAAACAATGCGAGGTCGCGGATATACTCATCAAACTGTGCTACGGTGAAGGCATCATAGGAATTGGTTTTGGCCCGGTAACCGAGCTGGTGTCCCCGTATGGGGTACGCAGGTGCAGAGCTGATGGAAAGGTTTTCCGGAATGCTCAACGCACCCTGTTCCATTTTTGCTTCCCGCAAAAATTTGCCTACACCAAACAATACTGCCCGGGCGTCTTTACCGGAAATGATAACAGCGGACTGTCCTTTTACGGAAACCAGCTTATACCCTTCTTCTGCCGGTTGCGGAATTTTGGTCACGAAATCGCGGATGTATTTCGGTATTTTTGACTCTCCCTCGCTGCTTACAAGAAAGATCACCGTTTGTCCTTCTACCGGTTTCTCAGTGGATGACAATGTCAACCCTGTCCTTTTCCGCACTTCTTCTTTTAACACATCGGCGGGCATATCAAGCGATATTTTCTTGTGCTGATCCGTCCAGATAGCGGCATGGGAGAGGTCAATCTGCGCGAATGAAAACCGGCAAAGCAATAATAAAACAACAGGAAGTAAACAGTTCAATCTCATTTCCGGGAGGGGCTTTAGTTTTTTTAGAATATTCGGCTAAAAATAATACTTCGTTGCGTAAAGAAGAAATTATACAAAACGGATTTTTATTTTAAACCTGTGTATTCCCGTATAATACCAGCCCGCTGAGCCGTTCGCCCGCCTGAGTGACGCAGTCGGGCTGGGACGGCCGACGCTCAGATGTTTAGACCAATGTATATTGATCTGTTACAGATGTGCGAGCGGTATTATACCTGAATAAAACAAAAAGGAGCCATGTTAACGGCTCCTTTTCAAGAAATATTGTATGCAGATCAATTGCTTACCGTGTTGCTGGGAGACAGCGACAGCCAGGTGGCAATATCCGGACAACCTTTGTATTCCTCGTCCACGGTCATATAGAAGGTGGGCATTTTGGTCTCCAGCCACCTGTTCAGCACCTCACCCTTTTTTTCTTCCAGCACACGCTGGGCGATCCGGTTATAATCGTCCCGTAAGTTTTCACGGTGCGGTTCTGTTTTGGATTGCAAAAACAGGATGCGGGCTCCTTTTTTACCTCTTTCATCCGTAAAAGGCATCGGCTTGGTATATTCTCCTATCTTCAGCTGATCCAGTATTGCTACAATGCTTTTATCCAGCTGGTCAATAGTGAGGATAGAAGAACCCATTTCGTTGGTAACCGACCCGGCTGTGAACTTGCTGTTTTCGTCTTCACTATACTGGTCCACCGCTTGCCCAAATGTAAGGGTATTGGCTACCAGCTTCGACCGTACCGTATCCAGTTTTCCTATTACCTCCTGGATCTCTGCATCGGTCACCTGCGGTATTTTCAATATGTGGCGCACTACCACATCATCCCCGGAGCGGCTCACCAATTGGATAATATGATACCCGAACCTTGACTTCACCACCCTGGATATCTGTCCTTCTTTCAGGGCAAAGGCTGTTTGCGCAAAAACACCGTCCACTGTTTTTTCATTCCTGTTAAACTCAAAACGTCCCCCCATTTCCTTTGTACCCGGATCGTCACTGTACATTTTTGCCAGGCGTTCAAAGCTGGTCATCCCGGCTTCAATCTGGCGCTTATATTCGGACAGCTCATCCTGGGCATATTTTTCCATATCGCGGTTGGCCTTCCCGTAAGCCACGATCTGTTTTAGCTCCAGCTCGGTCTCATAAAACGGCAGCTTGTCCTGCGGGATCTTTTCAAAATAAGTCCGCACCTCGGTGGGGGTGATCTTTACATTTTCTATTATCGACTGCTGCATCGCTTCCGTCAGCTTCTGCTCGCGGATAACCGCCCTGTTATCTTCCTTGATCTGGTAGATCGTTTTGCCGGCAATCTGTTCCAGGGCTTCCTTTCCGTTATACATACTAACGAAATACCGTATCCGCTGATCAAGTGCAGCTTCTATTTCTTCATCGCTGACGGGCAAAGAGTCTTTTTGTGCCTGCAGCATCATCGCCTTTCTGACAAGCATCTGCTGTAGCAGCATGCATCCGGCATCAGGCGGTAATTGGTTTCCCTGCCTTTTTTCATCATCAATATAGTTCAGGATATCTGAGCGTAATACGATCTTATCCCCCAGCACGGCTACAATTTTATCCGCCAGCACTTTATGTGATTGACCGGTCTTCTGCTGGGCATAGGCTGAAAGGCCGACGCCAAAAAGACAAGCTAAAAAAAACAAATGTTTCATATCCCCGATAGTTTAAAAAGCAAATAAAACATTGACGGTTATCATCAATGTTTTATAGCTGCTGAAAGATCCATGTTTCAAATGTAAAAGTCTTTACTGTCCGGTAAAGCCTTTTCCTTTGATTTAACAAAGGTTTAGAGGCTTCTTTTTTCTTCCTCAATTTCAAAAGCCTCCACTATATCGCCCTGTTTCAGGTCGTTATAGTTTTTAAGGGTCAAACCGCATTCCATACCACTGGTCACCTCTTTCACGTCGTCTTTATAGCGTTTCAACGATCCGAGCTCGGCGCTTTGACCTTCCCCGGTGGGATAGATCACAATGCCGTCGCGTATCAACCTTACTTTAGAGTTCCTCAATATCTTACCGTCGAGTACCTGGCAGCCTGCAACCGTGGCCTTGTCAAATTTGTATACCTCCCTGATCTCCACGTTACCGGTGATCTTTTCGGTAATGGTCGGTTCCATCATACCCTCCATAGCGCTCTTGATCTCCTCAATGGCGTTATAAATGATAGAATAGGTTTTTATCTGCACGCCTTCCGATTCCGCGATCCGGGAAGCCTGTATGGATGGGCGCACGTTGAACCCGACGATGATGGCATCAGAAGCGGTTGCCAGCAATACATCACTTTCCGTGATGGCGCCCACCGCCTTATGCACCACCGAAATGGCTATTTCTTCTGTAGACAGCTTTTGCAGTGAATCGCTCAGGGCTTCCACAGATCCGTCCACATCACCTTTAATGATCAGGTTAAGCTGCTTGAAGTTGCCCAGTGCCAGCCTTCTTCCGATCTCATCCAGCGTAATATGTTTCTTGGCCCGGATACCCTGTTCTCTTAAGATCTGGGCACGTTTGTTAGCAACGTCCTTGGCCTCCCCTTCATCTGCATACACTTTGAATTTTTCACCTGCCTGCGGCGCTCCGTTCAGCCCCAGTATCTGCACCGGTGCTGAAGGACCGGCAACCTCTATTTTCTGGTTCCGTTCATTGAACATAGCCTTGGCCCGGCCAAAGAACTGTCCGCTCACCATAATATCGCTGTGATGCAGGCTTCCGTTCTGAACAAGTACGGTTGCCACATAGCCTCTTCCCTTGTCTAACGAAGCTTCAATAATGGTTCCGACTGCTTCCCTGGAGGGATTGGCTTTCAGCTCCAGCAGTTCCGCTTCCAGCAATATTTTTTCCAGCAGCAGGTCCACATTCAGACCTGTTTTTGCGGATATCTCCTGGCTCTGGTATTTTCCACCCCAGTCTTCCACCAGGATGTTCATGGCAGAAAGCTGTTCTTTTATTTTTTCGGGGTTTGCCCCGTCCTTATCTATTTTGTTGATAGCAAACACCATCGGCAGGTTGGCTGCCTGTGCGTGGCTGATGGCCTCCTTGGTTTGCGGCATCACGGCATCATCTGCAGATACCACAATGATAGCCACATCCGCAGCTTTGGCTCCACGGGCACGCATTGCCGTAAAGGCTTCGTGACCCGGCGTATCGAGGAAAGTAAGCTTTTTGCCAGACGTGGTCGTTACCTGGTAGGCGCCTATGTGCTGCGTAATACCACCGGCTTCACCCGCCACAACATTGGCATTGCGGATATAGTCCAGCAGGGAGGTCTTACCATGGTCAACGTGTCCCATAATGGTGATAACGGGCGGTCGTGGTTCCAGGTCTTCCGGCTGGTCTTCTATTTCATCGCCTTCTTCTTCCTCCACATCATCCAAACCGATAAACTCTACCTCGTATCCGAACTCACCGGCCACCAGCTCTATTACTTCCGCATCCAGGCGCTGGTTGATAGATACCATGATGCCCAGTCCCATACATTTACCGATAACCTCGGCAAAGCTTACGTCCATCAGGTTAGCCAGCTCACTAACGGTAACAAACTCGGTTACCTGCAGCTTGCTGTCGTCTCCCTGCATTTCAGACATGTGTTCCGCCATTTCTTCTTTCCGGGCCCGGCGCATCTTGGCTTTGCTGCCTTTACCGCCGCCCTTGCCGCCACCACTCAGCTTGGCCTGTGTTTCCCTGATCTTATCCTGTATCTCTTTCGCATCTATTTCTTTTGCTTCCCGGGTATTTTCTCTTCTTCCGCCCTTCTGACCAAACCTTCCTCCGGCATTTTTATTATCCCCCTGCTTTTGAATGGAGGGGCGGTTGCCGTCTCGTCTTTGCTGGTTATTGCCTCTGTTCCCATCCTGCTGCCGTGGCGCCTGGTCTCTTTTTTCAATAGGGATCCGTTTTCTTTTCCGTTTTTCGTCGGACTGCTTGGCAGCCGGTTTGGTATCATTTTCCACCGGAAGCTCAATTTTTCCGACGATCCTGGGACCTTCCAGCTTTTCGGCCCTGATGTTTTCCACTACTTTGCTCTCTTCCTCAGCCGGCGCTGCGGGAATTTCCTCGCGGGGCGTTTCCACCTCCGCTACAGGCTTCTCTTCGGGTAAGGTCTTCTCTTTTTCTTCTTCTTTCGGTTCTGCCGGTTTTTCTTCTTCCACTGCCGGTTTGGCGACCTTTTTAGCGCCTTTTTTAGGGCGGGTGGAACCGTCAATGGCAGAAAGGTCTATCTTATCCAGCACTTTGGGGCCTTCCAGTTCCGGGGCTTCTATTTTCGTGATCTCCGGTTGTGGGGCTTCCTCCTCCGGCTGCACCGCGGGCTCCTGCACTTCGGGTACTACTTCGGGCTGCGGAGGTTCCGGATCCGCTTTTTTCTTTGTTTCCTTTTTGAAAACAATTTCTTCTTCATCCTTCTTTTTACGTGGCTCCAGCACATTTCCCTTGGGAATTTCTATCTGGTCACTTTTAGCCTTCACGGCCTTATCAGACGAGAATTCCTGTTGCAGGGAATAATACATGTCCTCTGTCAGCTTACTGGTAGGTTTCAGTTCCTCTTTTGCAAAACCCTTCCCTATCAGAAAATCTATTAAGGTTTCCTGTCCGATGTTAAACTCTTTTGCTGCTGCCAGCAACCTGGGTAATTTTACTTCCGCCATATTGTAGTTGCCTCCCCGCTGTCAACCCGGGAGGATTTTTTGATTTCTTCGTGATAAAACTACCTGCTTTTCAGAATAGTTATTGTTATCCTTTTTCAAATTCTTCTTCCAGCACTTTCCTTACATCCTCTATGGTTTCTTTCTCAAGGTCTGTTCTTCTTTCCAGTTCTTCTATTGTCAGATCCAATACACTGCGGGCTGTGTCGCATCCCACTCTTTTCAGTTCATCAATCACCCATGTATCAATTTCATCTGCAAATTCATCCAGGTCTATATCAAACTCTTCAGACTGGTCTTCATCATCCCTGAACACATCTATTTCGTATCCTGCCAGTTCGCAGGCCAACTTGATGTTCACGCCGCGACGTCCTATTGCCAGCGACACCTGGTCCGGTTTTAGGTAAACACTTGCATGCTTATTCTCGGCGTCAATTTCCATAAAGCTCACTTTGGCCGGCGTTAAGGCACGCTGGATCAGGAGCTGGGTATTGTTCGTCCAGTTGATCACATCTATGTTTTCGTTGCGCAACTCTCTTACGATCCCGTGAATACGACTACCTTTCATACCAACGCAGGCGCCTACCGGGTCAATGCGGTCGTCGTAGGATTCTACGGCAACTTTTGCTCTTTCACCCGGCTCTCTCACTATTTTACGGATGACGATCAACCCGTCAAAAATTTCCGGCACTTCAATTTCCAGCAGCTTGGCCAGGAAGGATGGATGGGTGCGGGAAAGGATGATCACCGGTGAATTATTTTTTAACTCTACTTTTTTAACCACCGCCTTCACATTTTCTCCCTTCTTGAAATAGTCTGAAGGTATCTGTTCAGACTTGGGTATGATCAGCTCATTTCCATCTTCATCCAGCAGCAATACCTCTTTTTTCCAAACCTGGTACACTTCCGCAGTAATGATCTCACCCACACGGTCGGCGTATTTTTTCACCAGGCTGTTCTTTTTAAGGTCGCTGATACGGCTGGCCAGGGTTTGTTTGGCAGCCAGTATGGCGCGGCGACCGAAGTCCAGGATATCCACTTCCTGGAACAATTCTTCTCCCACTTCAAAGTCGGGCTCAATTTTGATAGCGTCACTATAGGCAATCTCCGCCACCGGATCCTCCACCTGCCCATCCTCTACGATCGTCCTTCGGTGAATGATCTCCAGGTCACCTTTTTCCGTATTCACGATCACGTCAAAACTTTCATCTGACCCGTATTTTTTACGGAGCAATGTTTTGAATACATCTTCCAGCACCTTCATCAGGGTAGGACGGTCTATATTTTCTGCGTCCTTAAAGTCCTGGAAGGATTCAATAAGATTTATACTTGCCATAGTTACAGCATTTTTATCCCGGATTGAAACGTGTGACCGTATTCAACAGGGACCGTTAAAATTGAATTTGAATTTTTGTCGTTTTTATGTTGTTAAAAAAAATAGTATGTTGAATTACCTCTTTTTTCTTATTCTTTCCACGGGTCTCTTCCACCACGATCTCTTCGTCTGTGGCAGAGAGTAGCCTGCCTTCTGTGCGGATACCGTCGAGGGTTGTCACCTCCACGTTCCTGCCGATATTTTTAACGTATTGTCTTTTTAATTTTAACGGTTCATCCAGACCGGGAGATGATACTTCCAGCGAAAAATCGCCATCAGGGTATATGCCTTTTTCCTCGATCAGCTTATACAGGGCCCGGTTATAGGTGATGCACTTTGCTATAGAAATACCTTCATCCGCATCCAGGAATACCCTGATATTATTTGTGGGCTTCACTTTCACTTCTACCAAAAAACACTCCGGGCTCTCCGCCAGTAACCCCGCCATTAATTCTTCTACAATTTTTATAGATGCTTCGCTGCTCATAAATCCGGTAAATAAAGAAGGGAACGGCTTCGTTCCCTTCTTTCGTTCTTTTTCCTGATGCAAAGGTAATATAATACCTATAAGTAAAAAATTTTTGTATAAAAATCGTTACGCAACGTCCGGGGGACGCTATACTTTAAAATATTCCCGGTACCAGGTAATAAAGTTCTGAATACCCTCCTGCACTTTTGTGTCGGGCTTATACTTCAGGTTTTCTACCAGGTCGGTTACGTCGGCGCAGGTGGCCGCCACATCTCCCGGCTGCATGGGCAGCAGCTCTTTTGCGGCTTGCTTGCCGAGTGCCGTTTCTATTGCCTCCACAAAGGTCATCAGCTTTACCGGGTTATTATTCCCGATGTTATACACCTTGTAGGGTGCGGGTGAAGTTGACGGATCGGGGTGAGCAGCATCCCATTGGGTGTTGCCGGCCGGCGGATTGTCCAGCACCCTCACCACGCCTTCCACAATATCGGCTATATAGGTGAAGTCGCGCACCATATTACCGTTGTTGAATACCTGGATGGGCTGTCCCGCCAGGATAGCCTTGGTGAAGAGGAATAAGGCCATATCCGGTCTGCCCCAGGGGCCATACACTGTAAAGAACCGTAAACCCGTGGTAGGCACGTTGAAGAGATGGCTGTAGGTATGCGCCATCAATTCATTGCTTTTTTTACTGGCTGCATACAGCGAGATCGGGTGATCTACATTATCGGAGGTGGCGAAAGGAGATTTCCCGTTCAGCCCGTACACGCTGGAACTGCTGGCATAGGCCAGGTGCCTGATATTATGGTGACGGCAGCATTCCAGTATATTCAAAAAGCCTACAATATTGCTATTGATATATGCATCCGGGTTGGTAAGGCTATACCGTACGCCTGCCTGGGCAGCCAGGTTACAAACCTTATCAAACTGTTGTCCGGCAAAAAGCTTTTCCAGGTTTTCCTTATCTTCCAGCTTCAGTTGAATGAACTGGTAGTTGGGATGCTTGTCGCTGGTTACCAAGGTGTTATATTTCACTTTGGCTTTATCTATGCCGGCATAGGCCAACCTGTCATATTTAAGATTAACGTCATAATAGTCGTTGATACAATCCAGTCCAACAACGGTATCCCCCCTTTTGATCAGGTAGTTAGCGAGATGGAATCCAATAAACCCTGCGGTTCCGGTAATTAAAAATTTCATTCCTGTTGATATTTAATGGCTGCAAAGTAAACAAGAATAGCACCAAAAAAAGAATAAACCGCTGAGAGATAGGATTTTTTTAATGATGGTCAACTACATGCTGCGGTACTAATCTTCTTTCTTTTTAATATAGATGGTCCGGCGGATAATGTAGGAAGGATTGGCACGGAGAGTGACCGTAATATCCACTTTTTCGGTTGTTGCTTCAAAAGGGATCCATAAGCTGTTGCGGTGAAACTCACCGAAGGAGGAAGCAAAAATAAGCTGGGTAGTGTCCAGGGGCAACACCCGTTTATTTGGGAAAATGCCTTCCACATTAATGTAATTATAGGTACCTTTTTTCAGGCTGTCTGTATATAAATTGAAGTAGATGCTATCCGGCGCCTGGCAAAAGCCGGTCAGGCGGCCCAAAACCAGTAAACCCGATATGATGATTTTTCTCAAGTTCTTTTTTTAGTTAGACGCTACAGACGGCGAAAGATTAATGCCCTCAAAAATAATAAACCTGTGGTAAAAGGGCTCCGAATCCTGGCATCCTGTTGTATTTACTTTATGTCTCTCCGGGGTCTGGCAGCGCCGACCCCGAAGGTATGGAACGCTACATCACTTCCCCGATCTGCATCAGCATATATATGCTGTGCTACCGTTTTCATAAAAACTAACACCTGGCGATCCCGGGGTCGGCTACGCCAGACCCCAGGTGGACGCAAAGTTTTCATAAAAATTATCACCTGGTGATCCCGGGGTCCGCTACGCCAGACCCCAGGTGAACGCACTTGCTAAAAGGTTTCCAACCTTCTGAAGATTGGAAACCTTTCTTGCCTATGCTTCCGTTTTCTTCCAGCACACACCTCTTGCTGCCAGGTGATCCAGCACAAAATCAAAACAGTCTTTTTGTTTTCCCACATATTCAGGTGGAAATATACCTTTCTGATCAAAGAGCCCGTTTGCCAGCAGGTGTACGGCGGCCGTACAGGTATACCCGGTAGACCTGGCCATGGAGCTGGTTCCGGACGCCTTGTCGTAACGGTCAAGAAGGTCATAGACCACTTTTTCAGGCTGTCCGTTCTTTTCTCCCTCCACTATTATTTTCATGACGGTAAACTCTTCTTCTTCCGGCAGCAACTGCCATTCTTTGAACAGCAGGGCGGAGGAAAATTCGATGGGAGAGATTGCGGTTCCCTTTACGTGTATGGGCTCCTTATCAAAGAATCCGCCTGCCTGCAGGTCGGCGATCAGCTTAACATGACCGGGATACCGCAGCGTTTTTTCCTTCATATTGGGAATATGCCCCATCGTATATAAGAGAGTGCGTAGCCCGTCTGTGTTAAAAGCTTCCAGTTGTCCGATCTCCTCAAACTCCATAAGCTCTACCTCGGTTAATGCCGGGCGGGTTACGATCTGCCCGTTTTCCTGCAGCCGTGCCGGCCGGGTATATTCCTCAATAACATCTATAGGCGAAAACGGGGCCTTATATTCAAAGGGTTTTTTTCGTTCCTTCGGCAGTCCTCCTACGTAACATTCAAAATTCTGTACGTTCATTTCTTCGTTGTACCTGCCCAGCACCAGGTTGCTCATGCCCGGCGCCACACCGAAATCAACGATGGCAGTTACATTTTTTTCTTTTGCCAGGGGATCCAGTTGCAGTATATCTTCCGGTGAAAAGGATATATCTACCAGGTTTTTGCCGGCAGCGATCACCTTTTTTACCGTTTCATAGCCAATAAACCCCGGAACGGCGGTTACTACCATATCAAACGGCTGCAGCAGGGTTGCATAGTCGGCTTCAGCAAGGTCGTAAACAAGCGTTTTAATCCGGGCGTTTCTTCCGGAAAGCGTTGTAAGCGCATTTTCAGATCTGTCAATAGCGGTAACGGAGAAATGTTTTACAAGGTCTTCAGCAATGGCACGTCCAACCATTCCCGCACCCAGCACAGCAATATTCATACAGGTAAGTCTTAATTTGAAGCCGTAAAGTTATCCAATCCGCGGAAACAGGCGTGTTATTTTAAAAATGTAACAAATATCAATTCCCTGTTGAAAATTTGCACGGTTGGTATATCTTCAATGGTTGTTTAATATAGAAGCATGTTGAAGAAAGTAGTCATTATCGGCCCGGAGTCAACGGGAAAGAGTACACTTTGTCAGCAACTGGCAGACCATTATCAAACTGCCTGGTGCCCGGAGTACGCCCGTGAGTACCTGTTGAAAAACGGTACCGATTACAGTTTTGATGACCTGCTGACCATTGCCCGCGGGCAACTGGAGCTGGAAGAGAAATATATAGCAGAAGCGATAGCTGCCGGTAAACAACTGCTTTTTGTGGATACCGACATGTATGTAATGAAGGTATGGTGCGAGTTTGTTTTTGAAAAATGCCACCCGTGGATACTGAACCAGGTAGTTGAGCGCACCTGTGATATGTATCTTCTCTGCAATACAGACCTGCCCTGGGTAAAGGATGAGCTGCGGGAATACCCGGACCTGGTCTCCCGCCAGAAGCTCTATCTTATGTATAAGGATATCATGATCAATCAGTCTGTACCCTGGGTGGATATCAGCGGTACCTGCGATGAAAGGTTCGAAACAGCCAGGCGTTCAGTTGATAGTTTGCCGGGCAAAGAATGATCCGGCCGGCTTTTATTTCACCGCTTCGCTCTCCTTTTTCCTAAACTTCACCATTCGCTTAATGAGGGCCAACGGCAATGGTTGATCGTGGGGGAACTGAATAGCTGATCTGCTTACTTTCAATTTCTTCAGCGCTGTTTCAAACTCTGTAAGAAATGCCTTGCTCCACGGACTGGAAAGGGAAATATGCTTTGCATAAGCAGAGTAGTAGATCAGAAAGTTTTTGCCCATTTTGAAAGCAGGTATCTGGTAGCTGATCACCTCTTCTGCTTCGGGCGCCACTTCCTTAATTATTTCCCTGATCTGTTGCATCCTTTCCCGGACCGCGGCAGGAAAACCGGACTGGTATTCGTCAATCGTCTTAAAGTCCGTTTTAGCCATGGGATTGGATTTTGAGATTAAAGATATAGGAGATGGCAAGTATGCCGCCGATCACAACAGGCATTACTATATATCCTATGTTGCCATCCACTACCGCATGACTGATGGCTGCGAACAGCAGGTTGAACGTCAGCCCCGCATAGGCCCACTCCCTGAGCTTCGCAGGTAGCGCCGGTATGATCAGGGCTGTAGCTCCCAACACCTTACATATGATAAGCGTATATGCAAAATAGTCGGGATAACCCAGCGGTTTTGTTCCTACATTAAATTGTTCCGGCGCCACGATGAGCGTGCTCAGCGGCATGAGTCCTTCAAACAGGAATATAATGATCGTAGCTATCCAGAAAATAATTTTATTCCTTTTCATATTATTGGTTTTCCATTTTAATCGTTTTGAGCGATGAAATTAATTATAGAAGACTTTACTGGTTCATTTTGGATATATCCGCGTACATAACTTCCCATTGATGTCCGTTGAGGTCAGCAAAGCTGCTTTGATACATCCAGCCGTGGTCCTGCGGTTCGCTGTATTTTGCCCCGCCATTCGCTATAGCCGTACTCACCATGTCCTCTACTTCCTGCCGTGTATTTACACCTATGGCCAGCAGTACCTGGGTAGTATCGCCATTCGCAATAGGCCGGTTGGTGAATGTTTTGAAATATTCTTCTTTCAGAAACATGGCATAGATACTACCCTCATTCAGTACCACGCAAATAGCCTTATCGTCAGAGAACTGTTCGTTAATGGCAAAACCGAGTTTTGTCCAGAATGCCCGTGTTTGCTGTATGTCCCTGACCGGTAGATTTACAAAGATTTGATTGATGTTCATTACTGTTCATTTTTTACGATTGTGAATAAATGCTGTTGGATATTCCGGATCTGGTTAAGGTGCCTTTGCGTGTGCAAACAGATAAAGCTCAGCCATTCATAACGCGTGAAGTATCCCATATACGGAAATTCCATATCCAGGCTCAGCTTTGTCAGATCCTTCTCCGCGGCTATTGCCAGGAGATGGAGTTTATTGGCTTCCAAGTGATCAATAAGCCTGGTTTTGTTGTGCGGTGGAGGGTGCGGCGTCACCTGTGGAGCGGCTTTGGATTTTTCCTCCATGTTCAAAAAAATATCTCGCAGTTGCTCCAGGTTTTCGTCGTATGCCCGGGTGGTATCACCTGTCCGGCTATCCTGTATGCCCCGGCTGCATATCACGATGTGTTCCGTTACCTGCCCGATCGTCCAGCTACCTTTAAAAGGAGTCGTATTAAAAGCAGCTTCATCTGTATTTTTTATTGATTCAACTACCGCATTGAATATTGTTGAAATATCTTTTGTGATGTGTTGCCGATCCATATGCTGTTTTTTGATGAGCAAGCTCAAAAGTAATACTCGGCAGGTACAGGTTCACTTGCCATTTGACAAGTATTGCAGCAGGCAGGTTGGGAAACCACGTAGATCTGTTGTCCCGGGCTGGCTGACAAAAATTTTGCCCATCGTTGACTTTTGTCATACCGGGTATCTGTCAGATAAGTTACTTTTAATATCTTAATTAAAACAAAATGAAAAAGAGAGAACCGGTATCGGCTATCATGACAAAGGATGTGATAAGTGTATCAGAAAAGGATAGCCTGGAAACTGTGGTTTCCATATTCAAGAGCAAAGGTATCAGGCACCTGCCGGTAAAAGATGGTAAAAAGATAGTAGGCATCATCAGCCGTACCGATATTAACCGGCTGACTTTCGGTGCATTGTTTGATAACCAGGAAGGTGTAGACGCTGCTATCCTGGATATGCTGACCATTTCCCAGGTAATGAGTGACAAGCCACGCACGATTACCAGCGATACCACTATCCGGGAAGTAGCCGAAATTTTCAGCGAAGCGGAATATCATTCGCTGCCGGTGGTAGACAACGATGAACTAAAGGGCATTGTAACAACTACCGACGTAATTAAATATATGCTGGAACAGTATTAACAGCATTGACATAGTTGAAGCAAAGGGAACCAAAAGGTATTAGGGAGAGATCTTTTAATGCCTTTGGTTTTTTTATGACAGCCGCCGTCAATTTGGTTCAAAAGAGAAATGCATTTATCTTACCATCAAAAATGCCGATCAATCGTAATGCCCTCATTCGCTACCGAACCATTGACAAATGCCTGCAAAACCGGCGGCGTAAGTGGACGATTGAAGACCTGATAGATGCCTGTTCGGAGGCCCTGTATGAATATGAAGGGATTGACAGGCCGATCAGCATGCGTACCATCCGTATGGACCTCAGGGCCATGCGAAGCGAACAACTGGGGTATAACGCCCCCATTATTGTGGTAGACAAAAAGTACTACACATACGAGGATGCCGGTTATTCCATTACCGATATTCCACTGACCACACAGGACCTGGGTATCTTACAGGAAGTCTCCCATCTTTTAAAGCAGTTCAAAGGATTCAATCATTTCAACGAGGTAAATGAAATGATCAGTAAGCTGGAAGACAAAATATACAGCGAGCAGCACCAGCAGGCGCCGGCGATCGACTTTGAAAAAAATGAATTATTGGCCGGGCTGGAATGGCTGGATATTCTTTATAAAAATATTATTGAGAAAACAACCATCCGTATTACGTACCAGTCGTTCAAGGCCCGGCTGCCGGGCGAGATCATATTTTACCCCTACCTGTTAAAAGAATACAGGAACCGCTGGTTTGTATTGGGGATGCAAAAAAAAGACAGGCAGTTGCTGACATTGGCCCTGGACAGGATCGTACACATCATACCCCTTCCCGATGAGCTCTTCCGGAAAAGCAGGGACTTTAATGCCCAAACCTATTTCGCGGATATTATCGGGGTGTCCCACACCGGTGTCAACCCGGTGGAAATTACATTCCTGGCGGATCATCACCAGGCGCCCTATATCAGGACCAAACCCCTGCATCCCTCGCAGAAGATCCTTGAATCCGGTAAGGAAGGTATTTTGTTCAGTATAACCGTTATCCCCAACCTGGAGCTAGAAAGAGAGTTGCTTGGATTCGGGGAAGGATTGAAGGTAATATCACCCTCGTCGATGGTAAGAAAACTCAGGAAGAGAACAGAAAGGATGTACCGGGTATACAACAGCGACGTATGATCACAGGCTCTCCAACAGCTCTACTACTTTTTCACTCTTCAGTATAAAATAGCCCAACCGGTCGTTGCTCACCCCGTCTTTCAACTGGTAGCTGAACTCCAGCTTATCGTTGTTGATGCTGGTCTCAAAATACTTGAAAGAAATATTCGGGTTGCTTTGTATCTCTTCTCCTATCTCGTAAAGGTGAGTGGACAATACAAACAGAGAGCCGCGGATCTTTATCAGTCCTTTGATCACCGCCAGGGAGCAGCGCATGGCATCCTGCACATTGGTTCCTTTGAACAGCTCGTCGATCAGCACCAGCCATTTTCTTCCGTCATTGATGGTAAGGATGGTGTTTTTGATCCGCTGCACTTCATTAAAGAAATAGCTTTCACCCTTCACAATATTGTCGGCCACGTTGATATTGCTCAGCACTCCGTCAAACATGGTGAGCTGCATTCTCTTTGCCGGTACACCCATGCCGAGATGGGCCAGGTACACTGCCACCCCGAGCGATTTAATGAAGGTGCTTTTGCCGGCCATATTGGCACCGGTCAAAAAAATAAAATTGGTGCTGGGTGACAATTGTATATCATACGGGATCGGGTGAGACAGCAGGATATGGTGTATTTGTTCGGCATTGATGAACGGCTCTTCCGAGTCCAGGAATTCCGGGAACGCCAGGTTGTATTTTTTGATCGCCATCGCCATCGCATACCAGGCATCCAGCTGGTAAAAAATATCGGCCAGCTCGGTGTAGCGGTTCCTGAAATGATATTTAAAGTAATTACCGTAGTATAAAACATCTTTTATGCTGAAACTTTCTTCTTTTTTCTGCACCAGCGATACCAGGTGCGGATCCTTCATGACAGAAGCGATCCGGGTGGCAAACAGTTGCAGCTTTGGCGGAGGCGTGGGCATCTGCTCTATCAGCTTTACCAGCAGGTGCATGCCGGCAACGAAGTCACGGAAATGTCTTACCGAATAACGGATCAACCCGTAATCGGGCGCGTGAAGCCATTTATAAAATAACGAATTCAGCAAATGGGGGTTTGCCGGAATGGTATCGATGTTGGCATCGTAGAAACGTTCCATTACCATCATTGTGCCGTTGCTGATCTTAAGGGTCCAGACTTCAATATCTTCGATGATCGCTTTGAGGATATCCTGTGTTTCCCTGATCTTTTTCAGGTCGCTTGCAGGCTGCGTCATCATCCAGCGCAACAGCTCACGCCCTCCCACGGTCCGCGTAAAGTCTATTTTATGAAATACCGAAAACTCCTCTTCCTGGCTGAAAATGGAGAGGTCGTTATAGGTGGTTTTGTCTATCTGCATATATTAAACAGGCCTGTTATCAAATTTACCGATCAAAGCGCAACCGCATGCCTTTATTAGATTCATTCCATGCCTGGTTTCCATAACGGTCATATACCAGGTTGCCGTTCACAAAAGTGTGTGTTATTTCAGCCGGCATTTCCTGTCCTTCCAGCGGGCTCCAGCCGCATTTATACAATATATTACCGGGCGCTATGGTTGTTGATCTGTCCAGGTCTACCATTACCAGGTCAGCCCAATACCCTTCCCTGATATAACCCCTGCCGGCAATGTTAAAGCTGTCGGCCACCGCATGGCTCATCTTCTGCACGATCTTTTCCAGGCTTATCTTTCCCTGCTTATGATAATGCAGCATCAACAGCAGGGGGTGCTGCACCAGGGGCAGCCCGGCATGGGCATGCTCATAGCTGACGCCTTTCCTGTCAACGAGCGACCCCCCGGCATCTCTTTCGTACCCTTTTTCTTCCAGCGTATGCGGGGCATGGTCGGTAGCGATCACGTCTATCCGGTCGTCAAGAAGCGCTTCCCATAAGGCGGTCTTATTGTGTGGCGCTTTTATAGCGGGGTTGCACTTTATCCGGTATCCCAGTTGCGCATAATCGTCTGCGGTAAAATGCAGGTGATGTACACATACTTCGCAGGTGATCCTTTTTTCAGCCAACGGCAGCAGGTTGGTGAATAGCTGCAGCTCTTTGGCCGTAGAGATATGCAGAATATGCAAACGGCTGTTGTGCTTTTTGGCCAATTGAACCGCCGCAAATGAAGATTCAAAACAGGCTTCCTCGTTACGGATGACCGGGTGATCCGCTGCCGTGAGTTCCGGTTTGACTGCTTTCAGTTGCTCGTAATTGGCTTTGATGATCTTTTCGTCTTCGCAATGCGTAGCGATCAGCACTTCACTTTCACGGAAGATAGTATCCAACGTGAGGTAGTTGTCCACCAGCATGTTACCGGTGCTGGAACCCATGAATATTTTTACACCGCAAACATCTTTTCTCCTGTCATTGATTTTCAATACCTCCTCTGTGTTGGTGTTAGACACCCCCATGAAAAAGGAATAGTTGGCAAGTGAACTTTTTGAGGCAACGGCATATTTTTCTTCCAGAAGGTCAACGGTAAGCGTATTGGGGACTGTATTGGGCATTTCCATAAAAGAGGTGACGCCGCCTGCAACGGCCGCCTTCGATTCGGTATAGATATCTGCCTTATGTGTAAGTCCCGGTTCCCTGAAATGCACCTGGTCGTCAATGACACCCGGTAGCAGGTACCTGCCTTTACCGTCAATTTCATATGCACCGGATACTGATTGAATTACCGGTGCAATTTTTTCAATGCGCCCCTTATCGATCAACACATTGGCATTTGAGATGGTAAGCTCATTAACGAGCCGGATATTCCTGATGAGATATTTCTGCATGTTTATAAAAAAGGATTGTAATTGCATGCAATTTAACTGAATACCTTTACTTTGCGGACAAATACGCCCGACAAATACACATGGAAAATACCGCAGCAATAAAATCTCATTATCTTAACTGTAGCTACAAATGAAATTGATTGCATCACTCCCCCTTTCCATCCTGCTTTTTCTTTCCGGTTATGCTCAAAAATCAACACTTGACCTGGAAAAGATCTGGAGCGGTCATTTTGACGAAAGAAAATACGTAGTGCAGCTTATGAACCAATCACCGCGGTTTGCATGGATACAGACAGATACGGGTACTGGTCCGCAGGTGATCCTTTCCCTTGATTTCAATACCACCCGGATCGTAGATACTCTTTTTTCCAACCAGATAAAAAGAGAGGCGGATTCGGTTCCTACCACTTTTACCTATTTCCAGGATTTCCGGTTTTCGCCGGACGATAATAAGATACTGATCAAAACCCAGGTGGAGCCGTATTTTTCTGTTTCCGAAAAGTCCTTTAACTATATCTGGAACATGGAGAAAAAAAACCTGCTGGTGGTGTCGGCCAACGGCAAGCAACTGCACCCCTCCTTTTCTCCCGACAGTAAATACCTGAGCTATATATTGAATGGTAATCTCTACCTGATGGACGTTGAGAACAACAAAACCATTCCCGTGACCGTCGATGGCGCAAACGACCAGTTTTTATATGGCATGGCTGACGGGTTATATGAAAACGGCTTTGGTATTTCAAAAGCATACGAATGGAGCCCGGACAGCCGGTATATCGCCATGCTCCGCTTTAATGAAAATGTAGTGAAGCAATACCCCATCACCATGTATGAACGCTCCTATGCGGAGATCAGGAACCAGCGCTACCCGCTGGCAGGAGAAATGGTGCCGGATGTGAAAGTATATATATACGATGTTGCCAATAATCTTTTTGTTGCCGTGGACGCCGGTGTTAATCCCGATCAGTATATTACCGGTATCCGGTGGACGCCGGATAACAGGTCCCTGCTGGTGCAGCGGCTTACACGCGACCAGAAAAGGCTGGACGTTTTAAAAGCTGATGCCGAAACAGGAAAAACCACCGTTTTATACTCCGAAAGCGCCTCGGACAATTACCTGAAAATATACCCGGATAATATACAGTTCATCGACAGCGGCAGAAACTTCCTGTGGTTCAGCGAAAAAGACGGGTACACACACCTGTATAAGGTAAGCAGCGAATCGGGCGCTATTGAAGGTCTCACCAACGGTAAATGGGAAGTGTTTCAGGTGGAAGCGATCGATGATGATAAAAAAGAGATATTCTATACCGGCAATGAAGCGAACTCACGCCAGAAGCAGTTGTATAAAATAAACTATGATGGAAGGGGCAGGACAAGGCTGACCAGAGGAAGCGGCTACCATAATGTCTGGATCAGTAACGACAGGCGGTATTTCTTCGATGAACATTCTTCCATCAATACACCGCCCACCTTCCAGGTATCCACTATCGATGGTAACGATACGAGAAAGCTGATCGAGAACAAAGAACTGAAAGATAAGCTGAAAGACTTCCGGATACCCAAAGCGGAGCTATTTACCATGCGGGCCAATGATACGGTTTCCATCAACGGCTGGATCATTCGCCCTACGCAAAATGTAAGGTCCAGGCCGCCGTTGATCCTGTATGTGTATGGAGGAGGCAGCCGGCAGGAAACCCTCGACAGGTGGAGCGACAAGTTTATGCTGACCATGGGCTGGTTTGCTTCCCAGGGATATGCCGTTGCCTGCATCGATCCGCATGGCACACCGGGTAAGGGGCAGGACTTCCGGAAAGCAACCTACCGGTCGCCCGGCGATACGGAGATGCGTGACCTTCTGGCTGCCAAACAATTCCTGGCCCGCAATTACCGCATCGATTCTTCCAATATAGCTATTATGGGATGGAGCTATGGTGGTTACCTGGCTGCCCTGGCGCAAACCAAATATGCCGGGAGTTTTAAGGCAGCTGTTGCCATAGCCCCGGTAACCAACTGGCGTTTTTATGAAAATATATATGCAGAGCGGCTGTTGTCACTGCCGGCGGAAAATGCCGAAGGATATAAGAGTGCCTCCCCGGTTACCTATACCGGCGATTACAGGGGAGGCTTATTCCTGGTGCATGGCACCGCAGACGATAATGTGCACCTGCAGAATAGCATGGAGCTGAGCAAGCGGCTGACCAGCAATATGAAGACGGATTTTGAGCAACATTTTTATCCCGATAAAACGCATAACCTGAGCGACGGCACACCGAATATTTTGCGGATCAGCCTGTACACAAGGATCAACGACTTTTTGAAGAGAAACCTGAAATAAAGCCTGATCCGATCATTAAATTTTAACACCTGCCGGGATTGGTATTGACAAAAACTTCAATATCTTTCTTTAGCATTTTGTTTCATTAATACTTTCACTATGATACACAATATTAAAGAAGGATATGTAAAATCTGCCTGGCAGAAAAGCATTGCCACCATAGAGTTTTTTCACCCGGCGGCCAATTCGCTTCCCGCCGACCTGCTGAATGCCTTAACGCAGGAAATACACAGCGTTGCTATGGAGGATGACATCAAAGTGGTGATCATAAGATCGGCAGGAGAGGGCGCCTTTTGTTCAGGCGCTTCCTTTAATGAACTGCTCGGTATTACCACGGAAGCGGAAGGAAAAGCTTTTTTCAGCGGGTTTGCCAATGTTATCAATGCCATGCGAAAATGCCCCAAGCTCATTATTGTGCGGGTGCAGGGAAAATCCGTGGGCGGAGGGCTCGGCATCATTGCGGCGGCGGACTATGCTATAGCGCGGGAAGGCGCCGATGTAAAACTGAGTGAGCTGACGATCGGCATTGGTCCTTTTGTGGTGGGGCCTGCTATTGAAAAAAAGATCGGTTCATCGTTTAACCAACTGGCCATTGATGCAGCCATGTGGCGCCCGGCCGATTGGGCTAGACGAAAGGGGTTGTATGCCGAGCTGCACCCCGATACCGAAGGTATGGATGAGTCTGTCGAGCGCCTGGCCAATACCCTCGCCGGGGCCAACCCGGAAGCCATGCTTGAAATGAAAAAAATATTCTGGAAAGGCACGGAGCATTGGGATGAGCTGCTGGCAGAGCGGGCCGCTATCAGCGGCAGGCTGGCAATGAGCCCCTTTACCCGGTCTGCCCTGGAGAAACACAGGAACAAAAAGTGACAGGCCATTATAAATACGTTTCATATCGATTTCCCCCGAAAGGGAGCCCCGCGTTTTTTCCATCTACTACGCAGAGTCCACAGCTAGTGCCGGGGGCTGTAGAGAGACAATTTGCCCTGGAAGCAATGCTATTTCCTACTCTGCCAAACAATCAGGCTGTGAGACATCGGCTATGAACTTTTTTTCGATTTCCCAGCCGACGTCTCCCGGAGGGGACTCGGCGTCTCTTAGGCTGAGAGAAGGTTCTTTATAAATACGTTTTCAATCTGCTGTTATTGGCCGTATCTTTGCGACCTTCAAGGCGGTATTGAATTACCGGGATGTATTATAAGATGAACCTGAATGTGTTGCTGGAAGAATATGCTAATGATCCCCGCATTTTTCAGATTGCGGACAGGCTGGTATTGTCTCAACCGCAACGTTTATACCTTACCAATCTGAACGGGAGCAGCTCCCAGTTCATTTTTGCCGGTGTTTTCAGGCTGGATATGGCCTCGCAGATGAACCACCTGGTTATCCTGAATGACGCTGAAGAAGCGGCCTACTTTCATAATTCCCTCGAAAATATCACCAGCGCCTTAAACGTATTTTATTTTCCTTCCTCGTTCAAAACCCGCAAGAATTACCGTTTGCTGAATCCTTCGCACGTTATGCTGCGGACGGAAACGCTTACCCGGTTTTCAACCGCCACCGGTGGCAGGGTAGGCGCCGTGGTTACCTACCCGGAAGCGCTGTTTGAAAAGGTGGTATTGCCCAAAACGCTTTCGGGTAATATCATCCGCCTTAAAGCAGGGGACGAGATCAATGTGAATGAGCTGCTGGCCCGCTTTGTAGACTATGGTTTTGAAAGAACCGATTTTGTATACGAGCCGGGGCAGTTTGCCTTACGGGGTGGCATACTCGACATATATTCCTTCGGGAATGAAAAGCCGTACCGGGTGGAGCTTTTCGGCAACGATGTAGACTCCATCCGCATTTTTGACCCCGAAACCCAGTTGAGTGAAAGGAAGCTGCTGCAGGTTACCATTATTCCCAACGTGGAAACCCAGTTTGAGACTGGTGAAAAAGTTTCGCTGCTGGATTTTTTGCCGGAGAATACGGCCGTATGGGTGCAGGACTGGGATGTGGTAAAAGAAAAGCTGCATGTGCAGGAAGAAGACCTTGAGATATTTTTCCGGGTGCAGGAGAGCGCTGCCGGCAAACCCAAAGAAGAGGATAGCGAGCATCTCGAAAAAAAGGAAGTGACCGCAGATGATTTTGTGCCGGCCGCTGTCATCGAAGACAAGCTGAAAGACAGGCATATAGTGGAGTTTGGCTACAGTCCCCACTTCGGCGGTATCGAGATCGCCTTTGATACATCGGAGCAACCGGCTTTCAACCGGCAGTTTGAAATGCTGATCAGCGATCTTAAGAAATGGGAATCCCGGAAGTATAATATTTATCTTTTCGCAGAAAACCCCAGGCAACTGGAGCGGCTGCACAGCATCTTTACCGACCTGAAAGCGGAAATTCAATTTACACCGGTACCCGTTTCTATCAATGCCGGTTTTATTGAGCATACCCACAGATCTGTTTGTTATACCGACCACCAGATCTTTCAGCGCTATCACAAATACAAGGTAAAGCAGGCTTACAATAAAAACAAGGCGTTAACCCTGCGGGCATTGCGTGAGCTGCAGCCGGGAGACTATGTTACTCATATTGATCACGGGGTGGGAATATACAGCGGGCTGCAGAAAATAGAAGTGAACGGGAAACTCCAGGAAGCGGTACGCATTATCTATAAGGATACGGATATCCTTTACGTCAACATCAATTCGCTTCATAAGATCGCGAAATATACCGGCAAGGATGGTACAACCCCCAAAGTAAACAAGCTGGGCAGCGATGCGTGGCAGCGGCTGAAAGAGAAGACCAAAACAAAGGTCAAGGAAATAGCCTTCGACCTGATCAGCTTATATGCGCAGCGCAAAGCGCAGCATGGATTTGAGCACAGCCCGGACAACTATATGCAAACCGAGCTGGAAGCCTCCTTCATATACGAAGACACCCCCGATCAAAGCAAGGCTTCCGCCGATGTAAAAAAGGATATGCAATCACCCAGCCCCATGGACCGGCTGGTATGCGGCGACGTGGGTTTTGGTAAAACCGAAGTAGCCATCCGGGCCGCTTTCAAAACCTGCTGCGACAGCAAACAGGCGGCCGTGCTGGTGCCTACTACCATACTGGCTTTTCAGCATTATAAAACGTTCAGTGATCGGCTGCGTGACTTTCCTGTTACGGTAGACTATATCAACCGCTTTAAATCGGCTAAAGAAAAGAAAGCAACGCTGGAGAAGCTGAAGGAGGGAAAGATCGATATTATTGTGGGCACCCATGCCCTGGTGGGAAAAGAAGTGAAGTTCAAAGATCTGGGATTACTGGTGATAGATGAAGAGCAAAAGTTTGGTGTGGGGCATAAGGAAAAAATAAAAACGCTGAAGACCAATGTCGATTGTCTTACCCTCACGGCCACGCCTATCCCAAGAACCCTTCAGTTCAGCCTGATGGGCGCCCGCGACCTGAGCATCATCAACACACCGCCTCCCAACCGTCAGCCCATCCAGACGGAAGTGCAGGTGTTTAACGAGGATGCGATCCGCGACGCCATCTATTACGAAACGGAGCGGGGCGGACAGGTGTTCTTTATTCACAACCGGGTGATGGGATTGAATGAAATGGCCCTGACCATCCAGGGACTGTGCCCCGACCTCAGCATCGGTGTTGCCCACGGGCAACTGGAAGGGCATATACTGGAAGAAAGGATCCTGGACTTCATCGACAGGAAATACGATGTGCTGGTATGTACCAATATTGTTGAGAGTGGTGTAGACATTCCCAATGTCAATACCATCATCGTAAACAATGCGCACCAGTTTGGCTTAAGCGATCTGCACCAGTTGAGGGGAAGGGTAGGAAGAAGCAATAAAAAGGCGTTCTGTTACCTGGTAGCGCCGCCCATGAGCACCCTGCCCGATGACTCGCGGAAACGCCTGCAGATACTGGAACAGCATAGCGAGCTCGGCAGCGGCTTCCAGATAGCCATGCGCGACCTGGACATACGGGGCGCAGGCAACCTGCTGGGAGGCGAGCAAAGCGGCTTTATGGCCGAAATAGGATTTGAAATGTACCAGAAGATACTGGACGAAGCCATCCGTGAGTTGAAGCGGACTTCCTTCCGGGACGTGTTTAAGGAAGAAATTCAGCAGCAGGAGGATTATGTGCAGGATTGTACCATAGATACGGACCTGGAGATACTGATCCCGGATGCTTACGTAGAAAGCATCAATGAGCGGCTTTCGCTTTATACCCGCCTGGATAATGCCGAAGACGAAGCAGCCTTGCAGGAATTTCACACCGAAATGAAAGACCGGTTCGGACCCGTGCCGCCGGAAGTGGAAGACCTGTTTACCACGGTTCGCTGCCGCAGGCTGGGGGTGGAGCTCGGGTTCGAAAAGATGGTATTAAAGGATAAAACCCTGCGTTGCTATTTCGTAAACAACCCGGATTCGCCCTATTTTGAATCGGGAGTATTCAACAAAATGCTGGGTTATCTGCAGACCTATACCAACAAGGCCCGTTTGAAGCAGACCGGTCGCAACTTCCTGCTGATCCACGAGGAGGTGGAAGGGATGGATGACCTGCATACCTTCCTGAAAAGGCTGCACGATTATGTAACTGCATAAGCTGTTTTGCGGAACCTGTAAAAATAGCAAAAAAAAATAGCAGCCGGAGCTGCTATCAATTCGTTATGTGAAAACTCTTTGTCCTGTATTTAGCATTAAAAAGTCTGGGCAACGGTAGAAACTCCCATTGCAAACAGGTAACATAGGCCCATACAAAGTGCTGCTAACAAGCCTAATTTGGCTACTAATTTCCAGGTTGAAACTTCGGCGGCATTCGCCTTGATAACTTGCGTTCTCATTGGATTCTTTTTTTAGAATTTACAAAGGATATTATTGTAAACGTAAAATTAGAACGCTTTCATATGCCGTGCAACATAATTGGTCTAAAAAAAGGGGCTTTACCGTTATTTTAGCATTTATCAAGCAACCAGTTGTCCGTCAAATACCTGCTCAAAAGCTGCTGCCAGCCTTTGTTTTACTTCCGCCATGACAGGTGCATACCCCAGTTCCTTTTCCAGCGAAGTCACCTGTTTGTTGGCTATACCACAGGGAATTATGAAATTAAAATAATTGAGATCCGTATTGACATTCAGGGCAAAACCGTGCATGGTGACCCAGCGGCTGCACCGGACACCCATCGCGCAGATCTTACGTTCTCTTCCCTTAACGGTTGCGTCTATCCATACGCCGGTTTCCCCGGGTGATCTTTCCCCGCGGATACCATATTGTGCGAGCACCAGGATGATCACTTCTTCCAGGTTACGGAGGTATTTGCCGATATCCGTATCGTATTTTTCCAGGTCAATGATCGGGTAACCTACAATTTGACCGGGCCCATGAAAGGTGATATCACCCCCGCGATTGGTCTTAAAATAGGCAATTCCTTTTTCTGCCCTGGTGTACTCGTCGATCAGTACGTTGTTTTCATTACCGCTTTTGCCCAGTGTGTACACGGGCGGGTGCTCACATATAATAAAATAATGCGTGGTATCCTGTCCTGTACCTTCCTTTTTCCGGGTAATTTTTGCCGTTACATTCTGTAGCAAAAGCTGTTCCTGGTAGCGCCAGGCCTCCTCATAGGGAATGAGTCCGATGTCCTTAAAAACGATCTGCTGCATACGCAAAATTAAATGATTCCCTGTTCAGGTTGCCGGTCTGCCCGTTTATCCTTTTTTTTCGGGTTGTTCTGCTGAATGTCATTAATTTTGGAGATGCTGAAAACACTCCAGATATTAAGCGCCACATTCCGTCTGGCCTGGGAAGAGCTGAAAAACAATAAGCTGCGGACCTTTCTCTCTCTGTTTGGGGTTACCATCGGTATTTTTTGTATCATCGGCGTATTGACCACCGTTAACAGCCTGGAGCAGAATATCCAGGATGGCGTCAAAAGCCTGGGCACCAATACCATTTACATAGATAAATGGGACTATGGCGGCGGCGATGACGGCGGCGATTATCCCTGGTGGAAATATGTAAAACGCCCGGAGCCGAAGTACGAGGAGATGCGGTTTCTGCGGGAGAAAACCAACACCATTCAGAATATTGCATTTAACCTTACAGCCAGCGGGCAAAACGTGGTGTTCGGAAAGGATATGATACAAAATGTGCAGGTATATGGGGTTACCGAAGATTTTAACACCATCCAGCCATTCGAGATCCAGTATGGCCGGTATCTCAACAGTGCAGACATGGACCGCGGCTCTGCCAACGGTGTGATCGGCTATGAAAATGCCGTCAAGCTGTTTGGTACCGCTGAAAGGGCTGTGGGCAAGTCGGTAACGGTCAAGAACAAACGTGTCAATATTATCGGGGTCATTAAAAAGCAGGGAAAAAGCCTGCTGATCAGCGCCTGGGCTTTCGACGATTGTGTGATCTTACCCTATCGCTTCTTCAGGACTATGTGGGAAGAACGGTATTCAGGTCCCAACATTATGGTGCAGGGTAAGCCCGGCATAAGCACCGAAGCTTTTAAAGACGAGATGAGAGGAGCCCTGCGGGCTATTCACAGGCTGCCCCCCGGCACGGAAGACGATTTTGCATTGAATGCCGTAAGCGATTTTAGCGAAGCGGTTACCAAAATGTTCGCTGCGGTAAAGATGGGCGGATGGCTGATCGGTTTGCTGAGCCTCATCGTAGGCGCTTTTGGCATCGCCAATATCATGTTCGTGACCGTCCGGGAACGCACACCTATCATCGGGTTGAAAAAGGCGATCGGCGCCAAAAGCCGTACCATCCTCACCGAATTCCTGTTGGAGTCGGCCTTTATCTGTATCATCGGAGGGCTTATCGGCCTGCTGCTGGTGTTTCTACTTGCCCAGCTGCTGAGCGGTCCGCTGCAGTTTAACGTATATATTTCCTACGACATTATGATACTGACGGTTACCATCTGCGTCATTATCGGCGTGGCGGCGGGCATTGTGCCGGCTACCATTGCCGCTCGCATGAACCCCGTGGTCGCCATCAGGTCTAAATAGGCTTCTGCGGCATATTTTCAATTAGCCCGCAATACTGGATTCCATGTTCACACAAATACCGGACAGCAGCCCCTGTTGTTGCGCAAAAACCTTCCGTAAAGCCTGATAATATTTCTTGTCTTATGGAAAGTTGTCCGGCTAAAAAAATTTATACCTTACCATTTCAAAAATTCAGTTACAGAGGCGCGTTAGAGCCGGTAAACAGACTGCAACAGATGAAACATACAAGCAACTCAAACGAAACGTTGATACTTTCCGCAGGACAGGGGCGAACCTACCATTGCGGAACAATGACCGCTATTTTCAAGGCAGACGAAAACGAAACCGATGAAAGGTACAGTATTTCGGAGTGGTGGCTGGAGCCCAATTCGGACGGACCCGGTGCACATCAGCACGAAGGGAATGATGAAGTATTTTATGTATTGGAAGGAACCATATCAATTCTTGCAGGACATAACTGGATAGATGCGGAAAAAGGAACTTTTATCCGGATACCTGCAAAAACCGTTCACGATTTTAAAAATAAAACCGGCGAGCGAACAGGTGTATTGAACTTTTTTATTCCGGGTGGTTTTGAAAAAAATATGCCGGCTATTGTCAAATGGTTTGAAGAAAACCCGGGGACAAAATAAATATAACAGAAGATAAAGATCTGAACAGTTACTCCGGTATTTTTCATTTGCCTGAACATTGTAAACCCTGATACGCTATCATTGTCCCATAAGGCATGTGTGTCAACCTAAGCCCGGAGGGCTTCAATTTGAGTAGCCCCAACGAAGCTGGGGGTAAAAATGTTGAAGTTTTTGTTGAATCCGCCGCGGCGGATTCAATGCAAATTTTGGGCAACCTCTCCACCGGTTGCATCCCCAACAGGGTTGGGGACTATTCAAATTAAACTCCTTCCGGGTATTTTATTGCTCACGTTTCTTAAGTTGATGCCTATGCTCACAGGGGCAATAGGTTGGTAGAAAAAATAATTGTTCATCGTAGCGTCCGTCAGGATGCCTGGTGTTTCAGGGAAAATGGTTACCTTTTCAAAAACCTTCCTTATTGCGGGTTCCGAACTCTTCATTCAAAAAATTTAAACATACATAAGATGAAAGCGTACAAACCTGAAAGCTACAATTCTGTTTCACCATATTTTGTCGTGAACGGCGCACAACGGTTTATTGACTTTTTAAAAAAACTGTTTAATGCGAAAGAACTTAGAAGGTACGACAATGCAGACGGAACCATTATGCATGCTGAGATCCGGATTGATGATTCCGTTATTATGTTAGGCGATGCAAATGAAAAATTTCCTGCAACGCATTTTTGGATGCACGTGTATGTTCCGGATGCAAAAGCCATTTATGAAAAAGCCCTGGCATTAGGTTGTGAAAGCATTGAAGCGCCTGTAAACAAAGAAGGCGACCCGGATACAAGGGGAACTTTTAAAGATTTTGCAGGAAATTATTGGGCTGTGGGTACCCAAACAAACGGATAATGAAAAGCAGCGCTAATCACCTGGTATGATCAATACAGAACGCCTTTTTATAGAACGGTTATCAGAAAAAGACACTCATTTTATTTTTGACCTGCTCAATACAGACGGCTGGATCAGGTATATTGGCAATCGCAACATTCATTCTGAAACAGACGCATTGGCCTATATCGAAAAAATAAATGAGGATCCGGATATTACTTATTGGACGGTTACACTAAAGGAGGCAAATACTGCAATCGGGGTGATCACACTCATCAAACGGAATTATCTTGACTTCAATGACATTGGTTTTGCCTTTCTGCCGGAATATTCCAACAAGGGGTATGCCTATGAAGCTGCGAAAGCGGTTTTGTCAAGCCTGTCGGAAAACGATGGTATAGAAAACATACTTGCGATTACCTTACCCGGGAATACCGCTTCCATCAGGCTCATTGAGAAACTCGGCTTACTATTTGAGAGAATTATTGAACGGGGCAATGAGAAATTATATCTTTATAGTGGTTCAGTTAAAAAGCGTATCCCCTGATAAAAGAAATAGTGGAAAAAATGATGGAGGAATCTCCCCACCCCCGGTACGTCATTTCGATTGAGCAGACGCAGTCTGCGAGAGAGAAATCTTCCGAAGGTGTGCAGTGTCTGGTTTAAGACAGACTTCTATGGTCAGTAGATTCGTCCCTGCGATCGAAATGGCGACCTACTAACGTCATTTCGATGCATCCGATGCCCCGAACGTTCGGGGGAGAATGAGGAGAAATCTATCGAAGGGATAGAATATGCCGCTTAGGAAAGAATCCTATGGTTAGTAGATTACCTTCGGTGAAACAGTTCCTCTCCCAACCTGCGGCCGGGATCGGAATGACAAAAAAGAGGACAGGTGGCCTGACCCGGATAAACAAATTATTATGCCTAAGCTTCTTCATACTTCCACCCTGCAATTGCTGCGGTTCCATTTTTCTTTTTTCCTGATGCCGGTATTCTGGTTTGCCCTGAGTCAGCTTACCTGGATCAGCCTGGCAGACACCCTGCTCGTTTTTGTAATCTTACACCTGCTGGTTTACCCCGCCAGCAACGGGTATAACAGCTATATGGACCGGGATGAAGGTAGTATCGGGGGACTGGAGAAACCCATGCCACCCACCCGGCAACTGTATCATGTTACATTGGTAATGGATATTGCGGCCACCGGGATAGCCTTCTTTATCAGTTATTATTTTGCCGGCGGGCTGCTCTTATATATTTTGATGTCCAGGGCTTATAGCTACAGGGGCATCCGTCTTAAAAAATATCCTGTCTGGGGCTACCTGGCGGTAGTGGTTTTCCAGGGGGGCGTTACTTTTTGGCTGGTCTATCACGGCTGCAGTGCAGATAAAACGCTGGACGTTCCGGTGATACCGATGATAGCGGCAAGCTTATTAATAGGCGGTTTCTACCCGCTGACACAGATATATCAGCATGATGCCGACCGGAAAGATGGGGTTATCACCATAAGCTCCCTGCTGGGATACAAAGGAACATTTTTGTATGCCGGTTTTTTGTATTCAGCGGCCTTTGTTTTGTTGGCATACTATTTCTTTTATAACTTACAAGTAACATCGTTTTATGTTTTCTTCGCGGTAATGTTTCCTGTAGCGGTGTATTTTTTTTACTGGGCCCGGAAAGCCTGGAAAAACAATGTATATGCAGACTTTAAACATGCCATGCGAATGAATACCATTGCTTCCTTTTTTACCAATGCGGCCTTTATTATCATTACCTTAAAGAATCATTTTTGAGCAAGATCATTTCGATAGATACCGCTACCCCGGCTTTCAGGCATTCCCAGGAAGACATCCTGTTATTCATGCAACGGGTATATGCAGGAAGCGCCACTGACAACAGGAAGCTTCGTTTTCTTTACCACCAGAGCGGCATCAGCAGCCGGTATTCGGTGGTGGGCGACTACAGCCGGCCGGTGTCGGACTGGAAGTTTTATCCCCGCAGCGAGAACCTCGATCCCTTTCCGTCTCTTGAGCAGCGGATGACAGTCTACAACAAACAGGCTGCACCTCTTTCTGTGGATGCCATCAGGAAGTGTATGGAAGGCAAAGTAGCTGCCTCAGCACTGACGCATCTTATCACCGTAAGCTGCACCGGTATGAGCGCTCCCGGGCTTGACCTGCAGGTGATGGATATGATGGATCTGCCTAAAAATATTTACAGGACTTCTGTCAACTTTATGGGGTGCTACGCCGCTATTCATGCGCTGAAAATCGCAGACAGTATATGCAGGTCTGAGCCGGAGGCCAGGGTGCTGATCGTTTGTACCGAACTATGCACCCTGCATTTCCAAAAAGAAGCTACCATGGACAATATAGCGGCCAGCCTGCTTTTTGCCGATGGGTCTGCGGCGGTACTGGTGACGCCTGATGATTTTCCGGGTGCGGGCTTGCAACTGCAGCATTTTTATTCGGAAATCATTCCCAAAGGAAAAAAAGATATGAGCTGGGAGCTTTCTTCCACGGGATTCCTGATGACGCTCAGCGGCTACATTCCGGACCTTATTGAGGAAGATTTTGCCCACCTGATCGACAACGCGCTGCGCCCGAAGGGTATGACCGCTGACGATATCGGTTACTGGTGCATTCACCCGGGTGGAAAGCGTATACTGGAAGCTGTGCAAAAAAGTCTCCGGCTGGACGAACAGGCGCTGGCTGTCAGTGCGTCCGTGTTGAGAGAATACGGGAATATGTCTTCACCCACCATCCTTTTTGTATTAAAAGCCCTGATGCAACGAATGGAGCATAGGAAACCCCTGCTGGGCGCCGCTTTCGGTCCAGGGCTCACCATGGAAACCTTTATGGCGGCGCTTGTGTAAATTTGTATGGAAAGATGTTTCTCAGCCAAAGATCATATCAGAAAGAATTACTGGATAATGATGATATCCCGTTTGAGGACATCAGGCAGAACATGAAAGAGTTGAATACCATTAACACCTGGCTGGGGGGGCACAATATTACAATTGAAGGATTGAAACAATGTATCGGGAAAACCGTAAAACCCCAGTGGCATATTTGCGAAATAGGGTCCGGCGGCGGCGATAACCTGCTCTCTATTGAAAGATGGTGTAACAAAAATAAAATTAACGCCCGGTTTACCGGTATTGATAAAAAGGCAGCATGTATAGACTATGCCTCGGCATGTATTCCTTCCTCCGCGTACCGCTGGATCGCTTCCGATTACCAGGACGTGAATTTTGGTGATCAAAAGCCGGATATCATATTTTCATCCTTATTTTGCCACCACTTTACCGATGAAGCCCTCCGGCAAATGATGTTGTGGATGTACCACAATAGCCAGTCCGGTTTTTTTATAAACGATCTGCACCGTCACCGGCTGGCCTGGATCTCCATTAAAGTCCTGACACGCCTGTTTTCCCGTAGCTACCTTGTAAAACATGATGCACCGCTTTCCGTTGAAAGAGGGTTTTCGCGAAAAGACTGGGAACGCATCATGCAACAGTCTGGCATAAATAATTGCTCTATAGAATGGAAATGGGCCTTCAGATGGCTGGTAACAGTAAAATGACACTAAAAAATACATATGATGTAGCTATTATCGGCGGCGGACTGGCCGGGTTGTGTCTTTCCATCCAGTTATCCCGCAGCGGGTATGATGTTATTTTATTTGAAAAAGAAACCTATCCTTTTCACAAGGTTTGCGGAGAGTATGTCAGTTTTGAATGCTGGAACTTCCTGGAAGAGCTGGGTGTGCCGCTGAGCGACTGGCACCTGCCGCATATCAGCCGGTTAATGGTGTCTTCTCCGTCCGGCAGCGCTATACAGCACAAGCTCGACCTGGGTGGCTTCGGCATCAGCCGTTATAAGCTGGATGCGTACCTCGCTGGCCTGGGCCGAAGTGCAGGTGCCACCATACTGGAAGGTGTTCGTGTAGACAGCACCTGGTTCAGCGATGGTCATTTTCATGTTCGCTACGGCGACAGCATGTGTAAAGCCAGGGTGGCCTGCGGTGCTTTCGGGAAAAGAAGTAATATAGATGTAAAGCTGAAGAGGGACTTTGTTCAGCATAAGCAGAACAAGCTGAATAACTACATCGCTGTTAAATACCATATCAAAACTGATTTCCCGGAAGATCATATTGCATTGCATAATTTCCGGAACGGGTATTGCGGCATATCAAAAGTAGAGGATGAACGGTATTGTCTTTGTTATCTTACCACCGCCCAAAACCTGCAGGACAATAACAACTCCATCCCGGAAATGGAGCAGCGTATACTGATGCGAAATCCCCATCTTAAAAAAATTTTCACGGGTTCAACGTTTTTGTTTGAAAAGCCGCTTACCATTTCCCAGATCAGCTTCGATAGTAAAACACAAATAGAGCACCATATGTTGTTGGCCGGCGATGCCGCCGGTATGATCCCGCCGCTCTGCGGCAACGGCATGAGCATGGCCATGCATAGCAGTAAAATGATCTGTGAACAGGCGACGCTGTTTCTGCAGGGGAAAATAACCCGCCAGGAAATGGAATATCAATATCTTCAAACCTGGGAAAACACGTTTGCCCAGCGTCTAAAAACCGGCCGGTTTGTGCAGGGTATGTTTGGCAGACCCTGGATAACAAATCTTTTTCTCTCTGCCATACGTCCTTTTCCTTCTTTGATAGACCGGCTGGTAAGACAGACGCATGGAGCACCCTTCTAAAGATGTTGCCCGGGCTCCGGAGTATACAGCTTATGCATAACAATATGCATCCGCAATTTTCAGCGCTTCAGATATGATCGAAAGTCCCTCCTCAATTTGCTCAACGGTAATGCATAGCGGCGGGGCAATAAAAACATAATTCCACCGCACAAAGGTGTACATGCCGAGGTTTCTCAGGCAGGCAGCTACTTCGTTCATGACCTTCATTTCCGCTGGTTTCGCATTATATGGTGCCATCGGCTCTTTTGTATCGCGGTTTTTAACCAGCTCTATGCAGCCCAGCAAGCCGGTGTTTCTAAAATCGCCGATGCAGGGGTGAACAGTCTGCATTTCTTTCACACGTTTTTCTATATATCTTCCCATCACGGCAGCGTTGGCGATCATATTTTCGTCCTCGTATATTTTTAATACTTCCAGCGCGGCAGCGCAACTCACCGGGTGAGCGGAATAGGTCAGTCCCAGCCATAATACCTGGTCGTCAAACCTGGCGGCAATTTTGTCGCTGACCATCAGCGCCCCCAGCGGCAAATAGCCGGCTGTAATTCCTTTGGCTGTCGCGATCATATCGGGAATAACACCGTGGAAGTCAACCCCGAACCAGTGACCGGTTCTGCCAAAGCCACTCATTACCTCGTCTGCGATCAATAAGATATCATACTTATCGCAGAGCGCCCTCACCGCCTGCAGGTAACCTTCGGGATATTTGATACAGCCCGAAGTGCCGCTTTCTCCTTCCATAAGGATCGCCGCTATCGTTTCGGGGCCTTCAAACTGTATGACCCGTTCAATATGACTTATACATCCTTTGGTACATCCGTGCGGCCCCGGCTGCGACCAGGGACAGCGGTAGCAATATGGATCTTCGAGGTGTATGATGTTCGGTACCTGCTGGCTGTCGTGCGGTATTTTTCTCGGGTCGCCTCCCGCGCTCATGGCGCCATAGGATGCCCCGTGAAATGCGCGGTACCGGGCTAAGATCTTATGCTTGCCGGTGTACAGTCTTGCCAGCTTAATGGCGTTCTCAATGGCTTCCGCGCCACCGGTGGTGAATAGGGTTTTGGTGATCCCCTCTGGCGCGATTTCCGCCAGCTTTTTGCCGAGGTCGCCCCGTACTTTGGTAGCGCAGTTGGGGGTTACATAGCTGATGCGGTTCATTTGCTGCAATACGGCAGCCGCTACCCGCGGGTGTCCATGCCCGATATTGACATTCATGAGCCCGGAAGAAAAATCCAGCCACTTTTTTCCCTCGTAGTCGTAAAAATAAACACCTTCACCTTTTTCCACCACTATAGGACTGATGCCCTTTTGTTTGCTCCAGGAAAAAAGGGTATAGTCCAGGTTGTCGCGGAGTATATCCTGATATGGTGTTTGCTGTGTTATATTTTCGGTCATTGTGATAGTATTATCTGAGTGCCGCTATTGATAATGCGGTTAATTCCCTAACCAAATATAAGAGCTATTCGGCGGGCTTTTATCATCTGTTCCGGTCGTTAACTATCTTATTTTGTTCACGATGAGATTTCCGCACCTTCTGCAACCGCCGACGCTGCGTTGCGGGCGGGACGGAGACAAAATAAGTTACTGTTTTGTTCAAATGAGTTAATGACCGGTATGCGCATAGCCTTAATTTTGATTGGCAGCGGCCTGCTCCCGGGAGTTACAGGCCCTCAGCTTTGTTCATATTGGAGAAAGTATTTGTCAATCGATAACAACCAAATTAAATGAAACATTATTTCCTGTATGCTGCATGCATGTTACTTTTTAGCTGTGGCAATGAACAGCAATCCTCCCAGGAAGCTGCAACAGAAAGCAGTACTACACCCAAAACAGTGATGGCGGTATTTGCCCACCCCGATGATGAAATTGATGTCAGCCCTTTGCTTACCAGGCTCGCATCGCAGGGGCACCAGGTGTATTTAACCATTGCCACTAACGGGGATATGGGCATTCGCGAACACGCTAAGATACCGGCAGGAGACTCGCTTGCCAACGTAAGGGCGCGGGAAACGGAATGTACCTGTAGAACCCTGGGCATACATCCCCCCGTTATGCTTGGTATGGGAGACGGGAAATTGACCAACTGGAATGCGCTTTTCATTTTAAGGAAAAAGTTAGACAGCGTTTTTGCTGCCTATAAGCCGGATATCGTTATTACCTGGGGTGCAGAAGGCGGTTCCGGGCACCCCGATCACCGGATGGTAGGTGCGGTTGTGACTGAACTTTTCCAGTCGGGTCAGTCTTCATCAGCAATTGGAAAATTGTTTTATACTGCCATCCCCACGGAACACTGGAGAGATGAGCCACCATACCAATCCGGGGAGCAGGCGGACTATCACAGGAGTTATAAATCGGTGGATAAGCGATTTCTTCCTGTACGCATATGGTGCAGCGGGGAGGAAAACAAAATTGCCCGGGATGCCATGCGTTGTAATGTATCGCAGTATCCCCCGGAAGAGCTGGACGACAACGAACTTTGGATGAACCATATGAATAAGGATACCGTTTATTTACGGCCTTATGCAAATGCGGGGTATGTGAGCGATGATATTTTTAAGTAAGATACTTTCGCCAACGGATAGTGTACGCTATAGGCGGATGTCGCGGCATGAGGACGCCGACCACCAGCGGCAAAATTCATAGCCAACGTCTCACAGCCTGATTGTATGGCAGTTAGTACTGGGTGGGCTCGACGTAGTAGGAAGACGCCGAGTCCCCTTTGGGAGAAATCGGTCTCATATGCTGGTAAGTGAGGCCATCGCGAGTAGGAATCTCTTAATTAAACAGCATGGGTGTCCTCACTCGCCAGATGGGTAATGTATCGGTTTCTATTATTGCTATTGCGGTGGTGCAGTGCGATGAATATTTTCAGTAGTCTTTTCATTGATCGGCAGATCCTGTTTACAATTTTTAAGTGTGTTGTTCCAAAACCATACATCGGCACAGTTCTGCAGGCTGGCACATATTGTTTCGTCTTCAAACAGGTTATCGTGAATATAGATATTACGCATTAAGCCGGGAAGCACTTCGATCGTGACTCTATCGCCCTCGACTGCCATTACCTTCCCTGCGGAATAATAGTAAGGAGCCATGTCAACCACAATGTTCTTCAGCGCAACACCGGCGCCTTTCCGGATGGAAAGCATCATAGGCTGGCCTTCTTTCAGGTCATTGTCTTTTATCCAAAACGTTGTTGCCTTACCCTGTTCATCGGTGTCGCCAATTAGTTCCAGCCCGGTGGCGTCTTCCAGTGAGATGTAGGGAGGGTGTTCTCTTTTTTCCTCTGCAAGATCCCAGCCGGGCGGTCCTTTGAATTCATAGACGCCGGCGTTGAAGCGCACGGTACGGATATTATGTGCTTTCGCATGTTCAATCGCCTCCAGTATGGCTTTTGAGTCATCCATACCGTCACCCGGTATCGCCCCGAATTGAGATACATTCACTTCGGTGGGAGCCGTTTTGCATGAAAGGATGAAAAAAGATATCAAAACAACTCCGCTAATGACCCGGATATATTTTCCACAGATGGGTGACGAAGCCCGCCTGTAGAACCCGCTACCGGTAGGAAAACGAAAATGGAGAGGCGCCGAATGGATAATGTCATTTAGTTAAGGTTAAGGTATAAAAGTAATAAAAGCCATTGAGTTGCGAACCCAGTATGATGCTTTGTAGTTAACTATGCTAAAAAAACTCCACGATTGAAGCAAATTTACGGGTCTTATTATTAATATGCCTGAACCTGTAATACTGAAATGTTGATTATTAATACATGTAAATTTTGAGCAATAGTGTAAATTTAGGTGTTGGCAGTAATGCCACGAAAAACAATCCCGCAAACATCAACAGTCAGACTAAGAAATGAACGATAATGATATTAAGCGACTCTCACGACTGACTGCAATAGTAACACAATTGCAAACGAAACGTCTTTTGACCGCAACAAAACTTGCAGAAAAATTCAATGTAAGTATCAGAACAATTTATCGAGACATAAGAGCTTTAGAACAAGCAGGTATTCCAATCATTACGGAAGACGGAAAAGGTTATTCGCTAATGGAAGGTTACAGCGTACCGCCCGTAATGTTTACAGAAGCACAAGCAAATGCGTTAATTACGGCGGAACAATTGGTTCTCAAAAATAAAGACACTTCATTCATTAAAGAATATTCCGAAGCCATTGAAAAAATAAAATCGGTCTTAAAATACAGTATACAGGACAAAGCTAACTTACTTTCAGAAAGAACACGATTTGACCAAAATAACTATCTGGAAAGAAATAGTAATAATTTATCCAGCTTACAATTTGCCTTGACAAATTTTCGTATAGCAAAAATTGAATACACCAACGAACAAAGCAAAACCACAACCCGGCATATTGAACCATTTGCATTGCTAAGCACCGAAAATTGGTTGTTGGTTGCCTATTGTCGATTAAGAAGGGAATTTCGTTTTTTTCGTTTAGACAGAATTGATAAATTAGAAATACTTACCGACAAATTTGAACCTCATAAAATGACCTTGCAAGAGTATTTTGAGAGATATCACTAACCTATTTTTACCCCTGACATAAGGCTGTCACCAGACAGGTGTACGTTTGTATCATTAACTAATCTTTAAAAGAATAAAAATGACAAACGAAATTAATTCAATGCTCAACGCAATCAATTTTCCTAAGCCAACTCTTATTTCAGTCAACGGTGTGGAACTGGAAGTCTTTGAAGCAGGTAAACAAAATGCTGGAAAACCTATTGTACTCTGTCACGGCTTTCCGGAACATGCTTTTTCCTGGCGTCATCAGGTGCCGGCTTTTGTTGCAGTTGGCTATCATGTCATCATTCCAAACCAGAGAGGTTATGGCAACTCGTCCCGTCCGACCCAGGTAACTGAATACGACATTGAACACCTGACAGGTGATTTAGTGGCACTACTCGATTATTTTGGATATGAAGATGCCACTTTTGTTGGTCACGATTGGGGCGCAAATGTTGTTTGGAGTCTGGCATTATTGCATCCTGAACGGGTAAATAAAGTAATAAATCTGGCTTTGCCTTATCAGGAACGTGGAGAAAAGCCATGGATTGAGTTTATGGAAGCAATATTTGGAGGAGACTTCTATTTTGTTCACTTCAATCGACAACCAGGAGTAGCAGATGCTATAATGAATGAAAACGCATCCCGGTTCCTCCGTAACATATTCCGCAAAAACGCACCTCCCGCACCACCAGAGCCAGGTATGCTGATGATAAATCTTGCGAGAGCAGAAAAATCACCCGGGGAACCCTTAATGGAAGACGACGAACTGTCTGTATTTATTTCCGCCTTCGAGTCATCAGGGTTTACTGGAAGTATAAATTGGTACAGGAACCTTGATAGAAACTGGCACTTAATGGCAGACGTACCCCCAATCATTCACCAGCCGACGCTTATGATATATGGTGAACGCGACACGATTCCAAAGTCTGAAAACCTAAGGAATATTGTTCCAAATTTGGATATTATTAGTCTGGATTGCGGTCATTGGATTCAACAAGAAAAGCCAGAGGAAACTACCCGATCAATTGTACAATGGTTAGAGCTGCAAAACGAAATGGTTCGTGGATAGTTTTGGATGAAGTTGAGGAACTGATAATCCCGAATGATTTGAAAAAAGCGTTCAACAATCACAAGGGTTCTAAGGGTTTTTTCTAAGTTTGGGTAAATCGGCAGAAAGAAGCTTCGATCCGACAGTAATTTTACAAGCCTCTTACATTTTAATAGAGAGTTAGCGAAGAAGAGCTAAATTGACAAATGAAAAATCTTGACGTAAGACATTATCTTGACGTTTACACTACAAGGAAAGAAATGCAGGATAAAGGTATAACCCAACCAAATGAGTTATACATGGAATTTACAAAGGAGTTTGTTGAAAAATTACAGACTTATTCGTTGGACGAAGAAATCATTTTGGATGAAAACGGCTCCTTCTTTGATAGTAAAGGAAACTTTATAATTGAAATTCCAAAATAAATCTTGCGTCCACCTGGGGTCTGGCGTAGCCGACCCCGGGATCGCCGTGTGTTCGCTTTTATGAAAACGATAACGCAGCATATAATAGGCTGATGCGGATAGAGGAAGTGATGCAGCGTTCCATAGCTCCGGGGTCGGCGCTGCCAGACCCCGGAGAGACATACACCGTGGACGGGGTGGTAACTTACCGCGCGGGAGGATTTCGGAAGATCTTCACGAGCCTCCACCCCTCCTCCGAACGTTCGGAGGTAATCCTCAACCATGGTTCATATGAGATAAATCCCTTAAATTACAATGCAGTTGACTTTATTAAACTAACCTGCTGTTGCTAAAAAGGGCTATCATAACCGTTGCCTCCCTGTTGTGTATGTGCGCTGTGACCGCACAAACTGCCGACTTCATTGACCTCGGAAAGGTCAGAGAATACGATACCGTGTTAAAGCGGCTCTCTTATTTTATAGATTACAGCAAAAAAGCTACCATTGACGATGCTGCACAGGCAACATTTTCTTACCCCGGCAAAAATTTCCCGTTTGATAAAAGAAGGCTTGACGCACGTTATTTTATAAAGCTGTCTGTTACCAACAGCAGCCGGCAGGATACTTTCTGGCTGTATATGGGAAGGGCACAGCATTATACCATGTATGAGTACGACAGCAGCACCGGTAAAATGAAAGCGCTGAACAACCGGTTCACTTCCTTCTCCCATACTTTATTTAATCATATTCCGTATGCTTTTATTGTGGTAAAAGCAGGAGAATATAAAGACTTTTACATCGGGGCGGATATCAATTTTTATAACTGGCACCAGTTTGACCCGATCATTGTGTTGCCCGGTGCACAAACTGCTTTTACTTTCGACCACTTCCTTCGACCCAACAAACTGTATATATATGTTACGCTGCTGCTGCTTGGGATCATGCTTAGTATGCTTGCTTATACCCTTGCTGTATTTTTACAGGAATTCAAATACGAATACCTGTACTATGCGCTTGCCATGTTCGGGTTTATTATCTACTTTTTTCTCCGTTTGCTCAATAATTTCGTGTTCGGCAGCAGCTACTTTTTTTTCTACGATTTCCGGTACCAGGTGCTGCAACTGGGCGAATCCACATTAGCCCTGCTTTTTGTGTCTTCTTTCTTAAAGCTGAAGACCAAAGCGCCCGGGCTTTATACACATGTACGGATCATTACATTTGCACAAATCATCTTTTTGATCATTAACCTGCCCCTTACCTATACCAACCGGTACAATTATATCGGAAATATCGCTTTCGATGCCATAAGAGGGATCGTGGTGCCCTATTTCGTATACCTGATCTTTTCTCTGCTGAAATACAAAAATGATAAAGAGGTCAGGTATGTAGGAATCGGTTCTGTAGCCGGCATTATAACATGGGGTATGGCGCTTTATATAGACGGAAGAGGCGATTATAAGCATCATTTTCTTGAACATTCAAGCATTGCAGTAGTGGCCTTCATGGTGGGCATCGTAATAGAGATGCTTTTTTTCATGCAGGCGCTTTCCTATAGAAAAAGATCAGAAGAGATCTTACGGATAAGGGCAGTGGAAAAGCTGCAGCTTGAAAATGACAGGAAGGAGCTCGAAAAATATAAGGCCATCATTGATACGAGGGAAAATGAGCGCAACCGTATTTCGCAGGAAATACACGATGATATCGGATCGGGTCTTACATCCATCAGGTTGTTAAGTGAAATAGCAAAAGCCAAAGAAGGAGGAACGGATAACAGGGAACTGGAAAAAATATCGGGTACTGCCAATGTGCTGATGGATAAAATGAATGAGATTATCTGGACGCTTAATTCACGAAATGATACTTTGCCCAACCTGATTGCTTATTTAAGACATTACATAGTAGAATATTTTGAATCTCTGAAAATACAGATCACGCTGTCGGCGCCGGATGTGATCAGTGAAATATCGATCAGCGGGAAAACACGTCGTAATATTTTGCTGTCTGTTAAAGAAGCGCTTCATAATATCGTAAAACATTCGCAGGCCACAGAAGTAAATGTAAAGTTTTCAGTGAACGATTTTTTTTCCATAACCATAACCGATAATGGCGTAGGGTTTAATCCGGCACCTGATAAGAGCCATGGCAATGGATTGCATAATATGAAAGAACGTCTCAATACTATTGGAGGCACCTGCGCTATCATAAACAATGGTGGAATATCTATTGTATTTGAGGTGCCACTCATCAATGACAAAGAGAAAAATAATTATTAGGAGACGTAAACTAACCTTTGAAGGAATTGAATATTTTGTTATAACGTCGGCTGGTATTGGGATATTCGCTGGTAATTCATGCGGTAAGTCTTGGGCTGGCAATCTTTGAACTTTTTGAACTGCCTGTAGAAAAAGGGAATACTTTCAAACCCCGCTGCATAACATATTTCACTGATCTGTCTGTCTGTTTCAATAAGCAGCTTACAGGCCCTGTTGATCTTGTATTCGTTCAGAAACTCGAAGAAAGGCTTTTTCATGGTCTTGCTGAAATACCTGGAAAAATATTCTTCACTCATATTCAGCCGGGAAGCAATATCTGCCAGTGATATCTGGCGCTGGTAGTTTTTCTGGATATAATCGTAGACGCTATTGATCCGCGTTTTATCCGTATCATCAAGATCACAGGTGAATTCCTGCTCGCATAAAAACCGGTATTCCTGGTTGTGGGAAAGATACTCCAGCACCTGCAATAAGATCATCAGCTTTTCAAACGGTGAGGCATTCAGCAGCTCAAAGAACTTCGGCTTGAGGGCCAACGCTACCTCTTTGTCCACTTTTATTCCTTTGTTCATTAGAACAGAAAGGTTCCGGATGCTTTCAAATTCTATACTTTGCATCCAGTTTTTGTCAAAAAAATCTTCTTTAAGATACACAACGATGGCTGTTACCGGCTGATCCTGTTCGATGGTGGTATTCCAGGTGTGAGGCAGGTTGGAGCCGAGCAAAACCAGCTCTTCATCATGAAAATTCTCAATGGAATTACCTACATACCTGACACCGTGCCCGCTTAAAATAAAGGTCAGCTCAAGTTCGGTGTGGTAATGCCATGGGTAATAAAACTCCTGGCTTGTTTTCTGGAATTCTACCTTAAACAGCCTGGACTCTGACGGAATGGGTTTGTAGTGTGGTTTCATAACCTGAATATAAGATAATCAAAAGCACCTGGTCTCATTTTGTATCGGATGTGGCAAAATAGGGTAATAATAGGGCAAAATAGGGTACTTGTCTGTATTCTGCATACAAGATAGGGTATTCATTGAACAAGATTGTGTAAAAAAATAAATGACCTGGAAAATAGTTTTGTATAGCGTGACCTGGAAAGAAATGGTCAACCTGTATTGAATCAAATTTAAAGCTAAACACACAAAACTATTGCTATGAAGCTAAAACTCTTGGATTTTCCTGTTTCAGGAAGAATACTCTCTTCGCTGTTTGTCTTTCTCTTTTTGGTTGGTGGCGTTTTTGCCCAGACTGACTTTACACTTACCGGTAAGATCACTGATGGAGAAAACCCCTTGTCAGATGTTTCCGTTATTGTAAGGGAAACGCAGCAGGGTACCACCACGAATGAGAACGGTGAATTTTCTTTACGTGTTTCACGTGGACAAACACTGGTTATCTCCTATACCGGTTTTGAAACCCAGACAGTAAGGGTGGGTAGCAGGGATCAGGTTACTATTTCCCTTATCCCCTCGGCCGGAAATATATTGAGCGATGTGGTGGTGGTTGGATACGGAACCCAGAGAAAAACATCACTGACAGCCGCCGTATCCACCATGAAAGGAGAGGAAATTGCTTCTGTTCCCGTTGCCAATTTAAGTAATGGACTGGGAGGAAGGGTATCCGGTGTGATATTTAAGCAGGGATCGGGCGAACCCGGATATGACGGCTCCAATATCTACATCAGGGGCTTGTCTTCCACAGGTGCCAACCAGCCGCTTCTGATCGTTGATGGTATTCCAAGGGGTTTTCAACACCTGGATCCCAATACCATAGAAACATTTACCGTATTAAAAGATGCGGCTGCCGTAGCGCCTTACGGTGTTGCAGGCGCTAATGGGGTAATACTGGTTACGACCAAAAAAGGTAAGACCGGGGCACCCTCGCTTACCTATAATGGTTATGTAGGATTTCAGAATCCTGTGGTATTGCCTGATTTTGTGAGCTCATACGAGTATGCTACACTGAGAAATACAGCCGCAGTAAACGAAGGGTTACCGGAGCCTTATACGGCGGAGGAACTGCAGAAATTCCAGGATGGATCAGACCCAGATGCCTATCCCACTTTTAAAGATATATGGGGCATGATCACCAATAAAAATGCGTTGATGACACAGCACAATATCGAGGTTTCCGGTGGGGCAGAAAGAATAAAGTATTACGCATCCCTCGGGTATATGCAGCAGGAGGGGATGTGGCCGGCAACCAATACACGCCGGTTCAATCTTATGCTGAACCTGGATGCGCAGGTGACGCCTACTACCAATGTTTCGTTCAGCCTGAACGGACGTAATCAAAACAGCAAATATCCTGCTGTTTCAACCGGGCGTATTTTTGAATTGATCGGTTACCTGCACCCGTTATACGGTCCCCTGCGTTTCAGCAACGGTATGCCGGGCACTTTTCTTACCGGTAGTCTCTTCAACAGCGGGTACGAAAAGTATGGTATCAACTCGCTGTATTCACAGTTGTCCGTTGAACAAAAGATACCTTTTGTTCCCGGCTTAAAATTAAGGGGAACGATAGCCTATGACCCAACCTATACGATGCATAAATTATGGACCCTGCCGGTGCATAAAGCAAGTCTTGATAAGTCGCAGACACCTTATGTGATCACCGATGGTATTTGGGGGCAAACCAAACCTTCTCTCAACCAGGATATAGATTTTGCCACGCAGCTCACATACCAGGCCGGGTTCAACTACGATGGTTCTTTCGGAAATCATAATATAGCGGTGCTGGGCTTGTTTGAAGCGAAAGCCAATGACCTGGTAAGTCTTGCGGCAGCAAGAAGGAATTTTAATTTAACAGTGGATGAGATCAATCTCGGTAGCTCCAGCGCTGCCGACATGTCTACTGGTGGCGCTTCCAGCGTAGCAAGACAGGCAGGACTTGTATACAGGGTTGCTTATAACTATGCACAAAAATACCTGGTAGAAGCAAGCGGTCGCTACGATGGAAGCTATTATTTTGCTCCCGATAAACGTTGGGGCTTTTTCCCAGCCTTTTCTGTGGGCTGGCGCTTATCGGAAGAAAATTTCCTGAAAGATAAGCTCACCTGGCTCGACAACCTGAAGCTGCGGGCATCCTATGGAGAAGTGGGCGCATTAGCCGGTAGTCCTTTCCAGTATATGAGCACCTATGACGTACTGGGAACAAATTATGTGCTGGGAGGTAACGCTGTGCAGGGTATCCGGGAAAGAGCAGAACCCAATCCTTATATCACCTGGGAGAGAGCGAAAAAAACAGATATAGGACTGGAAGCCAATTTATGGCAGGGGTTGCTGAATCTTGAAGTGGATTACTTCTATGAAAAGCGGTCTAACATGCTCATGAGCCCGGATGTGATCATACCGGATGAATATGGTGTAGGATTGAGCCAGGTGAATGCCGGTATTATGGCGAATCAGGGATTTGATTTCACAATCAGGTCTGTATATGATTTTTCCAGGGATCTGCAGGTTTCACTATCGGCCAATATGACCTATGCCAAAAACAAATTACTCCAGGTTTTCGAAGGTCCGACAACTTACAACAATCCTAACAGGCGCGTAACAGGCAGACCGCTGGGAACACAATTCGGTTTCCATGCTTTAGGTTATTTCCAGACAGAAGATTTTGAAGCAGACGGCTCCTTAAAGTCAGGCATTGCTACCCAGCCCTGGGGAGTGGTGCAGCCGGGCGATATCCGGTATGAGGATATGAACAAGGATGGAAAGATCGATAATGACGACCTGACCGTGATCGGGGATCCTACTGCTGTGCCGAGGATCATCTATGGGTTTGCTCCTGCCGTTCGCTATAAAGGATTTGGACTGGAATTATTGTTCCAGGGCGCTGCAAAAGTGGACTGGTATTACCACGGATCTTCTATTATGCCTTTCTGGGAAACCATGTTGCCGTATAAGCAAAATTTTGATTACTGGACACCGGAGAATACCAATGCAAAGTTCCCGAGGCTCACATCTTCCCCCACTGTGAACAACTCCCAAAGATCCTCCTTCTGGATGGGCGATGCCAGTTACCTGCGGCTGAAGAGCGCTACTGTATCTTATACCATACCTGCTTCGGTGATGAACCGGATTAGATTACAATCTGCAAGAATTTATTTGTCGGGTCAGAATATCTTAACATGGACCAAGCTGATCAACTACGATCCCGAGGTCGGCCCAAACAATTCATGGATACCGAACGGAAGCTGGGGTTATCCTAACCAGAAAGCGTTCTCCGTAGGCTTGAATATCACTTTTTAACCGGCAAAATCGAAAATGTATGAAAAAGCAACTTTTCAATATATCATTCAGTGCAATCATCATTCTGTTCATCTCGTTCTTTATTACATCCTGTAAGAAATTTCTTGAGGTAATACCCACACAACAGGTTTCGGATGCAACTTTATGGGCAACCCGGGATAATGCGGATCTTTTTCTTAATAATATTTACGCGTCCATACCTACGCTGGATACGGGTGATCCCTGGGAGAATTTCTCAGACAATTCACTCAATGGCCAGGCGGGGCGCGTAAGCACGAATATATATGGCCCCGGCATTTATACGCCTGCCAATACGCCTAACCGGTGGGGGCAGTATACTAATATCCGCAAATGTAATTTGTTCATAGAAAAAGTCACTGCTTCGGATCTGCCGGAAGACTGGAAGAAAGTAAGACTGGCGGAAGCGCGTTTCTTAAGAGCATATTTTTATTCCATGTTGTGGACTTATCATGGAGGAGTGCCAATCATAACAGATGTGCTCAATATCAATGAGCAGGGAGATGCGGTATTCCGTGCAAGGAACACATCTGAGGAAACAGCGGATTTCATTATTTCTGAATGCGCGGCTATTGAAGAGGATCTGCCGGTAAATGCCGAATCAGGAAGGGTAACCAAAGGAACTGCGCTTACGCTTAAGGGTTATACGGAGCTGTTCAATGCCGGCCCATTGAAAAATCCTTCTAATGACCTGTCACGCTGGGAGCAGGCGGCAACCACGTATAAAAAAGTGATGGACCTGAATAAGTACAGCTTATTCCCGGATTATACCACACTGTTTTATGAAGATAATAATAACAACGCGGAAGTGATCTTCAGTCGCCAGCACCTGGGCGGAACTTCCCTTGCAAATTACATTGGGCAAATAGGACCGCGTTTTGTAAACGGTTCTCTCACCGGCTGGGGGCATGTGGATCCTACACAGGACCTGGTGGATGAATACGCGATGGCAAATGGATTGCCCATCACAGACCCTGCATCCGGCTACAACCCGCAAAACCCCTATGTAAATCGCGAGAAAAGATTTTATCAATCCATCATTTATGATGAATCAGAATGGCTGGGCGCTACCATGATCATGAAGCAGGGAGTGGGCAGCCTGAACGCCACCGACCTGAACAACAGCAGCATTTCTACCCGGACAGGATACTATGTGATCAAGGGTGTTAATCCCAGGTACGCCGGGGCGCAGGACAATGGCAACAGTGCGAATTGGGTCATTTTCCGTTATGCAGAAGTATTGCTGAGCTATGCGGAAGCAAGGAATGAGGCAACAGGTCCTGATCAGTCGGTGTACGATGCCATTAACGCGGTAAGAAACCGGTCTGAGCTACCGGATCTGCCCGCCGGTCTGAGCCAGACGGATATGCGCAAGGCAATAGCCCGGGAAAGAAGGGTAGAGCTGGCCTTTGAAGAAAAACGCCTGCCCGATCTGCTTCGGTTACGGTTGGCAGAAACCAAGCTGAACGGTACGGTTCATGCGATCAAAATAGATGTGGCAGGTGGTAATACTGTATATACGGTGGTACCTGCCGGCGGCGGCGGTAAAGTTTTTGATCCTTTAAAAAATTATGTACTACCTATTCCACAGGCGGCGATTGATAAAAATCCAAACCTGGTACAAAATCCGAATTATGAATAGGAATGGCATAGATTGGCAGAAAATTTCTTAATTTTTAGCAGGCTTCGGCATACAGATCATTATGAACAGGACATTACATTTTCAGTTGGTGTTGATTACTATACTGGGTCTGGCAGGCGGGATCATTGTATCCTGTCCCGCTTCGGCCCAGGTACAAACAGGAGATAAGAATAATATACAGGTAAAAATTTCTTTGGGACATAAGGCGCCTGCACGCAGCGCCCGTTTTGTACAACTGGCAGGAGGATCCGCAGGTGTGATAGTGTCGGAGGTGTCAGGCCGGCAAACAGAAAAAAATGATCGGGTGACCCCCACCTCGTCTGTGCTTACCTGTGGGGCAGGCGATGTGGATGAACTGGTAGCGGACATCAGCTATACCAGGCCCTCTGCTCCTTTAAGAAAGCTCGCAGGTCATAAAGATGCCTACACCGTAAAAGACGATGCAATGTGGGGCTACCTGATGGAAAACGGATCGCCCGGACAGGCCCGGCGTTTGAAAGATGATCAGTGGAATAAGCCCGATGCTCCTTTACTTACCATTCAACTGGATGAGGAAGGCACAAGGGGATTTACCATTGCTTTGGAACAATTGCAAAATCATGGCTCCATGTGGCTGCCGGAACAGGATGTATATATTACACTAGCGGATAAGCCCGTTGATTTCAAACAGCATCTCGTCTCTTTGAATGGAACAAGAGTGCTGGATGAAGTAGCGCAACAACCGGACGCATCATTGGAAACATTTCATAAGCTGTGGAAAGATATCGGCAATCCCAATGAATGGAATGCCTCCTGGCAAACGCGCTGGATGGGTACTACCGGGCATCTTACGGTAACGGCTGCCGCGCATGGTTCCGTATATAAATTTGCGGTGGATCGCTGGGGAAATGTGCGGCCCGATTTTGCGTCTCCGCATAAGTTCAGGCTTGACCTGCAATGGGCGGAGAGCACCTGGAAACGACAGAAGATTGACAACGGGCTACCTGTTATCATTACCAATCTTGAAAAAAACGGACAGCTTGCTACCATAGAACAATTTGCTTCACCATTGGGTGGGCTGTCAACCACCATACGCGGGTATATACCCAGTGTCATGTTCAGTAAAGTGAATATATCCGGAAAGGGCGGAGCCTTTAGCTTTGGAGTAACATTCCATAATGAATTAAAAGACCACGGGCTTGAAGCCATTCAGCAACAGGATGGGTGGATCATTACCGATAAGCAGACCGGGAATATTTTTTTAGTAATTGAGACAGCAAAAGACCTTTCGGTTACAGTCGGAGATCCTGTACCCGATAAAAACGGACAGCAGTTAACATTCACCATTTCCAGCGTGCTTACAGAAGGAGAAAGCAGGGAGTTTGTAGTGAAGCTGCCTTCTCCCGCTATCGTCCCCGCTGAATTAACAAGGCTCAGTAACCTGCAATATGCTGCTGAAAGGAAAAACACAGTGGATTACTGGGAAGGATGGCTCGCACAGGGTGCATCGTTTGATGTGCCGGAACAGGCAGTGAATGAATTATACCGCGCCAATCTCTGGCATGCGCTTGTTCTGCCCCGGCATACACTGGATATTGATGGAAAAGAACACATGGACCTGCCCTATGCCAATACTGCGTATGGACAGAGAAACGCGGATTGGCCCATCAACCAGGCGGTATATGTGGATTATATGATCTACGGCTTGCGCGGATATGATAAGGTGGCGCAGGATGAATATACCGCCATGTTCAAAAGCCAGCAGCAGCCCGATGGCCGGATAGGAGGCTTTGCCAACTGGGGGGTGTATTCGCCCGGACAACTGTATGCCATTGCACAGAACTTTTTACTATCCGGTAATAGGGAACAGTTTGAGCAATTGCTCCCGAATTCCCTTAAAACACTCGATTGGTGCCTGGCACAGATAGCTAAATCAAATGAAGGAGCCAGTAAAACGGGGCTGATCCTGGGGCCGCTCAATGACCTTACCAATGCAGAAAGGGAATGGGCTTTTAACCAGGCCTATTATGTGGGTGGACTGGAAGTGTTTGCCAAAGCGCTGTCTGCATTTAACCATCCCCGTGCGGAAGAAGTACAGGGCATCGTATCAAAAATGAAAGCAGATGTGGTAAAGGAATTTTCCCGTGCCAGCGTTCAATCGCCGGTGGTACAGCTTGCTGATGGCACCTGGATCAATTTTGTACCTACAGATGCGTTAACACCCCGCCGCATGATGGAACAATGGTACCCAACGGATGTAGATACAGGGCCTTTGCATCTCACCCGGCTGGGCGTTATTGATGCGCGTAGCTGGCTTACCACCGCTATGCTGCACGATCATGAAGATAATCTGTTTTTTAAAAACCAGGGGGCTGCCAATGAGCCGGTTTATGTGCAACAGGCGACTCCTTATTTTTTGAGAGATGATGTGAAAGCGGTGATCCGTGCTTTTTACAGCCTGATGGCCTGCGGCTTTTCTCATGAGCAATATACACCGCTGGAACATCGCTGGGCATGGGGGCAGTATTATGGTCCGCCCAGCACAGATGGCGCCTGGTTTGAGATCTACCGGAAAATGTTGCTGAATGAAATAGGATATGATACATTAATGATCGGGCAGGCCATACCGCAAAACTGGCTGGAGGAAGGAAAGAAAATAGAAGTAAGGGATGCACCCACCTATTTTGGAAAGACATCTTTTACCATAGAGGGGTTAAACAGGGATAACGAGATCAAAGCGACTGTTGACGTGCCGGATCGTGATGCTCCGGAGCAGTTGGTGGTAAGACTTCGTCATCCATCCGGTAAGCAAATCAGATCAGTGACGGTAAACGGAAGACACTGGACGAATTTTAATACCCGGAAAGAATACATCAGTATACCTTCACCATCGGGAAAATATATCATTTCGGTAAAGTATTGATAGCCCAATCTTTACCCTAATCAATATGCCATGCTCAAAACAAAATCGCTTTTTTTATCCGTTTGCTTTTTTACTGTACTGTTAGTACGGGCGCAGGTTGCCAATGTAAAGGTTGATTTCGGCATGGAACTGGGACCCATGAAGATGGAGCAAATGGCATTGGGCCAGGGAGGGCTTTCCGAAGAACCTATGCTGGCAAGCCGGGTAACGGAAATAAGGGCGCTCCATCCCGGTGTTATCCGGCTTTTTGTAAGTGAATATTATGATGTTATCCCGGAGCCGGGCAAATATCATTTTGCCACATTGGACAGTACTGTATCGAATATACTGCAGACGGGCGCCAAACCCTTTATGAGTTTTTGCCTGAAGCCCAAACCGTTTTTCCCGACGGTAGATCATGACGTCGTTGAACCAAATGACTATGCAGGATGGGAACAATTTGTATACGACGTAGTAAAACACTATGTAGACAAAGGAGCCGGTATCACTTATTGGGAAGTAGGCAATGAAGTGGATATCGGGGAAGACGGCGGTACACCTTACCGATTTAAGCCACAGAGCTATGCAAGATATTACAAGCATACGGCAGCGGCCATCCTGCGGGCCGATCCCCATGCAAAAGTAGGCGGGCCGGCACTGGCATATTATAAATCGCCTATCTTACCTGAGTTGCTACGGGTTTGTTCAGCCGAAAAGCTGCCTTTGCATTTTGTCTCTTTCCATCATTATAACAGTAGTCCGCTGGTCATCCGGGAACAGATTGAATATGTAAAAAACCTGGTCGCTCAGCACCCGGATCTTACACCGGAAGTGATCATGAACGAATGGAATATGGACTTGTTCAACCCGCCGTTGGATCCAAGGTTCCAGCCCTGTTTCGTAGCGGAAACCATCTGGCAAATGAAAGACGTGGGACTGGACTGGTCATGCTATTACCATATTCGTGACTGGTACGTTTCGTTTGAGACATTTTCCAGGTTCTTTTCTCCTCACGGTACAGCGTTCATGACAAGGTGGTGGAACCGGCAGGCGCAGTTCAGCGGGCTGATAGATTATCAGAACCAGTTGCGCCCGGCATATTATACGTTTAAATTATTATCAAGACTGGCAGGCAACAAACTGTCTGTTACTTCCAATAATGACAAAGTGCACGGCTTTGCAGCGCACGATACCAAAATGCTCATGCATAACATGATGTTATGGAATTTTTCAGACAAGCCTGTAACGGTTAAGGTAGACCTTCTTGCTCTTCCAAAAGATATGCGTGTACGTCATATTGTGCTGGATGCTACCGGGTCCGGATTGGAAGAGAACCAGCGTTTACGTCCTGATCCGTTCATTAAAATAAAAAAAGGCACACAAACCATCAACCTGAAGCTGGAGCCCTGGGCGGTACATTACTGGTCGTTTGAGTAAACAACCTGGCTATAAATTGGCTAAATTGAAAGACGTTTATGATAATAGATATACATACACATGTTTTTGATGCCGCACAGCATTTTGGTCCGGAGCTGAATGCAGATCTGGTAAGATGCGGTGTTGATCCTGCTGTATGGGGCAATGTGGAAGGGAGGCACCTGGAAACGACCAAAGCTGCTGATGTGGCGGTAGTATTTGGCCTGCAGGCATCTGCAACCGGCTGGAACATTCCAAATGAAATGGTAGCAGCGCATGTGGTAAAAGCGCCGGAAAGACTGTTGTTCTTTGCCTCCATTGATCCGTTGCAGCAGAACTATATGGAGGAACTGGAAAAATGCCATCGGCAATTGGGGGCTGTAGGTGTAAAGCTGGCGCCGTTATACCAAAACGCACATCCGCAGGATAAAAGATATTATGACATATACCGGTATTGCCAGGCGAACGGATTGCCCATACTTTTTCATACCGGCACATCCTTCGTAAGTGGTACCCCGCTGGATTATTCACGCCCGGTACATTTTGACGCGGTAGCGGTTGATTTTCCTGAACTGCGCATGGTACTTGCGCACCTGGGACATCCCTGGGAAGGGGAGACCATCGCGGTGATACGCAGGCATGCCCATGTATATGCGGATATCTCCGCGCTCTATTATCGTCCCTGGCAATTCTACAATTCCATGCGGTTGCTGGTAGAATATAAAGCGCAGCATAAAGTATTGTTCGGTTCCGATTTTCCATTTACTACTACAGGTGATTCCATAAAAAACATACGAGCATTGAATAATGTAATCGGGTCAAGTGGCTTACCGGAAGTGTCTGCCGATGTAATAGAAGAGATCATTCACCGTGATTCGTTGAGTCTGCTTAACCTGCCAAAACCTTTACGAAAATGATCACCATTCCATCATACATGCAGGCGCTTCAATTGCAGGGAATAGAACAACTAGTGCAGGTAACATTACCCGTACCGATACCTGCAGATAATGAAGTGCTGATACAAACAAAAGCCGCCACCATCTGCACTTCCGATCTTCATGATATCAGTAAGAACCCGTTTGCTATCCAATATCCGCGTGTAATGGGGCATGAGGGTGCGGGGGTGATCGTACAATGCGGTGCGAAAGTAAAAGATCTGCTACCCGGGGACAGGGTTGCTGCACACCCGGTGATTCCCTGTGGAGTTTGCGAAGAATGTATGCGCGGCATCGGACATCTGTGTTCGCGTATGGGGCATTTCGGTATTGACCGTGATGGCTGCTTTGCGGAATATTTTGTGCAACGTGCAGACAGGGTTCGGAAAATTTCCGGTGATATCTCCTTCGCTACCGGAGCCCTGCTGGAACCTGTAGCGGTTTGCCTGGAAGCGGTGTGCCGTGCCGGTGATATCAGCGGCAAAAACGTGCTTGTAGTGGGCGATGGACCTTTCGGAAATATGATCGCGCGACTGGCTCAAAAGCGGGGCGCAGACCGTGTGATGGTATATGGAAGAACACCGTTCCGGCTTGGGATGATCCCGGGTGCGGAGATATTGAATGCCGTTCCTGAGCGATCGGTTGATGTAGCTATCCTGGCTGTTGGTAATGCAGAAGCAGCAGAGAGCTGTATAAAAGCGTTACGACCCCGGGGCAGGATGGTGGTATTCAGCGCATCGCATCAGCCTGTTTTGGTTGACCTGTTCAAAGTGCATGTGCTGGAACTGGAAATAGCCGGCGCCTGCAACGATGAAGATAAAATAGAGGAAGCATTGAGGTGTCTTGGCGACAGATCATTGGCGCTGGAAAATATAGTGACGCACCGGGTGCGGTTTGACAACTGGAAAGAAGCGTTTGATCTTGCCCGTAACAGGCATGACCGGGCGTTGAAGGTAGCGCTTGTGTTTGAGTGAGACAAAAATAAAAGAATAAAATAAACGCATGAAGATAACCAACGTAGAAGCATTTATACTTCAGTCGCCGTTTGAAATAACCAACCCTGCAGGCAGCGAAGAGGCACGGGGCGTAAGACACTGCCTGCTGATAAAGGTAAGCACCGATGAAGGTATTTCCGGCTGGTCGGATGTGGAAACCTCGCCGCACGTAGGCGAAGCCGTTGTGAATGCACCTGAAAGCGGCGCTGGAATGTTTGAGGGATTAAGAGAGCTGGCAATAGGCGAAGATCCTTTTGATGTGGAACGCCTGTGGGATAAGATATACAGAGGTACTATTTATTTCGGGAGAAGAGGCGCTGCCATGCAGGTGTTATCCGGATTTGATATTGCCTGTCACGATATTATCGGCAAAGCCATCAACCGGCCGGTGCATAAAATATTAGGCGGCGCCAGAAGGGATAAGGTACAGGCGTATGCCTCCACACTTTTCCGTCCCACCACAAACGCGATCAGGCATGCCTGTGAATTTTATATGCAGAGGGGTTTCAAAGCAGTAAAATTCGGTTGGGGCGTGTTTGGACAGGATATTAAACAGGACGCTCAACTGGTGGAAACTGCGAGAAAAACATTGGGGCCCGATATTGCATTGATGGTAGACCCGGGATGGATGGTGAAAAGAAGCGCCTACGATGCGATTGAGCTATGCCGTTTGCTGGAGCCTTATAATATATACTGGCTCGAAGATTTTTTACATCCCGAATCGTATGCAGGATACCGTAAGATAAAGGAAGCGGGAGTAAAAACCCGTATTGCTGCCGGCGAACAGGAAGCTACTGCCTGGGGTTTCCGGCAACTGATAACGGAAGGAGGGGTAGATGTGGTACAGCCCGATCTGTCGAGATGCGGTGGGTTTACCCAGGCAAGAAAGATCATGTGGGAAGCGGAATATGCGGGTATAGATGTTTGCCCGCATGCATGGCTGACCGATCTGCTTACCGCAGCAAGTCTTCACCTGAATGCGGTACTGCCGAGATCATTGTTTCTGGAGTACAATGTAAGTGATAACCCGATGCTGCGCGAGATCATCCGCAATCCTGTTCAGCTGGATGCGGATGGGTACATACAGGTGCCACAGGGCGCGGGTTTGGGAATTGATATCGATGAAAAAGCCGTAAAACGATTCTGTGTAAACATATAGAGAACAGCAATGAAAGAAATTTCGGATCATACACTGCAACCTTCCGAAGCCGCCTTATGGTGGCTGGGGCAGGCGGGTTATATTATAAAGTCATCGGGGCAGATCGTTGTAATTGACCCCTACCTGTCGGACAGTGCGAACGGGGGTGTGCCCGGGTTCTCACGGGTTGTTCCGTTGCCCTTGCAACCGGAAGAGCTGAAGGCGGATATATATATCATCACACACGATCATCTGGATCATCTTGACCCGGTTACGATCGGGGACTATCAATATAAAAACAATACTACGTTTATAGCTCCCCGGTTGGCTGCAAAAAAATTGCAAAGCCTGGGCATATCTGCCGGTAACATTTTGATAGTGAATGCGGGTGATAACGTAATGGTTAACTCACTTACTGTAACAGGTGTTTTTGCCTTACCCACCGGGAAAGATGTGATGGATACAACCGGGTACCTTGTTCAGTTTCCAAACGGGAGAACTGTTTATCATACCAGTGATACACAGGTTCACCCCATTGTACTTGAGGCGGCACCTTCCAATCCGGATGTTATGCTTGTTCCGATAAACGGGAAGTGGAAAAATGCCAATGCGGAAGAAGCAGCGCTGTTTGCAAAGGCTGTTCAGCCACGGTATGTAATGCCAAATCACTATGATATGATGCCGCTGAATGCAGAAAATCCGGAAGTATTTGCCTGGTTCTGTGATCATCATGGTTTGCCGGGTAAATGTGTTATTCCCGGACACTACAGTCCGTTTACCTGGGGGGATGCATAAATGTATTGGTTATAAACAATAAAAAATTAAAAGACCAAATAAATCAGTTGCTATGGTAACAAATTTTATGTTGACAAATGACAGGGAAAAGTTTAAGTGGATAAAGGAACATCTGTATGTAGCGATCGTGTGTGATGTGCTGGATACACTGGGGTATAGAAACCAGGCAATGCACCAGCGCCTGCGCCCGCTTGATGGAGAAAATTGTACAATTGTCGGCCGGGCACGAACACTGCGCTGGATGGAGACGGACTATATAGAAGACGATCCCTATAGTTTGGAGATTGAAGCGGTGGATTCCCTGAAAAGCGGAGATGTGGTGGTACATTCTACTGATTTTGCAGGTACCAACGCACCCTGGGGTGAGTTGATGAGCACGATTGCCAAGCGCAATGGCGCCGTAGGATGTATCTGTGATAGTATGATCCGGGATTGCAAAAGGATTATTGAGATGAAGTTTCCCATCTTCTACGGCGGCATTCGCCCGCTGGATAGCCTCGGGAGAGGGCGCGTGATGGCTTACGATGTTCCCGTGCGTTGTGGGGATGTGGTGGTAAACCCGGGAGAGCTTATTTTTTCCGATTTTGACGGGATCGTAGTGATTCCGCGGGATGTGGAAGACAAAGTGCTTGAGCAGGCGCATGAGAAAGTGTCTAAAGAAAACCAGTCAAGAAGAGATTTGCTGAACGGCGATTCTTTGAGAACTGTATATGACCGTTACGGTGTACTTTAATAGCTATACGTTTTATGAATATACTTTGTGTTATTGCTCATCCGGATGATGCAGAAATATTATGTGCAGGTACACTCACCCGTTATTCGAAATCGGGTCATGCGGTTACCATAGCTGTTTTTACCGACGGCAGTATGGGTGATGCTGTTGTTAAGTCTGCCGAACTGGGAGCTATAAGAGAAAACGAAACCCGGGCTGCAGCCGGTATCATAGGTGCAAAGCTAATCTGGGGAGGTGTATTGGATGAGCATGTCTTTCCCGATGCGGCACAAAGGCAACGAATGATCGATATTTTGCGGGAGGCAGATCCTGATGTGATATTCACCCATTCCCCCAACGATTATCACCCCGATCACAGGTATGTAAGTCAACTGATCTTTGATGCTTATTTTCAAAAGGGACTGCCTCATATACCCGGTCAGCAAATGCCCGCATGCAGGTTTGGCAAAGCACAGGTGTATTATATGGATAACCTGGGTGGTATCGGTTTTTCACCCACTGAATATGTGGATATTACGGAAACATTTGAAATAAAGAAGCAAATGTTGTGCTGCCATAAAAGCCAGTTTGAAGCAATGAAAGATCTGGCGGATACCAATCTGTTGGATATGATAGAAGTGCAGGCGCGTTTCAGGGGTATGGCAGCCGGTTGTCGTTATGCCGAAGGGTTTACCCGGCTCGATGCATTTCAGCGCGGACTCACAAGCAGGATACTACCATGAATGTAAGCTTTGAAAGATGGAAGCATTGGGATGCTATAAAATGTACGGCAGGTCGGAATACTTTGGTGATTGGCATCTCCGCCGGGCCGAGAATATTGTCATTCAGTTGTGACGGCGGGGAAAATATGCTGTATGAAGATCATACGGATTTCGGAATAGGAACGTGGCGGATGCATGGCGGTCACAGGTTTACGATTGCTCCGGAAAGGGATGAGAGTTATGAGCCCGACAATGAATCCTGTGAAGTTACAATAGAAGACAAAGCCATTCACGTAACTGCCGGCCAACGGTCAAATGGTCTGATACTCTCCCTCGCGATCTGTGAATCTTTGCAGGGTGGATTCTACATTGATCATGTTCTTTTAAACAACGGTTCGATGGATTGGGAAGGCGCCTTATGGGCGATCTCCTGTGTTCCCCGTGCCAGCAGTTTGTTTGCGTCCTGTAATACCGGTAATATTAATTTCTGGCCGGGCACAGACATTTCAAAGTGGAAACGATCCGATGGGCAGTTAACAGTAGCAGGCGGTGATTTCAAAGGGAAAGCCGGCTGGTATAGCGCTGCTCCCGAGCTGACAGCGATCGGCCGTGCGGGAAAATTCACCGTTACCAGTCCGGATAAAACGATTCCGGGATTATGCGTGGATAATGGCTCTAATGTAGAAGTATTTGTTTGTGCCGGTTGGGCCGAACTGGAAACGCTCAGTGAGAAATACATCTTAGCGCCGGGCGATTCGGCAACGCACCGGCAGCACTGGCAGTTACAACCATAAATACAGTGAAACAGCCGGATACTTAAACGTGGCAATATTGTTATGGAAAACTTTCATCTTTCAACACTGGATATTCTGATCATAGCAGCGGAAATACTACTGGTGGTCATCATTGGTTTTGTAGCCGCGGGAAAAGTCAAGAGAACGGCAGAAGGATATTTCCTTGCATCCGGCAATATGCCCTGGTACCTGATCGGCGCTGCGTTTGTATCTACCTCTATTTCCAGCGAGCAGATCGTAGGAACTATAGGCGCTACTTATAAAGGAGGGCTGGGTATCGCTAATTGGGAATGGTGGGCGCTGCCGACCTATCTGCTGACAATGGTATTTTTTATTCCCCTGTACCTGCGCAATAAGATCATGACCGTTCCGGAACTGCTGAATCGCCGTTTCGGGCCTGCCTGCGGCGCTATCTACAGCTTTGTGATACTGATCGGTTATATTTTTGTTTTTTTACCGCCGGTTATTTACGGCGGCAGCATTACCTTAAGTGAGCTGACGGGCTGGAACCAGCAATACGTGATGGCAGGCATCATCATTGTCACCGCCAGTTATACGCTGGCGGGAGGCTTAAGTTCCGTGATGTGGACGGATGCCATTCAATGTATTATGCTGATTGGTGGAGGCGTGATATTTTATTTTGTGGCACTGAACCATATTCCCGGCGGGTGGGGAGCCATGGTAGCGGCAGCGCCTGAGAGATTCCATCTTTACCAGCCGGCAGATAATCCTGAAGCTCCTTTTGCAGGGTTGATATTAGCCACCTTCGGTGTGTTCTTATTCTACCAGTCATCCAACCAGGTGATGATACAACGCATCCTTTCCGCCCGCAGCAGGTGGGATGGTGTGATGGGGCTGATATTCTCCGGCTTCATTAATCTTGTCCGCCCACTAGTCACCTGCCTGATCGGACTGATCCTATACCATTGGCTGGAGGTCATGCACCGGGGGCCTTCGCTGTTACCCGATAACCAGGACAAAGCTTTTCCGCTGGCGCTCCAGTTGTTTGCGCCCTCCGGATTGAAAGGGGTTATCCTGGCGGGATTTTTTGCGGCGGTGATGGCGAGCGTAAGCTCTTTGTCCAACTCCATTGCCACTATTTTTTCACTGGATGTATACAAAAAATTTATTAACAGGGATGCAAATGACAAAAAGCTAATCGTTGCCGGCCAGTTATCCGGCGGTGCGGCATTGATCATTTCCTCGCTGATGGCGCCGTTGGTAGGGAGTGTCGGGCTGTTCAAATATTTCCAGACCGGGGTAACGTATATGGCTACACCGTTTATTTCGGTGTTACTGATGGGTATATTCTGGAAACGCGCCAACTATGCCGGCGCCGTTGCCGGATTGATCGGTGGGGTTGTTATCCAGGTAGCATTGGGTGCTTTTTTACTGGCGGCTGATATACAGCTTCACTGGCTGTATGCCGGCGCCATTGCGGAAGTGCTGACGATACTGCTTATCATTGTTGTTTCTCTTCGCACCGCTCCACCTGCATTAGCGCAAATAGATCGTTTCTTATGGAAATGGTCCTGGATCAAAAACCTCGATGAAAGATCAGCGCAACGTCCCTGGTGGAAGCAGATCAGATTCTGGCTGGTGCTGTACGCACTTGCATGGTGTTATATTTACTGGAGGTTTTGGTAGGAACAATCACAGGTGGTAGCTGACGCAGGTCTGTAGCTATGCCAATGTGCGATGACCGACCTGATGCCGGCGTTTTGTTAGAGAACGCGTAGCTGATAATGGACTGCCGGGAGTTTACTTATCCTGTAATAACAGCGGATATGATTTTAGCCTCCTGCATCACCGGGAAGAACCGGAGTGTGATTCATTGTTGTTGGCGAAGCCGGCCACATTGCCATCGCACAACACCAACAACGGTGTTAACGCTGATAGTGTCAATCAACTACTGTTGTATCAATAAGCCGGATCGTTCGAGCCGCATCATCGTACTCTGTGGCACGGATCCCTCTTAAAAGCAGGCCCATCATCATGCCGGGGGATCTTATACTTTTCGCTAATGTGCAAACAGTTGTATCCATCTGCTGAATGTAACCCTTTTGTTGCGCTTCATTCATACCCCAAAGTAATAAAGCGTTGCTCCAGGAAGCTGTTCTGGCTTTATCGATACTGAAATTAAGCACTGCCATTTGCCGGTTATTGGCAATTCTTGTCAGCATCCGCATTGGGAACCATACATGGCAAAGGCATTCCTGCACGTCATCTACCAGCGATGCGATGACATCATTGATCTTATTGAAATCGTATGCGAGCGTATCAATATTACTATCTTTCGATACCTCAGCAGCGGCAATGGCCAGATCAAGATTAATGTGTGTATTCACTCCGAGTATCAAATGTTGGATTACGGTGAGCCCGTCATCCCTGCAGTAATCAAATGCACATTTCCATGCACTACTGCAAGCGTTGCCTGCATTATAGGACTCGTATGCATCAAAGTATCTTTGGGCAAAACATACATCAAGCCGGTTCATTCTTTGCCCGTCTTCAAACAGGTTGGCATCAATGCCCTTTTGAACGGCGACAGTCATTCGCTTATATAATGCAGCAAAATAACCCATCCTGTTTTTAGATGCTTCTGTTTGGTCTATGATTTCATTGAGTCTTTCAATTACATCGGCAATGTCCCGGACAGGCATATTGATTTTTTGGGATTATAAAAGGTATTATTATCTGCGATATTATCAATATACGATGAATTCATCATATATTTTTTTAAACCAGTAACTTTCTGGCATATCCTGCAATAACAACGGGTATGATTGTAGCCGCCTGTGTCACTGCAGAGAACCGGAGCGTCATTCAAAAACTCGATCGTAAGTTCTTCATCACAACCCACCGTTGGCGATTTGCCATTCAACAGATTCCTGTATCCCTTCAATAGAACTGTACCGGGGCTTGTATTGTAACAGCCGCCGGGCTTTTTCAATACTGCAGCACGGACTATGGATAAGGTGATCCCGGGTAATGGCCGCATCCTCTTCACTTGCCGTTTGCTGCCACTGATCCCAGGGCAGGAACTTCATTATTGCCGGTTTTTCAAACCAGGTTCCCATCATCTCTGCATAGCCCCGCATACTCATCGCGTGGGGAGAAACGATATTAAAGCTTTCGCCTGTTACGCTGTCCGCATGGTGAATGGAAAGTTCAAACGCCTGTGCCACATCATCCGCATGTACGTGATGCAGGGTTTCCATTCCAAGGTTTGGCAGCAGGATCTCTTCCCCCTTCTTCAATTTTTCAAATACTTTCAGATTAAGATTACCTGCCGGGTTCACCGGCTTCCACCCCGGCCCAACAATATGTCCCGGGTGGAGGATGGTTACGGGGAAGCCCCGCTCCTTCGCCTCATGTAATAAAAAAGCTTCTGCGGCTGCTTTATCTTTTCCATATTCCGTCAGGGGATTGCGCAGTCTGTCTTCACCAGCAGGTACCATCACACTATGCCCATATACCCATATCGTACCGCAAAAAAGGTATTGTTTGATCTTTCCCCGTAATGCATGTACCATCTGTTCTGCCGTGACCTTATCAAAGCAGATCATATCGATCACAATATCCGGTTGCATGGCAGCGATCCGGTTGCCGAAATCATCTTTCCCGCCGGGATCATTCCGGTCTATATCTACCTGCTGCACTTCATTCCATGCCGGGTTCGGTAAATAAGGCTGCCGTTGATTACGGGAAACCGAGATCACCCGGTGGCCGGCTCTTACCAGCCTTGGCGCCAGGAAAGTACCTACATGACCTGTGCCGCCGATAATTACAATACGCATACGAAAATTATTTTTTAAGATAGCCTGCCGATACAGGCGCCAGCTTATTATAGCCCGCTGCATTGGGATGAAGACCATCCCTGAAAAGGGTTTCATCAACTTTACCCGATGTGTTAAGCAATACCCTTCCCGGGTCAATATAAGTTACTTTCATCGCTGTTGAATTTAATGTATGACCCCGTTTTTAATGATATATAATATTTTTTAAAGAGAAATGATTGCACAAGTTATTATATCACGCTTACATCATCTGAATAAGACACAACCTAAGCCGAAGCGGTTGCGCTGTCCTGCCTGTTTTGATTAACAATCGTCAAAATGAAAGCTGCTAAAGTACCTCCGGCTACTATACAACAAATGGAACAGTCTAAACCATGGCGTTAATGTTTGAACCATTCCTTTAACTTTTGTCAACAAATGAAGCGTTTTGCCACCAGATAGTGATAATCAGTTTTTTATAAAAAATAGTTAATAAGTTTATTGTATAATTATTTGATAATAATATAATTATCTGCAATCGATCATATTGATCTGTTGGCCGCTTAATTCAATCCATTCATCAAAGTACTAATAGTTTTAATGTATTACCTCCTGTCAACATATTTTCTATTTTTCTAATCATAGTATCTTGATATTTATATAGTTATTTAATAGTTCTGGCGTAAAAAAAGGGAAATACTATCAATATTTATTTTTAATGCCTGTGTTCGGGTAAGTACTAACTCTTATTTAATCTCCGTTATTAGTCCGCATCAAGTCAAACCTCAATGAAACACCTTTTACTCTTATCTCTATTTCTGGTGGTCCTGCAGTTGCATACCGCTTTCTCGCAGGGCTGTACACCCCAGGGCAATCAAACCACCTATGGTACGAATAATGTATGGATCGGTTATGTATATGACAATGCCAATTTGACCAACTACAGGGGGTATGTAAACCAGGGCAACAGCAGCAACCCCAATTTTGACCAGAATTTTGGCGGGGACAATGTCAGCTATCCTACCAATGGTTGCCCGGTTATGACGGAAACATTCAGTGTACGCTACCGGCTTACCAAATATTTTGCGCCGGGAAACTACCAGTTTGTGGTAGGCGCAGATGATGGTTACCGCCTGAGCCTGGATGGCGGAAGCACCTGGGTTATCAACAACTGGACCGATCATTCCTATACCACCACCACTTATAATGCCACCCTGAGTGGTACCTATAACATGGTGCTGGAGTTTTATGAAAACGGTGGTGCAAACCGGATATCTTTTAATCTTACCACCCTTTGCGCCGGCACCGAAAATACCAGTGTATACGGCACCAACAATATATGGAATGCCTATGTATATGATGGTACCAACTTTAATACGTACCATGGAATGGTAAATGCCGGGTCGTCTTCCAACCCCAACTTCGATGTCAATTTCGGGGGTAGTAATGTTACTTATAATACCAGCGGCTGCAGCCTGCAGACCGAAACTTTTAGTGTCCGTTACAGGCTGCGCAAAAACCTCGTTAATGCTACCTACCAGTTTACGGTGGGTGGAGATGACGGGTACCGGTTTAGCATTGATGGCGGCGATACCTGGCTTATCGACCGGTGGATATTACAGTCTTATGCCTCCACTACATCATCAGCTATCATAATGAATGGCGACTACGATCTGGTGGTTGAATATTATGAAAATACGGGAGATAACCGCGTAACTTTTTCCATGCAGCAGCTGGTGATTTTACCCGTGACCATGCAATGGCTGAAGGTGGGAGTAAGAAATAATGAGACATATATTGACTGGGCTGTGTCCTCTGACAGTAATCCCAAAATTTTTGAAATAGAGCGAAGCACTACCGGAAACGATTTTGAACTGATCGGAAAAGTACAACCCGGTACCGGCTCAACACAATTCAGCTTTATCGATAATACTGTTGGTGAAGGGTACTATTACTATCGGCTTAAAATAACAGATCTTAACGGGATAGTTACTTACTCCAAAGTTGAAAAAGTATTCATTGCGGGAAGAAACACAGGTCTTACTGTTTATCCTACTATTGTAACCGGTAATAGCTTTAACATAAAAGCAGGTGGTGCATTAAAGAATGTACAGGTAACTGTTGCAGACTTATCCGGAAGGGTTATACACGAGCAAAAGATGGGAAATGTTAACGCCGGGCAGATCATGTCAATAAGCAGCAACAGGATTTCTGTCAGTAAGGGAATGCTTTTTGTTACCATTCATTCGACAGATGGATATTATGCTACGCAAAAACTCCTGGTTCACTGATTTGATGCACAGTTAGGAACCGAAGTGTGATGTTCTCATCACACTTTTTTTGTATCCCGTTTAGCAAAAGGAATGAGATGGCAGACTTACTGCTGTGCTTGAGAGTATAGCAACCGGAGCAAAACAGATCCGGGCCCGAACGGGAATTGATATATTTGCAATATATAGAACCTTGTATGCAGGACATACAAAAACGAAAATGACAAGGTGGAAAACAAACTTTTTGATTTCATTTCAAAGTACATGCCTGTTTCAGAAGATGAAAAACAGTCGATAATCTCTTTGAATATATTCCATACTTACAGAAAAGGAACGGTTTTGCTGAAAGAAGGACAATGTTCCGATAAAAGCTATTTTGTTTTACAGGGGTGCCTCCGGACATTTTACGTGGTTGAAGGGGAAGAAAAAACCACTGCTTTTTATACAGAAATGGAAGGCCTTACCCCTAACTGTGTGCTTAGCAGGCAGGCTTCCGATTACTTTGTTGTCTGCGTGGAAGATTCTATTCTTACTGTTTCCACGCCCGATATGGAAGCAGACATTTTTGAAAAATTTCCGAGATTTGAAACGTTATGCCGAATACTTTCCGAAGAACTGCTGATCAAAAACCAAAGCTCTTTTGATGAATTCAAGACCTCTTCCCCGGAGCAGCGGTATCTGAATCTTATGCGCAACCGGCCTGGCTTATTGCAGCGGGTGCCTCAACACCAGGTAGCCAGCTACTTGGGGATCACCCCGCAATCTCTCAGCAGGCTGAGAGCCAGGATAACCGAAAAGAAAAAAAGATGGGCGTGATTTCTTACCTTAAGTGAACGTTTCACGGTTTTACGCCGGTCTACCTTTGCATTATTCAAACATAAAACCTGAAAATTATGCAAAGGAAAGCTCTCCTCATTACCTTCATACTGGTGTCGGCGGGTTCCGTAAAACTTCATGCGCAATACGGCCGGCAAGACAGTTCCTATAAAAGCTGTTTTATCGGAAGTACCTTTTTTATGTTGAGTAATCTGAATGCCAAAAACAGGCCGGATTTCATACAACTGAATGCGGGCTACCGGGTAACCCGCAGCGACGTGGTCTCACTTGAACTAAAGACCTGGAAATATGCCTGGCCACTGGGTATACCTTATGGCAAATCTTTTGAAGCGCCTGAGGAAAAGTTTCCAGGTTATATCAGGGAATACGGATTTGCATTTGTCTATCAGCGTTTCTGGTGGAAAGGTCTCTACACAGGCCTTCATGTAATGAACGCCTGGCAATCTTTTGCCAACGACGATGGAAATAAGATCGGGAATGGATTCCAGCTCTTCAATACCTACCGGGTGGGGTATCACCTGGGGTTTTTCAGGGACAGATTTTTTGTTCAGCCTTCTGTTGCGGTAACTCATCGGCCGTTCCATACGAAAATGCCAGCCTCTTTTAAGTACCTGGATGATAAATGGTCGAAATTCTTCTTCGGAGAACCGGGACTACATTTCGGGTTCAATTTCTAGGGGTGTTGGTGCTGCGTGGGTATAGGGTTTTGATCCAAAGGGCGGTATTCAGGCAAGGGTTAGGTAAAATATGCCCGACATGTAAAAGCAGGTGCATTGTACGTGCGGAGATGCCGTAAAAGTTAACATTGGAAATGTTATCTTATTATTAAGTTTGTGTTATTCTGTTTATATAAAAAGAGTAAATATGGCAAAAACAGGTAACAAAAAAGTAATTCGCAAACAGGTAGAAACCAAACTCGCAGAAAGCTTTCCGGATATCAGGGCAAAGATGGGTGATAAGAAATTTGCAAAGAGAGTAAAAAAGGCAAGCAAAATTTTGTCGGGAGGATTGCCCCTTGAAAAGCCTGCAGGAAAAAATCCGGCTTGACAAATATTTCATTCCGGCAGGCCCGGGTGATTGGTCTGAGCCTGATCCGCCCGGTCCCCGGACTTGTGTTGGATCGTTGCTTATCTGATTGTTTTAAACAGGTAATATCGAAGCCCTGAGCTGGCTTAGCGCGTTGCCGGAACTACAGAACCAATGCCAGGTGGAAAATGATACACAGCATTGAAAAGTAGCACTGGTATATGGTGCTTGTAATGGCTGACGTTCATACAACCGCCAGCTTACCCGGATCATAGAACAATGACCATTCCGGCCTATGTTTTTTTATATTTTTTTGCATTACATTATTTAAAAAACATTCAACGCCTCCGTTACCCTTTCTCAGTGTTTGTAGCGCTTATCTTTTGTCTTTTCCTGTCCGTTTTCCTTTTTCAGCAATTAAGGCTAACTCCCTGAGCATTTTTTTCTTTTTCTCTCCATCAATATCTTTAGACGAAACAAAAAAATCTTTCAGATCGCGGTTGATAGTGAGTGCAATACGAAAAAATGTTGTGAGGGGTGGTTGTACGGTATTGGTAGCCCATTTCGAAATGGTTGTCGGTTCATAGCCTAAAGCTCTGGCAAGATCCTTGTTGGAGATCCTCTCTTCTTTCAAGACGGCCGCCAACCTGTTAATAATTAAATTTTCCGACTTTCTTTTGGGCATTGTCGTTTTATTCATTGGTTAAATATAAGTTCCGTGCTCATTTCTTAAGTGTATGCGCATTTGATTCTATTAAATCACGGATATCAACTTTAAGCAATAGGGATATATCGTACAATATATCAAGTGGTGGTTGCTTGATATTTGATACCCATCTCGACACCATCCCTTCAGTATAACCAATCTGCTCAGCCAACCACCTGTTTGTCTTGTCCTTTTCAGCCAGCACTACCTTTAATCTGTTTATTTTTCTTTTGAGCATTATACAATAAAATATATGCTATTATGATCCGAAAAGTAAGAACTTGCATTAAAAGTAAAAATATTTACTTTTTCCGTTTCCCCGTTCGCTTTCCATTTTCTACCATTTCCATAAGTATTTTTACCTGACTTACACGTTCCTTGTCACTTATCTTTTCAGAAGAGACAAATAAATCTTTTAAATCTCTTCTTAAAATCAAGGCGATAAGATAAAATACGAAAATATTCGGTTGCTTGGCATTATTCACCCATTTCGAAACTGTAGTTTCTGTAAATCCAATTTCGGAAGCTAACCATCTGTTTGATCTTCTTTCTTCTTTTAGAACAATTGCTAATCTATTTATTTGAATGGGTGATTTGTTGCTCTTTGAGTTTGTTAATTTGTTCATTAAGTTATAATATTTATGCTAATAGAATAAATCTAACAAACCTTATCTAATTGATTTTCATTACTATTTATTCATAAAAAACAATTGTTTGTTCTTTAAGATTGAATACTATATCTTTATGTTAAATTTATTTAATAATAAAAATATTTATTTTATGCATTTTTATTATCTCGATAATTCTTTCAGGATAATTGATAGAACTTATTGCAAATACAATTATAAAAATTATAAGCGTGTTTGCTTTATTCTCATGCTGAAAACTGCGACCTTTCAATGACTCGGGGAAATGTAAATCGCTCATGCTATTGTGTAGGCGTTCTTGCACGTAGTCAGGGTGTCGCAGCCTGTCAACATAGTAAGGACTAACCACATCTTTTTTGCATGTGGTTGGGCATATTTTCTCACCGCTAATTTTTCACCTATGGCTGATACCTCACACGATGAAACCCCTGTAAGGAAACGTTTCCGCAAACCCCGTCACTTATTGCATATCATAGAGGGCAGGCGTTCGCGCAGCCTGCGGCATATATTCAGGAACTTTCACCTGGATGATTGCAGGGAAGAGCTGACCCTGTGGCTACGTGTTGCGCTCTCTCATGATGACGGCGCTTACGGGGAAGGAACCGCCCGGGAAGACCTGATGGATCTTGTGGATCATTTGCACCGGCTGATGGAAGCATGGTGCATTATCCACATGGCCACTTACCGGGAAACAATACCCCCTGAAACCAGGAATCTGCTGGACATAGCCAACCGTCCCTTTTACCTGACAGCAGCGGAACAACGCAACCCCCACCGGGTGATACAGCAATTTTGCAAAACTTTCCGGCACAGCTATGTGAAAATGGAATTGGTGGATATGCTGGAAGCAGTGGTGACATATAAGGGAGAACAACTCATATGCAAAGGCACCCTGGTGGCGTTTTACCAGCACCTGTATTGCCTGGTAAAGCTGGCATACAGATATACAAGAGGATGAAAAACAGCAGTATGGTTTTATCCGTTGGAAACGGGTGAGAATATAGGTGGTCCGGAGTTACGAACACTGGGTAGCAAGGATTTTTATGCATATTTATAAAAGACACCTTACCACACATTGTCAAAATGAGCGGCTCTTATGGCAGTACCTGCAGTGCTGGCAGGCGTTTTTATACTTTGAAAAGTCATAGTCTGTTTTTCAACCGGCTTGCAGGCTTTTTTGTCTCTACCGGTGTTATGTACAGCATGATCAATGATGTTTCGGCAATGCTGTCCTGTATGTTCGGTTTTATTTTTATCATGGTATTTTTTCCGCTTATATAGGAACGTGTTTCCCTCATCATCCGGCTTATAAACAGTATTGAGGCAATGGGTTATAATGAAAGTATTCATTTGCAACAGCCACTCCGGACATCGTGCGGTTGGCATAGCTTACATGAAAAAAAGAAACCGGTACTCCGGTTTCTTTTGAAAAAGGTTATGGGTATTGCTCAGTTAAAACCTGAATGCCAGATTTACACTAATTCTTCTCGGCATTTGTTTTTCTACGGTCGTCCATCCCCCAAAATACTCTTTATCTGTTATATTATCTGCTTTAATGGCAACACGGTACCAGGTATCATTGTAGAACAATGTTGCATTAATGATGGTATATGCAGGAAGTGTGAATACACCGGTAGGCAGCGAGTTGGTAATATGGTTTTCGCTGGTATGGTTGCCTCCTATACCTGCGCCGAAACCTTTCAACTTACCGGTTTGTGCTGTATAGCTCAGCCACGCGTTTACCAGGTTTTGAGGCCCCGCGCTGACAGGGCGGCGATCTTTGGTAGCCGGGGTAGCGTTAACAATCGTACTGTTGTTGTATCCGTAACCGGCAATAATATTCAAACCGGGCACCGGATTGGCTATCAGGTCTACTTCCACCCCTTTTGATTTTTGCGAACCATCCTGGATGGTCACGTTCAGGTCATTGACGGTGATGCCCCGGGATAAATTGGAAACTTCTATATCGTAATAGCTGGCGGTAAACGCAAGCCTGTGCTCAAACAAATCCAGCTTTACGCCACCTTCTATTTGATTTACCTGCTGTGGTTTAAGGTTAACCGGATAACCGGCTGCTTCGTTAGTGGGTACCGGAGCCACATTCCTGAAACCATTCATATAATTGACAAACAAGCTTACCTGATCTGCCACAGGTTGATATACGAGTCCAAACTTGGGTGAAAAAGCGCTTTGACTGTATGCTCCGCTTTTTGCAGAAGTGAGATGATTGACAGATGGTCTGTTGTCAAAATAGTCATACCGTATGCTGGCCATTGCCATTAATTGTGGTGTTATATTAAATACATCCGACAGGTAGGCGCTATAGGTATTATTGTTGGTGGTGTTTTTGGTGATCCCGGGCAGTGTGGCCAGCCTTGCATCAACGGCTGCACGGGTGATCTGTCCATACCGGGGATCGGCGTTGTTGGTAACATTTACATAGTCAAAAGCAGCCCAGGCAGAATTGTTGTTCGTACTTCTGATATTCATATAGTCCAGGCCGGCAACGATCCTGTTCCTGAATTTTCCGATTGTAAAATCACCGGTGAAATTTTGCTGAATATCGGTAGCGGTATTCGCTGCATTCTGATAAGCTATATAACGGGTAATGAGCGTATCATTGGCATCAAGTGCCCCGTCTGCACTTCCATCAAGAAACATGACATAGGAGTAGTGACCATCGCTTCTTCTTGTGCTGCGCGACAGGCTTGTTTGTGAAGTCCAACTGTTGGATATTTTATAGGTGATCTGCCCGAGAAGATTAGCCGTAGGTGTTTTGATCGTCAGGTCGTTACTGGTATACGACCTGTTGAAATCCATATTCAGTTCTGCAGGTGTGCGTGCGATCAGTGGCCGGCTTCTGTTTAAGAATACCATTAGCGGATTGGTAGCTTCCCCGGTATAAAATTCTGTATTTACAAAAAATGAAAGGCGGTCATTGACCCTGTACGAAAAGCTGGGAGCAAGGAAGATCGACTTTTTGGTTCCTGCATCCTGGAAACTTCCTTCTGTATGATAAGCTGCATTCAGGCGTAACAGGGCGGATCTTTCTTCATTCAATGGTGCATTGATGTCGGCTGTGATCCTGTTAAGCCCGTAACTACCCGAGGTATAACTCACTTCGCCGCCAAACGTTTCGTAGGGCCTTTTGGTAACAATATTGATCAAACCTCCAAATGAGATCAGGCTGCTGCCATACAATGTACCGGATGGACCTTTAATGGTTTCAATTCTTTCGATATTTGCAGGGTCTACACTACCATTAGAAATAGACGGTATACCGTTAACCATACTTGGCTGTACAGAAAAGCCGCGCATAGAAAAGAAGCCCGCGCCGTCACCGGGACGGCCCGTTGAGCTCCACAGCCTGTTAACGCCCGGTGCATTTTTTAAAGCATCATCAAAATTAACAACAACCTGTTCTTTGAGCAGGTCTTTGGTAACTACATTGTACACCTGCGGGTTTTCGAGGTTCAGCAACGGCATTTTGGCTACTGTAACGCTGCTTCTGGTTTGTAAACGGTTGGTCTTTATAATTATTTCCTCCAGTTGTTTGTTAGAGAGCTGAAGCGTAATATTCAGTTGAATCGTTTCTCCGTCCTGTAATGTAACCTGCTCACTATAGGTTTCGTAACCGATTAAACTGATTTCGAGGGTATAGGTGCCTGCATCCAGACCGTTAATGGAAAACCTTCCGTTGGCGTTGGTCAATGCAGATCTGCTGGTGCCTTTGAGCACTACGGATACAGATGCGGCGGGCTGCTGATCACTTGTGTATATTATACCGGTAATACGTCCCGGGTTTTCGGCGACAGCGTAAGCTGGTGTGCTGAAGTAAAGTAAATATAAGCACAGTAAACCGGGGAGTATCTTTTTAAGTTCCATATTGAAATTTTAGGTTGCAAATTGCATCGTTTACCCGTGGAAGCATTTACGGATTTGATAAAATGATTTACCGGATCGGGAAAAAATATTGAGACAATTACCTGGATGAGCCGGGCATAGGAATGGTATTTTATAAAATTGAATATTCCATTCCCGGTGATTGTTTGGAGACTGTCATATTTGTTGAATGATATGATACAATCTTTTACCGGGCCGCAATAGCCATCAGTACAGACCAACGGATAGCATGCATGAATAAATACTACTGAGCTTCTTATACTTTGTATTTAATGAAACCAGCTTTCAGGACTCACCGATAAGGAGTCAGTCGGGTATTTCGAAATTGACTTACCTGAAGCAGTTCTGAAAAACTTTCTATGAGCAAATAAACGCGCTTCCTTCCTCACGGATCATTATTTTTTATCCGGCTGATAAACGGAACGGGTCTCAAACGCTGATTGCAGGAAGGCATTGTGTTCGTCCCCTGCCGCGGCTTTCAGCTTTTCGTAAAAAAGACCGGCATTTACAGGTTGCTGCGGAGAATGCATTGCTTCCTCCAGGAACCCGGCAATTGCTCCGTTGACCTTCTCAGCTCCTGCCATCTGTGCGAGCCGGTACAGGATATAGGCTCCCTTTTTTTCCGAAACATAATCCGCCTCATCGTCTACTTTTATCAGGACCGGTTCCTCATTTTTTTCCGATCCCCTTCCTTTCAGGTAATCTTCGTGATTTTTGATCAAATGATCCTTCAGGGATGCTTCCCCGTAAAAATGTGCCAGTTGCAATAAGGCCAAATAACCGGGAATGGATTTTGTAATGACAGGATACCCCTGTGTGCGGCTGATGTCCGAACGGCGCATATATTGCTCCGCCATCAGCTTTGCCGTAATATACCGCAGGTAATCCAGGTCTTCCTGCCGGCGTATATCAGCGATCCATCCGTGGTTTTCCGGTAATACCATCACATTCTCGTAGGCAAAAAGATCTTCGTCATAACGGGGTCTTTCAGCAATGCATACCTGCTGATAGGGATATGGTCCGAGAATACTCTCCAGGAACAGCAGTGCCTCCTTTGCAGACGCCATAAAATGCTCCGCATTATAAGGATGACCGGGATGATAGTACAGGCTGATCTTTTTTACATTACCGCCTGTATTCACTGTGGCTTCTTTCACCGCGTATCTTGCCGATAGAATATGAAAATCGAAAACCCCGGGTAATTCGGACACAAAGCGGAAATGGTTCCTTCCGTTTTCCGTCCATTCTTTTTGCAGTATGCCGGGCGCCACGATCCGTTGATCTGCCTGTGTGCTGATATTAAATGTATAGCTGATCCTGTTGGCCTGCGCAGAAGCAAACAACCGGCGGGATGCGAACGGATCTGTTGTATCCGGCAGGCGGGCTGCCAGTTTTGGCAACCCGTATATTTCCCGGTACCTGTTTTCCTTCAGCTCACGACGTTCATCATATCCCATAAAGGGAATGATATCCAGCGGTAAAAAGCTTCCGTTAAAGGTCAGCTCTTTCTGCGGGTCATCATTGGTAAAGCCTTCATACTTCATGCTTCCCTCAACGGATAATATAAGCGAGTCTCCCGGTTGCAACGGCTGCTCTAAAAGGTATTGGGAGTGGCGCATTTCCCCGTCTTTGTTCAAAAGTGTGAGTTTGCTCCCTGAAGCTGAAAGGGAGTGTATCTCCGAAAAGTCCATCCATTCAATATGTAATGTGTCGATCCCGCTTTCACTTTGGTTCTTCAATGATAATACAGTACGGTATTCAAGGGCCCTTTTCTCCGGGTAGAGATCCAGATCCAGTGCAATATGCTGTATAAGCGGCTGTGGGGCATTCTCAAGCCACTTGTATTTCTTTTCATACAGCACACTGCTCATCCGCTCTTCTTCATTTGTCTCAAACCTGTTTTGTATGTTCACAGTGCGGTAGATCTTATTGCCGCAAAGTACAAAGGATGTCATCCCTCCCAGGAAAAGGAGCAGCAAAACAGGGTGTAGCTTTTGCTGCTTACGCATTCTTGCAAAAAGGCTTTTGGGTATGCCTCTTTGCCACACCCATAACGCTATCGCCAGCAGGGCAAGACTCAGCGACAGCCAATACAGCATATACCAGGCATGGGCCGTTGTGAAAATACCGTTGCCGTTCATGTCCGTGTTCATGCCGCTGCCGGGCGAGAACATGAAATTGAAGCGGTTTTGCTCTATCACATCCAGTTCGTGCAGTACGATGCTGATGACCAGGAAAATAACAGCAATACCATGTGTGGTATAGCGACTGGCAGTTATTCCCGCAATAAAAGTAGTGAGCAATATGTACACTATATACTTCGGTGTCCATCGGATGAACAGCTCATTCAGGTAAATGCCGGGCTGAAAGTTGTAATATCCTTTTACGGACTGCACTGTTATACCCAATACCATCAGGAAAGCCGAGAGCAGCAGCGCAATACCGGTCATCGCAAAAACTTTCGACAGCACGGTCACCCAGGAAGGCAGGGGAAGGGCATCGGCTATTGTCCAGAACCCGGAAGATTGGTTTTTGAACAGCAGCTCACCGGTGTTGATGATGATAAACATTAAGAAATAAAAAGAAAGCGCCAGGGTAACACCTGTTACCTCCACGGTTACGGGCAGGGTAGGCGCCGCAGAATAATACTGCTGCTGCCAGAGGGCAATATAACAGACATAGAAGATCAGCAGGATGACAAGAAAAATCCTGAAACCTGTAGGCCGGGTAACCGTCTTGAATTCCAGCCACGCCAGCGAGCCTACCTTTTTCCAGTGCGACCCTGTGGAAAAACTCCGGGTAGTAGAGCGCAGTGCCTGTTCGTGAAATACCGGTGCCGTATACGATGCGGCATCATCCAGCTTCTTTTTGGTTTTTCTTTCCGCATGCGCGATAAAATTTTTGAATGAGTATTTGATACGGGCAATGATCAGCACAATAACTCCAATGGCCACCCAGATGATACGGTTATACAGCAGCAGTCCCTTAAAGTCGGGCGAGTACGCATTCTTTTCAGCCGGCGAAAGATGCTCCAGTTGTGTAAGGAGTACGGTAAAAGCAGTGGGATCACCCAAAATGCTGAGGGGATGATGGATGCCCATGTCATGAAGTGAAACCCCGAAGATCATGAACAGCATGGCAAACAAAACAACCAGGTAGGCGCTCTTTCCGCTGCGGGTAAGAGAGGCAACGGCAAAGCAAAATGTATACAATACAAAGGTATTGGGCAGTAATATCAGCAATATTCCTTTAGCCAGTGCACTCAAGGAAAGCGGTCCCAGGTTGGGCACCGGCAGGAAGCTGTATAAAACGATACCTGCCAGGTAAGCCAGGTTCAGCAATAACAATATAAAAGCAGAACCTGCATACCGCCCCCAGAAAAAAGAAAACTGATCCGCCCGGGTGGTATATAACAAAGAAGATGTCCGGTATTCCAGGTCTTTGGTAAGCGATGCACCACCCAGCAGGGCTGTAACAATAAAGCTGATATATCCTATACCTGCCAGCACCGTATACATCACTACCGGCGCGTTGGCATAGGTTTGATCGGCGCTGAAAAACTCACCGCTGTGGCGCATGTAATAGATGCCCTGTGCAAACATCAGTAGCAGGAATATCCAGGTAAAAGGCTTTCTGAACTGCTGGCGCACTTCAAAGCTGAAAATCGCAGAAAACATATCAGGCGTTTTGAAGGGTTAAGGATGGGTTGGCAATAATTTCAAAATAGGCATCTTCCAGTGTGGGTTCTTTTGCCGTAAATGTTTCATGCGGCCTGTTTTCATCCAGCACGGTAATGATCATCCTGCCTGCTTTAAAATGACTGGCGATCACATTGAGCTGCTCCTGGTATTTTTTCAGGTCTGTTTTGGCTATCTGCTTTTCCCATAGCTGCCCTTTGAGCGACTGTTCGATCTCAGAAGGCTTACCGTATTTCAGCAGGCGCCCGTTGCCGATGACCGCCATATCATTACAAAGCGTGGACACATCTTCCACAATATGCGTGGAGAGAATAACAATCGTATTTTCTCCGATCTCGCTCAGCAGGTTATAGAACCGGTTACGTTCCAGCGGATCAAGCCCTGCGGTCGGTTCGTCTACTATGATCAGCTTCGGATTCCCCAGCAAGGCCTGGGCAATGCCAAAGCGCTGCTGCATACCACCCGAATAGGTACCGAGCTTTTTATACCGCACATCGTAAAGATTCACCCGTTCCAGCAATTCCTTTACTGCGGCTGTTCGCTGCCCGGCCTGTACAATGCCTTTCATTTCAGCAATATGGCTCAGCATTTCAAATGCCGAAACATTGGAATATACGCCAAAATCCTGGGGCAGGTATCCCAGGATCTTACGGACTTCTCCGGGTTGCTGCAGCACGTCAATATCGCCCAGGCGGATACTACCTGTATCAGGGTCCTGCAGGGTGGCGATGGTACGCATGAGCGTGGATTTTCCGGCGCCGTTTTGCCCTAAAAGGCCGAACATGCCTTTTCCAATGGTAAGTGAAATATCCTGTAGTGCCTGTTTGCCGTTAGGGTAGGTCTTGGAAAGTTTTTTTATTTCAAGTTTCATTGTGATGGATTAATATGATTAAAAATGCTGATCCGGGAGCTGTATTTCCCGGGGGAAGTGCACAGACGTCTATAACCTTGCTTTCAGCGTTATGCCATAGGTGCGCGGGATACCAAGCAGAACCGGGGTAGTGCTGCCCGTTTGCGTGGCATAGGCAAACGACAGGTACCGTGCATCTCCCAGGTTTTTCCCCCATACGCTCAGCTCATACCCGGAAAAGCGCAACCCTACGGAAGCGTTCAGCAGGCTGAAGGGATCCTGTACCAGGTCATTGTAATAGGTCATATATTGTTTGCCCAGGTATTTCCATTCCGGCACTGCATACAATACCGTCTTTTCGTTTATACGATAATGATAGGAGAGCGAAACGGCCGATGTAAAGGAGGGGGTAAAGATCTGCCTGTTGCCTTTGTAATCTTTGTTATCGCTTCCCGTTGACGCATCTGTCAGTATCAGTGATCTGTAGTCAGAATGCACGATCCCGAGATTGTATCTTATCTCCAGTCCCTTTGCGACCAAAGCGGTTACTTCCAGTTCTGCGCCGCTTGTGACCAGCTTTCCTACGTTAGCTACGCGGGGTTCCGGCAGGGAGAGCGCCTGCTGCTGGTCTTTCCAGTAGGTATAAAAAGCGGCAGCGTTTATACGCAACCGGTGGTTCAGCCACTCTGATTTGAACCCCAGCTCATAATTATCCGTGTATTCGGGATCGTAATTAAGCTGGGTGGCATTCAGGGCATACTGGTTAAAGCCGCCCGGGCGGTACCCCCTGGAGTAAGTAGCATATAATTGAAGGTCTTTAGCGGGCAGGTATGAAATGCTGAGCTTGGGCGATAGCGCACTGTTGCTGCCTTTAATGACCTGCTCAGGGCTTATCACAACAGGTGGGTCTGGTTCCTTTACAAAATCTGTTGAAAAGCTCATCTTCCGGTCTTCATAATCATACCGTAGTCCGGCAGATACATTTAATCGCGTGCTGATGGAATAGGTCAGGTTAGCATAAGCCGCAAAGCCTTTCACTGTTTTATCGCTGTATGTATTGGTGGTATATGGCGCATTGGGATCAAATGCGGCAGCATCGGGACCATAGCTGTAAGTGCTGACAGGTTTTTTGTTGTCAATAAAGCCAAAAGCACCTGCTGTGAGCTTTAACTTTTTATAGCTGTCCGTTACGATCCTTAATTCCTGTATCCATGTTTTTTGCTTTTGGTAAGGCATTTCATAGGTCAGTATTTCATAAGGAGTATAATCGGCGTCATAATCCCTGTACGTGTCATCCAGCAATGTATATGCCGTCATGGAGGAAAGCTGCGCCCCTTTCAGTTTCCATGCGGCAGTTAAGGAATTGCTCAGCACTGTTCTTTTCTCAATATTGGTCCCGTTCACATTCAGCGTATAGGGATCTTTAAAGGCGGAATCGGCATTTACCACATAGGGGAAGGCCCCTGTAATATTATTTTGCTCACCCTTTACATTCAGGGTGAGTGAGAAGTTCTCACCGGCAAGATATTTCAGGTAAAAATTACCGTTGAAGGTTTCCGGCTTATCAAACTTTCTATTATTGTAAGCGTTTCTGAAATAGCCGTTCCGGGTATCATATAAGCCGGAAAAGCCTGCAAATAGCCTGTTTTTTACGATTGGCCCCGAAATACCCGCGCTGTATCGTTGTCCCCCATAGTTGCTGAAACCTGCTTCAGCAAAGCCTTTCAGTGTATTACCGGGTTGACGTGTAATAATGTTGATGATGCCACCAAGGGCATTTCTCCCGTACAGGGTACTTTGCGGCCCGCGCAGCACTTCAACCCTTTCAACATCCTGCATCTGCAGGGAGCTGGAATAGCCGTCGAACATAGGTACGCCATCCAAATAGATGCCAACAGCGGGATCGGTTGAAAAAGTCAGGATACCTCTTATGGAAATGGCACTTAACGTAGGTGCTCCCATATTCATGGTCATCAGGTTGGGAACGGATAAGACAAGATCACCCATTTCGGTTATCTTCCGTTCTTCTATCTGGCGCCCGTTTAAAGCAGAGACTGCCATGGGCGTATATTGCAGGTTATTCTCTTTTTTTTCTGCCGTGACGGTTACTTGCTCCAGTTCTACCGGGTTGTTTACCAGGCTTACTGCGGTTATTCTGTTGTCACCGTGTTGCACGGTTATGGATTGTTTGTGTTCAATATAACCGATAAGCGATATGATAAGCGTATAGGTCCCCGGTGTAACATTATTAAAAAAAAAGCTGCCGTTCTCATCTGTGGAGACCTGCAGCGGTATCTCCTGCAAACGAACAGTGGCGAGTGCGGCCGGTCTTCCTTCATCAGTATAGACCCTGCCTGCTATTTTTGTACTGACCTGGGCCTGCAAACAGAGAACGACCAGGCCGAATATGCCTGTAAGGAACAATTTTTTGACCATTTTATGACATTGAAAATCCGGTGATAGAATATAATTTCGGAGTCCAAAAATACCGGGCTGCATGCGGAAGGGCTGACGGTGAAAGGAATAAAACAAACGCTAAAAGGAATATCTGAAATGAGGATCAGGTTACATTCAACCGATATCGCTGATATAGTACTGGAAAACAGTTTCCCTGATAATTATAAAGATGCTGAAAATGTTATTACGGAAAAGGTCATTGATATCGATAACTGTTTGGGCAGGGGAATGTATAAAGACATTTTTTTCGAGGGCATTCGTATTTCATACGGAGACCTGCGGCTGAGAGAAAATGTATTATTGAATTTTGAAAGTGATTTTGAAACTGTTGAAATGCATTTTGATCTGTCCGGGGAAAGCATTACCCGGTTAACAGGCAACCATCATTCTGCCATAAAGTTTTCGCACAACACGCATAACATCATGTATGCTCCCGGTGTAAAAGGCCGTTTGGAGCTCAGTCCTGCCTCACGCATGATCGAGATCAACCTGAACCCCGCTGTATTTGAAAAATATGTGGAGAGTTCAGATATCCATAAAAAATTTTTAACAGACCTGAAAAACCAGAACCCTTCGATCGTGGGAAAGCATAATATGCCCATCACCCCGGATATGATGAACATATTGAATGATATCATCGATTGTCCGAAAACAGGTATTTATAAAAGAATGTACCTGGAAGCAAAAGTGATCGAGCTGCTCATGCTGCAACTGGAGCAGTTTGCGGCGCACGATTGTCATGTATTTTGTTCGCTGAAACCGGCGGATATTGATAAAATGCATTATGCCCGGCAGATTATCCTGGAACGTATCCATAACCCCTGCTCCCTGATTGATCTTGCCCGGCAGATCGGCACCAACGAGTTTACCTTAAAAAAAGGATTTAAGGAGGTATTCGGAACCACAGTATTCGGCATGGTTGCGGACGTAAAGCTGATGCAGGCAAAAGAAATGCTGCTGTCCGGCGAAAAGAATATTTCCGAAGTCAGCTTTCATGCCGGCTATAAAAATCCAACACATTTTTCGGCTGCATTTAAAAAACGCTTTGGTGTAAGTCCCAGTAAATACAAGATCGCACGAACCGGGGTATTGAGCTAAACGGAACATCTTTATTCTTTTGCAGTTCCGCCGGCCGACTCCCGGTTATTGGAGCGCATTTACCTTCGGTGAGAACTATTTTCACTGCGGCAAAAAAGGCTCAATTGTTGTTGATGAAGCCCGAACTTCTCCGGACTTCTCATATTCATCCTCCATTATTTACTTTATCACCTTCTCCAGCTCTTCCAGGGTCTTACCCTTTGTTTCTTTCACCTTCCACCCGACAAAAAGGAATCCTGATACACAAATAGCCGAATAGATATAAAAAGATCCTTCCTGCAGCTTCTCGAATAAAACAGGGAATGTAAAAACCAGTATAAAATATGCGGACCATAAACTGACTACCGCTACCGCCGTAGCCTCGCCGCGCACTTTATTGGGGAATATTTCGGAGATCAGTACCCAGGTTACCGGTGCCAGCGACATGGCGTAGATGCCGATAGCTGCCAATAAAAACCAGGATACGGATAATGACTGTTTTCCTAACAGGATCACTATAATTATATAAGTAATGGCAAGACCACCCGCGCCGATCAGCATCAGGGGCTTTCTGCCCAGCTTATCAACCAGCAGCATGGCAAGAACAGTAAAGACCAGGTTTACACCGCCAATAAAAACGGTCTGCAGCAACTGGTCATCCTGCGACGCGCCCATGCTTTCAAATATCCTTGGCGCATAGTTGAATACCGTATTGATGCCACATAATTGCTGAAACACGGCAAGCCCTATACCTACCAAAACAGCGGGCAACACGCCCTTTTTAAAAATATCTGCATACCGCGTTTTAACAGCGCCTCCTAAGGAGCCTGCAATAGTATTGACAGATTCATTTACAAAGCCGGCATCCCCGATCTTTTTTAATACCCCGGCTGCCTGTGTGTTTTTTCCCGCCTTCATCAACCAGCGCGGGCTCTCCGGCAACCACAGGGCACCGGCAAAAAATAAAGCGGAGGGAATAAAACCCAAGCCGAACATCCATCGCCAGGCGTCTTCACCATTGTTGCGTAATATATAATTAATGAGGTTGGTAAACAGGATACCCAGCACGATCGTTAGCTGGTTGATAGCTACCATACGGCCGCGGATATGCGCAGGTGAAATTTCTGCGATGTACATAGGGGACAGCATAGAAGCCATGCCTACACCTATGCCTGCACAAAACCTGGCGCCAATAAAAGCTTCTCTTGAAAAGGAGAACGCCATTGCCAGGGAAGAAATGGCAAAAATAGCCGCGGCGATCAATAACCCCGGCTTACGCCCGTATTTATCCGACACGGAGCCTGCAACCATGCAGCCGATAATGGCGCCGAGTGCGAGGCTTCCGGTTGCAAAGCCCTCCCAGTAGGCATCCAGTGAAAAGTGCTTTTGTAAAAAAGGCAGGGCGCCGGCAATAACGGCAAAATCAAATCCAAATAAGTAACCTCCCAAAGCGGAAATAAAAGAAATGCCTATAATATAACGGGTATTATAAGTATGGCTTTTTCCTGTTTGAGAGACTGTATCATTGATGATCGTATTCATGCATTAACTTTCCAGGGTTTACAAGGTATAAATTATTCAAGCAGAAACCGGTATATAGTTGTTTGCCGGTATTCTTCGCCGGGTAACAAAGCAATGGATGGGAACAAAGGATGGTTGGGCGCGTCAGGAAAGCCCTGGGCTTCCAGGGCGAACCCGCTGCTTTTAATGAACCGTTGCCCGTTTTTTCCTGTATCCGTTCCGTCGAACAGCCACGCATTGTAAAACTGGATACAGGGCTGGTCGGTATATACCTCCATGACCCTTCCGTTTTCCTTTTCTTTTATGATTGCTGCTAACTGCAAAGACCTGCCAACCTCATTTAAAACATACGACACTACATATCCCTTCCCCGGGAACAACTGCCCCGGGGAGGATTCATTGATCCGTGCGCCAATTGTTACGGAACAGGTGAAATCAAGTGGCGTTTCTTTTACAGGAATTATATTGCCTGTGGGAATTAACTGGTCATTACATTCAATGCTGTTTTCCGCGTGAATGCAGATATAATGGTCCAGCACGGTTTTACTCATATTGCCATGCAGGTTGAAATAGGCATGATTGGTCATGTTGACTATGGTCGCTTTGTCTGTACACGCCGAATAGGTTATTTTCATTGAGTTGTCATTACCCAAAGTATATAACACTTTTACTTCGAGATTTCCGGGATATCCGTCTTCGCCGTCTTTTGAAAAAAATGTCAGTTCCAATGCTTCCTCTCCCTGGTCGTTTACTGAGCTTTTGCCACTCCAAACCTGAAAGCTGAAGCCGCCAAAGCCTCCATGTAGATGATTGTTTCCGGGCATTCCGAAACTGTCATTGTTTGCCAGTTGGTACTTTATTCCATTTAAATCAAATGTGCCGTTGTTAATGCGCCCGCATACACGGCCTACAACGGCGCCGTGGTATTTTTCTTTGGCATTCATATAGCCGTCCAGGCTTTCAAACCCGAGTACCACATCCGCCCACCGGTTGTTTTTATCCGGAACCCACATAGATAGCCAGCGGGCGCCGTAATTGCTAAATTGTGCTATACAACCGTTCCTGTTGCGAAGCGTAAATATTGATACCTTCCTGCTATTTATGGTAGCATCAAAATTCTCTTCTTTTAATAATTCCAATTCCATTCCTGAATCGTTTGTCAAAAGCAGCTCCCGGTTTCATTCACAAGGTGTCATTGCACGTATAGCCTGCTGCAGTTTGTAATACTGCATCAGGTAGTCCCTGGCGTATTATATTATTCTTCAGGAGTGATCCTTGCCAGCCAGCCTCCGCCGGGCGCCATTGTAAGCTTTAATATTTCTCCGGCATTGAGCCGGCGGCGGGAAAGCTTATAATCGGTTGCAGCAGTTCCTGCATTCACACCATCTTCAATAATTTCTATTTGATACCTGCCCGGCTTTAAAAAATCAGTCGGCAGATCCAACGTTCGGGCGTCATCATTTGTTATTGCCCCGATATGCCATTCGTTGCCGGATCGTCGGGCCAGCACGGTGTATTTACTGATCCTGCCTGTTAATAGTCTTGTTTCATCCCATTCCACAGGAATCTTTGCCAGGAAACCGGTGCACTCCTCCTCCCGGTAATAGTCGGAAGGAGAGCCAGGCAACATCGTCATGGGGCTACTTAAAATTACAAACAGGGCCATCGAATGAGCCCGTGTGCCCCATCCCATCGGGTAATCAGTAAAATGCCTGAAATTGTGCCTGTTCCCGTTGCGCATGGTAGCAGGGATATAGTCCATCGCACCGGTAAACATGCGGATATACGGCAAAAGGTTATGGTGCTCGGGATTATCGTTGTTGGATACACCGCTTTGTTCAAATTCAATCAGCGCTTCACGTGTCAGCACATTCGGGTACTTACGGCTTAGTCCGCAGGGCTTATAGGCCCCGTGAAAATTGATCACCATCTTTTTTTCCGCGGCTTTGGCGGCAATAGCTTCATAAAACTCTACCATCAACTGGTCATCGCGGTTCATGAAGTCTGTCTTGATGCCTTTGATCCCCCAGCGTTCAAACTGGTCAAAAGCCTCCTGCCATTGATCTCTCAGTGTATTCCAGATCACCCACACCATAACATCCACTCCCTTGCTTTTTGCATAAGCGGTAACTTCCTCCATGTCCAAACCCGGCACCGGATGCAACAGGTCATCTTTGGGGCTCCATCCGTCATCAAAGAGAAAATACCTGAATCCCTTTTCAGCGCAGAAATCAATGAAGTATTTGGCGGTTTCGGTATTAACGCCAGCCTTAAAGTCAACACCATAAATATTATTCTTGCCCCACCAGTCGAACATCACCACGCCGGGTTTGATCCATGAAGCATCTTCCATCTCAGTGGGGGAAGCCAGCAGATACACCATATTGTTACTGATCAGCTCCGCTTCCCTGTCTGCTACGGCAAAGATCCGCCAGGGGTAGTTTCGTTTGCCGGCTACCCTTGCTATATAATCGTAAGTTTCACCAACCTGCCCGCTGGCATAGCGATTTTTAGTAGTTACCAGTGTTTTGGGATAAGGAGGATGCGTAGCGGTAATTTGAGAAGGTCCCGTGCTTTTTACCCATAAGCCAGGGTAATTATAAAGATCAGATTCGGTGACCATTACAAATTTACCGCTTTGTTTTTCGATAAGTACCGGCAGGTTGCAGAGCCTTGACGGATCCAGCTCACTCAGCTTTTTAAACACATAGGGTTCTTCATATGCAGAATGGAAGGATCTTTCCGATTGGAAGCGTATTGAATCGTCATCCCGGAATTGGATGTTCAGGGTCTCCTTCACTATTGTCAGGCTGTCTTTCGCATCGGTAGAAAAACGGTAAGCCATCCCCTCGTTGAAAAGCCTGAATGTCAGGGACTGGCCCGATTTAAATGTCAGCACCAGCTCATTATATTCATTCCTGTAGATCCCGCTTTTTTCTCTTACGACCGGTTTAATGATCTCGTTCACAGCGCTGCGTTTCGCTTTTTTCACCTGCAAGGGGGCTATTGTAGCTTTACTTTCAACCATCCCAAGATCTGACAGGTTAAAAAGAATATCCGCTTCTTTCGTCATTTTTAATTGTATCCCCTGTTGGTTGTTTTCAATCTCAACCGACAGTTTTTTATCAGGAGACATCAGCATATATTGCTGCGCATTGCCTGCAATACAGGAAAAAGACAGGAAAAACAAAACCGAAAATCCTTTCATAATGCAAATATTCTTTTTAGATCTATATTATTCCCCGCTGACGGGTGTATTTATCTCCGGTGAGAAAGGTGTAAGATACGCTCCATTGCGCATCAGATCCCGATTCACAAAAGCTTACCACCCGGGATTCTGTTTTAAATCAGGATTAATTAAAACTTCTTTTGTAGGTAAGGGCATCAGGTAGTGCCTGGTGGGGTCGAACTTCCTTCCGGCGGCGCTTTCCACAATAATAAACCCATCGGCATCTGTTCTGCTTTGCCAGCTTGCATCTGTATAAGGGTTTCTGTCCTGTCCTTCCACCACAATAGGATTGGCCCAGGGAGTTCCGACAATTTTAATGCCTTTCACATCTGTCGGAAGCTCGGTTTCTGCTGTTTTCCATCTTCTCAGATCGTCATACCTGAATCCTTCCAGGGCAAGCTCTATTGTTCGTTCCCGCCTTATTTCCTCCCGCATGTCCAGCCCATTGGCATTCACAAAGCTGTTGGTCAGTCCGATCATACCGGCCCGCTGGCGGATCAAATTTATTGATTTATTAAGCTCTTCATCGCTAATGACGCCATTCTTCTCAAATGAAGCTTCTGCATAGATAAGAAGCACTTCGCCGTATCTTAAAATATGGCGGTCATATCCATATCCAAGCGTAAACGGCGACGCATTGGATACCGGATCTTCAGACAAAAATTTAAACGTAGTATAGCCTGTATTGGCATTTCGCTGGGGATAAAAAGGCCAACTTGCAACGGGTTCCGGGTACCAAAGCTGCATAGCACCTGTACCGGGAACTACAAAGGTCATTGTCATCCGGGGATCGCGATCCCTGAATTCTGAATCTGTTTGATTATAACCCTGAAACAGGGGAGACTGTGCGATAGGCAACCCATCCGAGCACAAATACATATCGGCCAGTTTTTTGGTAGGCAGCAAATGCCCTTCGCCAACTGTACTTGGAAAAGTTTGATTGGCAATGTTTACCTGGTAACGGCGGGCCAGTATGGATTCAGACGCATCATCCCCCTCATCAATAAAAAAATACCGGTAGCTTTGGGCACCTTTATCCGTATACAAGGTGTATTGTCCACTATTCATAACCGTTGTTGCCGCATTAATGGCCACATCAAGGTAGGAATCGGCATTGGCGTCTCCCCTCGATTTTCCCCAGGTGCCTTCAAACAAAGCGACTCTCGCCTTTAAAGCATGGGCGGCGCCTTTTGTAATTCTGCCGACATCACCATTGGGTACAGCATTTCTTTCAGGTAAACCTGCCGCTGCTTCTTCCAGATCTTTTAAAATAAAATCAACCGTTTCTTTTCTTGTTGCTCTGGCGGAGTACAGTTCTTCGTCGTCAATATCCAGCTCACGGGTAATAATGGGCACTTCTCCAAAAAGCTTATACATCATCCAGTAATTATATGCCCTGAAAAATTTTGCTTCACCGATAAATTGCGTTAATTCTGAAGCTATAGCTGCTTCTTCTGCCTTTGCGATGATCTTATTACAACGCCGGATGTACACGTATGCATTGGTCCACCTGCTGTCGCTTTCAGTAGTCTGGTAGTTTCCATTACTAACTGAATTAGGAACGTCGTAGGCTAAGTCTGCATAAGTATCCCAGGTATTAAATCCCTCAAGAGAAAAATACAGGTTATTTGCTGCGAGCTTAAAATCTGCGGAAGTCTTCCAGAATGTACCGTCTGAAATAGCATCTTTGGGTATAAGATCCAATCCCTTGCTGCATCCTGTTACCAGCAGCATGGAAACAATAAATATTTTAAAATATACAGGCTTCATGATACTTATTAGTTAATGGTTTAGAATTTGATATCCAGTCCAAAGGAAATTACACTGTTAAAGGGATAGGTTTGCTCATCCGAACGTTCCCATGTCTCTTCCGGGTCGAATGAACGGTTCCATGTATCTTTTGAAAAAGTAAACAGGTCCTGCCCGCTGACATATAAACGCACATTTTGCATTTTAGCTCGTTGAACGAGGGGTTGAGGCAGGTTGTACGACAATGTTAAGACCTTAAGTCTCAGGTAAGCCAGGTTGTTCATACGCATGGAGGAATATCTCCAGTTCCAGTTCCGTATTTCGTCGAAACCAACTGCACCGGGTACAATGCGCGGGTATCTTGCATCCGGGTTATCGGGTGTCCAGTTTTTACCGTAAAAATATTCCAGGGGCTGCATCCATACTGAAGGGAACGGGTAGCTAAATTCTCCGGTTCTGATACCCTGGCGTTTACCGACACCCTGTAAAAAGATACCCAGGTCAAAGCCTTTATAGGATAAGCTGATGTTGGAAGAATAAATATACCGGGGGAGCAGATTACCCAGGTACACCATATCTCCCTGGGTTCCTTTTGCTGCGTCACCAAAGGCTGTGATCTTTCCATCACCATCAACGTCCCTGTACATTACATCGCCTATGTCCACGTTGGCGGGTACATTGTCCAGCTGCTTGTAAGCGGCCAATTGTTCAGCATCCTGGATAATACCATCAAACTGGTAGCCGAAATACGAATTCAATGAGTAGCCTTTCCGTGCATAGATCAAACCTTCTCCGTAGGCATCATTCCCTTTCAGCTCGAGTAATTTGTTTTTGGCGTCGCTGAGCATAGCTGAAATACTATACTTAAAATTTCCAACCTGGTCATTCCATCCCAATGAAAAATCCCATCCTTTTGTTTCCAGCCTGCCAATGTTTTGTGTCGGTGCAGAACCTCCCAATGTTGCCGGAAGCTGATCATTGACCAGCATATTTTTATTGCTCTTGATGTAATAGTCAAAAGTTCCGGTTAGTCTTCCGCTTAAAAATGCAAAATCAATACCCAGGTTCCTGGCTTCTATCGTTTCCCAGGTGCGGCTCTGCGAAGCGATGCTGGATACCGCGCCGGGTAATCCTACGTTAGGTACACCCATAGGGTAGTTCCCGGAAATAGAGATCAATGATATATAGTCGTAGTTCCCGAAACTCAGTTCCTGGTTACCCGACTGTCCCCATGATGCCCTGATCTTCAGGTTGTCAAACACATTCAGGGATCTCATAAAATCTTCTTCAGATAAATTCCATGCTACAGCTACTGATGGAAATAAAGCGCTCCAGCGTTTATTTTTTGCAAACTTCGAGCTGCCGTCCATCCTGGTGGTAAAATCGATCAGATATTTTTTGTCGAAGGAATAGCTCAAACGGCCAAAATATGACTGCAATGCCCAATCGGAAGCGCCGCCGCTGAAATTAGCATACTCTGTTTTTGTCCTGTCTGCCAGGTTTAATGTAAATATTTCGTTGCTGGCAAAATTATATCCCGTTATGGATTGATTCTGGTAGTCTTTCCCTTCGCGGGAGGCGCCCGCCATCGCATTCACCCTGTGCCTGCCTGCTATGGTTTTATTATAATCAAGATAAGCCGTATAATTCCTGTAAACATTCCTTGCATTCGTGAACAAAGCGCTATTCGGAACATTTACAATATCAAAGTCGCTTCCGTCCCAATTATGTTGGGCGAATGTAGGACGTGTTTCTTTCCTTTCAGTGAAATCTACAATTACACCTACCTGGCCTACCAATAACAGGTCGTTAAGTATCTTAAGGTTTCCCTTCAGGTTCGTAGACAACCGGTAGGCATCATCCTTATTTATGCCGGCTTCCTTAAGATACTGAATAGGGTTTCTAAAGCCACCCTGGTATTTGTAAAGCTGTCCCAGTGGATTATATATGGGAACGTAGCTGCCCATCTGGTTTACAAAATATAATATATTGCCAAGCGCAGTAGGGCTAACCGTGGGCTGGTTCTCAAAGTTGGTTCTTGTTTCGAAACTTAACTTATCGGAGATCTTAAAGTCGTAGTTCATACGAAGATTATAACGTTCGGAACGGTTTTCGCCGTGTTTGAACACGCCCTCGTTCCTTTGATATCCTGCGGAAAAAAGATAAGTGTTATAGTCGCCACCCCCGGATATGCTGATATTATGCATTTGCTGAACGCCTGGTCCAAATACTGCATCGATCCAATCGTGCGACTGATAAAACCCGGGAAAATTCTCCAGGTACTTCAGCCAGCCCGTTGGATCCGGCTCGGCATTATTCCTGATTTTTTCAAAAACTTCTTCAGAAACCCCGGGCTGGTTCACATTCCGCATGCCTTCGTCATACATCTCGGCTAACTGCAGGGTATTGGTCCTTTTCTTTAAGAACTGGGGCTGTTTTATGCCGTAGTTGCCGGCGTATGAAATTGTCGGTTTGCCTTTTTTCCCGCCTTTTGTGGTAACGATGATCACTCCATCTGCGGCGCGGGCGCCATAAATGGAGGCGGCAGCATCTTTCAATACGGTTACTTCAGCTATATCGTTCGGGTTAATGAGATTAAGGTCGCCGGGAATACCGTCTATCAACACAAGGACCCTGCTACCGCCTACCGAGGAGGCGCCGCGTATTTGCGCGGAATAGTTCTCGAAGCCGGGTCTGCCGCTTCCCCTGGTAATCGCCACGCCGGGCAAAGCTCCCTGTAAAGCATTCATGGCATTGGTGAGCGGCCGGGTCTCGAAGGCCTTATTATCAACTTTAGATACAGCGCCCGTTAATTCGCCTTTCAATTTGGTGCCATAGCCAATTACTACCACCTCGTCGAGCTTTGTATCCTGCAGGTGTAATGTAACATCCACGGTTTTATTGCCACTTACCTTTATTTCCTGCTTTTCGTAACCGACAAACTCAAAAACAAGGATGTCGTTTGCGGAAATACCTAAAGTGAAATTTCCCCTTGCATCAGTTATGGTACCTGCATCGGGTTTACCCTTAATAGTTATGGAAACACCCTCCAGCGGAAGGTTGTTTTCGTCCCTCACTATTCCCGTAACCGTATTTTGCTGGGCGATTAAAAGGTTACAGAAAAAGAGAAGGGAGATCAACGGCAATAGCAGCCGTGAAGAAAGCATTAAATTTTTTTTGGAAAAGTTTTGATTGTTCATGACAGCAATATTTTAGTCTATCAATTTAGGATTGACTACCAAATTTAGATTTATGCAGATGTTCCATTGATGGATGATCTTTGGCGTTTAATGGATTATTTTACGATTGTATTAAAATCATCCTGATCAATAACTGCATCCGGTTTATTCTTTGTCATATGCATGAGTACGCCTTGGTGGTTATTATCCAATTGCAACACACGATCAAACAGTTCCTTTGCATGTTGCATCTGCTCCTTTCCCAAACCGAGGTTTCCAAGCGCCATTAAGTAGTAACAATGGACTTTATTCAACAGGTTTAAATCCATATCAAATACGGATAAGCCGGGCAATGAGACTGCGAAATAGTCTATACTTATATCATCATTAAGGTGTTCCCCCCCGAAATCTATAAGTTGTTGAAAAACTTCCGTTGCTTTTTCGGGATTTCCCAGCTTTAACCATGCCAGGCCCCGGTAAAATATTTTATCCGGCTGCGGATCGTTATAAAAAACAGCCTGTGCCGGTTCGCTGATCCCGGCAGTTGCCATCCGGTAGTAATGATCAGCCATTTTTTTGTCTGCCAGTTTCTCATAAGCCACCCCTTTCCAATAGTGAATGTCGTTTTCCTGCGCGCCAGTCAATTTTCCTTCTCCCAGGTTAGATGGATAATTCTCCGACTGTGTCAGCAATTGCAGGGCTTCTTCACAGTTGCCTGTAGCAATTGATCGTTTGGCGAGCGCTAAATGGCAAATGATATATTGTTGAATGACTTTTCCTTCTCCTCCTTCCCATGGATGAAATTTGCGGGCGCTCAAAAGCCATTTCGCTTTTGTGTATTCCCCCGTTTGGTTATATAATGTTACCCTTTCGAGATAAAGGTCATCTCTTTGTTCAACCAGGAACAGATGATCGTTCAGTAACTGAAGCCTTTCTGTATGATCCCGGTTCAGTCTTTTATACAATTGATCCAGCTCCATTAGTATACGGGCATCTGTCGTATCCAGCGAGAAGGCCTTTTCCATAGACTGTAATGCTTTTCCGGCATCCTTGTGCTTATTGTAATAGGCAATGGCGAGGTTTCGATGCACTGTCGGGAAGCTATCGTTTATCGCTAGAGACTGTTCCCAGCATTCAACGGCTTCTTTGTATTGCCTTTTGTCAAACCAGTAATTACCGAGATAGTAAAAAGCCTGTGCGTCATGAGGATTGAGTTCAATTGCTTTCCGGAAAACGAATACATCTTCTATTTTGTTTGGAAAAACAAAATCGGGCGCAAGCGATGAAGCGCTTTTAAAATACGTTGTTGCCAACTGCCTGTTTCCCGCCTGGCACATATGCCAGCCGAGATAATATTCAACTAATGTGTTTTGATTACCCGGGGTTTTGCAGATGGAAAGAAGCTGTATCGCTTCCTCATAGAGACCAGCGTACGCATAATCGAAAGCATATTCAATAAAGCTGTTTGCGTTATTCCTGCTGATGTTTTGTAAGTGATCCAATATCCCGCGGGCAGCTTCAGGCTCGTTGCTTTTACCTGACCGCAGCAGGTATTTTTCAAACAGGCACCCGAAATTAAAAGGATCCAGCTCTAAAGATTCGTCAATGCAGGCTTCGGCTTTTTTGCATTGATTAAGCTTGCGGAGAATGAAAGTTCTGGCGTGCCTTGCAGTATGGCTGTGGTAATTTTTTATCAGTGACTTTTCTATTAAGTCCAATGCTTCTTCATGGTTTTTTTTCTGCGTTGCAATTCTCGCCAGGTTTAGATAACCCGCGTGTTGCCAGGCATCATTCCAGGTGCTTTTATAAAAAGCATCGAAGGCTTCGTCATTTTTATTTTGCAACATAAGACACCAGCCCAGGTTGTAATAAGGTTCCCCGTCGTAGGGATTGGGATTATAGCGGGTAATGGTCCCGATTGCTTTTCTGAAATATGGTTCGGCTTTGGCAAAGCAGCCCCGTCTCAAATACCATAATCCCAAAGCATTATTACTCCGGGCATCGCCCGGGTCCCGTCTCAGCGCTTCTTCATAATAGTCTTCAGGTTTATACGTAGCGTGACGATATTGTTCCAGGTGCAGTCCGGTTAAAAACAACTGCTCGTTGCTTTCAATGTCTGCCGTTTTTTTTGCGGCCTGTGCCGGTGGTGGAACCGGTTGTTCCGTTTCTTTCTCTTTTTGATAACTAACCAGTTCTTTGCCGGTATCCAGGTCTGTGATCAACAATTTTACTTCTTCCGGTGATATGTTGGCGTCAAGCGTTATTTTCTTAATATAGGGATTGGCGGGGGAGGAAGAAATTACCTCAGCAAATAACAGGCTATTGTCTTTTATAAGCTCAACGTTTATTTTTTCATAAACCGATGTAACATATAGCTTGATCTCGGCTTCGTTCCCGTTTATTTCAATATTGATCACGGCTTCTTTTGTGGCGTTCTTTACCATCCCCACCTCCCGGTACGGCATAAAGTATTGCACAAAAGTTTTTTCCTCATAGGGCTGCAGCCAGGAAAAATCAGGCTGGTTATCCGTGTATACACCGGTCATCAGCTCTATATAGGGTCCGTCTTCATCCGTAAGATTTTCATCCCAGGTCCGACCGAATTCACCATTACCCCAGGTCCATTGTTTTTTGCCCGGGGCAATATGATGGTCGGCAACATGCAATAATCCTCCTTTGCTGTCATGCTCATACCCACCCATAAAATTATACTTAGAGCTTACTGCCATATAAGAAGTGGGAACCGGTATGTTTTTATACCTGGAGATATCGGTACCGGGTGCGTAGTCTATTTTATAATAAACACCTTTGGCAATCGGGAAGGAAGATACATCTCTCCTGCCATGATCAAAGACCGCGTGTACATCCGGGGGAAATACGGATTGATAGTGGTCATTGACTTTGACAGCCGGGTTGGCCCACCATAAAAAAGTCTGCGGAAAAGGAGTACGGTTATACAACTTTCCCTTTATCTCTATGTAGGCTTTGTCAGGATACACGGTAAATCCGGCCATACCCTTGGTTCTGAACATACGTTCAACTTCATTTACCCATACGGTTTTGCTGCCATCCTCATTTTCTGTAATGGTATAATCCACCGGCTCAAATGTGGAAGGTCTGTGGTGTTGCGGCCAGTTAAATTCTATCCCCCCGGAAATCCAGGGGCCGGTAAGTCCGACGAGCGCAGGTTTGATCACCCGGTTATAATAAATGAAATGCCGTTGCATCACTTTATCGTAGGCCATATGTATCCTGCCGCCCAGCTCCGGCAGGACCATTATTTTCAGAAACCGGTTTTCCAGAAAGACAGCTTTATAAAGCTTGTCGATCTTCTGATCCGAAATTTTTTCAGTAACTGCATAGGGATATACCACGCCGCTGCTTCCCTGGTACACTCTTTTTTCCAGGAACATTGGATTTTTTTCGGGGAGGCCGGTAGGGTAGGTGGGTATTACAATATTTTCTATCCATGCTTTTGCTTCTCCTTCATTCATGACAAGACTCATTTGTTTTAATCAAAAATATCTGTTCAACAAGGTTTGTTTGATGGAGTAATGTCCTGTTTAGATGGATTTTTTTACTATTTTCAAATCCTGTTTCTTAAATATGGAGTCTACAATCAAAAAAAAAGAAGGTTTTCAGGGTCAAAAGCTGATCGTAATTCCCAAGCAGGTCATTAACAGCAAATGCGTGAGAAACGAGATGATCAGCTCCCTGTATATTACGGATATAGGGTACTATCCCAAAGCAAGGTTTCATTATATGGAACGGCCGCGGGGAGCAGAACAGCATATACTGATTTATTGTCATGATGGCAAAGGCGAAGTTTTTATGCGTAATAAGCAGTATAGAATGGAGGCGGATGATTTTGTTATTATTCCGGGCGGCATGCCTCATTCCTATACCGCTGATGAAAGAGACCCCTGGAGTATATACTGGATCCATTTTAAGGGAACGGTTGCCGGCAGTATTGTTTTCAACATTAAAAAAAGGAGTGGGCTGCAGGGTTATATCCGGTTCAAGGAAAGAAGCATCAGGTTGTTTGACGAAATGTACGCACAATTGGAAAAGGGATACTCTAACGACAACCTCATATGTGCCAATATGTGTTTGCCGCACTTTTTCTCAACATTTCTTTTTAATGACAAATACGATACATCAGGAAAATTAAGCAATAAAGATGCTATCGATCTTGCGATAGATTTTCTGAGCAGGCATACAGCCAGGGTATTGTCACTGGAAGAGATCGCGTTGGAGGTAAATCTGTCCCCCTCCCATTTTTCTTATTTGTTCAAGAAAAAAACAGGGTTTTCCCCGATGGAATATTTTAATCACCTGAAAGTTCAAATGGCCTGTCAGTACCTGCTTTTCACCCAGTTAAGGATCAAAGAAATTTCCCAGGAAGTAGGGATAGAAGATCAATACTATTTTTCGCGAATGTTTACAAAAGTGATGGGCATGTCGCCCAACGAATACAGGGGCAAAAAAAATCACTGACCGGGATATTCTTACCCAAAGAAATTAGCGGATGAACGAAAGAAGGGGTCGAGAACCGGTGCGTCATCGGTGCAGTTCCTCGTGAAGCCTGGCACATAGCTATCGCGTAACACCAACAACGGCCATTGGACTTTTATTTTTTCCTAAAGAGGCTATCCAGGCTGTAAGGACCGGGGCTGAGTATCAAAAAAAGGAATGCCAGCAGCACAAACAGGAAGGGGTGCTGATCCTGGTACCATATTCTTCCGTTTCCTATAAAAAATGCGATATAAGACAATGTAAGGATGATGATCACCGCTCCAGCACGGGTAAACAGGCCCAGCGCCAACGACAAACCCCCGACAAACTCGGCAGCCTTTCCTGCATAGACCATTGTTTTACCGGAAGACATGTCCCGGAACATCTCCCATTGCAGGTATTCATTCATTTTGGCCGTACTGAATATCTCCCAGCCATGGTATACTAAAAGGGCGCCTGTGACAAAACGCACACAGGCAATCCCCAGCAGCTGGCTGTTCGTTAAAGTTTTTTGTGCTGACATACTATTGGTCGACAAACTATGTATCGTTCTCTAAATGTACGATGATTTTGCCGGAAGTCCCGGCTCTGCAAAAGCAAAAACAACTTATTCGCAGCATAAGATGCGGTGAATATCGCCTGGTTTGCCGCATGTCTGTTCTGCAACCTTATATTTATCAGTTGGAAAAATGGTCACGTTTCAGACGGGGTACTGTCATTATGGATGCCCGCTATTTTTCCCAGAACGCATCGGGGTAATCATCCGGTACAGGTGTGGCATGCAGCGCCTCGAGTTCTTTGCCGATGGTAGCGAGGGTTTCTTCCGGCAATGTTTTCTCAAGATGCGGAAACAATATCCTTTCCTCAAACCGGATATGATCATCCAGCAAATCGGCAAAGCATAGCAGTCTCTCTTCCGAGCTATCGTCTTTCAACACCGCAATTTCCTCCTGCAATTGATGATGTTCCCTGACCGCCCGTGAACATAGCTCATCGTTGTGCCGGCCGGCGAGGAGCAGCGACTCCTCTTCGCTAAAATGTTTTTTCAGGTGTGCTGACCAGAAGTATTCAATATATGATTTGATCCTTTCGGTGGCGACTCCCTTCCTTATGCCCTGTCTTATTTTCCAGCAACATAACAGTCCAAAATGATGATCTCTTGAAAGGGGTATTATACCGGCATGTCTTTTCATGATCTTTGCATTATCGTGAATAGTGCAAATTAACACCGGGCGCCGGGCTTTTGCATGATGACGATCATACCTGATGGAAGATGTTGAAGCTTACCAGTTGCCCATATGTTCTTTTACCACTCTTTCTGTTTGTTCCCTTTCTATAGGTTTTGTCTCCCAGTCAGGATCATATTTTACAAACCAGGAAAGCCAGAGGCTGCGGGATAATCGCATAAAAACAGGTTGCAGCACGATCAGCAATACGCCATTGACAATTCCCCACCACAACAGGCGCCGGTCGCCGGTTTGTACGGAAAAACCGATCAGTATCCACCAGGCGAGAAATGTAGCAACGCTAAACCCTACCGTTATCGCGTAGCTTACATAGGCGGTGCCATAGTAAAAACCCACTTCAAGATCAGTAGGCTGTCCGCAAACCGGACAGTTCTCATGCATTTTGGTATTGGTTTTCAGCTTGTATGGATTAGATTCTACAAACAATTTGCCCCTTCTGCAGCGGGGGCAGCGGTTGCTGAGTGCAGAGACCAGGTATCCGCTATTGCTCGACTTCGTACTCATGTCAACATTTTAGGCAAATTTCCGAATAATATATCAATACTGCGGTGACAATAATCACAGAACCGGGAAAGCCTCCGTTATTTGCTCCATCCGGGTGCTCCTGGAGCCTTTTATAAGATAAGTGGCCCCCGGCACTATATTGGTTTTCAGCCATCCGGCAGCCTCCGCGGATGTATGGAAGAACCGGAAAGGAGAGGCAAGCCCCTCAAAGTCACCCCCTACCAGGATCACCTGGGTCCAGGGGTATTTTTTTATTGTTTCCACCAGCTGCGCATGCTCTGCGAGGCTCTCTTTCCCCAGCTCCATCATGGCGCCCAGCACCAGCGCCCGGGCGTCTCCCGGCAATTTCGCAAAATTCTCGATAGCTGCTTTCATGCTGGAGGGGTTGGCGTTATATGCGTCCAGTATGATCCTGTTGTTTCCCCTTTCAATAAGCTGCGAACGGCTGTTGGAGGGAGCATAGTCCTCTATCGCTTTTTTGATATCCGCATCCGGCACCGAAAAATAGCTGCCGGCGGCAGCTGCGGCCAATATGTTGGGTAGGTTATAGTCTCCAACCAGTTGGGTATGGATAAGAAGGTCCCGTTCCGGTAACCCGACACTGATGAACGGCTCGTTTTTTTCGATCGTCCCGTTTATATCAGCATTTGCTGTGCCATAGGTAAAGGCTTTCAGCCCCCGGCTCATATCCCGCAGGTAGTCGTAGTCCTGCATTACAAAAGCGGTTCCATTGTGTGCGCGAAGGTAGTCATAGAGCTCTCCCTTTCCTTTTCTTACGCCTTCCTCGCTGCCGAAACCTTCCAGGTGTGCTTTGCCGCAATTGGTGATGAGGCCGTGGGTTGGAGCCGCGTAGGCACAGTAGCCGGCTATTTCGCCCAGGTGGTTGGCGCCCATTTCTACGATCGCCATTTCTGCATCCGGCTTCACCGACAGCAGGGTAAGCGGTATACCGATATGATTGTTCAGGTTACCTTCGGTGGTATAGGTTTTGTATTTTGTTGACAGCACCGCATGCATCAGCTCTTTGGTGGTCGTTTTGCCATTGCTGCCGGTAATGCCGATAAAAGGGATGGAGAACTGCTGCCGGTGGTGACCGGCCAGCTGCTGCAGGGTGGTCAGCGTATCATTTGTTTGTAATACCCTTTCATCCCGGAAACCGGGGTCTTCGTCTACCACCACATAAGCCGCGCCCATATCGAGCGCTTTTTTGGCAAATGTATTTCCGTTAAAGCTGGGTCCTCTGAGCGCAAAAAAAATGTCGCCGGGAGCCAGCTTCCGGGTATCAGTTCGTACAGACGGGTTGCGCTTATATATTTCGTATAGTTTTTCCAGCATATACAAATGTAGAGCTTAGTTGCGAACTTGTAAGAGGGCGGTCTCCTTTTGCGGCACTTGCTCCGCACTTGGCAACAAGTCTTCCGATACAAATGCTCCCCTCGGCCTGGCGCAAGTCTTCCGCAGGATGACTTGTTGCCTTTCAATGTTGCCGGACTGCGTCCGGGTTAGACCTTGCTCACCTATACCGGGTGTAGTTACCTCACTCCGCTCGGTGATCTCGAAAAGGAGAGGCTTAAAGCAAAATGAAGCGATTCGCTTCGCTCATTCTTTTTTCTGTTTAACGGGCATCGCTCAGGCAAGCCTGGCTTACCCATTAAACAGAAAAACCCGGCAGTAGCCGGGCTTCATTTTGTTTTGGCGGAGACGGCGAGATTCGAACTCGCGATACGGTTGCCCGTATACACACTTTCCAGGCGTGCTCCTTCAACCACTCGGACACGTCTCCTTTTTGGGAGTGCAAAAATAGCATTATTAGGTAAATCTTTGCTACTTATTTTCGGTAAGCTCGCCTTTGAGGGAGGTTTCCAGCAGCTTTTTTATCTCAGGTGCCGGCAGATTCTGCCCCAGCAGGAACATCAGTTTTGTTACGGCTGTCTCAAAAGTAAGGTCATTTCCGTCGGTAACACCGATCTTTTTAAGGTGGGCGCTGGTTTCGTAGCGGCCCAGGGTAACGGAGCCGCCATCACACTGGGTTCTGTCCAGGAGGATGATACCGCTGTCAACCGCCGTTGTCAGGCAATCAATGAACCAGGGTTCCGTGCTGGTGTTGCCGCTGCCGAAGCTTTCCATAATAACTGCCCGGATGCCCGGCGCCTGCAGCACTGCGTTCACCACGCCGGCCGTGATGCCGGGGAAAAGCTTCAGAACCGAGATATTCGGATCCAGGGCAGTGAATATCCTGAAGGGTTCCGCAGGATAGGGCAGTATATCCTGCTCCCGGTACCGGATATGGATACCGGCTTCCGCCAGCGGAGGAAAATTAACGGAACGGAAGGCTTCAAAGGTTTCGGTGTTATATTTTTTGGTTCGGTTACCCCTGAAAAGAGAATAATCGAAATAGATACAAACCTCCGGCACTATGGCCCTGTTATCCTTTTTAGCGCTGGCTATTTCCATGGCAGTAATGATATTCTCCTTGGCATCCGTTCTTATTTCACCTATCGGTAACTGTGAGCCGGTGAGTATCACAGGCTTGGAGAGATTATCCAGCATAAAACTTAATGCAGACGCCGTAAATGCCATGGTATCAGATCCGTGCAAAATAACAAAACCGTCGTAGGCTGCATATTTATCATAGATCAATGTTGCCAGTTGTACCCAGATAGCCGGCGACATATTGGAAGAGTCGATCGGGGGCGAAAAAGCGAACATATCAAAGTCGCAATGCAGCTTCGATATTTCAGGTATATGCGACCGGAGTTCCCGGAAGCCCATCGGTACCAGGGTATCGCTTCCGGCTTCACGGGCCATTCCGATGGTACCGCCGGTATATATGATCAGTATCCGGGTGATGGCTTCAGTGCTCATACGGGATCGTTTTGAAAAACAAGGTTTGCATTGGCGGTTGTGATGCGCGCCACTTCTTCTGCCGGCACCTGCTTCAGCTCAGCCAGGTCGTTTACCACATATCGCAGGTAAGCGCTTTCGTTCCTTTTGCCCCTGAACGGTACCGGGCTCAGGTAGGGGGCGTCGGTTTCCAGCACCAGGTGTTCCAGGGATATACTTTTCAGCACCTCCTTCAGCCCGGATTTCTTATAGGTAAGTACGCCGCCGATACCGAGCAGGAAGCCCAGGTCAATGATCTGTTCCGCCTCCGGCAGACTGCCGCCGAAGCAATGAAAAATGCCGCGTAGCGTGCCGTCTGCATGCTCTTTTACCACGTCGATGGCTTCCTGCATCGCATTGCGGGTATGGATCACAATGGGCAGTCCGTATTGTTTCGCCCACGTTATCTGCCGGTGAAACGCCTCATATTGCTGCGTTGTAAAGCTTGTATCCCAGTAAAAATCGAGCCCTATTTCTCCCACCGCAGCAAAATGCCGCTTCCGCAGCCATTCTTCCACCAGTGACAGCTCTTCCTTATAATTTTCTTTCACGTAACAGGGGTGCAGTCCCATCATAGGGATACAGACCCCCGGGTATTTTTCTTCCAGGGCCAGCATATCATCAATAGAGGTGCTGTCTATATTAGGCAGGTAAAATTGCTGTACGCCGGCTTCCCGGGCTGATCGTATGACGCCTGCTATATCTTCTTTAAATTCATCCGAATACAAATGACAATGCGTGTCAACGATAAACATACCATCGCTTTTATGAAACAGCTTCCGTGTGTTTTTTGCTGCAGAAGTTTTCGTACAATGTATTATATAACGCTTCGTACCTGGGTATTATATTGGTGATATCAAAACGTGCAGCCTGCTTTTTGGCATTTTCCCTGAACTGCTGAAAAGTATCTTCATCCTGTAATATGCTGATAGCATATGCCGCCATTTGATCTGTATCGCCTACGTTTCCCATGTACCCGTTCACCCCCTGCGTAATAATTTCCGGGATACCGCCCACGTTGGTGGCTACTACCGGAGCGCCGCCGGCCATGGCTTCCAGGGCCGACAAACCGAAGCTTTCGTATTCCGACGGCAGCAGGAACAGGTCGGCGATCGCGAGTATCTCTTCCATGTCCTGTTGCTTGCCAACAAACCGGATATCATCACATAGATTCAGGTCCCGGCACAGCTCTTCCGCCATGGGCCGTTCAGGACCATCGCCCACGAGCAACAGCTTGGAAGGCACCACCTCGTTGAGCCTTTTGAATATACGGATGACGTCGTCGATACGTTTTATTTTCCGGAAGTTGGAAGCATGTAATATAATTTTTTCGTTGTTGGGCGCTATCACTTTCCGGAAAGCGTCTATTGGTCTTTTGCTGAACCGCTTAACATCCACAAAATTGTGTATGACCCGGATATCTTTTTCGATATTGAAATTGTTATAGGTTTCCTGTTTCAGGTTTTCGGATACGGCCGTTATGGCATCGCTCTGGTTAATAGAGAAAGCTACCACCGGGGCATATGTTTTGTCGCGGCCTACCAGGGTAATATCCGTGCCGTGCAGGGTAGTGATCACCGGCACATACCTGCCTTCCCTGGCCAGTATCTGCTTTGCCATATAAGCGGAGGAAGCATGCGGAATGGCATAGTGCACATGCAGCAGGTCCAGCTGGTGATTCTTTACCACGTCCACCAGCGTGCTGGACAGGGCCGACTCATAGGGAGGGTAATCAAACAGGGGATAGGTAGGTACCCGCACTTCGTGATAGAATATATTAGCCCGGAAACCGGTAAGCCTTACGGGTTGCTGATAGGTAATAAAATGCACGTTGTGACCATTCTCTGCCAATGCCTTTCCCAGCTCTGTCGCCAATACCCCGCTACCACCGAAAGTAGGATAACAAACTATACCGATATTCATGCTTTACTGTTATTATCCGGCGAAGTTACTATTAAAACACTGGTTGAAAATGTGAATTAATTACGGTCAATAGGGGTGTATTCCAATTGGTTTGCTTTATGGGGAGTTCCGGTCGGTGGGACTCCGACCAGTAGCATACTCTACAGGCGGGTGCCCGCCGGATGGTCGCCCGCCCGACTAAACATCGTTCGGGCGGGGACGGGTCTCCACCCGCCTGCGAAAAATACGTCTTCAATAATGCCCCGGTTTTACTAATTTGCCGTATTAAATCTCCGTTATGAGAAAATTTCTTACCATTTTTATACTGGTAGTCATCCTTGCTCTTTCCGGCTTTATTTATTTCCGGTACTATTTTGTTTTTGGTAAGGGAGTCAAATCAGGGGAGCTGAACTATTGTGTTGAAAAGGGATATATTTTCAAGACCTATGAGGGGAAGCTTATCCAGACCGGCATCCGGTCGATAGCGCCTAATACGATCCAGTCGAACGACTTTGAGTTTTCGGTGGTTAATGAGAGGGTGGCCGATCAGCTTATGAAAAACTCCGGTAAAGTTTTTGATCTGCAGTACAAAGAGTACAAGGGCGCCCTGCCCTGGCGGGGCTTCAGCCGCTATGTGGTGGACAGCATCATTGAAATGAAGGACCCGGTAGACCGGCAGATCATACGCTGATACGGGATGAGCACACTAACCTGCACTCAATAAAAACACAACCGGCTTTTTATGTAGTTCTGGTCTTTCCGATTTTTTCCAGTCTGCTATGGAACGGGTAACGATCCACTCTTCCGGAGCGGTAATATTTACAGCTATACATAACCGTGAGTTTCCCGAACAGTGCTTCAGCATGGCCTCCAGCAACCGGTTGTTGCGATAGGGTGTTTCGATAAATATTTGCGTACACCCGGTTTTGGAAGATTCCAGCTCCAGTGCTTTTATCGCTTTGAGCTGCGGCGCTTCCTCTATCGGCAGGTAGCCGTTGAACCGGAACAGCTGCCCGTTCATGCCGCTGGCCATCAGCGCCAGCAGGATGGAGCTGGGTCCCACCAGCGGCTTTACGGTGGCGCCTGCCTGCTGGGCGGCTTCTACCAGCAGTTGACCGGGATCGGCTACGCCGGGGCAGCCTGCCTCACTTAATATACCAATTGACTTATGCTGCTCCAGGGCTGTGCGAAATGCCTGCTTTACAGATTCCTCTGCTTTGTGTATGGTAAACCATTCATGATCATCTATTACCATTTCCGGCCAAAGCTTTTTCAGAAACCTTCGGGCTGTTCTTTCATGCTCAACAAAAAATACCCGGCATTTCTTTACGGCGTCCAATATATAAGCAGGCAGGCATTCATATCCGTTATCGTCTATCACAGTGGGGATCAGGTACACAGTGGTTGTATTCATTTCAGTTTCTTTAACAATTACCGAAGATAGGAATACCCCGGCTTACGGCTACCGTTAAAGAATGTTAATAATTATTATCGCAACCGGCTGTTTTTAAGAGAATTGTGATGTAGTGGTCCCGTAGGCTTTAAACTTTTTTACACATGACCTGTCTATTCTTTTGTAACTATTAAAAACAAAAAAACGAGCCCGTAATTGTAAGCTCATTTCAACCATTTAAAAACAAATAAAAATTGTACGTATGAAGAAGATAGCACTTAGTTTGTTAGCCCTTACCTTACTGGCAACCGGTATCCAGGCACAGGACAAAAGCATAGATAAGTCTAAAAAAGAAAACAGGATGCATAAGGGACCGCGGGGGCATATGAAAGGCGGAGGTATGTATAAAGACCTGGATCTTACCCAGGATCAGAAAGACCAGATCGCAAAGATCAACGCGGAGCACAAAGCCGCCATGCAGGATCTGAAGGCGAAAGAAAACAGCATCACCGTAGCGGAGCACAAAGAGCAGATGAAAGCGCTGGGCAAAGCCCGTTATGAAAAAGTGCAGAACGTATTGACAGCAGAACAGAAAGAAAAGCTGGAGAAAAAAAGAGCGGAACGCAAAGGAAAAGGTCCTAACGCACACTTCAATGGCAAAAGGGCGAAAGGTGGTATAGCAAAGTCGAACCTCAACCTGACCGATGAGCAGTCTGCCAAAGTGAAAACGATCAGAAGCAATACACAAAGCAAGATCAAAAGCATCCGGGAAAGCGAAGCATTGAATCCCGAAGAAAAAAAGCAGCAAACCATTGCTGCCTTCAAACAGCAAAGCGATGAAATGAAATCCGTTTTAACACCGGAGCAGGTGAAAAAAATGGAAGCCATGCCGCAACGCGGACGCAGGCATATTTCAAGATAATGAAAAGACCTTTCGTCTCCCCGGGGTCTGGCGCCAGCCGACCCCGGGGGAAGGGCGAAGAGAGCTCACAGGTTTCCCTTGCCCGCCGTAGCTTTAGCGAAGGCGGGAAAACCTGTGAGGTTTTTTTCTTGTCAATTCCCTATCTCTACCAGTACCCAGTTGCCTGCCCGCCGGTTCCAGAGAATACTATAGTCTTTGCCGTGTGATAGCTGATAGGTACGGTACCCGTTAAAATAAGGCAACCGCAGCCAGCCGTAGTTATAGATCTCAAACTTGAAAACAAAAGGTTGCCCTGCTTTTATGGGCACCTGCTGAAAGTTCCTGCCGTCATCGCTCAGCAGTACCACTTCTTCCTTATTGCTTTGAACCGTCAGCCATATCCAGCTCGGATCGGTGTTGGGATCGGTTTGCATGCCGCCGGGGCCGGGCTGTGGCCCGGGTTGCGGGGCAGGGGTGGTAGTACCGGGGTTGGTGGTTGGACGGGTAGGTCTTGTATTACCGGTGTTGCCGGGATCCGTGCCTGGGTTGGTATTTGGGGCTTGTTGGCCGGGCTGGGCCTGGTTCCAGCCGCGGGTGATCGCCGCCACCCTGTCTGCCCTGGCAGGGTGACTGGAACTGGCCCGGTCGGAAGCGATTGCCTGCATGGCGGCAATAGACTGCTGCAGGGTAGCCCCCATTTTAGCCAGCACATATCCCGAAAATGCATCCGCTTCAATTTCTTTCGGCGGCACGCTGCCGCTGCTGCTAACCACATGATCATAGTAGTGATGCCCGATCTCGTGCGCCAGCACGCTGATAGAAGCCCATTTTGTAGCGGTATAGGCATCCAGGTCTTCCAGAAAGTTATTGTCGTATACGATCCAGCGCGCCCGGTTGATGATGGTGGCATATGCATTCCGGATGCCATTCTGCTCCCTGACCGTGAAGTTTTCCTGCCAGTTGATAAGGTTGAGCATATTGTTGATGATCTCTTTTGCTTCGTACACAGAGGCAAAATTAGAGCGCAGGGAACGGGGCGGTACTTTAAAGCCACAGCCTGTTACTTTCTGTGCCTGTGTAACCACCGGGCTGACCAGCAGCAGCACAGCAAGGGCAAAAACCAGCTTTTTCATATGTGTATCTTTAGTTGGTACAGTTTTTAAAAGGGTCATAGTACGTAAGCACAACGGCGGTTATACAATTATGCCAAACCGCTGATCACCTTTTCTGCTTCTGCTTTGGTGTACACGGGACAGGCGCCGCTATGCGTGGCAATAAAAGCTCCCATGCCGCAGGCAAAGCGCACTGCCTCTTCCAGCGTAGCACCCCGGATGGTTTTAGAGAGAAATCCGGCCAGGAATGCGTCACCACTGCCGATCGTATCCGCTACGGTAACTTTATAGCCGGGATGCGAACAGAAAACACCGTCCTGCAATACAATAGCACCTTTTTCTCCGCGGGTAGTGATCACCGTATGCAGGTGAAACCGGTCCCCGAAAGCCCGGATGCGATCTTCATCCGGTCCGCTGAACCCATACCAGCCGGACAATATTTCCAACTCGTCATCATTCAACTTCAGTATATCCGCATGCTGCAGCAGGTAATCCAGCGTACTTTTTTCGTAATGCGGCTTGCGAAGGTTGATATCCAGCACTTTCCGGTCAGCGCTTTCCAGCAACTCAAACAGGGTACGCCGGGAGGTTTGGTTCCTGGCAACCAGACTGCCGAAAATAAAATAAGGAGCGGCGCTCACCAGCCGCTGCAGGGGAAGGCTGTATTCAATAAAATCCCAGGCTACGGGCTGAATGATATCATAGCTGACATGGTTGTTGCCGACGGTGGCCAGCACCGTACCCGTATCATACTGTTCATCCTGCTGTATGTAATGGGTGGGTACGCCTTTGGAAGAAATAAAATCCAGCAACCGGGTGCCCCGTTCGTCTCTTCCCGTGCGGCTGATCATGGTAGCGGGAACACCCAGTTGGTTCAGGTGGTAGGCTACGTTCATAGGCGCCCCGCCGGGCAGTTGGGCGTCGGGCAGTATATCCCACAACACTTCTCCGAAACAGACGGCTTTACAATCGTTATTGGTTGTCATCAGCAGTAATATTACAATGCCCAATTTATCGAAAAACAACCAATAGTGTATTATTTGTGGCGGATTTTAGACAAGCCTTTTTGCCCGTGATGATCAGTGGTAGGTTGTGATACGCTGCCCTTATTGGTATGATCCTATTCAAAGGTAACACCGTGGTATATTTCGGCAACGGATATCGTTTCACCAACAGATCGTATAGGGAGGAGCTCTGCTGTTGATCCGTATTCTTCCAGTTCCCAGCGCTGCATTGCATTCAGGCGAAATGCCTCCATATGTATATTTTCGGAGTCAACCAGTATGTATTCCTGCAAGGTGGGTATATCCCGGTATAGCCTGAATTTTTCTCCGCGATCATAGTTTTTCGTTGAAGAGGAAAGCACCTCCACAATTGCAGTGGGGTTTAAAACATTCAGGTGATCATTATGAAGTGTGATCACTTCGCCGCAAATGATGGATATGTCCGGGTAAGTAAACAATGTGTTGGCTTCTATATGTATACGCTGGTCACTATTGTATGGTCTGCAACCTTTTCCTTTCAGCTTTGTGTGCAGGGCAGCATACAGGTTTCCCGCTATGATGTTGTGCTGCACTTTTGCCTCTGACATGGCAAATATTTCGCCCCTGTAATACTCATATTTCTCAACAGAGGCATTTTCCATTTTCAGGTATTCTTCAATGGAAAGCTTTTGATTGCCATAGGCAACAGCCGGTTCTCTTACTCCTCGCTCCATACTATAAAAATACGCATATTTTTTTGGGAACGGATCACGGCTCTACAATGGTAACCACAAAGCCACCAAGCCACGAAGGGGCGCGAAGTATTCTTACCCGGAGTTTTCGGTCTTTCCGGTCGGTGGAGACACCTACCGGTAGCGGCTTCTACAGGCGGGTGGAGACACCCGCCTGCTAAAATAGCTGCATAGCAATTTTCTTCCCTCTCAGATACCAATCCTTCGTCACCGTTCGTTTATAAAAAAGTTTAACACCTGTTCATGCGGAAGAATCTAGGGAAATCATAATTTACCTTTGAGAAGTTTTCTGCAACACAAATAGTTTGAATCATGCGAAGAGCCGGAAAGATTTTACTATACACCACGGGACTCATGGCGGGACTGCTGATCGCCGGTCTGCTGATCGCAGACAGGTTTATCCAGTTTCGTATGACTGACCAGGAATTTGTGACGTTTTTTTCACAAAGAGGGTTGGAGCCGACGCTGTCATACTATGATAAGCTCGACAGGAAAATAAGATATGCATCCATAGGGTCAGATACTTCCGCCACCTTGTTTTTTATACACGGGGCACCAAGCTCTTTGAGCTATTACCGCGACTATATGAGTGACAGCATCCTGCTGCGGAGCGCGTCTATGTATGCGGTTGACCGGGCCGGTTATGGCTTTTCCGGACTGGGTAAGCCCGAAGTATCAATAGAAAAGCAGGTACGGCTGATCACACCCATACTGGACAGCTTACACAAGGTGCACCGCCCGGTGGTGGTAGTGGCAGCTTCTTATGGCACTTCCATTGCCTGCCGGTTGGCCATGGACCGCCCCGACCTGGTAGACGGACTTGTTTTACTGGCGCCGTCGCTGGCACCCGGTGAGGAAAAAGTGTACTGGTTTACCCCGTTGATAGAGTCACGCCTGCTGAACTGGTTTATTCCCCGCATGCTGCAGACAGCCAATGCGGAAAAGATACACCACAGGGAAGAACTGTCGCAGATGCTGCCCCTTTGGAGCAATATACAGGTGCCGGTTATCTATATGCAGGGCGGCAATGATCAGCTGATCTATACCAGCAATGCGGATTTTGCAAGGAACAAGCTTACAAACGTGCCATATCTCGATATTGAAATGATCCCCGAAAGAGGCCACCTCATCGCTTTTTCCGAGCGGGAGTCCATCAAAAGCAGGATCATCCAGATGATAGACCTGGCAAGAAGAAACAAGGAAGGCACGCTGAATATGCATGCCCAAAATGAGCCTGAGCTATCCGGCGAACGTTTCGGGTACCAGGATTGAATTTGTTGAGATAATAAAAAAGGCGCCATGGGGCGCCCTTTATTCAGATGATATCTTTTATACCTGCTTATTCTGCTTCTGCCACCACCTCTTTCACTTCAGGGATCATTCTTTTCATCATGCCTTCAATACCGCTTTTCAACGTGATCATGGAAGACGGACAACCGGAGCAGGATCCCTGCAGCATCAGGTTCACCACGCCATCGTCATAACTCTTGAACTGTATGGCGCCGCCATCCATTTCCACTGCGGGTTTTACATAATTGTCCAGTATTTCTTTGATCCGTTTTACCACATCATCATCGTCTGCGCTGATGGCATTGGATGCCTCCGGTTTGATGGTAACCACTTCCTCCTCGTTGATCACCTGCTTACCTTCTTCCAGGTAATCTTTTAGAAACTGGCGGATGGAAGGGATCACATCCTGCCATTCTGTTTCACCGGTTTTCGTCAGTGTCACAAAATTGCTGGCGATAAACACCGCCTTTATAAAGGGGTATCCGAAAAGCTCCTGCGCCAGGGGCGAGGGTTTTGCAGATTCCGCATCGGGAAAATCAATACTTTTTCCGGGGTATAATAATTTGTTGGCCACAAATTTCATTGTTTCCGGGTTAGGCGTCATCTCCGTATAGATGCTGATAACCGGGTTACCTGTCCTTATCATAATACACTACAAATTTATCCGGCAAAGATACATAAAAGAGGAATGGTACGGGTGTACTATTTTGTCAGAGGGTTCGGAACCATTAGTGTCCGGTAAAAATTTTTAAAAATAGATGAAACCCGCTCTGGACGTGTGTTTAGACGTTTTTCAGTCAGCGAGGGCCTGCGATAAGGAAAACGAGGCCAGTAAAGGCTTTTGATACTTTCCCC
>JBBCJQ010000025.1:0-213514 GCA_037190885.1 Chitinophagaceae bacterium
CTACGCTTGATGCGGGAGAATTCCCCGGCGCCACTTATTTGTGGACCCCGGGAAATGCAACCACCCGTACGATCAGTGTAAGCACTCCCGGTACTTATACGGTAACCGTAACACTAAATGGTTGCACCGGCAACGACAGCAAGAACGTTACCGTGAATACACCTCCTGTTATAAACCTTGGCGGTGACTTCAGCCTGTGTGCTGGTGACACCCGTGTACTGGATGTGGGCAGTGGTTTTGCTTCATATGAGTGGAATGACGGTTCCGTAAACAGCACTTTCACTGTAACCGGTCCCGGTACTTACTGGGTACGTGTAACGAATGCTGCTGGTTGTGAATCCACAGATCAAATAGTTGTTACGACTGCTGCTGCACCGGTGGTAAGCCTTGGCGGTGACTTCAGCCTTTGTTCCGGTGCTACGGCTACATTGGATGCCGGCAGTGGCTTTACTTCTTACGAATGGAGTGATGGTTCAGTCAATAGTACTCTACCGATAACCGGTCCCGGTACCTACTGGGTACGTGTAACGAATGCTGCAGGATGTGAGGCCCAGGATGAAGTAATTGTTACAGCAGGGGCTGCATTAACAGTTGACCTGGGTCCCGATACTATTGCCGTGTGTAAAATAGGAGGCTTCACTTACCTGCAAACCGGTATCACCGGCGCCCAGTCTATTGTCTGGGGGTCTGATGTAGATGCCAGTTTTGCAGCCAGGGGGTTGGACAAACCCTCAAATGGTGTTTTACCTGGTCATCCGGGTAAATACTGGGTAACAGTGGAAAAAGACGGCTGTACGGGAAGCGATACGGTATATATTGTATTAAAAGATGGAATTGATGTTGGCTTTACATATGCGCAAAATACAAGCTGTTTGCCATATAGAGTTCAGTTTAATTCTACTGCTTCAACCTTTGTAACCTGTGGTATGGATTCTATTTACCGGTGGGATTTTGGTGACGGTCAGGTAGTTTCTTATACCAGACCCATTCTTCCCGCTCAGAGAACTCCTGTGCACGAATACCAGCAAACAGGTACCTTTAATGTAACATTAACAGTTATCAATACGTACAATGACTCCGCGTCCTATACATTACCAGTAACCGTTACCGGTAGTGGAGCATCCGTGAACCTGGGCAATGATACTACCATATGCAGGGGTACCACGCTCACACTGGATGCCGGCACATTTGCAGGCGCCAGCTATGAGTGGAGTGATGGAAGCATTCTCCAGACATTAGATGTTACGGAAAGTGGAAATTACAGGGTATATGTCACCGTTGGCGGATGTACCAGCACGGATGATATTACTGTAACGGTGGTGGACGCGCTCCCGGTAGACCTTGGAAATGATACCACCGTATGTGTGGGAAGTACGATAACGCTGGATGCCGGTCATCCGGGCGCTGCTTATCTGTGGAACAACGGGGCAACCAGCCAGACAATATCGCCCACTGTAACGGAAAATACCATTTACACTGTAGCGGTGAACCACAATGGATGTTCCGGAGACGGAGAGATCCGGGTGAACGTAACCAATAGCTTATCCGTGACATTAGGCAATGATGTTACCATATGTGCAGGCGAAAGCCTGGTGCTGGATGCGGGTCATCCTGGCGCTGATTACCTGTGGCATGATGGTGTGACAACACAAACCCGTACGGTCACAGACGCTGGTGAGTACACGGTAACGGTAACCAATGGTGGCTGCTCCGGTACGGCAACCGTGCATATAGATGTAATGGAACCGCCCACTGTTGTAGACCTGGGCAATGATACGACGCTTTGCTTTGGAAATGCGCTGGTACTGGATGCGGGTCATCCGGGCGCCACTTACCTGTGGAGCACAGGTGCCACTACGCAAACGATCGTGGTGTCAACCACCGGTACTTACTCGGTGGATGTAACCGCCTGCGGTGTAACGGTGTCGGGTACCATTCATGTTACCACCAGCAATACACCGGCTCCGTCCATTACGCTGTCGGGTAACGAACTGATCGCCAGCGATGCTGATTCTTATCAATGGTATAAAGGCGGTGAACTGATCCCGGGTGCTACCGGTAAAAGGCTCAAGCCTAAAGGATACGGCACTTATACCGTATCGGTTGGCAGCGGTGTGTGTGTAGGCGAAGCATCTTATTTCTTTGTTCCGACAGGAGAAATTTACCTGGGTGACATAAGGGTGAAAGTAACACCTAACCCAAGCTACGGACAACCCAAGCTGATACTTTCCAAACTTCCGGACAATCCGGTTCAGGTGAGCGTATTTGACAGGGTAGGTAAGAAAATATTGATGACCCATATTGTCAACACGGTGAATGAGCTCGATCTCTCCGGGTTCGCAAGAGGGGAATACTTTGCCGAACTGGTATTGGGTGATAAACGTGTGATCGTTAAGATAATAACGCAATAAAGATATGATGACCAAATAAACAAAGGAGCCGCCTGGTGGGCGGCTCCTTTGTTTATAATAATGTCTGTCTTATTATTGCTGTCCCACCAAAAAAAGCGAATTCACAAACAGCAGCTTGCCGTTTTGCCAGAAATTCCGGAATAGCACATTGTCAGCAAGGTATACAATGTTTCCCCTGCCGATATCCTGTACGCCGAATATCATGCCATCGTTTAATTTTCTTTTAAGCCTGGCGCCCACAAAGCCAGACAGCAAGTTGTCTTTTTTGATAAAACCAACATTCCATCCCTTGTCTATGAACTCATAAAAATTGTCATCCATTTTTATGGTATAATACACCGTATCGGCGTATCCGAATGAAAGCGGGTGTGTTATATCGAGTTGGACTTTATAGATGGATCCCGGTGTGGTGCCGGATATCTGGTCTCTTTCCTGGTTTTCATAGGTTTTTAATGCAGCGTATTTGTCCTGCTTATCTGTGGAGTCCTCATCTTTTTTAAATTTGAGATCACCGTTGGCTTTGGCCAGTTCCGCCACTGTTCTGTCCATCGCGATGAGCTTTCCTCCCTGGGCAATCCAGTTGTTTATTGTTTCCCATTGTCTTTTGTCGTGTAAAAAAGGATAACTACCAGCCGGTAAGATCAAAACATCAAAATCGCTCCAGTTGATCCGGCCAATTTCGTCATTATTGATCAGCGTGACAGGGTAATTCAGTTCCTGTTCCATGAAATGCCATACTTCGCCCGCGGCATTTGAATATACGCCGGAACCCGTAAGCAGGGCTGCCCTGGGCGCTTTCAGGTATGCCACATTGCGGCTGCCAAAGTCGTACCCTTTGTCTACAAACCCGGTGCTGACCGGATAGATCTTAATATTTTCCGCGTTGCAGATATCGGTTGTCAGCTTCCACAGCTCGGCCGGCTGAAAGCTGTTATTACTGGCTTTTAATACCAGCACGGCTCCTCTTTTAAACTTGTGCCCGTTTACTTCAAAGTCCTTCCTGGCAAACCGGAGTTTTACGCGTTTCTGCAGCAGTTGTCCGGTTACTTTTGCGCTGCCAACACCTTCCCAGGGTATAACATAGCCATATGTGTCCTCCGGTTTGTTTTGCGCACTATCGGCTTTTTTATACGCTGACAGATTAGTGAACCTTTCCTTTGCGGCATAAGCTTTTAGTCCATAGGCATAGGGGAGGGCCCAGGCAGTGATGTCGTAGGTGGCGGTATCCACCAGCTTCGGCTGCGGATCGAACAAAACGGATATCAGGGTGGATTTGGGCTGCAGCGAGCTGATCACAATATCATTAGCCTCAATGGTAAAAGCTTCTTCTTTACCGCTGCCATAGTGATATCCCCTTCCACTGCCACTGCCGGAATGATATTCGATATTGTTTTTGTCCAGCAGTTCCAGCAGGGCGCTTATATTCTGTGTCTGCGCGGGATTATGTTTAACGACATAGGTTTTGTAGTTTCCCGTGCCCTTTGACACCGAATTATTAAAGAAATTCCGGAATTCCCTGATCAATCCCCGTGCGTTCTGCGAAGATATTTCGATGGTGCTGATGCCGCTGGTATAGTGATGTATCAACCTGTCATAGAGTGTCAGCGTATCTCCTTCTTTTTTTAATACACCTGATCCGGCGGCGCCGCCGCCTGCCTGCTCATAGGTCATGCCGATAGCGCCGTTATATATAGGGTAGGTATCTCCGTAAGAAGGGTAGTACAGGTCAAAAACTTCTTTGGTAAAATACAGCCATCCTTTTTCGTCAAAATATTTTGCATTGTTTTTTCCGATAGACTGTTGAAACTCTCTTTGCCAGGGGGTTATGATCTCGTGGTAGGGTTGTGCGGCAGGCGCAAAATAATAGGGATTGTTAATGCCCTGCTCGTGATAATCAACGTGTATCTGAGGATACCATTGCTGGTACAGCTTCAGCCGATGGCAGCTTTCCAGTTGTGTCTGCCATGCCCAGTCCCGGTTCAGATCAAAGTTATAGTGGTTGGTACGTCCGCCCGGCCAGGGTTCCCTGTGTTCTCTTGCAATTAGTTGCGGGTTATTTTTTTTACCTACGATGCTGTTGAACCAGTTCACGTAGCGATCCCTGCCATCAGGGTTCATACAGGGGTCTATTACCACTACCGTGTTGTTCAGCCACTCTTTTGTTGTTTTATTGCCGGGGTTTACCAACTCATACAACGTCAGCATGGCAGCTTCGGAAGATGAGGTTTCATTTCCATGCACATTGTAGCTGAGCCATACGATCACCGGTGCAGAAGTATCTGCGGCCATCCGGTCTTTTGCTATATTGGCCAACCGGAGGTTGTTCATTCTTATATTTTCCAGGTTGCTGATATTTTCCTGGCTGGAGATAAAGGCAACCATTAACGGTCTCCCTTCATTTGTTTCTCCATAGGGAACCAGTTTTACCAGTTGCGGAGAACCGGATGCCACGTGCTGAAAATAACTGACGATCTTATGATGCGGCGTATATTTTTGCCCCAGCGGATATCCTAAAAAGGCTTCGGGTGATTGTAATTGTCCAAATACGGCAATGCCGGCTAATAGCATAATAATGCATGCAGATAGTTTTTTTTTCATGTATGTCGTAATTATTAGAGCAATTTAGTGGAAAATGCTTTTAAGTGCACTGCATAGCCGGTAAACCGGTGTATAAAGTTCAAACTTTCTATTGTTGTGTATGTTCTGCGGTTTCCGCCGGGGATAAGCACTACCGGAGAAAGGCGAAAACCCGGATTTTTAAATACACAGGTTTCTTTTTGTATATTTGTTCCATTTGTTTCCAATCAAAAGTTCATGAAGGTTTCATATTCCGCCGTGGTTGTAACGGTATTCGTTTTTCTATCCTGCAACTCATCCCGTTCTATAAACCCCTATTCCTATACCATACAAAAAACAGTGGTGGCAGGCAATGGCGTAGTGGTGTCTGCCCATCCGCTTGCCAGCCAGGTAGGGGTATCGGTCCTGAAAAAAGGAGGGAATGCCGTAGACGCCGGTATAGCGGTGCAGTTGGCCCTGGCAGTAGTATATCCAGGCGCGGGCAATATCGGCGGCGGCGGTTTTATGGTGGCGCACCTGCAGGATGGAAAACATATTGCGATAGACTACCGCGAAGCGGCGCCGGGAGCGGCTACCCGCGATATGTATCTCGACAGCGCCGGTAACCCGGTAACGGAATTGAGCCGGAGGGGACACCTGTCTGCGGGCATTCCCGGTACGGTAGCAGGTTTGTTTGCATCACACCGATACGGCAGCCTGCCTTTCAAAGAGCTTATTCAGCCCGCCATAGAGTTGGCTGAGAAAGGTTTTGCCATCACAGCATCGGAAGCCGGTACCCTGAACCGCCTGAAGAGCGATTTTAAGAAATATAATACCGCTAAAACAGCTTTTGAAAAGGATACGGAATGGAAAACGGGTGATACGCTGGTGCAGTCAGAATTGGCTGAAACCTTGCGGCGGATCCGTGACAACGGGCAAAAGGGCTTTTACGAAGGAGAAACGGCCCGTTTGATCGTGGAAGAAATGAAGAAACGGAACGGGATCATTACGGAAGAGGACCTGAAAAACTATATGGCAAAAGAAAGAACCCCGGTGGTGTTTGGCTATAAGGGGCATACCCTCATCAGCATGCCGTTGCCCAGCAGTGGTGGCATCATTATTGAACAATGTTTAAAAATGATAGAGGAACAGAATATAGAACAAATGGGTTTCCATTCCCCGGGTGCAGTGCAACTGATGATTGAAGTAGAAAGACGGGCGTATGCCGACCGGGCCGAGTTTATGGGGGATGAAGATTTTCACACCGTACCGGTTAAAGAGCTGGTAAGCAGGTCTTACCTGGAAAAGCGTATGGCGGATTTTGTTCCGGGTAAAGCAGGCACCAGTGAGTTGGTAAAGGCCGGTTTGCCCGCAGAAAGTGAAGAAACCACGCATATTTCTATTGCCGATAAATGGGGAAATATGGTGGCGATCACCACTACCCTGAACGACCACTATGGCAGCAGAACAATAGTGGCTGGAGCGGGATTTGTTTTAAATGACGAAATGGACGACTTCAGCGCAAAGCCGGGCGTGCCAAATATGTACGGCGCGCTGGGTACGGAAGCCAATGCCATTGTTCCCGGAAAACGGATGCTGAGCTCTATGACGCCCACCATTGTTTTAAAGAATAATGCGCCTTTCCTGGTAGTAGGCACGCCCGGAGGTACTACCATACCCACTTCTGTTTTTCAGAGCATCGTTAATATCATCGACTTCGGGTTGCCACCCGCCGACGCTGTTAATAAGCCGAAATTCCATCATCAATGGTTGCCGGATGAGGTGTTTGTTGAAGAGAACTTCCCGGCGCCTACCCTCGATTCGCTGCGGGCCATGGGGTATACCATCACGCTGCGGGGCACCATCGGTCGTACAGAATTAATTAAAATTAATAAAAAAGATGATTCGTATGTCTTTGAGGCTGTAGCTGATAGTAGGGGTGATGATGCGGCGGAGGGATATTGACCGAAATTTACCATAGTTATTCAACCATTTTTGTCATATAATCGTATTATTATAGATTAGTTTCACGAAAACCCCGAGAAATATTAATATAATTTTAGTATGAAGTTGTCAGTAAAGCTGTTGAGTTGCTTACTATTGCTGGTAGTAGTTTGTTCGTGCAGAAAGAATAAGCCGGATGTTGACCCGCCAAATCCTCCGGACGATTCTCTGATCGTATATCCGTTGGCGCCGCCCCCGTCTTCCATTGTTTTTGAAAGCAGGCATGGTAGTATGTACAATATAGACTTCGACTATTCCTCTCCGGGGCAGGTGAATGTCAGCTTCAATGATAATCCTACGGTACGGTATAGCTATGCTGACGGATACCTGACGGAAGCGATCTATTTTGACGCCGCAGGAAATACCGCGGGAAAATTTACCGTGGAAAGAAGCGGTACAACTATTAACAGGGTAATAGTGGAGCATATTGACCGGCTTACCGTGGTTTCGACGAAAGACACCATGGTGATTTCGTTCAGCGGTACTTCCGGAAACACGGTTATGACGGCAAACGGAAAGTATTTTACAGGAACGCCTGTTACCGTTGAATATGTTTACCAGGACAGCTTAATCAGGGAGATCAGGGGCGGAGAGTTCGGAAATGCCTCCGTGTTCCTGCCTTCTTACCAGTTTACATACGATGATATGAAGCGCCTGTCGTTAAAAACCAGCGACACATACTACGGTACTGCATACACATATGGAGATGCCGGTAGCGGGTTAGACAGCCTTTACCTGGTACTGGGAGGCAGGGATGGTTACCTGCTTGACGGACTTTTATTCCATGATGAGTATCTCAGTGTCTTCTTTTACCCGCTCCGCCTCATCCTGGACGATACAGGTATTGAGCTGGATGCACTGGTACATCGTTACGGTGCTTTAAGAGAGGTACGTACCGTTCCATTTGGCCCGGACTATCCCGAGATCAGGGTATTTACTTCACAAAATACATTCAACAACGACAAGCAGTTGGTCAGCAGCCGGATTACGCGGGGAACTGATTTTTTTGCCAGCTATACGATCAATTATTAAAATCCGTCTTATTTCATTTTATTTACCTTCGCCGCTCAAAAGATGATCATCCATGACTCCTGAGCGAAAGGAAAGGTTATCCGCCGTACTGCATAAAAGACAGCATAACCTGGCGGTGGTGCTGGAAAATGTGTTTGACCCCCACAATATATCAGCCGTCATGCGCAGTTGCGATGCGGTGGGCATCCAGGATATATATGTATTGAATACAAAGATCCCCCGCCACAAAAAGTGGGGCGCCAAAAGCTCGTCCAGCGCTGCTAAATGGCTGAGCATTCACCAGTACACCGATAGTGCGGAATGTTTTGGAACGCTTCGCAGCCGGTATAACAAAATACTGGCCACCCATCTTAGCGCTGATGCAGCGGACCTCTACGACATTGATTTTACGGAATCCATCGCCCTGGTGTTCGGTAACGAACATTCCGGTGTAAGCGAGGAGATCATGCAGTATACGGATGGCAATTTTATCATTCCGCAGGTAGGTATCATCAGGTCGCTCAATATTTCCGTAGCCTGTGCGGTTACCATTTATGAAGCCTACCGGCAAAAGAAAGCAGCGGGGCATTATGATCAGCCATTGCTGCCGGCAGACAGGATGAAAGGGTTAATGGATGACTGGGGATTTTTGCCGGGGGATATGGACCGGGATATTTAAAAAGACAGGGTATCTTGCAAAACTAAATCTGCCAGGTGTTATTCAAACTGTATACAACCGTTGTTAAGGACTTCAGGATACTGCTCCGCGATAAGATCGGGCTGGCTATTATGTTCCTGATGCCGGTGGTGCTGGCTATTATTATTGCGTCCGTTCAAAACAGCACATTTGAGCTGGTCAATGAAAATAAGATCCCGGTGTTGCTGCTGAACAGGGATACGGGCCGTATAGCTGCGGAACTGGAGGAAGCGCTGGCAACCACCGGTATGTTCCGGATAAAAAAATCTGACAGTAGCATTACTCCTGAGGAGCTTAAGGCGGATGTAAATACAAAGGATGCACTGGTGGCCATTATAATACCGGAACGTTATTCGACTGAAGTGCTGGACAGGGCGAAAGCGGTAGCTGCCAAAGCTTTGAAAAGCCTGGAACCGGATACGCCCTCCACGGACACTGATACGATCCGCAGTCCGTTGATCATGTACTATCATCCCGTATTACAGGCTTCCTTCAGGCAAAGTGTTGACGGTGGACTGCAAAGTTCGCTGCAGGTAATACAGAGCAGATATATTGTACAGCAGCTATACTACTATATTAATGATGAACCCATTCCCGGATCGCTGGAGTCGCAGATCGTAGCTAACCAAACCCCCGTTTTGCAGGAGCCGGTGGCAAGAAATGATACAAGGCTTATACCCAACGCCACGCAGCACAATATACCGGCCTGGACCATATTTGCCATGTTTTTTATTGTGATCTCGCTGGGAAGCAGTATTGTTCGCGAAAAGCTGAGCGGCAGCTTTATCCGACTGCGTACATTGCCAACAAGCTTTTCTATCGCCATTGTTTCCAAGCAGGTGGTGTATGTAACGATCACAGTGCTTCAGGCGGCTGTAATATTTGCCATCGGCGCCTGGCTGTTTCCCCTGTTGCAGTTGCCCGCGTTGAATTTTCCGGCCGATAAAGCGGCGCTGGCCCTGGTGGTGCTGTTGTGTGGCTGGTGTGCAGCAGGCTTTGCCATTTGCGTAGGCGTATATGCAGCTACCCAGGAGCAGGCCAATGGCTTTGGTGCGGTGTCTATCGTGCTGCTGGCTGCTATCGGCGGACTGCTGGTGCCGTCTTTTGCCATGCCCGCTTCCTTCCAGTTGATCATGCGCATCTCACCCCTGCACTGGTGCCTCGAAGCTTTTTATGCGTTGTTCCTGCAGGGGGGTAAATTAAAAGATATTGTGCCGAATATTATACCTTTATTGCTCATTGCTTTATTATTGCAGTTGTTTGCATTTTATGGCTTAAGAAGGAAAAATTTAATCTGAAAATTCAGCTAATGGAAAAAGAGCAGTTAAAATTACAGTTAAAAGAGCAGATCATACAGTTCCTGAATTTGACCAACGTAAAGCCGGAAGATATCAGGGACGATGAGCCCCTGTTTGGAGAAGGACTGGGACTGGATTCCATAGATTCCATCGAACTGATCGTGTTGCTGTCCCGGGAATATGGTATCAATATCCAGGATCCCAAAGAGGGCAGAAAGATACTGGTGGATATCAATACGATGGTGGACTATATTGTCGAACACCGAACCAAATAATTAAACAGATTGTCCGATATACTTGTTACAGGATTGGGGATCATCAGTGCCGTGGGTAACAACGCCGCAGAAAACCGTGCGGCATTAATAAAAGGACAAAGCGGCATTACTGACCTCTCACTGTTCAATACCCGCTATGCGGGGCTGCGTCCCTGCGGGGAGATCAAAACAGATACCGGTACATTGAAAACAAAACTGAAGGCCGGCGAAAAAGGAGTTACGCGCACTTCACTGCTGGCGCTGCATGCATTTGATGAGGCGGTAGCGGATGCGGGGCTGACGACTGCGCAACTGAACGAGCCCGGTACTGCCCTGATAGGAGCAAGCACTGTGGGCGGCATGTGCCTGACAGACGAATTGTATCATGATGCCAACCGGGATGCCGATGGCTCTGAATACCTGGCTGAATACGATTGTTCCTCGGCATCACTGTACCTGCAAAGGCGGTATGCCATCAGGGGACCGGTCAATACGATTAACACAGCCTGCTCCTCTTCTGCCAATGCCATTATGTTCGGCGCCAGGCTGCTCAAGCACGGTTTATGCAGAAGAGTGATCGCGGGTGGAGCGGACAGTCTTGCCAAGTTTACCATCAACGGTTTTAACGCTTTGCATATCCTGTCTCCGGAACAATGCAGGCCCTTCGACAGGGATCGTAAAGGGCTCAACCTGGGCGAAGGGGCGGCTTTTGTAGTACTGGAAAGGGCAACTGACGTAAAGAACAGGAAGGTATATGCGGCGCTTTCCGGCTATGGCAACAGCAATGATGCCTTTCACCCGTCTTCTCTTTCGGACGACGGTATTGGTCCGCAGCTGGCCATGCAGCAGGCTTTGCAGGAAGCGGGACTGGAAGCTTCTGCGATCGATTTTATCAATGCCCATGGTACGGCCACCGAAAACAACGACCTGGTGGAAAGCGAAGCCATGTTGCAGGTGTTTGGCACGCCGCCAACCTTTGCGTCCACCAAAGCCAATACGGGACATACGCTGGGGGCTGCAGGCGCTGTCGGTGCGGTGTACAGTATTTTAAGCCTGTATCACGGCGAACTGTACCCGGCTATTCATTTTCAGCATCCGATTGAAGCTACCGGACTGGTTCCCGGACTGCAATATATACAAAGGAGGTTACAGCATGTGATGGCAAACTCCTTCGGCTTTGGAGGTAACTGCAGCTCCCTGGTATTTTCGGCGTGGTAGCAGGTAAAATAACGTACGGTTATGTATATACATAAGATAAATTGTATTTCGGCACAGCAGACGTTCGGTAATGTAGACCTGGAAATGCTGTTGCCGGTTGCTGATAATAAAATGTATGCTAAAGAACCGGTCTACGAAGGAGTACCGCCCGGCATGCTGCGCCGGATGGGACGGGCGGTGCGGATGGGCGTAGGTTGTGCATTACCGTTAATGAAGGATCTGCAGCCGGATGCTATTATTGTGGGTACCGCCAATGGCGGTATGGAAGACTGTATCAGGTTTCTCAACCAGATCATGGATTACGAAGAGGGCATGCTGACCCCTGGCAATTTTGTACAAAGCACACCCAATGCCACCGCTGCGCAATTGGGACTGATGGCAGCAAACCGGAACTACAATATTACGCATGTTCACAAAGGACTGGCATTTGAGAATGCCGTACTGGACGCCATGATGCTGCTGAAAGAAAAACCGCAATTTAATATCTTACTGGAAGGGTTGGATGAGATATCTACCTATAACTACAATATTGACTTCCTGGGCGGATGGTACAAAGAGGAATCTATCGACAATAAGAACCTGTATGATACCGGTTCAAAGGGTACCCTGGCAGGAGAGGGTGCAGCGGCCTTTATTGTGAATGGCCGGCCGGCGAACGCGCTGGCAAGGGTAATTGCCGTAAATACCATACATACGGAAGAGGAAACGGAAGTAACCGCATTTATGCAGGAATTTATTGACCGGAATCTTCCCGGTGATCAGCATATTGATATCCTGATCGCAGGTGAGAACGGTGACAGCCGTTTTAGCCGTTACTACGATTTGGCTTATTCTGTTTTTGCTTCGTCCGCTCATATTCGTTACAAGCATATGTTTGGCGAATTTGGCGCTACATCTGCCCTGGCCTTATGGCTGGCATGCCGGAGCGCCGGATTTCCCACTCATGCTATAAGGCAGTCCGCCGAAAACCGGGGAAAGCATATACTGATCTACAATATGTATCATGAAAGGCAGCATGGTATTATGCTGGTAGAGCGGTTGTGAGTCATTAGTACAATATTTGATGCTTTTTGCTTAAAACAATAGTTGTTTGTTCCCGTTTAAAAATACCCATAACTTTGCGGGGTATGAAATTTACAGCTATCATACTGATATTGGTGACCATGCTGCTGGCAATGAAGCCGGGCATAGGGCTATCGCTGTATGAAAAAGAGAGTACTGAGGCATGCTGTGAGGATACTGCCTGCGAAAAAGAAGCGGAATCACCTGCTCATGCAGCAGAAGACGATTGTTGTGGTGAATTCTGCAATCCATTTCAGATGTGCTGTTCCCATATTGTATTTTACCCTTCAGGCGACCTGGTAGAAATAAATCAGGAACATAAGGAAACAGAGAAAAATTATCTCTGCCCGGTTGTGACGATACATTCAAATTACGCGGCTGACTTCTGGCAACCTCCCCGGTTCGCTTAATAATTTCTAACAATTTTTTATAAGGGATACTATTGCATAGTACAGGTTATGCCTGTATGCAGCAGGTGTTTTCATTATTTATCATTTCAATCTTTCAATATGAAATCAGTAAGAAGTCTTTTTATAGCCATAATGGCGATCATTATATCCAATAGTGCTTTCTCCCAGGCAAATAATACCTCAGATACGGCAAACGCAACCGTTAAAACCATCAAAGTAAAAGGCGTTACCTGTGCCAACGATCTGAAGACCATCGCGGGTAATGTAGAAAAACTGAATGGGGTCATCAGTTGCAAAGCGGAAAAACCCGGTCCCACCACCCGTTTTGCCGTACGTTACAACGCAGCGCTGGTGACAGAAAAGGAGATCAATGCTGCCATAGAAGCGACGGAGGGCTGCGATGATCCGAATGAGCGCCCTTATAAGGTAAAACAGTAGTCATTATTATGCCGGAAGAAAACTGCTTCCGGCTGTAATATATTCAACAATGAATAAAATCATTTTCATTGCTGCCGGCCTGTTGTTTCCTTATGCATTGTTTGCACAAACTATTTCAGGAACGGTAACCAACGGCAAAAAAGAGCCGCTGGCGAACGTCAGCGTAAGCTGGTTGCATTCCGGTGTGGCAACCATGACCGATACTTCGGGGTATTTTGAAATTCCACTGCCGGAAGCTGACGATAAAAAGCTGGTAGTGAGCCATACGGGATATGCAACGGACACTATTTCGGTTGCCCGGAACGAGTATCTTGAGATCATACTGAAAGAAAACGGGCAGCTCCGGGAAGTTTTTATTACCGGTCCGTCCGAAGGAATTATCAATTCCAACAGGAACCCGTTTAAAGTGGAGCAGATCACCAAAGGGGAGCTGGGCAAAGCTGCCTGTTGCGACCTGGCAGGTTGCTTTGAAACACAGTTGACTGTACAGCCGCAGACTACCAATGTTATCACCAATTCTAAAGAATTGCGTATTCTGGGGCTTTCCGGCGTGTATAACCAGGTGCTTATTGACGGGTTCCCGATGATACAGGGACTGACCTATACCTATGGCATCAGTGGGATACCCGGCACCCTGGTAAATAACATCTATGTGTCCAAAGGTGCCAACAGTGTGTTGCAGGGCTATGAAAGTATCAGCGGGCAGATAAACGTGGAAACGGTTAAGCCGGGACACACCGATAAGCTGCTGGTGAATGGTTATGTGAACAGCTTTATGGAAAAACACTTCAACGTTAATTATAACTATGCCAAAAAGAAATGGAGTAACCTTGCTGCATTTCATACCGCGCAGCCGGGTAAGAGGACCGATCGTGACAAGGATGATTTCCTGGATCTGCCATTGCTGACCCGTTACATGCTGTATAACCGCTTGAAGTATGGACGTGAAACAGACTGGGGATGGAACAGCAGTGTGACGCTGCGGTACCTGCAGGAGAAGCGGGGTGGCGGTCAAACCGGTTTCAGGTCTGCGGATAAAGGAAGCACCTCCGTCTACGGTCAGTCAGTGGGGATATATCAGCCGGAAATCATCACTAAAACAGGCTATCGCTTCAACGATAAGCATAATATCATCCTGCACGTTTCATCTTTTCACCAGGAACAGGGCTCTTTTTTTGGAACGGCAAAATACGATGCGCGGCAAACTAATTTGTATGCCAATTTTCAGCATGAGTTGAAATATGACAGGCATGAGCTAAGGTCAGGCTTTAGTTACCGCCACCTGAAACTGAAAGAAGATATACATTTTACCGATGATTTTCTGAACAGGACCTATGCAGGTAGTTATATACGTGAGGAAAATATACCGGGTGCTTTTTCTGAAAATACCATGCGTTTTTTAGAGGAAAAGCTGACCTGGATAGCCGGCATAAGAGTGGATCATCATAACCGTTTTGGGGCAACGGTTACCCCGAGAACCCTGTTGAAATATGATATAACTCCGGAAACCGTTATCAGGGGAAATATCGGTACAGGCTGGCGTACCGTGAATTTTTTCAGCGAAAACACAGGACTGCTGGCAAGCTCAAGGGATATTGTCTTTATGGAAGCGCTGAAGCCGGAAAGGGCATTGAATACAGGGGTGAACATTACCCATAAGTTCCAAAGCCGGAAGGAGCATGTGAACGGATCGCTGAGTATTGATTATTACCATACCCGCTTCCATAACCAGATATTCCCGGATTATGACACCGATCCCACCAGGGCGCTGGTGCGTAATTTTTCAGGAAGGAGCATCAGCAATGGATTCCAGGCTGAACTGTTTCTGCAGTTTCGCAAACAGCTTGAATTGAGAACGGGCTACTCCTTCCTGGAAGTATACCAGGAGGCGAATGGTGAGCAAAAAGAGCTACCCTTCAACCCCCGGCATAAAGTGTTGTCGGTGATCAGCTTTAAACCGGCCGGCAACCGGTATCACCTGGATGTAAATATTCACTGGTTTGGAAAGCAACGTTTACCTGATACCAAATCAAACCCCGCGATCTACCGGCGACCGGACTATTCCAAAGCATATACAACCGTGAATGCACAGTTTACCTACCGGTTGAAAATAATTGAATTATATACCGGTTGCGAAAACATTTTTAATTTCCGTCAGCATCAACCGATTATAAGCTGGCAAAATCCGTTTAGTCCTTATTTTGATACTTCTTCGGTGTGGGGACCTACTCGCGGACGGGAGTTTTATGTCGGGTTCAGGTACACGATAGCGAAATAGCTCCCATATGGCAGGCAACTTTGCAATAGCATTGCACGCTCTCCGCTTCTAATTTTGTACCATTAAATGGTAGAAATATGAATGGATGGCTGCCGGTAATATTGTTGGTTTATTTCATCCTCTTTTTCGGGGTAGCTTTTGTATGGAAAACGATCGTGGTTGCCCGGAGGATAAAGAAAAGCCCGTTGATGTTACCAAAAGATGACAGTGCATACGGATTGATCGGATCTTACTTTAAGATGACATTGATCGCGTTATTTTTGTACGTGTCGGCATATGCCGTTTTTCCGCAAATACATCCTTTCTTTCAGCCTTTTAATTGGTTACATAACAGGTGGTTAATGTATACGGGGTTTTGCCTGTTAGGCATATCGTTTGTCTGGACGGTCATTGCCCAGCAGCAGATGCAGGATTCCTGGCGGATCGGCATTGATAACGAAACACCGGCAGCGCTGGTTACAGGTGGTTTGTTTGCCGTTTCACGCAACCCGGTCTTTCTGGGGATGATCATCAGTTTGCTGGGGTTATTTCTGGTAACTCCGAATGCATGTACGCTGCTGTTCCTGGTAGTTGGGTATGTATTGATACAGGTGCAGATCAGGCTGGAGGAGGAGTTTTTGCAAAAGCAACATGGCGTTGCCTATATTGAATACAGGCAAAAAACTAAAAGACTGATATAATGGAAGATAAAATAATAAAAGAGGAGATAGCCTGTTGCGCAAAGGAGGAGATATTGATAAAGAAGAATGGCAACACAGGCGGTAAGCATCATCACCACGATGGTGATCACCACGATCACCACCATAATGATGACGGACACGGACATTCGCACGATCATACCACTACAGGAAATATGATGCGCCTGTTTTTGCCGGCAATGATCTCATTTGTGTTGCTGATAACCGGCATTGCACTGGACAACTGGATAAAGCAAACCTGGTTTACCGGTTGGTTACGGATTATCTGGTATGTCGTTGCTTATATTCCGGTAGGTTTCCCGGTGATAAAAGATGCCTTTGGCAGTATTAAAAAAGGAGATGTTTTTTCCGAATTTTTCCTGATGACTATCGCTACGGCAGGTGCTTTTGCATTGGGTGAGTATCCAGAAGCAGTGGCTGTGATGCTGTTTTATGCGGTAGGGGAAGTCTTTCAGACAATGGCGGTGTCTCGTGCTAAAGGAAACATCAAAGCGCTGCTCGACCAACGCCCGGATGAGGTAACGGTGCTACGTAACGGCCAACCACAAACAATAAAGGCGGAAACTGCCGGTATAGATGACATCATCCAGTTGAAGCCCGGGGAAAAGCTGGCGCTGGATGGAGAATTGTTATCTGCTTCCGCTTCATTCAATACGGCGGCCCTGACGGGTGAAAGTAAGCCGGATACAAAGTCAAAAGGCGAAACGGTATTGGCCGGCATGATCAACCTGAATACTGTTTCGCAGGTAAAAGTGACTACCGCTTATACAGACAGTAAGCTGAGTAAGATACTGGAGCTGGTACAGCATGCGACCACGCAAAAAGCGCCCACGGAATTGTTTATCAGGAAGTTTGCCCGCGTATATACGCCTATCGTTGTGTTCCTTGCCATAGGTATCTGTCTGCTGCCCTGGTTTTTTGTTGCCGGTTACCAGTTTAGTGATTGGTTATACAGGGCATTGGTGTTCCTGGTGATATCCTGTCCCTGTGCGTTGGTGATCTCCATTCCGCTGGGATATTTTGGTGGCATCGGCGCGGCAAGCCGGAATGGCATCCTCTTCAAAGGTGGCAATTTTCTGGATATCATGAGTAATGTAAGACATGTGGTGATGGATAAAACCGGTACCCTGACGGAAGGGGTGTTCCAGGTGCGGGAAGTGGTTTTCAAACCGGGATTTGATCAGGAAAGCCTGTTGCAGATGGTGAATGCCCTCGAAGCCAACAGTACACATCCGGTAGCAACCGCCATACATGATCATGTTGGTACGGTCAATCATACCCTGGAGTTGACAGGTACGGAAGAGATCGCAGGACATGGCTTGAAAACAACTATTAACGGAAAAGAATTGCTGGTAGGCAATTTCAGACTGATGGACCGGTATGGAATAGCCTGCGATGTGGATCGTGACGGTATGCTGTACACGACCGTTGCAATAGCATATGGCGGAGTGTTTGCCGGGTATATGACCATTGCAGACAGCATAAAACCGGATGCCCGGAAAGCCATTGATCAGCTTAAGAAGCTGAATATAACACCCACAATGCTGAGTGGCGACAGATCGGGTGTGGTGTATCAGGTGGCAGCAGAGCTGGGGATACAAAATGCATATGGCGATTTGTTGCCGGAGGATAAGGTGCATCATATTACTTCCATCAAGGCTCGTGGTGAAACAGTAGCCTTTGCAGGAGACGGGGTGAACGATGCCCCGGTGGTGGCGCTAAGCGATGTTGGTATTGCGATGGGCGGATTGGGCAGCGACGCTACCATTGAAACGGCGGATGTAGTGATACAGGACGACAGACCCCTGAAGATCCCTATGGCGATCAGGATAGGCAGGGAGACAAAAAAGATCGTGTGGCAGAATATTCTCCTTGCTTTCGGTGTAAAAGCCATTGTGCTGATCCTGGGTGCCGGCGGACTGGCTACCATGTGGGAGGCGGTATTTGCTGATGTGGGCGTAGCCCTGCTGGCGATTTTAAATGCGATCCGGATACAACGGATGAAATTCTCCTGAAAGAACTAATTTGCCGGTTAAATCGGTAATATGCGTTTATGGTCAGTTCATCCGAAATACCTGGACACAAAGGGAATAGTGGCGCTGTGGCGGGAAGCCCTGCTGGCCAAACATGTGCTGGAAGGGAAAACAAAAGGGTATACCAACCATCCACAGTTGAACCGGTTTAAAAAAGTGAAGAACCCCCGGTTTGCTATAAACGAATATCTATCAGCAGTACACAGGGAAGCAACCGAAAGAGGATATAATTTCGATCTGTCTAAAATAGAACAGGGATTCTCTAAAACAAAGATGCAGGTGAACAGCGGTCAACTGGATTATGAGTGGCAACACCTGCTGAAGAAGGTAAAAGAAAGAGATCCTGAAAAATTCAGACTATTGAAGAAAATAAAGCAGCCTGAAGTGAACCCGATGTTTATGGTGGTAAAGGGTAGTATTGAGGATTGGGAGATTCTTTAGTAAAAAATATTTTCTTTAACATCTGATCATCCCTGCATTAACTAACTGGTCCGGTTGTTGTATTTTTAGCTTCAGTGAAATGCAAACTTGAAAACGGATCATATGAGACTGAAAAACGTATGGAAAATTATAGTACAGGCAGGTAATGAATTTGTTGACAATCGTGTTTTTAAATTGAGTGCGGCGCTGGCGTACTATACGATCTTTTCATTTCCCGGGCTGGTAATACTTGTGATTTGGGTAGGAGACTTGTTCTATGGACAGGCCGCGATCGAAGGCACTATTTATGGCCAGATAAGTGATCTGGTCGGACGGGATGCTGCCATGCAGATCCAGACAACTATCAAAAATACTGCGCTGTCTTATCAAAGCGGGTTTGCCAGAATGGTTGGTGTAGTAACACTGGTATTTGCTGCTACTAAAATATTCAGTGAAGTACAGGATTCCATAAACATGATATGGAGATTGAAAGCAAAGCCTAAAAGAGGGTGGCTGAAGCTGATTGTGGACAGGCTGTTGTCTTTTTCTATTATTGTATCCCTGGGCTTCATATTGTTGGTTTCCCTGATCGCGAGTGCACTGATGGAGGTACTGATCAACTCCCTGACATCTGTTTTTCCTGAAACCCAGGTAGTACTGGTTTATATAGTTAATTCGGTTTTAACCCTTTTGATCACTGCTTTACTTTTTGGTTTGATCTTTAAAGTGTTACCCGACGCCAAAATATCATGGAAGCATGTAAAAGCCGGTGCTATTGTTACCGCCGTTTTATTTCTGGTAGGAAAGCTGGTTATAGGGTATGTGTTGGGTCAAAATAAGATGACGACGGCCTACGGTGCTGCGGGTTATGTGATCATCGTATTGTTGTGGGTCTATTATTCGGCCGTTATTTTGTATACCGGCGCCATATTTACCCGGGTGTATACTGTACAAACCGGTTCACAGATCTATCCCAGTAAATATGCTGTTTGGGTGAAGGAGGTTGAGGTAGAGTCTGATGCTTCGCTGCAGCAACAACCCGTCGGTAAAACAGCGGTAGAAGGTGAAGCGGAGAAGGAAAAAAGAGAGGACCTGTAACAAGTCTCAAGTCTAGTCTGGCGCAAGTGTTCGGCTTTCCGATCACTTGTGACTTTACAATTTCACCCTGATTGCAGCAGGGTATAATACAAGTCCGGACGCAGTCCGGTAGAATTACAGGGCATCAAGTCTTCCGAAGGAAGACTTGCGCCAGCATTGGGTCTGCCCCTGCGACCTGAATCCTGCAACTTGCGACTGAACAAGCAATGCATTATCAGCCGGTTTTTATCTCCGGTGTAAACTTTTCCCCGGTGAGCCGGGTAACTACCATAGCCGCTACAGTATTACCTGTAGCATTTAATATGGTTGCCAAAGGATCTACCAGGGTGCCGATGATCATTACCGATGGGATGGCTTCCCCCGGAAGTTTGTAAGCGGAGATCATCAGCATTTCACCTATATAACCGCCGTTGGGAATGCCTCCGGCCACCATGCTGACGAGGATGGTAATGCCCAATGCAGTAACCAGGTTGGCGGGTTCAAAGAAATTCCAGCCCAGCAATTGAAATGCGACATATGTTTTTACGATGGAGGAGATGGAGGATCCGTTTTTATGAATAGTAGTACCCAGCGGAATGACAACATTTGCTACAGAGCCCGGAATACCGATCTTTTCCGCCGCCAGCAGGTTAGCCGGCATGGTTGCCAGGCTACTGCAGGTACTGATGGCTGTTACAGAGGGTACGATATTGTTTTTCCAGAATCGCTTAACACCGCCGGTTCCGTTGGCGATAAATGCGTATAAACTGAAAAATAGCAGAAAGTATATAGCTGCGGTTGAATAATACAAAGCCATTGGTTTTGCGTAAAAGCCGAAAAGCTGGGGTCCCAGGGTAGCGGCCTGGTAGGCTACATAAGCGCCGAGACCTACCGGCGCCAGTCTCATGATAAGCAGCAGCAATTTTTTCATTACTTCATTTCCGGCTGTCAGAAAATCATGCATGGGTTTGGCCGCCGGGCCGGAGGAACGGACAGCGGTGCCCAGCAAAAATGAAAAAAGAAGTAATGCAAGCATGTGTTGCCGCGATAATAACTGGTAGAATTCACTGACGGTAAAAAAACTTACCATGCGCTCACCCCAACCGAGGTCGTCGCTCATGGGCGCATCCACCAGGTTCCTGTTTTCCGCTACAGGTTGTGTGATAGGAAACAGGTACACGGCCAATGTGGTAAATAAAGCGGCTAGAAGAATAAAGCACAGAAACGTAAAAACCATTGCCACCAGTATCTTTCCGAGCCTGTTCCGTTGTTCGATACCGGCTACAGCCGTGGTAATGGCAAAAAATACAAGGGGTACAACGGTAACGAATAACAGGTTCAGGAAAATATCCCCGACAGGCTTCAGCCAGTTAACGGAAGCCGGGAAGAGCACACCAAAGAAGCCACCCACTACCATACCTGTGAGTAGCAGAACGATATTGGAATAGGTCTTCCAGAACTGGATTCGGTTTTGCGACATCATAACCGGCTGTTTGCATAAAAATAGGACAAATAGAAGGAAAGTTAGCGGTAAGTAGACAGTAATAAGTTGTAAGTTGAATTGCTGATTTTCGGTTTTCGCTCCGAACGTTCGGAGCAGAAATCCACCTGCGACCTGTATCCTGTCACCTGCGACCTGGGTCTTGCATCCTGCGATCCGCACCCGCCACCAGCCCGGCCTGGACAATGACAAAGAAAGCCAGTATTACCACTGCATTCAATACGGCTTTTCCATAGCCCAGCGCAGTAACATCAATAAAAGGGTAGGGGTAGTAGCCTGACAAAGCGCCTCTGGCCAGTATCAGCAGAAAATAAAACAGGGGATAATATAACCAGCTCCTGATTTGGGAAAACTGTAACTCCGCTTTACGGCCATACTGAAACCAGTACACCAGTACCAGCAGCGGTATCACGGAATGGAGCAGCTCATCCACTGCAAATTGCAGGCCGGTAGGCGACCACAAATGCCGTAGCAGCACCTGGTAAACCAGTCCTACAATAAGGATATAACTGGTGACGGCGGTTAATAAAGCAGGGCGATTGGTTACCGGTTTATTAAGAATGCGTCCGGTGAAATACAGCGCTACCAATGTATTGGTGAGTATGGTGAAAAAGCTGAAAAATCGTATAACCGTTTCCGTAAGGGGAACGGTAGTGTTTTGCAATAACAGGAAGAATTGGACTATAACGGCAAACCAGGCCAGTGAAGCAATGGTGAAGCTGAATCCGCGTTGCATACAATATAATTGAATGGTTTTTATACCGGGTACCTGTTGCTGGATGTTATAACAGGAAACCAGTATAAAAATACGATAAATGAGGCTCACAAAGTACGCTCGGTCTTTATGGTATGCATCCACTCCGGTATTCGTCATTCTTTACTATATTCGGTGCCGGTAATGCTTGTCTTCTGAAATCTTTTGTTTTTACATATATCCTGCTGTTTTTTTGTTTGACCGCCCGTACGCAAACCGCCTTCGAGCAGCAGATAGCGTTGTCTGACAGTCTTTCGGCAGCGGATCCCAGGGAAAAATTGTTTGTTCATTATGATAAGCCGCTTTACCAGTTGAAAGATACGCTCTGGCTAAAGGGCTACCTGAATACATCCGCGGAGCATCTTCCCAACGACAGCAGCCGGATCGTGCATGTGGAAATAATCGATGCGGATAAAAAGATAGTAAAGCGCATCAACCCGGTCTGCTATTGGGGGTTATTCAGCAGCTATATCGTACTCAATGAAGCAGAATATTCCCAGGGAGCGTATCTGCTGCGTGCATATACACGACGGATGCAAAATTTTGGAGATTCTCTTTTTTTTCTTTCCCGCTTTACCATTGCCGATCCCGCGTCACCCGGTTGGCAGGTTCGTTTTGAGAAGCTGGTGTACGATGACAATAGGCTTTCGATGACTGCTTTTTTCACGGCGGCGGATACCCGGGGTAAAGCTGATCCGGTATCCGTACGGCTGTTATCTGCAAACAAAACAATTTTTCGGTGGAGCGGTGTCCCGGATCCACTGGGTAAACTATACCTCGATTCAGCGGTCGGGAGCCGTGAAAATGATCCGCTTGAAATAGAGATCACTAATAAGAGCGGTTTACAGCTTCGCCTGCCGGTACCTGTGTCATATGGAAAGCCAGATCTGCTGTTTTTGCCGGAGGGTGGTGTGTTGCTGGAGGGCAGGCAGCAAAAGCTGGCTTTCAAAGTGCTGGATCCGCTCGGAAAGCCCCTTACAGTAAAGGGGATCATCACAGACGACAGGGGAGCAACAATAACTTCTTTCGAAACACAACATGAGGGAATGGGAACCCTGCTGTTGCAGCCGGTGCCGGGCAGAACCTACACAGCCAGACTGGATAACGGCTATGATTTCCCGTTGCCACCTGCAGCAAGCAGGGGGTATATGCTCCAGGTAGATAACCTGCCCGATACCATCCGGCTGCGGGTGGATGCTACGCCAGGCTATGAAGACCGGTTGTTTTATTTTACAGCCGCTACACGGGGTGTGGTAAGAGCCTGGGGCAGACTGAGAAAAAAGGAAGATGCGGTGGTAGTAAAGCTTGATAAGAAGCAGTTCCCGTCCGGGGTAACTGTATTTACACTGTATAACGAACAATTATTGCCCGTGAACGAAAGGGCTGTTTTCATCTGGCATGACGACGCCCTGCGGCTGACCGCGGAAACACATAAGTCTGCTTACCGGCTCCGGGATAGTGTGCACCTGGTGCTGAACGCAACTGATGGCGCCGGCCAACCCGTACAGGGAAGCTTTTCTATAACGGTGATCGATACCAGCCAGGTACCGGTAAATGAACTGCAGGAAAACCTGTTGAGTTATATGCTGCTCAGTGCAGACCTGAGAGGAATTGTGAAGAATCCTTATCAGTATTTTAATGATAGTGCCGGCGTGACCGCCGATCTTCTGATGCTTACACAGGGATGGGTTTCCTACCGGCAGCCACCTGTTCATAGGCCGTTTGCTTATGAAAAAGATTTTACCATAACAGGCCGGGTAACCAATGTATTCAATAAGCCGGTATCCGGCACCGGCATTACTTTATTTGGGAGAGCAGGCAAGTCCGGTATGTTCCTGATGGACACCACTACCAGCGAAACCGGCCAGTTTTCCTTCAACAATTTCCCGGTCTTTGAAACGGATTCTGTCAGCATGGTCATCAAAGCTGTCAACAGAAGGGGCAGGGCGTTTAATGTAGGGATCGGGCTGGACGAGCCGGCATATCCTGCGTATACCGGAAACATACCCCTGACGCGGGGAGCAGCCATGTTAACCGATAGTGCGGTGAAAGCTTACACAGCACATCAGCAGGAGTTGATCGCAGGCTTCAAACGGGATGGTACCTACCTGGAAGAAGTGGTGGTGACCGGCAGGGCGCGAATTGCAGGCTCCAAAAATCTGAATGCAGATGGTGGTTCAGACCAGGTGATCAATGAAGCTGCGCTCGACAAAACACCCAAAGAAAGCCTGGTGGATGTGCTGCATCAGCAGGTAAAGGGCTTTCGTGTAGGGGCGCCCCCGAAAAGCAGCCGGCAACGGTATATGGTGAATAGTAATATCGCACGTTTCATCATTGATGGTGTAGACCTGGAATTTTTCTACCAGCAGGATACGGAACAGAGCACAATGGATTACCTGTTGTTTTACAAGGGTATCCTGGGCTATTTTTCAGCAGAAGATATTAAGGGCATAGAAGTGATGAATACGCCCCGCTACAATACCGTTTACCGGAACCGGTTTCTGAGTATCGGAGAATTGATGAGCTCGGGGCCGGCTACCATAGACTATTCGTTCATAGAGATCTCCACACATTCAGGCGCGGGGCCGTTTATGAAGAAAACTCCCGGCATGTACCTGATGAAACCGGTATATCCTTTTATCGCTAAAAAATTTTATAGCCCCCGTTATCAATCTCCCGGTGATCGCCCGGTATTTCCTGATCACCGTACAACGGTGTACTGGAATGCGGATGTGGTTACCGACAGCATGGGTAAGGCCTATGTGTCTTTTTATACTTCCGAAAGTAAGGGAAATTATATGATGATCATCCAGGGAACCGATTTGAAAGGCCGGTTTGGCGTGCACTATGCGCCGCTGTTCATCCTGCCGGAAGAAGAAGCGAGCCCTTAGCGCAGGGCGTCTGTCCGGTAAAAAAATTACCGGCGATCTGTTTTTTTTCATAAATTCGTGTACGTACACGTAAATCTGCAAAATGAAAGATATTCAACAATTGTACCGGCACCTGCTGGAACCCTCCGACGCTTTAGTGGAAGACGTATCGAAAATAAAAGGAGACATCCTGGTACTCGGCGCCGGTGGAAAAATGGGACCTGCCCTCACGGTACTTGCCAAAAAGGCAATAGATAAAGCCGGACTGGCCAAGAAAGTAATGGCCGCTTCCCGGTTTTCCGAACCCGGTTTACAGCGAATGCTGGAAGCGGAGGGTATTGAGACATACACCGTGGACCTGCTCGATGATACCCGGTTGGAAAGCCTGCCGCCAGCTGAAAATGTGTTGTTCATGGCCGGGCAGAAATTCGGCACTGCGGGAAAAGAATGGTTTACCTGGGCTATGAATGCTTATTTGCCGGGCAGGGTGGCCCTCCGGTACAAAGATGCCCGCATTGTGGTATTTTCTACCGGGAACGTATACCCGCTTTCTCCGGTATCTCTGGGCGGTATGAATGAACAGGATGCCACGGGCCCTGTAGGGGAGTATGCCCAATCCTGTCTTGGCAGGGAGCGGTTGTTCCAGTACGGCGCCTCCAGATTTGGTACGCCTCTTTTCATATACCGGTTGAATTACGCCAATGATGTGAGCTATGGTGTGTTGCTGGAAATAGCCAGATCGGTGCTTGCCGGCCAGCCGATAGATCTGAGAATGGGGCATGTGAACGTGATCTGGCAGGGAGATGCCAATGAAATGGCCATACGGGCGCTGCTGCATTGCGAAAACCCGGCAAAGGTCGTAAATATTACAGGACCCGAAACTGTTCCGGTTCGATGGATCGCCGAAAGCTTCGGGAAGCTGTTCAATAAACAACCCGTATTTGTGCACGAAGAGCAGCCTACGGCTTTGTTAAGCAATGCTTCCGAATCTTTTCGATTATTCGGCTACCCCAGGGTGACATTGAAGCAAATGATAGAATTATTGGCGGAATGGGTGATACAGGGGGGCAAAACAATTAATAAACCGACTCATTTCCAGGAAAGAGAAGGACAATTTTAAACCAGTATTATGAAAGCATTGAATACAGGGATCAGGCAATTATTACAGGAAGGAACAGTCATCCCGGCTCATCCCCTGGCATTAACGGAAAACGGGCAACTGGATGAGCATCGCCAGCGGCGGCTGACCCGTTATTACATGGCAAGCGGAGCGGGTGGAGTGGCAGTAGGCGTGCATACCACGCAGTTTGCCATCCGGAAGCCTGCGTTCAATTTGCTGGAACCGGTATTAAGGCTTGCAGCTGAAGAAATAGAAAGGGCGAACCTGAACCGTCCCTTTATTAAGGTGGCGGGCATAGTGGGACCCGTAGAGACGGCTGTAAAAGAAGCGGAACTGGCGGTGCAATACGGTTATCATCTCGGTTTGGTAAGTATGGGAGGGTTGCAGCAGTACACAGAGACGGAACTGATAAAGCGAGTGGAAAAAATTGCGGAGATCATTCCCGTATTCGGGTTTTACCTGCAGCCGGCTGTCGGGGGGAGAATACTGAGCTATGCATTCTGGAAGGATTTTGCTGATCTTCCCAATGTACATGCCATAAAGGTTGCGGCATTCAACCGTTACCAGACCCTGGATGTGGTAAGAGCGGTATGTCATTCTTCCAGGCACGGGGAAATTGCCCTGTATACGGGCAATGATGACAACATCATTGCCGACCTGCTGACAACTTACCGGTTCGTGGCAGACGGAAGACCGGTGGAAAAAAGATTTGTCGGCGGACTGTTGGGGCATTGGGCTGTGTGGACAAAACAAACGGTGGAATGGTTCGGGCGGTTAAAGCAGCAACTGGCAGATGGCAACTGCAGCTATGATGAGTGGCTGACCGAAGGGGTGGCGGTGACGGATATGAACGCGGTGATCTTTGATGTAAAGCATAACTTTAAGGGGTGTATTGCGGGTATCCATGAAGTGCTGCGCCGGCAGGGTTTGATGAAGGGCATATGGTGCCTGGATCCGGAAGAGGCTTTATCGCCGGGCCAGGCCGAAGAACTGGATCGTATTTACCGGTTATACCCGCATTTGACAGATGATGCATTTGTAAGATCATTCCTGGAAAATGAAAGCAGCCTGGCTTAAATTTCAATATAATGCTGAAACAGGAAATAGAACAGTATACAAGACGGGTATTACCGGAGGTAACCGGGTGGCGGCGTCACCTGCATGCCCACCCGGAGCTGTCGTTCAGGGAATACAATACTTCAAACTATGTTAAGTCCGTTTTAAGCGATCACGGGATTACCTGGCAGGAAATGGCGGATACCGGTGTGATTGCCCTGGTCAGAGGCGCGTTACCGTCTGATAAGGTAGTGGCTTTGCGTGCCGATATGGATGCGTTACCTATTACAGAACAAAATCAGGTAGACTATATTTCAAAGCACGAAGGTGTGATGCACGCCTGCGGGCATGATGTACATACTTCATCCTTATTAGGGGTAGCCGTCTTGCTGCAGTCGCTGAAAGCGAAGTTTGGTGGTACTGTTAAATTGATATTTCAACCCGGGGAAGAGTGTCTGCCCGGCGGTGCCAGCCTGATGATACGGGATGGGGTATTGGAGAACCCGGCGCCTGCTGCTGTGATCGGCCAGCATGTGATGCCGAAGATCCCCGTTGGCAAAGTAGGATTCAGAAAAGGAAAGTTCATGGCTTCGATGGATGAGCTGAAAGTGACGGTTACCGGCAGGGGTGGTCATGGCGCACAGCCACAGGATAATATCGACCCGGTATTGATCGCTTCATATATTGTTGTCGCTCTGCAACAGGTGGTGAGCCGTATGGCAAACCCGTTCACACCCACGGTGATCTCCTTTGGCAGGTTCATAGCAAATGGCGCCATTAATGTCATTCCCGACCAGGTATACCTGGAAGGTACTTTCCGTACGTTTGATGAAACATGGCGGCAAAGAGCACATGCAGAGATGAAGAAAATTGCGGAGGCCACGGCGGAAAGCATGGGCGCAAAATGTACATTCACTATTAACAGGGGATATCCCTTTTTATTCAATAATGAGGCGTTGACAGAGGAACTGTCCGGTTACGCTGCGGAATACCTGGGCCGGGAACAGGTGCTGGATATTGACCAGTGGATGGCATCGGAAGATTTCGCGTATTACTCGCAGTTGACAGACGGATGCTTTTACATGCTGGGGGTACGCAACGAAGAAAAGAACATCACCTCCATGCTGCATACTGCCACTTTTAATATTGATGAAGATGCCCTGGAGATCAGCACCGGACTGATGACCTACTTGGCATTGCGCCGCCTGGGTAATAGCTGAAGGCGGTAAAGCACTGAACACATTCGTTTTTCTATATACCAGATGAAGGCTGAACAGTATGAAGAAAAAGCAGCAACATGAACCGGGGGTGAAGGAAATAGCGCGAAAGGCAAAGGTATCCATTGGTACGGTAGACCGGGTGTTGCACAACCGGCAGGGAGTTTCCGACAAGACCCGCGAAAAGATCAATAAGATCATTGCAGAGCTCAATTACCGTCCCAACATCCTGGCGCGGCGCCTGGCGTCCAGGAAAGTGCTGCAGTTTGATATTTTGATCCCCCATATTTCCGATGAATCAGACTACTGGCAGGCGCCGCTGAACGGCATCATACAGGCGGAAGCCGAATTGAAGCCGTTCGGTATTCATATCGGTAAATATTTCTTCGACCAGAATGATAAAGAGTCTTTTGTTAAGCAGGCGGCACTTATACTAAAGCACAAGGCAGACGGTGTGTTGCTGGCTCCTTTTTTCCTGGACGAATCTATCCGGTTTACCGATGCCTGCTATCAGCAAAATATCCCCTTTGTTTTTATAAACTCGGACATACCCGATCAGCCGAGCCTTAGCTATATAGGGCCGGACCTGTATCAAAGCGGTTACCTGGGCGGTCAATTGGTAAAATACAGTTCCCCGGAAAGATCCAAAATTCTTATTGTAAATATTTCAAAAGAGATCAAGAACTATCAGTATAACAGGCTTCTTCGTAAAGAGGAAGGTTTCAGGAATTATTTTGCCGATAATAACCGGAAGAATACTATTATAAAAACGGATATCCGGAAAACGGATAACCAGTCAATTGAGAGGAATCTCTCAGAATTGTTTGCACAGCATCAGGGTATAGGTTCGATTTTTGTTACCAATTCGCGGGTGGGTTCGGTTGCCGGTTTTCTGGAGAAGTATAATATTAAAAACAGGCTGGTGGTTGGATATGACCTGATTGAGGAAAATATCCGTTTTCTGAAAAAGGGCTGGATTGATTTTCTCATTTGTCACCGGCCTGTTGAGCAGGGGTACAGGGGTATGATGAGCCTGTATCAGCACCTGGTACGGGATGCTGAGGTGGCGAAAACCTATTATATGCCCATTGATATTGTTTCCCGGGAAAATTGTGACTATTACAGGAATTAATGTGCAACTTTGATCTTCATAACAGGTATCAATGAAATTTTTATTTGTCGTTGTTTTTTTAGCTTCATCTGCAGCGACTGCTGCCCAGGTGCAGTACGAGGTGTACGCGTTGAAATACGCGGTTCTCAAAGACCCGACGCCGGTATCAAATTGGGCGGATCATGCGCCTGCTGAAGACAGTGTGCCGATCAGTTTTCACTTCTGGTTGTTAAAGGGTTCCCAGGGCAAAAAAATACTGGTGGATGCCGGTTGCAGGATGGACCTGGAGAATGCTGTTGATTTCGGACTGACCGGGTTTGAAAGACCGGACTCCGTGTTGTTACGGTTAGGGGTAGCCGCCGGCGAAATAACGGATATTATCATCTCTCACCCGCACTGGGATCATATTGACGGGTTACCCTTGTTTCCTGACGCCGTGGTGTGGATGCAGAAAAATGACTATAACTATTATGTTACCGAGGCCTGGCAGGGTGAATCAAAGCCGGGGGGCATTGCACCCAGGACGATTGGGCACTTGCTGAAGCTGAATATGAACGGCAGGCTGAAATTGATAGACGGAGACAATAAGGAGATACTCAGTGGGATAACGGTCTATACCGGCTCCCGGCATACATTTGATTCGCAATACGTGGTAGTAGGTTCCGGTAAAGAACGGGTTGTTATAGCATCCGACAATATCTGGATATACTACAACCTTCAAAAAATGCAACCTCCGCCGTCTTACGGCACCATGGATGCGGCCGGGTATATCAGGAATATGGAACGCATGAAAACACAGGCGACACAACCCAGGTTCATTTTACCCGGTCATGACGATGCGATGTTCAGATTATTCCCGGCAGTTAACGAGCGGATCATCCGGGTATTATAAGCTGTATCTTCAAAAACCTGAAATGAAAAAAATAGGACTGTTTTTATTAGCTGTATCAACCGGTATTTTTTCTGTTGGTCAGGACAGTACCGGTAAAAGGGATAGCATTACCCTGACGGAGAAGCTCATCCTGCAGGAGCAAAATCAGCGGGTGATTGATTCCCTGGTAAAATTGCAGCTGGAAAAGCAATTGAAGGAGGCGGACCGAAAGGGAGAAAGAAGCGACCTGGAGGAAAAGCTGCGCCTGCTGGAGGAAAAAGAGATCGCCCGCCAAAAAGAGCAGCAGGACCGTATTGCACAACTCAAGGCCATAGGAGAAAGCTTTCCGGTTCATCCCTTCCAGGATACCCTGTTTTATATTCATACCGGTATCGGCTCCTTTTCAGCGGCAGAAAGGGCGCAGAGCACAATGGAACAGATCCGTGAACTGTACGAGGATGAATTTTTCAGCAGGGACTCTTTGAAGATGGCTCCGGTGGAGGGTATTATCAATATAATCTATAAGAATAACTTCATAGTTGCTTCCTTTACAGACTTGGATGCCCTGTGGTATGGTATAGGAAGAGAAGCATTGGCGGCGCAGTATTTTGAAAAAATAGGAGCGGCGGTAGAGACCGAGAAAAAGCAGAACAGCTTCAGGAACCAGTTGATACGGATCGGATGGGTGACGCTTACGATAGCAGGTCTTTTCCTGATCATTTATGTGATCAATATACTATTCAAATGGCAGGAGCATTATTTGTTCAAGCACCGGCGGCGGATATTCAGGGGAGTTTCCATCCGTTCTTTTAAGTTATTTACACCCGGACAACAGGCTTCGCTGGCGATAAGGTTTCACAGCATCCTGCGTATCGTAGCCATCGTGGTGGTGCTGTACTTTTCGCTCCCGGTCATCTTCAATGTGTTCCCGCAAACCAAGCCCTATACGGAAACGCTCCTGGGCTGGGTGATATCGCCCGCAAAAAAGATTTTTCATTCTTTTGTGGCATTTCTTCCCGATCTCGTAACGATACTGGTTGTCTTCATTTTTACGCGATACCTGATCAAAATTGTAAAATATTTTGCAGGGCAGGTGGAAAAGGGTAACCTGGAAGTGCCGGGCTTCCACCCGGACTTTGCCCGGACAACCTATGGCATTATTCGTTTTTTGCTGTACATCTTCATGCTGGTCATCATATTCCCTTACCTGCCTGGTTCCGGCTCGCCGGCTTTCCAGGGAATATCGGTCTTCCTGGGTGTTTTAATTTCGCTGGGATCATCCTCCTCTATCAGCAATATGATCGCAGGTTTGATCATTACTTATATGCGTCCCTTTAAAATCGGCGACCGTGTAAAAATCGGGGACGTAACGGGAGATGTTACAGAAAAAACGCTGCTGGTCACAAAAATACGTACTATCAAAAATGAAGAAGTGACCATACCCAATTCCAATGTGCTGGCTGCCAATGCTATCAATTATTCTTCAAATGCGGAAACCATGGGCCTGATATTGAATACAAAACTAACGATGGGATACCATGTTTCCTGGAAACAAAACGAAGAGCTGCTGATGAAAGCGGCTTTGAGGACCCGTTTGATAGAGCATATACCCGTACCATTCGTTTTTCAACTCGAGCTGGGAGAGTTTTATGCCACGTATCAGTTAAATGCCTATACAAAGGAGCCCAATGAAATGGATACCATTTATTCTGAGCTGCACAAAAATATACAGATCATGTATAATGAAGCGGGAATAGATCTTACCTGCTCTCATTTTGCGATATTACGCGATGAGAACGGCGCTCCTGTTTCAGGACCCCCGCATGTAAATGATTAGCGTTTTGTTGAATTGCTTTAAATGAAATAAAATATGCTGATGGGATATGTATGGTTATTGGCCGGATTGATAAGTGGTCAAATTTTAAATGAACCTATTATGATGCAGGATGACTTATTAATTGCGGCGGTGGAAAAGAATAATACCCGGGAAGTAGCATCGGCCTTACAAAAAGGGGCGGATGTAAATACGGTGGATAAACAAAAAAGGAACCTGCTGCTGGTCGCAACCCAAAAAAAGCTGCCTGATATGGCGAAGCTGCTTGTGCAGTATGGTGCGGATGTAAACCAGCAGGATGATCGCATGGATAGCCCCTTCCTGTATGCAGGCGCCACGGGTCAGACGGACCTGTTGAAGCTGTTCCTGGCGCATGGTGCACGGTTTGATGTTTTTAACCGGTATTACGGAACGGCATTGATACCCGCCTGCGAAAGAGGCCATATAGAAACGGTGCAGTTATTGGTCAATACCCCGGGCTTTCCGGTAGATCATGTGAATCGCCTGGGTTGGACCGCTTTGATGGAAGCCGTGGTGTTGGGAGACGGCAGTAAAACCTATGTTGACATTGTCCGCATCCTGGTAGCCGCCGGTTGCAATACGACCATACCCGACAAAAATGGCGCGACAGCGCTGCAGCATGCCCGTAATGCGGGTTATAAGGAGATAGCAGCTATTCTTTCCCGTAAGTAATAAGAAATGCCTGTCAAATGCCGGAGTCAATCGGTTTGAAAAGGTAACACCCGATTTTGGAAGGATGGTCCTGCACCAGGTAGTGCATCGGTTGCTTTCTCAGCATATAGATGATCATCATATCCCCACCGGCAGCCATCGTGAAAAACATTCCCAGCGCGAACAGTGACAGGCTGCCGGTAAATAATGCAATAACAGCCGGAAGAATGCCCAGCACAATTCCCGGCATTGCCGCGCCAATGATATAGTGCTTTACTGATAAAGGTTCACTACAGTGACAATACGGAGTCATCGTTTTTTTCAGTATCCCGTACCGTATCGATTGCAGTCCTTTTTTAGCAAAAAGCGACCAGGTAAGCCCGTGGATCAGCTCATGAAAAACGATACCCAGCACCAGGGCCAGCAGGGCATATATTCCCCAGGGGCCGAATAAGCTGTTGAAGGTTTCTTTTGTAAAGGTTTCTTTCCAGATAACAACATACGGAATGCCGAGGATCACCAGGAATGGGATGAAATAAACAATGGAATTCACTTGTGCTTTTATTTCATCAACGGTAAGCTCTTCCCGGATATAATTTTCTGTATCCGCCATATGGTGTTTTTGCACAAGATATGCTTTTTGAACAGGTTGTGTTTTTATTGTTTGTACAGATCGGGAGATCAGGCATCCCGGTTACAAAAAACAAAGATGTAAATAGACCAGGCGTTATAGTGTGCATTACATTTGTGAAAAGAGTTCAATTTCGCGTGTGGTTGACGACCTGTCCGCCTGCGTCATTCAGACGGTCCGTCCGCCTGATCATCCGGGTGGGCATCTGCGTGTTGGGTACGCTACCGGGAGATGTCTCACCGCCCGGTAGATTTACATAAGTGAAAATTTAAAATACCCGCCGTTGTTATACTGTAATAGTCGGCATCAATTTGTAATTTAGCCTTCTGTTTTGTTTAACCTGCTGTATGAGAAGGTGTTGGCTTTTATTTGGTTGCCTGTTTGCTGTCTGTGCTGCCTGCTGTCAGCAGGATTACTACCGTTTTGTACGGCTGAGTGTTTCTAACGGGTTGTCGCACAACCAGGTAAATGCAATCCACAAGGATGAAAAGGGGTTTATGTGGTTTGCCACACTCTCGGGGTTAAACCGGTTCGACGGATACGACTGTAAGGTTTTTAAGAGTAACCCGGGCGATACCGCCAGTCTCAGTGATAATTATATCAGCAATATTTTTCCCCTGCCGGGCAAGCATCTGTGGATAGTTACCCGTAACGGAAACTGTATTTACAATGCATATACCGAATCTTTCAGCCGTGACGATCAGCGATTCCTGGCTTCTATCGGGTTGCCATCCGGTATAGTCTCTTCGGTGGTAAAGAACCAGCAAGGTCATTACTGGTTTGTTTACCAGAACCTGGGTGGTATCTACAGGTACGATCCTGCGACCGGTAAAATGCAGAAACCTGTGTCATACCCGGATTTCCCGGAGTTTTTGACTTCTTATGATATTGCATCCGTGGCACCGGACAAGGCAGGTGGCACCTGGGTGATCTACCGCAACGGGTTGATTGAAAAGCTGGATGACCATACCCTGAAAGTGGTTTTTCGTTCGGACAAAATGCGTGCTTTTAACAATGGGCGCACCGGCAACTATACTGCTCACATCGATAATGATGGCGAATTATGGATATATGAGCAGCTGGCTACTTCGCCGGGAGGTGTTTTTTTATACAGTCCGTATACGGATGTACTGGATTATTTATCTGTGGATAAAGGCAGGTACCGGTTAAGCTCAAACGTAATAGCCGGTGTAATGCAGGGAGAGGATGGTAAAATTTGGATCGGAACGGATCACGGCGGGATAAATATTATCGATAAACATAATAACAGTATTCAATACCTGCTGAACCAGGTGGAAGACAATGCCAGCATACCGCAGAACAGTATTTACTCGGTGTACAGGGATGACAGGGGCGTGATGTGGTTCGGCACGTATAAGCAGGGATTATGTTATCACAACAGCCAGGCAAATTTTAAGCTCTTTAAGCACAAATTTTCAGATCCCAACAGTCTTCCTTTTGAAGACGTGAACAAGTTTGCGGAAGATGCAAACGGTAATTTGTGGATTGGCACCAATGGGGGCGGATTACTTTATTACAACCGGAAGAACAACACTTATAAAGTGTATAAGCATGATCCGGCGGATCCCTACAGCATCAGTAATAATATTGTGGTGAGCCTGCTGGTGGATCATCAGCAGAAACTATGGGTAGGCACTTATCTCGGCGGACTGAATTATTTTGATGGCAACAGGTTTATACGCTACAGGCACGAGCCGGGCAAAACAGGTGGTATAGCCGATAATAATATCTGGGAAATATTTGAAGACAGTGATCACAATGTATGGTTGGGAACCTTGAACAGCGGTGTGAACCGCTATGACAGAAAGACGGGCTCCTTTGCGATTTACCACGTGGAAGACCGGGTATCGATGCATTCCAATTATGTTTCATCCATCATAGAAGACAAAGAGGGTCATATCTGGTTCGGCACTTCCAACGGCATAGATATACTCGATAAAAAAAACGGTACATTCCGGTATATCGCTCACGACGATGCGGATCTTTCTTCTCTGAGCAATAATAATGTGAACGCCCTGCTGCAGGACAGTCGCGGCATAGTATGGGTGGCTACCAGGGACGGACTGAATATGATGAACAGGGACAAAAACGGCTTCACGGTTTTTAAAGAAAAAGACGGCCTGCCGGATAATGCGATTCTCAGCATGCTGGAAGATCTCAATCAAAATCTTTGGCTGGCAACTCCCAACGGGCTTTGTAATGTGGTGATCGAAAATGCTGCAAGCGGAGAGATGAACGTCCGGTTCATCAACTACGACGAATCCGACGGATTGCAGGGACGGGTATTCAATGAAAAAGCGGCTTTTAAGACCAGGGCAGGGGAATTACTGTTCGGAGGCTTTTATGGCTTTAATATGTTTTCGCCAGAAAAATTTGACTTCAGGAGGGAGCAACCCGCTGTAGTGCTCACCGGCCTGCAGGTGTTCAATAAGCCGGTGAAGCCGCTGGAAAAGCTGGACGGGCATGTGATACTGGCGGAGTCGTTGTCGGAGGCCGGGGAGATCAGCCTGAAATACAACCAGAACGTTTTTTCACTGTCTTTTTCCGTATTGGGCATGGCGGCCTCCGGAAAGGAAAAGTTTTACTACATGCTGGAAGGCTTCAACAAAGAGTGGCTGTCGGCGGATGCCGGTCAGCGATCCGTTACTTATACGAATATCAACCCCGGGAGGTATACATTGCATATAAAGCTGGATACAGACGACCTGCTGAACACCGATGCAAAACCGGCGCTGCTGCGGATCCATATCCTGCCGCCTTTCTGGCTGACCGTTCCGGCGTTCATACTCTACCTGCTGCTGGCGACCGGTATATTATTGCTGGCCAGACATATGACCATCCGGCGGGCAAAAATGCGTTTCCAGGTAGCCCAGGAAAAAAAGGAAGCGCAGCGCATACACGAGCTGGATATGCTGAAGCTGAAGTTTTTTACGAATGTCAGCCATGAGTTCAGAACGCCTATTTCACTGATCCTGTCACCGGTGGAAAAAATGCTGAAAACCGCCGGGGACGAGACGCAGAAAAAACAATACCAGTTGATATACCGCAATGGGAAACGTTTGCTGGGACTGGTGAACCAATTGCTGGATTTCCGGAAATTGGAAATGAAAGAGCTGCGGTTATACCCCTCCCTGGGTGATATTGTGGCTTTTACAAAAGAGATCAGTGCTTCCTTCAGCGACCTGGCTGAAAAAAAGAATATAGCTTTTCGCTTCAGCGCTTCGGTGGAGTCGCTGCATATACTGTTCGACAGGGACAAGATAGAACGCATTATGTTTAATCTTTTATCCAATGCGTTTAAATTTACCCGTGAGGAAGGGACCGTTTCTGTGGAAGTAAATAACATAGAAGAGAACAATACTCCGTTGGTAGAGATCAGGGTTTGTGATTCGGGAATCGGCATCCCCGAAGAAAACCGGGAAAAGATATTTGAACGTTTTTTCCAGCACGAAAATGCGGGAAGTGTGCTGAGCAGCGGTAGTGGCATAGGACTGGCTATTTCCAGGGAATTTGCCAGGCTCCATGGAGGCAGTATCCGGGTAGACAGCGTACCGGGAAAGGGAACCTGCTTTATGGTGCTGCTGCCGGTGAAAGAAAGACCGGTGCAGGAAAATGGCCACGCTTTTGAAACCACCTTCAGCATGGCTTCCCGGGAAGAAACAACAGAGGAAGCCCCGAATGGTAAAAGAAGATCGGTGCTGATCGTAGAGGATAATGATGACATTCGTTTTTATATCATGGACAACCTGCGGAACAGCTATACCATCTACCAGGCTGCCAATGGAAAAGAAGGACTGGAAAAGGCGCTGGAATATATACCGGATCTCATTATCAGCGATGTAATGATGCCGGTAATGGATGGACTGAGCTTCTGCAGAGCCGTTAAAAATGATACCCGTACATCGCATATCCCCGTCATATTGCTTACGGCACGGTCTTCCGAAGATCAAAAGCTGGAAGGGTTTCGCACCGGTGCGGTTGACTATATCACCAAGCCTTTCAGCTTTGAAATGCTGCAATCCCGCATCCATAACCTGGTATTGCAGCAGGAAACCCTGCGGAAACGTTTTCAGCAGCAGGTGGAAATACAGCCTGCGGAGATCAGCACCGGTCCTGTTGACGAGGCATTTATTACGAAAGCCGTTGCTTTGATAGAGGAGCATATGCCCGACCCCTCATTTTCGGTAGAAGACCTGAGTAAAGCTATGTGCATGAGCCGGGTTGCCCTGTATAAAAAATTATTATCCCTTACCGGCAAAGCGCCGTTGGATTTTATCCGGGCAGTCAGGATGAAAAAAGCCATGCAGTTGATGGGGCAGACACATATGACGATGGCAGAGATCGCGTATGAAGCGGGGTTCAATGATCCAAGGTATTTCGCAAAGCTCTTCAAAAAAGAAATGGGTATATCGCCTTCGGAATACGCAGCAGGTGCGAGGAAGCAGGGTAGTGGTAAGTAGTAAGCGGGAAGTAGTTAGTGGTAAGTGACAAGTCGCAGGATATCCACTGACAACTTACAACTGTCCGTTTCGCACTGGAAACCCATATTGAGCGACAATTTAAGATACACCCGCAGGGGCGCATTTCAATTTTTCGTTTTTTGTAGGCTTTCCGGTCGGTGTCTCCACCGACTGGTAGTACTCTCTACAGGCGGGTGCCGCGCCCGGATGACCGGTCGGACGGGTCTCCACCCGCCTGCGAAAATTTGAAATGCACCCACCCGCAGGCAGTTTACGCGAATAATTAATATATTAGCAGCTTAAGCTTTTTAATTATGAAGTGTTTACGATCTATTGTTACGATTGCTTTTGCTTTTTTCTTGTTTGGTTGTGCTGCTCCGGGAGAAAAAGGAGAAATATTGTTTAACGGGAAAGACCTGACCGGCTGGAAACAAATGGGTGGCGAAGCGGTATATACCGTAGAAGATGGCGCCATCGTAGGTACAACGGTATCCGGCACGCCCAACAGCTTTTTGACGACTGAAAAAATGTATGGTGATTTTGTGCTGGAGCTGGAAGTATTGCTGCCGGATACGACTACCAATTCGGGTATACAGTTCCGTAGTAACTTCAACCCTGAGGCAAACGAAGGAAAGGGTAGGGTACAGGGCTACCAGTACGAGCTGGATCCTTCTGCCCGGGCATGGACTGCCGGTATATACGATGAGGGACGCCGCGGCTGGCTATACCCGCTGGACCTCAACCCGGCTGCCCAAAAAGTATTTAAGCATGGAGAGTTCAATAAGGTACGCATCGAGTGTATCGGTAACACCATCAAAACATGGCTGAATGACCAGCCTGCCAGCTACCTGGCAGACCCGGTGGATGCTAGTGGCTTTATTGCTCTGCAGGTACACAGCATCAGTGATCAGCAGGCGCCCGGCACCCGGATCGTTTGGAAAAATATAAAGATCCGGACCGAAAATATCGAGCCTACTCCATTCCCGGCAGACATACATATTGTGAACAGGCTGGATAACCAGTTGACGGCAGGGGAGGAAGAAAACGGCTGGAAGCTGCTGTTTGACGGAAAAACGAATACCGGCTGGAAAAGTGCCCGTGGCGAAGCCTTCCCCGAAAAAGGATGGATAATAGAGAACGGAGAGATATCCGTGATCCCCAATATGGGCATTAAGGAAAACAAAGGCGGCGATATTGTGACCACAGCGCAGTACAGCGCCTTTGACGTGTCCTTTGATTTTAAGCTGACCCATGCTGCCAACAGTGGCTTTAAATATTTCGTGTACACGCCGGAAGGTACGCAAAGCGTGGTAGGACTGGAATACCAGGTGCTGGATGACGCGAATCACCCCGATGCCAAAAATGGCATTGAGGGAAACAGGACGCTGGCTTCGTTATATGACCTGATACCGGCGCAAAAAAACAAAAGAATGGTAAAGCCGGTAGGGGAATGGAATACAGCCCGTGTGATCGTATATCCCGATAACCGCGTGGTGCATTTCCTGAATGGTGAAAAAATGTTGTCTTTTGAAAGAGGATCGGAAAACTTCCGGAAGCTGGTGGCAGGCAGCAAGTTTAAAGAATTCAAAGATTTTGGCGAAATACCGGCCGGTTCCCTGATGATACAGGATCACGACGATAAAGTATATTTTAAGAATATCCGGATAAGGGAGCTGAAGTAGGGAATGGGGAAATGTGGGAATGGGAGATGCCGGTAATTTCTGATTTGGTATCTGCGTGAGACTTGCGGCTTGCAATCTGGCGACAGGACTATTAAACCACGAAGGCGCAAAGGCACAAAGTATCACGAAGGAATACATTGTGTTCCATTCCCGGCTGTCCGGGATCGGTATGGCGAAACTGTCCTCCCTTTTAGTATTTTGTCACCCCGAAGCACGAGGGATCTACTTCCACAACAGATGCTTCTTCCGGTTGTCCTTGTGTCTGACGGTTCCTGGTTTTGAACCACGAGGGCACTAAGACTCGAAGCATTACAAAGGAATACGGAACATAATGTGGGAAATGTGAGTCTCGCAACTGCGGGATGAAAATGTATGTCTTGCACTAACTACTTGCTCTACTCCACTTACTACCTGCAGGTTTAAAGAGAAATTATATAAATATTTACATTTAAATATATTTATAATATTATTATCATCATATAGTTGTGTAACTATCCCGGTAATGTTACATAATTTATAATCCCTGTTACAATAGTCACAGGGATTTTTTTTGTTTGGAGATATATTTAAGTCAACAACATTCCCGGGACCATTAATGCCGGAAAAAAGAAGACAGCGGACGAAGTGAAACCGGAAAATCCCCCCCCCCAAGAAATTAACTATTAACAAAATATATCAACCATGGGAAGCGACATTATTTTGGAAAACGACAAAGTCAGGGTTCAGGGAAAGATCGCCGTCAACGGGCCGGATGTGGAGGTAGATTCCGCTGACAGAAGAAAAAACACCAGAGGCTTTAGAAGAGCCATGGTGCATGATTTCGGGGATGGACTAACTATTAATTGGGATAAGGATTATCCCGGAGGCATTACCATGTATGGGAGAACAGCGGTTACAGACAATGGCAGCAACGGAGTACGCATTGTGCCTGAAGCATACAACCCAAACCAATGGCCAAAACTGACCCAGAATTCGGTTAACCCGCAACAACTTGATTTGATCAACGAGATCAAGGCCATCAAGCAAACGGTAATCCAACTCAGGGAAGGGATCCGTCAAATATGGTCCGCATTGCTTCAGCTACCACCAGAGATACCCATCTCCGAGGAGCTTAGGAGTCGATTACAGGGTTTGGATCTGGGGGGAGATCGCCTGCCGCAAAACCAGGCTGACCCCAGGAATCTCCTGCAACCGCAACACCCGGTCATTCCGGGGAATGTGACGCCCCGGCAGCAAAACCAACCTGATCCTAAAAAGGGTTTGAACAAGAAATAATATTATCAAACCAGGCAATTTACACCTGTATAAAAATTACCAGGATGAGAAACCGTTTCACGGAAATAGCCTGTTTTATGGATCCGGTACGGGAGATCAATTCGCTGCGCGAGCTTCTAAAGGTGCACAGAAAATCTGCCGCAGACCGGGAAGCGTTGACCTTTGGCAGGGTGCATGAAAGGCATCAAAGTACTGAAGCGGAGGTCAAAATATTAGCTTACAACACGTTTTTGCTTCCTGGTGTACAGGTGCAAACATGGTGTCAATACATTAATAGAAGGTTGGTCACCAATTTGGGAGATAAAATTGGTGAAAAACCCAACCGGGCTGAACGGGCAACCGGGATGGTAGGGCATTTCAGGGACCACGGTTATGATTACGTGTTCCTCTGCGAAGTGTATGATGAAGAGATGAAGACCATATTGAATGAGGGTTTGATGCGGCGTTATGGAAGAATACAACAGGCTGCGGGATCTTCATTTGAAACGGACTATATAGCCATACCCCACGAACCCCTGCTGGCTGCGATAGCTCTTCATCCGGCAACGCATTTTTTATTCCCCCTGTTAAACGCGATCAGAAGTTTTGAGGGGGTGTCTTGTGGAGCGGGGGCAGTGGTACCGGGCCTCAATCTCAGGCGCTATGGCGCAGAACTTTTGAACAGCGGCTTGTACGCATTGGGCTTGAACCGTTCCTTCGTACCTCCACTTCCTATATTCCCCCATATTACCGGATTGTCACACAGGTTTGAAACCCGGGGCGACTATTTAAAAGATTCAGACTACCATTCAGCCAAGGGTGTATTAAGAACTGTTTTACCGGTGGGTATAGGACAAATAGAGGTTTACTCAACCCATATGTATGCCGGGGGTGGATTTATTGGCGCAGAACCTTCGGAGGCAGAAAAGAACCGGGTTAAATTAGCACAGGTGGATGAAATGATAGCCTTTGTAAATGCACAAAAAAAGCCGGGAAATGTATGCGTCATTCTTGGCGATATCAATATTGAGGGAATGGATGTAAATGATGAAACATACAGGGAATTTATTTCGCGAATGAACAGGGCAGGATTTGACGATATCTGGATACAACGTTGTGTTGACCGGGAAGGCAATGTAGTTATACAGCCGACGGCAGACACTACCAAAGATATTTGTGATGTAGAAGGGCAATTGTGCAACGAATTGGCGGCGATCCGTTCGTCAAATCCCGAAAGACTCGATTATATTTTTATTGAGAGGCAAAAGGATTCACATTCGTTTGTCCTGGATTATACCCGGCCCAGACGGGCGCCGTTTTACCAGGAAGGTGTAACCGAAGGGATGAATTTCCTTTCAGACCATTTGGGACTTGAAATTACCCTTAAAGTGAGTGCGAAGTAATGCTACTGTAAAAATGTGGATTCGGTGAAACAGGCTTTTTGAAACTATAATCTGATAAATATGCCAAGTTATCATCTTCCAAATGAATGGCCATTACAAATATGTTTGGCAAAGGAAGCCTGGGAATTGGCTCCACTTCATAGTCGGGGTAAAGCGAAGGGAGAGGGTATTATTATAGCTCATCCTGACACAGGGTATACAAATCATCCCGAACTGATAAAAGGTGGCAGATATCTTACATCTCCTCCAAATGCAAAAAATTTCTTTGTTCAAAGGCATATTGAAGACCTTTCTACTAACACTGCTGAAGATTTCCTTATAAGTGGACTACTTCCCAGGCATCCCAGTCATGGTACTTCTACTGCTAGTTTAATGTTTAGCGACGAAGGTCATCCAATCCTTAACCCACCCAATACTGATTATCCTTACTATACAGTACCGACTGGTCAATTTGTAACAGGTATTGCACCAAAGGCGAAAGTTCTTCCGTTAAGAGTAACAAGTACTGTAGCTCTTGGCGGTAGAACATTATTGTCGTCTAGCCATTGTATCAATACTTATGTATGTGTTGCCAGGGCATTAGATCATGTGGTTGCATTAAGAAATGCTGAAATAGGTGTTGTATCAATCAGTTTAGGCGGTCTGACAACTCAACCAACCCTTAATCGGGCATTGATGCTATGCAGGCGAAAGGGAATCATAGTATGTGCAGCAGCCGGGCAAGCTTTTGGAAGAAGATTGTTCCCTCCAAGTTTTCCTGGCAGAAGTCCACATACAATCTGTGTAGCGGGATGTTATGCAGATTTATCAGAACCCAGTGAGGGTTTTTATGGCGATCAGGTTGACATAACAGCTCCCGGTTGGGGAGTTACAATAGCCCGTACATCCGGACAAGAGAAAAGAGATTATGAACATGATCCGGTTCGTAACTATGCAATTGACCAAAATGGCGAAGGCACCTCTTATTCTACAGCTTTAACAGCAGGTGCTTGTGCACTATGGTTGGCATATCATAACAGAAGAAAATTAATTGAAACTTATGGAAGACCCTTTTTGTTTGATGTTTTCAGACATTGCTTAATAAGTTCTTGTTTTGGTAGGGGTAGTTGGCCTAGACATAGAGGTTATGGAGTCTTAAATGTGCTAGGATTACTTGATTATGACCTGCCGACTGTTGCTGAAGCAGAAAGTATTGCAAGAAATAACAACTGGAATGAAAGCCATTGGGGAGATCAATCTAATTGGGGAAGAATATGAGTATCAGTAAACAAGAGTTATTAGGCGAGTTGTTTTGGTTTGTAGAGCCAATATACGAAGCTGCGCATGATCAAGACAAATTAAGTACTTTTTTTAATCAATTTGGCTATGATATAAATTCAGCCCATATTAATATTATAATGGATGGATTTATAGGATTAACAAATTCTTTTTCAACAATAGTAAATGGACTTGATAGTGAGGAAGACATTGATCCCGCTGATTTAATTGACATTTTTAGAGCAGTAAAGCTATTGGGAGGCAGTAGTACCATCAGAACATATTTCAATGAAGATTTCTTTTCCGAAGTTTTCGATTATTTGATTGTAAGATATTTATCTGACAAAAAACTGTTCTTACATTCTGTTTTATATTGCTTGGGTGTAATTGAACATAGATTGGTAGATACTTCATACAGAGGTGTTGCCTATACTCAAACAAAACTAAACTGGAGCAGACTTGGTGACTTTATAACAGATAATAAGAAGTGGGCAAAAGAAGTGTATGGCTGGAACGGCAATCCCGCTGCCGGAGATCCCAAATCTTTAGATTATCAATTTCTTGTCAATACTATTGCACTTCTACTTGAGTCAGGTGGTTATTCTATTGTTATTGAAAAAGAGTTGACAGAAGCAGATTTAAACGGATTTATTACTAATATTCCTTTAAATACAACTCTATATGGCGCTACTCTGCCTGTCATTCAGGATGATATCAATGATGTTGAAGATGACGGCACAGCTATTTATAACAAAGAAGCGGGTTTAAAGTTTTTGCCCTATGGAGATTTCAATCAGGTACAAAATTTAGGTATAGCTGTTTCGCCCTATGTGAAAGGCGCATTTACCGCAGAGCATGTTTTAGGTGAAAAGACCAAATTAAGGATTGTTACTGAAGCCGAAGCCGAAAACCTGGCTTATGTTATCATTCGTCCCAGTGGTATCAGTGCCGATAGCAGCTTCAGTGCAGTCATGAAATTTATTTTTGAAATTAAATATGCAGAGGATACAAATACCCCCATGCCGTTAATTTCCATTGGAGACTCTAACCTGAGCGTAACCGCATTAAAAGCAGCTTTTGGCGGAAACCTGAATGGTGATTTTTACATTTCGGGGGGAGCGGAAAAGTTGTCAGCAACAATTGATTTGGGCGGGGATGGCGTTCTTGGAAGCTTTAGCTCTGGTGGCATCAATGTTGATGTTGGCGATGTGTTAATAAAATGGCAGCATAACAAGGGAGTTAGTTTTGAAGGTGGAAATAATCTGGCTATTACACTGCCAACGCATATTCAGGCCGGACCACTATACATTTCTGCATTAAGTATAGAATTGAACTTGACCAGTCCGGTAAATGTTATTTTTGATGTTTCGGGTAAACTGGAATTAGGCCCTCTTCAAATCAGCTTTGATGCTGTTGGTTTTAAAAGCGCCCTGGAAGAAAGAGACAATGGATTATTCGGGGATTATAGCCCGACTTTCAGCTTCAAGCCTCCCAACGGTCTTGGTCTCTCCATCAATGCCGGTGCGGTAACCGGTGGCGGTTATCTCTTTTTTGATTTTGAAAAACAGGAATATGCCGGGGCATTGGAGCTGACCATCGTCGGGTTTATTTCCGCCAAAGCCATTGGGTTCATTACTACTAAAATGCCGGATGGCAGTAAGGGCTTCTCTCTGCTGATTATCATCACGGCGGAGTTCAACCCGCCCTTCCAGTTGGGTTACGGTTTTACGCTGATCGGTGTGGGCGGATTGCTGGGGCTGAACCGGACGGTTTTGCTGGGTTCCCTGCGGGACGGGGTGCGGACCGGGTCGGTCAGCAATATCATGTTCCCTACCAATATCATTGCCAATGCGCCGCGCATCATCAGTGATCTCAGAACCATTTTTCCGGTCCATGAAGGCAGGTTCCTCGTCGGACCCATGGCCCGTATCGGCTGGGGCACACCCACCCTCATCAGCCTGTCCTTCGGGCTGGTGATAGAGATACCGGGCAATATTGCCATACTGGGCGTTGTAAAGATTGTTCTGCCTGACGAAGCGGTACCCATCGTGAAGATCCAGGTGGCTTTCGTAGGCACCCTCGATTTCGAAAAGAAGCTGCTCACTTTCGATGCCAGCCTCTATGAGTCTTCGGTACTGGGCATGACCCTGGAAGGTGATATGGCGGTGCGGTTGGCCTGGGGCGACCAGCCCAATTTTCTTGTAACGGTGGGTGGGTTTCACCCCGCCTATACCCCGCCGCCGCTGGCCCTGCCCACCCTGAGGAGATTGGCCATTAATATCCTGAATACCAGTCTTGCCAGGATACGCGTGGAGTGTTACCAGGCTGTTACCTCCAATACGGTGCAGTTTGGCGCCCGGGCGGAAGTATTCCTCGACCTGCGTGTCTGCTCCATCGAGGGACATATCGCCTTCAACGCCCTTTTCCAGTTCAATCCCTTCTACTTCATTGTTGATGTATCGGCAGGCTTCAGCCTGAAAGTGTTAGGTTTCCAGCTATTGTCTGTCAGGATAAGCATGTCGCTCGAAGGTCCTACGCCCTGGCGGGCACAGGGTACCGGAAGGGTAACCATTCTGTTCATTAAAGTATCCGCCAATTTTGATAAAACCTGGGGCGAAAACAGGCATACCACCCTGCCGGAGATCCGGATCCTGCCGCAGTTCATAGAGCAACTGACCAAAAAAGAGCAGTGGAGCACCGTCCTGTCCTCCGCGAAAAACCTGTTGGTATCGCTCAGGAAGCTGGACGAGGCGCAGGAAGATATCCTGGTGCTACACCCGTCGGGCGCCCTGGTGGTACAGCAAAAGCTGTTGCCCCTCCGGGTAAATATAGACAAGATAGGCAGTCAGAAAGCCGCTGACATAAAGCAGTTGCAGATAGCGTCGGTTTCCAGCAACGGCACATTGCTCAGCATCAAGGAAGTAAAAGAAAACTTTGCCCGCGCCCAGTACCAGGACATGAGCGATGATGAAAAATTATCGAAGCCATCTTTTGAAAAAATGCAGGGGGGCGTGGAAATTTCCATGGGAGACAGCGCCATCCGGAACGGCAGCATGGTTCGTAAAAAACTGGCATACGAGCTGACCGTTATTGATAAAGAACCGGCGCCCCTGCTTTTCTTTTCCGAATCGGGACTGCTGTTCGGTACCTTCCTTTCGGGCAACAGTGTGTCTAAGTCATCTTTGTCCAAATGCCACAGGGATAAATTACAGCCTTTTGCCGAAAAGCTGGATATCGAAGAAGAATTGTTCACGGTGGTCTTTCAGTCCAATAACCGGGCGGTCAGCCGCGAAGCCGGCTTCCGGAGCGAAATGGAAGCGCAGACCTTTATGCAGGAAGAGATCCGGCGACGGCCGGCGCTAAAAAACCAGTTACATATTATTCCCGAATACGAATTACAGGAATCATGAGCAACCCGTTAGCCACCTATAGCTTTCTGCCCTGGTTAAGACAGGGAATAGCCAATAATATCACGCAGGCAGATGGTGCTGTTGTGCCGTTGCGTGCCAGTATCCCTATCCGGATCACGCTGGCCGGTACCCGGCCCGACGGTGAACCGATACCTGCCGCCGACCTGGATGTGCCGGCCCGGGAGATCCACCTGTATGGCCCGGGAGACATTACCGGGATTGACAGCAGGGCCATCATCAAAACAGAGCCGCGGAACTGGATCACCAATTTTGAGCCCAACTACCTGCCCTATATTGATTTTTACGAAGAAGATTTCCCCTGGCGCTATACGCCTGCGGCCCCGAACGGCGACCGCCTCAGGCCCTGGCTGACCCTGGTAGTACTGAAAGAAGAAGAGTTTGAGGACGGCTCCAACATGAAAAAAAGCCCGTTGCCCTGGTTCAGACTGAGGGACGGTAGTAATACGGCGGATATCTTCCCCAACCCGGCTGAGCTATGGGCATGGGCGCACGTGCATGTAAACGAGGATCTCTCGAATGATGCACCGGCCGGTTCTGCACCCGAATCGGCGGAGATCACCCAACGCATTTCGGACATCATCCGCAACAACCCCGACCTGGCTTATTCGCGGATCATCAGCCCGCGAAAGCTGGAAGCCAATATGGGGTATCATGCTTTCCTCATTCCCACTTTTGAAAGCGGCCGGCTGGCCGGCCTGGGAAGGGACATTTCAGCGGATCTGGTTGCCACTGCCGGCGCCTGGGATGATCCGTCACATACTGAGTTTCCTTATTATCACCGTTGGTATTTCCGCACCGGAACGGTAGGGGACTTTGAATACCTGGTGAACCTGCTGGAGCCGAAACCGGCCGATAAATCTGTGGGGGTAAGGGATATGGATGTATTACACCCCGGTTCCAACCTGCCTGCCATCAATAACCCGGCGTTAAACGGCATCCTCCGGTTGGGCGGGGCGTTGCGGGTGCCGTTGGATACCCTGTCATCTGAAGACCGGCAGGAGGTGAGAAACTACGAGAGATGGAATGCAGATCCATACCCGCACCCTTTCACTGAAGCGATGGCGGCCCGTATCAACCTGGCAGACGATTATGTCAACAGCGATAAACCCGTCGGGGAGATCAACCGGGATGCCGGAATCGTTACGGCGCATGATGAAACGGATCCCGACCCGGTCATTACTTCTCCTATGTATGGCAGATGGCACGCCTTGCAGCAGCGGCTGCTGAAAGACAGGGTTGGTAACGACCTGCCGTACAACAGTAATTGGGTGCACGAACTGAACCTGGATCCCCGTTTTCGCGTAGCTGCGGGACTGGGTACCGGTGTGGTGCAAAAAAACCAGGAAGAATACATGCAGGCAGCCTGGGAGCAGGTAGGTAAGATAGTAGAAGCCAACCATAAGATACGGCTGGCACAAATGGCGAAGGAAGTATCTTCCGGCCTGTATGCAAATAATTTATTGCCGCAGTTGTTTGAAAAAGCATTTGTATTTACGGCCCCCGTTCACCGGCGGGTGGTAGATCGCGGGTCAACGGTGCAGGCACAGGTAGCGCGGAGTGTTGTGCCGCCGGCCCTTACCTCGGGTGTATTCAGGCGCATCGCCAGGCCGCGGGGGGCTTTGATGAAAAGGTTTCAGTGGAATGAAAGCGTGGATCCTTCCAATCTTCTGCAAAGGATAAACGATGGGCTGGTAACAGTGGCGCCGCCTAAGCAAGACCCTTCCGGCGTTGTCAGGCTGGAGGATGCCATCCGCGATGCTGAGAACGAATACAAGGGGCTGATCGAATTTTTGGGAAGATATGGTTTCCCGGGGCGGCAAAAGCCCGATAGCGTGAACGGATACCCCCTTATAGGGAATTTTAGAATTACAGCTCCCCCGGTAAGAAGGGATCTTAAGCCGCAACCTGATGAGGGATTTAAGCCTGAGACCGGTAAAAACGATAGTATCGAGGGAGGGCGCTTTAAAGAGGCGTTGAAAGATACGTTGGGTATGCTGGGCGTCAACTTTCCGGAAGCCCCTAAGGCAGGGCTTGACCTTAAGGGGCTCACAGATATTATCGTACAGGGTATCAACCCGGCAGTTACGATTCCCAAACGCACATTTAACCTGGTGAAGCTGCCCGGACGTATCAGCGCCAACATGCGGGAGACTTTTGCTCCGGTGATGGTGTATCCGGAAATTGATATCCCGATGTACAAGCCCCTGGCAGATATTTCTTCCGAGCTGTTCCTGCCCAACCTGAATAAGATTGGGCAGAACAGTATCACCCTCCTGGAAAATAACCAGCGGTTTATAGAAGCTTATATGGTAGGTATCAACCACGAGATGTCGCGGGAACTGCTGTGGAGGGAATATCCTACGGACCAGCGGGGCACTTATTTCCGTCAGTTCTGGGATGTAAACAGCTTTCTGCCTTCCGGGCCTGCGACCGATGATCTGAAAGAGCAGCTCAGGGATATACCGCCCATCCACAAATGGTCTAAGGTCAATGCCGGCCGAACAGTTCCCTCCGACCCGGATTCCGTACGACGGAATGAACTGGGAAGCCATAATCAGCGGGCGCAGGACGGTAAAACCCAACTGGTGCTGGTGATCAGGGGGGAACTGTTAAAAAAATATCCTACGGCGGTAGTATATGCGCAAAAAGCGGCCTGGGGAAATAACAGTGATGGTGAAGCAGATGTAAACGCGGAAAGAATTCTGATGCCGTTTACCGGGGACGAAGCAGGGAATCTACTGAAAACACCCCTGTTTGAGGCAAAGATAGACCCGGATATCTACTTTTTCGGTTTTGACCTGGATGACGAAGAAGCCAGGGGTACGCAAAGCCCGACCAGTACGGGCGATGATCCGGGCTGGTTTTTCGTGCTCAGGGAGAGGCCGGGCGAGCCCCGGTTTGGCCTGGATATAGGTGAAGCCGGTAGGATCATCAACTGGAATAATTTATCCTGGGAGGATGTGGGAACACGGGAAGGTGAGTGTATAGCATTGCCTGAAACAGTGGCAGATACCATCAGCTTTCAGGAGTATGACAGCTTGATTGACCAGGAAAACGAGCCTGTGGCAGATGATGTTCAGGCCAATTGGAGCAGTACGACCCATTCGGCGGAATTGGCTTATATCTTATACCAGGTGCCGGTAATGGTGGCTATTCACGCCACACGAATGTTACCTGATTAAAGCATTGATTTGCTATGTCTGAAATTAAAAATATACAGGGTTATCTCGCGGGGCTGCGGGCGGAGCAGCAAAGGCTGGATCTCGACCTCGCAAACACCAGGGCCAGGCTGGAAACGCTTACACTAAAGATCAACCGCATTACAGGCGGCGCCGGCGATCATGAGGGGATGCTCAAACAGTTCCGTGCCGAACGGACAACGTTGCTGGAACAAAAAAGGAGCCTGTTGGCAAGGGCCGGGGAGATAAGGAATAGTTTTTCCGAAATCGGGAACAGGAGCCTGCGTAACATTGATCCCCGGGCAGCCGTTGAGCAATTAGACGACAGCCATCCCCTCTTATTGTTTCCACTCCGGCTGGAAACCCGGTTTAAGCATACCGGAAACCAACCGCAGCTTTGGCTCAGGGTGTATCCCGATGATTGCAATGTGATCAAAAAAGAGCCGCTTTTAACGGAAGATGAGCTGACCAATGCCCGTAATTTCTGGATCGAAATGGCAAAGGCGGGCAAAGTGAAAGCGGAAGAGAAAGGAGCATGGAACATGTTGGTTCATAGTCACGGGGCCAACCGGGCGTCCTGGATCATCAGGCAATATCAACCATTGAATAAAATCCAGGTAAAGAAAGACAGCAGCTATAAAATTTTGGTTGCGGTAAATGAAGACGGCGCCAATAAAACCATGGAGAAGGAGTTGGCGACTTATTGGCGTTCCTATTGGCTGGCAGACGGAGATCCCCAAAAGGAAAAAGAAGCGTTTGCCGGCTTAAAACTGCACCTGCGGTTGTTGGATGACAAACGCGTTCAGGACTTGCTGGATAGTAGCCGTCCCCAAAATATCAGCGACAAATTGCCGGAAGGAATAACCGCCGGTAAAGTATTGGTGACCTGGCTGAACCTGCCGCCCGCCGGGACATATACCACCACGCTCAGCTCCTGGAACCAGGCAGCACAGGCTGTGGCGTTGCCGGATAAATTCGTGACCATTACTTATGCCGGCGACACTAAAAAGTCATTCCAGTTTGAAAACCCGGTCGGGGAATATTTACCGGTAGGCCTGGATCCCTCGCTGGAAGATGGGCAGATAACAAAGGACGACAACAAAGAAATAAACCTGAACGAAGATCTGCAGTGGATGGTTGATTTTGACCGGGCAGTGGCGGCCGGAATGGCCACGCGGATCAACCTGACGCAGGAGGAAGCCCTTACCGGCTTTGACCAGGTTTCTGTTTTGGGGATAAGGCTTAGCGCCGATGCGCAAAAAGGAAAGGAAGAACTGGAAAACCTGATCTCCCTGCACCGCGATAGTAAGCAGGGGTTCGCATTCATCCGGCAGGGAACGCCAACCAATAACACGGAAAACAGCGCTTCAGGATACTCCCGGGTAGACGATCCGGATGAAAGCTATGAAAGGGTTTTCAGGGGATCGGAGAATTTTACCCTCAGCCCGGAATATGTCAGGCAAAGCGATGCCCAAAGGTTTGCCGATATCCTGGGTATTGACCCGGCTGTATTGCAGGGGTTACCGAACGCCAACGGGAGCGACCAACGGGAAGCCTTTGCCATGAATATGGCCCTGTTTCCTGCCACGCTGGGTTATTGTATGGAAGAAATGATGGATCCCCTGTTCAGCGACCGCGATCTCCTGGACACCAAACAATTTTTGGCCCGGTATGTGTCGGGCAGAGGCCCCGTACCGGCCGTAAAAATAGGAGAGCAACCCTACGGCATATTGCCGGTGACGGTTTTCTCCCGGCTGAGGTTTTCGAATGAAGGGACTAATCCTGCTTTCCCCACCCGTTTATATGCCCTTATAAGCGAGATCGACAAAACCTGGGACCAGCTCCTGCCCGGGGTAAGCTACGTGGGGAAAGAAGGCGACCCTCACCAGGTGTTGCTCGATGTTTTAGGGTTGCATGCCCATTCGGTAGAGTTCCATCAGCGGTATGCACAAACTATCCGGCAGGTTTACAATCAGTTGATCCTTCAGACAGGAAGTCCGTTGATAGCGTTCTTTGTTGCATTGGCGATCTTAAAAAGAGGGGAATTGGTTCTCCGTGACCTGGGCTTACCAACCAGTTTGGAACTGCCCATACTGGAGAAATACTTTCTATCGGAGCCTAACCGGCTCAGCGGCCCGTTGATAGATGATGTACCCGAATCGGAGACAGATCCGGTAAGGGACTATAGTGCAGACAACAAAAATTATATAGCGTGGCTGCGAACCTCCGACGGAGAAACCATACGCCGTCAGGATTTCGGGGGCAATCCGGCGCCCAACGCATTGTTATACCTGTTATTGAGACATGCGGTGCAATTGTCTCAGTCAGGTGCTGCCACCGGGTTATTGTTGGGAGGAAAGCTGGCTAAGCATAAAAGAGAATTCTTCGATCCCGACTTCCTGCATATCGGGCAAACCGGAGGCAGAAGTAAATTTGAGCACCTGTATCAGGCAAGCCCGGGGATCACCGGAGATCCGCAAATTCCGCTGATCAAATATATATACATACCCGAAGTATTAAGCGGAAGACCGGAAGTCCGGCCGCTAAAAGAAACACTTGATGCCCTGGAGGTGCTGGAAAAAACCCCTACCGCCCGGTTGGAGAGGTTATTGACGGAGCACCTGGATTGCTGCAGCTACCGCATAGATGCCTGGAAAACAGGTCTGACACAATATAACCTGGCCCGGCAGCGTAAATCTGCGGCAGACAGCGGCCTTGAAAAAGGCCTGTACCTGGGCGCCTACGGATGGCTGCTGAACCTGAGACCTAAAAATGCGGCGCCGGATGAAATAACGCTAAACGAAGCGGAGAACAGGATATTTAACCCGACGGGTAAAAAAATATATACCGACAGCTCCAATCTCGGATATATACATGCTCCATCAATAGACCAGGCCGCCACCGCCGCCATTTTGCGAAATGCCTACAATTCAAACAGCGGCAGCGGAACAAAGAACCCTTTTGCCGTGAACCTGAGCTCCGAGCGGATCAGGATCGCCAACAATTTCCTGGAAGGCATACGCAACGGACAGCCACTGTCGGCTTTATTGGGTTATCAGTTTGAAAGAGGGCTTCACGACCGCTATGCGTCTTCCGGTATTGAGGCCGATAGATTTATTTATCCCTTGCGAATGGCCTTCCCTTTGGTCGCCGGGAATTTGAGAAGCAGCGAAATCACCGGGACCGATATGGAGGAAGCCGTGCAAAGCAATCATTTAACGAACGCATCAAAGACCATTGAGGTTGTTGAAGCACACAATGTGATAGACGGCTTAAAGCTGATTCACCATGTATCAGGATCTGTCCATAAAACCTATCCTTTCGGATTGCCTCCGGCGTACGGGTTGCCGGAAGCCGGGCCGGAAGAGATCGCCGTGATAGGGGAGGAAATAGATCGTATCATTGATATGCATGATGCCATCGCCGACCTGGTAATGAGCGAGCAGGTATACCAGGCGGTGAAAGGAAACTTCGACCGGGCTGCCGGCGTTGCGGAAGCTTTCAGCAAGGGCTCTTATCCGCCTGAAATGGAAGTGATCAATACACCACGGACCGGCCTGACGCTCACCCATAAACTGGCCATCCATTTTAACGCCGGGGCTGATACGGCCACCTCTCCGGATCCATCTATTGCAATGACACCCCGGGCAGCACTTGAACCTGCTGTCAATGAATGGCTTTCCGGCATTCTGCCCGATCCTGTCAGGGTGCAATGTAAGGTCATTATCCGGGAGCCGGGGCGGGAAGAAAATGAGATCGTGATCACTCAGCGGGACCTGGGCTTGCAGCCTATTGACGTATTGTTCTCCGCCGCGCTGGATACAGACCAGGCCATGAACGAACTGGACGACAGGATAGTGCACTATGTGCTGCATCATTATACGGATCCCGTAAGCGGCCGTCGCCCGGGCCCGTTTACAAAACTGAACATTCAATATACGGAAGATATCGATCCGGCCGACCGGTCTGTAGTACCTTTCTTTGAGCTTGCACCGCTGGTGCAAAGCCTGCGAAAAATTTTAATCGGCAATAAGCATGTCACACATGAAACGTTTCATCTTTCCTCCGGCGGCGAGGAGGTGCAAAACGCTGTTTATGATCATGCCGGTATGAATAACCGGATCTCCGCTTTGAGGGACGGATTGGATCAGCTTGGGAACGGTTTACAGACAAGGCTGAACAGCATCGGATCACCGGATGATTTTACTGGTTTTGACACGCTTATACAGGATACCCACAGTTTGTTCATGGAAGCAGCCCTGTATGATAATAATCAGACAGGTACGGGGTTCATTACACAGGCTTTAGGCGAAATACACGACGGTTTTCTCGGAAAGCTGGATAATGTGATAGATCGTTGGACGGATAAAATGACGGCTTACCGGGAATTGATGGATACCTATGATACCGGGCAACCGGAAGAAGACCTGTTCAACCTATTACGAAAAGTGGAACGGACAATATCAACCGAAAGCACCCTGTCCAACGATCTTGAAACGTACAGGACCGAAGTGGAAACTAAAGCTTCGGAATTTGAAAATGTATGGAATGAACTGATCGCTATCAGGACAAATCCTGCTGACTCAGTTATCGGGTTTCTTTCGGAAACGGAGCCTGTACTGGAAAAGATCGGCTTGTATGATGTTATAAGCTTCGATACTGAAAACAACCGGAACGATCTTTACAGCGCAAGAAAATCCCTTCTTTCTTTAAAAGAAGACATTCACGAGGCACTGGATAACCTGCATACCTCCCTGGTGAATAAGATCAAATCATTTGAGGAAGAGGAGGAAGGGCTGGCGGAATTGATCTCAGATGCGGATATCATCGATAAGCAGCGTAATGCCGCTAAGAAAATACTGGGGGACGCATTGGTACTCCTGCCCAGGTTCGGGCTGGCGGATAGCAGCGCTGAGGAGTTCGCATTATTATATTCCAACAGCGAATCTATACTCAAATTTTTAAAAGAAAATGAAAACAGGATGCTGCCGGTAGATGACTGGTTTACCGGAGTAGCCAGGGTGAGAAAGAGTGCATGGGAGTATGAAAACGTCATGTCGCTTTCCGGTGGCTTTAACCCGGATGCGGAAATACGACTGACTCCCTTGCAGTTCCCGTATAAAGAAAATGATCGCTGGTTGGCCATGAAGTTCGTGAAGGATAAAAATGAAGATACCTATCATGAAGAAGAAGAAAAACCATTTGAAAATTTAAAAGGCGACAGTCTTCTATACACTGCTCATTTTGCCACTGAATTTGACAGAAAAAAACCCGTTTGTGGAATCGTACTGGATGAATGGACGGAAGTAGTTCCATCCAAAGAGGAAACCACCGGTATCACGTTCCACTACGACCAGCCCAACAGCGAGCCGCCTCAGACTATGCTGTTGGTGACGCCGCCTGTGGTTAACGGCAAATGGGAATGGAACGATATAGTGGAGGCGATGGAGGAAGCTTTAATGATGGCAAAGAAAAGGGCAGTGGAGCCTTCCATGATAGACACCACAAAATATGCGCAGTTCCTGCCTGCAAGCATGATGGCCGTTACACCCTATTGGATCACCATGGCCATAAACCTTGCGCTGAACAATATTTCACCACAAAATGAAGAATAACGATGAGTAACCCGCTTTATAATAATCCGGAAAATATAAGTGAAGTTTTACAGAACCAGCTTTATCCCGGTTTTGTTTCATGGAACCGTCTGGAAGGCAGGCCACGGACACACCATTTTGATAAGGCCCTTAAAGCCGAGGTGAGGGATGCACTGTGGATGTTGACCAAACAATGGCAGATGGGTGAATTCAAAGGCGATGACGCCGGTTCCCCGGTCTTTTCAAAAATAAGCGTTTCATCCGCGAACATCGGCCGGTACAAGCCGGGTAATCATGATTACAGGTCGTTACATGACAATATTCCCATAGAAGCGCTGGTAGAACAAAAGAAAATTTTGTTCGAAAGAAACGGGAAGGAGATCAGTCTTGATCTCCGCCTGCAATTGGGAAACTACTGGCGAAAATTGTTAAAGAGCGAAAGGCTCGACTATAACAGCGCATACCTGGAACGGTACCAGATTGAACTCCCTCCTTCCAGATCGGCCGCTACCGGTTACCTGTATGCGCATAAAGAAGAGCTGCAGCAATGGAAAGCAGCAGCCGGCCGTTGCATCGACGGGTATAAATTGTATGAATCTATCCGGGATGGAAGCCACGCTTCGGAGAATATTCCGGTGGCTGCTGCTGCGCATGCCGGACTTCTTGACGGCCTTGGGGCTTCGTTTAAAATATGGTTTGAAAAAAACTACATGCAACCGCTTGAGGTGGATGACGATGCCTGGCTGCCTGACCGACTTGAGTACAAATTTTCCTGCAGTTCCGACAGCCGCCAGGAAGGTGTGGAGTTGGAGGCGGAAGAGTATTATCATGGTCACCTGGACTGGTATGCATTCAACCTGAAAACGAATGCCGGTACCACAAGCGCTGCTCCGTTAAAAGAGGAAGTGGATTCTTTTATTCCGACACATGTGGAATTTGACGGAATGCCTGACAAAAGATGGTGGAAATTTGAAGATCATAAAACAAGTTTTGGAGACATACAACCCGCTACTACCGACCTGTCAAAGCTGTTACTGATAGAATTCGGGTTGATCTTTGCCAATGACTGGTTCCTTGTCCCGTTCGCATTGCCGATAGGTTCCATAGCTGAAATTAAAGGTCTGACCGTAACCGATAACTTTGGCGATACGTATTGGATAGAAGCCGCGGAAAGACCCGGACAGACCAACGCCGGATGGAGTATGTTCAGACAAAAATCGGACAGCACAAATAATAAATTGTTCCTATGCCCATCGGCAATGAAAGTACAGGAAAGTGAACTGCTGGAAGAGATCTGCCTGATCCGGGATGAGATGGCCAATATGGTCTGGGGAGTAGAAAAGGTGATTCCTTCATTGACAGGCAAAGGTGTTTATGGAAGTGAATACGCCCTGCAATCCAGAAAATTCCACGAAGATTTAGTGGACACAGGAACCGCGGAAGGTATTCCTTATGCGGCCGGCGTCTACTATAAGGCGATGACCGGTGTGCCCGAAAACTGGATACCTTTTATTCCGGTTCATGCAGATGGTCATAACAGGGAAATACAGTTGCAGCGATCCTCCATGCTCAGGATAATTGAGGGCGATACCAGGCTTCCGGAAAAAGTTAAGCCCTTGTCTGCCCTGCTTAGAGAAGGGCTCGATGATATTCCGGACCCCCGCCCGCTTTTCATTCATGAAGAAGAAGTGCCACGCTCCGGTATTCGCGTTCAACAGGCCTTTGAACGTACCCGATGGCTGAACGGTGAAGTGTACGTATGGCTGGGGACAAAGAAAAAAAACGGCAGGGGAGAAGGAAACAGTGGATTAATGTTCGACCGGTTGGAGAATGTTTAAGATCATGCCTGTTGAACGTACGCTGCAAAACCTGACAGCCTCTTATTCCCTGTAATATCTCCCTTAGTCTTATTTCGCAGGCGAATCTCTGGTCCGGTTTTGTGAACAGGCCGGCAGGGCTTGGTGTAATAACGGATAATTGAAAATTGAGGCATGCACACCTATCCACTTACTACTTATTACTTACCCCCGGCGGGGTAACAATCACAGCTTACACAGTATATATAAATGTGTATATCGGGGGGCGTTGGGTGGAGCAGAACCTGGATTCGCTGAAAAATGAGCCTGCCGGGTCAAAAGCAATGCCATTAAAGCGATAATTATTCAGCGACCTTTTCAACGAATATATTTTCTACGATAGAGAGCCGGATTGAAGGGGCCGTTGGCATCTTTACATACTGCCCGGATGATGTGTAAGACTGCTTACTCACCGTTCAAAAGGACTGGATATTAATTTATTACAATTTTCCGTATACTTAAAAAAAGCTTTAGCTTTGATAGGGGTAGGGCGGGAAGCATTATTTCCTAATAAACACCGTTATGAAAAGAGTTTCCTTTATCTTTTTTTTATTTCCGTTGCTTATTTATGGTCAAAGCCGCCATGACGATTCGCTTGCTGCTCACCGTTACGAGGCACTGTACAAATCCACTATTTACGGCGAAAAGCCCGCAGCCAAACAAGCCCTGGATAGTTTAAGCTATACCGCCGAACAGAACCGCTACCCTGAAGCTGCATTTTACTACCACTTTCTGTCCGGAGATTATTATTTTAACTTACACCAATTGTCTCTTTCCGAAGAACATTACCACCAGGCGTTGCAGGCTGCAGAGCGTTTAAGCCTGACCTCAAAAGCCATACATAGCCAACTCTGGCTGGGCAACCTGGATTATGTAAGAACGGAATACGCCGGCGCCACCCGGTGGTATAACGAGGCTTATAACCTGTCAGAGAAAACCGGCTACAATGAAGGGATGTGCAATGCCCTGTACGGCCTTGCGGGAATGGAGAAGGATTACTATAAAAGGATGGAGATCTATATTCAAATAGAATCCCTGTATGCCCAACACAACGAAATTAGTCCGGTATTGGGTAATACTTACGAAAAAATGGGCAAACTTCACCTCAACACCCGTAACGATCCGAAAACGGCTGCAGAATATTTTGAAAAATCCCTGTCCATAGCCAGGCTCACCGATTATCCTTACGGGATCAACGAAATTACCAAACTGTTGGGTGAAATAGCGGTAAGCGAAGGTAATTATGAACAGGCTAAAGCTTTTTTTGAGGATCTGTATGAAGAAAACCTGGCCCGAAAAGATACGATGGCCCAAATGCATACATTGGTACAGCTGGCTGAGGTTGAAAGGCGCCTGGAAAACTATGCCGAAGCAGAAGATAAACTGCTTGCGGCTATAGACCATTACATTAAAATGAATGATGTTACAGCACTGGCCGGAACCCGGCTTGGCTTGGCAAGAGTTTATATAGGAATGGGAAAACCCACCTTGTCCAAACTGAATTTGGATTATGCCAACGAGCACTATCGGAGCAGTCTTGATACTTTAGGTTTTAAAATAGATCTGTTGGCTGCGGAGGTAGACTATTATAGTCTCTTACAAAATTTCGAAGTTGCCCTTAAAAAGCAACAGGAAATTGACTATACAAAAGCCATTCAAACCCGGCTGAATAACGAACAACAGTTTTTAGCGCTCGAAACGCAATACCGGACCCGCCAGAAAGAAGATCAGATAGAACTATTGTCGGCAGAAAACCGGTTGACAGAACAAACAAGAAGAAATCAATTTATGTTTTTTGCCGTCACAACAATGCTATTGTTCGTTGTTGGGTTGGCACTGCTGTTTGCCTACCGAAACAAGCTTAAAGCCGCACGGAAGATCAAAGAGCTGAATGAAATGAAATCCCGTTTTTTTGCCAATATTTCCCACGAGTTCCGTACACCGCTCACGTTGATAAAAAGTCCGTTGCAAAGCCTGCAAGCCGGTATATCTGACGAAAAACAACAAAAGCAGCTTTCACGCATCGACAAAAACGCTGATCGTATGCTTGAGCTTGTTGACCAGTTGCTCGAGCTTTCAAAAATAGACACTGGAAACTTCAGACTCATTCTGAAAGAAGGCAATATCGGCTTGTTCCTGAGATCCGTTATTGAGCCGTTTGAATACCGGGCAAAAGAACAGGGATTGTTATTTTATTCCGTTGTCGGGGACTCCCCTGTGAATTACCGTTACGACAAAGACGTTATAGAAAAAATCATTACAAACTTACTTTCAAATGCCCTGAAATATACACCCGGAGGCCACAAAGTGAGCTTTAAGTCCAGTGTGGAAGACGAAAATGTGAAAATCAATGTTTCCAATTCGGGAAGTAGGTTGAAAAAAAGCGATTTACCGAAGTTGTTTGAACGTTTTTATCAGAAAAACAGTGAGCAGCAGGGTTTCGGTATCGGGCTGGCACTCGTTAAAGAGCTGGTAGATCTGTACAAAGGCAGGATCGAAACTTCGTTAGACAACGACCTGTTGCGCTTTGAAGTTACCCTTCCACTCAGCCAAAATGAAACGGAAAATATTGTTATCCATAGTAACAGCACCGTTACCGGCGGGGTCCATAATGCAACCATCGGATCTGGTAACGAGCGCCCGGTTTTGTTGGTTGTGGACGATAACGCCGAGATCCGGAATGTCCTGAAAGATATTTTTTCGGAAGAGTATATTGTTTTGGAGGCTGAAAACGGAAAAGCAGCCTTGAAATCAGCCCGGGAAGAAATCCCGGATTGCATTGTCTCAGACGTGATGATGCCCGAAATGGATGGTTTTAGTTTTACGAGAGCCATAAAGGACAATGAGCTTACCTCGTTTATTCCTGTCGTACTGCTTACCGCCAAGACTTCGGAAGAGGCGCATCTGGAAAGCCTGAAAAGTACGGCAGATGCTTTTCTGACCAAGCCCTTTAACAATAAGATCCTGAAAGAAACCGTGACCCGTCAGATTGCAGAAAGGAGAAAGCTCCGGGAACGCTACAGCCGGGAGCTGATCCTCAAACCGGTGGACATAACTATTAATTCGGTTGATGAAAAATTCCTCGAAAAGCTTCAGGTTGTATTAGAAAAACATTTGTCTGATACCGGTTTTTCGACCGATGATTTTGCCTCGGAAGTTTGTATGAGCCGTATGCAGCTTCACCGTAAGCTGAAATCGCTGCTCAATGTTTCCGCTACCGAATTTATCCGCAACGAACGTCTGAAAGCTGCCGTGGAACTTATGAAAAAAGGAAATAAGAATATATCTGAAATTGCCTATACGGTCGGTTTTAATGATCTGTCGTACTTTTCTAAATGCTTTAAGGAGCTTTATAATGCAACGCCTTCGGAATTCGTTAATTGCACCCTGTCCGTTGGGGAGCAGAATGTCATTTTGGTGAAGCAGGAGAGCCCTGTTGTGTCTGTCTGAACCCGTGACTTGCAACCTGCAACAGGGCTGGACCACGGAGACGCGAAGACACAAAGCTTCACAAAGGGCAAAAAGTAAGATTGTGATCCTTTGTGCCATAGCGACTTTGTGGTTTTCTTTTTGAACCACGAGGGCACTAAGACTCGAAGTATCACAAAGGAATACGGAACATAATGCCGGCGCCTGGATCAGCATACTACCTGAAATCTGCGACCTGCAACCTGTGACTTCTTACCACTTCCTACTTTCCACTTACTTCCTGTTTAATTTTTTACCCGGCAATTCCGTATTCTTTCCCTATCTTTAATATTACTTAACTTTTTGGTTAGTATTAGTTAACCTTTGGATAATATCCTTATAAGACCTTTATACACAAAACCCGATTATTATGATAAAGCGTTATCTGGCTCCGGCATTATTTATTTTGATCTGCTCCTGTAAAACAGTTACGGATGATCATCCCAAAGGTATTGAGCACGTGATCGTGATAGGGGTGGACGGACTCAGCCCGGACGGGTTGCGAAAGGCTGCTACCCCCGTAATAGATGATATGATCACCAACGGTGCGGTGAAGTGGAATGTGCGAACCGTTTTAACCACCGCCAGCAGCCAGAACTGGGCATCCATGATCATGGGCGCAGGCCCCGAAGTGCATGGCATTATCGACAACGACTGGGAACGGGATAACCATTCCCTGCCACCAATTGTGGCCGGTGAGGAAGGTATCTTTCCTACCATATTCGGCCGTATCAGGGAGGCAAGGCCGCAGGCTGAAATGGGTGCAGTATACAACTGGAGCGGTTTTGGCAGGTTGTTCGAAAAAAAAGCGGTCAATTATGACCGGACGTTCAAAACCGAAGATTCCACAACGGCTGACTTTGTAAATTATATCAGGGAGAAAAAGCCGGTATTCGGTTTTGTGCACCTGGATCATGTAGATCATGCGGGACACCACGACGGGCACGGAACCCCCGCTTATTATGCTTCCGTTGCAAAAACGGATTCACTGGTGGGAGAGATCCTGCAGGCGATACGGGAAGCGGGCATGGAGCAAAAGACACTGGTGATCATTACCGCGGATCATGGCGGCATTGGTAAAGGGCATGGCGGTCCTACCCCGGAGGAAGGCGAGATAGCCATGATATTGTATGGCAGCGGCGTGAAGAAGGGGTATACCATACAACAGCAGGTATATACCTATGACCTGGCTGCTACCATCGCCTTTGTTTTTGATATAATACCGCCCTATGCATGGACGGGCCGCCCGGTGAAGCCTGCTTTTGAAGGATTTGATGAACCTGCCAACCTCTGGAAAGGAAGGGAGATCATTACTGCGCCCACTATATTTCCAGACAGGGAATTGTATAAGCAGGCAGGCGGGTTATATATCAGTAAAGCTGCAGAGGTATCGATGAAAGCAAATGCCGGAGGCTCCGTCATTCGTTATACGGTGGATGGTTCGGTACCGGATAAGAATGCACCCGAATATAAGGAGCCGTTCATGCTGGACAGTTCCGCGGTTGTGCAGGCAAAAGCTTTTGATGAAAAAGGAAATGAAAGTATTACCGCTACCGCCTATTTCCGGGTACTGCATCCTGCGCCGGATAACGGGCTGACCGTTCGTTTTTATCATGGGAATAAGTGGAAGCAACTGCCATTGTTTACCCGGCTGCCCGTGGCAAAAAGCTGGAACTCGTATGAGTTCGGTTTTGAAGAATCGCAGATCGAGCCTTTGCTGCAAAAAGGGAACCCTTCGTTCGGACTGGTGTTTGCAGGGTATATCCAGGTTGATGAGCCGGGGGAATATCGTTTTTATACACAATCAGACGATGGAAGCAACCTGTTCATCAACGACAAAAAAGTGGTGGATAATGATGGCGACCATGGCGTGAAAGAAGCGGCAGGTAATATTACGCTGACGGCTGGCAGGCATCCTATCCGTGTAGAATACTTCAACGGCGGCGGTGGCTACTGGCTGGATGTTTTCTATAAAACCCCTGACGGTCCCAAACAACTGATCCCCGCGGAAAAACTTTTTCTGAAATAATAGCTGTGTCTGTTCTCACTTTGCACTGGGTGTGGTTTACCTGCAAAGGAAACAACAATGGAAATGCTTACCTTCGGTGTTCATCATAATGCAACGATCATGGATGATTCAGTATTTGAACAGGTAGACCGCCACATTAATCAATTGTTTGTAAAAGAAGATGCGATACTCCTGCAAACAAAACGATCTATTGTTGAAGGAGGATTACCACAGATCAGCATTTCCGAAAACCAGGGAAAGCTATTACACGTACTGGCACGTGTGAAGAACCCTAAGAAAATTCTTGAGATCGGTACATTGGGTGGCTATAGTACCATCTGGCTGGCGAGGGCACTGGATAAGGGCGGAACCATGATCAGCCTGGAGGTGGATCCGCATCATGCGGATGTAGCCAATGCCAACCTGGCCGCAGCCGGACTATCAGGAAGTGTTACTGTACGTGTGGGCAGCGCCCTGGATGAGCTGCCTAAAATGGTAGAAGAAAAGGCGGGTCCCTTTGATGTGATATTTATTGATGCTGATAAAGAACCCTATGCGGAATACCTGCAATGGTCGTTAAAGCTATCCGTGCCCGGTACGCTTATTATTGCAGACAATGTTGTGAGGGAAGGAAAGATACTGGATGAGAACAGCGATGACCCTGACGTAAAGGGTGTACAACGGTTCATTAAGCTTTTGAGCGAAACGCCCGCTGTAACGGCTACCATTACACAAACAGTCGGCAGTAAATACCACGATGGGATAGCACTGGCGGTGGTGAATTGATTGTCATCCCGAAGTACTGAGGGGTCTACCTTATCATCAGATCAGTATCTGCCAGAGGTATCTTTGTCCCCATTCCCCCCATTTTTTCAGGCTTTCCAATACCGTCTTTTCCATCCCGGCGGTAGTAGTGGTTCTTCTCCCTTTTTTAGGGGCTGCGATGGATGCCTCCTTTACGGTTTCCAGTTCTATTTTGGTGGCATACCAGTTGGTGTACAACCGGGGGATCACAACGCCCAGTATCATACCCGGCAGTCCGTTAAAAGATTCGGGACCACCCGGAGCCACAATTTCATCGGTATAAAATGCCACCACGAAAACGGAATCCATAATGATGGTGGTTGCCCTCCTGCAATCAAAGCCGGCTATCTTGCGGGTATCGTTGGTAATACGCCATTTATAATTTTTCAGGCTGTCCTGTATCAGGAAGGCCTCTTCAAAAACCTGCTTGAAGGTTACGCCCTGGCTACTCGTGAAGTCTGAAAATACAATATTGGAAGAAGCCGGGGCGTCTCCCATGAAGGGACTTCTTTTTTGCTGCACCTCCCTGCCCGGCTCATACAACGATCTTTCGTTGGTAAAGCTGAGGTTGAAATAACTGGTGTGGAATTCAGGTATACTTTTTTTGATCTCAGGCGACCAGAAATCGTCTCCCAGTTGCTTGTGTACATTCACTATCTTCTCGTACTCAATTTTTCCTTTGAGTATAAACTGCGCCTGTGTGGTTGCCAGGGCTGTGATCGAGACTATCAGAAGCAGACACTTTTTCATAAAGATCATTTTATGGGTTGGGGGTTTGTGCCCCGCTTTTGGTGAAATTCCAGGTGAAGCTCAATAACCAGAACCTCCTCAGGGTGAGATTGGTATTCTCCGAAATAAAGTTGCTGGAGATATTCCTGTTGAACCCGATGTTCTGGTTCAGGATATCGTTTACGCCGAACTTTAATAAGCAGGTTTCCTTAAAAAGCCTTTTGCCGATGGACGCGTTCCATATCATGGCATTCCGGTTCTGATCGAATACACTGGTTTGCTGCCGGAAGTTAAGGTTGGCATCGGTGTTGATCTCCATCTTGAACGGAAGTGACTTGTACGCGTCAAAGCGAATGTTATATAGCCAATAGTTCGTTTTGAGGTCCGGGTTGATGGAAGATACCGACGTGTTATAGGTGATGCCTCCGTACAGGCTGACAGAGCCTTTGTCCTTCGCATAGTACGATATGCGGGGGCCCATGTTATAGCTGTTGTTGTAGGTCGTGTTTTTCTCGGTGTTAACGAAGTTGATCATCCTGCCGCCGGAGGTATTGCCGTTTATCCCGAGCCTGATATTGCTGGGGGACAATTTGAAATCATACCCGATATACGCCCAGTAGTTGTATACGCCGCTTGCGTTTACTGATTGATAGGTTCTTCTGCCGGATGCTTCTACGGTATTGGAAGTGGTGATGGCATTATCCATTAACGTGAAACTGGCATTTGCCCAGAGCCCTCTTTCCGACAGCACCTTATAGTCGTTGAAAAAGAAAGAGAAGCTGTGGTTGAACGACTGGTCGAGGTTGGGGTTACCAACAAAGATGTTCAGCGGATCCTCATTTTCCGGGATAGGCTGTATCTGCTGCAGGCTGGGTTGCTGTGTTCTGCCGTTGTAGCTGACATTCAGCCGGGTTTGGGGCTTGAAGCTGTAATTGAAGTTTGCCCGCGGAAAAAGATTGGTCCTGTTATAGCTGAAGGAAGTGTTTTGCCGGTTATCCGTTTGCTCAAAAACCTGGTATGCCACATCACTTCCGAAGGATACATTGTATTTCTTTTTGGTGATGCGGTAGGCCGCGCCGCCCACATAGGTATTGATCAGGAAATTGTAATCGTTCGTCAGCAGTTCGTTGAGTGCATCGTATTTACCGTTCACATAGTCGTAGGTAACCCTGTCGGCGCTGGAGGTGGTGTTGGAATAACCGGTGTTGAGTTCAATGTAATGGTCTTTAGCAACAGGTTCGGTATAGGTTACTTTTCCGTTAAAAGAAAAGAACCTGCTATGGTTATCTTTTTGCTGGTTGATGGTATCGCGTATAAAGATATTCCCGTCCGGTCCGAAATAATTAATGGTTGATCCGAGGAAGCCTTCCGATTCGGTATCGTTATATTTCTGTTCAACGCGTGTGGAAATGGTCCTTCCCTGTTTTTTGAACTTTTTGCGCCAGAGAATGCTGGTGTTGAGGGATGATTCTTCCGATTGCGCTGAAATATTTCGGTTGTTGTTGTTTACAAACTCGCCTTCCTCGTTGATGGCTTCCGAAAAAATACCGGATGACGATTGCGATCGTCCCCGGTAGCCGTTGAAGGTGATTTTCAGCGAAGAACTGGAATCGATCTGCCATTCATATTTACCGCTCAGGCTGTTGCGTACCCTTTGATTGAAATGGGTATTTTGCTGGTTCATATAGTATATAGTATCGGGCAATATATACTGCGATTTTGTTTCGCTCTCGCCGTGCACGTTCAGCTTCTTATAGGTATAGCTGGTATTGAAGTTCTGCCTGTCCTGGTCCCATTTATTGGAAAAATGGGCGCCTGCCGTCCACATGGTGGGTAACCCGTTGCCGTCGAACTGAAAATTGTCGCCGCCTCCGAAAATGTAGATACCGCCCGTATTTTCATCAAATTCAAAGTTATCCTCCGTGCCGGCGTATTTCCGCGCATCGTCCCAGTTCAGCCGGGTTTGTCCGGTGTTGGACATGATACCGTACCCGGATACTTTTTTCTTTCCTTTGAAATAGTTGATCATGGCTTCATTGCTGAATTTGTCTTTCAGCCCCCCTCCCGCTGACAGCTTTCCGAAATAGCCGTTCTTCTTATCTTCTTTCAGTGTCAGGTTAAGGGTCTTTGTTTTTTCGCCGTCGTCAATGCCGGTGAAGGCGGCCTGGTCGCTTTTTTTATCAAAAACCTGCACTTTATCCACGGCATCCGCCCGGATATTACGCGTGGCCACGGTGGGATCATCGCTGAAAAACTCCTCTCCGTCTACCAGTACTTTCTGTACTTCCTGGCCCTGCGCCACTATCTTTCCATCCTTATCCACCTGTATACCGGGTAATGCCTTTAACAGCTCTTCCGCACTGGCATTGGCCCGCACTTTAAAGCTGTCTGCGTTGTATTCCAATGTATCACCTTTCATCCGCCTGGCCATGTTCTGGCGGATCACGATCTCGTCGAGCAGTACACTTTTATTGATAAGATTGATATTGCCCAGGTCAATGTTGTCGTTGGGTTGCACTGCCAGGATATCTACGTAGTCTGCAAACTTTGGAAAGGATACCATGAACAGCACATTGCCTTCGTCTACATTGTTCAGCGTAAATTTTCCGGAAGCGTCGGTCCGGGTATAACGTATCAGCGTAGAGTCATCAGGGTCCAGCAGTGAAACCACTGCGTACTGAAGCTTTTTCTGGTTGGCGGTATCGTTAATAGAACCGGTGATGGTGCTTTTCTGGCTGTAGGCTGTGCCGACGATAAGGATCATAGATAGCAACAGTCCTGAAAGTCTTGGTATAAACATTCTTTTGTGGAATAGGTGGTAGAATAGTTAAAAATCAAACAATTAATCTTAAATTGAATTATTATTTGTTGTAATCTTATGTTAATGTATTACGAAATGGTCGTATTTGCCCGTTGTGAAAAAGTTCAAATCTTCGCAGGGGGATGGCGATACCTCCCTGTAGAATCCGCTACCGGTCTGTGCCTTCCCAACGGGAAAACCTGAGATGCACTCTCAACAGATGCAGTTATCAGAAAAATCCATAACGCATCTGCTATTTTGCAAAAAAAATTATTGCGGTTTGCTTTAAATAAAAAAATGGGATGAATAACGAAACGAAAGGGACAAAAGGTAAACGGTATGAGGATATACACTTTGTAGACAGTACCCGGCCCGTATGGAATTATTCCTTATTTGAGGAGGAGGATATCCGCAATTTTCAGCAGGGAACGCATTACAGCCTGTATGAGCTTTTCGGGTCCCGTCCACTGGCCGTACTGGATACACCCGGTTATTATTTTGCGGTATGGGCACCTAACGCCACCTATATATCCGTAACCGGTAATTTTAACGACTGGAATCCCGATGCGCATCCGTTGTTTGTCCGGCAGGACAACTCGGGGATCTGGGAGGGATTCATCCCGAACCTTAAAAAAGGAGAGGTATATAAATATCATATTCACGGGTTCAAAGGCCGTAAGCTGGACAAAGGCGACCCCTTTGCCTGGTTTTGGGAGAAAAGGCCCGATACGGCTTCTATTACCTGGGACCTGAAGTTTTGGTGGAATGATGAGGAATGGATGGGGGAACGAAAACGCCATAACAGCCTGGAAGCACCGTGGAGCGTATATGAAGTGCACCTGGCAAGCTGGATGCGCCCGGACAGGAACGATGAGGAAAGCTATAGCAGCTACGACGATATAAAGGCCCGGCTGGTACCGTATGTAAAAGAAATGGGGTTTACACATGTGGAATTTATGCCCGTTATGGAGCATCCTTTTGACGGCTCATGGGGTTACCAGGGCACCGGCTATTTTGCACCTACCTCCCGGTTTGGAGACCCACAGGGTTTTATGTCGCTGGTGGATGTATTGCACCAGGAAGGGGTTGGGGTGATCCTGGATTGGGTGCCCTCCCATTTTCCCTACGATGCGCACGGGCTGTTTATGTTCGACGGCACACACACGTATGAATATGCGGATATGCGTAAAGGGTTTCACCCGGACTGGAACAGCTATATTTTTAATTATAAAAGGGGAGAAGTGAAGTCCTTCCTGATCAGCAGCGCACGCTACTGGTTTGACAGGTACCATATAGACGGGATAAGAGTGGATGCGGTAAGCTCTATGCTGAAGCTGAACTATTCCAGGACTACCGGTCAGTGGGAGCCCAATGAATACGGGGGAGATGGCAACCTGGAAGCGATCGCTTTTATTAAAGACCTGAATGAAACCATTTTCCGGGACTTTCCAGATGTGCAAACCATTGCCGAAGAAGCAACGGATTGGCCCGGCGTGAGCAAGCCCACATTTAGAGACGGGCTGGGCTTTGGTATGAAATGGATGATGGGCTGGATGCATGATACGCTGGATTATTTTAAGCTGGACCCCGTTTACCGCAGGTATCACCAGGATAAGTTTACCTTCAGCATGATGTATTATTACGATGAAAACTTTATGCTGCCGCTCAGTCATGATGAAGTAGTGCATGGAAAAAGCCCGATGCTGTATAAAATGCCCGGCGACGACTGGCAGAAGTTTGCCAACCTGCGCCTGCTGTACAGCTATATGTTCACGCATCCGGGGGGTAAGCTGTTGTTTATGGGAGATGAGTTCGGCCAAACTGCCGAGTGGAATTATAAATCGGACCTGGACTGGCACCTGCTGCAATATGACTCGCACAGTAAGCTGAAAGATTGCGTAAGAGACCTGAACAAGCTGTTGCGCAGCGAACCTGCATTGTACGAAAACCAGTTTAATATATACGGCTTTGAGTGGGTGGACCTGGGGCACCGGGAAAGTTCTGTAATGGTATACAGGAGAAAAGGAAAAGACCCGGAGAACGATGTGCTGGTGGTACTGAACATGACCCCGGTTGTTCACCGCGACTGGAAGGTGACTGTGCAGGGCAAGGCTGAATGGAAAGAGATCTTCAACAGCGATCTCAAAGCATACTGGGGCACAGGCGATGTATTCAACCCGGCTATCAATACGGTAAAAGCAGGTGAAGAGGATGATGTATACGAGATCAATCTGCACCTGCCGCCGCTGGCTGCGCTTGTGTTAAAATAGTTGTTAAGGATAGGGCTGAAATGCCCTCCTTTTTCTGAAATCTCCTTATTTATTGTAACTTTATCACTTCTACGGACCCTTGTACGGCGGTCATAACCAGTACGTGTACACTTTGTTTTAGGAGGGTGTTTGCAATTGACCGATATTGTGGCACGCGCTTTGTTTTACCAGCATGGTAGTTTTTTTCGCCCGCAATTCAGTATTTTCTGAAAACCAATTTGATCGTACCCGGCAAATATAAGATGGGTTTACAAACAGACTTTTGACAAACAGGTTAGGCCTGTTCATGTATATGAATCATCACTTAAAAAAACAATCATTATGAAAACAGATTCCAAAGTTGTGTTAGGTTTTCTGGCAGGTGCTGCCATGGGTGCTATTGCCGGTATTTTATTTGCTCCGGATAAAGGTTCTGAGACAAGAAAAAAGATCGCAAAAAATACCAATGACCTGGGGGATAACCTGAAAGATTCGTTCAATGATTTTATAGACACGGTAAAGGACAAGTATCGCAAGGCAAAACATGAGGCGGAAGAAGTGGTGGATAAAGGAGCTGAAAAGCTCAGTGCGTTGAACAAACAACTGAAAAATACGGAAGCCTGACCTGTTTTGACATAAACCGAAACCAATAAACTTCCGGGGTGCCGGGTAATCCAACCCGGGAACGGAGGTTTATTGGCCGGTAAAACCATCTTACTCTCCTGACAATTAAAAATCAACCGGATGATCACAGAAAATGTAGAAGCAATATTTAAAGATGCGGGGCGGTATGTGGAGGTAAAAGCAGAATTGCTTAAGCTGAAGGCCTCTGATAAAGCAGCCGACACCGGCTCTGCCATAGGTGCTATACTGGTGGTAGGGGTGGTACTGTTAACAGGTTTATTGCTGATCAGTACCGGCATTGCTTTCTGGCTGGGTAAGCTATTGGGAGAAGTGTATTACGGTTTTTTTATCGTAGGAGGAGTTTACCTGCTGGCAGGGCTGATCCTGTATGTTTTCAGGGACAACATCATCCGGACGCCCCTGTATAATTCCATTATCAATAAGTTGACCCGATGAGCAAATTTACTACATCATATGATATTAAAGCAAAGATCGCCGAGCTGGAAGCGGAGTCCAAAAGGATAGAAAACGATATGAAAGACCGGCTCGCTAATATATATGAGGGACTAAAACCTTCCAATGCCATAAAAGCCGCCTTCAGGCAGGTGACATCGTCACCCGATGTGGGAACAGAGCTTCTGAACGCCGCTGCTAATATTGCGGCAGGCTACCTGGGTACCCGGTTTTTGTGGGGCACTAAAAACGGTGTGATAAAACGGGTAGCAGGGGCAGCGCTGCAAATGGGAGCCGGTACCAATATTGTAAAAAAAGCGGGCGTGTGGAAGCGGTTTGCAACCAGCCTGTTCAAAAAAGACAATAAAAATAAAATAAGGCCGGAAACCATTTCTTACGAACCGGTGGAAAATGGGGGAGTGTGAAGATGTGAAAATTTGAAAATGTTGATGGTTGCGTATAAGATGGTAAAAAGGTAAGATAGTAAGACTGTAAGAGGATTTCATCTTACTATCTTACGGTCTTACTATTTTACGGTCTTGTTACAACAACCACTAATCATAAGCGATACTGTCTATATTCCCCCTGATCGTTCCTCTCAGGCGCTTCCAAAAGTTTTCTCTTTTTTTCAGCGGAATAAAATCTGCCACCCTGGCTTTTTCGTGATCGATCACGGGGTCGGTCATCACAGGTTCCAGCATATGCATGGTATCGATCACCATTGGAATAACAGCGATGCTTTTGCTTACTCTTTTTCTCGTATAGCTTCGCAGCATCCGGCTTTGAAACGGGTCGGAAGCCAGCCCCACTTTTGTAAATCCTTTTTTTAATGCCAGCTTATAGCCATAATACACGTTTTCCGTACTATGTTCAGCTTTCAGCTCGGTGAATATGTTTTCGCCAGGAATACCCAGGGCCCTGGCATACATGGCCATGATCTCAGCCTCGTGGTAAGGCGTGTGTACCGCACCCCCGGAAAACATAATGTTGTTGGTAATGCCCCGGTCATACAGGTATTTCGCCCAGTAGATCCGCCCTTTTATCGTGCGGTCCCATTGTCCGTCCCTGAAGGGATATCCCGGTACGATGATGATATCATAGGGCGCCGACGCTTCCGCTTCGGCCAACAGCTTTCTGCCGGCTTTGCCGGAAAAGCTGCATGAACCCAATGACAGGATGGTGGCGGTAAGTATGAGGGTATATATCTTTTGCATAGACAACATCCGGTGCCTGTAGCGGCAGTGTAACCGGGGGATATGCCTGGTGCAGACCGGATATCCCCGTGTGTAAGGACCCGAATAGAAAAGGCTGTCCAAAAGTTCGGGACAGCCTTACAGCTTTATTGACTTATCGGACAACTATTGATTAGCTGAAAAGATCAGGTGTGTTACCGCCGTTGCCATTGTCGTTGTCATCAGATGATGTGTTGTCAACGATGTCATCGATGGGTGTAACAATTGTTTCTTCTATAACAATTGCCTCAACCACATCCTGCTGCGGTGGTAGTGGCGGAGCAGGTGCTTTTACTGCCGGCTTTCTGGGAGTTGTTTTTTTCTTTGCTACCTTTTTAGGGGCCGCTTTTTTAACTGCCTTTTTAGGAGCAGCCTTTTTCGCCGCTTTTTTGGGAGCGGCTTTTTTTGCTGCTTTTTTAGGGGCAGCCTTCTTAACTGCCTTTTTAGGGGCCGCTTTTTTTGCCGCTTTCTTTGGAGCAGCCTTCTTAGCTGTTTTTTTGGGTGCCGCTTTTTTCACTGCTTTTTTTGCCGCCTTTTTAGGAGCCGCTTTCTTGGTCGTCTTTTTAGGAGCAGCTTTTTTCGCCGCTTTTTTGGGAGCGGCTTTCTTTGCTGCTTTTTTAGGGGCAGCCTTCTTTACTGCCTTTTTAGGGGCAGCCTTCTTTACTGCCTTTTTAGGGGCCGCTTTTTTTGCGGCCTTTTTGGGAGCAGCCTTCTTTGCACTTTTTGATTTTGCTTTGGCCATGATGTTGAAATTAATGTGTTTGTAGTAGAGATGAAATAATGCAGAAAATTAGTCAATAAAATTTAATATTATAAAATTAGCGATCAGTTTTTAAAAAAACGCATCGCAGCATTTTTTTTTACGGTATATTGTTTATTTATAACGGCGACGCATCCCGGTTTTACCGGGGAAATGCCCGGCCAAACAACCACCGCCCCGGGATACCTGTCGCAATATGCGTAGGGCATAAAAGGGCAGCCCGGGCAAAACGGTTGAAAATCCCTGTTGTAAAAGGCGGAGAAAAGCTATATACCACTACAGAAGCCGCTGGTAAACAGCAGCCTGGCCCAGCAGGATCAAAACCGTTTGACGGTCCAGCCTTTCCGGTATTTTCGTTTTAAAAAAGCATTGGCGGCGGGGTAGTTCGAAAACTGCATTTTTTCTGCTTCCCATTTCAACAGTGTGCCAGGCACTCTTATCGCTATTGTGCCCAGCAGAATGGCTTCCGTCATAGGACCGGTTTGAGCAAAGCCGGATTCATTTTGGACCCTTTTAAGGCAGGCGTCTGCAAAATGATGGTAGTGGTTGCGGTTGTCCAGTTCCGGAGCCGGGTAGCCGGAGAATTTTTCTTCCGGTAATAATACCGGCATGCCACCGTGGGGGATCAGCAAAGCCCCTTCTGTTCCGATCAGCATAGCGGATTCTTCCGGATAGTCGCCGTTATACAATGCACGTATTTCTTCCGGTGGATAAAAAGCGCCGTCAAACCATTCCAGGATAAAGGTGTCACTTTCGGTATATTCATTCCCGGGAAATATCCAGGTAATGTGATCGCCCTGCGGCCACGTATCCTTTGACCTGGCTTCGGAGTCCTTCCAGCTCTCCTGCACTTCCGCCATCAGCGACAGGGGCGCTTTCAGGTCCATGCCCTTCCATACGGCATCAAAAATATGGCAACCGATATCGCCTGACCAGCCGGTCCCGAAATCCTGCCAGGAACGCCAGAGTGCCGGGTGATAGATCTTCGGCGCAAAAGGACGTTCCGGCGCGGTTCCCAGCCAGAGATCCCAGTTCAGCGACGTGGGTGATGCTGTCCCTTCTGCCGGGCGGGGGCCTTCCAGGCGGTAGTTTTCTACCGCGCCTTTCCGGTTGGAGCACAGATAGGCGTGCGTGATCTTCCCGATCGCTTTTTGCTTTATCCAGTGCACAGCCGTCCGGTCTCCCTTTCCGGAGGCGATCTGGGTACCCAGTTGGGTAACAACGCCCTTTTTAACGGCCTCTTTTGTCAGCGCCCTTACTTCCGCCACATCGTGGCACATCGGTTTCTGGCAATACACGTGTAGGCCCGAACGAATGGCATTGATGGCTATAATGAAATGGTTGTGATCGGGCACCGTAACATTTACGGAATCGACATTATTTTTCTCTTTTTTCAGCAGTTCTCTCCAGTCGGAATAGGTGCGGGCTTCGGGAAATGCTTCGGACGCCTTTTTCAGGTTGTTGGCATCCACATCGCACAGGGCAACAATTTTTACATCGGGATGCTGTGCGAACTGCTGAAGATCGTGCCAGCCCATACCGCCCACCCCTATGCAGGCATGCTTTAATACAGATGCCCGGCCGGTCCGTGCTTCTATTTTGGTCAGGATGGAGGTAGCAGCCACAGTGGCTGCCGCGGCCGTCACAAATTTTCTTCTGGAAATAAATTCTCCGTTCATGGCAATCAATTGGGCGATGAAAATAAGACTAATCTAATAGTATTCATGAAATGTCTTCTGATTTTTTTCGGCTACCTTCATGAAATTTACATTTCATTCAACGATGAAAGGCGCTTCCGGTTTACTTGGTATCGTATTGATTTCTTTCTTTATTGTTTCTTTCTATAAAGAAACGCAGGTAATGAGTTTCCAAACCAGTGATCTCAGGAACAGGGTAGTGGGAGCCCGTTTGCAGAAGGACGGCAAAATGCCTTATTTTTATAAATGGCAACCCGGTGACGGAGTGAGATACTATGATCCTATTAACTTCGACAACTACAAAGTATCCAAGATTACCGCCAGTCCTTTCTTCCATACGTTAATTTATCCGTTAGTAGAGCTTGATTACCAAAAGATCATTTATGTCTGGACCATAATTCAATATGTTTTGTTGTGCCTGATGACGTGGTTGATAATTGCAATGGCCGGTTCCGCTGCAAAAAAATGGGCGATTTCGATACTATGTGTAACCCTGATCTATACGGCTGCCTGGAAGGCTTCTATATATGCCATGCAATTGTATTTGCTTATACCGTTTCTGGTTACCTTAATTTTCTGGTGTTTTAATAGAAAAAAATATCCGTTATTTTTCATGGCTTTAGGTGGAGTGTTATCTGCAGTGCTTTTACTTATACGGCCAAACATGATCCTGTTCTTTCTGCCCTTTTTGTTTTTGATTGACAGGTATAGTTATAGAGAAATATTGATGTTTAGCGGGGCTGCCATTGTAATGATAATAGCTTGTGTTCTCCCATCCCGCCAGCAGGAGCTATGGAAAGAATATTTTCAAAGTTTAGCCGAGCAGGTCAGGGTGCATCAGTCGATGGGAACCCTGCAAACCAATCCTCCCGACCCTGGATTTAAAGTATGGGAAGGCTGGGATGCGGAGAAAAACTACAGGTTGCAGAGAGAATCGGATGTTATAAACTATTCCGAAAGTGGAAATGTTTATATATTATTTGAGAAACTTTTTCATAGGAAAATTCCGCTTGGTTACTTAACTGCCGCTTCTCTTCTTTCTATTCTGGTTGTTTTTCTGGCCTACTTTTGGAAAAGTAAACAACGAGATGGTCTGCCCAATGTTTTTATGCTGGGTTTTAGTATTTACATGATCGCAGATCATTTTTCTCCGATATCAAGAAACCAATATTATACGGTTCAATGGTTTTTTCTCCTTTCTTTGGCAATGCTTATTTACGACCATAGGTACCGTTATATATACCTTTTGTTGCTGGTCGGATTGATATTGAACCTGATCAACAGTCCTTATATAAAAATTGAGCATACATTGGGGGAATATTGTTGGTTGTTAGGCTTCACCTTGCTCTCCCTTTTTTATAAAACGCCCGGGCCAGACCATTTTAAGGAAAAAGCGTAAAACCATTATAATTAGGGGTAGGGTGGATACCGGAAGACCCTTTTCCAAAACCGAAAAGAGTTGCTGGTGGCGTTCTGATATCGATTCCACGCATGATATCAAACTGTGCGAATCCGGCCGGGAACCAAATCATATATCCGCCTCCGAACATTCGGAACATACATCCTACATCAGCAATTTCCCGGTCTTCAGATACATTCATCCACAAGGTAGAGGATAGATTCGTAGTTCTTCCCCGTGGCTTCTGTGATCGCTATTTCACAGGTTTTGGTAGAGGAATAATAACCGTCTGCGTGGGTGGTTTTCACTTCGGCCGCTTCTGCGGCTGTTGCCGATTGGGTCAGCTCGGGGAATAAAAAGCCCCTGTCGCCTGCCATGCCGCAGCAGTTGGCACTTACGGGTATCGTTACTTTGTCGGAAAACCTGGAAGCGATATTCCTGAATTTAAATTCAATATGCATTTTGTGCAAAGCGCAAACGGGATGAAGGACTATTTCTCCTTTCTTCCGTTCCGCTTTTACACGGGGTATCACCATATCATTTAGGTAATCCACGCTGTCCCATATCCGAAGCCTGTCAAATTTCTCCCGGAGGTCAGGAGAAAGTACCGGTCGCATATTTTGAAGCGTGTATGTACAGGAGCTTACGTCGGTTACCACCGGGTATTTTCCTTTATCACTCAGTTCCCATAATTGCTGCATCACTTTTTCGGCGGTAAAGCGGTAAGCGGGACCAAATCCCTTGGAGGAAAATATCTGTCCGCAACAGGCGCCCGTCATATTGCGCGCCGTTATAACATGTATTCCTGCCTTTTTTGAAACACTCAGGAAGGTATCAAGAAGAGATTTGCTCCCTTTGGGAGCGCTACCCATGAGACGGGAGATACAGGCGGAAAAATAGACAATGGTGTTTTCCTTTTCCCGGGGAGGCAGCAGATCAGCATCCGGCTTTTTTATTTCAGGAGGCCTGGACAGGTGACGGCTCCACAACGGGAAAGAGGGCGCTATGGTGCGGATGGCTTTTGTAAGCCTGTACATCGTTTTTTCCCCGGTAATATTATTAAGGATGATACCCATGGAGATGGCTGCTCTGGCGGCGTTTTCCACCCATCCGAAATTTTTGGCGACCAGCATCGCCATGCGATTGGCAAAGCCGGAATGGTTTTCTCTTCTCAGTCTTTTTACCAGGTCGCCCGTATTGATATCCACGGGACAGGCAGTGGCGCACATGCCGTCAACAGAGCAGGTGTCCAGCCCGTCATATTGATACTGCTGCAGCAGCTTCTTATAGTCCCGGTCATTTCCGCTTTCTTTTATTTGCACCAGGGCCCTGCGCACTACGATCCTTCGCCTGGGTGTAAGGGTTATATTCCTGCTGGGGCAAACCGGTTCGCAGTAACCGCATTCGATGCATTTGTCCACTTCCGACTCTACGGAGGGTAACGGTTTCAGGTTTTTAATGTGCACTTCCTTATCCTCGTTGATGATGACGCCGGGATTCAGCAACTGCAGGGGGTCTGCGGCCTGTTTGATCCGTTTCATAATGGTATAGGCCTCGTCACCCCACTCTGTTTCTACAAAGGGCGCCATATTCCGTCCCGTTCCGTGCTCCGCTTTGAGGGTTCCGTTGTATCGTTTTACCACCAGTTCCACCACATCGCGCAGGAAGCGGTCATACCGTTCTATTTCAGCAGGACTGTCAAATGCCTGCGTCACCACAAAATGGATATTGCCGTCTTTTGCATGTCCGAAAATGATGGCATTGTCATATTGGTATTGCAGGAACAGCTTTTGCAGGTCAAGGATGGCTTGTCCCAGTGAGGGAAGCGGGAAAGCGATATCTTCCAGGATGACGGTGGTGCCGCTTTTCCTGACAGCACCTACTGCCGGGAACATCCCTTTGCGCACTTTCCAGAGAAAGTCACGTTGCCGGGCATCTTTGGTAAATGCCGGCGGGTTGATCAGCGAAAAGGAACTGCAGGAGGTGAGAAAGCTATCCACCCTGGTATTGAGCCGGTCGTCTGTTTCTTCCTGAAACTCGATCAGCAGGGCTGCTGCGGCCGGCGGCAATGTTTTCACTATGGGGTCAATACCTTTCATGGTTTCCACAGCCCTTAAGGAAGCCCTGTCCATCAGCTCCACCATTTCCGCGCCGGCGGCTATCAGTGGCTCGATGGCGCTGCACGCGGAGAAAATATCAGGAAAGTATAATAAGGCCGTGGATTTGTGCGGAAGGTCGGGAATGGTATGCATGGTGGCTTCGGCAATAAAGGCAAGCGTGCCTTCGGCGCCCACCAGCAAATGCGCAAAAATGTCCAGCGGATGTTCGTAGTCTACGAAAGCATTGAGCGAATAGCCCACCGTATTCTTGGTGCGGTATTTATACCTGATCTTTTCGAGAAGGGTGCTGTTGCCGAGTATTTCGTTCCTGGTTTCCCCCAGCACCCGGTACAGGTCCGGGCATTCCATTTGAAACCGGTCGTAATCCGTTACCTCAGCGGTATCAAACGATTTCCCATCCGGCAGAATAAAGCGTATATACTTAACCGTATGGTAGGAGTTGTATTTGACCCCGCAGCACATGCCACTGGCATTGTTGGACAGGATGCCGCCGATCATGGCGGTACTGATGCTGGACGGATCGGGTCCTATCTTGCTGCTCCATTTTTGCAGTATGGCATTTACCATGGCGCCGGTTATACCGGGTTGAACGGCAACCGATTTCCCCCCGGGATCCACATTTATTTTTCCCCAATGCTTGCCCAGGTCTACCAGTATCCCATCGGTGATCGACTGCCCGGAAAGGCTGCTGCCTCCCGTCCGGAATACCATAGGGGTATGGGTTTCGCGGGATATTTTAAATAAGGAAACGATCTCGTGTTCGCCGGCAGGCTGTACCACCACCCTGGGGATCAATTGATAAAAGCCCGCATCGGAGGCATAAGATAACCGGTCTATCAACCTGTGCTTGATCCGTTCATCGGGCAGTACTTCCTTTAATTTATGCAACAGTTCCATACAAGCCCGTAAAATTAGTGCATTTGCCTTAGCAGTGCGTATTTGTATTTACCGGGTGTATTGCCGGTCTTCCTTTGATTTCACAGCCGATACCTTCCCGGGGGACGCGGCGTCTTTTGTATAGCGCCGGGTCCATAGACAGTCCCGCATGCTGACTTGTTGCCTTTTAATTCTACCGGACTGCGTTCGGGTTGAAAATGCTTGTGCCCTGATACAATCAGTGTTGATTTTTCCGGCACAAGTGATCGGTAAGCCGTACACTTGTGCCAGGGTTAGGTTTTCCGGTCGGTGGAGACACCCGCCTGCGAAAATTCATATGCATGGCTAGGGCAGTGCAAAAGCCAGGTAAACGTCCCCGGAACGGGTATTGAGCTTACCACCTCCGCATGCGATCACCAGGTACTGCTTGCCGTTACGCATGTACACCGAAGGAGTGGCATAGCCGGCATAGGGCAACTGGTATTCCCATAGCAGGGTACCATCCCTTTTATTAAAAGCCCTGATCTTTTCATCCCTGGTAGCGGCAATGAATACCAGTCCGCCGGCAGTTACCACCGGTCCCCCGTAGTTTTCTGTTCCGGTAGGCGGAATGCCTTTTTCCGTAAGTTCCTTAAATTCTCCCAACGGGATCTTCCATGCATATTCCCCGGTATTCAGGTTGATGGCATTTAGGGTGCCCCATGGCGGCTTTACTGCCGGGTATCCCTCTTTGGTTTCAAACTTATTGTAACCGGTAAAGCTATAGGGAAGGGCCAGGTATTCGTTTATGGGCTTATGCGGCGCTTTGAATTCTTTTGTGGCTTCCTCTTTTTGTTCCAGCACAAACAGGGCTACGGCTTTTCTTTCCTCATCTGTCAGGTATTTGAAGCCGGGCATCATTCTTCTACCCGTCAGCAGCAGGGTATCAAACTGGAGCGGAGTATATTTTTCATTCATTCCTATCAGCCCGGGAAAATTCCCCGCGCCCTTTCTTTCCGGCCCGTGGCAATTCATGCAATTACTCATATAGAGCCTTTTGCCCGCTTCGAGGTAGGTCTCCTGCTTGGGCTGCTTTTTGGGCGCATCCACCATAGTGAGCACCCAGGGCATTTCATTGGCATTTACATAGAGAATGCCGGTGCCCGGGTCAAAAGCGGGACCGCCCCACTCTGCACCGCCGTCAAAGCCGGGGAAGATAACAGTGCCTTCTTTGGAAGGGGGATGGAACATATCGCCGTTGCGATAAGATGCCAGCTTTTCTTTGATATCCTGGTAGCTGGAATCGGGAACCAGGTTATTGATATCGGACACTGTGAAAACCTGCCGGGCAAAGGGTTTGGGTAAAACAGGAAAGGGTTGGGTGGGGGAGAGCAGCTCACCAGACAACGGACTTCCGGTGGGAACCGGTCGCTCTTCGATGGGATATACAGGTTCGCCGGATACCCTGTCAAATACAAATACGAAGCCCTGTTTGGTGGGCTGGGCTACCGCGTCAATTTCTTTACCGTCTTTATACAGCGTTACCAGCGCCGGCGGTGTGGGCACATCCCTGTCCCATACATCGTGATGTACAAACTGGAAATGCCAGATACGCTTGCCGGTGGCGGCATCCAGGGCGATCAGACTGTTGGCAAAAAGGTTATCGCCTGTTCTTTTACCGCCGTAAAAATCAAAAGAGGCAGAGCCGGTGGGTACATATAGTATGCCACGCTTTTCGTCCAGGCTGAAACCGGACCAGTTGTTGGCGCCACCTATGTATCTGTAAGCGGCGGTATCCTGCCAGGTTTCATACCCGGGCTGTCCCGGGTGGGGTATGGTGTGGAATATCCATTTTCTTTTGCCTGTTCTTACATCAAAGGCGCGGATATGCCCCGGTGCAGCGTGTTGCGCTTCGTCTACCCTGCCGCCGATGATATAGAGATCTTTGTAGATGATACCGGGTGAGGTAGGCGCAATATGCAGGTTGTGTACGTCGTCGCGGTCCAGCTCATTGTGAAGATCGAACCCACCTTCTTCCCCAAAGTCCGGGATCAGCCTGCCTGTTTGGGCGTTTACCGCGTATACTATGGCGCCCGCGGTAAACAGGATCCTTTTATCGTCCCCCTCTTCCCAATAGGTTACGCCGCGGTTAATATTTACCGCCGGTCCAAACCACCGGGGATTATGCGCGGCATCGTGCGGGTTGAATACCCATTTTTCTTCACCGGTAGCAGCATCCAGGGCAAATAGCTTCAGTTGCGGACTGGTAGCGTATAATATGCCGTCTACGATGATCGGGTTGCATTGTATCTGCGACCGGGTTGTATTGCTGGAGTCGCCGGTATAATAGCTCCACGCCACCTGTAGCCGGTATACGTTTGCCGTATCTACCTGCCGGAGGGGGGAGTAGCGAATGTTTTCGCTTCCGCCGCCATATTGTCTCCATTCTACATCCGGGTTCTCTTCCGGGGAAGCGCAGGACAAAAAGCAGAAGGGGGTTGCCAGCAGGCAAAGCAGCTTGGTTCCTTTATACATGGTGGAAAGTTATTTGAAAAAAGATAAATCCTTAGATTTTTGTTGCGGGAACTTGGGAACAAAAAAACCCCGGCTAAACAGCCGGGGCTTTTTCAAAAACAACTCATGCTATCAATGATAATGTCCATAAGGATCCTGGTCACTGACGGGGAGTCCCATGGTCAACTCTCATTGTGGTTATGGAGGTATTTGGTCGGTTCATAAAATTAACCGCTTACCCTGTCAAAAAAACTGATCCTGCTATGGTATGTGGCTGATAGATATCAGTTGGTTGATATTGAAATACCGTTATTCACCCCCTATTTCATCCTTTTTCTTCTTCCGCCGGCTTTTATGCTGCGCACTGTCCATTTTTACTATTTTAGGGGTGAATTTACCTACAACATCCACCAGCGATCGCTGTGATTGCATCACTATGTTGATGTCCTTATAGGCAAAGGGTGACTCATCCAGTCCGCCTCCCAGCAGCTTTACACCAAACTTTTTCAGCTCTTCCCTGAACGCTTTATCTGTTACAGTGCTGATGGCTTTCGTACGGCTCATTTTTCTTCCGGCTCCGTGGGAAGCAGAATTCACAGACGCGGTTTCGCCTTTTCCCTTCACAATAAACCCATCCGCAGTCATAGATCCCGGGATGATACCCAGCACGTTCTTTCCTGCAGGCGTAGCTCCTTTCCGGTGCACGATCACTTCTTTTCCGTTCCATTGCTCTTTCCAGGCGAAATTGTGGTGGTTTTCTACCATCTTCATGGGAACTCTTCCTAACTGTTTCGCAATTTTGGCATGTATCACATGATGACAGGCAGAAGCATAATCACCCGCCAGGTTCATCGCATTCCAGTATTCTATTCCTTCTTCTTCCTCCAGCGACAGCCAGGCGAGGTTTTTTGCCTCCTGCGGCAATTGCCTTTTGCTTATGGCCAATTTGGTATAATGGTTGGCAATATTGGCACCCAGGGCCCTGGATCCGGAATGTGTCAGGAAGCCTACATACAAACCGGCATCTATCCCCAGCACGGCATCTTTCTCCGTTACTTCCACTATTCCAAACTCGGCAAAATGGTTCCCGGATCCCGATGTACCCAGCTGCTTCCAGGCCCGGTCCTGCAAGCCTTTTAATAGTGCCAGCTCATTGAACAGAGCATTATCCATCACTGCATGGTCGCTTGTTTCGGTAAACTGTCCACCGCTTCCAAACAGGGTGGCTTCTCCCAGTTCCCTGGCAAAAAATGCTTCTTTCTCCGCCAGTTCCTTCGGATCAATATCAAACACGCTCAGGCACATACGACACCCAATATCCACGCCCACACCGTACGGTATCACGGCGTTGTCTGTTGCCAGTACGCCGCCGATAGGTAACCCGTATCCGCTATGCGCGTCCGGCATCAAAGCCCCGGCTACCGAAACCGGTAATCTTGCTGCCTGCTGCATTTGCTGCATAGCGCCTTCTTCTATGTGTTCTGCTCCAAATATGGTATAGTCTATACCGGTAACGTTCAGTAAAATGTTTGCACCCTGCGGGGTGTTTTCCTTGGGTATCAGCATTTCCGCGATCAATCCCAGTACTGCATCCTTTTCGTAGGCTACCGGCGCTGCCAGTATCTTTGCCAGTAATTCCATCACTTCCTCCTTTGTTTCATTTGCATAATTTTGTTCCATCACATTCCTCACCACACTGATCACGGGTCCTTCGGGGTAACCCATCGCCCTTAATTCCTTTCCTGTTAATTGTAATGTATCCATAATCGTCTGTTTATGCTTCAAAAGTATACAGCCTGTGTGCAATGTTTTTGCACAGTAAAAAATAATTTTTTGCTCACCTACGTCACTGCGCGCCGCGATATACATCCATCCACCATGACGGGTTTCCTTCCGAACGTTCGGAGCGGCAAGGTAGTCCCTGAAGATCGTAATGCTTTATAATTGCCCTGCAGCAGGAAAGCTATGCGTGTCAGACACGATCATCATACTGTTTCCGGGTAGCGCCGGCAACCGAACGTTTGCCTGACCGGTTGCAACCGGGTTGGGTATTTCATCATTCTAAAATCCGGGAACACCATTGGTTCTTATAGAACCATTAAGAATTAAGAAAGTTAGGTAAAAGTCTTAAGGTGCCTTAATCCTTTAATGGTTTACAAAGCAGATATTTTTTACGAATTAAATGTGGTTCCGGCTGGGAAGTACTGTTTTTTTTCGCGAGCCTTTCAGGGCAGCACTATTCCACCCAGTGCTTATACAATACCCGGGCAGTTGATCTCAGCAGATCTGCCCAGCGGCTGCTCTCCACATATGCCGGGTGGCCGCCATTGGTAATCACTACAAAGCCGAACTTTTCATCCGGGCTGAATACCATATTGCTGTATAAGCCATAAGCAGATCCCGTATGCCCTATCATTGTTTTGCCGGGAATATATTCGTTTGCTGTATGTAACGCCAGCCCGTAACCGCTTTTTTCGTTTACCGGCGTCTGCATTTCCCGGGCACTGATTTCGCTGATGATGCGTCCGCCCGGGTAGGCGCCGTAATTCATGTGCATGATCATGCAGCTTGCCAGATCCCTGGCTGAAATTTTTAAGCCGCCGGTAGGGGAGAAGATGGGAGTGCTGTAGCCCATAACATAGTTCCTGATCTCTTCGCGGCGGGGGTGATAAGCGTTTTCCTGACCGGTGAACACGTTCCTCGTTGAATCGTATTCGTACAGGGTAACAAATTTATCGGCGTCCAGCGAATCCACGCAATAGCCGCCATAGGCGCCCAGTGGCCGGAGGATATGATTGACGATAAACTGATCAAAACGTTCGCCGCTGTACCGTTCTATGATGGTGCCCACCATATTAAAATTCAGGTTGCAGTAGCGGTATTCCGTGCCCGGCGCATAATCGCTGTAGCAGCCTGCTGCATTTTGTGCCTTCGCCGGGTTAATGACATCCAACGTAAAATAACCTTCGGAATCGTTGATGCTGGACGTATGCGATAACAACATTTTCAGTGTGATTGCCTGTTCCGGAAAAGAAGGGTTTCTCACCGTAAAGCCTATCAGGTCGCTTACATCATCATCCAGGGACAGCCGGCCGGCTTCCACCAGTTGCATGACAGCCGTAGCGGAAAAAGATTTGGAAATGGAAGCAATACGGAAAATATCATCGTTTTTGAGCTTCTTTTTCTTTTCGATGCTCTTTTTCCCGAATGACTGGTTATAAACAATTTCGCTGTTTTTTACTACTGCTACCGACAGACCCACTGCCTGGTATTTTTTCATCAGCTTTTTGATCTCCGATCTTGTTTTGCCTTTTTGTGCAAAAACAGCAGCGGATAAGAGAAACGAAAAAACAAATAAACCAATGGTGCGGATAACAGAAAGCATATGGAAGTGTATTATGTACGGTGACAAATGTATTATATATTTCAAAACTGCGGCGTACCGATAATCCGCCCAAACACATATTTTTGTACCTTTTATATCATTATTAAACGAACGGATATCAGTACCACTTTACAAATAACCGGAACTTGCAGTATATACGGGGGGAATGTATGGATCAATGAGCAGCTGGTATTTTCGGCAGAGCTGCCGGTGGCAGATCTGCTGCTGGCTGCCTATAAGCACTTTGAAACGGACTATCCCAAATTTTATAAAATGGACCGGCTGGCGCAACTGGGGTTCCTGGCATCCGAACTGCTGGTAAAGAACAGGCAGCTTTCTGATACCTATGGTGCAGACCAGGTAGGTATTGTGTTCAGCAATGCCAGCGCCAGCCTGGATGCTGATCTGGGCTATTTTGAAACGGTGAAAAACATACCAAGCCCGGCGCAATTTGTATATACTTTGCCTAATATTGTGATCGGGGAGATCAGTATCCGTCACCGGTTTAAGGGCGAGAACGCTTTTTTTGTATCCGAAGAATTTGACCCGGAATGGATGTTGTTTTTTGTAAAAGACCTTTTTGAACGCAAAAAGCTGAAAGCCTGTATCTGCGGATGGGTGGAATTGCTGGAAGAAAGCTACAAAGCTGTGTTGTATCTTGCAGAACTTTCAACCACCGGGAAAGAATGGAACCTGAGTAATATTAATAAAATATATAAATTGACTGATGGAGAAGTTAATGGCTGATTTAAAAAGGCAGATCATCGCACAGTTGAACCTGAAGGATTTACAACCGGAAGACATCGGGGATGATCAGTCATTGTTCGTGGAGGGGTTGGGGCTGGATTCTATTGATGCCCTGGAGCTGATCGTGCTGCTACAGCAGGAGTATCAAATCAAGCTTGCCAATGCCGAAGAAGGACAAAGTGTTTTCCGTTCGGTAAGAACTATGGCGCAATATATTACAGAGCATCAGGCAAAAACCGCGTAGGTTACCATTATCCGGTTCAACATGTTCAAGCCCGTTTTTATTGCAGGTTCCGGCGTTATTTCCGCTATAGGAGAGAATGTGCAGCAGCATATCGCTTCTTTTGAAAAAGAGGAGGCGGGTATGCGGCAGCGGCAGTACCTGCAGACAACGCATGACCTGCCGGTGGCTGAAGTAAAGCAAACCAATGCCGAACTGGCCGAATTGGCAGGTATGCCGGTAAGTATCACCCGTACTGCCTTACTCTCGGCGGTTGCGGCTCAGGAAGCGCTCCGGGATGCCGGGTTGGAAAATCTGTCGCAATGGCGTACCGGTTTTATTTCCGCCAATACCGTAGGCGGGATGGACAAAACCGAAGACTTCTATGCCGGATTTATGCAGGATGCTGCAAAAGGCAGGTTGCGCAACCTGGTGCACCACGAATGCGGCGCCGCCACAGAACTGGTAGCGGATCGCCTGGGTATCAAAAACTATATTTCTACTATCAGTACCGCCTGCTCTTCCTCTGCCAATGCCATTTTTTTTGCAGCACGGCTGATCCGCCAGAACTTTCTGGATATCGTTATTGCCGGAGGCGTTGATTCGCTGACGAGGTTTACACTGAACGGTTTTAACACCCTGATGATACTGGACAAACAGTACTGCCAGCCTTTTGATGAAAACAGGAGAGGTTTGAATCTGGGCGAAGGAGCCGGTTATGTAGTGCTGGTGTCAGACAAGGTGGCTGCCACCTTATCGCGTCCGCCTTTCTGTGCATTATCGGGCTATAGCAATGCCAATGATGCTTATCACCAGACGGCGTCTTCACCGGATGGCACAGGCTCTTACCTGGCTATGAGCGGGGCTTTGGAAAAAGCTGGGTTATCGCCCGGCGATATTGATTATATCAACCTGCATGGGACCGGCACCCAGAACAATGACATTGCGGAAGGAACAGCTATCAAAAGATTGTTCGACGGCGGGTATCCCAAAATGAGTTCCACCAAATCTTTTACAGGGCATACGTTGGGCGCCAGCGGCGCACTGGAAGCTGTTTTCTCGGTTTTATCCATACAACACGGAATGGTATATCCCAATCTCCGGCTGGAAACGCCGATGTCTGAACTGCCCTTTGCACCGGAGACCCGGTTTCAAAAAGGATGCTCCATTCGTCATGTGCTTTCCAACTCTTTCGGGTTTGGCGGCAATTGTTCCTCACTGGTATTTTCTAAAGTATAGCCATGTATATACGCGCAGCATCCGCCATATCACCCCAGGTCAGTTTTGAGCAGTTGATGACTGCCCCTGTGCTGTACACCGGCAGCAGGCTGAGTTGCGTGGAACCGGACTATACCGCTGCCATAGACCCTAAGATGATGCGCCGTATGAGCCGTATCATCCGTATGGGGGTAATGGCTGCAAAGGACTGTCTGCAGGAAGCAGGCATGGAGCAACCGGATGCCATTATAACCGGCACCGCCTACGGATGCCTGGCCGATACGGAATCTTTTTTGAGACGGATGATCGAGTTTAAGGAAGAGCTGCTGAACCCTACCGCTTTTATACAATCCACACATAATACGGTGGCCGCGCAGATAGCGCTGCTGCTGAAATGTCACCGGTATAACACTACCTATGTCCACCGCGGGTTTTCGTTTGAAAGCGCCTTGCTCGACGCCATGACCTGCATACAGGAAGATGATGCAGAAAATGTGCTGGTGGGCGCTGTAGACGAAATTACCGATGCCAGTCATGCGCTGTTGAGCCGTTTCGGCTTGTATCGTGCAAACGGTTCAACGGCAACGCTCTATGAACAACCCGGTAAGGGAACGATGAACGGGGAAGGCGCTTCTTTTTTGCTCTTATCAAAACACGCCTCCGGGAAAGATTATGCGAGACTGGATGCGCTGCATACATTTTACAAACCGGCGGATCCGGCAGAAACACAAAATCAGGTTGTTTTATTTCTAAAAAACAATCATATTGCGCCGGAAGAGATCGATCTGCTGGTGTGCGGCGACAATGGTGATACTGCAAATGATTCAATTTACCAATACGTGAGGGCTACATTAGGGGCTGATATTCCTTTTCTCCGTTTTAAGCGTTATTGCGGCGAATACCCGACCGCAGGCGCATTTGCGTTGTGGCTTGCCAGCCATATCCTGAAAACCGGCAGCAGGCTTGCCGATCCCGGACCGCCGGACAGCGCACCCCGGAAAATACTGGTGTACAATCATTCAAACAATACCCATCATTCACTTTTTCTGTTATCCGTATGCTGAACTTTAATACAATAACTGTTGCTTTCATCGTGCTGCTGCTGGCATTGATTGGAGTTCATTTTTTCTACAGCTTTCCCTATTATGTTTTCGGGATACTGGTGCTGTTATATGCCGTCGCGTTGTTTTACGGCAGCTATAACCTGCGCTCCAACTTTTACCTGAAGACGGTATCTTCCGCGCACACCGACCGCAGACAGATCGCCATCAGCTTCGACGATGGACCTACACCCACCTATACACCGGAGATACTGAACATATTGAAAGAACATGAAGTAAAAGCCGCTTTTTTCTGTATTGGTAAACGTGTGAAAGAAAATGAAGCGCTGGCCCGCCGTGTACACGAAGAAGGACATATCATCGGCAATCACAGCTATTCGCATGATATGTGGTTCGACCTGTTTTCATCAAAGAAAATGACAGAAGACCTGGAGCTGATGAATGATACGACTGTTAAGATAGTAGGCGTAAAGCCCAGGCTTTTCCGTCCGCCTTATGGCGTTACCAATCCCAACCTGAAAAAAGCGATACAGAAATGTAATGTCATTTCTGTCGGATGGAGCGTACGCTCTATGGATACGGTAGCCAAAGATGCCAGGAAACTATATGAAAAAGTTACCGGTTCGTTAAAACCCGGCGCCGTCATTTTGTTTCACGATACCAGCAAAGCCACGCTGGATATACTTTCCCGGTTTATACAATATGCGAAAGAGAAGGGGTACGAAATTGTACGCCTGGACAAATTGCTTAATTTAGAGCCTTATGCGTAAGGTATGTATGGCCGGAATGGTATTGATGATCTCACTGCTCGCCCGGGCACAACATCCCGGGTACAGTGCTATGAAGGATGAAGCGGCTTTCAAAGCGCAGTTCAAAGAGACCTCCCGTAAGATCAATACCATCCAAAGCGATTTTATACAGGAGAAGAACCTGAGCCTGCTGGATGACAAGATCACTTCCAGGGGGAAATTCTGGTTCCGGAAAGAGAACGCGGTACGGATGGAATATACCAGTCCTTTTCAATACCTGATGGTAGTAAACGGTACGGATGTTTACATCAGGGACAGTCAAAAGGAAAACAGGTTGTCTTCCAGATCCAACAAGCTGTTCCAGCAGATCAACCGGATCATGATCGACTGTGTGAATGGCAACGCGCTGGAAAGCAAAGACTTCACGGTAAAATTATTCTCAGGCGCCAACGATCACCTCGCCGAGCTGACGCCGGTGGAAAAGAACCTGAAGACCATGTTCCGGAGCATTAACATTATCATTGACAAAAAGGACCTGTCCGTATCCAGGGTGGAAATGTACGAGTCTTCCGGCGACAATACCATCATCCGGTTTGTAAACCGGCAAATGAATGTAAACCTTGCTGATGCGTTATTTGCTGTTCGTTAGTTTGTGGCTGGGCATTGGCTGCACTTCCGCTTATAAGGGCGTTCGCTCCACGCCGGTTGACCATTGCATAACTTCTTTTAAACCGCAGTTTTCCCGTATTATTTACAGCACGCAGGTAGACGTGGTGGGCAGACACCTGAGTGGCTTGCTGATCATCAAAGCCATGCCGGACAGCAGCATCCGTATGCTGTTTGCCAATGAGGCAGGGTTCAAGTTTTTTGACTTCGGGTTCAGCGGCGATGCATTTACCGTGTACCATATTACAGAACAAATGAACCGGCGATCGGTGATCAAAACCCTGCGCAAGGACTTTGAGCTGATCCTGATGCAGCACATCCGGCAGTCTCCCTCTGTGATAAAAAAGGACGATGGCTTTTACTATGACTTTGCAAAAGGGAAGGATCATTACTATTATATCACAGACAGCGCCTGCACTAAGCTGCAACGTATGGAGCGGGGTAGCCGCCGGAAGAAAATAGCGGAAGCTTATCTTGGCGCGTACACGAACAATATGCCCGATACCATCGGTATCAGGCATTTTAATTTTAATTTTACCATAGCACTAAAACAACTCGAAGAGGATGCTGCAGAATGATTTTTTCTATATCAGGGAAATGAAAACGGAAGGAGATACACTGAATGTACAACTGGAGCTGAACCCGGGACACCGGGTGTTTGAGGGACATTTTCCCGGTCAGCCGGTGGTGCCCGGTGTGTGTATGGTGCAGATGATAAAGGAAATACTGGAGCAGGCGCTGGAAAAGCCGCTGCACTTGCGCCAGGCTGATCATATCAAGTTCCTCTCCGTTATCGATCCCCGTATCAATGCCAGCTTACAAACAGACATATCACTGAAGCATACGGATACAGGTGTGGACGTAAATGCCACCCTCAGGAAAGAAGCGGTAGTGAGCCTGAAGCTGAAAGGCAACTTTGTGTTTGTATAAGCAATAAAAACAAAATAAATGGATATGATGATCAGGAGAGCCGTTAAAGAAGATTGCGAAAGAATGCTGGAACTGGTGCAGGAACTGGCGGAATTTGAAAAAGCACCGGACGAAGTAACGGTTTCCCCGGAGCATTTTATTGAAAGTGGTTTCGGCGAAAAGCCGGTTTGGTGGGCATTTGTGGCGGAAGTTGTGAGCGGCGGAGAAAAGCAGATTATAGGCATGGCGTTGTACTATATACGATACTCCACCTGGAAGGGGCAACGACTCTTCCTGGAAGACCTGGTGATTACACAGGAATGGCGGGGAAAGGGCGTTGGCAAACAATTGTTTGACAAAATAATAGAAGAAGCCAAAGAAAAGAAGTTCAAAGGCATGATGTGGCAGGTGCTCGACTGGAATGAGCCCGCCATCAGCTTCTACAAAAAATATGGGGCTTCGTTTGACGGGGAATGGGTCAATTGTGCCCTGTCGGAAGAGCAGGTAAATATTATCCGGGAATACCATTAGCTCTTATAGTAACCATTAAGGAGTTAAGAAAATTAAGTAGAAGTCTCTTAATGGACCTTAACCTCTTAATGTTTTATATATAAATCCCCAATCCCAAATCAGCAATCAAAAAAATCCTATTTCTTCAACACTCTTTCAAACAGCCTGAAGATCCGTTTGTACTCATCTGTCCAGCTACTGGGCTCCACAAAGCCGTGATCTTCCACCGGGTACATAGCTACTTCCCAGTTGTCCTTGCCCAGCTCAATCAGGCGCTGTGCCAGCCGTACCACATCCTGGAAGTGGACGTTCACGTCCACTACACCATGGCAGATCAGCAATTCATCCTGTAACCCCTCCGCATGGTAAATGGGAGAGCTTTTTCGATAGGCGATGCTGTCTTCGGCCGGGGTGTTCAGTATATTGGAAGTATATCCGTGGTTATAATGTGCCCAGTCGGTCACCGGCCTTAGTGCAGCGCCGGCGGCAAAGGTGCCGGGTGCGGTAAACAGTCCCATGAGCGTGATAAATCCACCGTAAGAACCACCATAGACGCCGATACGTTTGGGATCCACCCCGAATGTTTCTGCCAGGTATTTTGCCCCGTCAATATTATCTGTCAGATCTTTTCCTCCCATATGGCGGTAGATGCCGGTACGCCAATCCCTGCCGTACCCGGCGCTGGCCCTGTAGTCCATATCCAGTACATAGTACCCGTTGTCTGCCAGCAGGTTGTGGAACATATATTCCCGGAAATAGCTGCTCCACCACTTGTGTGCATTCTGCAGGTAGCCGGCACCGTGGACAAAGATCACCGCCGGTTTGGAAGGGTGGGGGTTGGCGGGTTTGTATAAGCGGGCATATACTTGCTCTCCGTCCCGCGCCGGGAAGCCGATCAGCTCGGGTACCCGCCAGGCATAGCTTTTAAATTCTTCTGACTGCCCTTTAAACGTTATCTGCCTGGCTTTGCTGCCTGGCTTATTTTCCTGGAGGTAAAGTTCTGTTGGCGCATTGCTATAGGAATACAATATGGCCAGTTGTTTTTCGTCGGGAGAAACAAACACCTCGCTGGCGCCCTCCGGCACGGTTATCCTTTCCTGTTTGCCGGTGGCGATCGTCAGCCGGTAAAATTGCTTTTCTCCCGGGTGTACCTGGTTGGTGGTGATATAAAAAAACTTTTTGTCGCCGGACAAAACAGCTCTTTGCACTTCGTAGCTACCACCCGTAAGCGCTTTTTTCTCCTTTGTTCTGGTATTCACCGTGTAGAGATGTGAATAGCCGGAAGTTTCCGACTGGTACCACCAGGTTTCATCGTCTATCCAGCCGCCGTTAGACATACCCGGGCCGCCGATCCAGGCTTCATCGCGTTGCCGGTCCAGCAGCGACAGTCTGCCTGATTCAGCATCCAGCAGCATGATCCACCTGTCCTTATTGTCTAGGGAAAGCATGGAGACCACTGCCTGGTTCCTGCCCGGAGACCAGTTAACTGACTGGATGTTGATCTGCCGTTTGGCTTCTTTTTGTTTACGGTCGGGATAATCTTTCACGTAGTCAGGCAGGTCCTGTATGCCGGACAGAGAGTCGGTGCTGATACTGTAAGCGGTATCTCTTTGCCTGTCGTATATCATTAATTCGCTCACGCTAAAGGGAATACCTACTTTGGTCCTTCCGTTGATGTCTTCCGTAAAGCCTGACGCTGTTACGTAGTTGGGGATGATCGTCCGTTTGCCGTCTGTATTTGTTTTGAACAATACCAGGCTTATAAAACGCCCGTCCGTATTGATGCGGATGTTTCTGATATTTTTATCGCCTGTATATACCGGGCGCGGTTTTTCTTCGTTTACAGCTTTGTTGTAGGCTTCCGTTGCATCTTTTTTTTCTTTCCGTTCCTTTAAAACGTCCAGTAAAGCCAACTGATCGTTTTTGAGCCATTCTTCCTGCGTGTTTTTCTTCCCTTCTTCCTGCTTTTTGTCCTTTTGCGTATGGATCAGTTGCTCTGTTTCGCCACCGGCTATTCCCCAGGCATAAAGGTTGTCTCCCTGCTGGTACACCACGCGGGTATCATTGAAGGAAAATACAGGGGAGAATTCCGGCGTCGCCGTCCGCGTTACCTGTACGGTTCTTTTGTTTTTTATATCCACCCAGAAAATATCTCCTTCTTTCCCGTACACATATTGTGTCCGCTTGCTGTTATATACGAGGTTATCTGCGTATACCAGGCTGCTTTTTGCAGTTGCCGGAACCGGGCTGATGGTGGGTGTCTGTATATTATACACGTACAGCGAGTCTGCAGGATTGCCGTCCGGGTTCCATAGAAAATAGATGTTTTTGCCATCGGCACTCCATTTCGGATCGGATGGGGAAGAGCCTATCCATTTCGGATCCCGCATGATCTTTTCTACCGTCAATGTGTCCAGTTGTGCCTGCAACCGTGGTAAAACAAACACCAGGATCGAAAATGCAGTGAGAAGCTGTTTTTTCATGAGAATTGATTTACATATCTACAGCAAAATACCCCGCAGGAATACATATGCCAGTGAGAAATAAATGATGAGTCCGGTAACGTCTACCAGTGTGGCGACAAAAGGAGCAGATGAGGTGGCAGGGTCTGCCCCCAGCTTTTTCAACAGCAAAGGCAGCATGGAGCCGCTGAGCGTTCCCCATAATACCACTCCAATTAGGGAGAAGCCTACCGTGAGCGCAATAAAGAAGGAATGTTCGCCGTACACATCCGGGAAAAACTGCGACCAGACCTCTATTCTCAGGAAACCGATCAATCCCAGCACGCTGCCCAGCATCAGTCCTGATAATATTTCTCTTTTCAGCACCCGCCACCAGTCTTCCACGTATACTTCTCCCATGGCCATGGCCTGTATGATAAGGGTAGATGCCTGTGAGCCGCTGTTACCACCGCTGGAGATGATCAGGGGAACGAAAAGGGCCAGGATTAGTGCTTTGGCCAGCTCATCCTCAAAGTATCCCATAGCCGTTGCCGTTAGCATCTCTCCCAGGAACAGGATGATCAGCCAGCCGACCCGCTTCCTGAAAAGCTTGAAGAGGGGCATTTCCAGGTAGGGTTCATCCAGTGCTTCCGTACCCCCGATACGTTGCATGTTTTCCGTAAACTCTTCATTTGCCACCCACAGCACGTCGTCGATGGTGACGATCCCCAGCATGATATTGTTATTATCCACTACCGGCAGGGCCACCCGGTTGTTCATTTTGAAAACGTTATTGGCTTCTTCCTGCGTATCGTACACATTCAAAGCAATATACCGCCGGTCAATGATCTCGGAAACCCGTTTACCGGGCGGAGAAAGAATGACATCTTTTATCTTCAGGTCATCAATGAACTCTCCTTTCACGCTTACAGCATACACCACGTCTATGGTCTCCATATGCCGTCCTTCCTTTCGCACTTCATCCAGCACTTCCGCCATGGTCCAGTCTTCCCGGACGGCTATGTAATCCGGTATCATCAGACGGCCAACAGAACCCTCAGGGTAGCCCAGCAGGGCCAGCGTCACTTTGCGTTCTTCAGGGTCTAGCTGTTTGATCAGCTCCCGCACCACCCCGGTCGGCAGCTCTTCAAGGAAAGCCGTTCGGTCATCCGCCGGCAGCTCATTTAACAGTTCAGCCGATTTGATAGCGGGGAGTGATTGAATGATCCTTCGCTGCTCAGGAACATCCAGTATCTTAAAGGTGCTCACGGCCCGGTGCAGCGATAAAATAGATATGATATCCGTTTCATACTCTTCATTATCGCTTACAAGTTGTGCTACATCACTGATATTCTGATTATTCAGAAATTCGTGCATGACCTGTTCATCGTTTGAGGCCATGACTTCCTCAAACTGATCCTGCAATGAAATTTCTTCCTCGTTTAAAGGCATATTCAACTTTTAGACTTGCAAAATTAAAATAGCTTTGGGCAACAATCGTATTCAGAAAATCAAGAAAGTGTATGCTGATCCCACACTTATATATTGACACTGCCAAAGATAAAGGAAGGGGCGTGTTTACAGCTAAAAAAATTGCCGCTGATACCGTCATCGAAACAGCACCGGTAGTAGTGATGACGACGGCGGAGCGCAAATTGCTGGACCAGACCCGCCTGCATGATTACATATTTGAATGGCAGGAAAACGGATGTTGCATGGCGTTGGGATATATTGCCGTTTACAACCATTCATATACCGCCAATTGTGAGTATTTTATGGATTACGATACCGATACCATGTTTGTTAAATCGATCCGGGAAATAGAAGCCGGCGAAGAAATTACGATCAATTATAACGGCGACTGGAACAATGAAAAAAAACTCTGGTTTGATGCGAAATAACTTTAACACGCCGGGTGCATTCATTTCCCAGTTCCGTTTACCGGTATTTTTCCAGTATTTCTGTTACCATTCGTTTGTACTGTCCGCCAAAGAGCAGCAGGTGTACCAGCAGGGGGTATAACTGGCAGACGGGAAGCCTTTCTTCCCAACCGGCTTCCAGGGGAAAATGATAATGATAAGAAGCGTAGAACCGGTCATCAAATCCGCCAAACAATTTTGCCATTGCGATGTCCATTTCCCTGCTGCCATAATAGATGGCCGGGTCATAAATAGCAACATACCCGTTGGCGCCGGCTATAAAGTTACCCTTCCAGAGATCCCCATGCAGCAATGCGGGTTTTTCGGCGGGGAACAAAGAAGATAACCCCCCGGACAGCTTTTCCGCCTGTTTAACATGTTCTGCTTCCAGCAGGCCTTTTTGGTTCGCCTTATTTACCAGTCGCAATACTCTCTGATGAGCGTAGAAATCACTCCAGGTATCGCCCGGGGTATTTTTTTGCGTCAGTTTTCCCAGGAAATTGTCGTATTCCAGTCCAAACTGAGCGGCAGTATTATAATGCAATTTTGCGATCCCTTCACCAAAGTTTTCCCAGAAATCATCTGCGGGGCTACCGTGGTCCACGTATTCCATGACCAGGAATATCTGCTGGTGAAACTTTCCGTCAAATAAAGGCCGCGGTACTTTCAGGGCGCCGGTGTCTGCCAGGTGTATCAACCCCCTTGCTTCTTTTTCAAACATATCCAGTCCGAAGATAGCGGCATTCACCTTTATCAGGAAGCGTCCCCTGTTTGTTTCCAGCATGAACGACTGGCTGATATCGCCCCCATGCACGGGAGTATGCCCCTGGATTTCGGTGGTGCTCTCAAAAAAATCAGTGAATCGTTGCTGAAGGTGATCAATAAACTGCGGATGTAACATAGCGCCCTCTCTTAAACTGTAAAGGTATTGGTTTTCAGGGAGGAAACATTGTTGATCTTTATTCGATCGCTATACGAAGTCTTCAGACTTCGTATACCTTATGTTCTTTTTTGTCTCCGACAAAATGCTACCTATGTTCTTATCCCAACAATGCAGCTTTGGCATATTCAAAGCACCTGTTTACTTCTTTCACCGCGTTTGATCCTTCCGGTACGGTGTACTCCAGTTCAATGGACACAGGTATGTCGTACTTATTTGTTTTTAACAACTGCAGTATCTCTTTTATCGGGGTGTCTCCCTCGCCCCATGGCAGGTTGGCAGCGCCGTTATCTTTGGTTTGCCTGTCCTTCATGTGCAGGGAGGTAATTCTTTTGTGATTGGCTTCAATAAAAGCCAGCAGGGTTTCTTTGGTATTATTACCACCGGCTGCAATATAATGACCGCAATCCAGGTTTATGGAGTTGTAGGCAGACTGGCTTAAAGCAGTGAGCCAGGCCTGGTCATTGCCCTGCGTATGATTATGGTATCCGATGAATACTTTATGTTTGGCTGCCAGGTCTCCCAGGCGTTGAGACTGTGCCGGATCTTTCGGTATCTCTACCGTCACAGAACGGGCGCCCAGCACTTTAGCAACTTTTAATGCGTATTCCACTTCGGCATCGGTGTTTTGTGCCCCCAGGGCATTCGGCTTAAAAGCATAAATGCTGACACCGGCTTTCTGAAACATTTTTTTCACCTCTTTAAACTTTTTCATGCTCACACCAGCCCGCCAGGCAGCCACTTCATCTTTGTCCGTTGGTTTGCCGGCATAGGCTTCTACCGCATCCCCCATCAATTCCACTGCGCTGATGCCGCTGTCTACAATGTATTGCAGCAATTGCTCTATTGTATGTGGCATGCTTCTGTAGGAATAAGTGATGGTTCCTATCTGCACCCCTGCAATTTTTGAATTCGGGGGCTGGCTCAAAAAACTTCTCTGTCCGAAAGCGGAGCTACCGAAGAGAATTGCGCCTGAAGCCATCAGGCTTTTTCCGAGAAAAGAACGGCGGGAACAGGAATGTTGCATAGCAGGATCCAGGGACATATTATTGAATAGTTTATTGTGATTAGTTAAGATAGTATTATTCCCGGAATTTACTTGCGAACGTATAAAAATCTTTCCCTGCTATATAAGCACACCCCAATTGCCCGGCAATTGGGGTGTGTAGCTGCTTTATCGGGAAGGGATTTAATTGTATCCCGGATTTTGCGTCAAACTTCCGTTGCTGATATCAATTTCTGTTTGAGGGTAAGGCAGTAAATTGTGCACCGAAGGGTTGAATACTCTCTTAGGCTTATACGTTCCTTCTGCAGGCAGGCTATTATATATTTCTTCCGCAAGCTTCCATCTTACCAAATCAAAATGCCTGTCTCCTCCTTCGAAAGCCAGTTCCATCCTGCGTTCATACATAAGATCATTAAACGTAGGCGCTGCTATTGGATCCAGTCCTGCCCTTTGCCTTACCCTGTTTAATGAATTGGCTGCTTCCGAAACACCCACTGTCCTGTTTTGCGGCCCGGCATTATTTATGTTCAAAATGGCTTCGGCGTGTAAAAGTAAAATATCAGCATACCGTAACGCAGGGGTATTGAGTCCCGTTCCCCATGCAGTATATCCTGCTGCATATGGCTGCATATATTTAATACAGACGACCGGAGATTGATTGTTGGGCGCTTTTAATACATCGGTATAGCCATTGTAAGTAATTATATCAACATCTTTTTGCGCTACGGTAACTTTCTTTCTTACATCGCCGGTCTGATAGGTGTCATAAAAATGTTTTGTCGGGCTCACCAATCGCCAGCCTGCTCCCAATTGCTCCGGGTGCGTTCCTCCCCATACGTCGTTCGGCAGGAAAAGGATGCTTGTAACCGGGTTTTCGCCTAACCTTGCATTATGCACCCATAAATGCTCACTTTCATTATCGTGTTCCAGGGTATACAGGTCTGAGTATATGGCATATAGATTGTGCTGATTCGAGTTAATGACCTCCGCGGCAGCATTTTTACAGGGTTCCCATTTTTCCCTGTAGGCATATACCTTTGTCAGTAATCCCCAGGCTGCTCCCAGTCCGGGACGTCCTTCCTGGTGCTCCCAGTTCAATTGAGCGGTTGCCGCCTGCAAATGTTCTTCAATCGTTGTCCATATTTGCTCTGCAGGCGCCCTGTTGAATGCTGAAGCTGAATTTTCGGAATCAAATAAGGGAACATCACCAAATCTTACAACCAGATAAAAATAGCCATAGGCCTTCAAAAAGTTTGCTTCGCCCAATATTCTTTTTTTCTGATTCTCATCCATGCCGATATCAGGTACATATTTCAAAACATCCGTAGCGCGCTTTATAACTTTGTAGTATGTTTTGTATGGATTCAGGCTAAGGTAAAACTCCGTGTTTTGCACCGCTCTGAATTCTGAGATGGCAATATAATCTGCATAATTGTCATTCATATAGGCATTGTCACTCAATGCTTCTACGGCCGCCCATTCCTGTCCGCCCAGGGCATCTTCATCCATTAAGGCCGAATATACACCTGCCAGCCCGGATTCTGCCTGCGCAGCTGTTTTCCAAAAAACAGCATCCGTTAATTCATGCGGTTCTTTATTTAAAAAGTCTTTGTTACATGCAGAAAATGCAAAAAGCAGAAAAAATAGTATATAATAATGTTTCATAATTTTTGCTTTATAGATTAAAGTTTATCCCGATGATATATGATCTCGCTTGCGGGTAGGTTCCCCTGTCTACACCGTACATATTACTGCTGTAGTCAATGTCGGCTCCCACTTCCGGGTCGAAGCCGGTATATCGGGTGAAAGTAAGCAGGTTCTGAAATGTCATAAATACTCTGAGCTTCGTTATATTTTTTCCCAGCAGTTGCTGATTGAATGAATAACCCATTGTGAGGTATTTCAATCGTACATAGCTGCCGTCTTCAATGAAAAATGTACTATATGCGCGGTTGTTGTTTAGATCCCTTACTGTAACCCTTGGCACATCGTTTCCCGGGGATTCGGGTGTCCAGCGATCAAGAATTCCTTTCGCGTTATTATAGCCTGTGCCCTGCATGAGTTTACCGCCAAGCGTCAACCCGTTAAAGATCTTATTGCCCTGGGTTCCCACCCATAACATGTTCAGATCGAAAGGGCCATAATTTAGGGAACCGCTTACAGAATAAGTAATGGTAGGAAAGCTGTTACCTGCGTTTATACGGTCATTAGCATTGATTGTTCCGTCGCCGTCCGCATCTTCAAATTTAAAATCTCCGGGAACAGCATTCGGCTGAATTTTATTGCCATTCCTGTCTACGTAGCTGTCAATTTCACTTTGGGACTGAAAAATCCCGAGTTTGTTTAGTACATAAAAATGCCCGAGCGGCGTTCCTTCCGAGAAACGTCCCACATTGATATTTTTGTAGTCGGAGACATACAGATCACTGGCCCCGGCTATCCCAAATGATTCGAGCTTGTTTTTCACCTGGCTGAAGTTTGCCATAACTTCATAACCCAGTTTTCCATGCCGGTTTCGATAAGTCAAAGATGCCTCATATCCCTTATTGGTCACATTTCCGGCGTTCCTGAAAGGAGATTGCCCTACCCCCAGCGATCCTAATAGCGGAACCCTTACCAGAATATCAGTCGTGTTTTTATGAAAGTAATCAAAAGTGAAAGACAGCCTGTTATTCCAGAATCCCATATCCAACCCAATATCCGTTTGTGTGGTTACTTCCCATCTTATTTCGGGATTGGCCATTGTATTTTGCGCTACTGCAGCAAATATTTCTCCATTCAGCGTGGGTGCGCTAACCGAGCTGACGGTACTAAAGAACTGGTAGTTGGGAATTTTATCGTTACCCAGTCTTCCCCAACTTCCCCGGATTTTAAGATCAGAAACAGTACCGCTCAGGTTTTCAAAGAATTTCTCTTCTGATATTCTCCAGCCGGCAGAAACAGATGGAAACGTTCCCCACCTTTTATTAGGAGCAAATTTGGAGGAGCCGTCCCTGCGGATATTGGCAGCCAGAAGGTACTTGTCGTCAAAGGAATAGCTGACCCTGCCAAAATACCCCTGCAGGGCATAGTCGTCTGCACTTCCGCCCGGGAATCCCTGAAAAAGCGTTCCATTGCTAAGGTATCGAAGGGCCGGGTCCTGGTTGCTGAAGTTTTTCGCCGTTCCTGATGATACCCATTCGCTAATGCCCGATTCGGCAGAGGCGCCTGCCAGGGCGGCCAGATGATGGTTGCCAAATTGATGATCAAAAGATAGTATGTTATTCCATATCCAGGTATTCCCGGTGGTAAAGCTCTGGCTTAAGCTGTTTTCATTCAGTCCCCTTCCTCCATTTTGTGCAATGGCTGTAAAGTTTTTACTTTTATTAAAGGCATATGTATAGGCAAAATCTGTTTTTGCGGTCAGGAATTTAAGGAATTTATACTCCAGATAAACATTGCCGCCAACACTTGCATTTCGAGATGTGTTATCTCTGCTGTGCAGAGATGCTACCGGGTTAGGAAAATCCCCGGAAGGTGCGCCGTAGATTTGTTCGGCTTCATTTGCCCAAACCGGTATATTCCTGAAATTGAAATAAGCAGAACTCAGGACGCCATCCCAGGCAGGTCTGGTAGAAACATTTTTTCTATCACCTACCACAATGGAAATGTTCTCACCTATTATCAGGTTCTTTACCACTTCGTGCTGACTGTTAAAGCGAATATTGTATCTTTTAAAGTTTGATCCCAGGACAATCCCGTCGCTATTAAGGTATCCCAGGCTAAATGAATAATTAGATCTTTTTGATCCGCCGTTAACAGAAATGTCATTTGATGTTGTATATGCATTTTGTAATACTTCTTTAAACCAGTCAGTCCGGGTTACAGCGTTATCCGGGTTATTGTAGTAGTCCCATATGGGTTCTGTAGCAGGTGTGCCGTCGTTTGTAAGCGCTTCTTTGTGTATGATATTCCTCTCTTCCGCAGTAAGCGATGTGGGCATTTTCCAGGCCTGCTGCATTCCATGGCTGCTGTTCACTGAAATGACAGTGGGTTGCTCCCTTTTGCCTTTTTTGGTAGTAACGATCACAACGCCGTTTGCACCCCGGGAGCCATATATGGCTGCTGAAGCCGCGTCTTTTAATATCGAGATATTCTCAATATCTGCAGGGTTCAGACCCTCTATGGAGCCTATGATTCCGTCAACAACATACAAAGGATTATTATCGTTCAGGGTGCCGGACCCCCTTATACGCAGGGAAACCCCGGCGCCGGGGTCGCCGGCACTTTGCAGGACGGTTACACCCGAGGCACGGCCCTGCAATGCATGGGGAACAGACTGGTTGATCCCCTGATTGACATCCGATGCTTTAATTGTAGAGATGGCTCCGGTAACATCTACTTTTTTCTGTGTGCCAAAACCCACCACGACAATGTCATCCAATTCGTCACTTTTAGTTGCCAAAGTAATGCTCACCGGGGTTGACCCGGATACATTCACTTCTTTTGTTTCATATCCTACGGAGGATACAACAAGAACGACTGTTTGCTGAGATACCTGTAGTGTAAAGTTTCCCCCGGGGTCGGTACTTGTTCCGATGTTGGTGCCTTTAACTACTACAGACGCACCCGCTATGGGTTCCCCGGATTCTGATACTATTCTCCCGGAAATATCCCGGTTTATTTTGTTTTCGGATGAAGGTATATGCTGTTTCCGCCTGATAACAATGGTTTTCTCATCGATTATATACTCAAGCATTTCTGCGTTCAGGCATTTGTCCAGCGCTTCTCTCAAAGAAGCGTTTTTCAATTGAATATTTATTTTTTGCTTCGTATCAACCACTTCTTCCGTATAAAGAAACTGGTAGCCCGTTTGTTTTTGAATTTCCCTGAAGACTTTAGATAAGCTGGTGTTTTTAAATGACATATTAACTTCCTGTGCAAGCACTCCACCGTTAACCTTAATGCAAATACAGGTGATCAGGAACAAAGTGAATTTAAGTATCCTGGCAACCCCTGATAGATTTCTCCGTCGGAGAAAAAGACAATTGAGTCTCATACCATTAGTTTTTAGTATAAAATAAAAAGTGATAAATAATAAATCAGATAATACTTATCTTAAAACAGTGATTGTTTTTTTCTCGATCTTAAAGCGGACTTCATTGGTTAATTCCAGTTTTCTCAACAGTTCTTCAATGCCAACACTTCTGCTCAGCTCCCCGGTAAAGTGTACTGTTTTATCCTCTTCAAATACGACATCTACATCGTACCATCTTTCTGTTTGCTTCATAATGGTACGCAGGGGCGTGTTATTAAAGATGAATTTGCCGTTTTTCCAGGCAACTGCTTCTTCAACATCTGAATTCTTTTCTATCGTTATTTCACCATGTTCCATATAAGCCAGCTTGTCACCGGGAACCAGTAATTGAGAAACTGTATTATTATTTGTGACCCGCAATGACCCGCTGAGCAAAGTAGTGGTAATGCTTTGCTCGTTGTCATACGCTTTAATATTGAAGCTGGTTCCGAACACATCCGCATTCAGGCCATTTACCTTAACCGTAAAGCGCTTACCGGGATCGTGAAACACTTCGAAGTAAGCTTCCCCTGTAATTTCAACCTCCCGGATACCATCCCTGAATTCAGTGGGGAAACGAATAGATGAGGCTGCATTCAGCCAGACTTTGGTTCGATCCGACAGTTCTAACTGATATTGTCCTCCCCTCGGAGTAGCGATCGTATTATATACAATTTCGTTTTTCAGAAGGTAATTATTATGTGTATACCTTATAAGTCCGTCGCCTATTTTTTCAACAGCAGCATTTCCCTGCAGGTCAATTACACCTTGAAAAGCCGAATCCAGTACCATCGTGGTTCCATCTGCAAGCGTAAGGATGGCCTTGTCTCCGCCCGGCAGAATTTCCCCGCCGGCAGTTTCCTGTATCCCGGGCACCTCTTCATGTTTCGCCCCGGAACGAAAATTGGTAAAATAAAGGAAGGAAACTATTGCCAGGAAGACCGCCGCTGCCGAGCTCCAGATTATCCTTTTTGTAAGGCGGGGTGCATGACGTTCAGGATTTTGATCAAGCAAAAATTGTTGCAGCCTGTTCTTAAGCCTGCTGTCTATTTCCACCTCATTTTCTTCGGATATTACTTCCACTTCCCGAACGGAATTATATGAATGATACCATTCATCCAGCAACGCTTTTTCAGATGGTGTTACAGAACCATCAAAAAACTTTCGGATAATGTGTCTTATATTCTCGGGAATATGCTTCATGACAGGATATAAGTGTCGCAAAACACTTGTTACACCTATTCAAAGCGAAAAAAAAATGCCCATACAAAACAAACGGATCCGTTTTAGTGAAAACCGGAGATGGTTCAGGGCCTTATTGAGCTGGTTTTCAACAGTCTTTTTGGATATTTCCATAACATCTGCAATTTCCCTGTTGCTCATACCCATTTCACGGCTATACTTAAAAACCAGCCTGCATTTTGGGGGGAGAGTCTCAATTTCATTATGTGTGAACGCAAGCAGTTCTTTACAGAAATAACTGTCTTCAATATTCAGACTGTCATGCGTATGGGTATTGATCTTTTGATACTCTTTTTCGTATGACTTTTTCCTGATGTGAGCAAAGACGATATACTTGATCGCAGAAGCCAGGTAATTATTTAAAGATAATACATGAATGCTTTGCCTGTTTTTCCACAGACTTGTGAAAACTTCATGAACCGTATCTTCAGCCGATTCTGTACTCTTTAAATGATTGTAGGCGATAGCATATAGCATTTTCCAATAGCGGTTGTAGATTTCAGTGAAAGCTGCTTTGTCGCTTTCCGACAAAAGCTGCAGCAGTTCGTTATCGTGGTATGTAGAATATTTTATCATTCTTCTGTATTAGATCCCGGAGAAGATCCGGCTAATACCTGTATATAAAAGTATTTAAATTCTGTTATGCAAATGTTATGAACATAACAATTTTAAAAAGAGTAAACGGAAATTTGTTTTCATTCTCAGATTTTTATACTATTTTATCCCTGCTGTACAATCACTATAATACCTTTCTATCAGCAGGATACCTGCTTTTTGTAAGACGGGCTGTGGCAGAATTGATAGTGTTATTTTGTAAATTTCCTGTTTTGAAGCCTGTAAGTATAATACATTTGCATTCATGAAAGTAATTATACCGGTGGCGGGTGCCGGCACTAAATTGCGTCCGCACACTTATACCCAACCCAAAGCGCTGATCCCCCTTGCGGGCAAAACGGTACTGAGCATCATCATAGACCAGTTGGCAGATGCAGGCGTACAGGAATATATATTTGTTGTAGGATATCTCGGCGATAAGATACGGGATTATATAAATAAACATTATGGTCATCTGCAGTGCCATTTTGTGCAACAGAATGAAAGGCAGGGGCTGGGACATGCCATTTACCTTACAAAAGAAGTGGTAGGTGAGGACGAGATATTTATTGTATTGGGCGATACCATCTGCGAGTATAATGTGCAGGATATGCTGAACAGCGAACACTCTGTTCTGGGTGTAAAAAAAGTGGATGATCCACGGAACTTTGGTGTGGCGGAAGTAAATGAAGAGGGCGATATCACCCGGGTGATCGAAAAACCGCAGATATTGAAATCGAACCTGGCATTGGTTGGATTGTATAAAATAAAAGATACAAGCTTTTTGTTTTCCTGCCTTGAAAAAATAATGACTGAAAGCAGACCGGAAAAAGAATACGGGCTAACGGACGCGCTTGAATGCATGATCCAGAGCGGTGTGATTTTTAAGTCGTTCAAGGTGCAGAACTGGTTTGATGTCGGAAAAAGCGATACGCTCCTTGAAACCAATGTTACCCTGATGAAGAAACAGGGGAGTAAAATATCACAGGAACATAATTTTGAAAACGTAGTGATCGTACCGCCGGTAAGTATCGGCAGGGGGTGCAATATCAGCAACTCCATTATTGGTCCTAATGTGGCTATAGGGGAGCAGGCCAATATAACCTACTCAATTGTCAGGAACTCTATCATCGGCGATTTTGCCACCCTGTTCGATGTCGTGTTGCACCATTCCCTGATCGGCAGCGACACGGAGATCAAAGGAGAGACCCGGTCGCTGAATATTGGCGACAATACCGAGATAGATCTTGGATAAGGTTTAAAAATAACAGCCTATGGTGTTCTCAAATCGCATTACACAGCTTTTACATATCCGGTACCCGATCATACAGGCAGGTATGGTATGGGCAAGCGGCTGGCGGCTGGCAGCAGCGGTCAGCAATGCAGGCGGGTTGGGTATTATCGGGAGCGGCAGCATGTACCCGGATGTGCTTCGCGAGCATATCCGCAAGTGCAGGGAGGCTGTTAACGGAAACTCTTTCGGCGTGAATATACCCCTGTTGTACCCGAAGATCGAAGAGCACATTAATATTGTAGTGGAAGAAAAGGTGCCCGTGGTATTTACTTCTGCCGGTAACCCGGCCACATGGACGGCAACGCTGAAACAGGCAGGAATAAAAGTGATACATGTAGTCAGCAGCAGCCGTTTTGCGCAGAAGGCCGCCGCTGCCGGTTGTGATGCCGTAGTAGCGGAGGGTTTTGAGGCCGGCGGGCACAACGGCAGGGAGGAAACAACATCCATGGTATTGATCCCTGCTGTTGTAAAAGCTGTCGATATCCCGGTGCTGGCCGCCGGGGGGATTGCAACAGGAAGACAAATGCTGGCCGCCATGGTATTGGGTGCGGAAGGCGTGCAGGTAGGCAGCCGTTTTGTGGCAAGCGAAGAGGCTTCTTCCCATATGAATTTCAAGGAACGGGTGATCGCAGCGCGGGAAGGTGATACGATGCTTTCTTTAAAGCAGGTAGTACCCGTACGGTTACTCAAGAATCGTTTTTATGAAGCGGTGAAAGCGGCCGAGCAAAAAGGCGCCACGGTGGAAGAGCTTAGTGCGCTGCTGGGCAGGGGCAGGGCCAAAAAAGGCATGTTCGAGGGCGACCTGGAAGAAGGAGAGCTGGAGATTGGCCAGGTAGCTGCTATTATTGATAAAATATTGCCCGCCGGAGAGATCGTGGAAAATATCTGGCAGGAGTTTCAGGAAGCATTGCAATACCCCTTGGGGAAAGAGGGCTGAGGTGCTAAGGATGGGCTCACCCTTTGTGTGTGTTGTCACCCCGACGCACGGAGGGGGCTACTCTCCGCAAGAACACTCTCTTCAGATGCCTCTCCCGAATCGAATGTTCGGGACTTTGGCATGACAAATACGCTGGACCGGGGTGACAATACACGAAAGATAGAGTGCTCTCATACCGGCGTCGCTCCGGGTCGGCTCTGCCAGACCCCGGAGGAGCATAGAGAGTAAACAAAAAAGGAGGTGAATCACACCTCCTTTTTTGTTATATAGCTGAGAAACTAAACTACTTCCTGGAATTCTGTCTGCGTTTGCTCCAGTTGTTACCGGGTTTAAAGCCGTTTCCTTCCTGGCTGCCCACGCGATCCATGGCACAACGGAAACCTACGGTGCTGCTACCCTGGTTCTCGTCCATAAAGCGGCGGGTTCCGGGGCTCAGCCAGTAGGGCATATCGTTCCAGCTTCCGCCTTTGATCACCCTCGCCTGGTCGCTGATAAGGGTTGTTTTGCCATATCCGTAAGTAACCTGCGAAGCAGAGTCACCATCCAGGTGATTGATCACGTTACCTCTCTGGTAGTTGTGGCGGTTCTTAACTTCTTCATCGGTTACATATACTTTTACTACACGGCCCAGGCTGTCGCGCTCGTATTCGCCGTTATCATTCTTCTGGTATCTTTCGAACCTGTTACCACGGTAAGGGTTGAAATCTTCGTTATCAAGGTTAGACAGCGGTCGATACACGTCTGCAACCCACTCATTCACGTTACCGGACATGTTGTAGACACCGAAGCCGTTTGGATAGAAAGCATCCACCGGACCGGGAATAGAAGCATTATCGTTCAATCCGCCGGCAACACCCATCATATCACCACTTCCTCTTTTGAAGTTAGCCAGGAATTTACCCTGCCAGCTTCCGTGGCGTGCATCCCGAAGACCATTTACATTCTGGCTCCACGAGTATACCTGCTTCTCACGGATCAGCTCTTCACCGGTACCGTTTGATTTCTTTTTGGGCTTGGGGTTCTGATTGATATAGCCGTAGGCGGCATATTCCCACTCAGCTTCTGTCGGGAGCCTGTAGTTGGGCAGCATAAAGCCGTCTTCAAATGTTACTTTTGTCCTGGGACGGCCATTGGCATCCATCAATGGATTCTTTTTAGGCCTGCCGGGCTGCGGCTCATACAGGTCTTTCAGGTAAGACTGGGTATTAAAGTTTTCCTGGCCCTGCCCCTGGATGGATTTCAACTGGTTGGGATTGATATATCCCTTTTCAACAAGAATTCTTTCGTTTACTCTGTCGCTTCTCCAGAGACAGAAGTCCTGGGCCTGCTTCCAGTTTACCCCTACCACCGGGTAGTAGTTGTAAGATGGGTGACGCAGGTAATATTCTACCAGCGGCTCGTTGTAAGCCAGTTCTTCCCTCCAAACCAGGGTATCAGGTCTGGCGGCTTCCACCACCTGGGCATATTGCGGATCGTCAAAGGCTGCTTCCAGCCAGTGAAGATATTCGCGGTAGTGAACGTTGGCTACCTCGGTCTTGTCAATATAAAAGGAGGATACGGTAACGCGACGGGGAATATTGTTCCAATCGGCCATTACATCCTCATCAGTGGCTCCCATAGTGAAAGTACCACCCTGAACAAACACCAGTCCGGGACCGGTACCTTGTTCTTTTTCTTTGGATACGTTGAAACCACCCATGTTCTTATCATTGTAGTTCCATCCGGTAACCTGCGATTTTTCCTTCTTGTTTTTACCGAACAGTCCATTCTTACAGGAACCGAACAGCAGCGGTGCTGCGGATAACAACAGAATAGTTTTCAGATTAAGTAGTCTTTGCATTTTTGCTGGATTTGTGCTTAAAAGATAACGGGTATACATCGTCAATATTGCATTTTTTGAGCTTTCTTAAAGCCATTTCATGAGTATTGACGTATGTTAATTCACAGTGCAATATAATTTACTTTAATAATAATAAGGGCGGCCCTGTCCCGGTTTTATGTTTACTAAATGCTAAACTTTCAAATTCCCCGATAATTTCACTTACAACAATATTTCTTTTTTTAACCCGTTTAGGGATAATGTTTTAACAGGAATTATGCCGGAATAGCCCACCTGACTCAATTGTGGGTATTTTCTGAAAATAATTCCCTGAAAAACGAAATGACTGCATTAATTTGCAGTCCCATTCAGTCATATTAAACATAAACGGAATATTGAACTTTATTTCTACCTCAGGTATTCATTGTCAATCAAATTAAATTTCTGATGAAACACTCATTTAAGAGATATTGTTTTTCCGCTTTGCTGGTAATGGGGCTAACCGCAGAAGCCTGGGCGCAGACCGACAGGATCAACATAGTAACCACGGCTGTACCTTTTCTCAGGATATCACCGGATGCGAGGGCAGGCGGTATGGGGGATATGGGAGTAGCTACTTCAGCAGATGTAAGTTCACAGTTTTACAATGTGGCAAAATATCCTTTTGCAAAAACACCCTATGGTATTGGCGCCAGCTATACACCCTGGCTGAAGGATCTCGGTTTAAACGATGTGTACCTGGCTTCTATGTCGGGCTATTATAAGCTGGATGAAGTACAGGCTATATCTGCCTCCATGCGTTATTTCAGCCTGGGAGATATTCAGTTTACCGATGCGTTGGGCAACGATCTCAACAGGTTTCGTCCGAGGGAAATGGGGTTTGACATGGGCTATTCCCGCAAGTTGTCCGATCAGTTGTCTTTGGGTATTGCTTTACGTTATATTCATTCCAATTTGGCGGGAGGGGCATCTACCGGCGGCACTGTTTACAAGCCGGGTAATGCTGTTTCGGGTGATCTGGGTATCTATTACAATGGAGCCAACGAAGAGGGACAGGGCTGGAGCGTAGGCGCGGCATTCAGTAACCTCGGATCAAAGATCGGTTATACTGCTGATGCGAACCAGCGGAACTTTATCCCGGCAAACCTGGGCGTAGGCGTAGGACATACCTGGGTGACCAATGAAGTACATAAAGTATCCCTGCTGGGTGAATTCAATAAATTACTCGTACCGGCTCCTCCCGGTGCAGACGCAACCCAGGAAGACTTCGACAAGTATAACAGCGGTGGAGTGGTAGACGGCTGGCTGCGTTCTTTCGGCAATGATGCTATGGCGTATTCCGCCGGTGCGGAGTATGTGTACAACGACCAGTTTTCCGTAAGAGCCGGTTATTATGGAGATTCCAGGTCTATGGGTAAAAGAAATTTCTTTACCATGGGTGTTGGCATCAACTATAATGTTTTCGGCATCAACTTCTCTTACCTGATGCCTTCCGGCAGCGGCGTAAACAGGAACCCGCTTTCCAATACGCTTCGCTTCAGCCTCCTGTTCAACCTGGGTGGCGATTACGAAGGCGGGGGCTCCGTGTCTTATTAAAATAGTGTTAATAAGTTAACGTATTATAGTTTTACAATAGCCACGAATACCTGAATAAACATTCGAGCATTCGTGGTATATTATACGACATTTTAAGTTTAATATAGCAATAGTATATATTGATCTTATATTACCAACCCGGCAGTCACTGCCGGGTTTTGTTTTATATTGCGAAAAAAACATGTCGTACAGAATTGGTTCCGGTATAGATTTCCATCAATTGGCAGCAGGCAAAAAGCTATGGATCGGTGGTATTGAAATTCCACACTATAAGGGCTCGGTGGGGCACAGTGATGCGGATGTACTGCTCCATGCCATCTGCGACGCCATGCTCGGCGCGTTGTCACTGGGCGATATCGGCTTTCATTTTCCCAATACGTCTGCGGAATTTAAAGATATCGACAGCAAGATACTGTTGAAACGTTGCTATGATCTTATTTCGAAGGAAGGATACGGTATTGTAAACATCGATTCTACCCTTTGCCTGGAAGCGCCGAAAATAAAGCCCTATGTGATGCAGATGCGGCAGACCATTGCCGGTATCCTTCAACTGGACATACATGATGTTTCCATAAAAGCCACCACTACCGAAACGATGGGATTTGCGGGTAGGGAAGAGGGGCTGGTGGCATATGCAACGGTGCTGCTGAAGAAAATTTGAAAATTTGAAAATGTGGTAATTTGAAAATCATCTCGCCCCCGGTCCCTCTCCACAGGTGGAGAGGGGTGCCCTAATTTAAAGAGGGTTTATGAAATGCAGCTTGGGTTTATTCTATGTCTAATGTGGTAGATATACAGCCTGGAATTATTCTACAGCACCGCTCCCTCTCCGACCGGAGAGGGAGAAGGAGGGTGAGGCTGGAGGGTGAGGTCAAATCCCTTATTTTTGCAGTATGCCTGATATCATCAACATCAAAGTAATCAACAAATCAAGCAATCCCCTGCCGGAATATGCCACTGCCGGCGCTTCGGGTATGGACGTACGGGCCGATATAAACGCCCCCCTCGAACTGGCGTCGCTGCAGCGGTCGCTGGTGCCTACCGGGCTTTTCATGGAAATACCCGAAGGCTATGAAGTGCAGGTGCGCCCCCGCAGCGGACTGGCTGCCAGGCAGGGCATTACCTGCCTGAACACACCCGGTACTATTGATGCTGACTACCGGGGCGAAGTGAAGGTGATCCTCATTAACCTGTCTGCTGAAACACAGGTCATTCAGCCGGGCGAAAGGATCGCCCAACTGGTGGTGCAAAAAGTGGAAAAGGCCGGGTGGGAGCTAACGGATACAATAACGATGTCTGCCCGTAATGAAGGCGGGTTCGGACACACAGGCAAAAATTAATATAACTATGCTTTTCAGGTTCCTGGCCGTTTGTGCGGTTGTTTTGGCTTTGTTTGCTTGCCGCGGCTCAAAAAAATTGCAGTCAACAGTTACCAATAAGGATTCGGTTATCACGCACCTGGTCAATCCGCTGGAATCCGACTCGGTGAAGCTGGTACACGATGTTTTTGAAAAAATTGAGAACAACAGCATTGCGTTCAATACCTTTTCGGGGAAAATAAAGGTTGATTATAAAGACAGCCGGCAGCGTAAATACGATTTCAACTCATTTGTAAGGATACAGAAAGACAGCGTCATCTGGGTATCCATAAGCGCCCTGCTGGGTATGGAAGCTTTCCGGGTGCTGATCACGCCCGACAGCGTGAAGATCATCAACCGCCTGGACAATTACTACCAGTTTCATACCACCGACTATATCAGGGAAATAACACAATTGCCGGCGGATTTTTATGTCCTGCAGGATATCCTGATCGGGAATCCGTTGTTCATAGATACTACGAATGTATTGTTCTATAAGGAAACAGGGCAAAATGTTTCCATCTCTACCGTGAGTGAATATTTTAAACACCTGCTGACCATGCGGAAAGAAGATTTTGCTATTACACACAGTAAGCTGGATGATGTGGACATCATACGCAACCGGACGGCGGACTTCAGTTTTGAGGACATTGTATCCATCCAGGACCGGTTGTTTTCCAATAAGCGGACGATCGTGATCACCGAAAAGAACCGGATCGACATCACGCTGGACTTTAAACAGGCAGAATTTGATAAGCCGTTGACCTTTCCCTTTAATATTCCTAAGAATTATACAAAAAAATAATTTTAACACTCCGGGGTACAATCCCTATTTGTTAGTTTCGTTATCTTCGGGTACACGAAAAATTACCCTGTAAATAACCTTTTTAATGCGCAAAATTCTTTCATTCACAGTTGTAGGCCTGCTTGTATTGATGGTGAACGCCGTTCAGGCGCAAAGCAAAGAAGAGCTTGAAAAACAGAGAAAAGAGATCCAGGCGGAGATCGAGGAACTGAGGCGCTCCCAGGCGTCCGTAAAAAAGGATCGCAGCCAGAGTCTTACCCAGCTCAGGCGTGTACAAAACCTGATCAAAAAAAGAGACGCCATTATTGCCAATATCAATAAGCAGGTATCGCTGATCGACAACGATATTACCAGTAACAACAATGAAATAGAAAGGCTCAGCCATCAGTTGGATACGTTCAAGGTACAGTATGCTAAAACCATTGAGTATGCTTACAAGAACAGGAGCAGCTATGATATGCTGAATTTTATTTTCTCCGCGACCAACTTTAACGATGCTGTCAGGAGGATCGCTTACCTGAAATCGTACCGCGAATACAGGGGTAAACAACTGGAAAATATCCAGAAAACCCAGGTACTGCTTGCCGATAAGAACAAAGATCTGGAAAACAATAAATCGCTGAAGACAAAGACGCTGGATGAGCAGAGCAAGCAAATGCAAAAGCTGGAAGAGGAAAAAAAGGAAAAGAATGCGGTGGTCAGCAAATTGAAAGAAAAGGAAAATGAGCTGGGAAAACAGTTAGCCACCAAGAGCAAGGTGGAGCGTGACATCAAGAACTCCATTGCCGCCATTATCAAAAGAGAAATAATGGAAGCCGAGAAAGCGGAAAAGGCACGAAGGGAAGCCGCTGCAAAAGCTGCAGCCGCCAATAAGTCAACCACAGCCAGCACCACCGCAGCCACACCGGCTGCCACCACTGCCACGCGTACAGCCAGCAAGCTGGAAAACACACCGGAGGTAACAGCCGTGTCGGTTGGTTTTGAGAACAACCGGAGAAAACTTCCCTGGCCCGTAAGTAAAGGGGAGGTAACCGGTAAATTCGGCCGGGTGAAAATTGAAGGTACCACCCTTTATGAGGATAATTTCGGCGTTTATATCCGCACCGATCTGGCTGCGCCTGTAAAATCTGTTTTTGAAGGGACGGTATCCTCTGTTCATAATATCGGGAATACGTCGGCTGTGACCATACGGCATGGTAAATACCTTACCACCTATCATAACCTGTCCGATATTACCGTGCGCAAGGGCGAAGATGTAAAGCTGGGGCAAACCATCGGAAAAGCGGCTGAAGACGACGATGAATACGGGATCGGCAAGATCTATTTTATCGTGACCATGGTGGTGGGCAGCAACCCCAAGTATCTTAATCCCGAAGAGTGGATCAAGCCGCGATAGGCTTTTCCCTGTCATATAGCCCGCTCCTTGTCAGATCGATCCCGCACAGCGGAGAGATATCTGACAACTATGAACGGGATTGTTCCCCCCGCAAGAGGTACTCCACACATCCTTTTGTTGTATCGTGACAACAGAAAGAGATCATATCCTTCCCGGGAATGGAGGGAAAGCACCCTGCACGTGTTATTGAAGATTGATTTTTAGCTGTTTATGGAAAAGATTTTAATGCGCCGGAATCCATCTTTTTCATATATTTGCCCCTCAAAATTTATACAGTGAGCGCTAAGTCAAAAGGTAAAGCAAAATTTTCCAAAGAAACCTATCTGTACTGGTATGAGTTAATGCTGTTGCTGCGTCGCTTTGAAGAAAAAGCAGGCCAATTATACGGTATGCAGAAGATAAGGGGGTTTTGTCACTTATACATCGGGCAGGAAGCCGTAGCGGCGGGTTGCATGACAGCCACCCGGCCGGAGGATCCGTTCATTACCGCCTACCGTTGCCATGCGCTTGGCATTGCAAAAGGCATTACACCCAAAGCGGGTATGGCCGAATTGTTTGGCAAAGCCACCGGCTGCTCCAAGGGTAAAGGCGGCAGCATGCACTTTTTTGGCAATAAAGAAAGGTTTTTTGGCGGACATGGTATCGTAGGAGCGCAGATCGGTACCGGCGCCGGACTGGCATTCGCGGAAAAATACAAAGGCACCGACAATGTATCCCTGACGTTTTTCGGCGACGGTGCTGCCCGGCAGGGTATGCTGCACGAAACCTTCAACCTGGCAATGACCTGGAAACTCCCTGTGGTTTTCATCTGTGAGAATAATTATTATGCAATGGGTACTTCTGTTGAGCGTACCTCTAACGTAATTGACATCTACAAGCTGGCGGAGGCATACGATATGCCGGGTGATGCCGTAGACGGTATGAGTCCCGAAGCAGTACACGAAGCGGTAGAGAGAGCGGTAAACAGAGCCCGTGCAGGAGAAGGTCCTACATTGCTGGAAATAAAAACATACCGTTATAAGGGACACTCCATGAGTGATCCGCAGAAATACCGTACCAAGGAAGAAGTGGAAGAATACAAGCAGAAAGACCCTGTAGAATATACAAGGGAAAAGTTGTTGAAGGACTTCAAAGTAAAAGAAGAAGAAATAGAAGCGATCAACGAAAAAATAAAGAAGCAGGTGGACGAAGCGGTGCAGTTTGCAGAGGAAAGCCCCTGGCCTTCCGATGATGAACTGCTGAAGGACGTTTATATCCAGGAGGACTACCCCTTTATTATGGACTAGCATATTATTTTTATACAGCGCGTTTACAGAATACAAATCAGAATATAACAAAACAAAATGAGTGCAAAAGGTAATCAGGATGCCACAGTAAGAACCCAAAGCTTTCTGGAGAAAAACAATAAATCGGTATTATTTGCATTGGGGGCCATTATCCTTATTGTCGGAGGATATTTCGGATACAAGTACCTGGTAAAGGTACCTGAAAATGAAAAGGCGGTGGAAGCGATCGCACAGGCCCAGCAATATTTTGCAGCCGACTCTATGCAACTGGCTTTGAACGGGGATGGGAAAAATGCAGGCTTTTTGAAAGTGATCAGCAAGTATGGTAGCACCCCTTCCGGTAACCTGGCCAAGCTGTATGCCGGACAGGCTTACCTGAGCCTGGGTGATTTTAATAACGCCATCAAATATCTCAACGATTTTAATTCCAATGGTTCCCGCCAAACGCAGGCCATGGTATATGGTATGCTCGGTGATGCTTATTCGGAGCTGGAGAAAAATGAGGAAGCGGTATCGAACTATAAAAAAGCCGGCACTACTTTCGAGAAGAATACGGCATTGTCCTCCGAATATCTTTTCAGGGCAGCCAGCCTGTATGACGTAATGGGAAAGAACAAGGAGGCAATTGAGTTGTTTACGCAGTTAAAAGAGAAATATCCCAATACAGAGCGTGGCTTTGTTGCCGATAAATACCTCGGTAAGCTGGGCGCTCAGTAATAAATAACATATGGCTGACATAAGTAACAGTAATGTATACGAATTCAATGCGGGCACTCTGAAAAAGGGTGCCCGGGTTGTTATAGTGAGAACTGAATGGAATGCGCCTGTAATAGACAGGCTGCAGGAAGGTGCGGCGGAAGTGCTGAAGCAATATGAAGTGAACTACACAGTGGTGACCGTACCGGGGGCTTTTGAAGTTCCGTTCGGCATAGCGGCGCACTGGCGTACGCATTCGGATAATGCAACAGCGCCTGATGCCTATATTGCCCTTGCCTGCGTGATACGGGGTGATACGCCTCACTTTGACTATGTATGCCAGGGAATTACGGAGGGCATCACACGGTTGAATGTAGAATTGCCAGTGCCCGTGATCTTTGGTGTGTTAACCGTGGATACAGATGTCCAGGCAGAGGAAAGAATAGGAGGCAGGCATGGTCATAAAGGAAAAGAGGCTGCTGTAACCGCACTGAAAATGATCGCACTGAATGCCTCTTTCTGGTCAAATGAATTCTAATCCTTTAAAATCACTTGTATGGCACACTGGCTTGTAAAATCAGAACCCTTTAAATACAGTTGGGATCAGTTTGTAAAGGATAAACAAACTTTTTGGGATGGCGTACGCAACTATGCCGCCCGCAATAACCTGAAAGCAATGAAAAAAGGGGATGAGCTCTTTTTTTACCACAGCAATGAAGGACTTGAAATAGTGGGAATAGCCAAAGTGGTAAAAGAATACTACCCGGATCCTACTGCAGAAGATGATACCTGGGTAGTGGTGGATATAAAGCCCGTGCGGAAGCTGAAGAATCCCGTAACACTACAGCAGATCAAAGCCGATAAGCGCCTGGCAGATATGGCTTTGATAAGGTTGGGACGTTTATCTGTTCAGCCGGTTACCGATAAAGAGTGGGACATTGTGCTGGAACTGGCCGGGGCAGGTAGTAAGTGATAAGCAGTAAGGACGCAGGTCTCAGGTTGCAGGTTTGATTGCTGATTTGGAAAAGGACTCAAATCATAAATCAGACATCATAAATTCTACATCTAAACAAGTTTTACCGGTTGCTGTTCCTGAAGAGATCTCTGTGCTGCATAAGCAATAACGGTTGCCATTTCCACGTCTTCCGCCGTTTGCGGAACCTGCTTGTTTTCCCGCAGGGCGGCTATGAACAATTCCATTTCTTTCAGGTAAGAACGTTCATATCGCTGTACAAAGGATGATAGCGGGAGCGCCTGGTGAACGCCTTCGGCGTCATACAGGATATTGTGGTGTTGCGGATTATTTTCTACCTGTATCATGCCTTTGTCGCCAAAAATCTCGATCCGCTGATCGTAGCCATACACCGCTTTGCGGCTGTTGTCTATCACCGCATAAGTGCCGTCTTCAAAACCAAGGGTTATCAAAGCCGTATCGATATCCCCGGCGTCACCTACTGCCGGATCCATAAATACCAATCCCTTTGCAAATACTTCCGTTACTTTTTTGCGCATGATATACCGTGCCATATCAAAGTCATGAATGGAAAAATCCATGAATATCCCGCCCGAAGACCTGATAAAATCAATGGAAGGGATCGCAGGGTCGCGGTTGGTGATCTTGACGATCTGTATGTTTCCGATGCGTCCGTCTTCAATACATTTTTTAGCTTCCAGTATGTCAGGGTCAAACCGCCGGTTGAAACCCAGCATCAGTTGTACGCCGGCTGCCGGGGCCTGCTGCAGCAGATCCCGGGTGATATCAAGCGAGAGATCAAGCGGCTTTTCACAAAAGATATGCTTTCGGGCGCTGATGGCTTGTTCTACAAGGGCTGCATGAGTATAGGTTGGTGTACAGATGATCACCGCATCTATATCGGTCCGGGCTATGAGCGTTTCCGGATGGACATAAAAATCAAGGGCACCCCATTTTTCCCGGAAACTTTCGTTCCCGGCCAGAGGGTCGGCTATGGCCGATACTTTCACGCCCTCTATGTTTTGCGTCAGGTGCCTGAAGTGTATCTGTCCCATTCTACCCATGCCCAGTATTGCTGCATTGATTTGCTGTTTCATATAACCGGATCGTTTTTATCCGCTAAAAATATTAAATATCCCGGAGGTTTGTTATGGTTTGCAAAAGATGGCAGACTGGTGGCTCAAAAGAAAGAACCGCCAGGGGGTGAGAGGGCACCAGATGCATAATGTATCGCTACGTGATACTTTGAACTGTAGCTATCTTCGCGATCTGAAAAAACAAGCATCATAACGACACCGGAACGTCACAGATACGGGTTTGGGCTCAGCTCAGAAAAACGGACTCCTGCCGGCTATTTTCCGATCAGGATATTGTACCCGGGTGGAATTTCAACACCGGTAAACCGGTCGGTTAAGCTATAGAATATCAGAATGGTTACTGATAAGCCGGTCAGAAGGAGAATGACAGCCTGGGTCTGAGGGGGTATACCTAATAAAGGGCCTTTCATTTTGAGTCGATGAACGGCAGCTATATGTCCGAAAAAGGATAAGACTGCCAGCGCATAGTATGGGATAAATACAACATTGAGAGGAAAAGTGTTAATTCCCGCAACTCCGAAATAAAAATTGGTATCCAGGTGAAGAATAGATCTGCCAGCCATCACTGCTCCTACATGAATAACAAGGAAGAAAGCGAGATAAAGTCCTGTCCATAGCTGTAGCTTTTCGAATGCGGTAACGGCCTGTTTTCTTTCTGACCGGAAAAGGCCGATGCCTGAAACAATTTGAAGCAGTACGGCAGCCAGTAGTATGGTTTCTGCAAAAACATTACGGTATACCTGTCGCAATTGTTCCATAACCTGTATATGCCGTTCTGCACCGGCCATACCGGTAAGGTGGTTAAACAAATGAAGGCCGACAAACAGGATGATGATAATACCGGAGATAAAGTGAAGCCGTTTCATTGCTGCATTTTTACAAAGTTGTATGCCGGACGGTTTACTTCATTTGATCTGCGTCAAATTCGTGTTTTTGATTGACGGATCCTGCTGAGGGTTTCCAGGGTTATGCCCAGGTAGGAGGCTATATGTGTCAGGGGTGCTTTCAGTGTTATGCCGGGGTGAATGGCCAGCAGGTTTTCATATTTCTGTTGGGCGGTTTCAAATTGTACGGATACGATCCGTTGCTGCAATTGCAGCATGGTTTTGGTGACCACGTGTTTGCCTAACCGGTCGAAGTCACGGTATTTATCAGAAAGCTGCTGAAAATCCGCCCGGTTGATCTCCAGTAATATTCCGGGTGTTAGAACTTCGATATAGTGGGGACTCGGAATCTGTAAAAAGAAACTGTTGATGGAGCAAATAAAATCATTGTCAAACGCAAACCAGTCGGTGATATCTTTCCCATCCTTCAGGTAAAAAGCCCTGGCGCAGCCGGAAACGAGATAGTATGTATTGTCGGCATATTGTCCTTCCCTGACAAGAATTGTGTTTTTGGCGGGTTGTAATATGGCTATCCGTTTCTCCAACTCGCTCAGGCATTCGCTGCTTAAGGATACGTTATAGGCGGCTTTTAGCTTTTTGGCTACGGCGGCGAAATCAACAGGCACTTCCCTGTATGTGGATACTGTTTTTTTCTTCATGCGCTTCCGGGATATTACAATACAAAATGCCGGGAGAATATCCCGGCATTTTGATATGCTATGTATGTATGAAAATTCAAATTATCCGAAAATACCACCTTTTTTAAGTGTAACGGTACCTTCACCGATCTTGAAGCCGTTTTCGTACACTTCCACTTTATAAGTTCCTTTGGTGTATTTATCAGCCTGTTTCAGGTCGAAGCTTACATTTTTCTTCTTGCCCTGCTCGTAATCGATAGATACTTTGTTAGTATAATCTTTGTCTCCGTCTTCACGGGTAGTTAACGAACCGGATCCGAGTCCCTCTTCTTTTACAATAGTACCTTCAGGGCTGGTAACGATCACATAGAGGTCTTTGGTGCCGGTCAGTGCCAGCCTGTTTTCTACATCAAACGATACCCTGAACTTATCAGCACGTTTTGCTTTGGAAGTTTCTGATTCCTTGCCGCTTTTCTTTTCATCGATGGCTACGATGTGGAAATTGGTTGCGTTCAGTGTAGAACCTACCTCTACTTTTCCGGACAGGTCTTTATTTTCAGTCAGCTTCTCGTCAAGAGATGTTGTCAATTCCTGTTTTTCGGTCGTTAATTGCTCTTTATCCGCCTGCAACTGGATATTTTCGCCTGTCAAACGCTCAATTTCCTTGATATACTCTTCGATTTTGCCGTTGAGAGAGTTGATCAGCTTCCGTGCTTCTGCCAGGTCTGCTGCCGAAGCATTTTGCTTGCTGATCAGGGTTTTGATCCTTGACCGCATTTCAGTCACTTCCTTGTCCCTTGTTTTCACAAGGCTATCCAGCTTTGTGTTCTCGGAAGTCATTTTATCAAGGCGGATTTCGGCCGCTTCGTAATCTGCGGTCAACTGGTTGCGGATAGAATCCAGCGAAGCATACTGAACATCCTTTTGCTGGATTACTTCTTTGGTTTTACTTTTATCATAAATAATGTAGCCCCATGTACCTAATAAAGCGGCAATTAATACACCGTAAATAATACCACGGTTATCTTTTTTGGGGGGTTGGGGGTATCCCGAAGTTGAGGGATAATTTGAAGCGCTCATAGTGTTTACTTTTTAGTGTTTATTTGTTTGTTTTTTATTCAAAATCAGAGAATATGCTCAACACAATTGACCTCACAAAGGTATTGGTTATTGATATAGAAACTGTTCCCGGAGCCCCTGATTTTCAACACTTGCCACCAGTATGGCAGGGTCTTTGGGAAGAGAAGGTTTCCAAAACCATGCCAGAAAATTTTTCTGCCGGTGAGTACTACCTGCAACGAGCCGGTATACTGGCGGAATTTGGCAAAATTATTTGTATATCCTGCGGCTTTTTTTACCATGAATCCGGGGATCGTATCCATTTTAAGATTAAATCCGTGAGTGGTGATGATGAACGGGTTTTGTTACATGATTTTGTTTCGCTGATAAACGCTTTTAACGAAAAACGGGGATTGATTATCCTGGCGGGGCATAACATAAAGGAATTCGACATTCCTTACCTGTGCCGCCGGATGATCATCAACGGTGTTGGCTTACCAGATAGTTTACAATTGTACGGAAAAAAACCATGGGAAACGAACCTGCTGGATACCCTGGAACTTTGGAAATTCGGCGATTATAAAAATTATATCTCACTGAATCTCCTGGCAGCTGTGTTGGGTATCGATACGCCCAAAGACGATATTGACGGCAGTATGGTACAGGATGTGTATTACAACGAAAAAAACCTTCCGCGTATTGTTGTATATTGTCAAAAAGATGTGGTAACGGTGGCCAATATACTTTTACATTTCAAAAATCTGCCCCGTTTGGAGGCGGCCAATATCCGGATTGACTGATGTTGTAAGCTAAATCCGGAGTTTTAACTATTTTGCGGTTCGATTATGAGTGCAGAGAAAATTTTAACAGATTGGAAAAAAGGCCGCTTTCAACCGGTATACTGGCTGGAAGGGGAGGAGCCTTATTATATCGATATCCTGGTGAATTATGCCGAACATGCTATTCTTTCGGAAGCGGAGGCAGGATTTAATCTCTCGGTGTTTTATGGTAAGGATGCCGCTTGGCCGGATGTGATAAATGCCTGCCGCCGGTACCCGATGTTTTCGGAAAAGCAGGTGGTGATACTGAAGGAGGCGCAGCATATGCGGGACATCGATAAGCTGGAAGCATATATAGAACAACCGCTGACCTCCACTATACTGGTGGTGGCGCACAAGGAGAAAAAAGTGGACGGCCGCAGTAAGCTGGCAAAGCTGCTGAAGCAGCATTCGGTGCTGTTGTCTACCAAAAAAATGTACGACAACCAGTTGCCCGAATGGACAAGCAACCTGGTGGTTTCCAAAGGGTATACCATTACACCCAAGGCTGCCATCCTGTTAACGGAACATATCGGTAATGATATCAGCCGTATCAACAACGAGGTAGATAAGCTGTTGCTGAATCTGGGCGGGAAAAAGAGTATTTCGGAAGAAGATATCGAGGAACACGTGGGGGTCAGTAAGGAGTACAATGTATTTGAACTGCAGGGCGCTTTGCAGCGGAAAGATTTTGCCAAAGCATTCCAGATCATTCAATATTTTGAGTCAAACCCGAAGGCGGGCCCCATCCAGATGGTATTACCTGCCATTTACAACTTTTTCAGCAGGGTATATATGCTTTTCGGGATAAAGGGAGATGATAAATCCGCCGCAGCGGCTATAGGTGTGAATCCTTATTTCATAAAAGATTATATGGCGGCGGCAAAAACTTACGGTTATGACGGCGTGGAACAAACCCTGCTGCTGCTGCACCAATACAACCTTCGGAGCATCGGTATCCATGATGCAGGCACGGAGGACGCCTCTCTGATGAAGGAGATGGTATCCAAAATAAGGCAACTGTAAAAGGGGGTAAGAACCACAAAGTCACGGCACTAAGATGCACAATATATTCCTTCGTGACAGGAACTTTTCACCGCCCCTCCTAGGTTTGGCGTAGCCGACCCCGGATCACTGATTTTTATTTTTGTGCTCCGGGTTTCGTCTTTTTCACGTAACAAGGGTAGCGCCTATGTGGTGCATAATTTAAAATTACTTTCTTTGTCTACAAACTGGTTGTGCCGACGTCACAGCAGATCCGATATGTACCTGCTGCATTTTTGTATAGCGGCGAAACTGAACTAAAGAACCGTCCACCTGGGGTCTGGCGTAGCCGACCCCGGGATCACAAAAGCAAAAAACAGGAACTGCGGGGACAGATCCTGTTTTTTATGATATCATATAGTATATACTACCTGTCCGGTGGAGGAGGCAGTTCAATTTTGCTTGCGGGATGTGTTTTCCCGTTATGGCAGGTGATACAGGTAATAGGCGCATCGCCGCCTTTTTTCACATCATGCCCGAAATACTTCTTGTTGATCCGGGTTGTCAACTTCATCATTGAACGGGCGGCTTCCTTTTCTCCTTTTTCATCGCTCTGGAAATCGAGCTTGCCCGGAGCGGTTTTGGAGGGAGCGTGGCAATGATTGCATTTCACACCCAGCGCCACATTGAATTCTTTCATGACCCTTTCCAGGTCTTCATGACTGATGTTCTTGGGCAATACTTTCAGGTTTCGTTTCGGTACATCGGCAGTGGTAGCGGCAACGCCTATCAGCAGGATAGTGCATAATGCCAGCCCCACAAACAACTTGTTTTTGTTTGTTTGCAGCATAGAAGTGGAATTTGTACCGGAAAGTAAATTTTTTTGATTGACTTACCAACTATTTTTGCATAAACATTTTAATAACCCGCTGTTGTCTGACAGGATATGCAGCGTAATTACGAACAGGTTTATATGCTAAGAGAAAAAATACTCGTTATCGGCGCTTCCGGGCAAATAGGGGTGGAGCTTACACTTGCGCTCAGGAAGATCTATGGAAATGCCCAGGTGGTGGCCTCCGACCTGCGTGAGGAAAACCCTTTACTAACGGGAACGGGCCCTTATGTATCGCTGGATGTAATGAATAAAGAAATGCTGCATGTGCAGGTTATACGGCAGAATATAACCCAGATATACCTGCTGGCGGCCATTCTTTCGGCAACCGGTGAAAAGAACCCCGGTTTGGCCTGGCACCTGAATACCCAAAGCCTGCTGAATGTACTGGATATAGCCCGTGAGGAAAATCTGAACAAAGTATATTGGCCCAGCAGCATTGCCGTATTCGGCCCTACTTCCCCCAAAACGAATTGTCCGCAGCAGACCGTTATAGAACCCACCACCGTGTATGGTATCAGCAAATATGCCGGGGAATTCTGGTGCAAGTATTACAACCACCGGTATGGGGTAGACGTAAGAAGCCTGCGTTACCCGGGACTGATCAGCTATAAGTCGGCCCCGGGAGGCGGTACCACAGACTATGCTATAGAAGTATTTCACGGCGCCCTGGAAGAAAAAAAATATGAGAGCTTTCTCAGCAGGAACACCTCCCTGCCCATGATGTATATGCCGGATGCGATACGGGCTACAATAGAACTGATGGAAGCCGATAGCAGCAGGATATCTGTGCGCACCTCTTATAACATTGCCGGGATCAGCTTTTCACCCGAAGAGATCGGTAGTGAGATCAGGAAGCATATCCCGGATTTTGTTATGGAGTATCAGCCGGACTACCGGCAGGCCATAGCAGATAGCTGGCCGCAGAGCATTGACGATTCGGTTGCCAGGAACGATTGGGGCTGGAAACACGAGTATGGACTGGAAAAAATAACGATGGATATGCTGGAAAATTTACAAAAACAATAGTCTGTTAAATTAGTGGACTATATTTGCAAAAACAGGGAATAATGAAAGGTGTTTTGATCTTACTCTTTGGAATAATGATCTCTTGTGCAGGGCAGGCTCAAAAAGGTCTTGAAGAAGGCATATGGCGTGGCGAACTGTTACGAAGTGACGGTAATGCAATCGTGATCAACTTTGAGGTAACCAATGGGAATGATGGTACGAAGCTGGTACTGCTGAATGCAGGTGACCGCCTGGAAGCAGATGAAATTGAACAAAAAGGAGATTCCGTGTTTGTGAAACTTCCTTTTTTTGATTCCCGGTTCCGTTTTAAACTTAGTGGTAAGGGCAGGGTAACCGGGCAATGGATAAAAACACTGGCAGACCGGGACGTGGTCATACCTTTTACAGCCAAAAATAATGAGGCTTACCGTTTTAAGGTCAGCAGCAGCAAAAAGCCGGTGAACGTTTCAGGAAGATGGGCCGTTGACTTTACGGATACGGTTACCCGGCGTTCCACGCCTTCCGTCGGCATATTTAAACAGGAGGGCAACAAGCTGACCGGCACTTTCCTGACGCCTTACGGAGATTACCGTTACCTGGAAGGTGTGGTGGACGGAGACTCCCTGAAGCTGTCTGGCTTCGACGGGGGATATGCGCAACTCTTCAGGGCGAGGGTAGGCGGGGACGGAACCATTACTAACGGGGAATTTTATACCGGTTCCGGCCCGGCAACCCAGGTATGGCATGCCATGAAAGATGCCAACGCGGCACTGCCCGATGCTTCCGCTGCAGCCCATGTGAAAGAAGGCATGGAGCCCCGTTTCGACTTTACCTTTAAGGATTCTGACGGCAACCCGGTTTCCATTAACGATGACCGTTATAAGAATAAAGTGATTATTCTGCAGATACTGGGTAGCTGGTGCCCCAATTGCCTGGACGAAGCGCCACTGTTCATTGAAATGTATGATCAATACAGGGACCAGGGACTGGAAATAATAGGATTGTCCTATGAACGTACCGAGGACTTTACCAAATCGCAGGCGGCAGTAAAAAATTTTATCCGCCGGCTGAAGATCAACTACCCGGTGCTGATAGCGCCGGTGGCCGTGGGTGATACACTTCGTGCCGAAAAAACATTACCACAGCTCACGAGGATACCCGCTTTCCCAACCACCATTTTTATCGGCCGCGATGGTAAGATCAGTTCTATCCACAGCGGCTTCACCGGCCCCGGGGCGGGAGAGGAGGAATACAACAAACAGAAAGCAGAGTACCGCCATATCGTGGAAGAATTGTTAAGCCGGTAGCGCGTAACAATTCTTTTAAAAGGTTTACCGTTGCTAAAACTCCAGTCCATTCACATTTTCCAGCCTGGCTATGATACCCCAGCCGTAAAAATCGTTTGCAACGGCTATCAGTATCTCATTTTCCCCTTTGACAAGCTGTATGGGAAAAGAGCTGTTATCCAGTGAAATGCGCCCGTTGGGACTCTTTCTCATATTAAGCGCATAAATGCTTTTGTCCACATACACGGGTTTCCGGTTTACCAATACCCAAACATCATCGGAAAAGCCAAGCTTTAATACCTGGGATTGCTCATTTTCCGACTGTATGGTGGCACGCAGCCAGACAACTCTGCGGCTATCGCTTCTACCGAACTTCCTGGATAAGTTAATAAGCCCGCGTTGCTCCGCATGGATATTTTCCCAGTCATTTCTTTGGGGATAGGCAAACAGGTTTATTTCCGTCCCATGGGGTAAGGGTTCGGGTTGGGAAACCTGCCAGTTCCTGATATAACGTGTATCATGCCGTGTAATATCAGGAGCCGGCTCACCATTCAACCCTTCCGTTTCATTGGGCTTAACGACGAGGTTCGAAAAATAGGTAGTGCCCTCGAAGGAAGAGAGAATGGCAATGCTGCCTTCTGTGGTATTGCCTTCCATGCAGGGAATATCCAGGATTGGCTTATCAACATTATTGACATACACCCTCAACCTTTTCCCCGATACAACCAGTTTAACATGGTTCCATTCACCCACTTTGATATCGGCAGCCGACTGGAATTCATGCTGGAGATCCCATATATTGACACCGTTTATGATACTGGCATACTGCACGGCATCAAATCCCATTTTTTTAACCCCGGTTCTCAGGTACACATGCTCTGCTTCGTTTTCATTTTTCCACCTGAAATACAACTGCGGAAAAGGGTTGGCCGAGGTTACCTCCGCATCAAATTCTATGGTACCATCCGAAAACTGCAGGTTTTTGCAGATCATACCTCCCGATTGCCCGTTCAGCTTCACAGATTGCCGTCCTTTATAAGTAAGGAATTCTACCTTTCCTTCGTTGAAAATCCAACTATCAGGCGTAAACGGCACTTCAATAACTTCATTTTTGCTTTTCGGCAGTTTTTGTTTTTGGGCAATGACAATTGTATACGTCAACAGGAACGCGGAAGCGATGATGATACCTTTCATATTATGTTCTTTTTAACTGGTTATGGTTACAATTTTGTAAAGTATTATCCATGGATCGTTAACTTTATGAAGTTGCCGGTAATGTTTTCAAAAGCCTGTTCAAACTGTGTTCAAGTTTGTTCAAACCGGTTTCATTTAAAAAAACGGGATAATGGCCCATGAATTTGCTGTAAAGCGCTGTCTCCTGCAAATAGAGGAACGACTGGCCTGGGGGTCATCCGCCAACTGGACGAATTATGATTTTGAAAAGTTAACGGTGGATATTGAGGAAAAAACAGGCGTTACCCTGAGTGTAACAACGCTGAAAAGGATATGGGGTAAAGTTAAATATGATCATTCGCCCACTTTGACGACATTAAACACCCTGGCCCGTTTCCTGGACTTTGAAGACTGGCGGTCTTTCGAAAAAAGACAGTCTTCAGAAATGGCAGCAGCCGAAGCAATACAACCTGAAGCTACTGATGTAAAAGCAGCTTTTCCGGTAAGAAGATTAGTCTTTCCCATTGTTCTTTCTGTTCTGCCGGTAATTCTCATACTGGTATTTGTCTTTTCGGGCAAAAGAGATCCCCCTTCCGGAGGCAATGCTTCTTTCCGGTTTGAAGCAGACAAGGTACTTACGGAAGGAGTGCCCAACTCGGTAATATTTACCTATGATGCATCGGCTGCGGCCGGTGATTCTGTTTTTATTGTCCAGACCTGGGATATCCGACGAAAAACAAAAGTATCAAAAAATAATACCCGGCATTCCGCTGTCTACTATTACCCCGGGTTTTTCCGGACGAAGCTGATCGCAGATGATGCTGTAGTAAAGACGCATGATCTGCAGATATCTTCGAAAGGATGGCTTTGCCTGGTAGAAAGAGAGCCGGTCCCGATCTATTTTCCAACGGAGGAGTGTAAAAAGGATGACAGGATAGAAGTAGATCACAACATTCTGGAGAAATACAATATAGCCGTGCGTCCGGCTTTACCTAAGGTCCGTTTCTTTAATCAAAGGGACATGGGAGATCTTATGAACGATAATTTCAGATTTGAGACCGTTATCAAAAACGAATTTGACAGTGGGGTAAATTCCTGTCAGTTTGTCCAGGTATTGATCCAATGCAAAGACGATATCATTATTATTCCGCTGTCGGCAAAAGGCTGTATCGGAGATATCAGTCTTTATGCAGCAGGCAAACAGCTTGACAGCCGTGAAGCAGATCTTTCGGGGTTTGGCGCGGATCTAAGCGAGTGGACTACCCTGCGGGTGGAATGCAGGAGCAGGGCTATGCAGATATTTGTCAACGACCGTCCGGCGGCATCTTTTACTTTTCCCAATGATCCTTCCGGCATTGTCGGGTTACAATACCGTTTCGATGGAACAGGAGCAGTTAAGGATACCTGGTTTGAAGATGAGAACGGAAAGATCCTGATGGACTGACGACAAGGGGCATATAATTTCGCGTAAAGCCGCCATGAAGCGCCGGGACCGCAAACAATTCCTCTTTTGAACCACTTCTTTCTTTGCGATCTTTTTCGATAAAAAAATCCGGGGAATAAAATTCAAAAGGCCGGGATTCCAGCTTGTCAATGAGAGACAGCATTTTTCTAAGCCGGTTTTCAAACAATGTTGCCAGTTGCTGTGCAAACTCAGGCTTCTTACCACGCATCTCGTCATCTACCTGTGCCGGAAGGGTTCCAGCTGGTTGATATCTTCTAACGTGAAACAGACAGATAAAGGATCGAGCGTAGTGAGTAACCGGTCGAATACCTCGGAGGAAAATGTATCGTCTACGGTTGAAGGCTGATAGTGATTCTTCTCGATGACCCTGGTGAGCAGCACCAGTTGCTTATCAAGGGTAGACTGCCCCCGTAGGAAAAGGTGAAAGGTTAGTGTGCAAGCCAGCAATAGCGAAAAACGCATATTAAGATATTATAAATACAAAAGAAACAAAAAATTGCTGGAACCTCAATCAGGAATTCTTTTTCTATCATAAGATAACAGGCAGGCGTGCCACGTTGAAATCAAAAGAAAATGCAAAAAAGTCTTGACCAGCCTATATTATAAGGTGTCCCGGACTATGAAGAAAATTCAAAATCATACCTTTGCAAACTTTCATCGAAACCCTGTCTTTCATTTTTTAATTTTCATTATGGACGAAAAAATACTCTCTGATACCGGTTTGATCTATAAGTGGACTTTCAATAAGCTGATCGCATGGGGCGTTCCTGAATCACAATCCAACCTTATCACGATGATGGTATTGTTTGTGCTGGTGGCTGTTTTGCTTGGTGTTATCGCTTTTGTGTTGAGGAAAGTGTTGGTAAACATTCTGACGAGGGTGGCTGCGAAGTCATCCACGAAATTTGACGACTTCCTGGTAGAAAACAAAGTATTGCTATACGTTTCCAGGATCATTCCCCTCATTTTATTCATCAATTTCATTCCTGTTATATTTTCCGGTTTTCCCGGCTGGATAGAACCGATGCGTAAAATAGTTGATATCATGCTGGTAGTGGGCTGGGTGTATATCATCCGCGGGGTGTTTCGTTCCGTACGGGATTCCATGCGGCTGAAAAAAGGTTTTGAAGATAAGCCGCTGGACAGCTACCTGCAGGTAGCCAATATTTTCCTGTTTTTTATCGGGGGGATTTTGATTTTCTCTTTGCTGTCGGGGAAATCTCCCTGGGCCTTTATCGGTGCATTCGGCGCCCTGTCGGCCATCCTGATGCTGGTCTTTAAAGATACGATCCTCGGTTTCGTTGCAAGCATACAGGTATCCACCAACGATATGGTGCGGGTAGGAGACTGGATTGAAATGCCGAAATACGGAGCGGACGGCGATGTGGTAGAGATCAACCTGAATACCGTGAAAGTGCAGAACTGGGATAAAACCATTACAACTATCCCAACGTATTACCTTATAACGGACTCGTTCAAAAACTGGCGGGGCATGCATGCTTCCGGCGGACGCAGGATCAAACGTGCCATCTATATCAAAATATCTTCTATCCGTTTCCTGGAAGAAACCGAAATAGAAAAGCTCAGTAAAATACAGATACTGGCGCCCTATATTACGGAACGGCAGGCAGAGATAAAAAAATACAATGATGAAACAAAGGCAGATAGAACCATGCCGGTGAATGGACGTAATATGACCAATGTTGGTCTGTTCAGGCAGTATATCAACCGGATGGCAAAAAATCATCCTGCTATCCGCCAGGATATGACGATGCTGGTGCGCCAGTTGCAACCTACCGAACATGGGCTTCCGATCGAACTATACATGTTTGTGGGAGACACCCGCTGGGCTATATATGAAAACGTGATGTCGGATATATTCGACCACCTGTTATCAGCTATCAAGTACTTCGGACTGGAAGTGTTTGAAGCACCCGCTTCGGACGATATAAGGCAGTTGAAGTTTTCAGCGTAGGGGTAAGGCAATAAGAAGCACGATTCCTCCCGTCGGAGACGGGTAAGAACATATTAGTCACGAAGTCTGAAGACTTCGGACAGCAGGTGACAGCAGGTGATTTAGAACCACAAAGACGCCGGGATGCCGAAGTAGATAATTGTGATACTTCGTGCCGTAGTGCCTTGTGGTTCATTTTCATATTTCCACATCCCCCACATTATCACATTTTCAAATTGCTCCTTATTTCCTGCAGCGTTTGGTCTACCACCGCCCAGGTATGCCGACAATTGATAGATTTTCTTCAATGCACCTCCGTCGGGAGACACCAGGCTGTTGATATCCACCTGTTTCATTACCTCCCTGATAAAAGCATGGTTGGGTACCGCTTCACAGTTGTTGATCAGGGCCGGCGCCACATCAGAGTGGGCATCCAGTATGGTCACTTTTTGAAAGTCCAGTTGATTCACTATATCTGCATATATTTTCACCGACAGGGGTTCGCCCGGTATCATTACCCGGTCCTGCCTGGCCACCGGGAAACAGGAACTGCTCATATGAAATTTCGTTGCCTGTCAATGGCCGGAAGCTTTTATCGAGATGGAGCAGTAAATAATTCATTTTGCGTATTATTTACGCAAATATAGTTGCGGATACGCTAAGAGTAAAATTTTTGTGTAAAAATTACGCAAAGTTAATTTCGAACACGAAGCCTTCTTTTTGTAACTTGTTGTATTGCTGCCTGTTAAAGCGGAATAGCTTTGCCGGGCGCCCGGCTTTTTTAGGGGAAAACAACGGTGTTTCCTCCACAATACCTAAGCTCAGGATCTTTTTCCGGAAGTTCCTGCGGTCAATTTCCTTTTCGAGAATGGTGCAATACAGGTTTTCCAGCTCGGAAAAAAGGAATTCTTTCGGCAGGAGGTCGAATCCGACCGGCTGATAGGTGAGCTTTCCCTGCAGCCGTTTCCTGGCCAGCTTTATGATCTCTTTATGATCAAAGGCCAGCCTGGGTAATTTGTCCACGGGAAACCAGGCAGCTTCCTCCGCATCGCTGTCCGCTGTCAATACAAATTTGGTAGAGTTGACCAGCGCAAAATAAGCGACCGTTACTACCCGGAAGCGGGGATCCCGGTGAATATCATCTCCGAATGTATATAACTGCTCCAGGTAGTTGACCTTTATACCGGCTTCTTCGTGCAGTTCCCGGTTGACGGCCTCCTGTAAAGATTCTTCATCTTTCACAAAGCCTCCCACCAATGCCCATTGGTGCTTCAGCTCACCGAATTTTTGTTTGATCAGCAGTACATTGAGACTATTGCTCGTATATCCAAATACGATAGCATCTACCGCCAGCTTTATATTTTGTTCTATTTTCATGTTATCAGTCCCGGGTCATGTAAAATTAATTAAATTGTCTTCTATTTGTTTTTCTGAATATGCGTTCGCTTTATCTGATCATTATTTTTTGCCTGCTGCTGATTTCCGTGGGTACGGCTCAACACAAGTACTATTATATTGCCATTGACGGCAGTGACACCCATCCGGGCACAAGATCGGCTCCCTTCGCTTCTGTAGCAGGCGCTCAAAAAACAGTACGTGCCTTTAAAAAAGATAACCCGGCTATTCCGGTTACCGTGTGGATCGGTGCCGGTCATTATATAGTGGATAGCACTATCCGGTTTATAGCGGAAGACGGCGGTACGGCCAATGCGCCGGTCAGTTACCGTTCATCCGGAAAAGAGCCTCCGGTATTTTCTGGAAGCCGGAAGATCACCGGTTGGCAGTTATTGCAGGATGCATCTGTATTGAGCCTTCTCCCGGCTACTGTCAGGAACAAAGTATATGTGGCGGATGTACGGGCACGCGGTGTACGGGATCTGGGAGACCCTACGGAACCTGGTAAACGGCCTGAGCTGTTTTGTAACAAGCAGGTGCAAACACTGGCCCGGTGGCCCAACCGGGGCTTTGCCCGGGCAGGCCAGGCGAAAGGTGATACCCCGATGCCGCCCACTTATATTAAAGTGAACGCCACACAGGAGGGTGTTTTTGAATACACCGACCTTTCAAAAAACAAATGGGCGAAGGAGCAGGATATCCGGATCAGCGGTTACTGGTACTGGGATTGGCTGGAGGGTTTTCAGAAGGTTGAAAAGATAGATACCGCGAACAGGGTCATTGCACTGAACGAACCTTATCATCATTATGGTTATAAGGACGGCTTCCGGTATTTTGCCTTGAACCTACTGAGTGAACTGGATGAACCCGGTGAATGGTACATGGACAGGGAGCACGGGCTGATATACTGGTATCCCCCGGGGGATGCAGATCCGTTGACAGCGGATGTTTCTCTTTCGGTATTCAACGGTGATTGTATGGTAGAAACGGATGCCGTTTCATGGCTGAATATAGAGGGGTGGGTGCTGCAGGAGAGCAGGGGAAGCGGCATAAGGATGAAAGACGGTAACAACTGCATGATCAGGGATTGCCGCATAGAACGCATGGGCAAAGATGGTATGCATATCAATGGCGGCATGCGTCATATCATTACCGGGAACTTTCTTTCCACGCTGGCGCATGGTGGCATTAAAGTATCGGCAGGCGACCGGAAGACGCTGACACCGTCGGAGCATACTATTGAGCACAATATTGTGGAACACTTTTCACTGTTCAAGCGTACCTATGAACCGGCAGTTCATTTTGAGGGGTGTGGTATCCGCATTGCGAACAACCGCTTCCGTTATTCCTCTTCTTCAGCTATGCGGCTGGATGGGAATGATATTATAGCAGAATACAACCAGGTGAGCTTTGTGGTCAATGAGTCCGATGACCAGGGTGGCATAGATATGTGGTACAATCCTTCCTACCGGGGAAATATCTTCCGGTACAATCACTGGTCGGATATCTCAGGAGGCACCCGGCATGGCGCCGCGGGTATCCGGCTGGATGATATGATATCAGGCACCCTGATCTACGGGAATATTTTTGAACGATGCGGGGTACTGAATTTCGGTGCGGTGCAGATACACGGCGGCAAGGAGAATATTATAGATAACAACCTGTTTTATGATTGTCATGCAGCGGTGAGCTTTTCCAACTGGACGGATGAACGGTGGCTGAAGGAACTGGAGTCGCCAAGGATGCAGAAAACCCTGTATGAGGATGTCGATATCCGCTCTTCCGTTTTTACCGACCGGTATCCGGCTATTAAAAACCTGAGAAATGATATCGGTGTCAATACTATTACGAATAACCTGATAGTCGGCTGCAAGTCAGATTACATACAAAAAAACGAGAAGCAGGTATTCAGTAATAATACATCGATAACCGGGGGCAGATCCATTTCTTATTATTATAGAGCAGGCAGGTTACAAAAATATGGCCTGCAACCTATCCCGTTCAAAAAGATAGGACCGCAAAACAATAAATGGCTCTCACTCAGTCGGTAGGTTTCATGAATGGGCGCCTGCCGTACTGCCCAACAAAAAAACAAATGATTCTCTTTTTTTGAAAAATCAAATCATCCCATCCGTTATATCACAATGACGATCATTTACGGTTAAGGTCCGTAATGAGCAACGGATTGTCTTTTTTTAGCTGGTTGACCAGCTTTTCCACTTCCCCGGTGGTGGGATTGGCTTTCAACGCTGTTACTTCGTCTTCGGTTATCCCTACCAGTTGCAGGAAAGAGACCTCTCCGTGTGGGGTGTCAATTTTGCCGAGTTCGGGATCCATGGCAAATACAAACCCTGTGATGGCGGTATCTGTATCCAGGCGGATAGGACCGTTGGCCGGGATAAAATGGTTTTCCTCAAACCATTTTCCGCTGGAGAATACATACCGCGCCAGGTTATTCATTACCTGCACCGACCACAGGGGGTCCTCCTTGTCTTCCGCAAAAGGCGCCAGCCGGAAACTGAACTCAAAGCCCCATTTGCTGAAAGTGGCCCCGGCGCTTTCTTCATTGTAGTAGAGTTCGCTCATACCATAACTGATGATATGGCGATGGAACTGCCGGCGATTACAATCATACACACTGGCGCCGTCAATGGGATCCGTTCCACCGGCGGCATAATGCAGTCCGCATAAGGGACCATAATGCCGGGGTTCCAGGTCGCCGTAAATCGTTGCCAGGTGCTGATCGATCGAAAGCCAGCCTATTGCGTCTTCCCCGTTAAATTGTTGTTTGTATTCTTCCTGCGTCATATTTACGTATGATTATTGTTTCTTTCCCAATACTCTTTTTTCAACACCTTCCGTTGTAATGATCACGGGTTTGATCAGTCCGTCTGCGTCGAATTCCATTTTATCGATGCAGGTTTCCCGGGAATCGCGGCGGCCTGTTTCGCTTTCCGGGCGACGGTGATACACGATATACCATTCGTCTTTGCCGGGTATCTGTATCACGGAATGATGCCCTGCGCCGTTGGCGATAGCCGGATTTTGCTGCAGGATCTTGTCTACTCTTCTAAAGGGACCGAAAGGCGAGTCGGCGATGGCATAAGCAACGCTGTAGTCCGGACCCGTCCAGCCGCCTTCAGACCACATGAAATAGTATTTGTTGTTCCTGATGAACATAACCGGGCCTTCCACGTAGTTTTCGGGGGTAATTTCCCTGAAAACGGTACCGTCTTCAAAGGGAATGAAACCTGTAAAATCGTCGTTCAGCTGCGCGATGTTGCAATGCCGCCATCCACCGTATATCAGGTAATGTTTGCCATCCCTGTCCCGGAAAACGAACTGGTCGATAGGCTGCGCGCCATTGTAAAATTTATCTACCAGGGGTTTACCGAGGTGATCCTTAAACGGGCCGGAAGGTTTATCCGCCACAGCCACCCCTATGCCACCGTATTCATTATCGCTCTGGATATCATTTCCGCCAAAAAAGAGGAAGTATTTTTCTGTGTGTTTAATAATGGACGGCGCCCACAAAGCTTTGTTCACCCATTTTACGGCAGTCGTATCTATGATCCTTTCGTGCTTTTTCCAATTCACCAGGTCTGTCGATGAAAAAGCGTCAAAATATACCTGCTTTTCATAGGGAGCGGAAAACGTGGGGTATATCCAGTATTCATTATCAAAAATGATGGCTTCAGGATCGGCATACCAACCCGGAAATACGGGATTACCCGCCTTTTTGCTTTTGGATTGGGACCACGAGTGCAGGACAGGTGCCAAAAGCAGGAACGCAATAGCTATTTTTCTCATATTTTCATTTAAAACCGCGACAAGATACGGCTATTCTTCAGAAAACTGGCGTGTCAAAACCGACCGTCATATTGTCTCCCGGGTGCCCGGAAATACTGCCTGGCTGTGCTTACCGGAGGCAGCGGAAGGCAGACAAGGACGGCGCTGAACAAAAACTCCCCATCCTGCTGTTTTTCTGTCATAAATTCAGGGGAAACCCTATCTTTGCACCCCAATTTTAATATTAGTAAAGTATTATTTGTATGCAACTGAAAGGTCTGGTTACTTTTTTTGCGATTGCTTTGATGGTGATCTCTGTTTATCAACTGCATTTCACATGGAGGGTAAGAAGTCACGAAAACAAAATGGAGGCGATCGCTCAAAAATGGGTGGACAGTAATTACGGTAACGCCTCAGAACAGGAGAGAGATTCTGCTTTTAATGCAAGGTTACATCGTTTGCTGGACAGTACCCAAAATGAAGTGGTAACCTATGGTGTTACCGGCGCTGTGAGCTACAAAAAAGCCAAAGAGCAGGAGCTGAGCCTGGGTCTTGATTTGCAGGGCGGAATGAGTGTAACCCTGGAAGTGGAATTGGAGGACCTGTTAAGATCCATTTCCAACAGCCCGAAAGATCCGGCCCTGAACCAGGCATTGTCGCTGGCTACCCAACGGCGTGGCACAACCGATGCGGATTATATCGGACTTTTTTCACAGGCATATAAAGAGGTAAACCCTTCCGGAAGATTGTCCGGTCTGTTTGCCAATGCAGGGCAACGTAATATAAGGCTGGAAGATACCGACGACCAGGTAATTACCAAGCTGCGTAAAATGGCGGGTGATGCGTTTGAAAATACCAACCGCGTGCTGACCAAACGTATCGATCAGTTTGGTGTAGCGCAGCCCAATATCAATCCCGACCCCAGGAAAGGGATCATTACGGTGGAACTGGCAGGTGTAAAAGATGATCCCGAAAGAGTACGTAAAATATTACAGGCAACTGCCAACCTGCAGTTCTGGGAAGTGTACCGTATCAACGACCTGGGGCAGAGTCTCACACAGGCGGAGCAAACGATCAACAACCTGAAAGGGGATGATAATCCTAAAGAGGACAGTGCCGCCAGGGAAGAAACCGCTGCCGCAGCAACGCCGGATACCGACAGCACAAAAACCCTGTCGCTGGATAACCTCCCCGCTACAAACGATACCAATACTGCAACGCCAGACGTAAACGTACCGGCCCGCACCAATACTATTTTAGGATTGCTGATGCAGGCACAGCAGGGCGAATCGGCCCTGGCTTATGTACAAACAAAAGATACTGCATTACTGAATGATAACCTGGACCTGGTAAAAGAGGTATTTCCCCCTGATGTGAAATTCCTGTATGGTGTTCCTCCGGAAGGCGCCGGCATTGTTGCCCTGTACGGTGTAAAAATGCGTGACGGGAATAACCCGCCGCTGGAAGGGGATGATGTGGAAGAGTCCAACCTTTCCTATGATGAAAGAGGCCGTCCCGCGGTATCATTGAAAATGACAAAGCTGGGCGCCAAGAAATGGGGTGATCTTACCTCTGCCAACGTTGGTAAGCCTATCGCCATTGCATTGGATAACGTGGTGTACTCCGCGCCGAATGTTATCAATCCCATCCTGGATGGTAACTCGCAGATCTCCGGCAGCTTTACCGACCAGGAAGCATCCGATCTTGCCAACATATTGCAGTCCGGTAAGCTGGCTGCGCCAGCCCGCATTGTACAGGAACAGTTGGTAGGTCCCACACTGGGTGCTGAAGCGGTAAAAGGCGGTTTCATGGCTTTCGTTCTCTCTTTCATCCTCATCTTCGCGCTGATGTTGATCTACTACAACACCAGCGGATGGGTAGCCAATATCACGCTGTTCCTCAACATCTTCTTTACCATTGCCGTGCTCAGCGGACTGGGTGCCACTCTGACCTCTGCCAGCATTGCGGCATTGGTGTTAGCCATCGGTATGGCAGTGGATACGAACGTGATCATCTTTGAGCGTATCAAGGAAGAGATTACCTGGGGTCGAAGTTATTCCGTGGCAGTGGACCACGGGTATAAAAGATCGCTGCCGCCTGTATTGGATGCGCATATTACCACACTTATTACAGCGATTATCCTGTACATCTTCGGTATGGGACCCATTAAAGGGTTTGCTACCACCCAGATCATTGCCGTTATCCTGAACATGTTCTGCGGTATCCTGATCGCCCGGCTGATATCCGAATGGTGGACCAATAAAAAAGGACGTCATTTCGAATACTTTACCAAGCTGTCCAAGACCATCTTTAAAAAGGCCCATTTCAAGTTTGTTGAATCCCGTAAAACAGCCTATATAATATCTTCGGTAGTGATGCTGCTGGGTATCGGCTCTTTCTTTTACGGATTTGACGAGGGTGTAGAATATAAGGGAGGAAGAAGTTATACCGTGCTGTTTGACGGACCGCAAAAGAATGAGGAGATCAGGAATGAGCTGCAGAAGGTTTTTGGCGAAAATCCTGTAGTAAAGACGGTAGGCAATAACCGTACGCTGAACATTACCACTTCTTTTGAAAAAGAAAACCCGTCCCGTACGGCGGATTCACTGGTGGAAGCTACCCTGCTTACAGGGTTGCAGCCGTTCCTGGCAGAGGGTACGGATATGTTTACCTTCAAGAAAAATTACCTGCAGAGCTCACAGAGCGTGCAACCCAGCATATCGGCAGACCTGAAGCGCGGTGCTGTAACGGCTACCGTTATCGCCATCGTCATGATATTCCTGTATATTTTCATCCGGTTCCGTGACTGGCGGTTTTCCTTGGGTACCATATTATCACTGGCGCACGACGTATTGGTAACCCTTGCGGTATTCTCGTTCCTGAGAGGAGTAATGCCGTTCCCGCTGGAGATAGACCAGCATTTCATTGCCGCCATACTGACGGTGGTAGGGTTCTCCATGAACGATACGGTGATCGTGTTCGACAGGATCCGTGAATACAGCAAGACCATGCAGGGGCAGAGTAAGACAGCTATCATCAACGCGGCCGTCAACGATACGCTGAGCCGTACCATCATGACCTCCGTGACGGTGTTTATCGTGGTATTGGTATTGTTCATCTTCGGCGGTGAAGTTACCCGTGGGTTCTCCTTCGCGATGCTGGTAGGTGTTATAACCGGTACCTATTCTTCGATCTTTGTGGCAGCACCCATACTGGTTGATTTTGCGAAAAACAAACCGCTGAGAAAATTGTCGCCGGAGGAAAAGGCAAAGGCTAAAGCCAAACCGGCGCCTGCTCATTCTTAATCGATCGTTATATATATGAATAAACAAAGCCCCGCGATACGCGGGGTTTTGTTGTTTTAACGCTAGATTTGTGCCGCAAGATGACGCCGGATATCATATATATGCGCAGGTGCCTGCAACTGGCAAAGCTGGGGGAAGGAACCGTAGCGCCTAACCCCATGGTAGGTGCCGTGCTGGTATACGACGGCAGGATAATAGGGGAGGGCTATCACCGGTTATACGGAGGTCCCCATGCGGAAGTGAATTGTCTTTCCGCTGTTACGGAAGCAGACCGGTATCTGATAGAGAAGAGCACTTTATATGTATCGCTCGAGCCCTGTGCGCATTTCGGTAAAACGCCTCCCTGTGCTGATCTGATCATTAAGGAGCGGATACCGCATGTGGTGGTTGGCTGCCGCGATCCTTTTCCTGAAGTAAACGGAAAGGGGATGGAAAAGCTGGTGGAGGCCGGCGTGCAGGTAGAAATTTCTACAATAGAATCCGAATGCAGAGAGCTGAACAAGCGGTTTTTCACATTTCATACGCAGCGCCGGCCTTATATTATTCTGAAATGGGCGCAAACCCATAACGGGTTTATCGGGAACTACGGGAAGGAGCGATTGCTGATCAGTAACGCCGTTACCAACCGGCTGGTACACAAATGGAGAAGTGAGGAAGCTGCCATACTGGTGGGAACACGTACAGCCCTGGCTGATGACCCTTCGCTGACCACAAGACTATGGCCCGGCAAAAATCCGCTGCGGGTGGTGGTAGATATGGAACTTTCTCTTCCACGCGGGTTGCATCTTTTTGATGGCACGGTACCGACACTGGTGATTAACCGGCATAAAAATACCATTGCCGATCTCAGGTATCCTTCATTCGATCAATACCCGGTGCAGTACTACCAGGTAACCACAGACGTAAGCCTGGTGCAACAGCTGCTGAACGCATTGTATCACCTGAACATACAAAGCCTGCTGGTGGAAGGCGGAAGCAAAACCCTGCAATCTTTTATAGATGAAAATGCCTGGGATGAGACAAGGATTATGACCAATACCAATCTTTTTGTACCGGACGGCGTTAAAGCCCCGCAGTTGGGAACAGGGAAACTTACTTTCACTGAACGGATATCGGATGATATGGTGAGTGTGCTGAGAAATGTGTGAACCTATAGGGTTTGCAGGGTTGGCCTGTGCGACGGCGAACGACCGTCACTGCGATCCCGCCTTTGTCCGATCGATCTTTCATTAAAAGAATGCAGTCGCGGGAGAAGCAGTCCCTGAAAATGATGATGCGTAGGGGTTGCTTCATCCCCGAATAAAAGAGGGGTCCGAACCCTGGCAGGGTTGCATGAGACTCTATTGCTATACGTAGTCTCCGACTACGTATTTTCTATGTTCTTCTTTGTCTTAGACAAAACTTTGCAGGCCCGTTGGAAACGGAGAAGAACATAGTGATCCGAAGTCGGAGACTTCGGATCACAAAAAAATTACCCCACAACAAGTGCGGGGCAATTAGATCTTTAGGGAAATACTCTTACAAAAGTATGAGAAAAATTTATTTTTTCAACTTTTTTATAAGATTATTATTTATTTCTTCCAAAAATTCCTCTGTGTACAGGTAGTGTTCACCGTGACTTACTTTGTTACCGTGTATACATACTGCCAGGTCTTTTGTCATTTTACCACTCTCTACGGTTTCAATACATACAGCTTCCAGCGCTTCTGCAAAGTCGATCAGGGCCTGGTTCTCATCCAGCTTACCGCGGAAGGCCAATCCTCTTGTCCATGCAAAAATAGAAGCGATGGGGTTGGTGGAGGTTGGTCTGCCGGCCTGGTGTTCACGATAGTGACGGGTAACGGTACCGTGTGCTGCTTCCGACTCCAGGGTTTTACCATCGGGCGTTACCAGCACAGATGTCATCAGTCCGAGTGAACCAAAACCCTGCGCTACGGTATCGCTCTGCACATCTCCGTCGTAGTTTTTACATGCCCATACAAAATTGCCGTTCCATTTAAGTGCGCTGGCCACCATATCATCGATCAGGCGGTGTTCGTACACGATGCCGGCTGCGTCAAACTGTGCTTTGAACTCATTTTCATATATCTCCTGGAAGATATCCTTGAACCTTCCGTCGTATTTTTTCAGGATGGTATTCTTGGTGGAGAGGTACAACGGCCATTTTTTGCTGAGCGCCATATTGAAGCAGCTCCTTGCAAAACCTTTGATGCTCTCGTCTGTATTATACATGGTCAGCGCCACGCCATCTCCCTTGAAGTTGTACACCTCAAAAGTCTGTGCTTCACCACCGTCTTCGGGGGTAAAGGTCATGGTCAGCTTGCCTTTTCCTTTGATCACTGCATCTGTGGCACGGTACTGATCGCCAAAAGCGTGACGGCCTACAATGATGGGAGCCGTCCAGTTGGTTACCAGGCGGGGCACATTTTTCATCACGATGGGTTCCCTGAAAACAGTGCCGTCCAGGATATTCCGGATAGTGCCGTTCGGGCTTTTCCACATTTGCTTCAGCTTAAATTCTTCTACCCGCGCCTCATCCGGTGTAATGGTGGCACATTTGATGCCCACTCCATATTGTTTGATGGCATTTGCTGCATCTATTGTTACCTGGTCATCCGTTTTATCACGGTATTCAATGCCAAGATCATAATATTTGATATCGATATCCAGGTAAGGCAGGATAAGCTTATCCTTGATAAATTTCCATATGATCCTGGTCATTTCATCTCCATCCAGTTCCACTACCGGGTTAGCAACTTTTATTTTTTCTGCCATGCCAATATTATTTTAATTGTTAATAATAAAATCAGATGGCAAATGTACAGCCTGACGGGCTAATAGGCAAAACCAATCTGAGGGGAACAATCCGGAGATTTTCCAACGCGGGTACCAGGTATATCCGTATACTATTATGTCGTTCCGGTGTATTTTTCCGGGTTACACAATCAAAATGATAATAATGAGTTATAACTTTGATTCCATGCGGGATCCTGGCTTTCCCGCACTATATTACCTGATGAATGTAAAATCGAATATAATTTTCATCTTAGTTTTTTGATCTATGAAACAAATTACACTGGTTTTTGCGCTTGGTCTGTTATTGATCAATGCCGGTTGCCGAAAAAATAACAATAACCCGGATGGCGGGGGCTCCGGTTCGGCGGTAATGGATACTGCCTGGGCATATACGCAGGAGATATATCTGTGGTACAAATCCCTGCCGGGCAACTTTGATACCCGGAGTTACAGCGACCCGAATGAGCTGATGCAGTCCATCCGGAAATACAGCATCGAGCCGGGGTTTTCCGAGCCGGTTGACCGCTGGAGCTTTGCCCTGAAGAAGAGTGAATGGGATGATATCAGTGCAGCCATTACTACGGATTTTGGGATCAATATTTTTTTCAACACCGAAAGCGACCTGCGGGTATCCCATGTAGAGCCGGGTTCGCCTGCCTACAGTGCCGGGGTTCGCAGAAGCTGGCGTATCACAGGTGTGAACGGCAATACGACCATCAACACGCAGGATGCCACTATCCAGCGGCTCGTAACTGCCATTTATAACAGCGCCTCTGTTCAGCTGGATTTTGTAAAACCGGATGGTAATGAAGAAAGCCTGGCGTTATCGGCAGCGCAATATCCTGAAAGTCCCGTTTATCTTGATACTGTGTACCAGGTGGGAGCAAAAAAAGTGGGTTACCTGGTATATACTTCTTTCCTCGGTAACATACAATCCATCAAAAACCGGTTTGCATCGGTATTCAACAACTTTTCATCCGGGGGCATTGACGAATTGATCGTTGACCTGCGTTATAACAGTGGCGGGTATGTGGAGCTGCAGAATGAGCTGGCGAACTACCTGGTTCCCGCAGCCGGCAACAATGGCACTATGATCAAACAGAGCTTTAACGATAAGTACAGCAGTCTCATGGATACTACCATCAACTTTTCCAAGAAAGGATCCCTGAACCTCGACCGGGTATTTTTTATCACCACAAAGAACAGCGCCTCGGCCAGCGAACTGCTGATCAACAGCCTGCAGCCCTATATTGAAACGAAGCTGGTGGGTAAGCCTACCACCGGAAAAGCGGTGGGATATTTTAATATCGGAACAGGAGACTGGTATATCTTCCCGGTATCCTTCCGGTCGGTAAACAAGAACAACGAAGGGAATTATTTCAACGGGCTGGCGGTTGAGGCGAATGTAAACGATGGACTTGATAAAAACTGGGGAGACGTGGAAGAAGCCTGCCTCGCCAGCGTTTTACATTATATCAGTACCGGCAGTTACTCCAATATCTCACCCCGGCAACAATCTGATATGCTGCTGGAAAAAAATAACGACCTGCTGAACCGGCGGTTCAGGGGAGCGATAGAACAAAAAAAGTTCCGCTAAGCCATAGGCTTTTTTGGCTATCTTCATCCCACAGGCGATACTATGGGACGAATACTTTTTTTGCAGATCGTTTTGATCGGGTTACTGGGTGTGCAAGTATCAAAGGCACAGGAAACATTACCGGTGGGCAACCATCCCCCGGCTTTGGAATACGATCATTTTCCTTCCAAACTATATGCGGTTATCTGGCGCAACTGGAACCTGGTACCTGTGGAACGCATTGCTGCAACCGTGGGCGCTTCTGCAAAACAGGTTGGGGAGATGGCGGCAGCGATGGGACTGCCCCCCGCGCGTACGCTCACTCCGGATCTTGAAAAAAGGATCTATATCACCGTTATCCGCCGCAACTGGCACTTGTTACCCTATGAGCAATTGCTGACCCTGCTCAATTTTACGGAGAAGGAACTGGAGTTTGCACTGAAAGAAGACGACTTTCTTTTTATCAAGCTGGGAAGCCTGAAGCCCCGGTGCGAGCGGGTCGTGTACAGGACACCGTCTGTTAAAGAGAAAAAACAACTGGCGGCAATAAAAGCGACTGCCGGAAAATATTTTACAGCATCCGTTAACTCAGACCAGCAGCCTTTTGATTTTGTAGCACAGCTTCAAAAAGTGCCCGAACGGCCGGAAGCCGGTTCTACAGCGTCTGACCAACTCCGTTATATATACTCCTATTTTGGCGTGTTCGGGGATCCGTTGATCGATACCCTGCAGGATCCTTACCCGGAGGGGCTATTGGCCCAATTGTCTGCAAGAGGCGTCACCGGAGTGTGGATGCATGTAGTACTGAACCAGCTGGCGCCGGGCGGCGATCTGTTCCCGGAGTTTGGGGAAGGACATGAAACCCGTATAGCCAATCTCAAAAGAATAGTTGAAAGAGCCTGGAAATATGGTATCTCCGTATACCTGTATATGAATGAGCCCAGAACTATGCCGGTTTCTTTTTTTGACAACAGAAGGGATATGATGGGGGCTGTTCAGGGCGATTTCAGGGCTATGTGCACGGCGCATCCGGCAGTGGTGCAATGGATGGAAAATGCGCTGACCTATGTATTTACGGCAGTACCGCACCTGGGAGGTGTCTTTACGATAACGGCCTCTGAGAATCATACGCATTGTGCCTCTCATAATAACCAGGCAACCTGCGAAAGATGCAGCAAAAGAGCATATGCCGATATTATTGCCGATGTAAATGCCATTATCAGCCGGGGTGTGCATGCTGCCAACCCCGATGCAAAAGTGATAGCATGGGATTGGGGCTGGCATGGTCACGGGTTGGCGCCGGATATAATAGAACGGTTACCCAAAGATGTATGGCTGATGTCGGTAAGTGAATGGGCAAAAGAAATAGAAAGGGGCGGCATACATTCAAAAATAGGAGAGTATTCCATATCGGCGCCGGGACCGGGCAGTCGCTCGCAGCAGCATTGGGCCTGGGCAAAACAGGCAGGCCTGAAAACAGTTGCCAAAGTGCAATTCAATAATACCTGGGAATTGTCTGCCGTACCCTGGTTGCCGGTGAGCTATCTGATCGCGGAGCACGCTGCCAATCTGGCCAAAACAGATATCAACGGACTGATGCTGAGCTGGTCGCTGGGCGGTTATCCGTCGCCCAACCTCGAAATTGCGAAAGCTTTTGCCGATAACCCGTCAGCCACTATAGACGAGGTACTAACAGAGTTGGCTACACGTAAATATGGTAAAACAGCAGTACCTGCAGTCCTGAAAGCATGGAAACAATTCAGCGATGCATTCCGGGAATTCCCCTATCATATTTCCACCGTATACACTGCTCCCCAGCAATACGGGCCATCCAACCTGCTGTATACAAAACCTACCGGTTATAAAGCTACCATGGTGGGCATCCCGTATGACGATCTTAACTCGTGGCGCAGCATATATCCTGCCGATGTGTACATTGCCCAGATGAAAAAAGTATCGGATGGTTGGAGTGAAGGGTTGGAAAGTCTATTGATGGCTGTCCCACTTATAAATAGTCATAGCCAGGCGCGGATAGATATTCGAGAAGAATATAATATAGCCAAAGCTGCCTGGCTTCATTTTGCATCAGTCGCCAACCAGGCATTGTTTGTACAGCTCCGGGATAGTCTGCTCCACGTACCATCCTCCGCTGTTCCGGGTTTAAAAAAGCAGTTGCAGCATTTACTGGAAGATGAAATTACTTTAGCGGCAGACCTGTTTTCAATCATGGGCAAAGATTCCAGGATCGGTTTCGAAGCATCCAATCAATACTACTATGTACGCCAGGACCTGGTGGAAAAAATACTGAATTGCCGGCAATTGAAGGCGTCGTTTCAATAGCGGATGAAGACATTCCAGAAGGCGCATTATATTTCATACGTTCCGGGGGGACTCCCCAATAAGTTCACCACACACTTTGCGCCTTCTGTCATGAAAGCCAGCCTGTTTAGCCTGAAAATTATATTCTCCGGCGGTATGACTATAGTTTTGGGATTCATCTCAAACAAAAAATATGAAAAAGATACTATTGGCTATTTGTTGCGTGGGTTTTGGCGTAATTTCAAAAGCCCAATGTGACAAAAATCTACGAATTGCAGCTTCGAAAACCGAATACCTTGATACAAGCGGAAATGTGATCCGTACGGTGGAAGAAACCTCCAGCATTGTTATCGGCAAGAATACCATTACGATCACACCGGGCAACAATCCTGTTATGTCTGGTTCAGCCACAGAATTGAGCTGTAACTGGGATGTACCCTACCAGGCAGGAAAATCTGTATATGAAGCGATATTCAGTAATGGGAATGATACTAAAAATATAATCCTGACAATTGAGGGAAAGAAAGATAACCGTGTCAGTTGCACCCTGGCAATAAAAGAAAGTCCGGAAAAAATAATCCGTATCGTCTCTGACAAATTTGAGGAATGGCAATGATGTACTGATCATGTCGCGGTTTAATTAAATCTGCACAGGTATTTCGGAGCAACTGGCAGCACAGGGAGCTGTCATAGTTGGACGCAAGCCTATGAATTATACCGGTAAGGAAGTGAACACACTATGGAGTGATTTCAATGACAGTTTTGAGAAGGGAAAAATTTATGATATCCCCGTGTTGACTGCACTGAAACAACTGAATATCCTTCCGGACTTTGATTATCCTGAAAAAGGATCAACCCGGTTGGATTATCAACAACCGGATCAGCCGGTACCGGATTATATTCACTTGAAAAGCCGGGAGGCTACTCCATCTATCCCAATTTGGGAAAGGTCGGCAGGCTGGCGACAGCTTGGGTAAATAACAAGCCGGCAGGAACGAACAGGAGCCTGCCACACCGGCTTGATATTACAGCACTGGTACAGCCCGGAAAGAATGAACTGAAAGTAGAAGTCATCAACACCTGGAGTAACCGCATCATCGGCGATAAATTAAAAGGAACAAAATATACCCGGATCAACCTGGATGAATTTGGCCACCTGGATACGCTCAACACCATGCATATACCATGGGAGCAAACACCCTTATTGCCGTCAGGATTACCGGGACCGGTCACGATTGAGTGGGTGACGCGGAGTAAATAATTATCTGAACCGTTCCCTGTATTCTTTGGGACTTTCATTGGCAAACTTCTTGAATGTCGTAGAAAAGTAGGATGCTGTGGAGAAACCCGTTTTGACAGCGACCTCAGCAATAGAAATATCCTCGTTTTGCAGTAAATGTCGGGCACGTTGCATCCGCATTTGCAGAATGTGATCATTCACACTACCGTTTAGCAACTGTTTTACCTTTCGGTATAATTGTATACGGGAGACATGCAGTTCCCGGCTCAGGTCATCTACGGAGAAATCTTCATTGGCAATATTTTCTTCAATGATGGCGTTGAGATGGGAAAGAAATTGCTTGTCAGACTTACGGTTGCTGCCACCTGAAATAGCACCGGGAACTTCCGCGGAATAGTGCTCTTTCAGTTTAGTACGGTTTTCAAGCAGGCTGTTGATGGTTCCTTCCAGGATATCTACATTAAAAGGTTTGGTTATATAGGCGTCGGCATTTGCAGTAAGTCCCTGCAACCGGCTTTCCTCCCTCGTTTTCGCCGTTAACAGGATCACAGGGATATGGCGGGTGCGGATATCTTTTTTTACGGATCTGGTCAGGGCAATACCATCCCGTTTGGGCATCATCACATCACTTACCACAATATCCGGCATTTCTTCAAAAACTTTCTGAATACCTTCCGCACCGTCATTGGCTGTTACCACATTATATTCATTCGACAGCCTTTGCGATAAAAAATCTCTTAAATCATTATTGTCTTCTACAATCAGTACAGTGCCTTTTTCCATGCTGTTTTTTGGTGTAAACACTTCGTCTTCCGGTAAAGAATGTGGCTGCAGACCTGGTAAATAGTAGTTGTCTATCCAGGCGCCTACTTTACTTGTATAAGTCTGTGTGTGGTGTATCAACTGTTCAGGAGGTATTTGCCCGAGGGGCAGGCGAATTATAAAGACGGAACCTTTTTCTTTTTCACTTTCAACCGATATAGTGCCGTGGTGCAGCTCTACCAGTTCTTTAGAAAGGGCCAGTCCCAATCCGGAACCTTTATTACTGTCATAATCGGCCTGGTAAAACATTTCAAAAACATGCCCCTGTTCTTCCGTCCCCATACCAACGCCGGAGTCCTGTACTTTAATGACTGCATATTGCTCCTGTTCATCCTTTTCAATGAGCACATGTATAAATCCTTCATCTGTTGTAAACTTAAAGGCATTGGACAAAATATTAAAAAATACTTTCTCGGTCTTTTCAGGATCGATCCAGATCCTTAAGGATGGCTCTTTTGTAATCATTCTGCAATCAATCCGGTGCTGCCTGGCAAATCCTTCAAACGCATGCACGATATCCTGTAAAAAAAGCACCAGGTCGGTTTCCTGTAACTCCAGCTTCATTTTGTTTAGCTCCAGCTTCCTGAAATCCATCAATTGATTTACCAGTAATAATAAGCGGTTGGCATTTTTCCTGATAAGTGTGAACTGGTTACGGGTGATGGCCGCAAGCCGGGTATTCTGCAGTGCGTCTTCAGTAGGAGCCAGGATCAGCGTAAGCGGTGTTTTTAGTTCATGCGAGACATTCGTAAAGAAATTCAGCTTTTCTTCATTTGCCTCACGAGCTTTGTCTGCCATTGTCAGGATCTGTTTACTTTGACTGGAGATTTCCTGATTTTGCTTTTGCAGCAATTTATTCGTTTTAATGTTTTTGTTGCGGGAGTACACTAATAAGCCAGCCAGCATCAGGGACAACGTCAACGAACTCAGCAAAATAAACATGAGGTTACGCTGGGTTTTAAAAGCTTTGGTTTGTCTTTCAAGCAACTGCTGCTGCCGTACAATGCTTTGCTGTTGCTCGCTTATTTTGTTTGCCTGTTGTTGCAGCATGATGGCATTCGTGCTGTCCACTACTATTGTCTCCAATATATGCTTGCGAGGCACATTTTCGTTACGCAGCAATTTATCGGCAACGCGTATGGCCTCGCTGCCACCTGTGGGGTATAATACTGATGCAAGTAGTGTATGGTCTTCTACCAGATCAAGACCGGTGCCAGGCAGCGCATCTACCCCAATTATCTTAATATGTTCTAAACCGGCATCCTTACATATTTTAGCGGCAGTGCGTGCCATCACATCATTGTGAGCAAAGATCAACTGCACATTTTTTAAGGTATCAATTAGTGGCGGCAATTGTTCTTCAACGCTACCTTCCAGCCAATCGCCGCTGATGACATGCTTAACAGTAATGCCGGGGTATTTTTTCAAAGCTTCCGAAAACCCTTTTTCTCGTTCTTTTGCAGGCGTAGAAGTTTGCAGACCCGTAATTTCAATAACATGTCCTTTATTATTCAAATGATTGGCAGCATAGGTGCCTGCAAAATATCCCACCTGCCGGTTATCCGCACCTATATAACTATTATACATTTCTGAATTAATATTCCTGTCCACTATAACAACCTTGATACCTTTATGGTAGGCTTCTTCAACCACGGGAGTAAGCGGTGCAGCTTCATACGGGCAAACGATCAAAAGATCAATATCTTGTTGCATCAATTCTTTGATCTGCTCTACCTGCTTTGCGCTGTTATAATCTGCCTGACGATAAATCGCTTCTATTTCAGGGTAAAAGACCAGTTCCCGGTAAAGGCTTTCTTTCATGTCCTTCCGCCATTCATCGCTCTCGCCTAATTGCGAAATGCCTATTTTATAACGAAACTTTTTGTCCGGACTGCAGGAGATCAGGCAATGTATTAAAAATGCCGGCACAGCAAATAAAAAAGCAATCGTTTTGGCCCTCATATAAAAATCCGATTTTATCAGCACATCTTCAAATCACCCATAAAGATGGTATTATTTTAAAATAAGTAGATACAATTTTTTAATAATGATTTCTCAGGATATACATTATCCCACCTGTAAACTATTGAAAATCATATTTATATTAAAAAAAATCAAAGAGAAATTATTTCAAAATTCTTTGAAGCAAAATTGAAAGGATAAGGGGATCGTCGGGTAATACATTTGGCTTATACAATGATTGTAAAAACGATTGATGCGATGAAAAGGCCGTTGCTATTCTGGAGTGTTGTAGTTGCCCTGGGCGGTTTTCTTTTTGGGTTTGATACTGCCGTGATATCCGGGGCTGAGAAGTCCATCCAGTCCTACTGGAATTTATCGGCATTTGAACATGGAATCACTATATCAGTTGCTTTATTCGGTACGGTAATCGGGGCCGCACTAGGTGGTCTGCCATCTGACCGGTTAGGCCGCAGGAAAACACTTGTTGTTATTGCTATATTATTTTTGGTTTCTTCGGTGTTTACTGCACTTGCCACTAACTGGTTCCTCTTTTTACTCTTCAGGTTTATGGGTGGTCTGGGGGTAGGGGCATCATCCGTAACTGCCCCGGTATATATTTCGGAAATTTCTTCTGCTCATAATAGGGGAAGACTGGTCGCACTGTTTCAATTTAATGTGGTCACAGGTATCCTTGTATCCTATCTCTCAAATTATCTTATCGGCATATCCTTGGGAGATCAGTCCTGGAGATGGATGCTCGGCATTATGGCAATCCCATCCTTCCTGTTTCTGGTATTATTGAGGTATGTGCCTGAAAGCCCCAGGTGGTTAATACTTCATAACAGGAAAATGGACAGTGCCAGGCGTACATTACAGATCATCGATCCTGAAAAATACGAACAGGAAATTGAAGCCATAACAAAACAGCGGGAAACTGACAAACATAAAACCCGGGAAAAGTTGTTTACCGCCAGATACCGATTCCCCATTTTCCTCGCAGTTACATTTGCGGTGTTCAACCAGGTATCGGGCATCAATGCCATCATATATTATGCGCCTCGCATATTTGAATCGTCAGGGCTGGCTACAGATTCTTCTCTCCTATCCAGTGTGGCCATAGGAGCAGTAAATCTGATTTTCACCTTTCTTGCATTAAGCTTAATAGATCGGTTTGGGAGACGCAAATTGATGTTTACAGGCACCATCGGACTGATCGCCACATTGGGTGCTGTAGCATATCTGTTCATGCATTCTTCTTCTAATCCTGCAGTGATAGTAGTGCTGTTGCTGGCATATATTGCCTTCTTTGCCATGTCGCAGGGTGCCTGCATCTGGGTCTTTATTGCTGAAATTTTCCCCAATAAGGTAAGGGCAAAGGGGCAAACCCTTGGCAGTCTTACCCATTGGGTTATGGCTACTGTTATCACTTTTATTTTTCCTGTTATCAGCGAAAGTCTTGGTGAAGGAGTCATTTTCGGGTTCTTCTGTTGTATGATGGTTCTTCAACTCGGGTTTGTAATAAAATATATGCCCGAAACAAAAGGCAGATCACTGGAGGAACTGGAAGGTAATCTTGTTTTACATTAAAATTAAAAAACTGCTGTATGAGTTCTACCTGCGTTTGTTTTGGCGAAGTATTGTTTGATGTATTACCGGATGAAATGAAAGCCGGTGGCTCACCGATGAATGTAGCCTATCATTTGGCAGTACTTGGTCAAACTAGTATCCTCATTTCCCGCATAGGTAGCGATTCAAAGGGTCGCGAGTTGAAAACCATTCTTGAAAAGAAAAATATAAGGTTAGATCACTTACAGGTAGATGAACAATATCCTACGGGCATTGCATTTGCTACACCGGATGATGGCGGTGACATGTTGTATTATATCAAAGAAGATGTTGCATGGGATCATATCGAGTTGAAGCCCTCCCATGACTCCCTGGTCCGTAAAGCATCCTTTTTCATCTTTGGAAGCCTGGTAACACGGTCAGCCGCTTCGCGTAATACACTCTACAACCTGCTGGATATTCCTGTAACACGGGTTTTTGATGTCAATCTTCGCCCACCCTTTGTAGACAGACAAAACCTGGAGTATCAATTCAGCAAGACAGATATTCTGAAAATGAATGAGGAGGAATTGAATATGGTGACAGGTTGGTATGTACAATTTAAAGATATCACAGACAGGATCCGGTTTTTGCAGAACCACTTCCAGATTCCGGAGATTATTGTAACACGGGGTGCTAAAGGAGCAATTGTCAACAAGTCCGGTCAGTTCTGTTATCATGAAGGATTCCCTGTACATGTTACGGACACAATCGGCAGCGGGGATAGTTTTGTAGCAGCCTACCTTTCCGGCATTATCAAGCAAAAGACACCGGAACAGATATTGGAGTTCGCCTGTGCTTTAGGTGCATACGTAGCCACGAAGACAGGAGGATGTCCGGCTTACACTATAAATGATCTTATCCGGTTTATAAAACATCCTACACCCATCACAACCTGATCTGAAAACTATCATCAATCAAAACTAAAACGATCGCAGTATGAAACTTCTAACAACTTTATTTTTTCTTATGCTGGCTGCTTTTTGTTTTGCACAACAAAAGGTAGTAACTGGTGTGGTAACCAGCAAAACAGATGGCGCACCACTCGGCGGAGTGACTGTTGCCAGCGAAATGAGTACAACCACAACCGACTCATCGGGCAGGTTTTCTATCAGGGTATTACCTGGTGAAAGTCTTAGCTTTTCTTTTGTGGGTATGCAGGATGTAAAAATGAAAGTACCTGAGACAGGTGACCTGAATGTTACAATGGACATCGCCGGCAATGACCTGAGTGCCATAGTAGTAACAGGGTACCAAACCCAGAAGAAAGCTGACCTTACCGGTGCCGTCTCGGTAGTAGATGTTGGGGCGATCAAGGATATTCCTCTTGGTAATCCTGTTAAAGCGCTACAGGGGAGGGTTCCCGGAGTATTTATTACGTCAGATGGGTCTCCGCAGGGAGGCGCCACTGTTCGCATCCGGGGCGTGGGCACGCTGGGTAATAACGATCCGCTGTATGTGATTGACGGTATTCCTACCAAACGTGGTTTGCAGGAACTGAACCAGGACGACATTGAATCCATCCAGGTGTTGAAAGATGCCTCTTCCGCTACCATTTATGGTTCACGGGCTGCCAACGGGGTGATAATCGTCACAACCAAAAAAGCCAGAAAGGGGTATACCCGCGTAGATGTGGATGCCTCCACGTCCCTGCAGTTCTATGTCACCAAACAAAAAATGCTGGATACCGATGGAAAAGCCAGGGCATATTTTCAGGCGGCTGCAAACGACCGTACCAATCCCAACAACAACCAGATCTATCAATATGAGTGGAACAATGATTTTGACAACCCTGTTCTTAACCGCATTATCTACCCGGAATTCATTGATGCCGCTAACACCATGCGGCCTGCCAATACCAACTGGTATGATGAGATCAGTCAGACAGCACTTACGCAACAATATAATGTAAGCGTCAGTCATGGCGGTGAGCGTGGCAACAGCATGTTTTCCCTGGGGTATTACGATGCACAAGGCATAGTACGTACCTCGCAGAGCAGCCGTATTACCGCCAGGCTTAACACTGATTACAGTTTTTTTAACAACAAGCTGAGAATAGGAGAAAACCTTAACCTCACCTATACCCGGAATGCACTGATAGCATTGGGCGATATTATGTTTACCTCTATGGTACAACATGCTGTAGTACCGGTACATACAGTAGATGGTGGCTGGGGCGGTCCCGCACCCGGTATGACCGACCGTCACAATCCTGTTCGTGTGATTGAAGATAACCGGCAAAACAAAAGTAACTTTGGGCGATTGTTTGGAAATTTATATGCAGACCTCGCCATAATACCCAACCTGCATTTGCGTAGCAGCTTTGGAATAGATTATAACGGTACCTACCAGCGTACACTACGACGTTCTTACGTATCAGGGTTTCTCTCCGACCCTTCGAACCAGGTACGGACCAGTCAGGGGTTCGATGGGAACTGGATATGGCAGAACACGCTTAACTATACTACTACTATCAGCGAAAAACATCGTTTAGAAGCGTTGCTGGGCCAGGAAACCATCAGGTATATGAGTCAGGGGTTCTTTGCCACCCGCCAGGGCTATGCATTAGAAAACATTGACTATGCCTATATCGATGCAGGCTCGGAAAATAAAGACAATGGCGGTAGCGGCACAGGTTATTCACTGCTGTCCTATTTTGGTAAGGTAAACTATGTATTTGATAATAAATATCTCGCCTCTGTCACACTGCGGCGTGATGGTTCCAGCCGTTTTGGAAGAGAGTTCCGCTACGGCTCTTTTCCTGCATTTTCACTTGGCTGGCGTATCAGCGAGGAAGCTTTTATGCAAAACCAGGATTTTGTCTCAGACCTCAAACTCCGCTACGGATGGGGTAAATCGGGTAACCAGGAAATCGCTAACAATGCTACCTATGCGCTTTATGCCGCCATTTATGGTATTGATCAGACTTTTGATTTCGACAGAGGCAGTGCTTATGATATTGCAGGTAATGGTTCCGGTCAATTGCCATCGGGCTTTACCCGTATACAACAGGCCAACGATTCACTGCGCTGGGAAGGTACCAAAGAATCCAATTTTGGTCTCGACTTCGGATTGCTCAACAACAGGATCACAGGTTCCGTTGACTATTTTATAAAGAATACATCAGACATTCTTATTAGCCCCGGATACCTTGCAGTAGTAGGCGAAGGGGGTAACTATTGGTTTAATGGTGCTTCCATGCAAAACAAAGGGATTGAGGTATTGCTCTCCTATAATGCAGATTTTGGTAAAGACCTGTCCCTGAGCGTAACGGGAAATTTCTCCTCTTATCGTAATAAAGTAACATCACTGCCTGTCCAGGTGCTTACCTCATATCCGGGTAATGGTACTGATAAAACGATATTGGGTAGACCCATCAATTCCAGCTTTGGCTACATCGCAGACGGGCTTTTCTCCACTCAACGGGAATTGGACGAATCGCCTGAACAACCCGGAAAGGGACTTGGCAGAATACGCTACAGGGACCTGAATGGTGACAATGTAATAGATGATAAGGACCGGGACTATATTGCGGATGGTAACCCCGACTTTCTGTATGGGCTCAACGTAGCACTTACCTGGAAAAATTTTGATCTGAGCGTTTTCTTCCAGGGTGTGCAGGGTATTGATGTGTTCAACGATTTTAAGACTTTTACTGATTTCTCTTCCCTGTGGGTGGGTAGCAACTGGGGACAAAGAACCCTCAGCGCATGGACGCCTTCAAACACGGGCTCTTCCATACCGGCACTTACATTGGTGAACCGGAATAATGAAGGTCGCAGTTCTACCTATTTCTTCGAAAATGGTTCTTACCTGAAATTGAGAAACATACAATTGGGGTATAACATAAAATCACTGTTCAGAACAAGCAAGATCCAGAACGCCAGGATATTTGTTCAGGGTATTAACCTGCTTACCATCAAAAGTAAAGGTTTTACTGCTGCCGACCCTGAAATCCCTAACCAGGCATTTCCGATCCCAGCCATGGGCACTATTGGATTCAATGTTTCTTTTTAACACATCAAACAGATCACAGATATGAAAAATAAATTTTTTGTTATTCAGTTCGCTCTGGCACTGCTGGTTTTATCGTGTACAAAAGTACTGGATGAAACACCACAGGGCGTGGTGTCAGACAATGATCTGAATACGCCTGTCAATATTGATAAACTGGCTATTGCCGCTTATTCTGCACTAGGCAACGACTATTTTATAGCTCCATACAGCAGCATGTGGCCATATGGCAGTGTAAGAGGCGGAGATACCTACAAAGGTGGGGACGGTCCCGGAGATATCAGTGAATTTCACCTGTATGAAACTTTCTCGCTCAACCGTATTGATAACGGATTAACGGATTTACTTTGGTTTCGCCTGTACGTGGCCGTTGGCCGCGCCAACGATGCCTTACGTCGCATGAATGCCACAGATATAGCGGAGTACCCGGATAAACCGGAACGCCAGGCAGAAATGCGTTTTCTGAGAGGGCACTTTTATTTTTTAGCCAAGATATTATTTAAATATATACCGTACATAGATGAAACGATCCCGCAGCTAAGCTATGATACGATTTCTAACAGAAGCTACTCCAATGATGCGCTTTGGTCGAAAATAGCAGAAGACTTCAGGTTTGCGGCTGACAACCTGCCGGAATCACAAAGCGAAATCGGCCGTGCTACGAAGTTTGCCGCAAAAGCTTACCTTGCTAAAACATTGTTGTATCAGGCTTATGAACAGGATGAAAGTCACAATGTCTCTAATATCAATCAGACAAAGCTTGCAGAAGTAAACTCGCTTAGTGACGAGATCATTAATTCCGGGAAATTCCTGTTGAATACCGATTATTCCAGGAACTTTCTTACGGAGTTCGAAAACAGTCCGGAATCCATTTTTGCGATACAGTTTTCTAAAGATGATGGTACCCCCAAAGGCAGACTGGATCAGGGGCATAAACTGAACTACCCTATGAACCAGGAATACGGTTGCTGTGGATTTCATGTGCCGAGCCATGACCTCATCAATTCCTTTAAAACGGATGACAAAGGGTTGCCAATGTTCGATACTTACAATAATAATGACGTGGCCCAGACACTTGACTTTTATACGAATGCTTTCGATCCACGTCTCGGTCATACGGTTGTTGCACCTGGCCAGCCCTATAAGTATAAGCAAGACTTCCTGTTCCAGCGTTCATGGGCCCGGGCTCCGGAAGTGTATGGTGCTTTTGCCAGTTTGAAAGAGGTAGTAACCTACGACGATCCTTCTTTTCAAAAAATACCTCCTTTCATGTCAAGCTCCAAAAACTGGGATATTATTCGCCTGGATGACGTAATGCTGTTCAAAGCCGAAGCATTGATAGAGTTGGACAGGCATGATGAGGCATTGCCGTTAATTAACCAGTTGCGCACCAGGGCTAAAAATAGTACGGCCCTGCTGAAACATGCGGATGACAGCTTCACTGCCAATTATGATATAGATACTTATCAACCCGGCGTTAACTGTACCTGGACAAAAGACTTTGCCCGCCAGGCATTGCGTTGGGAAAGAAGAATGGAGTTTGCCACAGAAGGGTACTACTTCTTCGATCTGGTGCGCTGGGGCATCGCTGCGGAAAAAGTAGGAGCATACCTAACGGTAGAAAAAACGAGGTCTGCACATCTGACCGATGGATCTTTCCAGAAAGGACGCGATGAATACCTGCCTGTACCGTTGAACCAGATCAACTACAGCCGTAATTTGTATCAGCAGAACGCAGGTTGGTAAATATTAACAGCAATTGTTTTACATTTAAGACCCCGTTTAAAACAATGGATTGCGAAACGCCCCAAATTATATAATTCAGTTAGGAAGGTGGCAGTATGATGCTGTCCCTTTCTCTTCTTTATTCAAAACAAAAAATGATGAAACGATTACTAACGATCAGTCTGTGTTTTTCATTTATCCTTACCGGCTTTGCGCAGGAACAAGCAGCTACCAAAAATATCAGCACTTATTTTACAGCAGAAAAGAAATACCTGGTATTGCCTGTAAAAAATGGCGCTCAGAAACGAAACCTGGAACTTTGGGTGGATGGCATCAACACACGGTACTGGGATATGGAGTTGGCGGAAGACAACCCGGATTGGTATGCTTACATGCGTATTGATGAATGGAAGGGAAAGCACATAGAACTAAGGGTGGACAGGGTCGCTGCTTCTTCAAAAGTATTTGATCCGGTGGTACAAAGTGATGAAGATACCAATCCCGATGAGTATAGGGAAAAATTACGGGCTCAGTTCCATTTTTCCCCAAAAAGGGGATGGACCAATGATCCCAACGGTATGGTATATTTCAATGATGAGTATCACCTGTTTTTTCAACACAATCCGTATGGCCGCGGCTGGGGTAATATGACGTGGGGCCACGCGGTATCCAAAGACCTGATACACTGGACTGAACTGGATGATGCGATACACCCCGATCAGGGAGGACCCGTGTTTAGCGGAGGCGCTGTGGTAGATAAAAATAATACCAGTGGATTAGGCAAGGACGGCAAGCCGGCCATGGTAATGTTTCATACCGGCGCCAGGGGATGGGGACAGTATATGAGTTGGAGTACCGACGGGCGCACTTTTCACAGATACGATAAAGCAGTGGTGCCCCGTATCAATAAAGACAACCGCGACCCCAAAGTGATATGGCACGAGCCAACTAAAAAATGGGTAATGGTGGTCTGGGTTGAGCGGGGTAACAATGAACAGCATAGTATGCAGTTCCTTACTTCGGCTGACCTTATAAACTGGACACCTGCCAGCATAACCTATGGCGGTATTGGTAACGATCGTTACCTGTTTGAGTGCCCCGAATTTTACGAACTACCTGTACAAGGTATGGACGGCGTAAAAAAATGGGTACTTACCGGTGCTAATTCGGAATACGCTATCGGTAGCTTTGATGGCATCCGTTTCACTGAAGAAGAAAAAAGATTACAAAATCAGCATGGGCGTGATTTTTATGCCGCTCAAACCTTCAGTGATGAACCTGCAGGACGTCGTATTGAGATCGGATGGTGGCGCACCCATACGGACAAGGGGGACATGCCTTTCAATCAGTCTATGAGTTTGCCGCTGGAACATAAACTGGTGAAAACCCCCGGGGGCATCAGGTTAACACGTATGCCGGTAAAAGAAGTGGAAACACTTCGTGCCAGAGTCTACAAGCCGGGCAATACGGCCATTAAAGAAAATGGTGCCAATCCGCTAAAAGATATCAGCCTGGAGCTGGCAGAATTACGAATGGAGATTACACCGGGCAGGGCTACAGAAATAATCCTGGATGTAAGGGGAGTGCCCGTAACCTACGATGTGGCCAATCAGCAACTGATGGTGGATGGGGTAAAAGCTCCGGCGGCATTGCAAAACGGGAAATTAAAGCTTCTTGTATTTGCAGACAGAACAGGGTTGGAAATATTTGTTAATGATGGCTTGGTGTTCATGCCCATCAATATCAATATCGATAATGGCAACCGCAGCTTGTCGCTTACTGCAAAAGGGGGCAGCGCCAGGGTTTCAGGTATTGAAGTGTATGAATTAAAGAGTATCTGGCAATAGCGTTGATAGCCGGCATCCGTTAAAGTTTTCATCCTATCGATTCAGATGAGTACGCCGAGTAGGCGCCGGTGCAACCGGTGGTACGTTTGCCTAAAATTTACATTGAATCCGCGGCGACGGATAGCAGAACGTCATCCTCACATTCCCACCTTATCCCTTCTTTCTTTCATCTCGCGCCAGGTGGTGAGGATGATGCCTTCTTTTTCTATGAACGCCTTCAGCTTCGGATCGATCATAGCCAGGTAATCGCCCCGGCGGTTGGGACCGGAGTCGGAGATATGTTCAAACACTTCGGTGGTGTTGGTGCAGTGCATGATCACCATGGTAATGCCGGGCTTTACGGACCTGAGGGCTTCGATGTATTTTTCTGTTTTGTAAGCCTGCAGCTTTTTGTCATCCGCCGCCATTTCGGTCGTGGGTTTCCAGCCGTAAGAGTCATTATGCAGGTCATCGAGCACCGGCAGACCGGCATCCCATAATTTTTTCCCCGCCATACGGGCCATTTCCATACTGGCGGAGGTAGCCTGCAGCCCTTTTGCAATTAACGTGTTGTGTCCACCGGGGAACATCACCGGTATATTGTATTCTATCCCCACTTTCAGGTATCTTTCAATAAAAGCAGGGGTAGCAAACAGGGTGCCCATATGTGAATCCAGGTGTGTCGGTTCAAAGCCCATGGTCCTTGCCCGTTCCACCTGCGCCCGGATCTCCGCTTCCACTTCATCGGGCGTGGCATTTTTTACCACATCACCCACACTGCGCCACATGGCGCCCTCTGTATCCACCAGTCCCGGTGTTGCAGGCTTTCCGCTTAACGGCCCCCAACGGTAATCTTTCCATTCCGAAGTGAGGGTAAGATGCAAACCGGCGTCAATGGAAGGATTTTCTTTCAGGAAATGTACAAAACCGGGTACCCAGGGACAGGGCATCATGACGCTGCAGGAATTGGCAACACCTTTTGTCATGGCTTCAATACTTCCGAGATTGGAATCGTACGACATGCCCAGGTCATCTATGTGCAGGATCACGATCCTGGCGCCTTTTGGATACCCTAATTTTTCTGCGTATGTGCGTTCCTGTTGTGCTGTTGCCTGAAAGCAGGTGATCGTTAACAGCAAAAAATTTAAAAAATGTTTCATATGCAAAAGAAATAAAATATGCAGGTCAAGTTACATCATAAAAATAATGTTGTAACACGAATAAATAGTTTTCCACGCCGGCAATATACTTTCAAAAACCTCCGTTATAGATGCGGTTTTTCATAGGATATTGGATTTAAAACGGGGCAGGATTTCCATCCAGCCCTTTTTTATTTAATATCATTACTGGTTTCCAAATCTATATATATACTTATTTTTTTGTATTTATTATTACAATAATTTTCCTGCTGGTCCATGCAACGGTTTGGACAAATCCATAGTCTAATAATTGGTTTTTCATAGGATATTGGATTTAGAAACGGGGCAGGATTTTTATCCAGCCCTCTTTTTTTGCTTCAGGTCAAATTCCTTTCTTTATTTTGAGCGCTGCCGGCTAATTTTATACTGCTAATGGCTACCTCATGAATCATGACCTTTTATACCTTATCGGACTCACGATGGTTCCCAATATCGGGGACATACATGCGAAAATACTTCTTACACATTTTGGTTCTGCGAAAGCGGTTTTCGACGCCCGGAAGCGGGAGCTAAGCAGGGTACCCGGCATAGGAACGGTACGGGCCGGATGCATACGGACCTTTGAAGGTTGGGAAAGAGCCGAAGAAGAGTTGCGTTTTATAGAAAAATATAAGATCACTGTTTTGTCACAGGCTGATCCTGCCTACCCGCAAAAGCTGCTGCATTGTCCGGACGCGCCTGTGGTGATCTATTACCGGGGCAATGCCGATCTCAATGCAGCTCATATTATATCGGTGATCGGTACGCGGAACCACACGGACTATGGCCGGGAGATGACCCATCATATTCTGGATACGCTGGAAATGGAAGATCTGCTGGTGGTAAGCGGATTGGCTTATGGCATAGACAGTATAGCGCACAGGTATTCTCTCAGGAAGAATATTCCGACGGTGGGTGTGCTGGCGCACGGGCTGGACACGCTTTACCCCGCCGCGAATAAGGAGATGGCCAGGGAAATGATGACAAATGGCGGGTTGCTGACTGATTTTATATCGGGAACCAATCCTGATAAGCAGAATTTCCCCAGGAGAAACCGGCTGGTTGCCGGTATCTGTGATGCAGTGGTGGTAATAGAAACGGATATAAGGGGTGGCAGCATGATAACAGCCGAACTGGGTAATGCATACAATAAAGATGTATTCGCTGTTCCCGGCAGGGTGGGAGATGGCAGGAGCGCCGGTTGTAATTATCTTATTATGAGCAATAAGGCTGCCCTGATACGGGATGGTAAGGATATAATCGACATGATGAACTGGAGCCACCCGGTACTGGCTAAAACCGTACAAAAGAAATTGTTTCCCGAACTGTCACCTGTCGAAGCATCGATCGTTGAGATGCTGCAAAACCAGGAGCGGGTACATATAGATCAGATCAATGCTTTATGCGCCGGCACAAGCAGCAGCACCATCGCTGCGGGCATCCTTAAGCTGGAATTGGAAGGGATCATCAGGAGCCTTCCGGGTAAAATGTACAGGCTGCTGTAGCTATCCACCTGCTAAAATTGAATTCTTTTCACCGGAGGTAAATACAGCCCTGCAGAACAAAATTTGGTTGCTATTTGTATAGTACCCTATCTTTGCACATGGCAACAAGAAACAACTCCTCAGGAAAAAAGGATTCCCCCAAATTTTTTACGGACGGTCTGACTTTCGATGATGTATTGCTGGTGCCTGCTTACTCGGAGGTTTTACCACGCGATGTAAATATCAGTTCCCGGCTTACAAAGAGTATCACTTTAAATATACCCATGCTTTCTTCGGCTATGGATACCGTTACCGAGGCAAAGTTGGCCATTGCGCTTGCGCGGGAAGGCGGACTCGGCATTTTGCATAAGAACATGACGATCGAGCAGCAGGCCGAACAGGTAAGGAAAGTGAAACGCAGTGAAAGTGGCTTGATCCTGGATCCGGTAACATTGAATGCGGAAGCTACTATTGGCGACGCCCTGCAACTGATGCGTGAAAATAAGATAGGCGGTATCCCGGTTGTCGACGGCAATAAAAAGCTGGTAGGCATCCTCACCAACCGTGACCTTCGTTTTGAAACTTCTGTTTCAAAAAAGATCAGCGAGGTAATGACCAAAGAAAAACTGATCACAGCGCCCGAAGGAACAGACCTCAATAAGGCAAAGCGTATACTAAGCCAGTATAAGATAGAAAAGCTGCCGGTTGTAAACCGTTCGGGTGAGCTTGTCGGTCTGATCACCTACCGTGATATCCTGCAGTTGCAGAGTCATCCCAACGCAGTGAAAGACAGGTTCGGAAGGCTGCTGACCGGGGCTGCGCTGGGTATTACCGGCGACCTGATGGAAAGGGCTGCAGCCTTACAGCATATCGGTGTAGATATCGTGTGCCTGGATAGTGCTCACGGTCATACCAAAGGCGTGATCGATTCGCTGAAAAAGCTGAAAAAGAATTTTAAAAAGTTACAGGTGATAGCAGGCAATGTTGCTACGGCGGCAGGCGCCAAAGCATTGGCAGAAGCCGGTGCGGATGCGGTAAAAGTGGGTATTGGCCCGGGTTCTATCTGCACTACCCGTATTGTGGCGGGAGCAGGTGTGCCGCAGATCACCGCCATTATGGAAGCTGCGTCTGTATTGCATAAGCTACATGTACCCCTGATTGCGGATGGTGGTATACGCTACACCGGTGATATGGTAAAAGCCCTGGCAGCGGGGGCGAATGTGGTGATGATGGGAAGTATTTTTGCCGGAACAGAAGAAAGTCCGGGTGACACTATTATCTACGAAGGAAGAAAATTCAAGCAATACAGGGGAATGGGCTCTCTCGGTGCAATGAGCCAGGGTAGCAGTGACCGTTATTTCCAGGATGTGGAAGATGATATAAAGAAATTTGTGCCGGAAGGAATTGAAGGCAGGGTGGCATTTAAAGGAAGCCTGAGCGAAATAGTGTATCAGTATGTGGGTGGTCTTCGCTCCGGCATGGGATATTGCGGCGCTAAGGATATTGCGGCATTGCAGAAAGCCCGGTTCATCAAGATCTCCAACGCGGGCATGCGGGAAAGTCATGCACATGATATAGAAATTACGCGGGAAGCGCCTAACTATACCCGTTAATTTCTTGTATACATATTTTCAAGGTATGGCACTGGTGTTATACCTTTTCTTTTTACCCAAACCGCATAAGGACTTTTGTCATGAAGACCTTCATACTTTTCGTCCGGATGACATCCGGGAAGCACGTAGCGAATGCGATCAGGTTTCTTATGCCAAAGTTTGAAAACTTTGAAGAACATATTGGTTACAAAGCCCGGAGACTGCACTATGCTTTTCTTACATAATTACTTCGAACAGCGGCTTTTCTCCTGCAACAGGCACAAGTATCCCGCTTGTGCCTTGAAGGGAAAATTTGAAATACGTCATCTCTTTCTTTCATGTTTCCGATTTTTTTATATATTGTACCATCATTTCGAAAAAAAACAATTGTATATGACCATTCGATTGCGTTATCTATCTGGTGCAGTATTGACCCTTGCTGTTATGGGCGTACATGCACAAACAGCTCCCAGGGAGGGTGATCCTAAACTGACCGAATACTGGGACCCTGCCGTAAGGATCATTTCACCCGGCAAAACCAATGCCGATGCGCCTTCCGATGCCATTGTGTTATTTGATGGCAAAGATGCCTCCAAATGGAAATCGCAGAAAGAAGGCGGAGATATCAAATGGACAATTGCTGATGGCGCCATGACCGTTGTGAAAGGCACCGGTGGCATTACCACCAAAGAGGGTTTCGGCGATTGCCAGTTACATATTGAGTGGCGCACCCCGGCTGAAGTGAAAGGTGAAAGCCAGGGAAGAGGGAACAGCGGTATATTTTTCATGGGAAAATACGAGCTGCAGGTGCTGGACAACTACAACAACCGTACCTATGCCAATGGCCAGGCTGCCAGCATCTATAAACAAACACCTCCGCTGGTGAATGCTTCCCGCGGTCCGGGTGAGTGGCAGACTTATGATGTGATCTTTACGGCGCCGGTATTTGCGGAAGACGGAAGCATAAAAGCGCCGGCCAGGATTACCGTTTTTCACAACGGCGTGCTGGTGCAAAACAATACCACCATCTGGGGCAGCACGCAGTACATCGGTACACCGCATTATGAAAAACATGGTAACAAAGAGCCGATCTCCCTGCAGGATCACGGTGATCCCGTTTCTTTCAGGAATATCTGGATCAGACCCTTATAATAATGTTCATGTGAACTATAAAGCAGGAAGGTAGCCATTTGGCTACCTTCTTACTTTACAACAGATAATGTCAGATTATACATTCGGTTGCGGAGTATAACGCAGGTAAGGCTTTACCACGTTCACACCTTTCGGGAATTTCTTGATAGCATCTTCTGTAGAAACAGCCGGCACCACAATTACATCTTCCGTAGCATTCCAGTCAGCAGGTGTAGCCACGCTGTAGTTGGCAGTCAACTGCAATGAATCAATTACACGTAATACTTCATTGAAGTTTCTGCCGGTAGAAGCAGGATAGGTAATGGTCAGCTTCACCTTTTTATCGGGTCCTATCACAAACAAAGAACGAACGGTAAAGTTTTCAGAAGCATTGGGGTGGATCATACCATATGCAGTAGAAACTTTTCTTTCCGGATCAGCTATGATGGGGAATTTCAAATCTGTGTTCTGTGTTTCGTTGATATCTTTGATCCATCCTTCGTGCCTGTCTAATGTATCTACACTTACCGCCAGCACTTTTACATTACGCTTGGCAAACTCTTCCTGTAATTGCGCTGTTCTGCCCAGTTCCGTGGTACAGACCGGTGTATAATCGGCAGGATGTGAAAACAATACACCCCAACCGTCGCCTAAATATTCGTAAAAATCGATTTTGCCCGCACTGGTTTCAGCGGTAAAATTCGGCGCAATGTCACCTAAACGCAAACTCATAGTACATTTTTTTTAATATGGTTAAAAAATTGGAGCACAAAGATATTAATTTCCCTACTATAATAGTGGACTATTTAAATATTTTTTTATCAACTGGTTTTTCCCCGGGAAATAGCGGTTTTTCCGAACCGGTTTTTCACGGAGTCGATCGCTTTGTAAAGATTCGATTTTTTTTCAGTATTCTCAAAAAGATTGGTTTGGCGGGCTTCGTTGGTTAACTCGCTGAATCTCACTCCTAACAGCCGTACATGCGATCCTTTTTGGTATAACTTCCGGAACAGGCCCTTCGCCACAGGGATCAGCTCGTCATCATAAAAAGTATAGGGTATAGAGGTCTGACGCGATCGGGTTTCGAAGTCTGCATAGCGGATCTTGACCGTAACACAACCGGTCATTTTATCATCCTGTCGCAATTCAAAGCCTATTTTTTCCGTCATTCTGGTCAGTTCGCCCAGCAGGAATCCTGTATCGTTGGAGTTCGCTTCAAATGTATTTTCAGTGGATATGGATTTGGCTTCGTGGTAAGGGGTTACTTCACCGTTATGCCTTCCATGCGCCTTATGCCAGAGTTCCGTTCCGTAATTTCCCAACAGCTTCTCCATTTCCTTTTCTGTTCGCAGGGTAATATCTCCTATGACCTTTATGCCCGCATTCAGGAGATGTTCATGCGTTTGTTTGCCAATGCCGGGAATGGTATTTACCGGCAGCGGCGCAAGGTACTCCTGTTCTCTTCCGGCTGGCACCTGTATGCAGCCGTTGGGTTTGGCTTCGTTGGTGGCAATTTTCGAGATCATTTTATTGGAGGCGATCGCAAAGGAGATCGGCAACCCGGTTTTTTCAATGATCTCATTGCGCAGGTCCATCGTCCATTGCCATGGATCAAACCAGGTATCCATCCCGGTCAGGTCCAGGTAAAATTCATCTATGGATGCTTTTTCAAACAGGGGGGCTTTGGCAGCGATGATCTCCGTCACCATACGCGAATACCGGCTGTATTCGCCCCGGGTTCCCTTTACCACGGTTGCCTGCGGGCAAAGCCGCATGGCAGTTGCCATAGGCATCGCAGAATGTACGCCGAATTTCCGGGTCTCGTAGCTGCAGGCCGTCACTACACCACGCTCCCTGCTGCCGCCCACGATCAGGGGTTTTCCTTTCAGGGAAGGATCGAGGATACATTCCACCGATACAAAAAAAGCATCGAGGTCAAAATGTGCTATAATGCGTGCCCGGTTCATCTAAACAACTTACTTTTGCTATCCGCAAAGGCGTATGCCTGGTGGCTGGTGTCTTCACCTGCCACACTAAATTATTCAAAAGGTATAATTATTTTTGTTACATGGGAAGAATATTTGAAGTTAGAAAATCCACGATGTTTGCCCGTTGGGATAGAATGGCCAAACAGTTTACCCGTATAGGAAAGGAAATAGCGATCGCAGTAAAAGCCGGCGGCCCCGACCCCAATACGAATCCAGCGTTGCGGCGTTGTGTGCAGAATGCCAAAAGTGTCAACATGCCGAAGGACAGGGTAGATGCTGCCATCAAAAGGGCGCTGGGTAAGGAAATGGATAATTTTGACGAGATATTGTATGAAGGATATGCCTCCCATGGTGTGGCAGTGCTGGTGGAAACCGCTACGGACAACCATGTAAGAACGGTGGCCAATGTAAAAAGTCATTTTAATAAAGGAGGTGGCGCACTCGGTAACAGCGGCAGTGTGGCCTTCCAGTTTAAAAAAATGGGGGTATTCAAATTAAATCCCCAGGGATTGAATGCCGGGGATCTGGAGCTGGAACTGATCGATTTCGGGCTGGAGGAACTGGGGGAAAGCACCGGGGAGAACGGTGAAGAAATACTGGTGATCCGCTGCGGGTTTACAGATTTCGGGAATATGCAGAAAGCCCTGGAAGAAAAGAATATCACCCCGATCAGCGCAGAGGTGGAATGGATACCATCCACCACTGTAGAATTGCCGGAAGACCAGGCGCAGGAAGTGCTTAAGCTGGTGGACAGGCTGGAACAGGATGAAGATGTGCAAAAAGTATTTCATAATCTACAGTAACATCAAAATCTACGGACATGGTCACATATGAGCAGATATTTGAGAACAACAAAAAATGGATAGCCTCCAAAACAGCACAGGATGCGGATTTTCTGGATAAGCTCTCAAAAGATCAGACACCTGATTATCTATACATAGGGTGCAGCGACAGCCGGGTGCCTGCCAATGATATCATGGGACTGGAACCCGGGGAGGTGTTTGTACACAGAAATGTAGCCAACCTGGTTTGCTCTATTGATATCAATGTCATGTCGGTTATCAATTATGCCGTACGGCATTTAAAGGTGAAGCATATTGTAGTATGCGGGCACTATAATTGTGGTGGCGTAAAAGCAGCTATGCAACCCCGGGACCTCGGGATATTAAATCCCTGGCTCAGGAATATACGCGATGTGTACCGCCTGCACAAAGAAGAACTGAACGCCATTAAGGATGAGCGCGAACGCTACGACCGCCTCGTTGAGTTGAACGTGCAGGAACAATGTGTCAATGTGATCAAGCTGGCCAGTGTGCAGCAGGAATATAACAAGAATGGCTACCCAACCGTTCATGGGTGGGTGTTTGACCTGAAAACCGGTTTGCTGAAAGACCTCAACCTGGATTTTACCAAGATCCTCAGCGATATCCAGGAAATATACCGGCTGGTAGATGAATAGCGGTAATTTGAACCATTAAGGAGTTGAGTGAATTAAGGGAAGTTTTAATACACCACCACTTATTAATGCCACTACATTTATGTGTCCGCCTGGGGTCTGGCGTAGCCGACCCCGGGACCAACAGGTAGGAAAACTTTGATGCATCACAACTTATTAACGCCCACTACATCTATAAAGCGGATACTAAAGCGTTAAGAAAATCTTAATGCCCCTAAACCCATTAATGGTTTAATATTTTTTAATTGCAGGCGGCGTCTTTTCTGGGTTTAAATACTTATTTTACAAGCTTATTTATGAATTGTATTTTGCCAAAGCATGGTATAGCAAGCAGTTCGGCATTATGAAAAAACTGTTACTCTCAATCGTATTATTTTCCATCATTTTTACGGCTTCCGCGCAATCGCCGGAAACCTATACCAGTTCTGAAATATTACTTCGGTTGAAAAAGCTGAAAGTATATGGAAGTGTATTATATATTGCTGCACATCCGGACGATGAAAATACCCGGCTGCTCGCCTATCTCGCCAAAGGCAAATTATATAAAACCGGTTACCTGAGCCTTACCCGGGGTGATGGCGGGCAAAACCTGATAGGAGAGGAGCAGGGTACCGAGCTGGGGCTGATACGTACCCAGGAACTGCTGGCAGCCCGCAAGCTGGACGGCGCGCAGCAGTTTTTTACAAGAGCCTACGATTTTGGTTTCTGCAAAACCACCGAAGAAGCGCTGACAACATGGGGAAAAGACCAGATACTGAGCGATGTGGTCTGGGTCATTCGTAAGTTCCAACCCGATGTTATTATCACCCGGTTTCCGCCGGACAGCAGGGCAGGGCACGGGCACCATTCAGCTTCTGCCGTGCTGGCGCAGGAGGCATTTACCGCTGCCGCTGATGCTACCCGCTTTCCTGAACAACTGACCAGTTATGTACGACCCTGGCAGGCGAAAAGATTGCTCTGGAATACTTTCAATTTCGGCTCCGCCAATACCCAGAGTGAAGACCAGTTTAAAACGGAAGTAGGCGGTTACAACGCGCTGCTGGGGAAAAGTTACGGGGAAATAGCTGCGGAAAGCAGGAGTCAGCATAAAAGCCAGGGGTTTGGCATTGCGGCGCAGAGAGGCAATGCCTTTGAATATTTTGTCACATCCGATGGCACTGCACCCCGCAACGACCTGATGGATGACATAGATACCACCATTTCCCGCACAGGACTGGGGACAGAACAAATACAAAGAATAGACCGGTTGGTGGATAGTCTTGTTCAGTCATTTTCCCACGATCGGCCGGAACGGTCCGTTGAAGGTTTGATCCGGCTGCATGCGCTGCTGTCATCTGCCGGCGCTTCCTCTTTCTGGGTCAGGGAAAAAACGGCCGAAGTGTACAAGCTGATCGAAATATGCTCCGGCATTTATTTTGAAGCTACCACCAATGTACCCTATGTGGCTGCCGGCGACTCGCTTGAAATAAATGTGTCGTTGATAAACCGGGGCAGCCTGGAGATCAGATCTGCCACCACCAGTTTCACAGATGATCTTCCCTCTCCCTTACCCCTAAACGAAGTGATTTCACGCAATAAGAAAATATTTGTACTGGTCAACGAAAAAATATCGCAGCCTTACTGGCTGGAAGAAGGACTGAACGATGGACGCTTTATAGTGAAAAATCAGGAGCTGATCGGGCTGCCGGAAGCGCCTGCAACACACCAGGTAACGTTGAATATAGAAATAGCCAATCGTTTTTTCATTTTCAGAAAGCCGGTCATGTACAAATATACAGATCCCGTGGATGGGGAAATTTATCAACCCCTGGTGATAACGCCGGCTATATCTCTGGTGGAAACGCCCAAATTGGTCTTTACTCATCTCAATAAGCTACCGCCCAGCCAGATCAAACTGAATGTGACGGCTTTGACAAAGCTCGACAGCGCAAAAGCGATGTATGCACAGTTTCAATACGACAACGGGAAGCTGATGACTAACCCCGTGGGAAAGGATAGTTTCCTCACCCTGATGAAAAACCAGGTGAAGAGCTACGATATCAATACGGTAGCATTGCTGCAGAAAACCCGGGAGAAGAACCTTCGTTTTTTTGCCGACCTGCGGGTGCCTTATAAGGAAAGATCTCAAAGCTACACGATACGGCGTATCAGCTATAAGCACATACCCAACATCACCTATTTTTATATAAATAAAGTGCAGGTGATAGATGAACCTGTTACGACTGTTGGTAAAAAGATCGGTTATATACCCGGCGCCGGTGATTATATACCGGAGGCCCTGCAGCTTATGCATTATGATGTGGTGCAACTGACGGAAAAAGATATTTTGTCGGGAAACCTGGCACAATACGATGCCATTGTTACCGGCATCAGGGCATATAATATTCATGACTGGCTGAATACCGCCTATGACAGCCTGATGAAATACGTACGGAATGGCGGCAACCTGGTGGTGCAATATAATACCAGCAGCAACCTGGGACCGCTGAGAAGCAGGATCGCGCCATATCACTTTAACATCTCCCGGGCAAGGGTAACCGATGAAAATGCGGAAATGAAGATGCTGGCGCCCGGGCACGACCTGTTGAATTGGCCCAATAAAATAACCGCCGCGGATTTTCGTGACTGGACGCAGGAGCGGGGACTGTATTTTGCTGATGATTATGCGAAAGAGTTTACTGCCCTCTTTGCTGTGGGCGACCCGGGCGAAGCACCGCATCCCGGCAGTCTCATAACGGCATCCTATGGAAAAGGAAGGTTTACCTATACCGGCATTTCATTTTTCAGGCAATTGCCGATAGGTAAGGGGTACAGGCTGTTTGCCAATATTGTGGCTAATCCAAAGTATAAAAAATGACACAAAATAAAAAAGGTGATATAAGAAAGGGACCGGCAACGGGTGTAATCATCGGGGTGGCCCTGGGCATACTGGTAACATTGGTATTTAAAAAAGTCGGGTATGGCATTCTGATGGGGATCATTATAGCATTTTTATTAAGAAAAGCATTTAAATAGATCATTATGCAGGAACAAAATGATAAACCACCCGTATTTAAAACCTGGGCCGCCTGGTATATGCTGGTGCTGATCTTTTTGGTTTTGCAGATTGTGCTGTTCATTTATTTCACTAAATACTTTTCATGAGCTATATTGACTGGATCGTATTAGTTGTAACGCTTGCTTTAATTGTTGTTTACGGACTTTTTAAAAGCCGTACTACCAAAAACCTCGACGGATATTTTCTGAGCAACCGGGAAATGCCCTGGTACATCGTACTGTTCAGCATCATGGGCACACAGGCCAGCGCCATTACTTTCCTGTCGGCGCCCGGCCAGGCATATACTGATGGAATGCGGTTTGTGCAGTATTATTTCGGACTGCCGCTTGCCATGATCGTATTATGTGTCACGTTTGTCCCCATCTTTCATAAGCAGAAGCTATATACCGCCTACGAATTTCTTGAAAAGCGATTTGATGTAAAAACCAGGACCCTTACTTCATTTCTCTTTCTATTGCAACGGGGGCTGTCTACCGGCATCAGCATCTATGCGCCTGCCATCATCCTGTCATCGCTGTTGGGCTGGAATATTTACTGGACAAATATTTTCATGGGGGGCATCCTGATCATTTATACCGTGACAGGCGGTGCCCGTTCGGTGGCCTACACGCAGCAACTGCAACTGGTCATCATATTTACCAGCATGTTCTTGGCCGGCTGGCTGGTGGTAAAATATCTGCCGGAGGGCATTGGGCTGTTTGACGCCCTGAAAGTAGGCGGAGCTATGGGTAAGGTAAATATTGTTACAACGGGTTTTGAAAAAGGCGGCGGTTTTGACTGGAAGGATCGTTACAACCTGCTGAGCGGAATCATCGGCGGCTTCTTCCTGGCCTTATCCTATTTCGGTACGGACCAGAGCCAGGTAGGAAGATACCTGACTGCCAAATCCATACGCGAAAGCCGGATGGGACTGTTGATGAACGGCCTGGTGAAAGTACCCATGCAATTCCTCATACTGATGTTGGGGATACTGGTGTTTGCTTTTTACCAGTTCAACAGCGCACCATTATTCTTTAACAAAACGCAGGTAGATAAAGTAATGCAGTCGGAACATGCAGCTTCACTACAGGAGCTGCAACAGGCATATGAAAAGGCCGATGAGGAAAAAACAGCATTGGTCAGGTCTTTTGCGGTTAACGGGAGCTTTGACCTGACGGAGTCTGAAAAATTGCAGTTGTCCGGCATTAATCAACAGCGCGACAGCCTGCGTACTTCCTTTAAAAAGCTGGTGGACCAGCCGGAGATCGGGGGCGACTCCAATGATACCAACTATATTTTTCTCCGGTTCGTATTGGATTACCTGCCGCGGGGATTGGTAGGACTGTTGATTGCCGTTATCTTTATTTCTTCCTGGGGCAGTATTGCGGCGGCGCTCAATTCACTTTCATCAAGTACCATTGTAGACATACATAAGAAATTCATCAATAAAAACATGTCTGATCATGAAGACTATCGTGTCTCCAGGTACTATACACTGTTATGGGGTATCTTCTGCATCATCGTAGCCCAGTTTGCCTATAATATTGGTAACAGTCTGATAGAAGCGGTTAATATCCTGGGCTCCTTGTTTTACGGCGTCATCCTCGGCGTGTTCCTGCTGGCATTTTACTTCAGGTCTGTAAAAGGGAATGCAGTATTCTGGAGCGCCATTTTAGGAGAAATTGTTATCATAGGTTTATTTATTTTAAATGAAAACAAGGTCATCGACCTCAGCTTTCTGTGGCTGAATGCAATAGGGGCCATTGTTGTAGTCGGATTAGCCGTTTTTCTCCAGGCATTTTCCTCCAAAAAATTATCATAGATCAACCGGTTGCTTTCATCGAAAGAATAAGTGTTTTCACCGATAATAACTTTCAACAAAGTTTTTGGTGACTATCTTCACACTCAGATATCCAAATCCGAAAAAGCCGATAAAACTGTAAGTATGAAAATCTACACTTTGTTGAGGGACAACCAGGAATTTGGTTCTTTTACCTATGAAGAGTTGCTGCAAAAGAAACTGAAGAAGATGGATCTTCTCTGGATAGAAGGAGAAAGTATAGTCTGGAAGTATCCGTCAGAAATGAAAGAATTTAAACACCTTGTCCGGGAAGCCGATCTTACGGAAGGGACAATCGTAAACACGAGGAAAGAAAAGCAGATCAATTATTTCCGATGGAAAACGAAAAGGCAGTTATCTCCGGTGGAAGCGATACAGATGCAGGAAGCACTGCCGGACGCCTATTTGTCGGATATCCCTGCAGGTTACGAATTCCTGCTGGGCAGGACAGGAGCAACGGAAATAACGGAAGGCATTATTTATGAATCCCTGTCTGAAGAGCAGGAGCAACCTGTTGATTACGATTATACCGTATTGGGGACAACGCAGGTGATCGATACGCGTGAAGGAATTGCAGGCCCCGTGTTCTTTGAATCAACCATAGACTTACCATTAAGCTATAAAAGCAAGATCGTAAGCAACAACGGAGAAGCAGAAAAAGACGCCCGGTCAGGCATCGTTATGACGAAGCGAAAAGGGGCCATTAAACTGCCGGTATTGATCATGATCATTACCTCGGCGTTTATGCACCTGAGAGTATAAAAAATGCTAAAGTTGGTCCGTCCGCTTCTTAATACAAAATAATAGTATTAATTTTCCGTCAGGTTTACCAAGTGGTAAGCCTGACTTTTTTGTAACCGGTATAACCCCTATTCCATTGAATAAACCCACTTAACGCTCCTTTGAAAATATTCGCTGAATTAAATAAAAGTTCATGAAAGAATATTTGTTGTTACGGAAAAATGTTCAGTCGGGCCCTTTTACAATTAATGACCTGCTGGCAAAGCAACTGCAGCCCACCGACCTGATCTGGGTGGAAGGATCCAGCATTACCTGGAGGTACCCGGAAGAAATAGAAGAGTTGGCCGGTTATGCTGACGCCGGAATTTGTGTACCGGCGGCTATAACGGTAACCGGTACGGCCGAAGCAGTGGAGCCCGTTACCCGGCAAAAAGCCGTTGTTGCCATCAGACCTTCGGATAATAAGCTTTCCATCAAAACGGTCAAAACGAGACCTAACCTGCTGAAGGTGGAAATAAGGGAGGAAGAGCCTGAGGGTGAAATTATCCCCAGGGAAAGTTATATCGGGAGGAAGGCTCCCGTTCAGCTTTCGCAGGTATCGTCCCGTCCTGCATCCCGCATTCAGCCTGTGCATACCCAGACTGCAGTGGACAACCGGATTGAATTTTTTGTGCTGGCAGTAGGGGCTGTTTCTTTGCTGGCTGTTTTATACCTGCTGGTTACGACCAGTTATTAGTAATATTGGAAAAAATATTCGTCATGGGAAAAACCTTCTCAGATACCATCTATCTTACCGGGGAGCAATTGCTCAGGAAGATCAGGGAACTGATCAATGAGGGGAATGTCAGGAAAATTACGATCAACAACAAGGAGGGCAAAGAGATCATGTCTTTTCCACTTACGGTGGGCGTGGTAGGGGTAGTGATAGCTCCCGTTCTGGCCGCTATAGGGGCCGCTGCGGCATTAATAGGCGACTGTTCCATCGCTGTTGAACGGGAAATAGAAGAAGACGCTGAAGAAAAGCCGGGCGGGACGTCCAAAGAAGCTGAGGAGTAAGTGTCGGCAATACAATAGCTGCTATAGTATCCTATAGCCCCTAAATTTGATTTCCCAGCCGGATCTTCCCGCAGGACCTCCCGGCGTCTCTTAAATCTAATCTATTATAGTCGGTAAAGTGCTTTTAAAACCAAGCCTTCCAAATTATTAATTGGTTACCCTGAAATTGAAGATAATGGTACCCCGCTGTTCTTCTCCTGCGGCAAATTTGAGTTCCTTCGCCTTACGAAGCGCAATATCCTTCATAGCCGCGTTGGAGGTAGTGGACCCTCTCGGCTGGTAGGTAGCGGCCGTAACCGCACCGAATGCATCCACGGCCAGATCAACAGCTACTTTTGCATTTTCATTGAATTCATCCTGGAAAGATGGCTGACGTATAATGGAGCGTCCCCTGAGGTTTCCCTGTATGGTGTAGCTGCCGTTGCCATTACCCCCGAATCCATCGTAGTTTTTTGAATTAGGATCTCCGGTGATCTTGCCCCGGTCGCCGGTTCCGGTGGTATTTCCTTCGCTTGTGCTGCCATTCCAGGTATCGGCATTATTACCGCCGGGTCCGCTGCCATCGCCGCCTTTATAAGTGGCTTTGGGCTTGGGAGCCGGTTTGGGCTGCTCCACTGTCGGTTGCGGTTGGGGATTTGTATTCTTTACGGTTGTTTCTTTGGGGATCACCGGACTCTTTGGATTGGATACGGTTGGTTTCGGAACCGTCACATCCGGCGCTTCTTCGTCGTTATCATCCGTTTCAATGGCTTTTACCGGTTGAGGGGGAGCGCTTACCGCCCTGGGTGTGCTCACCACCGGCTCTGACGCTGAAGGAGGACCCGGGCGCAGAGGCTGTACATCGCCGGCGCCATCGTCGTCAATGCCAAGATTTACTTCCAGTCCTTCTTCGAAAACCGGCTCCTGTATCACCGGCGCCGACCAGGACACCAGAAAAAACAATAAAAACAAAATACCGGATATGACACCGGTAAGGGTACCTGCTTTTACATTTTTTGAAGTTTCAAAATCCTGCGACATAGAACTGGTTTTATTACAATTAACACAAATGTAGCCATCTTATTGTTATAATCGTGTGAATAATAGAGGGTAAAAGCGCAGTTCCGCTATCATTTTGACTAATTATTATAACTCCAAATCAATGCGGGGATGACATATCAATTGCTGAACACTTTATTTCGCAGTGCCCGATCAGGGGTCTTAATCATTGAGCTGTGCCATGTTATAGTCAAACAAAGTAGCTCATCTCTCCACCTGTAGCGGGATCGATATGATGGTTTTATTGGGAAGTGCGCTATATCACCCGGTTCACATCGAAACCTTCCAGCTCTTTTACAACTGAGGTCAGGAAAGTGGAGCCCAGCGCTCCGTCTATCACCCTGTGATCGTAGCTGAGGGAAAGGAACATCATATGACGGATGGCAATGCTGTCTCCCTGTTCGGTTTCTACCACCACCGGGCGTTTTTTGATGGCGCCGATGGCCAATATGGCTACCTGCGGCTGATTGATGATGGGGGTTCCCATCAGGCTGCCAAAGCTGCCTATATTGGTAACGGTGAAAGTGGCGCCCTGTGTTTCATCCGGCTTCAGCTTGTTGCCACGGGCAGCGTTTGCCAGGTGATTTATTTTTTTAGCCAAACCGGTCAGGTTCAGGAAATCCGCGTCTTTAATTACCGGCACGATCAGGTTGCCCGACGGCAACGCGGTAGCCATACCGACATTGATATCCTTGCGGACAATGATCTTATCTCCGTCCACGCTGGCATTCAGCCAGGGATGTTTCTTGATACATTTTACAACCGCTTCGATAAACAACGGCGTGAAGGTCAGCTTATCTCCTTCCTGTTGTTCAAAAGCCTTTTTCACCTTTTCGCGCCACAATACAATATTGGTAACATCGCATTCCGCAAAGCTGGTCACGTGAGCGCTGATGCTTTTGCTGTCTACCATATGCTTTGCGATCAGCTTGCGCATACGGTCCATTTCAATTACTTCCACATTGCCTTCATAAGCGGTTGCAGCGGCCGGGACTTCGGTTTCGGCCACTGCCGTTCTGGACGGAGCGATCTGAACAGCAGGCGTAGTGCTGGTTTTCCTGCCGGTTTCCAGCCATTGCAGGATATCCTTTTTGGTCACCCGTCCTTCATTGCCGGTGCCGGGGATCTGTTCCAGTTCGGCAAGGCTGATACCTTCGTTGGCAGCTATGTTCAATACCAGCGGCGAATAAAATCGGGCGGCACCCTGTATTTTCGGCGCTTCTGCCCGTGCCGGCTGATAAGGAACTTCCTGTTCAGCCACCGTATCTGGTGCAGGTGGCTCAATAGCCGGCTGTGCAGTTGCAACAGGTGTTGCTGTTTCACCGGCATTCATCACCCCGTTCGTATTGATCCTGGCTATTACAGCTCCAATGGGCACTACATCGTTTTCTCCATACAGCAGGGATTCTATAGTACCTTCCGCAGATGAGGGTACTTCGCTGTCTACCTTATCAGTAGCGATTTCCAGCAAGGTTTCATCCATGTTAATATGATCACCCTCCTTTTTGTGCCAGCGTAAAATGGTCGCTTCCATTATGCTCTCACCTAATTTGGGCATCACCAGGTCAACTATAGCCATATGATAATTTAAACGTTTTTTCTAAGGCAATTGATATTATTAAGCCGTTAAAAACAATGGGTATTAAGCGCTTATTGTAATTAACGAATCAGTTCAAAGGTAAGTATTGCATTTTAAATTTGAAATCCTTCTGCCATTACGCGAAAAATCCGGGATAAAAAATGTTGGAAAGAGCCGGGGTAAGCATACAGGTTAAAGCGATTCGATGATCTCCAGGGCATTAACAATCAGCTTATTAACTAATGCTGTTCCGTCCGGGCTGAATTCCTGCGCTATGCGGTTGGCTACAATGGCGCTCAGGCTGAGGCAATGATGCCCGAGGAGGTTTCCCAACCCGTATATACCGGCAGTTTCCATTTCAAAATTGGTAATGCGATGCCTGCCTAATTGAAAGGACTGCAGGAGGTCGATCAGTTCGGGGAAAGCCAGTCCCAACCGCAGTACCCGCCCCTGGGGAGCGTAGAAACCGGGACAGGTTACCGTTATTCCCTGGTGAAAATTGTTTACAAAATGCTTTAGTAAGCCTACGCTGGCGCTGCTGACATAGGGCGCCGGGTTGAGTTGCGTATGCGTGATGAAGGCCTGCAGCAGGGCTTGTGCTTCTTCGTTGGGATCGTGCCGGTAAAAATGCAGCAGGTTATCAATGCCGATCCCATGGGTACTGGCCACAAAGGAGTCTACCGGAATATCTGCCTGCAACGACCCGGAAGTACCTACCCGGATGATCTGCAGCGAACGAAGTGTTTCTTTTACCTGGCGGGTTTCCAGGTCAATATTTACCAGCGCATCCAGCTCGTTCAGCACAATATCAATATTGTCTGTGCCGATACCGGTAGACACTACGGACAGCCTTTTTTTTCCCAGCCACCCGGTATGGGTTATAAACTCCCGATGGCTCCGCTGTACCTCCACGCGGTCGAAGTATTTGCTTACTTCCTTCACCCGGTCCGGGTCGCCCACGGTAATTACCCATGGGGCCAATTCTTCCGGCAGCAGGTCCAGGTGATACACCCCGCCCCGGCTGTTGAGTATCAGTTCAGATTCCGCAATTCGTTGCATAGGTCTAAGATAGGGATTAGCCCGCTATTTTGTCACCAACTAAACTATACCTTTGTCAATATTTTATCCGGAGCAAATTATGTATCACTACGGCTGGAATGGTTATGAAGCACTATATTTATGATGTTTACGGCAAGGTAAGAACACTTATACAACCGGTCTATCTCCGGAACCAGACACAAAGAACCCGGGCGCTGCTGGCTGTGGGCGTGGTTTGTATTCTCTGGGGCACCACCTGGCTGGCTTCTAAGAAAGGTGTGCAATATATGCCGGCATTGCAGTTGGCAGGCATAAGGCAACTGGCTGCCGGTATCATATATATCATCTATCTCTATTACAAAGGATTCCGGCTTCCCACGCGACAGCAGTTCATACAGTTTTTCTGGATGGGGTTGCTGCTGATCGTCATTAACAATGGTTTCAGCACCTGGTCCATGAAGTATATGCCGAGCGGATTGGGTGCTGTTATCGGGGCGGCCTCGCCGTTGTGGATCGCCCTGCTGAGCACTTTTGTATTTAAAGAGACAAGGCTCAACCTGGTTACCGTTGCAGGATTGATATTGGGAACCGGCGGTATACTTTTTATTTTTTCCGACTACCTGTATGACCTGCTCAATTCTTCCTTCTCTATTGGCATTATACTCAATGTGATCGCATCGGTTGCCTGGGCGTTTGGAACGATCTATACGGTCAAAAACGCGAAGCATGTGGATCCTTATTTCAGTCTCGGTTGGCAGATGCTGTTGGGGGGAATGGTATTGCTGCTCGTATCGCGGATAACAGGAGAATATATACCCGTCCGCAGTATTCCCCTGCAATCCGTTTTTTCCATCAGCTACCTGGTGCTGGTCGGTTCGGTGATTACCTATTCCGCTTTTATCTATGCATTGAAACGGTTGCCGGCGGCGCAGGTATCGGTGCATGCTTATGTCAACCCGATCGTGGCGCTGGTGGTGGGGGCCCTGCTCAACAATGAAAAGCTCAACATTATCATCGCAGCGGGTACGGCTATTACGTTGCTGGGGATTTACCTGGTAAATACGGGATTTAAGAAACAGCGCCGGGAAGCTTAGCGGCTTTTTCACATATGATCTCACTTAAAAAACGCTCATAGGTCTTTTTCCATGCGCCCATTTGCGGGTGTGGCCCCAGAAAATTGTTGTGCCATATGGTCATCATGGTGCCGTTTACTTCCCTGTTGACATTGAAGAAATATAACAGCTCATCAAAAGCCTGGTCGGAACTTAGCTTTTGATGGTAGTAAGCCGTGGCATCCATAAAACAAAAAGGATGTACCCGGAGCGTGGTCGTTTCTTCTTTTTCCAGGTGATACCAGCGAAAGTCATTTGCCACAGACGCCCTGAATCCGTTCATACCACCATAGCCCATGGAGAAGTCGTGGGTGATACTGTTATCTATCAACTGTTGATAGGTAACGGGCAGGTGCATCCTGAGATAGTGCTGCCGGCTGTTCACCACCGTACCGCCGGTTATGCTTTCCAGTAAGCTTTTTTCTTCTCCCGGTAACGAAGGTTTGTCGCCGCCTGCCCAGGATGGGTGTATCCCGATGGTATAGCGATCCCGGTGAGACCGTATCAGTTGCTGCATGACAGGTTGCCGGGGCGAGATATTTTTGTCGTATATCCCTCTCCGTTGCGCTACCAGGAAAAAGTATATGGGCTGCAACGCGAACCGGCTGTGCAGGGCATGCAGCCATTCGAAAGCATCAAACGGGTCCGGTTGTTTACCCCTGAGCACGGCTATTCTTTCCCTTACCACTGTTATTTCTCCTTTCAGCAATGACCGGCACAATGCGCCCACATTCCGTACCAGGCCTTTGTGCAGGTACGAGTAAGCCATATCTATATCGTAGGTAGGTACGAATTGAAAAGAACGGTTTACAAAACGCAATTGAGGGAACCGGCCGGCAAGCGCTTCTTTAAAACGTTCCAGCCAGGTATTCACCAAAGGGATTTGCAGGAACCCGTTTTTGAAAGCTATGCTTTCTGTATGATCGAACCGGCCATACCGGTCTGCTGTATGCGGGAGATATTCCTCGTAACGGCTGAGCAGGTAAAAAGCGGCCGCGAAAATATCAAAAGGAAAATCGCCTGAAGGAGAGGAATACAATACCGCCTCGGCTTTTGTACCGGTTACCGGTACCTGCTGCGGCCGGATATCGTTTTCAAACAGCAGTCCCATGGGATGCAAACGAAATTCATCCGTATGCAGCGGTGCAGCCGAGTAATTGATCCGGGCGCCTTCAAAAGCCAGGAAAGCTTCTTTGTCTGGAGTATATATGACGTTTAATCCTGCCAGGTGATGCAACAACTCTTCCGCGATATAACGCAGCCGGGGCGTAACGGCGGTTGAGTATATGATGATCCGGCTTTGCATGGGCAATGGGTGGTTAAGACATGGAAAAAGACGATGCTGTTCAGTCTTTATGATAGTATTGTGTTGCTATTTGCTCCAGCACACCGTAAAAGTCTTCTCCGTATTGCCGGATAAGGGCTTCCTTCAGAAACACGTATACCGGCACTTTTAGCTTCCTGCCCAATATACAGGCCGGTTTGCACATAGTTTCCCTCGGTTCATAGTTCACCAGCTCGTAGGTCTTTGTTTTTTTGATCTTTATAGGGTAGAGATGACAGCTGATGGGTTTTTTCCAGCTTATCTTTCCGTCAAGGTACGCCTGTTCTATACCGCACTTGATAATACCCTGTTCATCCCGGAATCCGTAGGCACATATGCCCCCGTTGATGGTAGGGGTTACCCAGCCAAAGCTTTTATCGTAATAGTAGCGTCCTTTATTTTCAATTTCTTCGAGGCCCTCCGGGGTGAGGTAGGGCTTTATGGTTTCAAAAATTTCATTCAGGATATCGGTTTCCCTGCCGGTCAGCGGGGCCCCGGCATCACCGTCTTCGCAGCAGCCGCCTTTACATTTTGTAAGGTCGCATACAAAATGTTCTTTCACGATCTCATCACTCAATAAGACATTGTCAATTTCTATCACTGTTTTTTCAGTAAAGGTAATACGAATGTGTTAGAGTCCTTCCGGCTATAACGGTTAGATTTTGGGAAACCGGATATCCGGGACGAAGTTAAGAGAGAACGCAGGGAGACCGTCGTATAGCAATGATTTAAAGGGGGCGAATCCTGGTTAGCCTGCTGCGAAACTTTATGCAAACCAGATATAAGGTTCGGACCCTTATTGTTCCGCTCCAGGTATAAAGCTCTTCGGAACAGCGGCCTTGGGGGGACCATAGAAGATGAGAAGCCGGAGGCTTCGACAGCGGCAATACGTTAACGGGAGAGAATGTTTCCGGAGACTCCTGTAATATATTGTAACTGATGTTTATGTGATACTTCAGGGGTCCTTTTGCAGTGAAGAAGCTTATATTATATATAAACTGCGATGAAAATATTCCGGAGAAGGTTCGTCAGGACATATATAAAAAAAATTGAGGCTCATGGAAATGAGCCCCCTTTAGTTTCAACCCTAAACCCTTGAGAAAGATGCTTAGTATATTACTAAGATTATGCCAAACTCGGAAAAAGGGTAATTTTTTACTAAAACTTACCAGTTTGAGGTATATATTTTTGCATGATATACCACTTAGTGGTAGTGTTATTAAAATTTTATTTATACTGTTCTAAACTACTGAAGAAGAAATTAGCTTCAATAACAGCATTGGCATCGCTGTCGCTTCCGTGAACCGCGTTTCTGCCAACATCTTCCGCAAAGTCTTTTCTGATGGTTCCGGCTTCGGCCTTGGCGGGATCTGTAGCGCCGATCAGCGTCCTGAAACTCTCCACCGCATTTTCTTTTTCAAGAATGGCCGCAACAAGGGGACCGCTGCTCATAAATTCTACCAGTTCTCCAAAAAAAGGACGTTCCCTGTGGATGGCGTAAAACTCACCTGCTTTTTCAGGAGTAAGCGATGTCAGCTTCATTGCTACAATTGTAAACCCGTTTTTAATGATCCTGTCGAGAATAGCGCCGGCGTGTCCGTTGCTAAAAGCATCCGGTTTTATCATCGTAAAAGTTCTGTTGCTCATTTCATTTTATTTGGCCGCAAAGGTAAGTGCAGATTTTCAATTTTAAGTTTGGTCATATGTTTTAGTTTTAGCACATATGTTAAAAAAGATTTGACCAAATGCTTATTAAGCCTGATTTTTGCGCCTCGTTATGAAGCCCATTCAGGAGATTTACGCATTACTGGACAAGCCCCTGACCATAGTAGTAACCATGCATCAGAAACCCGACCCGGACGCGTTGGGTTCTTCGCTTGCATTGGCTGCCATACTAAAAAAGCTGGGACACCGGGTAACAGTCATTTCCCCGACCAACTGGGCGGAATTTTTAAAATGGATGCCCGGTGCACGACAGGTCATAGATTATGAAGCGTCTACCGAAAAGGCAGAAGCAGCGCTGGATGCTGCAGACTGGATATTTTGCCTGGATTTTAATGCGTTGCACCGTACCAAGCATATGGCGGCAAAGCTGGCAAAAGCAACGGCAGTGAAAATATTGATAGACCATCATCAGCAGCCTGAAACGAGCGTATTTACATACGGTATCAGCGATACGTCCAAAAGCTCCACATCGGAGATGATCTACGACCTGGTGGTAGGCGGCCGCTATGCCGACCTCATTGATGAAGACATCGCCGCCTGCCTGTACGCGGGCATTATCGGCGACACCGGCTCCTTCCGGTTTCCGGCTACATCCGCTGCCGTGCATGAAATGGTGGCCGATCTGAAAAACAGGGGACTGAAGCATACCAGCGTTCATGAATACCTGTATGACAATTTCCTCGAAGACAGGTTGCGCTTTATCGGTCATGTGCTGCTGCACAGGATGGAGGTATTCTACGAATACAATGCGGCTTTGATCGCTATCACGAAAAATGACCTGCTCCGGTATAATATCCGTACGGGAGACACGGAGGGGCTGGTAAATTACCCGCTGTCCATACAGGGTATAAAGATGGCGGCATTGGTGATAGACAGGGATGAAGAAAGAAAATGGTCCTTCAGGAGCAAAGGTGATTTTGATGTAAACAGCTTTGCACGTAAGTACTTCAACGGGGGTGGGCATTTCAATGCTTCCGGTGGCAGAAGCTCGGTTTCCCTGCCCGAAGCGGTGGCCCAGTTTAAAAAAGCAATAAAAGAAAACGAAACACAATTACAATAAACAATCAATTACAATAAACAATTATGAAAAAAGCAGTTGGACTTGTTGCTGTTGCCTGCCTGGCGGGTTTAACATATTCCTGTGGCGATGGAGCTTATACCAAAACCAAATCAGGAATGGAATACAAAATTATTGCTGCAGGCGGAGATAGCGTGGCTGCATACGGCGATGTGCTGAAAGTGCATATTACCAGGAAGTATAAAGATTCCGTTACCCAACAGACATACGACAATCTTCCGCTGTACCAGGCGCTGGATAGTATGCAGTTGGGTGAATATTTTGATATGTTCTCCAGACTCAGGAAAGGAGACAGCGCTGTTGCCAGGATATTAACGGACAGCGTTTTCAAAGAAGGTATGGGTATGATGCCCAAAGAGTTTAAAAAAGGAGAATACCTGGTTACAGCCATTAAAGTGGTGGATATTTTCAAACCGGAAAATGTGCAGGACGACTATGCAAAAGAGGTGAAAAGGATCCAGGAAGCTGATTCTGTAAAAGCGATCACCCAGAAAGTGGAAGATGACAGGCTGCTGAATGAATACTTTTCAAAAAACAACATCACTCCCGAAAAAACAGAGAAAGGTACTTATTATGAAATACAGAAGCCGGGTGGTGAAACCGCTAAAGAAGGACAGATCATTTCTGTAAAATACACAGGCAAATTGCTGGATGGTACGACATTTGACAGCAACGTGGATTCTTCCTTCAACCACACAGAGCCTTTCAACCTGACCATCGGAGCAGGAGGAGCGATCCCCGGGTTTGACGACGGGTTGCGGAACTTTGGAAAAGGAGCGGTGGGGCGCCTGTTTATACCTTCCGTACTGGCATACGGCTCCCGCGGGCAGAATGTGATCAAGCCCAACAGTAATCTCATTTTTGAAATTGAGGTGCTGGATGTAAAGGATTCACCGCATGCGCAGGCACCGGCTACATCGCCTGCCACCAAAAAATAGAGCAACATTACAAATTGTAAAATGGCAGGACCGTAAGACTTGTAAGAAGACCGTAAGACCGTAAGACCGTAAGAAAGAACCTCTTACCATCTTACGGTTTTACTATATTACCATTTTCCGGTTTTACCATCTTCCGGTCTTATTCTTGAAATGCGGCGAGTGTCCGTTTCGCCCGGCTTTTAAAGGCGGGTGTCTGGTCAGGCATCTGCTCTTCGATCAGCAGTTTTATTTCAGGAATGATCTCAGGGTATTGCTCCGCCAGCTGTTGCAGAATGGTCAGTGAGAATGCCTTTACCGCCACAGCTTCTTTTGGATCGGCCACATAGTCAAAGCATTTATTCATTACCATGCCATGCAGTGGTTCCGGTATGTTGATATATTGAAGCAGTCGCACGGTATTTCGTTTAACGGCATTATGCAGGCCGCGTGTATCCAGGTTTTTGATGATCTTTTTCAGGTGCTTTTTTATCAGCCCGGGATAGTGCATAACGCAATTACTTAAAGGCCATGCTGCTCTTTGTACCACACGGTATTCATCATGCAGGAAAATATCAACCAGTTTATCAAAACGCGACTGGTCATTGCCGATATAAGCAACTATTTTGTCGCATTGTGCCTTTGAATGTTCAGCCAAAAGGTTCTCCCTGATATTCATTTGCGTCCAAGTTACGAAAACGTTTGAGTGAAATCCGTAGAATGCGGGTTGAAATTGACCTGCTTTTTTGTTAAACCGCTATCTTTAATCAATTTTTTATAAAAATGACAAGCAAAATACTGGAAGCATATGGATTGGCTGATGCCGGTCTTAAAGTAACGCCTTTTGGCAGCGGACTGATCAATAATACCTGGAAAGTGGACTGCAACGGCAAAGCGTATATTTTGCAGCGGATCAATCATAATGTTTTTAAGACACCCGAAGACATTGCGTACAATACGCGTATCATCGGCGACTATCTTTCCAAAACACACCCGGACTATTTTTTTGTCCGTTCATTGCTGAACCATGCAAATGCCGATCTTCATTTTGTAGAAGGCGAAGGATACTTTCGCCTCGTACCTTTTGTGGAGAACTCGCATACCGTGGATGTGGTACAAACGCCGCTGCAGGCATTTGAAGCGGCAAGGCAATTCGGCAAATTCACTTATTTGCTGCGTGACTTTCCGGTGTCAGCGCTGAGAGTAACGATCCCCGATTTTCATAACCTCGATCTGAGGTACCGCCAGTTCCTGGAAGCGCAGGCAACAGGAAATCCCGAACGGATCGTGGCCGCGGCAGCAGAGATAAACTGGCTCAGGGAACAGGATTTTATCGTCAGAAATTTTAATGCCATGCGGCAGAACCCGGCGTTCAAATTGCGGGTAACCCACCACGATACGAAGATCAGCAATGTGTTATTTGATAACGACGACCGGGGTGTATGCGTTATTGACCTGGATACGGTGATGCCGGGTTATTTTATCAGTGATGTGGGAGATATGATGCGCACCTGCCTGTCACCCGTAAGCGAAGAGGAACAGGATTTCAGTAAAATACAGATACGGGACAATTATTTTGTAGCCATTGTAAGAGGATACCTTGAGGGGATGAACGGTGAGCTGAGTGAAGAAGAAACAGCCGCCTTTTTTGATGCCGGCTGCTACCTGATGTATATGCAGGCGCTCCGGTTCCTGGCCGATCACCTCAATAACGACGTGTACTATGGCGCCCGTTACGAAGGGCACAATTACATGCGGGCCCGCAACCAGGTAACCCTGCTTAAAAGAATGCTGGAAAAAGAAGATTATTTCAGGACGGTCCGGTAATCAATATCAGTGCGAGCAGCCACATCCGCTGCCGCAATTGCCATCTCCGTGCTCGTGCCTGTGGACATGCTGATGGGAAAGCTCTTCTTCCGTGGCTTCGCGTATTCCTTTGATCGTTACCGAAAAATGAAGGGTTCTGCCGGCCAACGGGTGATTGCCATCCAGCACTATTTTATCACCGTCAATATCTGTCACGATCAGCTCCAGGCCATCGGAAGATTGCACCATGCTTCCCCGCTCCAGCCCGGTGGCACCTTCCGGAAACTGCTCCCTGTTTACTTCAAACACCAGTTCGGGATCAAAATTACCATAGGCCTGTTCGGCAGACAGGGTCACCTTTTTCTCTTCATCCACCTCTAATCCGTTCAGCTCGGCTTCCAGTGTCTGCAATATATTACCGTGACCGTGGAGATATTGCAACGGCTCAAAATCCAGGTTGCTGTCTACCACATGACCGCTTTCATCGGTGGCACTATACAATATGCTGACTACTTTGTCTTTTTCAACTACCATTTCCTTATTATTTTGATAAAGATACCATTTGATCGTCAGCCGTTACCCGCGGGCACGTTAAAACTGTATTTTTTACCCAGCCAGCTTTGTCCTGCAGGTACAATCCAGTGGTCCTCCAGGTCTTTTCTGGTCAGCACTGTATTGTTGAAGTATGAGGTACCGGTCTGTATAAAACCATTCTCAATACTGTATTTCAATTGGTTAAGCGGTAATATCTGTATTTTATCTTTAATTACAAATGCCAGTAACTGCCGGTCGAACAGGCTTACCCCGAACGCCTGCTCCAATTCTTTCATTAACCTTACCGAACTATCTGTGCTACAACCACTTACATGTGTATGGCTTTCGTCCGCCATCAGTACAACAAACTGTCCGAAAAAAACGGTACCAAATCCCTTTACGGGTGCTCCGTGAGCAGCCCATTGTGCCACAAAATCGTGCAGGCGTTTTTCTACTTCCAGTACTTCCGACAAGGAAAACATCCTGTTGCTTTGGTATAACCATACCCTTGATGAAGGAGCAAAATCTTCCGGTAACAGATCTTTATATTCGAGATTCATAACAGCAAAATTACGGATTAAAGCCTATACCATGGAAGCCGCAACCAGTTCCGCTATATCCAGCACTGTTACGGTCTCCTCCTTTTCACCGTTTTTAACACCATCGGTAAGCATGGTATTGCAAAACGGGCAGGCGGATGCTATGACCGTAGCCCCGGTTTCCAGGGCTTCGTTTGTCCGTTCCTGGTTAACACGGATATGGCCTTTTTCTTCTTCCTTGAACATCTGGGCACCCCCGGCACCGCAGCAGAGTCCTTTGCTCCTGCAACGTTTCATTTCCACCAGTTCCGCATCCAAGGCTTCCAGCACCTGCCTGGGTGCTTCGTATATATGATTTGCCCGTCCCAGGTAGCAGCTGTCGTGATAAGTAATACGTTTGCCTTTAAAGCTGCCGCCTTCCCGCATTTTTATCCTGCCTTCGGCAATCAGGTTTTGTAAAAAAACGGCGTGATGCACCACCTCATAACTGCCGCCGAGGGCCGGGTATTCGTTTTTAAATATATTAAAGCAATGCGGGCAGGTGGTCACGATCTTTTTGATGCCGTAATTATTCAGCACCTGGATATTGTTGTATGCCATCATCTGAAAAAGGAATTCGTTGCCGGCGCGCCGTGCCGGATCGCCGGTGCACATTTCCTCTTTTCCCAGTATAGCGTATTTTATAGCCAGCTTATCCAGTATAGTGGCAAAGGCTTTTGTGATCTTTTGGGCCCGCAGGTCGAAACTACCGGCACAGCCCACCCAGAATAATATTTCCGGTGTTTCACCATCGGCTAACAATTGTGACATTGTCGGAACGTGCATTATTCAAAATTTGGTTCAAAACTAGCTTAAAATTGGCAATCAGACGATTAGCGGGATCATAACGCCGGAATAAGGCTTTTTGTATTTATGATTGCTGATTTATGATGTATGATCGTCACTGCGAACCGCGATATTGATCAACCAGTGACAGATGATCCTTGCAGTGAAGCAGTCTCTGATAATGTCCACGCTTTGTAACTTCCCCGTTGCATTGCAGTCTCTGGGTGAGCATCCGTAGGGATTGCTTCATCCAACCTTTGATCGGGTTCGCAATGCCCCAAAATCATAAATCATAAATCTCCCATCATGTTAATATTTTGTTGCATGTTACCATGTATATAAAGGGTTTAATATCTTTGGTATGACCGTCTTTTATTTACAATATGATATGAAATTTACTTTTACCCTTATTTTCTTCCTGTTGTTTTCTATCGCCTATTCCCAGCAATACACTGTTGTGGATGAGGGATCGGAAGTGGGGTTTACCATCCGGAATTTTGGGGTAAATGTAAAAGGGAGCTTTTCGGGGCTGGAGGGCGAAATTGTTTTTGATGAAAAAGACCTTGCTTCATCTGAGTTCAGGGTTACAGTAAAAGCCAATACCGTCAATACAGGCATCAAACGCCGGGATAATCACCTGAACCAGGAGGAATACCTGGACACAGAAAAGCATCCGCTATTGCAGTTCATATCTGATAAAGTGACGACCAGTACGGATAAAGATCATTGGTTCATATTCGGGAAGCTCACCATAAAAGGCGTTACGAAGGAGATCTCTTTTCCATTTAAGGCCATAAAGGAAAGCAACGATTATATATTTGAGGGTAGCTTTACCATCAACCGGAGAGATTTTAACGTAGGCGGCGGAAGCATCAGTATGGCGGATGAACTGACCGTTAACCTGAAAGTGCTGGCCAAAAGCAAATAAGAACCTACGTTCTGACGATTCTCATTATATTATCTGACGTCTATTAGTTTTTATTTGTAAAGATCAAGTATTTTAGCGCCTCAAATTCAATGCACGGTATTATGATAGGAAAACTAAATCATCAGGAAATAGAAGAATTACTGGCTTCCGAGCAATTGGCGAGGTTGGGCTGCGCAGACCACGGTAAAGTGTATATAGTACCGATAAGCTACGCGTATGACGGGGTGTATGTATACGGCAGAACGAAGGAAGGTATGAAAGTGGATTTCCTGAGGAAGAATCCGGAGGTGTGCATTGAAGTGGAGCATATCACCTCTATGGCGGAGTGGAAAACCGTCATAGCCTGGGGGACGTTTGAAGAGCTGACAGACGCTGAACCCAGGACTGAAGCATTGAAAAAACTGTCCTCACGTATCATACCCGGCGCTTCCAGCGAAACTTTACGTTTTACGGATGACTGGCCTTTCAGTCCCCCGGACATGAATACTATTGAAGGCGTTGTGTACCGGATAAAGCTGGGGGAAAAGACCGGAAGATATGAACACCCTGATCCGAGTACGATCAGGAGATAAATAGCGCAAGACCTCATAGACCTCACAGGTTTCCCCTCCTGCGCTTTGCTCCGGCGGGCAGGCAAAACGGGTGAGGTCTTTTCCGTTACACAGGCATCTCACTTGTGCATAAACAGGCAAATAAAACCTCGCATGAACCGTCTGTCATTTGCATATCATGAACCATTTGTCCTCAACTTTTCCCATATTAATAGTTTATAGATAGCTGGTAAAGAAGATTTTTGTATCTTTCAACGCTCCTATTTTTTAAACCAAAACGCTTAAAACACTACTGCTATGAGAAGAGTCCATTATTGTTTCCTTATTCTTTGTGCTGTATTGATGTCCTCCTTTGTCATGGGGCAGTCCCGGTCGGTCTCGGGCACTATTACCAACAGCAGGGGAGAACCGGTGCCACTGGCCACCGTACAGCAAAAAGGCACATCCACTTTTTCTTCTGCAAACGAGTCAGGTCAGTTCACGATCAATGTTTCGGGGGATAATGCGATACTGGTTATTACATCAGTCGGTTATATTTCCAAAGAAGTAGCCATAGGAACGGCTGCCAGCTATGATATTATCCTGGAAGAATCCGGGGCATTATCGGAGGTGGTGGTGACCGCGCTGGGTATCACCCGGGAAAAAAAGGCGCTGGGATATGCGGCGCAGGAAGTAAAATCTGAAGAACTGAACCGGAACTTGCAGCCCAATCTCGTGAATGCCCTGCAGGGTAAGGTAGCGGGTACTACTATATCCAGCGTCGGGGGTGGACCCGGCCAGGGCGCCAGCATCCGGATCAGGGGGATCAACTCACTGGATATCGGACAGTCCAATGAGCCGCTGTTCGTAATTGACGGGGTACTGATGGATAATACGACCTCCGAATCGGGAGCCACAAGGAATAACCAGGGAATAGGTGTTGCACACCAGGTTCGTTCGGTAGGTAACAGGGCTTCCGATATCAACCCGGAAGATATAGAAACCATCAACGTGCTGAAAGGTGGCGCTGCAACGGCCCTGTACGGGCTGCGTGGTGCCAACGGCGTAGTGGTGATCACCACCAAGAAAGGTAAGGCGGGTACCATGCAGGTGAATGCCAGCACTACCTACGGACTGGATAATATAAATAAATACCCGGCCGTGCAAAAGGAATATACGGCAGGCATCCTCGGAGAATATGTGCCGATCGGACTGGGACCTGCCTTTGGCCCCACCATTGAAGAGGCAAAAGCCATTGATCCCGATCACCCGGATGAGTTGTACGAAAATTACAAACGGGCATACAGAACCGGCAAGCAGGTGCGGCATTCCCTGAACATGTCAGGCGGAAATGAGATCATCAATTACTTTTCATCTATTTCCTACTTCAACCAGGAGGGTATGATGTACTTTACGGACTATTCCAACCTCACCGCCCGGCTGAATACAGATATCAAGATCAGCCCCAAGTTCAAAAGCAGTGTGAATATGACCTTTTCCAACTCCGGCGGTTACAGGTTTGAAGCCGATCGCTATGGTGAGAGCCTTGCCTATTTTTCACCGCGGTGGGATGTAAGGGATTATATAAACGAGGATGGCACCCAGTTGTGGCGCGGTACCAATAACCCTATTTTCGGCGCTGCTACCAACCGGATGAAGGATGATGTGAACCGTTTTGTAGGGGGCATTGGTTTCTCTTATACCCCGGTGCGTTGGCTGGATCTTAACTACCGGGTAGGATTGGATACTTATAATGATAACCGTTTCCGGACGGCGCCGGGGTTAAGGGGTATTCCGGGAGAATCTAACTACGATAACTCGCTGGGTCTGGTGGGAGACTATAACACCAATTTCCGGGCCATCAACTCTACTTTCCTGGCAACGGTGAATACGGCCATTACTTCAGACCTGAACCTCGTTGTAAGAGCCGGTCAGGAGCTGTACGACAGAAGAACAAAATACACCGGTGTTTTAGGTCAGGATCTGACAGTGTTTGACTGGTTCAACCTGAACAATGCGGCCCGGTTAACACCTTCCCATAACCTGACTGAGTACCGGTTAATGGGTTTTTTCGGGGAAATAAACCTGGACTATAAAAATTACCTGTTCTTATCTGTTACGGGCAGGAATGATATCACTTCAACGTTGAGAAAGCCCAATAATTCCTTCTTTTACCCTTCGGTAAGTCTTAGCTATGTGTTTTCCGACCACTTCCAGTTGCCGGAATATATGAGTTACGGCAAACTGCGCCTGTCTTATGCCAAAATAGGAAAAGACGCATTGCCCTACAGTACAGTCACCGGGTATTCACCTTATATCAGCTTGCCTGAAGGCGTTACCGGTTTCACCCGTGCCGACAACCTGGGTGATCCGCTCTTACGACCCGAGTTTACCAACACCTACGAGGCGGGACTTGAAATGAGTTTCCTGAACAGAAGGCTGGGTTTTGATTTTACTTATTATCATTCGCTCAGTGAAGACCAGATCATCAACGCCCTGGTTTCTTCCACCACCGGATATCAAAGCGCTTCTGTTAACGCGGGCAGCATGCGGAACAAGGGGGTGGAGATCATATTGAAAGGTACCCCTATCAGCAATAAAAACTTTACCTGGGATGCAAACCTCAATTTCTCTGCCAACCGCAACAAAGTGGTGAGCCTGCGGGAAGGCCTGGATGAAATACCGTATGCTACCCACCCCGGTTACGGCATAGCCCAGGTAACCATGAAGCTGGTGCCGGGTCTGCCCTACGGCAGCATTTTTGGTTCCCACTATGTCCGTTACGGTCATACAGACGATATTAAACTGGACAGGTCGCTGCCGATCGTCATCGGCGCCAATGGCTTCCCGGCAGTCGCACCGGTATCCAGCCAGAAATACCTGGGCAATTCCCAGCCCGACTGGATAGCCGGTCTCACCAATAATTTTACCTATAAACGCTTCACATTATCTACGCTGATCGATGCCCGTTGGGGTTTTGAGAAGTACAGTCGGCTGGAAAACTTTTTCTCCTCTTTCGGCATAGCGGACTATACCACAGACAGACGCGATTTCAAGGTGTTTGACGGTTTGCTGGCGGACGGTACGCCCAACACAAAATCCGTTTGGCTGGGCCAGGCGATGGGCCCTGACGGGGAAGCTTACGGTGAAGGATATTACCGCCTGTATCATCGTGTGGTATCGGAAAATTTTGTGTCAGATGCCTCCTGGGTACGCCTGCGTTCCGCAAGCCTGTCATACGCATTGCCGGACACCTGGGTACGGAGATCCAAATTCATCAGGAATGCATCCGTTTCCGTTACCGGCAACAACCTTATCCTGATCACCAGGTATTATGGACTGGATCCGGAATCAGTATCGGCAGGATCCGGCAGTAACGTGGACGGCTTTGCCGGGTTTACCTATCCGGCGGCCCGCACTTTTCTTTTCACGTTGAATGTTGGATTCTAAAAATCATTCCGGACACGAGCCCTCCGGAATGATGGGCTGGTGGCAAACAAACAACAAAAAATAAAAAGATGAAAATGCGAAAGTTTAATTATATATACATATTGGCATTTACCCTGCTGATGGCAGGCTGTAAAAAAGGGTATTTTGACCTGAATGAAAATCCTAACCAGGTGAGTCGGCCTGGGCTTCCGTCCATGCTCAGCACCGCCACGCATAAAAGCGGTATCAACAGCTATAATGTGGCATCTATTACCAGCCAGTTTGTACAATACCTGGCCGGTCCGGCAGCCGGTGGCAGCACCGACACCTACCAGGTGGTGGACTATTCCGGTACCTGGGATGCTATTTATTACGCCCTGGCAGATATTTATGACCTTAGAGAACTGGCTGTTGAAGCCGGCTCCAGCGAATACATTGGGGTGGCGAATGTGTTGCTGGCTTATAACCTCAGTCTGGCAGCGGATATCTGGGGCGCTGTTCCTTTTAGTGAGGCTTTCCAGGGAGGCAACCTGACGCCGGTGTATGACTCGGAACAGGCGATCTACAATGAGATCGTTTCCCTGCTGGATGCAGGTATCACGGAGCTGTCCAAAACAGATGCCACCATCAAGCTGGCGGCTGCCAGTGATATGATACATGGTACTACCGGTGATGTACGGCCAAAATGGCTGAAAACCGCTTATGCCCTGAAAGCCCGTGCGCTGATAAAAGTCAGCAAAACGCCCGGTTTCAACGCCGCTGCGGTATTACAGGCCATTGACAATGCTTACACCGGTAATGAGGATGATGCGGGCATGGGCAATTTTGCTTTGCGGAATAACTGGGCAGGCGTTGCCCGCAGCAATGCAGCGTTAACATTAGGCGGCTGGCTGTCGGAGCAACTGGTGGATCACCTGAACGGAACTACTTATGGTGTCTTCGACCCCCGTATAGAAAAGATCACGGACCTGACGGTAGACGGTATCTATATCGGCACTGTAAACGGTGCGGGTAACCGTCCGCCGAATAACAATACGGTTAAGGATGAGTGTTATGTGGCCCTGAGCTCTCCCTGGACAGGGGATGATTCCCCTTTGTGGCTGGTGACATTTGCCGAGCTGAAGTTCATAGAAGCAGAGGCGGCACTGGATAGTGACCCCGGCAGGGCTTATAATGCTTACATTGCCGGCATTACCGCCAGTATGAACAAGCTGGAAGTAGAGCCTGCCAAAAGAGACGCATACCTGGCAGAACCGGGCGTAGCGGTAGGTGCTGATGACCTTACACGCAACCTGATCTTTAAAGAAAAATATGTAGTCACCTATCTCAATCCCGAAGCCTGGAACGATGTAAGAAGAAATGACTACGATTATAAAGATTTCACGCTTCCGGAAAATGCAGTGCTCAATACCTTTATCAGGAGGGTGGCTTATACAAACGGGGAGGCCAGCAAGAATGGCAGAAACGTACCGGTTGTAAATTCGCTGGCAGACAGGCTGTGGTGGGACCAGTAGATATACAGACCTCACAGGTTTCCATCCTGCGCTTTGCTCCGGCGGGCAGGTAAAACCTGTGAGGTCTTCTTATATTTCCGTTGCCCATTTGTCCCTTTCGTCCGGACTTAGCTTCCAGGGAGCAAAATTGTTTTCAATATTACCGAACATGCTGTTCCATTCCTGGGGCGCATTGCTTTCTTCCATCACCAGGCTGCGCCTCAGCTCCAGGATGATCTCCAGCGGGTTGATGCTGACAGGACATTCTTCCACGCAGGCGTTGCAGGTAGTGCAGGCCCTCAGTTCTTCCACGGTTATATAATTATGCAGCAGTGTTTTACCATCGTCTTTAAATTCCCCGTTCAATTTGATATTCTTTCCCACTTCTGTTGCCCGGTCGCGGGTGTCCATCATTATCTTGCGTGGTGATAATAGTTTCCCCGTCATGTTTGCCGGGCAGGCGGCTGAACAGCGGCCACATTCCGTACAGGCATATGCATCCAGCAGGTTTTTCCAGCTCAGTTCAAATACATCTTTCGCCCCGAAACGCGGGGGCGCTGCTTCCGGGTCCGCGGGTGGCGCTTTATCCGGTTCCATCATGTATAATACTTCATTTTGGATAGCCGGCATATTCTGCATCTCACCCTGGGGCACCAGGCGGGTAAAGTAGGCATTGGGAAAAGCCAGTATGATATGCAGGTGCTTGGAGTAGGGCAGGTAATTCATAAATGCCAGTATACCCAGTATATGCAGCCACCATGCACCCCTTTCCAGCACTACCAGTGTGCTTTCATTTATATTTACAAGCAGGGGTGATATCATACCGGAGATCAAAAACTTATCTGTAGAGTGAACGGCATAGTGCCCGTATCCTTTCTGCTGCAGGGCCAGGTCGGCGCTGTTCATCAGCAGGAACAGGGCCATCAGGGTTATTTCCGTGATCAGTATATAATTGGCATCGCTTCTCGGCCAACCATCCAGGTCTTTGCTGATAAAACGGCGGAGCTTGATCACGTTTCTCCGGATCAAAAAAATAACACAGGCGATCAGCACCAGGGCGGCCAGCACTTCAAAGCCATTGATCAGGAACGTGTAAAATGCACCCAGCGGCGCGGCAAACAGCCGATGTGTTCCCAGGATGCCATCCAGCATGATCTCCAGGAGCTCAATATTAATGATCAGGAAACCGGCATATACAAAAAAATGCAGCACGGCCACCAGCGGGTTTTTAAACATCTTTTTCTGTCCGAAAGCCAGTAAAAGCAGGTTCCGCCATCGCCGCCCGGGCTGATCGGAATAGTCGGCGTCTTTACCCAGCAGGATATTTTTACGGATATCCAGCAGGTTTTTCAGGAACCAGCCGATCCCCCCGGTAACCAGTATGGCAAATAATATCTGTATCAGTATCTGCATAATGTTATTGTAACGCTAAGATAAGATGTTTAGTACGAATTGTTTTATTCGTCAATACCACTTAGTTTTGGAACGATTAAATAAGAAAATGAAGAATTATATACTGCATCACGAATTGATAGAAAAAAAACTGAAGCGCATGGCCTACGAGATCGCCGAGCAAAATGTGGGAGAGAACAGCCTGATACTGGCCGGCGTAAAAGACAACGGCGTGGTGATAGCTAAAAGATTGCAGCAATTACTGAACGGCGTATTTCCCGGTATCGTAGACGTGATCACCATTGAAGTGGATGATAAACGTTTTCCCGGTACAATAACCCTTGACGGTGATTATAGCTTTGGCGGCAAAGTGGTGATCGTTGTGGATGATGTAGCCAACAGCGGTAAAACCATGCTCTACGCTTTGCAGCCGTTTTTAAAGGACCAACCCAAAAAGATACAAACACTTTCCCTGGTAGACAGAACACATAAGACCTTTCCTGTTCATACCGACTATGTAGGCTTTGCAGTAGCTACCACATTACAGGATCATATTTTTGTGGAAGTGGAGGGCGATAAGGTGGTAGGGGCGTGGCTCGAGTAGTAGTAAGTAGAGAGTAGTAAGTAATTAGTAATAAGGTGCTGTAGGTTGCAGATTTCAGATGAAAATTTATCACTGTTTACTTACCACTTACCACTAATCACTTACCACTTAAAAAACTTGTGTAATTTCCTGTTTTCCCCGATATTCGGTAAAAGATTATCAAAACCGATTGCAAACTCTAATTGTTTTTTATGGACGCCAATATTAAAGAAAGGGTAGATAACTGGTTGAATGGTTCATTTGATGATGAGACAAAAAGCCAACTGAAAAAGCTGCTGAATGAGAATCCCGATGAAGTTACCGATGCTTTTTACCGCAACCTTGAATTCGGTACCGGAGGGCTAAGAGGGATCATGGGTATAGGTACCAACAGGATCAATAAATATACCGTAGGGATGGCCACCCAGGGCTATGCCAACTACCTGAACAGCGTTTACCCGGGCAAGGAGGTTAAAGTAGCCATTGCCCACGACAGCCGTAACAACAGCCGTCAGTTTGCGGAAATCACGGCCAACGTAATGGCAGCCAATGGCATCAAAGTATTTTTGTTTGAGGCGCTGCGCCCTACGCCGGAACTGTCTTTTGCCATCCGTCGCCTGGGTTGCCAGGGCGGCGTGGTTTGTACGGCTTCGCACAACCCCAAAGAATACAATGGCTACAAAGCCTATTGGGATGACGGAGGACAATTGGTGCCGCCGCATGATAAAAATGTCATTAAAGAAGTGGACAAGATCGCTTCTGTGGAGGAAGTTAAATGGTCCGGTGGAGAGGCTAATATACAGATCATCGGTAAAGAAGTGGATGATGCCTACCTGCAAATGGCAAGATCCCTGAGCGTATACCCCGATGTTATCGCCAGGCAGCACGATCTGAAGATCGTATATACGCCCATACACGGCACCGGCATCACACTGGTGCCCGAACTCCTGAAAGCCTACGGTTTTACGAATGTTACCATCGTAGAGGAACAATCAAAGCCTGATGGCAATTTTCCAACCGTGGTATACCCCAACCCGGAAGAAAGTGAAGCCATGAGCATCGGGCTGAAAAAAGCCAAAGAGCTTGATGCAGATATCCTGTTGGGAACAGATCCTGACGCAGACCGTGTAGGCATCGCCATTAAAGATAAAAAGGGAGAATGGATACTGGTGAACGGTAACCAGACGGCCGTGCTGGCATTCAGTTACCTGATAGAGGCCCGTAGATCCAAAGGCATAGCCAAGCCCAATGATATGGTGGTAAAAACAATTGTGACCACCGATATGATCGACCGTTTTGCAGAGAAAAACGGGGTGGCCTGCTATAATGTGCTTACCGGGTTTAAATGGATAGCAGAGCTGATCAAGGAAAAGGAAGGAAAAGAAGACTATATAGTAGGCGGGGAGGAGAGTTACGGGTTGCTGGTGGGACCGAAGTTGCGGGATAAGGATGCGGTAAGCGCCGTAGCGATATTGTGCGAGATGGCGGCCTATGAAAAAGACAAGGGCCGCGGGCTGTTCGAAAAGTTGGTTGACCTGTATGTTCAATATGGTTTCTATAAGGAAAACCTGATCTCCATTACCAAAAAGGGTATGCGCGGACAGGAGGAAATAGCGGAGATGATGCAATCATACCGCGATAATACGCCCACTACCATTAACGGGTCGGCTGTAGTGCAGTTACTGGATTACCAGACCGGTAAAGGCAAAAACCCGGCAACGGGAGAAGAATGGGATATAAAGCTGCCCAAATCAAATGTGTTGCAGTTTATCCTGGCAGACGGAACAAAAATATCGGCGCGGCCTTCGGGTACGGAACCCAAGATCAAATTTTATTTCAGCGTAAATACCCAACTGGCGAACGCGGCCGACTATGACAGGGTAAACGAGGAACTGAACCAGCGTATACAGGCGATCATTGCTGATATGAAGCTGAAATAGTTAAAAGACCGTAAAATTGTAAGATGGTAAGACCGTAAGATGGTAAGAGACTCCCTCTTACGGTCTTGCAATTTTACTACTTTATCAGCCGCGTCTTTTAGATTTTCACATTTGAGGATTTTGTAATACCTTTGTGGTTCATTTGTTTGTTAACAAATGAACCTTTTTTATGCTTTTGCATATACCGTACCGGTGACCGGGATATTGATGGATAGCTATATGCTGGAAAACGGATCCCCCCTTGCAGTCAGATTGCCATAGCCATTTGAGTAAATTTTTTATTATTCATTTTAAAAACAGAAGAAAATGGTACAGAAAACCTATTTTAAAACCAAGGACTATTGCAAAGTGAAGTTTACGGTGAAACCTGAAGAAGCGGACACGGTTGAGATACTGGGTTTGAACAGTGATTGGAGCAACGCTGTGACAATGAATAAAAAAAAGGACGGCAGCTTCTCTATAGATATTAATCTTCCCAAAGATTCAAAGCACGAATTTAAATACCTGGTTGACCGGAAAGAATGGATAAATGAGCCTGAAGCAGATAGTGAAGCGCCGAATACGTTTGGCGGTACCAACAGCATTATCACATTATAATTTTGCCTTCGCTCCCTTTAGTAAATAATAGAAAGTGTTTCATGCACCGGCAGCACTTTCGAAAATCATGAGGCTGCCGCCGGCAGCCTCATTGCTTTAATAGATAAAGCATAAAGTATGTAATGCCCCGGCACGTGCCCTCATGTGCCGTTCGATGCAGGTTGTATTTGCCGGTGACACCCGAACGATGCTCAGTCGGGGGTTCTGTTATATATCGGGGATCAATGATTGAGCTCCTCAGACCGGTTACTCAAAATGATACATACAGCCTCCGGTCATCGCCGGGCATTTGTTCATATTGAGTTAATATTAGGTTACGATCTTGCGCCTGTTGTAACCGCCTGCGCATGAGATGTATTTTTATCATTTTTTCACTGCTGTGCTTTTCCTGCAGCGACCCCCACAAGGTTATCAAGATCAAAGGGTCGGATACGGAAGTAAACCTGGCTGTTAATCTTGCAGAGCGTTTTCACGAACTGGAGCCTGGTTTTACCGTCTCCATTTCGGGAGGAGGTTCCGGGTTGGGCATTGCCTCCATTCTCAACGGGCAGGCCGATATCGCCAACTCATCCCGGCCGCTTACCGGGGAAGAAGAGGATATGTTTGCCAAAGCAGGCATCGAAATAAAGACCGTTGCTTTTGCCGAGGATGCGACTGCTTTTATCGTACACCATAGTTTTCCGGTCGACAGCATAACCGTACCTGAGCTTGCAAAGCTCATCAGCGGCGAATATCCCTCCTGGTCGCCCGTAACAGGTAAGAACCTGCCGGTTACCATATATGGACGACAAAGCAATTCCGGCACCCATTCGTTCGTACGGAAAAAGCTGAACGTTGCATTCAGCAGGAATGCCAAGGAAATGAACGGGAACGCACAGATCATCGAAAGCATAAAGCAGGATGCATCGGGGATCGGGTATGTAGGCGCCGGGTATTTATCTGCCGGCAACCGGGACGTGAAAGTGTTGAAAATAGCGGAAAGCCCGGGTTCCGGGGCGGTATCACCTTTGGATAGGTCAGCTATACTATCACAACAGTATTATTTTCAACGGCCGCTTTACCAGTTTATTCCGGCTACCTCCTGGGAGAAGGTACAGGATTTCCTGCAGTTTGAAAATAGTGAAGAAGGCAGAACACTTATTGAAAATGAAGGATACTATATCCTTCGATAACTATTCATATATGAAAACTCTGGTAAGAGAGCGTTACGACCGGCTGTTTAAGCTGTTGTTCAGAACAACCGGGTTAATGGTAATAGCCGTACTGGGCGGTATCTTCCTGATGCTGTTGTGGAATACGATCGCCTTTTTTTTACAGGTAAGTCCCTGGGATTTTATTACCGGTACCCAATGGAATCCTTCCGGTACTGCAGCCTCCTATGGCATCCTGCCCCTGGTGGTAAGCACCTCCCTTGTGACATTGGGAGCCATGGTGATCGCTGTGCCCCTGGGGATAGGAACAGCCGCTTTTATTTCGGAATACGCGGGAAAATCCCTGAAGAACTTTTTAAAGCCGGCCATTGAAATGCTGGCGGCAGTTCCGTCAGTGGCCATCGGCTTTCTGGGTATCGTTATTGTCGGTCCGGGCATTGCCAGGCTTACCGGGCAATCCAACGGGCTGAATGCTTTGAACGGCGCTATTTTACTGGCGGTAATGGCATTGCCTACCATCATAACCGTGGCGGAAGACGCCATCAATGCCGTGCCCCGGTCGTACAGGGAAGCCAGCTACGGGGTGGGGGCAAACCGGTGGCAGACACTGATACATGTTACCATTCCCTCTGCAGCACCGGGAATTATTGCTGCCGTAATGCTGGGAGTAGGGAGAGCTATTGGTGAAACCATGACCGTATTAATGGCCACCGGCAATGTGTCTGCTTTTCCCAAAGGCTTTTTCGATTCGGTACGAACGATCACCGCCACTATTGCCATTGAAATGGGAGAAGTGCCGTATCAGACCACCCACTACTTTGCATTGTTTGCCATCGCTGCTGTTTTATTCACCATGACGCTGTTTGCCAATGTAGTTGGTGAATATTTTGTAAACCGGTTCAGAAAATACCACACTGCCTGATGATGAAAAAGCTGACACCCCTGCTGGAATGGTTTGTATTGCTCTTTTGCACCGGAACGGTTTGCTTTTTTCTCGGCGTTATCATAACTGATATTATTTCCAAAGGATGGCCGGCTCTTTCATGGGAGTTTATCAGCAGCCGTCCTGCCGATGGAATGACAAAAGGAGGGATATTGCCGGCGATAACAGGAACGGTGCTGATCACGCTTATCACCGCCCTGTTTGCTGTACCGTTCGGTATCTGCTGTGCTATTTACCTGAATGAATATGCAAAAGACACCTGGCTTACCCGGCTGATCCGGGCTTCTATACGGAATCTCTCTGGTGTACCTTCCATTATATACGGGTTGTTCGGGCTGGCTTTATTTGTGCAGGGACTTCGTATGGGCACCTCGGTCATATCCGCCGGACTTACGCTGGGCCTGCTATCGCTTCCCTATATCGTCACCACTACGGAAGAAGCGCTGCGGCGTATACCTGCCAGCATGCGGGAGGCCGCACTGGGTGTCGGCGCCACACAATTTGAATCGATCAGGGATGTAGTGCTGCCATCGGCGTTACCGGGCATTTTGACCGGTATTGTACTTACCCTGTCAAGAGCGGCAGGTGAAACAGCTCCCATTTTATTTACGGGCGCCGCATTTTATATCAGTGGTACATCCGGGTACCTGAACCAGGAATTTATGGCGTTGCCATATCATTTATACATGTTGTCCACCCAGCATCAGGCTATTGAGCAGGTTCGCCCGCTGGCGTATGGTACCGCCCTCATATTGCTGATGGTGGTATTGCTCCTGAACCTTACGGCATTTTATATCAGGTATAAGCATAGAAACAATGATTAAAGAAAAACTCTGTACCCGGCACCTGAACCTTTGGTTTGGCTCAAAACATGTGTTGAAGGATATTAACATAGCCTTTCCCGAAAATAAAGTTACAGCCCTGATAGGTCCTTCCGGCTGTGGAAAAAGCACCTTGCTGCGAAGCTTCAACAGGATGCACGATCTTAACCCCGAAACAAAAATTGAAGGAAAGCTGTTGCTCGAATCACAGGATCTGTATGATAAGAACATTTCCGTAACGCAGATACGTAAACGGATCGGAATGGTTTTTCAAAAGGCAAATCCTTTTCCCAAAAGCATCTATGAGAATATCAATTACGGGCTAAAGATCAATGATATTCCCTCTTCAAAACGGCAGGAAATTATTGAGAGCGCTTTAAAAGAAAGCTTTTTGTGGGATGAGGTGAAGGATGAGCTCAACAAACCGGCTACCCGGTTGTCCGGAGGGCAACAGCAGCGCCTGTGCATTGCACGCACGGTTGCCCTTCGTCCGGAGGTCATCCTGATGGATGAGCCATGCTCGGCATTGGATCCGATCAGTACGCTGAAGATCGAAGAGCTGATTCACAAATTGAAGGACCGGTACACTATTATAATTGTAACGCATAATATGCAGCAGGCCCAGCGGGTAGCAGATAAAACCGTTTTTATGTACCTGGGTGAGATCATTGAAGAAGCTGAAACGCAGGTGTTATTCAATAGTCCCCGCAATCAACTGACACAAAATTACATCAATGGGCATTTTGGCTAGGGAGGTAAATGTGAGGAAACCGGTAAGCAAAATCTTTTAATAAAGAATTCCGGCAAACGGCAAGGATAAAGTTTTATGGTTTCCGGCAGAAGCTAAATAAGCCCATCATTCAATTGCTGGTCTTATTTATGATGATGCAGGAACGTACTCACATCGGTTGTCCATTCCGGTGCATATCGCAACAGGTAATTTTCATGTCCTGCCAAAGGATATGTTTTTAGTTGCTTTTCTCCCTTCAGGTTGTTGAAAATTTTATCTGTTTCGCTACGACTGACCGTTTTATCTTTCCCGCCATATAACAACAACGCAGGACAATATATATTCGAGGCATATTCCACCGGGTTATGTGCAAACGCCCAAAAGCCATTTTGAACACCACCCCAGAATACCAGGAAGGCGGCCATAGGGAAACGGGGCGCATTCATATTGTCAAACCGGGAACAAACAGTTGCGTACATAGATCCGAAAGGACATTCTATAATGATGCCCTGCGGCTGAACGAGCGCATCGCTCACGGCTTTCATCACCGCCACCGCACCCATGGAAGTGCCAAAAAGATATATGCTCTTTTCCCCCTCGGTTTGTAGATGATCAAAAGCTGATTGTACCTGCCGGGCCTCTTTATAACCGATGGTGGTTATATTGCCTTCGGAGCCGCCGCTGCCCATAAAGTCAATCAGCAAAACATTATACCCCAGACTGTCGAATATGTAAGCTTTGTCGAGCAACTGCGATTTACTACCTGCATACCCGTGAAACAATGCAACAACGCCTTTTGCTCCGTCTGTTTTTTTGTAATACCATCCCTCGATTTCCTCTTTGTCCCCGATCCGAACGGTTTGATATCCGGAAGGTAACGGCACTTTGTTTTGGGGTCTGGGATTGCTGACACCGAACAGCATCGCTTTCAGCTTTTCAGCAAAGGACAGCTCTTCGGGCTTCTTTGTTTTTGCAACGGAGCTGCTTGTAAAATGAGTAAATTTATAAGCATGAAAGAAAGCAACCACATTCATCATAATAAATATGGCTACAGCTGCTTTGATTACCCGGCGAACAAATTTTGTTCGTCCCTTTTGCGCATTCTTTAAAATAGTGCCGAAGTTTAAAGATTTAAATGTACACTAAAAAGAGGAATGCAGATAGTCGGGAAGTGATAAGGGGCGCATTTCTCTTCGGTGAAAAAGCTTCAGCGCTGATCGGAAAATTTGTATAGAACGAAAACCTGAAATACCCCCGTAATAAGTTGCTGACAGCGGTACGCCAGGTGTATAAATAGAAATCCCCTGTAGAAACAGGGGAAACAATGGTTTTTAGCCATTAAACCTTATCCTATGAAAGGTTTAAAAGTAGTAAATTTTTGAATACTGCCCAGCGATTTTAATATTTTTTTTCATGGTTAACCTGTTTTGTTTACTACGATTTGAAATACAATGTTTTATAATTTTTACGCAGATGTACTCCTCCGGGGTGAAGCTGACTAAAAGGGATCGGGCATCATTACAGATATCGCCGGGAGAAATATTCACCATTATAAGCTCTTTCGTAAGCGCGGTGTTGCACAAAAGTCAGAAGATTTCCAAGGTCATTTCCGGTAAAAGAGGTTTATTTATATGTTTATAAATATTAAACAATTGCATACCAATTGTTCCTCCGGGTGCTTGACAGGCAGCACTGTTTATTTTTATTGTTACGGTCTTGTTTGTGAATATAAGCTGGATATAATCAAAATAAATCCGCTATCTTTCGGAGATGAAAAGTATAGTATTTGTAATCATTTCCCTGTTTTGCCTGGCTGCTGTCCGTATGGTACCCCCTGCTGATGACGTAGACCATGCGGCTATACTGAAAAAACTGGATAACGAAACCCTGGAGAAAGGAAAAAAGATCTATACCAGCGCCTGCATTGCCTGTCATGGAGCCGATGGTACCGCTCCCTTGCCGCAGGCACGGTCTTTCAGCAAAGATAAAATGCGGTTCGGAACGAGACCTTATGATATGTGGCAGACGATCACGAGCGGTTCGGGAACCATGCCCGCCCAATCCTGGCTGACCCCTGAAGAACGTTATTATGTGATACAATACATAAGGGAAAGCTTTATGAAGAAAGCGAACCCCACCCAGTATTTTGCCATTACGGCGGCTTACCTGGAGAGCTTGCCCAAATCGAAAAGCTCGTTAGCGCAGCAAAAACAGATCGCCCGGAGTGAAGCCCTGAAGGGAAATATCAGGTATGGACAGGAATGGTTTGCCAGTAATGCCGGAGACTATGGGGCAGCTATCTATGCACAGCTAAAAGGCCACGGTACGTCTATGCTCACTGTAAAGCTGAGCAGTTCGGTATATATCAGTTATAATCTCCAGCGGATGGGCAGTACGGCCTTGTGGAAAGGCACACTGGATCTGAGCGAGACCAAATACCGGAAATATCGGGGTGAGGAGCAGCCGGAAGTAAAAGGAAAGATGTGGACGGGGTTGGATCTCTGGCAGTGGACATACAACGGTAAGATCGATTCATTGAACCGGGCTACCGGCATCAGAACATCATTGCCTCTGCAGTATATGCAGTATCACGGACACTATGCCTACAAAAATAAAACGATACTTTCCTATGCGGTTGCCGGCAGGGATATACTGGAGATGCCGGAAGTATTTAATAATAACACCGTGATGTCGCATACCCTGCATGTGGCGCCGGGAAAACAGCAGTCCCTGTATATTGGCCGGCTGCCAGGGGGCATACATGAAACGGACGCTGTTTTAACAACATTCACTGATCCGGTAAACAAAGCATTTGTATCCGCGGCTCTTGTCAGCCGGGATATGCCGGTGCAATATTCGATCGACGATAGCGGCCGTATTGCGTTAACAATACCGGAGAGCGACTACCCGTTTACGTTACAGGTATTCAGAAGCGCCGGGAAAACCCGGCAGGCTTTACAAGCCTTCAGAGCATATGTGCAGCCAAAGTTAAAAGCCGGTCAGCCAACTGATCTGACAAAGCTGGTAAAAGCCGGCGCGGCGCAGTGGCCGGCAAAGATCAGGGTTGCCGGAAAGCTGAACACAGGTAAGCCGCATTTTGATCCTATATATAGTAAAGACGCGGATAAAACCAGTCCTCAGAAAGCAGTTGCGCTACCGGCAGATTATCCCTATGTTGTAGACAATATACCCCTGCCGTTCAATAATCCCTGGAATGCCTGGGTACGGCCTACCAGCCTCGGATTCAAAAATAATGGCGACCTGGTAATGGCTACCTACACCGGTGATGTATGGGTGGCATCGGGAGTGGATCAGACACTAAAGAATATCAACTGGCAGCGGATCGCCGCAGGGTTGTATGAGCCGATGGGTGTAAAGGTAGTGAACGACAGCATCTATGTTACCTGCAGGAACGGGATCGTATTGCTGCATGATCTGAACGGTGACGGGGAAACCGATTTTTATCAGAACTTTTATACAGACAATGATGTTTCTTCCTTTTTCCATGCTTTCAATTTTGGACTCGAAACAGACAGCGAAGGAAATTTTTACTATGCAAAAGTGGGCGCTTTTACAGACAATAAGGAACCGGGAAGTGTAATGAAGATCTCACGGGACGGAAGCCGTGTGGAAAGCATCGGAAGTGGTTTCCGTACCAACAACGGCATTACCCTGACACCGGACGACCGGATCTTTGTAAGCGACAACCAGGGAAACTGGATACCGGCTAATAAGATCAGCCTGGTGAGCCGCGGTGGCTTTTATGGTTATGTGCCCAACCTGTATGATGAAGGCAATTGGTCTCCCGACGGAAAGGTCTTTACCAAAGAGCAGGGAGTAAAAGGTGTCCTGCTTCCGGAAACTGTAAAAGTGCCTGACCGATTTGATCCGCCTGCCATCTGGCTGCCACAGGAGTTTGACAACTCTCCGGGCGGAGGTGCATGGAGCGACAAAAGCTGGGGCCCGCTTGGCGACCGGTTCATACATTCCAGCTTCGGCAGGGGATGGCTGTACACCTTTTATCCGCAGGAAGTGAATGGAGTGACGCAGGGCGCCATGCTGGCACTGCCGTTCCAGTTTGATGCCGGCATTCAGAGAGTGGCGGTCAGTCCTGTTGATAAGCAGGTGTATACCACCGGCTTAACAGGATGGGATGATGGCGTTGCCTCGCAGTACGGTGTATTGGCCCGCGTGCGTTATACGGGTGGCGAAGGACATATGGTAACGGGTGCCGGTGTTGTAAAAGGAGGTATCAGGCTGGCATTTAATTGTGAACTGGATGTATCCCTGAATACGGATATAACAAGGTACCGCATTAACCGGTATAATTATAAGTGGACATCCACTTATGGCTCGGATCATTATTCCGTACGGGATCCGGGTACCAAAGGAGAAGATACCCTGCAGGTAACCGGGGTTTCATTTGGTGCAGACAGGAAAAGCCTGGTGGTGGAAGTGCCGGAGCTGGGTCCGGCGGAAACGGTTTGTTTTCGTTTTGAGGTAAAAGCAAAAAGCGGGGCGGTAATAAAAGATGTAGCTTACCTGACCATACACGAAATGCCGGAACAGTAGCAGGTCTGCGCTTTAATTTATTGTCTTCCTGTGTTTGTTATCCGGCTAACTTTGGCTTAAATTTTTTGCCGATGAGATCTTTTGTTTTACAGGTATGCATGGCTGCACTGTTGAGCATAACGGGTATTACCGTTTGTGCCCAGCAAAAGGCCACTTATGTGATCGTACATGGCGCCTGGGGCGGAAGCTGGGCGTTTAAGCAAACAGATTCCCTGCTTACTGCAAGAGGACATACGGTATATCGTCCCAGCCTTACCGGGCAGGGAGAAAGAGTGCACCTGGCTTCGCCCGAAACAGACCTGAAGACGCATATACTAGATGTGGTAAACACTATTTTGTTTGAAGAGCTTTACAATGTTATACTGGTGGGACATAGCTACGGCGGTATGGTGATAACCGGTGTTGCTGACAGCATACCGGAGCGGATCAAACAACTGGTCTACCTCGACGCGTTCGTGCCCAATGATGGTGAAAGCGCTACTACCGCCAGAACGGATGGACAGGCAGGCCCGGAAAGGGAGTCTGAAAACGGGTTTGTGATCCCACGTTGGGTAAAAGATACGGATCCCGTTCCGAAAGATGTTCCGCAGTCGCTGAAGACGTTTACCACACCTGTTTCCTGGAAAAATCTGAAGGCAATGGCACTGCCGGCCACTTATATATTAACGGTAGATGATGGTAAAAAGCCGGAGGAAGATTTTTTTTACTTTTTTGCGGAGCGTGCCCGCAAACGAAGCTGGAAAGTGATAGAAATGGAGGCAGATCATAATCCGCAGTGGTCCAGGGTGCAGGAATTGGTAACCTTACTGGTTGCGGTATTAAACCCCTAGCTTTTTATGCGGTTTTCTTTTCAACAGATCATCATTGCAGGTATTACCGGTTCATTGCTTTTTTGCCTCCTGTTATGGTGGCTGTTTCAATATACCGGGTATCATGATCTGAGCTATCTCAGGCTGGTACTTCCTACTATAGTGATGGTGATATTGGGGCACCGGGTAACACGGGATAGTGTACAGGAAGGATTTGTGCTGTATAACAAAGCTGTTTTCCGGCATTTCGTATGGCGCATACTGTTATTTGTTTTGGCCGCAGCTATCCTGCTTTTGCTGATATTTATCGGGTACCGGGTGGAAGGCGGAGGCATCGGCGCCGGTTATCTCGCTTTTTTTCTCATTTTGCTGGTGGGTAGTCTTTTCTACGGTTATATAGCCATCGAGGCAATCGTTTTGCTATTCAGGAAGAGATCCAGGAAAGCATATTGCAACCTGATCATCCTGGGCACATCGCTGGTATATGCTGCCGTTTTAGCCTGATAGGAGCGTTTATTCCTGTACAATATGAAAATGGTCTTTGATGGTTTTTCCTGAATCATCTTTATAGTCATCAAGACTTTCCATGGTAAAAGGATGGTGAGGCTGTCGCAGCGATATCTGGTACCCCGGCATTTTTACCATGCTGCTGAGATTGGTCGACTGGATAGAGCGGTTGTCGTTATTTAAATATATGCTTCCATCTGTCCAGATCTCTATCGCTTTTCCATTGTATTTGAAAGAGTGGGTAAACTGTGCATCCTTGCCATATACCAGCGCTACAATATTCAGTTTCCGGTAACCCTGCTCCAGTGGTACGACATTTTTGATCCCGGGCCATTCTTTTGTAAAAAAAGAAGACAATATCCCATACTGTTCTTTCGAAAACTTTTTGGGGTCTATATATAAGGTTACGTAGTTGCCGGCGCCTTCCTGGTATTTATCAGAATAGGGAAAAGAAGTGCTGTCCAGCACAACATGCGTCGCCTGCCTGTATATGTCAAAGCTGTACGGGATACCCATATTGGTGGTGGTATAATTGATCTTCAGGGACGGTAGTCCTTTGATATTCAATTGCTGAAAATAATGTTTGGCGAAGATGTTTTTTTGAGTGACGTTGTATATTGTATACTTCCTGTTCTCAAAATCTCCCTTGTACTGTACTTTTTTTGAAGAGCAACCCCAAAGCATAATTGAACCGGTTAAAATGAGGAAACGATGCAGGTATTTCATTGTCGTGTAATTCAGTCTTTGCAGTCTTCTCCAAAGATATTACCGCTGCCGTTGTAAAATGTACTGAATTTGTAGTAAGTGCAACCGCACCGGTGCAATATCGTGCTGCATTGTAACAAAACGCAAAAGCGTACGGGCTGGTATGAAAGTAGAGAGGAAAATTAGTGGAAATAGCGGTCCTTTACAAAAACGCCCCGCCGGATGCTTCATTTTCACATCTCCACATTTCCCACATCAGCCGGGCAACTCATGGCGGTATGGTCGGTGCGCCGTACTTCCCAACAACGTCTCTCGCAGGGGAACGTTGTGTCAATATGACCCGTGCAATTCCTGAACCTGCAAGATCCCTCAACCTGACACCAGGGCTTTGCACGAAGAAACATGGAGGAGAACCGTGATTTTTTAGTTCAGATGCTATACCTGATCACCATGTCAACCCTGGATCCAGCAACAATATCACCGCCAATAGTAAGAAGTTGTATAGGATAGCAGGTATTTTCAATAAGTAGAAACACTTAAATCGCCTGCTTATTCCCGGTTCACAAAAAATTAATACTGTTATTTTTTGGCCGGATCAAAAAATAACTTTTACTTCAGTTTAACATTTGATCCTTACCATCTTTTTAATCCAATTGTGCATAACTGTTAGATCTATACAAGACAGTATAGAATAATTCGGACATTCCTGTCCGTTGGTTACATTAGTGTACCCTTTTTTATCTCCTGATTTCTAAATAAGCTTATGGTTTTACACCCCAGGGCATTGCTATGCCTTATCATCACCATTATTGCCGCTGCGCCGCTGCTCAGCCAGGATCTGCTATCTGCTGATTCCCTGGTGCAGATACCCAAAGGGCTGGAGGCTTCCCTTGATAATAAGATAGGCTCCCTCGATAAAAAGCTTACCCGTCAATCAGAAAAATATTTAAAAGACTTTGCGAAGCAGGAAGAAAAGCTGCTCAAAGCATTGTCTAAAACAGACTCCTCCGCTGCCGCCCAAATGCTGCAGTCTGGCAGGGAAACATATCAAAAGCTCTCCGGTAAACTTTCGGATGCCGGCAATAAGACCGAACGGGTCCTTTCCGGGGAGTATATCGCCTCTCTGGATTCGCTGCAGGGTGCGCTGGGCTTTCTGAAAGACGCTAAAAATATTGTTTCCAGATCCAAAAACGTACAGCAGCAGCTGGGCAGCAGCCTGGAGCAGGTGAACCGTTTTCAGCACCGGCTTTCCGAAGCCGCCCATATACAAAAAGCCATAGGGGAAAGGCAACAGCAATTACAGCAGTTATTATCCCGCTATACCAACCTTCCCAAAGAGGCAGGCAAATACCTGGGTAAATACAAGCAGCAGGCATTTTACTATCAACAGCAGATTCAGGAATATAAGGCAGCCCTCAATGACCCGGATAAGCTGATAGCGAAAACCCTGTCTACCTTACAAAATATCCCGGCTTTTCGCCAGTACATGCAAAAATATTCAATGTTGGCTGCACTATTCCCCACACCGGAGAACTACGGCACCCCGCAGGCGCTGGCGGGATTGCAGACAAGAGCCGATGTGCAGCAGCAATTATTACAACGGCTGCCCTCCGGTAATGCCGGCGGTGGCAACCCCGCCCAATACCTGCAGCAGCAGATGCAGCAGGCACAGGATGAACTCGGCAAACTCAAAGAGCAGTTGAACAAGCTGGGCATATCCGAAGGCGGTGGCAGTGATATGGTGATGCCGGATTTCAAACCCGATGCGACAAAAACGCAGCCGCTCAAAAAGAGAATAGAGACATCAGTCAACTTCCAGACCCAAAGATCTAACCAATACTATCCTGTCACCACCGACGCCGCTATCGTACTGGGTTACCGGCTCAGTGACCAAGCCACCGCCGGCATCGGCATCAGCGGACGTATCGGGTTCGGGGACAGTTGGCAAAAGATAAGGCTGAGCAGCCAGGGCTTTGGATTTCGCAGCTATCTTGACTGGAAGGCGCCTGACCTGCTAAAAACAAAGAGCCGCTTTATGTCCAGCCTCTGGTTTACCGCTGGTGCAGAGCTGAACTACAACCGAACGATAGAGAGCCTGGCGGTATTTAAGAACTACCGCCAGTGGCAGAAAAGTGCCCTGGCAGGACTGACAAAAAAATTCAGCATGCGCTCGCCGCTGAAAAAGGGCAGGCAGGTGCAGGGAACGATGCAGATCTTATACGACTTCCTTCACCAAACCCAGGTGCCCAGAACACCGGCTTTTGTGTGGCGGGTGGGGTATGGATTGTAGGGGAGGAATAGCCTGCGGGCATAAGTAAAAAAATAATTTAAAACCGAATAAATCATGTTCAAAGATTGTCGTAAAAAGGGGATTACTGTTCTTTCTCTCTTATTGACAATGGGTTCGCTTATGGGGCAAACGGAGCTCCAACATCCATTTACTTTTCAGTTGCCACAATCACCCAATGCAGCTTCACTGGCAAAGTACGGTAATATTCCTGTGAACCTGAATAGCGGTTTGGCATCTCCCAGCGTAGAAATTTTTACAATTGAAACAGATGGAGTTACTGTTCCTGTAAACCTTACTTATAGTAATTCCGGGTTAAAAGTTGATGAAATTCCAGGTTGGGTTGGTCTGGGCTGGGATCTGCAATCCGGAGGACTAATAACGCACACGGTGAGGGGGCTTCCGGACGATAGCCCTGTTGGTTTATTAAGACACTGGCCGCGGGAAAATTTAAAAAAGACAGTTAATAACAATATATCAGCCTATGATCGGTTTTTATATTACAGAGATATATATGAAGGTCAGGTAGATAGTGAATATGATCAGTTTACTTATCAATATCCCGGAGGTTCCGGTAAATTCTTTATTAACACCAATGGGGATTGCATAACACAACCAAGATCAGATATCAGGATTACCTATACATTTGATTCTACAACCAACTTTCTGGGTAATTTTGTAATTACAGATGTACAGGGAAATAAGTTTGAATTTAATGCAATTGAATACAGCAATAGTGAAGATCTGGGAAATTCGGAATTCATTAATATTTACAGCACTTATTCAGCAGCGTCATTTTTCCTTTCCAGGATAATCACAAAGAACGGGCGGGTTATTGAGTTTTCTTATGAGAATAATTCCATAACATATATTGAAGAATACTATGTCTATCAATCTCACGATCCGGTAGCCTGTAATGACCGTTTCAGTCAACTCACCGGAAATCAAATCAGAATTACGCAAGCCAACAAAATATTAAAATCCATAATATGGGATGAGGGAAGGATTGAGTTTAGAGCAGATAGCATCCGCAAAGATCTATTAAAGATAGCTATTGAAAGCCCTGCTCTTAATGAAATTAAGATCTATAACAAAGACAGTTTGCTTGTAAAGCATGTGGAGTTTGTTCATGATTATTTCAATAATTTTAACAGGCTAAAACTTTCAGGATTAAAATTCAGGGATGCTGAGAATGGTGCGGTCAGGCAGGAGTATAATTATACCTATTATGACGAATCGCATGTTCCCTCTTTGGTTCGGGGAAATAAAAGCCAGGATTTATGGGGTTATTATAACGGAGCGCAGAATCAGATTCTGCCTAAGGTTGATCTTCTTCAAAAATACTATCAACGCCCTCAAAGCACGGGATACGCCAGCCCGGATAGAAAATCAAAGGATCATGGGAGAGCCGGATTATTGAAGGAAATAATTTATCCGGCCGGAGGAAAAACGCTTTTTGAGTATGAGCCCAACAAAGTTATGTATGAGCGGCTTAATGATATTCCCCTTGCAATGAGGGATATATTAGATGAAGAAAGTCTGATACCGATAATAGATACAACTGCTGATTCAAATAGCGCTATGGCCGGCGGCAATTATGTAAGCCACAATATTAATTTTTCTTTTACATTAACAGACACAACAAGGGTTCAGATTACAGCAATTTACTACAATGAAGACCTTACCCATTTTGGACAAAGCGAAGGCTGGATTGACAACCTTCCATGCTCCGCATCAGAAACCGGCTGTACTACGACCAATGTGTCACAATATGGGCGAACGGTTACTGCCACTTACACATTACTTCCCGGCACTTACAGCGGATACCTTGCAACTTCGGCAGTGGATCATAATTGGGCGTATGCTATATTAAGGGTCAGCAAATATCCTTCTTTCAAAAATACGGTACTGAATGTAGGAGGGTTTCGGATAGCTAAGGCGTTGGACTCTGATAATTTTGGGAATGTGCATACAAAAACATATACGTATCCTTTGGATACACTGGACAGGTCTAATAATAGTATTTTAAGGATATCCCCGGATTTGGTTGTAACACTGAACAGGGCAGAACAAGTTCAGATAGGAGAGTATTCTTTTGCCTGCTATCCGTGCGGGCCCTCCTATAATGTAAATTCATTTGACATAAAAAATTTTGAAGGGTTTCATATAGAATACCCTAAAGTGGTGGAGTATGTAGGTAACAATGACAGTGTAGGCAGAGTTGAACATTATTTTTTGAAGTCGCAACGAGTTGGAGGAGGATCTTTTCCCTACGCTACCCCCATGCATTATACATGGTTAGAAGGAGTAGAATATAATACGCTAACTTTTGATGGACCCGGAAAAACAGATACTGCCCGGCTAATTCTTAGGAACGCAAAAGGTTTTGCAATTGAAAATAATTATTCAGATACCAACGCGTTAAGTATAAAGTTGGGGTTAAGCGAAATAAATCCCTGTTTAGGATATCCGGGTATAGTGCCCGCAACAGAGAACGAGGCAGTTAACGCCTTAACGTTTTTTAATGTAGATTTTATTCCAGCAGCCACCCAAAAGTTTAATGATGCCGGCAGCACAACTGAGGAACGGCGATATTACGCCAATGGAACGTTTTCAACAGTTGCAACATCACATTCCTTTTATTATAATAATACTTCTCAAAGCCTGCCATCTTCGGTTGTTACGGTTACCAGCAATGGAGATACCATCAGGAAATTTATAAAATATCCTTTTGATTATAGCCCTGCAAATGCAACTATTGATACGCTTTTGAAGAGAAATATTATCGCGGTGCCTATAGAACAATACAGAACGATCAAATCTCCCGGTGGCAGTGAAAAAGTGATGGAGTCAAATTTTACATACTATGCAGATGGCAATCATTTACCTCAGAAAGCTTACAGCCTTGAACTTGATGAGCCAGTAAATTTAGGTTCATTTTCAATCGCTACGATCAATGGCTCCGGTAATTTTGTTAAAGATGGAAAATATAGGGAAAAGTTGCACTATAGCGGCTATGATGAATTTGGTAATCTTACGGATCTTATCAAAAATGCTTCTGAGAGCTATTCGATGATCTGGGGGTATAATGATCTTTACCCGATAGCATCCGTAACAAATGCAGCGGCAAAAGATATATTCCATACCTCTTTTGAGGAAGGGGATGGGAACAGTGCAGACGGGGACGCAAAAACAGGCAGGAAAAGTAAAACGAATGGATTTATAAAATCACTGACAGGGCTTACACCCGGTGCCTATACACTCAGTTACTGGCAG
>JBBCJQ010000026.1:0-146191 GCA_037190885.1 Chitinophagaceae bacterium
TAAAAGTCAAGCAACAACAGAAACAAAAAATTAGGGAACAACTTTAGCTGTTCCCTAAACAGGCTGGTATAAAACCGCCTAAAACACAAAAATAAAACAAAAAATCTATTGTCAATAACACAGAATCTCATAGGTTTTAGAACGCGCTCAGGCAGTATAAAAGCACCTGTCCAGGTAGGCATTCCTGAGCTTTCCCTGCGGATCAAAATCTTTTGCCAGTTCCAGGAAATCGTTATACCGCTCATAGCGACTTTGCAGTTGGGCGGGCTTCAGGGTAAACAGCTTACCCCAGTGCATACGGGGCTGAAAGGGAGCCAATTCTTCTTCTATCATAGTGATCAGCTTCGGCACCTCCTCCGTATGCTGTTTCCAGGTGAAATGGATGGCGACGCTATCCCTTTTATAACAGGGACTCATCCAGAGATCGTCGCCGGCAATCGTTCTTATTTCAGAAATAAACAGGTGCGGGAATATGTCACCGGCTTTTTTCTCAATCGCCAGTATGGCGTCTACCGCATTTTCCCTGGCTACAAAAAATTCCGACTGCAGTTCCTCGCCGCTGCTGGGCGTAAATCCCATCTTAAAATGCGGGAGCCTTTCATACCAGGGACCGGCAACGCCCATCTGTGCCGTGCAGTTTTCTGCAGACAGGCTGGAAATAGGATGCATATCCTTCACTGCGGCGGTGGCGCCGAAAAACGTGTTGTCCATATTGCCGGTATCCGCATCTGCCTTATGTTTTACCCACACCTGGCTCACTGTTTTATCCTGCCAGTCGGTGAACAGGCTCACGCTGTACCCGGCAGACATGATCTCATCGAAATGCTCCCGGAGAGATTCCAGCGGCAGCCCCTCAAAAATATGCTGCTTCACTTCAAAAGCCGGCACCAGGTCAAGCGTCAGCCTGGTAACGATGCCCAATGCTCCCAGGTTCACCACCGCTCCTTTAAAACGTTCACCGTCTTTGTCCCTTTCCAATACCACTATATCACCATCAGGGGTTACCAGCTCCAGCGCCCTTACTTCCGTAGAAAGGTTACCATTCAGCACTCCTGAACCATGCGTTCCTGTAGCACAGGCGCCCGCAACCGAAATATGCGGCAGGGACGCCAGGTTGTGCAGGGCGAAACCGGCTTCATTCAGTTGTGGTGCAAACTGGCCATACCGGGCGCCTCCTTCAAGCGTTATTGTACCTGCCTCCTTGTCTATTGCCATCACCTTATTCAGCTTCTCCATCGACACCTGGCTTTGCGGGCTGTCTGCAATATCGTTGAAGCAATGCGCAGAACCGAGCGCCTTTTGCTTATTCAATTTTTTAACGAGCCCAGGCACCTCATCCGCACTAACGGGTGTAATCACTTCCGGAGCCTGGTATTGGTAATTCCCCGCCCAATTGGTCCTTATACCTTTTGCCGGCGCTTTCGGATTTGTGTTGCACGAAAAATTGATCCCGAATACGGAGCCGGCAGCCAATGTAGCAGTCGTTTTAAGAAAGGTCGTACGTTTCATATGCACTTGTTTGAGAAATGTTGAGGCTGAACTATGCTTGTTTTAATATAAACCATTAAATATAAGTTTTTTATTAAAATATACACGGAGGAAACGCGGGAGTGCATTCCTAATCTTTGCAGGCGGGTGGTGACACCCGCCCTTAGAGTCCGCTACCGGTCGGTGAGACACCAGCCGGAAAATCTATATGTCCATCATCCCGGCAAAAATTCCCGATTGCGCAATGCAGGGAATGGGAATAGGCATAATTTTGAAAAAAATACTATAATGTTTTCACGGTTACTATCCTCTCTACTGGCTGTCTTTATAATATCAGGCGCATTCGGCCAGGAATCCAGGACCATCAGCAACCTCAATGCCTCCGGTGGTATTGTTTACTTCAATCTTGGTACAGGGAAGGAGGTAGCGGCTGATAAAGCCAATACGGCCGACTGGGATCTGTCATTCGCAAAAACGACCATTGCAGTAAACGACAAAGGAAATGTAACCGCCCAGGTGGTAGCTTCCACATTTGAAGCGCTGAAAAAAGCGCCTGCAAACGGATACCGCCAGGATACCGAAGAAAGCCGTGCCATACCAACAGGAAGCGGTAACGGCTGGTATAGTTATAATATGGAGGACCATACTATTCTGCCCATTCCCGACAGGACGATCGTGGTAAAAGCAGTGGACGGTAAAAAATACAAGATCAACATTATCAGCTACAACAAAGACCAGAAGCTGTTTGAAAGCACCGGCTACTATACTTTCCGGTATGCGGCGATCGATTAAGACCTGCTAAGGGCTTTCTGGCAAAATTGGATATTCCACAAGCGGGACGCTTGCGCCTGAACGAGACTCTTACATACCCGGGATCGTACATATTATTTATCTGCCATTCAGTATCATTTTCCATTTCCCTGTTTCTGCATATTCCTTAATAACAGCATTCCGTTCAACAAGCAGCTTCTCCAGGTATTTTGTCAGGTAAAGCCTGTTAAACAGCCGTCCGAAAATTCCAAACGGTGACTGAAACACAAAATGGTCTTTCATGATCACCTCATCAGCAACCACCTCAAATTTGTGTTCGTGGTAAATGGATCTGAAAGCACCTTTCACCTGTTCATCCACAAAGTACAGCGGCCTTTCATAAGCGGTGATCCTCGATGTAAGCCGTTGCTTTACACCCAGGTGTACTGCTTCCCAGGTAACCCATTCATTCAGCCCTATCAGCCCGGAAACCTTTCCGTCAATTGCCCGTTCTTTGGTTTTAGCCGTTGATATTGTATGCAGATCAATGCTTCTTGCGAGATCAAAGCAAATATTGATGGGTGCGGATATTTCTGTTATCAGTTCAATTTTCGGCATCGTTTCTTCCGTCTGTTATAATATTGTTTTGCTTTGGCATTTTTACGATACAGTACCTCGAGTATCTTTTCAATACCCCTGCCTAAAGATAGCAATATGAACTTAGTAAACGAAAACCGGATGCTTTCGCTCATGACACAGGAGAGCCGCCTGCACCGGGACCGTGAGAATATCTGCTAACTATTATTTCTTTCCTTCAGCTCTTTTTGTATTAATATCTTACCGGCGTTTCTTTCACCTTTCCAAAATTGCCTGCGAAGATATTTCCGCAAATGTTTTGCCCATTCTCCTGCCACCGTTAATTGACCCTTTTTCTTGCTGGACATCGTTAGTCTGGTTTTTGGATATTAAACACATCGAATCTCTGTTTCTCTGCAATGTTTCCGATGAAACAGTTTTGCTTATGAAACCCATGTCGTTAATAATGCCTTTATCGTCCAGTCGTCCTGAACCTTTTCAATCATTACAAGACTACCATAACCACAGAATCCACCACACTTAAATTCATAATATAACAAACCTCTGTCATTTGCCTGATTTAAGACAAGTTTTGAAAAAGCAATTTTTCCAATATAACAATTTGGTTTATCTGTATTTAGCTCTTTAACTGATTTTATTCTGGCAATACAAGTTTGAAAGTCCTCTGATGAGTATTTTGGTTGGAAAGAGTTTAAAGAGTCAATGATCACCTGACCGTCTTTATGAAAACCACTTACCATGTCTCTAACGGTTGTACTGAATTGATTTGTGTCTTTTTGAAAATAAGTCCATTGATTAAATCCTGGCCTCAACAGTGTGTCAAGATAGATTGTACAAAATTTTGAAGTATCGCCAAACAGTTTGTTGTGAAGCCTTATTACGTCCCTGTCAATATTTACAGAATCAGCAATATTATTTGCATACCTCTTAAAAATTTGCTCCTCGTCTTTACCTAAATATATATTGTATGAATGTTTCGCGATTATTTCGTTCAAGATGTCATTGTAGGCCTTAAGGGTACTGTCATCTGTTTGAAACTGACATCTTTTATACTCTGGTCTGCAAGAAGAAATAATTGAAGTGATCATTATAAAGAGAGTCCATCGGATCATTTGCTTTTATCAATAAGATTCTCCTTTAAAAGTTTTCCATAAAATTGCCACCAACTCAAAATATACGGAAGTTTGAGAAGTAATTCTGTCTCCGGCACAAGCGAGACGCTTGCAGCTGATCGAAGAAATCACCCGCTATCCGAAGTCTTCAGACTTCGTGACTCCTATGTTCTTCAAAGTTTTCAAACTTTGCTATCTGAACCCCGATCGTATCTGCTATGTCCTTTCCGTACTTTGGCCGAATGAAAATATTTGTGCTATAACCGCTAACTCAAAAATATACGAAAAGTCTTTAAGAAGAGAAAGCCTCCGCTTAGCGGCAGAGATTGTCCGTTTATGACAATTAACTTTATTGCAGGCTCAGGTCGCCCAGTACCCGTGCCAGTTCCTTAATGGCATCGTTGTTCTTAACGGTTGCGTCTTTGGAGCGGACAGGAAGGATGGAAACACCGCCCCGGGTATTGTAGTGCAGGGTAAGCTTCTGCCCCCGGAAATGGAAATCCCAGTAGGAAGAGTCCAGTTCATCGATCTTATTAGTGAAATTTACATGCAGTTTTTCTGTCAGCAGATCTGCCATGCCATAAAAGGTATCGAACCCACAGTTTTCTTCAATCACAGCTTCCATGTTTCCATATTCGTTGCGAAGGGTAAGATTCATAATACCGGTTTTTGTGTGAAAACCCTAATTCTTAAATTTCTTTGACTTAGGTGCTTTTTCGCCGTTGATCAGTTTTTCCGCGCCAACATTTTTGCCATCAGACGGGCATCCTACCCTGGGCGAACAGGCACATACATACGACAATATCAAAAGGCTACCTGCTGCATACAAAATCATTTTTTTCATTTGTATATTGTTTTTTTGTATTTAATAGTTAGTACAATTTGTACCTCCATACATCAGCATCACCCTGATCAAACGGTATATTCTGTCTTTTTGGTATACCAGATATGCAAAAACCGGCATCAACCGGTAACAGTTGATTATATTGATAAAAGTAAATTTTTCTGCTGTCAATAACAAGTCCCGGAGGGTGGTTAATTTCAACAGGCTAATTCTCCATTGATACCGCTTGTGAAGCTGCTGCCACTGCCGGCGCTTTTGTCTGCACAGCGGCTTTGCTTTTATTACCGTTTACTGCCTTATATACTGAGGAACAAACAAAAACAGATGCAAATAATACGGTAAGGTACATACCCATGCAAAACAGCAGCGGTTTAATAGAACCCATTATAATCTGGCGTTTTGTCAGTTTCATAAGAACGGATTTAATTGTTTGCTTAAAATTCAATATATTACATACGATAAACGCCTTTCCATGAAAAAAATTATGCTACCGGAAAGAACTACCATAAAGCAATGGGCCATTGATGATCAGCCCAGGGAAAAACTGCGGGACAAGGGCCCGGAAACCCTGAGCCACTCCGAACTGATCGCCATCCTGCTGCGCAGTGGCACCCCCAATAAATCTGCCCTGGACCTGGCCAAAGAAGTACTGCAACTAGGCAAAAATAATTTAAATCAACTGGGCAGAATTGCCATTAAAGATTTGATGAAAATCCACGGTATCGGCGAAGCCAAAGCCATTACCCTGGCCGCGGCCCTGGAGCTTGGCAGAAGACGGCAGGCAGGCATGAACCTGGAAAACGCCGTAGTGACCGACAGCGCAGGTGTGGCGCGTTATCTGCAGGCACTGCTGAAAGACCAGATGCAGGAAGTATTTGTCGTTCTTTTCCTTAACAGGGCAAACAAGATCAATCATGCTGAAATTATCAGTAAAGGCGGAATAACGGGTACCATAGCCGATCCGAGAGTCATATTAAAAAAAGCGCTGCTGGAAGATGCCGTGAGTATCATCTTATGTCATAATCATCCCTCCGGAAGCCTGTATCCCAGCAAAGCAGACGAAAATATCACCTTCAAGATCAAAGAAGCAGCCTTATACTTTGACATATCGGTTATAGACCATATTATCGTAAGTTCCGAAGGGTATTTTAGTTTTGCAGATGAGGGATTGTTATAGTAACTTGACGATTTATTTTGAACTGATGAAGCATTACAGAACAGGTAGCAGAAGACTCTACCTATTTGCCCTGGCAATTATGACAAGCATCTCGCTTTCCGCACAAAAAAAGATCAATGAACAACCCTTATATCCCGGCAACGACATCCCGGGCAACATAGAAGGAGAAAATGAAGAGAAATCGGAAAAGACGGATGGCATCCTGCGTATCAGTCATGTAAGTCACCCGACGCTGGCCATTTTTCTACCCCCGCCGCAAAAAGCCATAGGCACGGCAGTGATCATCTGCCCCGGCGGCGGCTACTCCATCCTGGCAGCAGAACACGAGGGCTATGATGTGGCAAGAAAGCTGAATGAATGGGGAGTGGCGGCCTTTGTGCTGAAATACCGGATACCAGACAATAAAAAGCAAAACACACCGCATATCGTTCCGTTGCAGGATGCGCAGCAGGCAATTTATACCGTACGAAAAAATGCCGCTAAATGGGGAGTCAAGCCTGACAGGATCGGTATCATGGGATTTTCGGCCGGCGGTCACCTGGCGGCTACAGCAGCTACGAAATATGAACCGGCGTTGATCAACAATGGCAAAACAAGCCTGCGACCCGATTTCCAGATACTGGTGTACCCCGTGATCAGCGCTAACTTTTTTATTAAACATGCCGGGTCGTTTAAAAACCTGCTTGGCGACAACCCGCCCGCTGCCAGGGTGAATGAATTTTCTGCCGAGCTGCAGGTAAATGCCAAAACACCACCGGCGTTTCTGATCCATGCTTCAGACGATGCAGGGGTTAAACCGGATAACAGTATCGTTTACTACCAGGCTTTGTTGAAAAATAAAGTGCCTGCAGAATTACATCTCTACCAGAACGGCGGCCATGGTTTCGGACTGAACAACCGGACCACCAAGGACCTTTGGTACCTCCGTTGCAAAGCATGGATGGAGAACAACGGGTGGCTGAAGAAATAGTACAAAAAGGGAAGTGAGATCTTCCGAAGGCATGAGCATCTTTGCGAGGAAGGGACGACCAAAGTAATCCCGTTTATAGTCATGACATTTCTCTCCCGCTGCGCAGGATCGAAATGTCTAAGGGAACATGCTCAATACGCAAGCTCCAACGCCTCTTGCAAACCCATACAAAATCCATAATTTTGAATGGATATGCCAGAAATGTCCAATATATCGGTGAGCTATCTTGTGCTGTCTTCCGTCATCGCCGCCCTGCTGTTGGCTATTATTACCATGCTGGGCCTTCGCCTGTGGCAGACGGAGAAAAAAAGGAACGATATTGAGCATAAGTTCCGGCAACTGGAAAGCAAGGTAAACCACCTGCAACTGGAAACGCTGGAATCGAGGCTGAACCCTCATCTCTTTAAAAATGTGCTCAACTCCATTCAATCGCATGCTTACCAGACATATTTCACACTGGACAAACTGGCCAACGTGCTGGACTATATATTATACGAAAGCCGCAACAAGCTTGTAACACCTAAAGAAGAAGTAGAGTTTGCGCTCAACCTGATCGAGATCAATAAAATCAAGGTGAGTCCGTTGTTTGAGCTGAAGGTGAAGACAAAGATCAACGAAAACGAACCCCTGTACGAACAGCCGATACTGGCTCCGCTGATCTCCATAGACCTGATCGAAAACGCTTTCAAGCACGCGGACATACAAAGTGCAGATGCCTTCATATCTGTTATTTTCGAGTTTAAAAACAATCATTTCTACCTCACCGTTTCCAACAAAATATCAAGCCGGCCTTCCCTTCGAAAAGAAAAAAGCGGTATCGGAACCGAAACGCTGGAAAAAAGGCTGCAGATCATTTATAAAAACCACTTTAAGCTGGAAAAGTTTGTAGAAGGAGACGTATATATTGCACACTTAAAAATAGACCTGCTTGAACACAAAGCTGAAATGCTTGCTGCTAGATGATGAGCTGAAAGGACTGGCATATCTTAAAATGTTATGCGAGCAGATTCCTGAACTGGAGGTGGTGAAAGCTTTCAACAACCCGGGTATATTCCTGAAAGAAATGCCGGCGCTCGAATTTGATCTTTGTATACTCGACATTGAAATGCCCGGTATCAACGGGCTGCAGGTAGCCAACCTGCTGAACAACAAGCCGGTTATATTCGTTACGGCATTCAAAGACTATGCAGCAGAAGCCTTCGATCTGAATGCCATTGACTATGTAAGAAAACCCATTATGAAAGAGCGCCTGCAGCAGGCCGTGGCCAAGGCGCGTACCCATCTCTCAAAAAACAGGTCCTCTAACCAGTTCATACACCTCAATACCAACCAGGGTAAAACGCTGATCTTTATTGACCAGCTTGTCTATATCAAAGCATCACCTGTTGACAGCCGCGATAAGCTGGCCGTACTATCGGATGGTTCCGGTATTACCCTGAAGAATATTTCTTTTGAAAAGCTGCAGGAACTGCTGCCATCCGGCGATTTTGCCAGGATAAACAAAAAAGAAATGCTGGCGCTAAAAGCTGTTCAGCTTTTCTCTTTCGACGAGATCACCACCAATATACCGGCAGGCGACGGAGAACGGGTAAAGCTGGCGCTGAGCGATGTTTACCGGAGTGATTTTCTACAGAAAGTAAAGGTGTAAGTTTCATTACATATTTTCCGCCCCTTATTACATTTTTTCCCTTCCGGTTCTTGTTTTTATGCAGGAGTAATCAAATTTGTGATTTGACATGAAGCCCGCAGGCATCGGGCAAACAAACAAATATTTCAGATCGACGAAAAGCAGCAGCAGGAATACATGAAAAAGTATAAGAACCTGATATTTTATGTGACCACCATCGGCGGATTTTCTGCCATCATTTACTGGCTGGTCATCATGGGGGAGCAACTTCAGGCCGGCAGGAACATCGTGGTCAACCAGTCTTCCAACGGACAATGGGCAGATTTTCTGGAAGCGCTCACCCACAACCTGAAGCATCCCCTGGCACTCCTGCTGGCACAGATCGTTACCATCATCATGGTAGCCAAATTGTTCGGCTGGTTCTGTAAAAAGATCGGGCAACCGACCGTAATCGGGGAAATGATCGCGGGTATTGTACTGGGACCTTCACTCCTCGGTATGTACTTCCCTGAGTTTTCCGCCATCCTGTTTCCTGCGGAATCCCTCGGAAACCTGCAGTTCCTCAGCCAGATCGGGCTTATTCTTTTTATGTTCATCGTGGGCATGGAGCTGGACCTGAAAATGCTGCGCCAGAGCACCAATGACGCTATCATCATCAGCCATGCCAGCATCATCATACCCTTTGCGATGGGTATGGGGCTGGCTTACTGGATATATGATTCCTTTGCTCCCGCGGAAATTCCCTTTTTATCCTTTGCCCTTTTTATGGGAATTGCCATGAGCATAACTGCCTTTCCGGTACTGGCAAGAATTGTGCAGGAACGGGGCATTACCAAAACCAGGCTGGGCACCATTGTGATCACCTGTGCTGCAGCCGATGATATCACCGCCTGGTGTATCCTGGCGGCCGTAATAGCCATCGTAAAAGCAGGCTCCGTAGTCAGCTCCCTGTACACGATCCTGCTGGCATTGGCCTATGTATTATTCATGCTGAAGATCGTAAAACCTTTCCTCTCACGTATAGGCAGTATTTATACGTCCAAGCAAAGTCTCACCAAGCCTATTACTGCCATATTCTTCCTGACGCTCATTATGTCTTCCTATACCACGGAGGTGATCGGCATACACGCACTGTTCGGTGCATTCATGGCGGGGGCGATCATGCCCGAGAATGTAAAATTCAGGATGTTGTTTATTGAAAAGGTAGAAGACGTGGCCCTCGTGCTGTTACTGCCTTTGTTCTTTGTCTTTACCGGGTTGCGTACACAGATAGGACTGCTGAACGATCCCGGGTTGTGGAAGCTTACAGGTATCATTATCCTGATAGCAGTAGCAGGAAAGTTTGTAGGAAGTTCACTGGCCGCCCGCTTCGTGGGGCAAAACTGGAAAGAAAGCCTGTCAATAGGCGCCTTGATGAATACGAGGGGGCTGATGGAACTGGTAGTATTAAATATAGGTTACGACCTGGGCGTATTAACCCCTGAAGTATTTTCCATGATGGTGCTGATGGCATTGGTCACCACGTTTATGACGGGACCTGCACTGGATATGATCAACTGGGCCTTCAAAACCAAACGGGAAGAAATTCCACCGGAGATCAGGGAGATCAGTAAATATAAAGTGCTGTTTTCATTCGGAAAACCTGAGGAAGGAAAAGCCCTGTTCAGGCTGGCGAACGATCTTACCAGAAGCCTGAACGGCAATACCAGCCTCACAGCCATGCATATATCACCCGTGAATGAAATACACCAGTATGATATGGAGGAATATGAAAAGGACAGCTTCAGACCTCTCGTTGAAGAATCTGATCACCAGAAAAGAAAAGTGACTACCCTGTTCAAAACGTCTGCTGATATAGATAACGAGATCACCAGCGTGGTGAATAAAGGAGATTACGATCTGCTACTGATAGGATTGGGAGAATCGATATACGAAGGAAGCTTTCTTGGAAAACTGCTCGGCTTTACCACCAGCATCATCAACCCGGAGAAGCTGCTCAATACCGTAACCGGGAGAGATAACATTTTCGACAGTTCCCCGTTTGACGAAAGCACCCGGCAGGTAATTGCCAGGTCGGAAATACCGGTTGGCGTTTTCATTGATAAGAGTTTTACAAAAAGCGAACGGGTGTTTGTGCTTATATTCGACCCGCTCGACAGCTTCCTGATCGGCTATGCACAAAAGCTTATTCACAATGCCGGATCGCAGGTGATCATCCTGGACAGCGCCGGACATATTAAGAACCTGCCTGAAATAAAGGAAAAGATCAGGGCCATTGAATTGAACGCTCCCAATCACATAACCCTGCAATCGCCGAAGACGATCGACAAAGCATTTTTACAACAGCAGGATCTGATGCTCGTCAGCCTTGAAAGCTGGAAAAAGCTGGTAGAGTCCAAAAGCCTATGGCTGTCAGACATCCCGTCTGCACTGATCATCGACAATAAAGACCAGCCGTAAAATGGCAGGCCAGTAGTGTGATATAGGGAACCACTGAAACATCAATAGACCCCTCGGTGCCTCGGGGTAACAAAAGCCACTGATCACCAGCTCCGGGCAATTCCCAGCTCAAGTCCCCTGATCTCTGCCAGTCCGCGCAGGCGGCCAATGGCCGAGTAGCCGGGATTGGTCACTTTATCCAGGTCATCCAGCATCTGATGACCATGATCCGGGCGGAAGGGAATATCATGACTTACATCCTGCCGCACCTGTAATAATGCTTTTACCACATTATACATATCCACATCTCCCACCAGGTGATCCGCTTCAAAAAAGTTGCCTTCTTCATCGCGGATAACATTTCTCAAATGTGCAAAATGTATCCTCTTATTAAAAGCGGCTATCATCTCCGGCAGTGCATTCACCGGGTTGGCCCCCAGCGAGCCGGTACAAAAGCACAAGCCATTGGCCGGCGCATCAGAGAACGACAGGATATCTGCCAGATCCTCCCGGTTACAAACGATCCTGGGCAATCCCAGTATATCAAACGGGGGATCGTCCGGGTGGATCGCCAGTCTTACTCCGTGCTCAGATGCCACCGGCGCCACTTCCTGTAAGAAATAAGCCAGGTTTTCTTTTAAAGCTTTCTTATCTATATCCGTATACTTTTCCAGCTCCTTCCGCATGCCTTCGGGCGTTCTTTTCTCCTCCCCGGGTATTCCAAACACCACCGTATCTATCAGCAGTTGCTTTTCATCCTCACGCATGGACGCAAACTTTTTTTCCGCCTTTTCGGCTATACCTGCCGGGTAGTCTTCCGCTGCGTTCTTTCTCTTCAGTATATGGATGTCAAAAACAGCCATGTCCACCCAGTTAAAGTACAGGGCTTTTGAACCGTCTGCCACCGTGTAGTTGATATCGGTACGGGTCCAGTCGTTCACCGGCATAAAGTTATATGTTACCACCTTCACACCCAGGTCAGACAGGTTTTTGAGCGATTGTTTATATTTTTCTATATATCCTTTATAGTCTCCGCTTCTTCTCTTTATATCCTCATGTATGGTAAGGCTCTCCACCACACTCCATTCAAAGCCGCCGGCTCTCAGCTCATCGATCCGCTTCCGGATCTCCTCCGGAGTCCACACTTCCCCGTGCGGCACATGATGCAAAGCGGTAACAATTCCTTCGGCGCCCGCCTGTCTGATATCCTGCAGGCTCACCGGATCGTTCGGTCCAAACCATCGCCATGTTTGCTGTAATTGTTTTATCTTCATACAATGATGCATTTTGTGATCTGCTAAGCTATGGCAAAATACGCAAAGAATGCAGCCGGGCAGCTAATCAATTTCGGGTTGAAACGTCCTTTACAGGCTATAGATCACTTTATGATAATTTGGCTGTGATAGCCTTGATCAAAATCATATATGTCACTGACGCTGTTTTCATTATTCATCGTTGACTTTACACAATTTGCAGGAAATTTAAATTTATCGATATGGAAGATATAAAAGGAAAAGTTGCGATCGTTACAGGAGGCAGCTCAGGTATCGGAAAAGCAGCCGCTGAATTATATGCTGCCTACGGCGCCAAAGTAGTCGTATCAGACATTAACCAACAGTTGGGTGAAGCCGTAGCAAATCAGATCAAAGAAAAAGGCGGTGAGGCCATTTTTGTTACCGCTGACGTCAGCAAATACGGAGATTGTGAAAACCTGGTGGCAGAAACAGTGAAAGCATTCGGAAGCCTGGATATTGCATTCAACAATGCCGGCATAGGTGGAGAATCCAACCCCGCAGCGGATATGAGCGTGGAGGGATGGTTAAAGGTAATAGACGTTAACCTCAACAGTGTATTCTATTGTATGAAGCTCCAACTGGCACAAATGCTGAAACAGGGAAAAGGAGCGATCGTGAACATGTCTTCCATATTGGGGCAGGTGGGCTTTAATACTGCTGCCGCTTATGTAGCTGCCAAACATGGCGTTATAGGGCTCACTAAAACCGCCGCCCTGGAATACAGTGCGCAGGGCATACGTATAAATGCAGTAGGCCCGGCATTTATCAACACACCCCTGCTGGATAACCTGAGCCCCGAACTGAAACAGGCATTGGTATCCCAACACCCCATCGGCAGGTTGGGCGAGGCTAATGAAGTGGCTGAACTTGTCGTATGGCTCAGCTCCGACAAAGCTTCTTTTGTAACAGGTAATTATTATGCGGTAGATGGCGGATATTTGGCCAAATAAATGACATGAGCGCAGATCCAACGTATATGACCGCCGCCGGAGCGGTGCAAATGGTTCAATCCGGTAACCGGGTATTTTTGCATGGGAGCGCCGCCACCCCGGTACACCTGATCGAAGCACTGCTCGCCAGACATCAAGAACTGGAGGATGTGGAACTGGTGAGCATTACCAACCTCGGACCACTGGACTTCAATAAACCCGAATACCGGAAAAGTTTTTTCTTCAATTCGCTGTTTGTATCCGCCAATACCAGGGCAGTTGCCAATAGTGAGTCAGGGGATTATGTGCCGATTTTCCTGAGTCAGATACCGCAGTTGTTCCGAAAGGGTATCCTTCCGCTGGATGTGGCTTTGATACAGGTGTCCCCTCCTGACAAGCACGGATACTGCTCCCTGGGTACCTCGGTAGACATCGCCTCTTCGGCCGTGGATACGGCAAAATATGTGATAGCGCAGGTAAACAAACATATGCCAAAGACCAGTGGCGGAGACAGTTTTGTGCATGTTTCAAAGATCAACGCTTTTGTAGAACATGATACCCCTTTACCCGAAGTGGATTATGCATCAGCGTCCACTGCCGCCAGCGCCCGCATCGGTTACCATGTGGCTTCATTGATAGAAGACGGTGCTACGCTTCAGATGGGCATCGGCACCATTCCGAATGAAGTGTTGAAAAACCTGGAACAGCATAAGAACCTGGGCATTCATACCGAGATGTTCTCCGATGGCATCATACCGCTATTGGAAAAAGGGGTGATCACCAATGAAAATAAAAAGATAATTCCCGGTGCTTCGGTTACCAGCTTTCTGATCGGCACCCGTAAGCTGTATGATTTTGTGGATAACAACCCATCCATACTGGTTATGGACATCGCCTTTGTAAATGATACCAGCATCATCCGCCAGAATCCCAAAGCCACCGCCATCAACAGTGCCATTGAAATAGACCTTACCGGCCAGGTTTGTGCCGATTCCATCGGTACTTACCAGTATTCCGGCATTGGCGGGCAGATGGATTTTATGCGGGGAGCCTCTCTTTCCGAGGGCGGCAAACCAATCATTGCCATGCCATCCGTTACATCAAAGGGTATTTCCCGGATCGTACCTTTTCTGAAAGAAGGAGCGGGCGTGGTAACCACCCGCGGACACATTCACTGGGTGGTTACCGAATACGGCGTGGTAGACCTGTTTGGCAAAAACCTGAAACAGCGGGCCAAGGCGCTGATCAGCATCGCACACCCTGATCACAGGGAAACGCTGGAAAAAGCCATGCACAAAAGATTTTTTAACGCTAAAAATATATAAACTGCCTGATCATGCATCCACACCTTATTATGCTGCATTCCGTATTAAGATGGGTTATATTACTGGCCATTATTATCAGCATCTACCGTTCGTACACCGGTTGGAAATCCGGCAGGGCGTATACTGCCTGGGATAACCGCTGGAAAGCTATAACAGTTGCGGTGGTACATATCCAGTTCCTGGTTGGATTGATCATGTATTTTCTCAGCCCGGTTGTATCTTATTTCTGGAAAAACTTTTCTACAGCCGTCAAAGAGAGAGACATCCGCTTCTTTGGTATGGAACACCTGGTAGCCATGCTCATTGCCGTGGTGCTGATCACTATCGGCTCATCCAAAGTAAAAAGGCAGAGTAATTCCCGGGCCAAATTCAAAACGCTTACCATCTGGTTCACCATAGCGTTAATCATTATGTTCCTGTCTATTCCATGGCCTTTTATGGCCACCGAACGTCCTTATTTCAGGTTTTAGCATTGCAGTACCGAAATATGCAAACAAACTGAGGGCGAGATAGCAAAAAATATGAGATCGTCGTAAGCAAGTGACATTAAATCTTACGATCTCCTATTATTTTTATGGTCATAGGGTCTTACGGTTTTGCCCTCTTACTATCCTATAGCATCGTAAAATCATCCAGGAACTTGGTAGTGAAGTTTCCTTTTCTGAAATCATCATTACGCATCAGTTGCTGATGAAAAGGAATGGTGGTTTTAACGCCTTCAATTACATATTCGCTGAGAGCCCTGCTCATGGTATTGATCGCCTCCTGGCGGGTCCTGGCAACAGAGATGATCTTGCCGATCATGGAATCGTAATAGGGAGGGATAACATACCCGGCATAGATATGTGAATCTATCCGCACACCGTGTCCTCCGGGCTGGTGCAGCACCGTGATCTTACCCGGTGAAGGGCGAAAATCGTTATAAGGATCCTCTGCATTGATACGACATTCGATGGCATGCATTTCGGGGTAATAGTTCCTGCCGGAAATAGATTCTCCGGATGCAATTTTTATCTGCTCTTTTATAAGATCAAAATTTGTTACTTCTTCAGTTACGCAATGCTCCACCTGGATACGGGTATTCATCTCCATAAAATAGAAGTTCTTGTGCTTGTCCACCAGGAACTCTATTGTACCCACACTTTCATAATTGATGGCAGACGCTGCTTTTACAGCCGCCTCCCCCATCTTTTCACGCAGTTCGTTTGTCATAAAGGGCGAGGGTGATTCTTCCACCAGCTTCTGGTGACGCCGCTGGATGGAACAGTCTCTCTCACTCATATGGCAAACCTTGCCGTACCTGTCGCCGGCGATCTGTATTTCAATATGGCGGGGCTCTTCCACAAACTTCTCCATGTATACTCCGTCATTCTTAAAAGAAGCTGCTGCTTCTTTTTTTGCTGTGTTATACGCGTGCTCCATTTCACTTTCTTCCCATACTACGCGCATCCCTTTGCCGCCACCACCGGCAGTTGCTTTCAATATCACAGGATACCCGATTTCCCTGGCGATCCCTTTGGCTTCCTCCGGGCTTTCGAGGAGTCCGCCACCGCCGGGTACCACCGGTACCCCTGCTTTGATCATAGTTTCTTTAGCGGTGATCTTATCTCCCATCGCCGTGATCATTTCGGGTTTGGGACCGATAAATTTGATGCCGTGCTCGCCACAGATCTGTGCAAACCGGGCATTCTCGGCTAAGAAGCCATACCCGGGATGAATTGCATCCGCGTTGGTGATCTCGGCTGCCGCCATCAGGTGAGGAATATTAAGATAAGAATCGGTACTCTGGGGACGACCGATACAAACCGCTTCGTCGGCAAACTTTACATGTAAGCTGTCCTTATCCGCTGTTGAGTATACAGCCACGGTCTTTATGCCCATTTCCCGGCATGTGCGAATGACCCGGAGAGCAATTTCCCCGCGATTCGCAATTAGTATTTTCTTTAGCATTTAGTCAATTTGAAAATTCTGGAATTTGAAACCCTGAGAATAAACTACAGGCATTAAAAACGAACCCTTAACGCTTCATTTTCACATATACGCCTCTTCAAACTTTCAAATCAGTTCGGTTCCACCAAAAACAGCGGTTGATCATATTCTACAGGGCTGGCATCTTCCACAAGCACTTTCACTATCTTACCTCCCACTTCACTTTCAATCTCGTTGAACAGCTTCATCGCCTCTATTATACATACCACCTTACCGGGCGCTACATCGTCGCCTACCTCTACCAAAACCGGCTTGTCGGGGGAGGAGCGCCTGTAAAAAGTACCGATCATCGGGCTTTTGATAGTAAGCAGGTTATCGGCTTTGGGATCTGCTGCTTTGTTTTTTTCCTGTCCGGCTGCCGGTGTTGCTACCGGAGGAGGGGTCAACTGGGGTACAGCGTAAGCCTGCGCAGGGGCAGATACTATTTGGGTTACCTGGTCTTCTTTTTGTTTTATGGTTATCTTAAACTCTTTTTCTTCTATTACAAGTTCTCCGATATTAGACTTGTTGATAATTTTTATCAACTCCTGAATTTGTTTAAAATCCATTTTAGTGGTCAGTTTAATTAAAAATCAGCTCTTTTTTTTGAAGCTGACGGCTAAGATAGGGATTCGGGGTAATTCTACCCAAATGTTTTTTATCATATCAGCATCCTCAGGTTCACAGGCATTTTACGTATTTTGCAGACTTTAAAGGCCGCGGTACCTTTTGATTGATTCCGGTTCTGTTAAAATTGAATCTGATATGATAAAATATGTAATATTTATTTCGATATGTCTTGTAAGCTGCAACTCCGGTAAACCAGCGGGTGAACACGAAAATACGGAGCCGGCAATTCAGGAGTCCGCCGGGCTGCCGGCAGGGTTCAGCGCTTCTTTCGGTACTATCCTGGAAAGCTATTATACATTAAGGGACGCTCTCGTGGCAGGAGATGTTGCCGCCAGCGATAAAGCGGCAGCGCAACTGATCAGCGCATCGGAAGCGCTCAACCTCGGGGATCTGAAACCCTCGGATCCCGATAACCTGATCATACCGACCGCTCAAACCTATGTTTCCGGTATAGAAAGTGAATCAAAAGGGCTGACGGGTGAAGAAGATATTGAATCCAGGAGAAAAGCCTTCCAGATGATCACCGCTAACCTTTACGATCTTAGCCGGACGGTTCGCTACGACGGAGATAAAATATACCTGCTCCACTGCCCGATGGCTTTTAACAATGCCGGCGCCGACTGGCTGAGCGCCACCACAGATATTAACAATCCTTACTTCGGCAGCAAAATGCTGAAATGTGGTTTTGTAAAAGACTCCGTAAGGGTTGCAATCAATTGAAGCATGTAGACCCTCCGATGCCTGCGGGGTGACAATGTAGACGTCTCGGTGCCTCGGCGTGACAAATACACGGAAAGCGGACGTGCCCTGGTGGTTTAAAAAAGAGAACCACTAAGTCACAACGGCACTAAGGTGCACAATATATTTGCTTCGTGATATCTTTGAGCCTTTGTGCCCTGGTGGTTCAACAAAAGAAGATCACAAAGAACTAAAGTGTGCTATGCAAGGCATCCATCGCTGCTTTCACGCTCCCGTGCTGTAACAAGACTTCTTTAGCTTTGTTATAGTCTTCAATGCCGGATTTTTCCATCAGTATTTTTACTGCACGGTCAGTGATCTTGTCGTTGATGAGCTTTACATGCACCATGCGGTTGTCCTCTACCCTCCCCAGTTGTATCATCGTGGTAGTGCTGATCATATCAAAGATCATCTTTTGCGCGGTGCCTGCCTTCATACGGGTGCTGCCCGTCAGAAATTCAGGGCCTGTGATAACCTCTACCGGAAGGTCGGCCATCGCCGCTATGGGAGAATCCGGGTTGCTGACAATACACCCTGTAGTAATATGATGCGCCTTGCATTGTTTGAGCGCTGCCAGTACAAAAGGAGTCGTTCCACTGGCGGATATGCCTACTATAATGTCTTTTTCCGATACTTTAGCCGCCTGCAGCTCCTGCCAGGCGGCCCCGGTATCATCTTCTTTTTCTTCGGGCGCCTCTACCAACTGTTCCAGGCCGCCGGCTAAAACTACATTTACCACCCCTTTATCGATCCCGTAAGTAGTAGGCAGCTCTATGGCATCAAGCACCGATAACCTGCCGCCACTGCCCGCCCCTACATAGAACATCCTGCCCCCGGCCTTCAAAGTATCCACGATCACCGTGATGAGCCGGTTGATTTGCGGCAATGCTTGCTCAATAGCAACTGCCACTTTGTGGTCCTCTTTATTAATATTAGCAGTGAGTTCCTCCACAGACATTTTTTCAAGATGCCTGTAGGGAGAGGGCTGTTCCGTTATTTTTGTCATGGCTGGCGGAGGTTTTTACTCCTAATAAGAGATGAAACATATGATTTAATACTAACCTGTTACTAAAACAGCTCAGGTTGCTGATTTTCATCTCCTTTGGCCCGCTCCCACTCCATTTGCGTGTTTTTGGTGTAATCGGTAAGCTTGGCACCCACAGCTTTCCATCCCATGATCTCCACTACCCGGCTGATCTTGATTTTCGTACTCTTAGCCTGGTTTCCCCTGCCGGTTTGCAACAACAAGACGGGTTCCATTGCCGTGGTGACTGTTTCAAGCCTGTTGCCATCTCCCTCCTTAATAAACAGGAACCTGTTTTTCAGTGTGGTCGTTTCAATCTTAAACCTCTTTACATTGTACTGGAGCTTCTCGTTATCAAGATATACGGCCGTAATGATCTTTTCGGGGTCGAATTTCTCTATCAGCACCACATTTTCCGGATCAAACTTCTGCGTTTGTTCCAGGTCGGTTATTTCATAATGACCATTGCTGTATACCACCAGCAACCGGTCTTCGGGATCAAATTTACCCAGGTAGGTTCCTTTTTCCTCAGTATTCAATCTTCCGAAAGTATCGTCAAACCACAGCCTGATAGCACTCAATGTGGAACGTCCCGCTTCTTTGAACCGCACTGTTTTAACCGGGTATTTCGTTACCTGGTTACCCATGCTGCCCCTGCCTTTTATTTCGAGCTCTTCAAAATAGAAATCAAACTCTTTATTGCGTGCGGAGCTGGCCGGACTCAGGACAACCTTTACCACTTCCGCCTCCCCGTTCGGGTTTACGGAGAAATAGTGCATTTTACTTTTGTCGGCGCCTTTGGTCAGGTCGTATTCTTTATCACGCGTGATGCCGGTAACATTAAACCGCTTAGCATAGCTTACCCCCGATTTTCCATCCACGTAGATCATATTATAGGTCGTTCGCTCATCTCCTTTTTTAAACACCGCCACATGCAGGATATCCTTTCCTATAAATACTTTATCCGCCGCCTTCACCACTTTCATGATCCCTCTTTTGGTGAAGGCAATAATATCATCCAGATCGGAGCAATCTTCCACAAACTCATCTTTTTTCAGCCCCGTACCCACAAAGCCTTCCGCACGGTTCACGTACAGTTTGGCATTGGCAATGGCCACCTGCTTTGCCTGGATGGCCTCAAACAGCCTGATCTCGGTTTTCCGTTCGCGTCCCTTACCGTATTTCTTCAGGAGGTTTTCGTAATAGCTGACGGCGAAATCAACCAGGTTATTCAGATCTTGTTTCACCTGCCTGATCTCGGCTTCAATGCCTTTTATCTGGCTGATGAGCTCATCAATATCCAGCTTGTAGATCCGGCGAACCGGCTTCTCTGTCAGCTTTATGATATCTTCCTTCGTAACATCCCTCCTTAATTGTTTTTTAAAGGGTACAAATGCCTTATCGATCGCGGCTAAAACCTTATCCCAGGTTTCATGCTTTTTCTCCAGCTCTTTATATATCTTCTCTTCGAAGAATATTTTTTCCAGCGAGGTATAGTGCCATTTTTCCTGCAGTTCGGCCAGCTTGATCTCCAGTTCCTTCTTCAACAGCTCCTTTGTAAAATCCGCTGAATTTCTCAACAGTTCATGCACACTCAGGAAACGCGGCTTCTGACCCACTATTACACAGGCATTGGGCGAAATGCTGACTTCGCAGTCCGTAAAAGCGTATAATGCATCAATGGTGATATCGGTAGATATACCCGGCGCCAGGTCTACAAGTATTTCAACTGCCGCAGCCGTATTATCCGTTACCCTTTTGATCTTTATTTTTCCCTGGTCATTGGCTTTAACAATAGAGTCCATCAGTTGGCTGGTGGTTATTCCGTATGGCACATCGCGTATCGCGATGGTCTTCTTATCCACCTCTTCTATCCTGGCTCTCACTCTTACCTTGCCGCCCCGTTTTCCTTCATTGTAGTTGGTCACATCTATAATACCGCCGGTCTGGAAATCGGGATACAGCTCAAACTTCTTACCCCGCAGGTATTTTATCGATGCATCTATCAGCTCACAAAAATTATGCGGTAGTATCTTGGTAGACAGTCCCACGGCAATCCCTTCCGCGCCCTGCGCCAGCAGCAACGGGAATTTCATCGGCAGGGTTACGGGTTCATTCTTCCTGCCATCATAGCTCAATTGCCAGGCGGTGGTTTTTGCATTAAAAGCAACCTCCAGCGCAAACTTGCTCAGTCGTGCTTCTATATACCTGGGGGCAGCGGCATCATCCCCCGTTCTCACATCTCCCCAATTGCCCTGTGTTTCTATCAGCAGCTCTTTTTGTCCCATATTTACCAATGCGTCGCCGATAGAAGCATCCCCGTGCGGGTGATACTGCATGGCCTGCCCTATGATATTAGCCACCTTATTGAAACGGCCATCATCCATTTCCTTCATGGCATGCAAAATGCGGCGCTGCACCGGTTTCAGTCCGTCTTCAATTGCAGGCACGGCCCGTTCCAGTATTACATAAGACGCATAATCAAGGAACCATGTTTTATACTGGCCCTGTATGCCGAGTTCGTTATCCGAAATATACTCTTTGCTCATCTGTTTCTTTTATTCTTGGTCTGTTGGGGTCTTTTATTTTACGGCTTCAGGTGTTGTAGAAGGCATCTTCACCTCAAAGTCTCTCATATTTTTCACCTCTCCCTGCACATCCAGCCCCCCGGCTTCAATCAGCTTTTTCAGGCGCCACAGCAGGTACATATCCCCGGTAGTATTCTTTGCTTTGGATAAAAACTGGCTGATGATCTTATTCGCTTTCTGCCAGTCCCTGGTAATAAATTTCTTCAGCTCTGCATCATAAAAATCATAATCATGCTGTACCAGCTTCTTGCCGCCTTCGAGTATGCGTACGCCCTTTTCTTCATTACCCAGCCGTATCCACTCGTCCGGATCTATTTCAAATTCACTGAGGGTTATGGGTCGGGCCAGCTTTTTTGCCTTCAGGAACTCTTTCGGCGGAATGGTATGCAGCCAGGCAGGGTAGAATATCTGCCCCTTTTCATTGATGAACGGCAGGTTGTTCAGGTAAAGAATAAATACCCGTCCCTGGAATTCCTTCATATAATGTGTAAGCCAGTAATAGCCGCTTACATCGTGCTTGTTTTGTGCCGCCCATATCCACACGGTTTCATCCGGATCCCTGCGCAGGGTGCCTACCAGTTCGGCCACCGTTTTATAGTCATCTACACTTTCGTCATCTGCTTTTCCGTTAAGATCGCCGCCACTCAATACTTCGCGCCACCAGTTTTTGCGGGCATCTATTCCTTCTCCAATATAAATATTATGTATGGGACCCACGGCATAATCATCCTTTATCTGCACTATAGCTCCCTGCATCGTTTCATCCATTTCAATGGCTTGCTGTAACACCGCTGCGTCGGCTTCATTAAAAACAATATGTATCATATTATCTGTAATAATTTAGGTAGATCAGACATTTTCTGTTTCGGTTTCCGCGAGGTCCATTTCCACTCTCAGGTTCTCAATAATAAAATCCTGGCGCTGCTGGGTATTCTTACCCATATAATATTCCAGCAATTGCTGCAGGTGTGTTTCCGGCATTACTTTCACCGGTTGCGTACGCATATCGGAACTGATGAACCGCACAAATTCGTCAGGGGATATCTCTCCCAACCCTTTAAAACGGGTGATCTCCGGCTTGCCTCCCAGCTTTTTGATGGCGGCCTGCTTTTCCGTTTCGTCATAGCAATAGATCGTTTGCTGCTTATTCCGTACCCTGAACAAAGGCGTCTCCAGTATATGAACATGTTCCTTTTTTACCAGGTCGGGGAAAAACTGCAAAAAGAATGTGAGCAATAACAGTCGTATGTGCATACCATCCACATCGGCATCAGTAGCGATCACCACATTATTGTAACGCAATCCCTCAATCCCATCCTCTATATTCAGCGCGTGCTGCAGCAGGTTGAACTCCTCGTTTTCATATACCACTTTCTTGGTCAGTCCGAAGGAATTCAACGGTTTGCCCCGCAGGCTGAATACCGCCTGGGTTTCCACGCTGCGCGCCTTGGTGATTGAGCCGCTGGCCGAATCTCCCTCGGTGATGAAAATGGTACTTTCCAGTTGCCTGGCATAAAACTCCTCCTTACCCTTGTTGGGCGGATCATCATTCAGGTGTATACGGCAATCCCTTAGCTTCTTGTTGTGCAGGTTGGCTTTCTTAGCCCTTTCATTCGCCAGCTTCTTGATACCTGCCAGTTCCTTGCGTTCTTTTTCGCTTTGCTCTATTCTTTTTTTCAGCGCCTCAGCAACAGCGGCGTTTTTATGTAGGTAATTATCCAGTTCTTTTGAAAGGAACTCCAGCACAAAATTCTTCATGCTCGGGCCGCCTTCGTGCATATACTGCGACCCCAGCTTTGTTTTCGTCTGGCTTTCGAATACCGGCTCCACCACTCTTACCGCTACCGCAGCTACGATGCTTTGGCGGATATCGGATGTATCATAGTCTTTTTTATAAAAGTCTCTTATCACCTTTACAAAAGCTTCCCTGAAAGCCTGCTGGTGGGTGCCGCCCTGGGTAGTATACTGACCGTTTACAAAGCTGAAAATTTCCTCGCCATAATCATTGTTATGGGTGATCGCCACTTCTATGTCCTCTCCTTTCAGGTGTATGATATTATAACGGATCTCATCTTCATTGGTCTTACGTTGCAGCAGGTCCAGGAGACCGTTTTTGCTGACATATTTTTTCCCGTTCAGCGTGATCACCAATCCCGCATTGAGATAACAATAATTCCACAACAGGTCTTCGATATAATCCTGCCTGAAATTAAAGTTCTTGAATACAGTATCGTCAGGTATAAAAGTTACCAGGGTACCATTGCTTTCCCCTGATTTGGTTTCTTTGTGTTCCCTGACCAATACTCCTCTTTCAAATTCGGCGGTCTTCTCTTTCCCGTCCCTTACAGCGGTTACGCGGAAGTAGCTGCTGAGGGCATTCACAGCCTTGGTACCCACACCGTTCAATCCCACGGATTTCTGAAAGGCCCGGCTGTCATATTTGGCGCCGGTGTTGATCTTACTGACCACATCCACCACTTTCCCGAGAGGAATGCCACGACCAAAATCCCGCACGATGATGGTTTTGTCATTCACCGTAATGTCTATCTGCCGCCCGTACCCCATCATATGCTCGTCTATACAGTTATCCAGCACCTCTTTTAATAGTACATAAATACCATCATCGGCGCTGCTGCCATCTCCCAGCTTGCCTATATACATACCGGGACGAAGCCGGATATGTTCCCGCCAGTCAAGCGATTTTATCGAGTCTTCCGTATATTCAAATAAATTCTGCTTTGTTTCAGCCATAGTGAACTACTCCTTTATCTATTTGGAAATAACCGGCAATATGCTAATTATTTTAGTTTCTGAATTGCGGCAAATATAGCAAAACGGGAGAATTGAGGTAACAGAGAATATGCACCTGTGTGAATAAGTCCCGGGGATGCCGTTCAGTAAATATTCATCCGGTCCCCGTGAAATGATAAAAAAGGTGGTTACCGGATCATGGGAAGGTACTTATGACGGTTTTCATAAATGATCCAGAGCAGAATGGCCCATATCACCAAAGCAATAGGCAAGCCTCCCGGCTCAACAAAAATATGTGTCAGTAATACTCCGGTCATTACCGGCAGCACTACTACAGCCCCTAACGCTCTTGTTTTGGGAAAAATGATCAGCAGTCCCCCGATTATTTCGGCAGACGCCACCAGGGGCATCAGCCACGAGATCTCTGCAAAGGCTTCATTGTCTTTCACCATTTCAGCCGGCAGGCTGTCGGGCGCCGGCATATAGTGAAAAAATTTACTTAATCCGCCATTGATCAGCAAAAGCCCGAAGATAGTAGACAAAACACCCAGTAATTTCCGTTTCATATTGATGGTTTTAGTTGGAATATTTACTTTCGGTGACAGCATTCAGGTGTTAGCAGGAACCTCCCTTTGTATCCGGGCTTTAGGAAAAGATCAATCCTGTTATTCGGAACAGCTAATTTTGTATGCACAAAGATTGTTCCGGTTTTCATCTTGTGACTGAGACCTTCCATTCGATACATGCCAGGCCGGTGACAACTACTATTTCCACCAGGAAATAGGCCAGTCCCCAGAAACGCAGTTGTTCATAGAAAATAACGATAAGCGCTGCCGTACACAAACAATACAACAGGTTGGCAACAGCGATCCCCTTCAGGAGCATCCGCCATTTTCTGCCCGCTAAAAAGTAACAGGTTATAGAATAGATGGCAAATATACCGGCAGGTATCATCATGAAATACAGAATCTTCCCCGGCATACCGAAGAACGGTTCAAACACTGCCAGTATAAATAGCAGACAGGTGGTTACAACAGCCCCAATTCCATCTATCAGGAACAGCCGCCTTTGATGAGCCGCCGGTTTTTCAGCCGGGAGTTGCCATTCACCTGTCATTTTTCAGGCCTTAATACTGATGATTAATGTATGAAGAGCGTTCATTGACCTGTGATATTCCTGCTTCCGGCAATTTGTGGTGTTTTTTGTTTCACGTGTAATTGCTGCCAAACATATCGGTGTATTTCGCTTTTCAGTCCTGCAAATCCCATGGATTCGGGAATGTCATATCTCCATAGCCATTGCCGGATCACTGACACTACCTTTACCGGTCTCTACCCTGCCGGCGAAACGGTGTAAAAAGCCGTCGTCTGTTCTCACGGTAAAATCATACCAGTTGGCGCTTTTCTTCAGGTTCTGCCGCTTTTTTATTTTTTTGCCCGGAGCTACGCTGATACTTTCCGTTTTCGCATAGTCGTAGGCGTTGGTCATGACCTCTCCCCTGAGATGCGTTGACGTATCATTTTGTATGGAAACCGTTATGCCGCCTTTGACATGATCATATTCCAGCATAACGGCTGGTTCGGCGTTTTGAATGCTGCCGGTAAACCGGTGAAAATACCCGTTGGGACCATGCACTTCCAGGTCATATGCTCCTTTGCTTTCAGAAAGGTTCCATTCATCCGCCAGGGATTTACCGGCTTCCACGGTATAACGCCGCGGGATCATATCCAGCCTTTTCATATTATACACATGATACACAGCACCCTTATCGCCCTTGTTTTCAAACAGAAGCTGTACCTGGCTGGCGGCTTTCAGATGCTTCAGGGTACAATACAGCTTATAGGGGAGTGCTCTTGAAAAACGGCTGCCTTTTTCCTGGAACAGCTTTGAAGGCTGCTCGGGAGCCGCCGCTTTGGGCAGATTTTTCGATTTTGCATCCATCTCTTCAAAAGCGGAGGTATCGGGCATTTCCGGGAATTTCGGATCGTTGGGAGTAACAAAATCGAACGCTGAGGTCAGGTCGCTGCTCACAGCACGATGCCAGGGTGTGATGGCGGGAATAGTGACCCCAAATCTTTTTTCAATAAACTGCCCTACGGAAGTATGATCTGCCACGGCGGAATCCACCCATCCGCCCTTGCTCCAGGGCGAAAGGATATACATGGGAACACGTGGACCCATGCCCCAGGGACGAAGCTTACCGGAAATGGTATCCCTTACGTCTATGTATAAACGCCGCGTTTCCCTGTCCTCCAGGTTGTCCTTATCATTGTCGAAATACATGCCCGCCAGGTCTATTGTGGATTTACCTGCAAGTGTGCCATCGAGGTTGTAAGACGGTACTGCCGGCGCCGGCAGGTGATCAAACAACCCGTCGTTCTCATCGAAGGTGAGGAAGAAAACCGTTTTGCTCCACACTTCAGGGTTGGAAGTAATAGCGGATAATACCTGGTGGGTAAAATTAGAAGCCCGGTACGGACTGGAAGGCGCGCCGGGATGTTCCGAATTGGCCTGCGAAGGAAGCACCCAGCTCACGGCCGGCAGAGTTTTATTCTTCACATCATTAGCCAGGTCTTCCAGCGACCAGTGACGCATACCGTTCTCATATATCGGAGAACCGGGTTTGGCGTTCCGGAAGCTTTCAAAAGCCAGGCATCCATGCATGGCTCCTGTCCAGTTATCATTGGGATCCTGGTATATGCGCCAACTGATACCCGCCTCCTGCAACACATCCGGGATCGTGGGCCAGGTAAAAGCGCTGCCCTGGTAGGTATAGCCCGGATCGGGCATTTTACCTTTAATCCAGCAGCGCAGGTTCACCGGCTCCGAGTCGGCATCGGTACAGTTAATACCTGCTTTCCTTTTTTCGGGGTCCATGACAGCACCCGACCAGAACACGATCCGGTTGGGATCGGTGCCGGTAGCGATAGAACAGTAATAAGCATCACAGATCGTAAAGTACTCCGCCATTGCGTACTGGAAAGGAATTTCTTCCCTTGTGTAGTAAGCCATCGAGTAAGGCGTTTTAAACAAAGGCCAATACCCGTATTTTCCCTGGTTCCACGCAGCCTGTGTATCTATAAAGTTATGCGGTGTACCGCTGATCAGCGCGGCATTTGATTTTTTACCGTCTGCACGATAGGGTGGTACGATCCGCTCTCCGTCTGACTGATGAAAGGCTCTTTGTCCACTCTCCAGGGGAATGGGAAAGCGGTCGCCGAATCCACGCACACCCTTCATCGCACCAAAATAATGATCGAAAGACCGGTTTTCCTGCATGAGGATAACGATATGCTGTACATCATTTATGGATCGTGTAGCATTATAGGCTTTCACCGCCAGTGCTTTCTGCAACAGTGGTTCCCAAACAGCCGCCGCCAGCCCCGCGGTAGCCGACATTTTAATAAAATTTCTCCTGTGTATCCTGCCCATACTTGGTATAATTTACAATGAAATTAGGATAAAGCCCCCGGCTAAGGCTACTAAATATTACCCTATAACAGGAACCATACACTTCAGTACCGGATAATAAAAAAACTTTACATCATGGTGAACATGGATGTAAAGTTCCGGACAAAAATGAAAATATTTTACTCCAGTGTTTGCGTGGCGTCCATCCGCATCAGGGCCATGATCTGTTTCATCGTATTTTGCATACCGTCGCTGCTGCCATCCAGGAAAATGATATTGCCTTTTCCGTATTCTGCAAAATTTTTGATGGCTTCGGTCCACATACTGAATAATATCACGTTGGTATCCAGGTTGGCCTGTTTCATTTGCTCTGCTGCCTGACTCATTCCTTTAGCTACTTCCTCCCGGAACAAGGCTACACCCTGCCCTCTCAGCTGCGCTGCCGAACGTTCCGCCTCGGCGGCAATCTTTATCGCATTCCCATCAGCTTCCGCAGCTTTTGTTTTGGTGATCAATAGCGCCTGCCCCTCGTTCTCAGCCGCGGCCTTCAGGTTATTACTGGCTACCACCTTGCTCATACTGTCCAGGATCACCTTATCAAAAGTGATATCCGTGATCTGCAGATCCAGCAGGTGATATCCCCAGTCTTCGAGCAGGTTATCGATCTGCTCCTTTACATATTCCACTATTTCTTTCCTGAGTCCCAGTATTTCCGCCTGCCGTTTGGTGGCTACAAAAGAGCGGATCGTACCTTCAATGGTGCGGGTCAGCGCCTGCATCAGGTCGCGGTCGCTGATAAATTTGAATGCCACTTTTTTGATGGTTTCCTCCTGCGAATTTTGTACAGCATACAAAAGCATATTCTTGAAATACACATTTGCCTGGTCCGCAGTTACTGCCTGGAATTCCAGCTCCACAGACCGGTTTTGCACAGACACTCTTTTATAAATTTGTTCTAGTATCGGGACCTTAAAATTCAAACCGGGATTTAAAATACGCCTGTACTTTCCAAACATGGTTACTACAGAAATGGTACCCTGGTTTACGGTTACCAATCCACTGAAAACAATAACGAGGATCAACAGCAACCAACCATAAGAGTAAAGAAATTCCATGATGATAATTATTTTATATAGAAACGATACCGGGTTGTGGTTGGTGAAGACACCAACCACTAAGTCCAAAAATGCGGTTGATAAAAACACCAACCGCTAAAGACCAATTCCGCATGAAAATACTGCTTTTAAATCAATAAATTTGCATTTCGGCCGGTAATGTTTACCGGCAGCTTGCCTTTGATCCCATATGATTTAACATATGGGGATCGTAATTCAGAAATAATATTGTATGGAGCATTTTGATCTGATTATCATAGGGGGCGGTCCCATCGGACTGGCATGTGCGCTGGAAGCACAAAAAAGAAATATCAGCTATTGTGTGCTGGAAAAAGGATGCCTGGTGAACTCCCTGTATAACTATCCCTATAACATGACCTTTTTCTCCACTTCGGAGCGGCTGGAAATCGGGGGTATTCCCTTTGTTTCCATATCTGTAAAGCCTACCCGAAGCGAAGCGCTGGAATATTACCGCCGCGCAGCGCTTGCCCACAACCTGCATATCCGGTTACAGGAGGAAGTGACTTCCGTCAAACCGGACGCAGGTGAAACAAGGCGGTACCGCGTAACAACGGTGAAAGCCCGCTACAGCGCCCGCTACATCATTATTGCCACCGGCTTCTACGGTATACCCGTTTTGATGAATATCCCGGGAGAGCAACTGCCCAAAGTAACCCATTACTATAAGGAGCCGCATTTCTATGCCATGCAGAAAGTGGTGGTGGTGGGCGCCAACAACTCAGCGGTAGACGCAGCCCTGGAAACATATCGCAAAGGTGCAAATGTAACCATGGTCATACGGGAAGGAGAGATCGGGCGAAGGGTGAAATACTGGGTGAAACCGGATATTGAAAACCGGATCGCCGAAGGTAGCATCAAAGCCTATTTTCACTCCACGCTTAAGGAAATTCATGAGCACAGCGTGAATATCCGGACGCCTGCCGGCGTGGTAACCATCCCTAATGATTATGTGATTGCCATGACAGGTTATAAGCCCGACTTTTCATTCCTCGGGAATGCCGGTATCCTGTTATCGAATGACGGACTCTTAATACCCGCTTATAACCAGGAGACCAATGAAACCAATATGCCCGGCATTTACCTGGCAGGGGTGGTGTGCGGCGGCATGGATACCCATAGCTGGTTTATTGAAAACTCAAGGGAGCATGCGGTGCTGATCATGAAGGATATTGTGGAGAAGCAGGCAGGTGTATTATAATTCAGCAACATTCATTTATTTTCTGTAAATGCCCGGCCGGTTGAAGTAGTTCGGCCGGGGGAAGGCGGTATTCCTTTTGACTACAGGCTACCCTTTTTTTCTGCTATGTCCCTTTACAACTTTTCAATGAGTGTTAGCAGCCGCGTTACCGCTTTGGCCGGAACCTGTTTTTCTTTTTAAAATCTTCCATGCATTCCAGGATGAACATACCCAGCTCAGCATCATTCCAGTAGGCTATCAACTCATAATCCGGCCGGTAATACTGCATAAACACGGCCAGCTCATCTTCGTCGTAGAGATGCGTCAGCTTTTGGATCAGCTGCTTGTTAAACCGGAAGTCCACATATTTATCCTGCTCTTCACGTATCATCCACTGTTGTGTAATGCCCAGACTTCGTTTTTTCCGGAAATTCAGGGAATTGATCAGTTCGGTCAGGTCCAACCCTACACCGAACCCGTCATTGGATGAACTGGTTTTAAACCCGGGTCGTTGATAATTAAAAATATGCGCATAGTCCTGCCTGTTTTGCAGGGAATCTATCCGGTAACTTCGTTTTTTCAAGGTAATGCCCGGCAGGTCTACTGCAGCACGTTGTATGGAGATATCAAAAGAAACTACGTTTTTAATGTCAACCACGGCGTATCTGGGTGTTTCCTTACCCAGGTAAGAGAACCATATGGAATCGCCGGGCTCTACCGCAATGCGGTAAAAGCCGGCTGAATCGGTCAACGTCACCTTACCTGAAGCAGACTGCACAGAAACATACGGGATCGTATACTGCTGGGATATATCATATATAGTACCCTGCACATACTGCGCTTTTAGCAGGGAAGGAAGCACACAAAAAAACATCATCACATATGCGAATCGCCACTTCATTTATTCCAGGGTTTTACTCAACAGGTTATGCCAGTTAGCATATATTTCCTCGTACCGCGACCTGTCCTTTGCCGGTTCGGCATAACCTACCGGCTTATAGGATGTAAACGCATCTTTTGCAGTTGCGTACACACCGGCACCAATGCCTGCACCAATAGCTGCTCCCGCAGATCCGTCATTTTGATATAGCTCCACTGGCACGCCCGTAAAGTTCACGAACAATTCGGTGAACAGGGGGCTCAGGAACATATTGGCTTTACCCGCCCGGATGACGGATGGCTCCAGGTTGTTTTCCCTTAATATATCCAACCCATACCGGAAAGAGCAGGCGATACCTTCCTGCACGGCCCTGAACAGGTGCGCCGCATGGTGGGTATTGAACTGCAGGTTTTGTATGGCAGCCCCCGGCATTTTATTACCCAGCATCCGCTCCGCACCATTGCCAAAAGGCAGTATATACAGTCCTTCGCTGCCCAGGGGCACTTCCGAAGCTTTTTCATTTATCTGGCTGTAAGATAAACCGGCGCCGGCAGTATCTTTTACCCAACGGTTCATGATTCCGGTGCCGTTGATACAAAGCAGCACACCGATGCTCTTATCATCCGGCGCATGATTTACATGGGCAAAGCTGTTAACCCTCGATGCTTTATCGTATGTCAGCTCCCCGCTCACCGCGTATATTACCCCGGACGTACCGGCAGTGGCCGCCACCTCACCCGGTTCAAGCACATTCAGCGAAAGGGCATTATTGGGCTGGTCGCCCGCCTTATAGGCTACGGGGATCCCTTCCGGCAAACCGGTCAGCGCCGCCACTTCGCCCGTAACTGTACCATGGACGGAAAATACCGGCTTTATTTCAGGGATCAGGCTATGATCGAACCCGTAATATTCCATGATGCCGGCTGCCACACGATCATCCGTAAAATCCCAGAATATCCCTTCCGATAAAGCGGAAGCTGAAGTAGTGATAGAACCCGTCAGCCGCATAGCAATGAAGTCGCCCGGCAGCATGATCCTGTCAATCTGCTGATACAGTTCCGGCTCATTTTCTTTCACCCAGGCCAGCTTGGAAGCGGTAAAATTTCCCGGAGAATTCAAAAAATGAGATAAGGAATAGCTTTCCCCGATGGCAGCAAAAGCCCTGTCACCGATGCCTACAGCCCGGCTATCGCACCAAATGATGGAGGGACGCAAAACCTTTTTATCCTTATCCACTACCACCAGTCCATGCATCTGGTAGGCAATACCGATAGCGGCGATGGTCTGCCGGTCAAATGCGCCCGAAGCATTCAGCTTTTGTATGCCCTGCACGGCATAGCTCCACCAGCTTTCAGGGTCCTGCTCCGCCCATCCGCTCTGCAACGATGTAATAGAAGCTTCTTTTTCAGGGAATTGGGCGGAAGCCACCGCTATTCCCTTTTCCGCGTCTACAACCGATACCTTAACCGAGGAAGTACCTACATCTATACCTAATAAAAGCATTTGGATAAAATTCTGGTAAAAAGGAACAAGATACAAAATGATTGTTTTTATCCGGAGATTTTTAGCCGGCGACACCTGTTGCGAGAGCCTTTAACGCAATTTTAACCGGCGGGCATTTCCTTTCTTCCACCTAAATCTTACATTTATACATTATATTAGCGATTCGTGTATTGGCAAGAGGTACCTAAAAATGAAACTTATAAGGAAATATTTACTCAATACCCTGACCTGCCTTGTGTTCCTTAGTTTTATCAGCCCGGATGCTTTAGGGCAGGTAAGGGCGCATGCTTCTGTTAACAAAAGGAGTGTTACGCTAAACGATCTTGTTACCGTTCAGTTCAACATTGATAATGCCACAGAAGTAGAGCAGTTTATCCCCCCTTCTTTCAACCACTGTAAAGTAGTGCAGGGTCCGATGCATGTAACCGGCTCCTCTACCGTAAACGGCGTTGAGAGCAGTTATGTCTCATTTGTGTATGTGGTGCAGCCCCTCTCGGAGGGTAAATATTCTTTTTCCGGCGCCTCCGCAAAAGTAAATGGCAGCCGGTTTGGCTTTAACAATGTGTATGTAACGGTAAATGAAGCGGGTCCCGCCTCCTATGCCCGCGGCAACAGCCGGTTTTACCAGCCCGACGCTGAAACCAGCGAAGCAATGGAAAAATACCGGGACTATATATTGTACGAAAAAGAAAGCCTGCATGATAAGATCCGCCGGAATCTGTTTATCAAGGTAGATGTCAATAAAAAATCCTGCTACGAGGGAGAGCCCGTGGTTGCTTCCTATAAGCTATACACCCGCCTGCATTCGGAGTCCAAAGTATCACGTCGCCCGTCTTTTAACGGCTTCAGCGTATATGATATGGTGGATCCCACAATTCAGCCGGCTACCGTAGAAAAGCTGAATGGTAAGGACTTTAATGTATACCTGATCCGGAAAGCCCAATTGTTTCCGCTGCAGTCGGGAGAGCTGGAACTGGATGCCGCTGAGGTGGAAAACTCGATAAGCTTTATCAGGGCAGAATATGCCATGAAGGACCGGGGAGAGCACCTGCCCGAGATACTGCGGCATTTTGAAACAAACAGGCTGGGACATGATGCGATCGCCAGTGAAAAAGTAAGTATCCGCAGCAATCCCGTTACCGTAAATGTAAAAGCGCTGCCGGAAGAAAATAAACCGGCATCTTTCAACGGGGCGGTAGGCAAATTCAGCATTGAAGCCAATGTAGACAAAAACCAGTTGACCCTGAACGATGTCGCCACACTGCGGGTGATCGTAAAGGGTGAAGGAAACTTCTGTATCATGAACGCCCCGGCTGTGAAGTGGCCGGAAACAGTGGAAGCGTATGAGCCTACCAGTAAGGAAGACTTCCTGAAGAGCATTGTACCGCTGAGGGGGTATAAAACCTTCCAGTTTACCTTCATGCCCAGGAAGGAAGGAAAGACTGTCATTCCGGGCGTGGAATTCTCCTATTTTGATGTGGACGCCAACCGGTATAAGGTGCTGAAAACGGATTCGCTTGTTGTCAATACACTCCCGGCCGCAGCACCGGCAACGCCTGCCTATACAGAACGTTCATCCGGCATGGGGGAAGACGCACGTATATGGATCATAGCAGGCAGCATTTTCCTGTTGACAATTTTCGGGTATGTATTGTACAGGAACATTAAAGCGGAGCCACCACCGGCTAAAAGGCATACAACAGCCAAACAACGCGTATCAACATCAGCCACGGTAACCGGACCGGAACCCGCATATGTTCCTGATCCGCTCTTTAACGCCCGCCTGCTGCTGATACAGCAAAATGAAAAAGGGTTTTACTCCACTTTACATAAAGCCCTGATAGATTTTACAGCCCAAAAAATGGGGCTCCCCGCAGGTGCCGGAAAGATAAATATTGAACAGGAACTGAGAACCAGGAACTGGGACGAAGACCTGGTATCCCAGCTGCAACTGGTATTACAGCAATGCGAAGAGGCCCTGTATATGCCCAACCCCGGCGAAACAGATATGCAATCGGTATATGACCTGGCGGAAGACTACCTGGATTCCGTACGGAAGGCATAAACCGTACGGTCTGCCATATAATAAAAACAAATACAAGATCGTTACAATACTGAAACCGTAGGGCTTTTTTACAAAGCTATAAGATTTTTTATAGCATGGCTTCGCTCCGTAGATGAGATTTTTTTCTTACATTCAGGTAAATAACCCATGCATTTATGAAGACTTTATCCCAAACCTGGTTTGCAGAAGGCTATATTGATTTTGAGCTTAAAAAATATACGCTGCTCGCATACCTGCAACAAATTCACAGGGAGTTCAACGAGAATAAGCTGTATCCACAGCTTTCAGACATCATTTTTCACTACAATACCATGGTTCGCTTCAAGCACAACAAACAATTGTTGCAGGAGCAGTTTCCCAAAAAATTCGCGAACATCAATATCGACAAACTGCAACTGCTCTATGAACGGATCGTGGATGACGATGAAATGATGAAAGAGCTGGAGGATATCATACAATATTCTCTGAACCAAATGAGTAAAACCATTAAGGATGGAACGGAAATCTATGAATTCGTGGAAGACAAAATCAATATCCTGCCGGTAGGCCTGGTGCCGCTGGAGGTAGACGAAGGTTATTTCTTTTTGTGCGACGGCTCACGCAGCGGCACAAAGGTATATCACTACCGGCTCAGCATTTTTGAAAAACACGATGAAAAATACCGCAGCATCAAGACCAGCTTTGTTTCGCAATGGGAACGTAATTTTGTAAACACATATGAGAGTATCAAAACGGAGCTGATCAAAAACAAAACCGAGCTGCCCAACCCGGCAGTGTACAGCATTGAAACCGACCTGAGCTTTCCGCTGGAAGAAACCCTGCTGCCTATTGCCAAAAGAAGCCTGGTAAAGTACATTTCCGGGGCAGCTTAGAGGACAGGTATATTCGCTACGCCTGTTTGCACGATCAGCGTATATACATCACTGTTATATGATATTATTTTTCAAATTGTGGAGATTCTTGAATACAGGAAAACGACTTTATAAGCCTATACTATCCTCAGCTACCTTCATCTCGGGCAATACTGAGTACAAAGCTGTTATTTATCCGATACGTTCTGCCTGCATATACGCCTGATAATGACGCGTAGATGTTCCGGCATCCCGAAGTAACAGGTACCCGGCTCCCTATCCCTGAGCCGCAGCCTAATTTAACAAAATTTCGTTCTCTCGTTCGTTTCATCGGTCGCTTCACGGCATTTTTCCTGCATGCATACCCGCGGTCTTTACAGGACTGTTCCATTCCCGGATATTACTTAAAAGTTCATTGGCTGTCTCCAGCATTTCCAGCAGGCGATTCAATTCCTCCGGTGTGACCAACAGCATCATTTCTTTGTACGGGGTAGCTATCATTACAGATTGCACCTGCGGATCACCCCATATATGGCTGCTTTTCGTGAGTTTCCTTACCAGCAGCAAAAAAGAATAGAAGCCCTCCTTATCCAGCATCAATAGCATTTTACGGAAGCCGATACCCACCTGGCAGTTGGTTTTCATAAACACAACATCATCAAACCGGGAATCGTGGTACAGCTCCCGGAAAAAACTCGTCATAGCATATGGATTTAAAACAGGTCTATGACCGGAACATCCTGACCGGATTATGCCTTCCTGGTCATTACTCATCAATGAACTTTAATTACCGCTAAACCGTACATATCTTATAAAACCTGTACCCTCAGTTTTTACCCCAAGTCCTTCTGTACTGAGAGGTACTTCTGCATCTGTAACATGATAACCCTTTTTTTCCACTGCACTCTCAAACCGGAGTTTGTAACCAGCATTGATCTTATTATCATCTATTTCGATCGTTATTACTGTGCGATCCCCACCTGTCACGGAAGCACCTGTGATGGCGCTGATATTAGCAGGTTTTTTGGAATACGCCTTATGCCATTCTTTGAGATCGGGATACCATTTTCTGTCATCACCTAAAACATACAGTGTTTGGTTATAGCTCCCATCATTATTAACCAGGGATACTACAATGTAAGCACCTTCGCCCAGGTAACTGTTCATTTGTATCATACACCTGTATTTTTTTACAGTTCCCTGAGCGTTGGCTGTTATGATATGTGACAATAAAAGACTGCAAGCTAATAGTCTTTTTAATTTAAACATCTCCCTGTCGTTATTTTAAAAAGTCTATTGATATTTTCTCTTTAGTCAAAAAGCCGTTTTCGCTGGCAAGATCATAGGCTGTTTCATCAAATGAGGTTTTAATATCCTTCTTTGCGCCGAGAGACACCAAATAGCGTAAGATAGCATCATTCCGGGAGAGCATTGCTGCCTTATGCAACACAGTAAGACCTTCATCATTCTTTGCGTTAACATCAATACCGAAAGAAGCTATTTTCTTCAACAACTCAAGATCATTCTTGGCAATTGCCAGATGAAATAAAGTGCTCCCATCCGGCTGAGGAGCGGCAATATCCAATCCCTTATCCTGAAGCGCTTTCAATTTATTGCCAAAATCATCGGCAGGGCTAATTTGCCTTTCTGTTGTATTGCCTCCATTATTCCTGGAAACATTTTGCGCAATACTTTCCCCCTGGCCGCCTCCACCTGCTGCTTGTGAACCACCGCCGGCATTACCACGTCCACCTGCACCACGATAGGAGTCCACCAGATAGAACACCAGGTTTTTACCTTCATTGTCCTTTACATTAACATCAGCGCCATTTTTCAAAAGCAGCCTGACTACATCAGCGTCAGCGCTTTTGACCGCATTGGTTAAAGCAGATTCGCCCTGGGTATTCGTTGCATTTATATTTTTAACCTTCGGCAGCAACATAGCAACCGTTTCCACACTTTTTACACCGGCAGCTCCGATAAAAGGAGTACTGCCCGCTGTATCAACCTTGTTGATGTCAACTCCTTTATTAAAGAAATAGGTAATGATGTCTGCCTGGTTTTGTTTACGTACAACAGCATGAAGCACATTTTGCCCGTTTTTATTGATAATCGTAGGTTTTATTTTCAGATCTTCCACCAGGTATTTATAAACATCAATTTTATTGGCACTACGGTAGGTACCCTGCGCTGCCATAAAAAGTGCATTGTCAGTATACTTAACCCCCTTTTTTAACAGGGCTTTTAATATATCCACATTACCGATTGAAGTGGCATAATTGAAGGTAGTGTTACCATTTTTATCCACGGCCTTAATAGAAGCTCCTTTGGATACCAGGTAGTCAGTGATAGAAAGATCCTTATCATATCCAACTGCCAGCAGCAACAAAGTAGCGTCATTTTTATACGGGTACTTTTTGTTGATGTCAAGACCACGTTTTAGAAACACATCAAGTACAGGCCTGGTGAGCTTTCCCTGGTAGGCCGTAAATGAAAGTGGCGTGTGGTTGTTGGCATCTAAAAAATCCACATCGGCGCCTTTATCCAACAAACATTCAACTGCTTCTGCATTACCCTGATAAGCTGCCATATGAAGATAGCTGCGCCCTTCAAATAAGGTATGTTTTAAGTCAACACCAGGCTGCTCCAGTAAATACTTAATTACATCTGCCGGGGCATGGTTGCTTATCGCCAACAATACCGGATCCGCCGAACCCTGCATATTTGCAAAATCAAAGCCTTTTGCAACCTCTGCTTTAACTTTCGATATGTTGGGATTACCCTGCCAGAAATCACGGCTCAGCAACTCAGTTTGCTGGGCTGCAGCCCGCAATGAAACCAACAGGAAAGCTGCTATAAATATTTTTTTCATTATAAGAATATGTTTTATTAAGACTTTTGTAATCAATGCATCTGTTTAATTAAAAGGTTACTATCGAATACTAGTTGATGTCTGCTTGTGGGGTTAATTTACCCAGCCCCGGAACATTTGTTGCATCCGAAATAGAGATGCCTTTTTTGGCTGTTGCAGTTGCAGGATCAATTACATACACAGTAGGAAAGGCGTCTGTTGTTACTACCGACACATAAGCACTGCCGTCTGCAGTAAAAGGCCAACCTACTCCTGTAATTCTATCGATCGAAGGGAACCCGGTTCTTACCCAGTTAAACGCCTTGGTCCCCATACGGGCAATACCATACTGGGTAGCGGGTCCGCTATTCGAAGGAACGCCGGCTTCATTGTACATTTCCAGCAAGAAATAATCATCGGTAATATTCCAAACTTTGCGCAGCTTGTAACCACCGGAAGCAGTTTCAATGTCGAAATAATAACTGTCGTCAAAAGTATCAGCATTCTTTTTGATAAGCAGCGCTCCGCTTTTTTTTGTAGTGGCTCCATAGCCTGTTGAAAACACGTAGGTATTTCCATCCGCATCATTAGCCATCTGGCCATAACGTGCAGAGCGGAATTGACCGCCTGAAAAACTCAACCTGTTGTCACCGTAAATCTTAAGCAACTTCATAGTGGCATCAAATTTTGCAACATAAATGCTATCGGGATCAACAGCTCTTTCGCTCGGACCTGCTGCTAAATTAACTGCAGTAAAAAAATTGTCATTACCCGCATCTGCTATTCCAACGAAGTTTGCTGTCTGATCGTCGATAAAGTTTTCTCCCAAAACCTGGTAAGGGGTGATCATATTATCATTGTTCAGGTCAAATGAATAAAATACGGAACCCTTTTTGTCTGCATGCGGAGCTGTTAAAGTTTCTCCGTTGGCGCCCGCCACAAGATAGTGGCTGAAAGATCCAATGGTGTTGAATCCTTTATCCAGGATAAAATCATTCATTCTTTTCAGCTCTCCTGTAGCGTTCAACTGGAATACAGAACCCGGAGCGGGGTTACCCTGGCGGTATTCAATTGCGAACAGCGCATGTGTACCGCTGTATCCCCACTGAGTGTAACTTCCCTGGTGTTCTATGCTTCCGGGATATCTGGTTGTAATTGTCGTGTCTTTAGATAAATCATCCACAGCCATAACATATGTATACCCATCTGCGGTGGCTGCAAAGAAATACTTATCGGCTACGGTTGGATTCGGATCAGGCCCCGGATCAGGAGATGGATTATCACTTTTGCTGCAGCCCACAAAAGCCAGAATGGCTAAACCAAAAATCCATGATTTGTTTTTTACATTGTTCGTCATCTTCATTTTATTTTAAATTTTTGAATATTGTTATGCACTTTTATTTTTTCTTTTTATAAGATATACTCTGAATTTGCCATAAATAGCTCTACCGGGTTTCAGCATGCCGAAATTGTCAGACAGCTCCTGGTTTGTAAGGTTTCTGCCTTCGAGAGTGAAATTGAATTTTCCGTTTTTGATAGTGTAGGTAGCGCTGAAGTCGTGGGAGACCTGCGTCGGTAATGCCAACTTGGTAGCGGCGTTACCCAAGCCTTCCCAGTTTAAGAAAAATTTACCAACGTAGTTGAGGCTGTAATTCAGGTTAAGCACATTTCCCTTTCCTCCTAACTTATGGATGTAGTATGCGGCGTCTACGCTTCCGAAACGATAAGGGATATTAGGCATGTAATTTTTGTAAGTAGCGCTTAACACCGATCTTTGCGCATCCCTGTATTTTTCATTGTTGTAGAGGTTCATCGTCGTAAACGTACCGCCGATCATAGCAATATTTTTGAAATAATACCTTGCTTCAATATCTACGCCTAGGTTTTGGGTATTTCCGAAATTTATTGACGTAAATGTTTGTGAACGGGGCAATATCGTTCTTTGAATAAAGTCTTTGGTATTTCTGAAATACCCGCTGATATCTACGTACAGTACATTTGCATTCCTGAACTCCTGGTTCAGTGTAAGTCCCAGGTTGTAGTTCATGGAGTTTTCGGCCCTGATGGTGGAATTACCCTGCTCTTCTGTTTCATCGCCAAAAAGTTCCCTGTCAGAAGGCAGCCGGTAAGCTCTCTCCATAGACGCTTTGAACTGGAAGGCTTTCCAGAAATAAGTAGTGGCAATACCGTATCCCACAGTATTATAGCTGCTACTCCTTTCCTGCCAGTCGGGATGAGCTTCACTGTCCGCATTATACGGACCTTTAACCTTCTGATGATAGTTTTTACCGAATATATCTACGTTCCAGCTTTGGCTGTGACGATAACGGTAAGAAACTCCAAGTATGTTTTTTACGCTTATCCTGCGCAGCTTTTCATACTCGGTTAATTGCTCTTCGGGAGCATCAGACTGTATTTTACGAACATAGCCTGTTTGCACATCGTTAATAGTGATGCCATGCTTTTCATTAATGCGGTAGCTGATGTTAGCAGCGGTGGAATAACTGGAGTTATCAAAATCCGATAACGCTGCTATGCCACGCTCTCCTCTGCTGATCGCCATAACCTTTTCTTCGAGCCAGTTGTATTTGTAGCTTGAAGTATCTATGTTATGATTTCTGCTGAAGTTGTAATTGCCGGATACGCGGACAGTGAGCCCTTTCACGAACAAGTCTCTTTTGTAATATTCAAGATTAGGCTGAAGCCCCTTTGACTTTGTAAATACATCTCCATATACCAGTTCAATATTCCCCGGGGCGTTCTGGATCTCTCTATAATCCTGGTTCAACAGAATGCCGACGAAGAATCTGTCCGCCCATTTCTTGTTTACCCAACCTAATTTGGCTACCAATCCTTCGTTATGGTAAGCGCCATGAAAACGTTTAAACCATAAAGTGTCCCTGCCGATATTTCCGCCATATGTCATCAAACGGCTTTTTATCCTGTAGCTATTGTCAGAATAGGTTTGATAGGCGTTTACCTGGAATGAAAATCCCCCGGGAGTGGTGTGCCCCAAAATTACATTCGTTCTATGTGTATTAAATGAACCATAAGAATAGGATGCATCTGAAAATGTATTGGTAGTACGGTTGGTCACAATATTGATGACGCCACCCAGTGCGTCAGAACCAAATTCTACAGGCACTACGCCCTTATAAACTTCTATGCGCTCTGCAAATGAAACAGGGATGTTGTTTAGCTGGAATGATGAGCTGCTGCCCTGCATGGGAACTCCGTCAATAAATATTTTTATATTCCGGCCTGTGAACCCGTTTACCGAAATATTCATGTCGGAGCCTACTCCCCCCGCCTCCCTGATTTTAACCCCAGACGCCCTCGCTAATAAATGTCCTAAATCAAGCGTTGAATTGTATTGAGATTTTGCATCGAGCGCCACTACACTGAATGGAGATTCCCGCACTTGTTCAATAGCTTTCTTGCCTGTTATCTGAACAGATTCTAATTCCTTATGCTGCTGCCGTAATATGAAATCAAGCCTGGGCTGCTCTTCATCTGTTACATGTATAACCGCTTCAATCTTCTTAAAGCCAATGTTCGTGCAGATCAAAGTGTATGTACCCCTTGAGAGATGGAGGGTAAAATTGCCGTTTTCATCTGTCTTGGTCTTATGGGAGCCTTCTTTAGTAATTACGGTGGCACCTTCTATAACTTTCCCATTCTCATCAGCAACACACCCTTTCACAGGTACAACCTGTTGTGCCAGCAGAAACAAAGGAAAAAGTAGTACGATATTAAAAGATAAAAAATATTTCATTTCTAAACTTATGTGGTTTAAGATCGGCGCGAAAGTAAAAACGCAGGCATAAGTTGATTTTCGAAAAGCGGAAACAGAAACGCCAAAAACGGACAAATCGACAAAGTCCGATTCTGTATCGACAAAATCCCGGTTCGCATGAATTGGCATCTCTAAACCGGGTGGTTACGTAATATATAGCGAAGATCACGTAAGGCTATAAGTGGAATTATTGACTCTCTTTCTAGAGCATTTTTACAAAGACTGTTTGTACGGAGGACTTGTGCTGTTCTCCAATAGTAATTTCAAGATCCTCTATCCAAAGACTGTTAGTCGAAATTGCCGTAACACTATCTATGGATACGATATAAGAACGTTGCACCCTGATGAAGCGGTCTGAAGGTAGTTTATTGTTTAGCGATTTGAGTGTACTCAATGTCATGACAGGCTTGTCGGTATTTTTCAGATAAATTGTCACATAATCTCTTAATCCCCGGATGTATTTGATGTCCCGAAAAAGAACTTTTACCTGTTGGTAGCCCGTTCTTACATACAGCGCTTCCTCTTTGGGTTGCAGAGGTGCTGAAAGCGATTCGAAATAAGTTATTCCTTTTCGGGCAGCACGAAAGAACTCTTCATAATCAAAAGGCTTCAATAGATAATCAAGGGCCTCCACCTGGTAGCTTTCAACAGCAAACTGGTTGTAGGCAGTAGAAAATATAATCCGTGGGCGCAGATATCCGGCTGTATTATGCAGCATACGGGCAATATCTATCCCATTAATCACCGGCATATGAATATCCAGGAAAACCAGGTGTATATCAGAGTGTTTCAAGCCAATTAACGCATCTGATGCACTGTTATACGAAGCTTTAAGCTGCAGAAAAGATGTTTTTTCTACAAATGAATTGATCAGGTTTAGCGCAAATGGCTCATCATCTATGGTAATGCAATTCAACGTCATTGTAAATCAAGTTCAAGGTTTAGCTCAAATTCATTGCTGTCAGTCAATGTCGTTGTAAACAGGCGATACCTGCCTTTATAAAGTAATTCAAGCCTTCTTAAGGTGTTCTGCATGCCTATCCCCTTTGATGACCCTACACTTTCAATTACCATTGCAGCAGGCACGATTTTATTACGTGTATTGAGGCGAATCCCTTTCGTGCTTTGTTCAATGGAAATGAATAAAGTTCCTCCCTTTTTATCATCGATGCCGTGCTTGAAAACATTTTCAATATAGGGCATTAAGATCATTGGGGCTATTGACATTGGAAGGGTCTCATTAGGTAATTGGAATTCAACAAGGGTATTGTTATTTAATCTCAACTTCATGATCTCAACATAGTTTTGAATAAAGGACAATTCTTTACTCAATGTGCTTACGTTTTGCTCTGTTTCATAAAGCAGGTATCGCATCATACTAGAAAGCTTGGTAAGTATTTTCCTGGATGTTTCTGCATCCGTAAAGCTCAGGGCATAAATCGTATTCAGGGTATTGAAGAAAAAATGCGGATGAATTTGGGTTTTCAGAAATGACAGTTCAGTAGATATCTTCTCCTTTTCAAGATTAAGTCGCTCCTTGCTATCCCGGTTCATTTTATTTATCGTAGAAATGCTGGTGCTGATGCCCAGGGTGATCAGGGTTGTGAAAAAGCAAAACCTGTCGAATAACGGCGGATTAGCAGCACGTTTGTTTCCCCAAATATGCTGCATCTGTTCCGGCAAATTGAGCCAACCTTCAACCCTCGCCATTATAAATGAGGAAATAAGCACAAGAATGACGATAAAAAACGTGAACATCAGATACCTGTTTTTTAAAAGAAGCCTGGGCACCAATAAATAAGCATTCAGGTAATACGCCGTCAGCATGAGGAATAAATGCACTACCTGCTTAATGGTGAAATCAGCAGGTAAATTAACTCCTTTATTAGACCATTTTGGATAGTAAAAGAGTATAAACGTTAATAACGACCATATCAGCAGGTGCAAAAGCAGGTTGATGTATTTACTTTTTGAAGTATTCAAGTTTGATCAGTAGTTTAAAATTTTAAGCCGGAGGAAACATATATTACTAACAGAAAAAAATGGACTAAGACAGTTATAGTAAAACTTTATATTTATTATAACACATTGGTACAGATTCATTAGAAAATAACCACACGCTATATATTTTTTTATCTCATATTTATGGAAAGCTGAAGGTATGTAACGGATATTATACCAGCTTCGTCCAAACAACCTGAGACTTTTAAAAGAAGGGATTTTATAAAAATAAATTGACTTAACAAGGTCTCTCCCCAGACCGCTGTTTGAACCTTTATCGTATTATCACATTTTATCATTATCACATTTTATCTCGGTATACGATAAAAACATGCCGGAAGCGCTTAGCAGAAAATAATTTATTTTCAGTGGAGTTCTTTTTATAACCAACCTTTTTTCTGTAATCGTATTCTGAGGCAGACAGATGTCAGAAATGTTTTCAACAAAGAGCCATTCATTTAATTCTTTTATATTACTTCTTATAATCATTTTGCTACCGGAATCAACAGATGTTATGGTGACTATGCTAAGTTGCAGTAAGTTAATGTTATAACTTTGAAATACGTTCTCAAGTGGTAAATTCTTTTTCGAATTAGGGAATTTATGGCAGGTATAGGCTTCGTAGTCCTACACCTACCTGGTAAACAAATCAAGAAGATTTCCGGGATTTTATTTAGTTAATTCACCCGACCTGGTAATTGTTAAGCTGAAATTCCATAACAAGCATCAACGGCATCTCATTGTTTTGATCCGTTCGTTTTCATTTTTAACCAGCTAAAGGCAGATACAAATGCCATTGAGATAAATAGCAAATCAACCAGCAAAATATCCGATGCGCCTGACCGCCAGCTCACCCAGGGCCAAAGCCCTGTCTGTATACCATTGGTAACGGGCACTAACAAACACAATATGGCTGACAACGCAAGTGTTTGCCTGGTGATCAGCGTCAGGTTTCTGCTGGCAATCAAATACACACCCAACGCCAGCCAGCTATAAAAGAATACATTATAAACAACCGTCTGGTTGGTATAGGGAAGTGTTTTTACCATCACAAAAGAAAAAGCGGTAACCGGAAGCATACTGAGGCAGGCTGATAAAAACACATTAGCTACCCAAAAATTGAATTTCCGCTTATAAGGTAATACGGATTGTTTGTCCCGCGCTACCAGCCATATCATTATGCCGGAAATAATGACAAGGCAACCCATTGCACCCAGTATGAAGAAAACAATATGCAAGGGTCTGCCTCCAAAATCCCCAAAATGCAGGTGATACATCAATGCTTTTATAACATCAATATAATCACTGTTTTCTGTTGGAGATTTCAATTCAAGCACCTCACCGGTAGCAACTGCAATTTTAACAAATCCTGACCCGGCAAATACAATCTTTGGATGAGGTTTTGTTTCAATACCAATTTGCATGCTTTGGTCTCCGAAATTGCTAATGTAGATCCTTGATATAGTGCTATACTTCCATTCCTTTTGCCATTTGGCAATCACCGCATTCATATCAAATACGTGTTCCAACGGATCGTAAGTATATGCGGATTTTAAGGTATGACTGTAATGCAGGTTTTCATTCAATTGATTTTCATCTCCCCCGTAAAGCACTTTAGCATACGGAGTGATCAGCATAACATTTGCAATGAGCGCTACTCCACTTACTGCGAATACAAATTGAAAGGGGAATCCTATCACCCCCAAAGCCGTATGCATATCCGTCCAAACCGTTTTCCACTTGTTCCACGGGCGGAACACGAAAAAATTGCTTTTAATTTTGTCCCAATGCATGAGCAGCCCGGTGATCAAGGCAAACAGGAAAATGAAAGCCACTACTGAAGCCAGCAGGTAACCAAATGGCCGGCCTAATTGAATCGGAACTGTATTGAGCTGTGCCAGGAAATGAAGCCGGTACAAAAATTCACCCATATCATACTCCTGCTGATAAGTAGTGGGTAGCTTGTCTTTAAAATAATACAGGAAACTGATACGATCTTTTGGTTCGATCTTTTTTGCTTCTATCAGGGTGTCACTGCGGAATAGTGTAGTATCTTTCGATGCGCTTCCATATACATAAGTGCCCAGGTTCTGGCGTAACAGAAAAAAATCAAAATCCCGGCCTCTCAAATTGCCTTCCTGCCCCAGCGAGTCCAGCAGGGAATTAAAATCCATCGCCGGCGGATCAGCAACAGCAGATTTTCCCCGCTGCCAGGCGCCGATATCATCTCTGAAAAAAGAAAAAGAACCTCCAAAGAAAATCACATATAACAATGCGGCTATGATAATACCACTGATCGTGTGGGTATGAAAATAAATATTGTACTTTTTTTTATCCATATTGCAGAGCAGTGACTAATATATAAATTGAGGAAAACAGCGCTGTCGCTCCAAGGTAAACCCACCATACACACCACACATTTTTTGCAATAAACGCCCATAGCAGTAAAAAAGCCCAAAGGATATAGCCGAGAATAAATGAAGTGGCTACCACCTCATCTCTTGGGAAAAACAAGGTCAAAAAAATGTGAAGACTAAACATCACGGCAAAACCGCCCACCGCACCTGCAAAAATTTTTGACAATCTGAGCCAGGGTGATTTTGTGAGGTATTTTTTATTAGCAGGCATATTACAATACAAATAATTCAAGAGATATACATACTACATAACCGGTACTCAGGTGCCAGAGGTTAATATACCTGAATGGGGTAAGCAATACAGAGAGACTTCCTGCCGTCATTAATATTATAATGGCAACAAATACGCCGCTGCCAACACCAAACAGGTAAATGCTCATCAGCAATGCTGCAAGAAACAAGGCAACGACCAACACACTGCTCAATAACAGGCGTTCGGACAAGTAACCAGCTATACGTGGCATATTATCTCTCATTACCCGTTGCGAAGTATTCATCCACAACAAAAAGCCCAGGAAATACAGGAAACAAATAGTACTGAACACCGGTAAATATTTTTATAGCCTGATCTATTTCACAGCTACGCTCGTCGTAACCGTTTGCCATGTTTCTTTGTAAGGATTTCCATTCCAGTTACCGGCTTCTTCCTCATTCTGTCCATATTCAATAATGTATATCCCGGCAAGCCCAGCGTCAAAACTCACACTTCCCTGCGCATCGGTCTTATGTTTTTTAACCCAACCCTGTGACGCCATAATGGTAACTTCCTTATCCGTCAAAGCGCTTCCCTGTTTGCTTAGTGTAACGGTTACCTTATCACCCTGAATATACTGCCGGGCTGCTGCTGATAAGCCATAAGCCGGTACGCTTGCAGCCGGATTTTGATTTTTACCAACCTGTACCATAACAGAGGAACTGAACTGAAACCTTTTTTCTTCCCACAGGTCTTTGGCTATATGGCTGGTATATATGGTATATGTTCCCTCCGTTGCAGGAATAAAAGATGCCTCCAGCGATTCTCCTTTATCTGTAAGCGATAATTTGGTACGCGACTGATCCGGCTGAACCAAATAAACCTCAAGCTTGTTCAGATCCGAATACCAGGCTGTTGTTTTTTCTATTTGCGCATGTTCATATTCCCCATAATACACGCGAACGGTTTGTTGTTTCCCTTTAACTCCCACCGGCGAAGATTCTATCCAGATGGCATGTGCAAATATAGAAGAGACAGACAATGTCAGTAAAAGAGACAGCGCTAAAGAAACTATTCTCATGGTCAATAATAATTATAATTGGAATACCTGCTCACATTATATAAGCAGGTATTCTTTTAGGTTTTAAAAATTGTTAATCTACTATAATATTGAAACCATTAAGGCGCCCACTCTCTATAAGCCGGAAGGTTTCTTTTACCACACCGGTTTCAGGGTTGTATTGATTAACCCCAAAAAAACTTTCCTTTGTATTGTTGGAGAGGAAATAAATTTCGCCATTGTGATAGAATGGGTTTTGCGTACCGTAGAAACTGTCCGCAGGCATGTTCAGCCGGCGTGCCACCTTTGTAGTCGCATCAATTTCGGTCCAAAACCAAATATCATCTCTGTATCTAACGCCATGCTCACCACCTCCGTAATAGGATGTAGCACGGGAGGGAATAGTGGTGTAAATCTTGCTGTTGTAAACAAACAGCCTGTTGAACTCAGCCTTGAACTGAAAATCTTTAATATCAATTGAAAAATCCTGGTCAAAAGTGGTTTCCCCTTTTTTGATGCGTAAAATCTTTGAAGAGTAGTTGGCATCCTGAACTTTCATATCGCCTACAGCTACAAAGTACAGATCCTGTGTTACTTCATCCAGGCCCCACAGAACATGATCAATGAATACTCCTAAATGAGTGGTACCTTCAAATTTCGTTACGCCTACGATTTCCTTCTTTGTAAGATCATATACCGCAATGGCCACTTCTTTTTCGTTTGGCGTTACCTGCCAGTTACCGGTTTCTAAAGTGCCAAGCAGCAAGTCTACGTATAGCTTATCATCGCGCTTTGCAATGATCAGTTGCCCTGCAGACTCATCAGGATAACCTTCGGACAATGAGCTGAAATCAATTTCCCCTGTGCGTTCCATTGTTGTGGGGTTAAATGTCTGCAGCTTCAGCCCGCCACGCACATCATCCCAGTAATACCCTTCGGTGGCGCTCACCACCAGGTAGTTGGTTATGTATTTTGTAGAAAGGGAAGGTAAAAATTTATCTTCCACTACTTTGTTAGAAGCGTCCAGGTTCATCTTTAATATGCCCTGCGCGTTGGAGGCGCTGTTCACTTTATACAGTGTTTTATCCAGGGTTCTTCCTCCCAGCACACTGCCTAATTGAAAGAACGGCAAACTGGCAAGATTAACTTCCCTGGCTTTGTTTTCTTTTAAGGTATAAATACCGCCGCTCCATCCTGCCGTGGCCGCATAAATAACCCATGTTTCATTCTCAGGAAACTCACTGGGTTCTTCCGTAGGGGGTGGAGTGGGAGAAGGAGTATCGTTGTCTTTGCTGCACGATGCAAGAATCACCAAACCGGAAAAACCTACAACCAACAAACGAAATAAATTTCTTCTTTTCATGTTATTTTATATTTTGATTTAATAATTGATAAACAAATTTTAAATGGTACGACCGCCCGGGCTTTTGAATATTAAAATTGTCGTATAGCCTTACATTACTCAGGTTTCTGCATTCGGCGGATACAGATAACCTTTTATTGGGGAAATGATAGTACAATCCGATATTGTGTGAAAACTGACCGAACCTGTTACCATTGGGGATGATCATTGAGGTCTGCACGTTTTCATTCTTTCCAAACAAAGAGGGTTCCTGGGATTTCGGAATTGCATACAGGAAAAAACGGTGGGTATAATGCCCGTTCCATGTAAGCTCTACACGATCCTTTTTTGAAAGGAGATTATTAAATTCTTTTCGTAACCATGTATTGCCAAACAAAAAAGGCACATTGGGAATACGTGAACCTTTAAGAAATCCGAACATCGATTCGACTTCCACTCTTCGGATATCCTGGTAAGTGAGATTAAAGCCAGCATCAAATAATTGATATGGTGTATAATTCGCTTCCAGCTCAAATCCCTTCACTTCAGATCGTTCGTAATTGATATACCTGTTGAACGGTATATCCAATTGAAGAAAAATAATATCCTTTACTTTCCTGTAAAAAAGTCCCGCAGACAGGGTTAGGTTATGAGATTCTGTTTTTAAGGCATATTGTCCGTTGATATTGATATTATGGCTTTTCTCGGGTTTAAGGCTCATGTTTTCTTTAGTCATACGTCCATCCCCAAAAATTTCATTCTCGTCGGGTAGTCTGTTCGCGTATTCGTACGACAGTTTAGCCATATAGCGTTCGTTATTCCACCGCAATCCGGCGAGATAACCTAATTGCCTGTTGGAAACCGCAGAGCGCCAACCCAGTCCAAAGTTGTCTGTTGTGTAGCCTTTGGTTGAAAAGTAATAATGTTTCAATGCAACAATGCTTTCCACGCTTTTATTAAACCATTGTGAACGCAGTCCCAATCCCATATTGTTTTTCCGGTATACAGCAGGAACGGTCAATACATCAATTTTTTCAACAGCAGTAATGGCTCCAAGCGGATCACTTCCTTTTCTGTTTTGCTGATAATACAGCTCGCTGAAATCTATTACATGATTGTAGCTCAAACGGTAAGAAATGTTCAGCCTCGAAGAAAAAAAGTGATAGTCTAATTGCTGATTATTTCCGAGGTTAATCTCGCCCGGCCGCAAACCACTACCGATAAGCGCTCCGTCCCATCCGTATCTTATTGTTGCGGTATCTATAAATTTTGTGTTGAAGAAGCTATAAGTCCCCAATAGATTTACTTTTAACCTGTTTTCCAGGAAACCTTTTTTATAGCTGATCAATCCTGTATAATTTTGCTCTTTGGAAAAGGGCTCTCCATATACTTTGTCCATAATACCGTCGTGCTGTATCTCTTTGTAAAAAGACGACCTGATAAGCGTGAGGCGAAGGTCATCCACCCATTTTCTGTTTTGAATACCTGCAAAAGCCTCAACATAATACGTACGCACAGCATCGTGAAATCGTCTGAGGTTTTTATACACTCCTACCCCTGTTCCTGTTGCATAAACAGGCACATGTACTTTATAATTGTTGTCTGAATAATTAAAGGAGCTGTTGGTACCGATATACCATTTCTGGTTTTTGCTATGCCATAAGCCATATACAGTTGCACGATGGGTGTTGAAAGAAGCTATTTCATACGAGAGCTCCAGTATTTTCTCAGGCTCTTGCCGGGATACTAAATTGATACCGCCGCCAAGTGCATCTGAGCCAAGATATAAAGGCATCACTCCCTTATATATCTCTACACGCTCAAGCATGTTCAGAGGGATTGTGCCGAGGCTAAACCCATGACCAAATAATTCAACCGGTATCCCGTCTTTGAAAATGCGCACTGCCTTGCCCTGGAGTCCACCAAGGTTAACCTGTACCGGGGCGCCTATATTTCCATCGGCACGCAACTTTACGCCCGATGCCCTGTTCAGCACTTCACTTACATCGCCTCCTTTGTTATATTCCTTTTGCAGATCTATTGCCTGCACGGAAAATGGCGATACATCCATAAGCTGCTTTGCCGTTTTGGAATAAACCGTTACTTCACCCAGTTGGATCGGGTTGTTCCACTTTTCACTTATCACAACCTCAAACTGATTCGTGCTGTTGCAGTGTACAACCATCGCAGTGTCAAATATTTGCTTTCCGTCTTTATAAAACAGCAGGACTTGTTTTCCATCCTCAAGTTCCACCATCAGCTTCCCCTGCGTATTGGTATAGCCTAAAAGGGAATCTCCCTCATTTTTCACGGCTACCCGTTCAATTTCGTTACCTTTTTCATCAATTACCGATAATTGCACCGGACAGCCTATGATATGCCCTGAAATTGCTATTGCAAGGAAAAGGAGAAATATTTTAGTCACCGGTCTTTTGGTTTACATAAATTAAATTGCTCATTGCCGCCGCTATACCGGTCGGATGTTTTTTTTCAATGGTGCCTTATATGTCCGTTGCTGCAGATCGGTCTTATTTTTATGTAATTTTGACCGAGAAACTACGGATTTCTTTGAGCCTGCAAAGGTTGTTGAACAAGCTTAGTAGTGAGTTACGAATGTTGGAACATTTCTTATGAATTTGGAAGTGTTTATTATGAATATGGAATCGTTATCATGGGATACAAATTATTAGGAACTGATTTTGATGACTTTTTCTATCCGTCTGATGAGGAAAACAGGACTCTTTTCAGAACGCCGAAAGGAGATATCAGCTTTGAGCAGATTCATCTCAGAGAAGGATTGTTTATACTAGAGTCAAAGTATCAAATGACGGACGATGTAAGCCTTTTTGGCAAAGGCGAAAAAGCATTATTGGAAATTCAGCTTAACCTCTCCGATGCCGACATTTATTTTTCGAGCCGGTCAAAGCAGCATGTTACCAGGGGATCGTCCGGAAACATCACATTCTTTTCTGCTGACGATAACCAGGCTGATATTCAATTTCAAAGAAACAAGGTTTATCAGGTCTTTGATGTTCATATTCCGTTGACATTATTGGATAAATATGCTGGGGAGTCTGAGTCAATGGATACATTTATCAATAAAATTCATTCGGGGAAAAGCAGTGTCCTGGCAAGTAATGGTATAGCCATAAATGCAGATTTGATAAAAGCGATCCATGATATACGACATTGCAAATTTGAGGGTCTTACACGCAGGATTTATTTAGAATCGAAGGTGTATGAGTTAATAGCCTTGCTGTATGAGGGTTTAAATGCCGCCCCCCGTATCAAATTAAGCAAATCCGACCTGGATAAAATATATCAGGCAGCCTGTTTAATTAAAGAAAATCTGGAAAGACCTTTAACCATTCTGGAACTGGCCAAACAGGTTGGTATCAATCAAACAAAGTTGAAAGAAGGTTTTAAAGAGGTATTTGGCAACACAATATTCGGATACCTGCAAGAGATACGAATGAATGAAGCGCGGAAGTATTTATTAAATACCAACTTATCCATACAGGAAATTGGCAATCTCCTCGGGTATCAGCACATGTCTAATTTCAGCGCTGCGTTTAAAAAAATCAATGGTATTTCTCCCCTAAAGATCAGAGGAAAATAGAAAAATGCGGTTATCAAAAAGGAGTTTTTCGGGAAAGACCGTACTCGGGGACATACCAAATAGCTTACAATGAGTAGATTACGAGGCAGAAAATCGTTGCCGGTAACGATGTAATTAACCTGAACCGGGCGGCAGCTAAGATCTACTGACCGCATTTAATATTTACACACCGAGCAATTTTAGCGCCGTTCCCGGATACAATATACTACTATCCCTTTATGACTTTGCCCTTATCCGTAACAAGGATATACCTGTAATCCCCGAACCGGCGCAGCAGCTTTTGCCCTTCCTTTTTTCCCATCACCATGACGCTGGTGCTCAGTGCATTTGCAAACTCGGCAGAAGGCCCATACACTGTTACGCTGGTAAGACCGGTGGAAGGATAGCCTGTTGTAGGATTGATAATGTGGGAATAACGGATACCGTCGATCTCGGCATATTGCCGGTAACTGCCCGAGGTGGCAACCGCTCCTTCCCTCAGTTGTAATGTCCTGATCATTTTATGCGTCTTAAAAGGGTTGCTTACACCTATACGCCAGGGTTTGTTTCCCGGCTGCGCTCCCCAGGTGGCAATATCACCGGAAGCATTGACGATGCCTGCCTGCACACCCCTGCTTTGCATGAGCGCCCGCCCCTTATCGGCCGCATATCCTTTACCGATAGAACCGAAACCTATTTTCATCCCCGGGCGGGACAGGTAGATCGTAGACCGGGTACTATCCAGCTCAATGTATTCATACCCTACCCTGTCCACTGATCTGTGGATGGTTTCCTGATCAGGTACTTCCGTCATAGTGCCGTCGAATGTCCAGACCCTGTCCATGGCCGCAATGCTGATATCAAAAGCGCCGTCTGACATACGGGAGTACTGCAACGCTCTTTGCGTCAGCGTAAATAACTCACGGTCTACCGTAACCGGTTGAATACCCGCATTGCGGTTCACTTCTGAAACCTGTGTCCCGGGGCTCCATTCCGAGATCAGGTTTTCAATACGGGTGATCTCTTCTATTACAAGATTTATATTTTCACGGGCGCCGATGCTGTCCTTATCTACAATCGTTATTTCAAAAACAGACCCCATGAGCGTCACCTGCTTTTTCAGCGGCACCTGCGCATAAGCGGTATGAAAACTGCCGGGCAATAAAAACAAGACCGCAAAACATCCTATGCGGATCTGCCGGTATCTGTTTATCAGTAACAATCTGTGAGAATTTGATCTTTTTCTTTGTAATAGCTTAACTGCCGGTGTCCTTCGGCCAGTAATATTTCTTCCAGGACCTGCTCCACATCCTGCTGCATTCTTAACGAACCGCAGATCATGATCACGCCACCGCTATCCAATAGCCCTGAAAAAAAAGACGGATCCTTTCTGATCAGGTCCATCACATAGCAGGCATCCTGCTCTCTTGAAAAGGCAAAATCAAAGCCAACCAGGGTATCTTTCGATTTTTCCTCCTGTGCAAATTGCCGGTATTGTTCCACAAGTTCATTATTATACCTGAAACCGGCATACAAGTGAACCGGTATATTTCTTTTATTACCTTTTATCATTCCGAGAAACGGTGCTATCCCGGTTCCATTCGCTATCAGGGCAACCGCCGGTGCTTTTTCAGGAAAATGAAAATGCGGGTTAGCCATTACGCGGGCCTGTAATATACTGTTCTCCTCCAGCTCATACAGGAAGCCTGAGCCAAAGCCACCGGGATGCAGCTTCACTACCAGTTGTATCATATCCTCACTTCTGCCGATGGAATAAAAACGCTCCCGGTTATCACCGGCGGGATATATGGCTAACAGATCGCCGGAGCGGAACCTGATCTTTGAAACCGGCTTCAGCAAAATGATAAAGGTGCTGTTGTTGTCTGTAACCACGGTTTTGGAAACCACTTTCAGCTTCTTCAGTCCGGGGACTTTGGTATGGTATACGGCTGGGGTGGCCGCCAGCGCCATCAAAGCTTTTTCACTCCAGTGCCTCACCCAGGTGATGAATTCTTCTGTTGATCTGTCGTGTATGCTGTGCAAAGGCAGGAACCGCACCGCCCAGCCTTGCTGTTCCAGTACGGTATCAACATGCCGGGCCCAGGCACAAAAATCGGGATAGGCTTTGGAGCCGAATCCGACTACGGAAAATTGTATGGGCTGCAGTTGCGGATATTTCTGAACAAGCTTATCAAAATTTGCAGCATTGGCGGGTGCCGTACCCAGTCCGTACGTAGATGTAAAGACCACGATATGCCTGGCCTGTTTGTACACCTGGTATTGGTTCATACCTGCCAGGAACGACCGCTGACCGTCTGCCAGCAGTTGCTTATGGATCTGGTTCGCAAAAAACAGGGTGCTGCCGTTCTCGGTGCCTGTCAGCAGCACAATTTCAGCCTGGGAAGGCTTATACTTATTCCTGATCTTAGTGCGGGTACGCCTGAAGGTAATGACAAAGCCCGTATACATAAAAGCGAGAATATTCAGGGAAGCAATACCCAATATGATCGCCCATATAATGCTGGTTCGCCCGGTATGAAGGTCCAGGCTGAGCCTTTCCATTAATACCGTATAAGGATACCTGGTTTCTTCCATAATATCCCCGCTGACCTGATTCACGGACAATATCCTGTCTTTCAGCTTCAGCACATAATGCTCATCCGGGTCATCCATGTCAAAAGGGAATTCCAGCTTCTCTACTTCCGACAATTTGGTCTGCTGAAAAACAGCAAAATCCTTCACGTCCCTGGCAACCGGTTCTGCGGGTTCCGGGGCATGCGCGATCTCCTGATTGGGCTTTTTGACGAGGTTCATGCGTACCATGAACAAATAGGTACCGGTGAGCGCTATTATGAAAACAGGGATCAGCAGCCAGCGTCCGCTGACGACATGAAAATACTGGGAAAAAAAGTCACGGTTTATCCTGGTAAAAAAATGGCGGATACCCTGTTGCCGTTTAATGATGAGGATAACGCCGCTGATGGAGATCAATAGCAACAAAAAGGAAACTACACCTACGATGATACGGCCCGTATCTTTCAAAAACAGGGACCGATGCAGGGCGGTGATCCATTGAATGAACTGGCTTTTCTGCTGCACGGGACCCAGCACCTCGCCCGTAACAGGATGTATATACGCCCGGACACTGTTACCCTCTTCGTCGAGGGCATCAATGCTCATGAACCGGTTATGGTCTACCGAAAGCTCAATGATCTCCGGATACAGCTTGCGCAACTCTGAAACGGATTGCGCAAGATCCAGTGTATTAAATTCAGTTATTTTGTAGGATGGCGTCTTTTCGGCTATGGCATCGAAGGCCAGTATCACACCCGTAACAGAAAGAATGATCAAAAACAGGGATGATATAACAGCCAGCGCTAAATGTGCATACCGCCAAATGGATACTATCATTCCCGCCGCCTATTGCACTTTGTTCAGTTTAACAAAGCGGATGTACCCGTTACCGTTAACACGTTCAGTTATTCCTTCAGTGGTAAGAGGTATCTCCACATCGGTGATATGGTATTTTTGCTCTTCCACCGCCGATTCAAAACGCAGCTTATATCCTTTATCTATTTTGGCATCTTCAATTTCGATAGTTCTTACCGCCCTGTCGCCGCCGCCTACGGAGGCGCCTGTAACGGCGCTAAGCTTTTCTTTGGCCTTTTCCTGGAACTTATCCCACTCCTTTAAAGTATTGTACCATTTTTTATCGGGGCCCAATACGGAGAGTGTTTTTTCGTACTCTCCTTTAGGGTTGATAAGTGAAATAACCACATAGGCCGCCTCGCCTTCATACGAGATCATCTGCAGCATACATTTGTATTTGCCTGATTGCGCGATAGACGGGATGGAAAATGAAATAAAAAATACTACTATTAAGCCTTTACAAAAAATCTTCATGCTGCCGGTGCTATTTTAAGAAATCAATTGATACATTGCCTTTGGTGAGGAAGTCGTTCTCCCTGGCAAGATCATAAGCCGTCTCATCCATCTCTGTTTTTGCATCTTTTTTAGCGCCCAGCTCAACCAGTGTTTTCAGCAGTGTATCGTCTTTCGCGATTAAAGCTGCTTTATGAAGCGGTGTAGTACCTTCTTCATCCTGCGCATTGATATCGGCGCCCAGTGCAGCCGCTTTTTTAACCAGGACCAGGCTTTCTCTGGAAACCGCCAGATGGAAAAGCGTATTGCCGTTTTTCTGCGGTGCTGTTACATCAATTCCTGCTGCTTTCAACAAAGCCAACTTATCATCAAAGTCCTTGCCCGGAGAAGCCCCGCCAGGCATACCCGGACCAGCCGGACCACCGGGTCTTACTTCCCTGTAAGAATTGAACCAGTAATAAGCAAGGTTATTACCGTCTACATCAGCCAGTTGTACATTCGCGCCGTTTTTCACCAGCAAGGCCGCTATTTCCGCGGAACCGGTTTCAATGGCTTTTGTCAGTGCCGATTGCCCTTTCAGGTTTACCGCATTTACATCGTTGGTTTTCAGCAACAGCTCTGCCAGTTGCACATTCCTGCCTGCAGATGCAATGATAAGCGCTGTATTACCCTCGTTATCGGCTTTTGAAGTATTTACGCCCTTACCGATAAGGTAGTTAATGACTTCCATATCGGGTCTGCGTACCACTAAATGCAGTACGGTAGCACCATCTTTATTCGTTGCTTTGGGATCAAGCTTCAATGTCTCAGCGAGATATTTATAGGTATCAACACCATTGGTTCCCTGCCGGGATCCCATGGTGGCAAAGAAAAACGCGTTGCTGGTTGGTTTTACGCCCCGCTGTATCAGCTTTTCGATCAGGGCCTTATCTCCCAACCTGGCGGCATAGTCCGCAACTGTGGCGCCGTTATTATCTTTATCCGTAAGAGACAATCCCCTGCCCACAAAATAATCCGTAAGCTTCAGATCCTTATCGGCAGCTACGCCGAGCATCAGCAGGGTTGCACCGTCCTGGTACCGCTGTTTGGGATCTACCCCGGCTTTGAACAGGGCGTCAAATACGCCCGTGTTTGTATTCCCTGTGGAAGCGGCATAAGCAGCCACCGGCGTTCCGTAGCTATCGGCATAGTGTACATCCGATCCTTTTTCGATCAGGTACTGCACAATTTCCAGGTTTCCGCTGGAAGCAGCCCAATGGAGGTAGCTGCGGCTGTGGTGTGTTTTTTTAGTCACGCTATTACCTTCCTGCTCCACTAAAAATCTGATCACTTCGTTGGATGCCCTGTTATTGATGGCCATGGTCACCGGATCAAATGAGCCGGCATTGGCCTGCGACGGACTATTACCTTTGGCAATTTCAGCCTTTACTTCTGTCAGACCGGGATTGGTTTTCCAAAAATCGCCCTGCAATAAAGTGGTTTGTGCATTTACACTCATTATCGAGCATATCAGCGCTACCAAACAAATCTTTTTTCTGATAAAAATCATACGTTACACTATTTATATATTAACCTTTACGATATACTTAAAAGCCGGTACTATGTCCCGGCAATCACATTAATTATTTTTTAATATCAATCGTGCCAAAATAAGGCAAAGTTATACAAACCGGCTTACGAGAAACGAAAAACGTATAACGCCAAACGGAAGAACCGGGGTAAACATCACCAATTTTCGTGAGAGTTGCCACCAATGATATATAGAGGCTGGGGCATATAAACGCAGGATTACCTCAGGTGATCCCTGCGCCTGCGGCGGGCGGGCGCAAAACAATAAAGCAGCGCTCCGCGCCTTTCATTTTTTATTTTCATTCGTTTGGCAAAGCAAGCTTTGCACACTCCTGAAAATAAAAAATGCCCCTGTCGGGGCTTTATTGTTTTGGCGGTGAGGGCGGGATTCGAACCCGCGGTACAGTGTTACCCGTACGGCAGTTTAGCAAACTGCTGATTTCAGCCACTCATCCACCTCACCATTCCGTTAAAGGACGGCAAAAATAGGGGGATTCAGCAGAATTCCCAAAACAAAAATTACAAACACCGGATGCCTCGATGGGACGGGCTTTGGATTGATTTTGATCTGCTTGCAGCATCAGCAATTGGTGAACACCCTAGCCTTCAAACTGAAATATCTTATCCATCAGCACCCATTTTTCACCGGGCTTTGCCGAAGGGATTGTCTGCTGGTATTTCCACATCAGCTCTTCCCATTCCAGCACTTTGGGACAATTGGCATCGAGTTGCTTTTTGGCTTCAAAGCTGAAACTGTCATCTGTTTCCAGTATCATGAACATGCGGTTACCTGTCCTGTATATTTCTATATTGGTGATACCGGCATCCAGGTCGTTCTGACGCACTTCCTTCCACCCCACCCCTGGCTTATGCCATTCCTCGTATTCTTTGATGCTTTCAGGATCGTCTACTAGGTCCAGTGCCAGACAAAATTTTTGCATATGACTCGTTTTGAATGAACAATAATATCCTTAATTCCCAAACCACTGCTTAAAAGCATTGATCGTTTGTAAAGCCGCGCTCTCCGCATCAGGCAGGGGGAACACTTCGGCTGAAATATAACCTGTATAATGTATCTGCCTCAACGCATCCGCCACCGGCTGCATATCCGTATGTCCCATACCGATAGCCCGGCGGTTGCTGTCCGCGAAATGAACATGCCCGATGTAAGCACCGTTGTCTGCCAATGCTCCTCCAACGGAACTTTCTTCAATATTCATGTGAAACAGGTCTGCCAGCAGCTTTATATTATCCAGGTTGTGTACGCTTAAAAAAGATGCTGCTGTTCCCAGGGTATTAAAAAGATTGGTCTCATACCGGTTCAGCGGCTCATATATCAGGGAAACACCATTCGCCTTTGCTTTTTCTCCCAGTATAGCCAGTCCTTCCGCCAGCCACTGCAGGGTGATATCCCTGCCGGCCCCCGATACATTTCCCTGCATGGAGCCGATAATGGCCGGCGCTCCGAAAGCGGCCCCAAAGCTGATCATTTCCGCTATAAAGCCGATGGCTTTCTTGCGGACAGCAGCATCCGCATCGGTAAGGGTCAGTCCATGTATCACTTTACCGGCACCGGTGCCAGCAGCGGCAATGTCCAGGCCATATGTCTTGCAGAGCGCACGAATAAGCCCGGCATCCGTGTGAGCATCCGCTGTAAAAAGTTCCACTGCATCAAACCCGAGCGCAGCCGCTTTCTGCATGCTTTCTTCCAGGTGGTGCCAATATACCCAGGGACCAGATGTAATACCGGGAGCAATAGCAATGGTTACAGCAGACTTCATAATATTCAATAGTTGTACCGGGCGAAGATATAATTTACAACGATGATTCGTTTTTTAAATATTGTCATAAAAATTGCCTTTGTTAGCGTAATAACAGGCTGCAGGATGCTGGGGGCAAGCCTCAGGTTTAAGGCATATCCCGTTGTCAAAAAAATATTTGCAGATATCAAAAAACGCCTTATCTTAAAGGTACTTTTTAATCCTTTCTTTTGATCGCCTGTGCGATTGCATCGTTCAGGCAGACCTGTCCGGCTGCTTCATCCAGGCAGCCCTGCCGTTACCCGCAAACCGTAGTACCAGTATTTGAGTGGATTATTTTATTATTTGGGCAGTGCCCGGGTGTGATGTCTTTGTACATCATTTTTTCCGGCAACGAAAAAATGGGTATGGGACTGAGAGGGCGAAGTTGTGTCCGGGAAGGTTTTTTTAATGGCTGCAAACGCTCAAAAATGGATTACCAAATTTGTATTGACAAAAACCATTTTTGTTAAGAGCAATAAATAAAAACTAAATAGGTAAATAAAAGTTTTAAACTCGGAAGACGTTTGACATTTTTCAGAAAAAAACTTTTAACCTTTCTATAAAACAATTGAATATATGAGTGTTTTTATCAGCTACGATTCCCAACATGAAGATTTCGCCGAATTGGTGACAATGAAATTAGAGAAAGAAGGAATCGAGGTATGGAAAGATACTTACCAAATTGCTGCCGGGACAGAGTGGAGAAATGAAATTGACCAAGGGCTAATAAATTGCGATGTTATTATCGTTCTTTTGAATGAAATTTCTACAAAATCACCATATGTAACTTACGAGTGGGCGTTTGCATTAGGAAATAGCAAACACATCATTCCCCTGCTGATTGAAGAGTGTGATGTGCACCCAAGAATAAACATTTTACATTACTTAAATTTCAAGAATGGAAGACCCTGGGATAAATTGATAGAGAGGATCAAAAAAATCGATAGATCTCCTAAAAAGCTAAAAGTATCTGACTTAAGTGTAGATGAATTAGAAAGGCTGATTTCCGGAAGTAGGTCCTTAGCATATAAAAATGCCGAGGCAGAAGGAAGACATGTAGCCAGTGATGACGTTACTGGAATTGCAAATCAACTTGTAGCAGCAAAAACATTATTTGAAACAAATTCAGAAACTTCTAATACTATTTTATGGGTAGATGATCGACCCGACAATAATACCGATGAAAGGGAAGCTCTTGGCCTAATAGGATTCAAGTTCGATTTAGCATTATCTACATCTGAAGCAATAAAACTTCTCAAACAGAAAAAGTATTCTGCAATTATTTCAGATATGGGCAGAGTTGAAGGACCTAAAGAAGGCTATGTATTATTAAATGAAATCCGAAAAACGGACAAAGCGACTCCTTATTTCATTTACGCCGGTTCAAATCTACCGGAACATAAAAGAGAAGCAAAAGAGAAAGGAGCGCAAGGTTCGACAAATCACGCATCTGAGCTCATTGAGTTGATTACGAAACATGTACGACCAATTTAATATGTAGGTTTAGTATAACAGATGTATTGCTCGAAGAGGGAGACTGAAATTAGTCAGAATTAATACTAACTAATATCGGAATTTATCGTCAATGATGACAATCCCATATGTGATAACAGTTCCCGATATATAAACAGCTAAACAAAAAACTTACATCTGATTCCTAAAAAAATCGGTTCCACTCTATTATTATATTGAAGGTTGCTCCCAGCCAACTACAATACAATCGGGTAAGACATGAAAGCCATCGAAGAACAATCAACAATATTAAAACTAAAAGGACCCTCTATGACCAAACATTTTTTAACCACCGTCACAAAAAGGAAAAGGCTTCTATATCTTATATTCATTCTTACCATAATCAGTTCATGTCAACCTCGTTATGAGATCAGGGAAATAGAGGTTAATCGTGAAAATTGGGATACACTGAGCGTTAACGCCCAGTGTAGAAAAATTACATGGTATGGATCCGGAGAAGGCCGGCCGGAAGAGCCGGTATCACAAAGGTTTACCATTCGACGGAGCAACGGTACTACATTGGGTGAATATCGATCTGATCAGGCTGTGATTATTAACGATCAGGAGCTGGATGATTCCGAATTGCTAACTATTACATTGACCGCTACATTTCCAAAAGGCATTACTCAAACAAGCGAAACCACGATCTACGCATCGCCTAAAAGTGTTGCATGGATAACCAATATGCAAATAACGCCGGGGCTACGGTCATTTCATACGAACGCCATGGCATCATTTGTAAGACAGAGTTTTAGGGGTAGCAAAGATTTGCTTATTGAACCTGTAATGGCCGATAAGACGCTCACAATAAGTTCGGACAGTTTAGCATTATTGCAAAGACTACAGTATTCCGGGGACGAAGACCTGTTTTTATTTTCTGATGAATTTTATGAGGAGCTAAAATACAAATACTATAGGCTACATTCACTACCCATGAAATTTGTTCATCAGGTTACATGGAAGGAAAAGACCTATACCAATACCCAAAAAATAACACTGGATCTTAATCCTTATTTTTCAGATGCATGGAATAACTATCGTTATACAAGATTTATAGAATCAAATGGGGCAACTTTTTACAAGTTATATATACGAAAAGGAACTATTGGTGTATTTACATTAAAAAACTCCGGACGTTCCGGCGACCTTGACCTGTATGCTTACTCCGGCAGCCAGCTCTCCACACAACCAATGATCGGAAAATCTTTAAGAACTTCACTGTTCAATGAAATCCTCTACTTTCCGGGAAATGATGAATATGTGTATGTCAAAATACATAACAGCTCTACCTTTGATACAGAATGCATGCTCACCACTCATGCTGTAAATATAGAAGATGTAGCCAGTCAATCCCTGGCTGACTATCTTATAGAAAAAGCAGGACATGCAATTTTACAGGGTTTTCTCAAGGAATTGTTCGGTATTGAAGATGATAATAAAGTGGGAGATCAGATCACAAATTTAGGTGCAGATGTTTTGCTTAATATGTTTCAGGGAGCTTCGCTGGAATCTGCAACAGAGGACGCACTTAAAGCTAAACTTGAAAACGCGTTACTGCCGGGACAAACTGCAGAAGCCAGGGCCATTCTTACAAAATTCATTAATAATCTGGTACAAAACATATACATGTATTATTGATTTTACACTATTTTTTGTATACACAGGTCGCAAGTCGCCAGTCAACCTGTAACTTGACCTGCAACCTGTGACTAATATCTCCCTACTTCCCACTCACCACTTCCTCCCCACGACTTCCATACCCGGATCCTCTCGTCGCCAGCGCCCCTGCCTTATTCACCAGTTCAATAAACTCCTTTCTATACCCTTCTTCATCCGTTCCGGTAGCAGAACCGGCCAATGCCAGCACACTGTTGTAGTTGGCGCCCTGCTTGTATTGTGAGTCGCGGAGCAGCATACCGAATTGGGCTACTGCTGCCGCAAACCGGAAATTATCGCTGGTTGCGTGTATATCTGCCACATGGTCCGTTACCGGGTGCTCGATCAACAGGCTCTTGTTGCCATCCGGTTTTTTGTACCGGAATTTTACATGCAGTATTTCGCCACCGCTGTTACGGGCAGTAGCTTTCTGGTATTTCAGTCCGTCTGATTTTTCCAGGAAATCGCTTTTTACACCTGCCGGTATTACTTCGTATAATGCGGTTACGGTATGTCCGCTACCCAGCTCACCGGCATCTTTTTTGTCGTCGTTGAAATCTTCTGTTTGCAGCATCCTGTTTTCATAACCGATCAGGCGGTAGCCCTGCACCTTAGCGGGATTAAACTCAACCTGCAGCTTCACATCTTTTGCGATCGTGAATAATGTGCCGCCAAACTCGCTCACCAGCACCTTCTTCGCTTCGCCGGCATTATCTATATAGGCGTGATTGCCGTTGCCTTTGTTGGCGAGCTTTTGCATCTTATTGTCTTTATAATTGCCCATACCATATCCCAATACGGTGAGGAATACACCGCTTTCCCTTTCCTTTTCGATCAGAGCTTCCATGGCGGCATCGCTGCTGAGCCCTACATTAAAATCGCCATCGGTACAAAGGATCACCCGGTTGTTACCATTTGCTTTAAAATTTTCGCGGGCTATTTTATATGCCAGCTGAATACCTTCACCACCGGCGGTAGAACCACCTGCCTGCAGGTTGTCAATCGCGTTTTTAATGGTTTGCTTGTTCGATCCGGAGGTGGCGGGTAATACCACCCCCGCGCTGCCTGCATACACTACAATAGCTACCTTATCGTTTTCCCGCAACTGGTCGGTCAGCATTTTCATAGACTGTTTCACCAGTGGCAGCTTATTATAGTCTTCCATTGAACCTGACACGTCAATCAGAAATACCAGGTTGGATGGCGGCAGGTCATCCGCCGGGATCTTTGCTCCCTGCAGGCTGATCATTACCAGTTGGTGCTGCGGGTTCCAGGGAGCAGCCGCTATTTCAGTTGTTATGGTAAAGGGATGACTGCCCTCCGGTTGCGGATGGTCGTACCGGAAATAATTGATCATTTCTTCTATACGCACGGAACCCGGAGGCGGCATGGCGCCCCGGTTAATAAATCTTCTCACATTGCTGTATGAGGCAGCATCTACGTCTATTGAAAACGTTGACAAAGGATTGGAAGCTACCCCCAGGAACCTGTTTTCAACGATGCCATCATAATCTTCCGTCTCAAAATTGCCGGAACCTTCCCTCCTGCGTTCATGGCGTTCATATGAAGGAAACTGATCTGCTGTTACCAAATGATGACCTGCCTGGGGAGCAGCCATCACCCTGGCAGCCCCGGTAAATGATTTTTTCTTCGTAGCGCCATACCCCACCACCACAACTTCCTCCAGATCGAAACTTACCGGTTCCATCTGAACCGTTAATGATCCATTACCCGATAGCTTTATTTCCCGGGTATTGTAACCGACAAAGGAAAATACCAGCACCGCTTTTTCTTTGCTTACGGTGATGGTAAAAGCGCCGTCGCTACCGGTGGAAACCATATTACCCGTGCCCTTTTCGGATACTGCTGCGCCGGCCAGGGGATTGCTGTGCTCGTCCGTGACAATACCCTTGACGGTAAGATCAATTGCTGTGTTGTTGTTACCGAAGAAACCGGGGGAAGACAACAGAAAGAACAGGCTGCTGATGATAACATACTTCATATCCATGTTTTTTAGTGATCAATACCCACTGGATGCAGTTGTTGGACTGATTACATAAAGGAGGAGAATTTTTGGGGGTCACAAGTTGCAGGGGGTACCTGAGACTTGTGACCTGAGACTTGCGACCCAACCGCTTTTCTGCTAAAAAAATTGCTTTTATCTTTGATTGAACCAGACAAGCTATTGAAGTTCATTAAAAATATATCGCCGGATGCCGCTGACGACCCTGAGCTGATCGCCCTGTATAAGCAAACCGGGCGGATGGAGGTGCTGTCCACCCTGTACCAACGTTATATGGAGCTGGTGTACGGGGTTTGCCTGAAATATTTTAAGGAGGAGGAGAGAAGTAAGGATGCGGTGATGAATATCTTTGAGGAATTGGTGACAAAGCTTACATCGCACGAGATCAGCAACTTCAAAAGCTGGCTGCACACCGTTGCCCGCAATTACTGCCTGATGCAGTTGCGGACTCCTAAAAATCTGAAAACCACGGAATTTAACGCAGATTATATGCAATCCGGTGAAATAGTGCATCTGAATGGTGTTTTTGAGCAGGAGGAAAAGCTGCAGTTGCTGGAAAAATGCCTGCAAACGCTAACACCGGAGCAACAGCAGGCGGTAAACCTGTTTTACCTGGAGCAAAAATGTTATAACGAAATTGTGTCTATTACAGGTTACGACTGGAACAAAGTACGGAGCTTTATACAAAACGGGAAGCGGAACCTGAAGATATGTATGGAGAAAAACGAATCTGAAAACTGAAAGGGATATGCCGGGGAACGATCATACAAAAAAATACAGTGCCGCTGATATAGAACGATATATCAAAGGGCAAATGACGGCGGCTGAAATGTATGCCCTGGAAAAGGATATGCAGGACGATCCCTTCCTGGCGGAAGCGGTGGAAGGCTATATGACGACGCCCGTTTCGTCGATACAGGCACCCATGCAGGACCTGTCTGCCCGACTGGCGCAGAGAACGGATCAGAAAACAGTATCCATCCGGCAAAACCGTCGTTGGCTGGCCGTGGCTGCTGCCATTCTGATCATCCTGGGTTCCGGCGCTACCTGGTTTTTACTGAACCCCGCTACGGAGAAAAACATAGCTCAGCACGATCAGGAGGAAAAAGCAGCCGAAGCCGTTGTGCCGGAAACGGATACGGCCACTGTTGGAGCTGCCGCTGCAGAAGAAGCGTCTCCACCAACAGAAAAAGAAGCCGCCCCCAAAATTACACAGGCAGAAGAGAAAAAAGAAGCTGCGCCACGCAAAGTTGAAAAGCCGGGGGCGCCCGTTGCACAACCGGCCACCACACCGCAGTCCCTGCCTGTTGCAGAAGCCGGGCGTCCTGCCGACAACGAAACGGTGGAGGAATCCACACGGGAAAGCAGGGCGAAGGCGTACCGGGCAGATCAGGCGGAAACCTTCCTAAAAACAGCTCCTGCACGGCAGGCGCCGCAGCAACATATTGCTACCTATATTATCGGAGGAACCGTTACCGACAGCACCGATAAACCGCTGCCGTTTGTAAACATTACCGTAGCAAATACCCATATCAACACCTATACCGATGCCAACGGGCAATTCAGGGTCATAACCGGCGACAGTGCTGTAACTGCCCATATAAAATCTGTGGGATATGAGGAACAAAATGTGCAGCTGCACGCCGGCGCAAAAGTAAACCGGGTGCAACTGAAAACAGCCGACAATAATATGGAGGAAGTAGTGGTAGCGGGATATGGTACTAAGAAGAAACAGGCGGCGACCCGGGAACGGAAAAATACCAGCGACAGCCTGGCAGATGAGGAAGACGGCCCCTGGGCAGAACCCCGCGATGGCTGGGGTAACTACGATATTTACCTACTGAACAACGTGCGGCTGAAAAGTACCCTCAAGGGCAGTGTTGATATTTCATTTATGATCTCTCCTTCCGGGCGTCTGTATGATTTCCAGGTGGAACATGCTACCTGCTCCGGGTGTGACCGTGAAGCCATACGGCTGATAAAAGAAGGCCCCGCCTGGCAACTGCACAACAGCACGGTACCCTACAGGGTGTCCGTTTCCATACAGTTTTAGTCCATTTCTTCAATTAATTTTAACATATCGGGTTCTCCGGCAACTTGGTATATATTATCTTCGCCATCCTGACTCAAACGCTTTTAATCACTAAACACACAATAATGAAAAAGCTATTACTACTTGCCACTTTTTCAGGCCTCGTTTACTTTTCGGAGGCACAACAGCTCAAAACCCCTGTGGCATCTCCCCGCCAGGAGTTGAAACAGGAGTTTGGATTGTCCAATGTGGAAGTTTCTTACAGCCGGCCCGCCAAAAAAGGCAGAACCATCATGGGTGACCTGGTACCTTATGGAAAAGTATGGCGTACCGGTGCCAATGCCGCTACCACCATAACATTTGGAGAGGACGTTAGCGTTGGTGGTAAAAAAGTACCTGCCGGAAAATACGGACTGCTTACCATACCTGATGCCGGCGAATGGACAGTTATCCTTTCAAAGCAAACCAATGTAACCAGTCCTGCTGCTTACAAAGAATCTGAGGACGTAGTTCGTGTAAAGGCGCAAACCAATGAACTGCCTTTTTCCCTGGAATCTTTCACCATCAGCTTTGACGCTATCACTCCTTCTTCCATGCAGTTGATCATCGGATGGGACAAAACGGTAGTGCTGGTGCCCATCACAACAGATATAGCATCCAAAGTTTCTGCGCAAATTTCTGAACTGGAAGGCAAGGAAGGTTTTCCTTATTTCCAGGCTGCCGCCTTTTACCTGGAGAATGGCAAAGACCTGGATAAAGCATTGAACTGGTTTCAGAAAGCAGCCGCACAAGACCCCAAAGCATTCTGGGTATTGCACCAGAAAGCGGTATGTGAAGCTAAATTAGGTAAGAAAAAAGAGGCAAAAGCTACTGCAAATAAATCCAAAGAGCTGGCAGCAGCCGCACAAAATGACGATTACGTTGCGTTAAACAACAAGCTGATCAGCAGCCTGAACTAATATAAGACACGGCATATATGACAAAAGCCATCGGTTACGGTGGCTTTTTTATTGCTGAACGCTGTGTGTCTTCTTCCCTTCGCAGTGCCCCCTTTCTTCACATTTGCGGCAGGCATCATTCCCGTCGCATTTTTCTTTTTCACAACAGGTACAGTCACAATCCATATTTTTGACTGTAACCCCCTCAGGCGGACTGATCTGGCTGGCCAGGGAAAGCAATACCGCAGGCAGCGCGATCACCAGCAGAAATAATTTTAATTTTTTCAGTACCATATCATATGGACGTTTAAATACGCGATCAGGTTTGCAGGAGTAACGAATATTTCTGTTTAGAAAGTATTAAAATTTCGACCAGCAACCCCTATTTATCGATCAACGGAACCGCCCGGCGATCCATACCCTGCCCTGGGGAGAGCACCCTGCTATCAGCTTATTCTTTGTTATCGTCCTCCTCCTGTAAACAGATCAGGTTAGTCACAGGATTGTTACGGGCGGATTTTTAGCAGGCGGGTGTCTCCACCATAGTCGTCGCCTTAAGGAATATAATCGGTAAAATATTCCGAAAGAACTCCGAAAAAGAGAAAGGTTCCTAACCCAGTGCCCATCCGCTTTAATGACGCAGGATACAGGATTCTGAACCCCTTAATTTCCCACGTCCACCCGGGGTCTGGCGTAGCCGGCCCGGGGATCGCCAGGTGTTAGTTTTTATGAAAACGGTAGAACAGAATAAGCTGATGCGAACAGAGGAAGCGATGTAGCATTCCATACCTCCGGGGTCGGCGCTACCAGACCCCGGAGAGACATCAAAACTCCTATTTATCGGTCAACGGAGTCGCCCTTTGACATCCATATCCTGCGTCTGCTTTATCCTTCGTTACTACCCTTCTCCTGTAAACAGATCATACCAACCGCAAGATTGTTACTGGGATGATACAACAAGGAACAGCTATCTTTGCACGGGCATTAGTGGTTGGGGTCTCCACCAACCACTACTTTAGCGGGAAAGCTGCAATTCAGGCTTTTTCACCGAAGAGAATACCCCCACACCTATATTTTTAGCATGAGTGAACTTTTAGAAAAAGCGCAGGCCGCAGTCGCCTTTATAAAAAGCCGGACGCCCCATTCGTTCAAAACGGTTTTGATACTGGGCAGCGGACTGGGCAACTTCATCGACGAAGTGACAGTAGACGTGGAAATACCCTACAGCAATATCCCGTATTTTCCCCTGTCTACCGTAGAGGGGCATTCCGGGAAGCTCATTGCGGGCGCCATCGGCGATAAAAAGATATTGGTATTATCCGGCAGGTTCCATTTTTATGAAGGATATACCGCTGCCGAAGTGACCTTTCCGATAAGGGTGATGAAATTGCTGGGTGCGGAAAACCTGCTGCTGAGCAACGCCTCAGGTGCAGTAAATCCCACGTACCGGATCGGTGACCTGGTAATTATTACCGATCATATCAGTTTGACCACTGCCAATCCGTTAATAGGAAAAAATGAGTCTTTTTTTGGAACACGGTTTCCGGATATGAGTGAACCGTATGCAAAGGAACTGATCGCAACAGCAAGGGAAATAGGTGTGCAACAGGGATTGCAATTGAAAGAAGGGGTATATTTTGGCGTGACCGGTCCCAGTTTTGAGACCAGGGCGGAGTACAGGATGATCTATCGACTGGGAGCGGATATGGTGGGCATGAGCACGGTACAGGAAACTATTGTGGGCGTTCATTGCGGGCTGAAAGTATTTGGCGTCAGCGTTATCACTGATATCGGCATCCGGGAAGAAGACAATACGATCACCCACGAAGAGGTGTTGCTTGCCGCAAAAGAAGCAGCACCAAAGATGACGGCGCTCGTTAAAGAGTTAGTTAAAGCTATCTGAAAGAACTAATATTGCAGATTTTTAGGGTATTTTGCGCCCCCAGGCGATTATAAAGCATGTAGTTGTTGAAAAGCAGTAAAAAAAACATATTTCTCATCCTGTGTATCCTGTTTTCCCTGCCCGCGTTTGCCCAGCTTCCGGGCAGGCTGGGAAATCTGCGGAACTTTGGCGGCGGTTCTAGAGGCGGGGGAGATTCGCTTTCATTCGAAAAAAGAGATCCTTTTGCCGACTCGGTAAGCATTCGCTTCAAATACCTTGATACCGTAAGAAGCTACACCTTTGATTCCTCCCTGATAGATTTTTACGACAGGGTACCTTTGAAGCCGTATCATATATGGCTCGGCAACACCGGTAACGCCGCAAAATCCCTGCTGTTCAATCCCATGATGCGTCCGGGCTGGGACGCAGGATTTCACGCCTTTGATATATATGCTTTCAAAACGGAGGAAACACGTTTTTTCACCACTACACGTCCGTTTACCCAACTGGGATACCTGCTGGGCTCAAGACAGGAGCAAATGATCAACGTGATACATACACAGAATATCAAACCCAACTGGAACTTTGCCTTCCAGTTCCGTCTGATCAATGCACCGGGCGTTTTCAGAAGCGAGAATGTTAATCATTCCAATCTTCGTTTTAACACCAATTACCAGTCGCCAAACAAACGTTACAACCTCTACCTGATCGCCCTGCGCAACAGCCTGCAGTCGGCAGAGAACGGCGGTATAGTGAATGACAGTTTTATTACGTCTAAATCTCCGGAGTTCCTGGACAGGTTTTCCATTCCTACCAATATTAGTAGTAACACGGCCCGTTCCAGGGATGTATTCAGCAACAAACTGCTAACCGGCAACAAATACACCAGCTTTAACTTCCTGTTGAGACAGCAGTATGACTTCGGTAAAAAAGATTCGGTGGTAACTGATTCATCCGTTATCAAACTGTTCTACCCGCGGTTCCGTTTCGAACATACAGTGCAATACAATAGGTACGATTACCTGTTCCAGGACGCCAGTCCCAATGCAGATTTTTATAAGTCCAATTACGATATCGACATTAACCCCTGGCAGATCCCGATGCGGCTGCAGTCGGTAGATACCCTCCGGTATGGTCAGCAGTGGGAAGAGATCATCAATGATGTTTCCATCTATTCGTTCCCTGATATCAAAAACCAGCAACAGTTTTTAAAACTGGGCGCCGCCGCGCAAAACCTTGCGGTACGATGGGATAGCAGGATACAGGACAGGCCTTTTAATTTCTTTGTGCACGGTGAATATCGGAACAGGACCCGCAACCTGAAATGGGACATTGAGCTAAACGGAGAAATGTACATTGCCGGTTTCAATGCAGGTGATTATACAGCTTACGGCAGCCTGCAAAGGGAGATCAGCAGAAAGATCGGTTACCTGCAACTGGGTTTCCGGAATACGAACCGCACTCCCTCTTACCTGATGCGCAATACCAACAACTACCCGGTGGTAACACCTCCGGATGGTACCAACAAGGAAAACATTACCCACCTGTTCGGCAACCTGGGGTTACCGGCGCTGAAGATGTCACTTAGTGGTCATTATTTCCTGGTGGGCAACTATACCTATTTTAAAAACTTTACGGAAGTAGAACAAAGCAGCATTTTTAACGTGCTGCAGATCCAGGCCAGTAAAGACTTCCCGATCGGCAAATACTGGCACTGGTATATCGACATCGTGCTGCAGCAGACCGCCGGTAATACCCCCGTTAACCTGCCATTGGTATATACCCGCAACCGGCTGGTATTCCAGGGACGTTTTTTCCGGAACCTGAATATTGCGACCGGCCTCGACAGTCGCTTTTATACGCCCTTCACGCCCGATAACTACTCTCCTGTTACGGGACAGTTTTTCCCGCAAAACACGGTCACTATTTCCAACCTGCCGGATATAGCCGCTTTTCTGCATTTTCGTATCCGCAGCTTCACCGCCCTTATCCGTGCTGAAAATCTGAACACCATTGACTTGCAGAATAATTTCCGTTTTACGAACAACAGCTTCTCTGCACCCCTGTACCCCTACCCCGGCTTCCTTTACCGCTTCGGCATCTTCTGGAATTTCGTGAATTAACATTCTCAGGGCTTTATACACAATCGCAGCAATTCAAATTTGAAATGCAGCAGGCTTGTCCTATTTTTGCCCCCTAAAACAAAACCCAGCGTATTGCCCCGGATACCGGCGGCTAAAAACAATCAAACGCTCTACACGAATGAAAAAAGATACAGCCATTTTTGACCTGATCAATAAAGAATTAGATCGCCAACGGAACGGAATAGAACTCATAGCCTCGGAAAACTTCACCTCCCTGCAGGTAATACAGGCTATGGGATCGGTGCTGACGAACAAATATGCGGAAGGATATCCCGGCAGGCGTTTTTATGGTGGCTGCGAAGTAGTGGATGAAATAGAAACCCTTGCCATTGAGCGGTTGAAAAAAATATTCAACGCCAGTTGGGCCAATGTGCAGCCTCACAGCGGAGCGCAGGCTAATACGGCTGTATTCCTGGCCTGCCTGAAAGCAGGTGATAAAATACTGGGACTGGACCTAAGCATGGGAGGACACCTTACCCATGGAAGTCCTGCCAATTTCAGCGGAAAAAACTATGAAGCTGTTTTTTATGGTGTAAAAAAAGAAACCGGGTTGGTAGACTACGACCAGATGGAAGCCGTTGCCAAAGCGGAAAAACCCAAAATGATCATTTGCGGGGCTTCTGCCTATAGCCGCGACTGGGACTATCAACGCATCCGCGCCATCGCAGATGAGATCGGCGCCCTTGTGCTGGCGGATATCGCACATCCTGCCGGACTGATCGCTAAAAACTTACTCAACGACCCCTTCGAGCATTGCCATATCGTTTCCTCCACTACTCATAAAACCTTGCGCGGACCAAGAGGCGGTATCATCATGCTGCGCAATGATTTTGATAACCCGCTGGGCATAAAAGACCCGAAAGGCAATATACGCTCTATGAGCTCGCTGCTGGACCTGGCAGTTTTCCCCGGCATACAGGGCGGACCGCTGGAGCATGTAATAGCGGCAAAAGCGGTGTCTTTCGGCGAAATACTGACAGACGATTATACCGACTATGCCAAACAGGTGATCACCAATGCACAGGCTATGGCGAAAGCCTTCGTGAAAAGAGGCTACGACCTTATCAGCAACGGAACCGACAACCACCTGATGCTGATTGACCTGCGCAACAAAAACCTGACAGGCAAAAAAGCACAGGAAACGCTGGACAAAGCCCATATCACCCTGAACAAAAATGCGGTACCTTTTGACGACAAAAGTCCCTTTATCACTTCGGGCATACGGGTAGGCGTTCCCGCTGTTACCACCCGCGGCATGAAAGAAGAGGATATGGAGCCGGTGGTGGATATGATCGACACCGTGCTGGCGAATATAGACAACGAGGGTAAAATTGCAGAAGTGAAATCAGCCGTACATGCATTTATGCAACAGTTCCCGTTATATCCGGGATTGGCTTAATTTTATGTATTGATCATTAAAACCGGATCAACCATGTTACAACGTATACAATCTTTATGGCTGCTGCTGGCAGGTGTATTAAGCTTCCTCACTATCCGGTTCAATGTTTACTCCGGCACAAGAGAGCTGAATGGCGCCACCCTGTTTACGAACCTTACGGCCAGTTCCGGCTTTTGGATACTGGTTGTAACCATTATCATCGGACTACTGACTATTATTTCGGTTTTCCTGTATAAAAACCGCCCGCTGCAGATCAAACTGTCACTGGTGGCGCTGCTGTTCTATATATTATCGGCGGTGTTGTATTACCTGCAGATCAAACATTTTACTGCGGGTAATTTTGCATTGACATCCGTGATCTATTTTCTCATCCCGGTACTGATTATCCTGGCCATCAAAGGCATATACAACGACCAGAAGCTGATCAAAAGCGTTGACCGGCTGAGAGATTAGATCTTCACGAACATCTTATTGCGGTAGAGTATATACATCATGGTCCATACCAGGGCCAGGGCGCCCAACGACTGCAGCGCAGGGTGATAGGCTTCCGGTGCGTATTTGTAATATCCTTCAAACAGCAGCCTTGACGTATGGTTAAAATCGATGAACCGGTAGGCCAGGTAGATCACGATGGCATTCATCCCGATCACTTTAAAAAAGAAGGTCCATTTGCGGAAACCTTTTACATCAATGATCCAGTAAAACGCCGCCAGGAATATAAACGCCATTCCGGCGGTTAACATGATGAAGGAACTGCTCCAGAGATGTTTATTGATGGGCAATAGCTTACTCCACAGCAACGCAACGGGAATGCAGATAATCCCTGCCAGCAGCAATCCGCCCGTCTTCCTGTTTCCACTCGCTGATTTTTGCAGCCAGTCGCCGGCAGCTGCCCCCAGCAATGTCAGACAGTGCGCCGGTATCTGCGTCAGCAGGGCATTCTCGTCATAGGTTTTTTGCAACAGCCGCCCGGGCATAAAAGTACGGTCGAACCAGCCCACCAGGTTACCCTCAAAAGAAAGATCGCCTGCGCCATACCCCGGCACCGGCACCAGGAATAAAGCGGCGCAATACCCCACCAGCATCACCGCCACCCATATCAGCCGTTTTGTGCCGGAGAGATTGAGGTACAAAAAAGTGGTGACGAGGGTGGCAAAGCCAATACGGCTCAATACGGTTCCGTAACGAATATCGCCGGGATGGAAAATATCCAGGGGAATGTTTTTATCCAGTATCCCCAGCAGGAAAAGCACCAGGAACCGTTTGAATGCCTTCCGGTACAACGTTTTTTTATCCGCTCCCCTGCTGACCGCTATACGCAGGGAGTAGGAAAGCGATACACCGGCTATGAACAGGAACAGGGGAAATATAAAATCGTAAAACGTAAACCCGTGCCAGGCAGGATGCTCCAGTTGGTTCGCCGCTGCATCCACCCAGGCATAGGGCGTAGCGCCTTTCAGGTCGTAGATAAAAGCACCGCCACCGGCGATCAGGAGCATATCAAAACCCCGCAGGGCATCCAGGGATAGTAGTCTGGGAGATTTCATGATACAATAAAGAGTAATAAGTTACACATTTATCACTACGTGTAACGGATATTTTTCTGAACAAGTTTCCGTCATTGCGAACCCGACACCAGGACGGGTGAAGCAATTCCTACGGATGCCCACCTCGAGCAGAGTTGTTGCGGGGTAATTACTAAGTGTGATGATCTTCAGGGACTGCTTTGCCGCAAGGATGATCCGTCACTAGTTGATCATCGCGGCGCGCAGTGACGACCGGGATGGGCTGCCTTGCCGAACGGATGACCGTCATTGCGAACCCGACACCAGGGCGGGTGAAGCAATCCTTGCGTATGCTCACCTCGCGTTGACGTTGGATTGCTGCGGGGTAGTTGCAAAGCTTCATCATCTTCAGGGACTGCTTTGCCGCAAGGATGATCCGTCACCAGTTGATCACCATCGCGGCGCGCAGTGACGATCATGGAAAGGGCTGCCTTACCGAACGGATGATCGTCATTGCGAACCCGACCGCAGGGAGGGTGAAGCAATCCCTACGGATGCCCACTTCGCGCAAGGATGCTTGCAGGGTAATTACTAAGCGTGATGATCTTCTGAGACTGCTTTGCCGCAAGGATCATCCGTCACCGGTTGATCACCATCGCGGCGCGCAGTGACGATCATGGAAGGGATTGCCTTACCGAACGGATGACCGTCATTGCGAACCCGACCGCAGGGAGGGTGAAGCAATCCCTACGTATGCCCACTTCGCGTAAGGATGCTTGCGGGGTAATTACTAAGCGTGATAATCTTCAGGGACTGCTTTGCCGCAAGGATGATCCGTCACCAGTTGATCACCATCGCGGCGCGCAGTGACGATCATGGAAAGAACTGCTTTGCCGAACGGATGACCGTCATTGCGAACCCGACCGCAGGGCGGGTGAAGCAATCCCTACGTATACCGACCTCACGAGGAGGCAGGACTGTAGCGAAGAATGTTTATCTTAGTTATCCGAAAAACATCAAAAAAGTCGCTATGGCCAAAGGTGGATGTGTTTACATAATGACGAACAAGATCTATACAGTGCTGTATACCGGTGTAACTTCAAACTTACTTGCCAGAATCCAACAGCATAAGGAAAAGTTCTATCCTGAGTCATTCACCGCCAGGTATAATTGTACAATACTGGTATACTACAGATTTTTCCCTTCAATTGAAATAGCCATCGCGGAGGAAAAGCGAATCAAAGGTGGTAACAGGAAGCAAAAGATAAAATTGGTAACAGAAATAAACCCTGAATGGAAAGACTTGTGGGAAGATATTAAATACTGGTGATTACGGGCCACCCAAAGGGCGGGTGAAGCAATCCCTACGTATGCTCACCTCGCGTTGGATTTGCTACATGGCAATTACAAAGTGTAGTCATCTCCAGAGACTGCTTTGCCGCAAGGATCATCGTCACCAGTTGATCACTATCGCGGCGCGCAGTGACGACCGGGGTGGGACTGCTTCTCCCGCTAAAACAGTACTTAATGCGAGAGCGTATAACAAGCGGGATCGCAATGACGTCGTGGAGGATTTATCTCCGGATGATGATCCGTTCTGCCTTAAGGATGCCTGCATCGCTGAAATGCAGAATGTATATTCCGTCGGGAAGGTTTGTTATCAGCCTCGCTGTTCCGTTCACCACCGCTTCGGACTGGGTCAGCACGAGCCTGCCACTCACATCATACCACTCCGCGTGAAATTTATCCTCAGTAAGTTCCTTTACGAAAACCGTACCCACGGAAGGATTCGGGTAAACCGATAGTTTTGTACGATTGTGGAACTGTACCAAAACCGTATTGGAATAGGTATAACTTCCATCGGCGTTCATCCGTTTTACACGATAGATATTACGACCGGTATGCGGGTTGTTGTCCTTCTGACGATAGGTGATCGTTCTGCTCCCGGGTTCATTCGCTGAAAGCGTGTTGATCACTTCAAAGGTTACACCATCCCTGCTTCGCTCCAGGGAATATGATACATAGCCGGGGCCGGCGGTTGTTTTCCATTCCAGTGAAACCATATCTCCCGTAGTGGTTGCCTCCAGTTGCACGCCATTTTCGGCCAGGATGATCATCATGCTGTAAGCCAGGGCGAAATGAGAAAAAGAATTAAATGCCGTTGGGGAAGAAGTGGATTTGATACTGCCTGTCAGGTTCAGTCCACCATTGTACACCGGTCCGTCGGTTCCACCAATATCGATCCACTCGGTGGGGGCAGCCGGTGTGTTTTTGACTATGGTAGTTGCATTGCCATCCGTGATCAGGTCATTCTCTCCAAAAAATATCTCTATCTGCTGGTTGCCGGATAAATGCGTCGTGGGTTGATGGTTACCGGAAGCATCCAGGCGGTTGATGGTATAATAATGAACGGTTGAAACAGCATCTACTGTTGGCGGTAAGGTATAGCCCAACGCCGCAGCGCTTGCGTTATGCAGCTCTACATGATAGGTATAGGCCGTGCTGTTGGTATGCGCTACCGTCAGCACTACCGGACGGCAATCGGGGGCGTTGCCTACCGGAAAATTCAACACGGTACTGCCGGAACTGCTCTTCTGGTAACGCATCGGCCCGTTCACATAACTGGTTGACAGCGAATTACCGGCAGCAACCACAGCATTGTTCAGCACTATCAGGATATTCGCATGAGTGGTATGCAGCAGCCCCGATAATAAATCGAGTGTCCTGCTGACATGGATCGTATTATTTAATGTAACCCCGCTACCCGTATTATTGATAACCATCCTCGAGAAGACCGGTGTGGAAGAAGCTGACGTTATGATCTGTGTACCCGTACCGTTGAAAACAGCCGTACCATTGCCAACGCCAAAGGTTACACCGGTAGTGGATGAAACGCTGACATTACCCCTGTAATAACCCGTAAAGTGATGATTGGGGTTAATCGCGCCGCTGTTGTTTTTAATAAAATGGACATCATTATTGTAATGGTCGTCAACCGAGATCGACATCGAAAAGTAACCGGTACCATTATTGGTAAAGGTGACTGCATCATGAAAAGTATTACCACCCGGACTCTGATCGTTAGTGGTGCCGGTTTTGGTACTGTTAACTGATGAACCAAATTCAGACCGGTTAAACAATATCGTAGGGCTTACGGCAGTAACCGCTCCACCGAACGCAGCAGAAGGGCCAAACTGCAGCCGAGCTACCCCTGTCAAAGAAAGGGCTTGCGCAGCAGATCCTGTTTGTATAAACTGTTTCAGCAACAAAGTACCTGCAGAAAAGCCACCCGCGCCTACAGCGATCGTTTTACCGGTTGCCAGGGTAACGGAAGCTGTTGTATTGCTTGCACAAAACTGTACCCCCTGCCCCCCGGCAGACGACACTATAATATCTTCCGTAAATATGGTGCCGGCGCTATAGCTGCTTACATAAATCCCCCTGTCGGCGGAGGGCGCGTTATTGAATGTGGTTACACCTCCGAAAAAATTGTTACTGCTGTTATGTGCTATATAAAAATGAGCTGTACCGTTATTATTGAATGTAGCTGTACTATTGAACTGGTCGGCATTGCCACTTCCCAGCACCAGGTTACCAGCGCCACTGATGGAAATGACAGTGTTACCATTGAAAATATTATCACCGCTGCTGGTCTCATTCACATCTCCTGTTTTCATACTGTTGACCGTGCCATGAAAAGTGCAACCGTTAAAACGCAAACCCGGGCTAACGGAAATAACATTTCCACCAAAAGTTGAGGACGGCCCGAATTGCAGGTACGAAGCCGTACCTGTCAAATTGAGATCTACGGGTGCATTACCCAATTGTGTAAACCGGCGTAAGACCAGGTAACCCGCGTTCAGCCCTATGGCGCCGGCTGCTATTGTTTTTCCTGCAGCGAGGGTGGCGGTAGCAGTACTGTTTCCGCAAAAATCTATTCCCGTAGCGCTCCCTGCGGTATTCACATAAATATCCCCGTTGAACATGTTACCCGGTGCAGACCAGGCTATCAATAGCCTGTCTGTTCCATTGCTGGTAAGCACCACATCACCATTCCAGGTATCCGGCTCATTGTATCCCATTATCCAATAATTTCCTCCGCTGTTGGTAATGCTGCAGTGCCGGTTAAACATATTCCCCCCTCTGGAAGTAGTTGCCCTGTCACCGGTCATGGTTGCATTCACCGTTCCGTTAAAAATACTTCCGTCAAAACGGATTTCCGGACTTGTAACAACCAGGTTGCCCCCGATGACCGAATTGTGGATAAACCTTACAAAGGTGGAAGTTCCGGTAAATGCAAGCGTCATGGGCGCGTTGCCCAATTGAGTAAAACCGTGTAAGCTTAAAAATCCGTTTGTATAGCCGGCGCCGCCGATCATGATCGTTTTGCCTGCTGCCAGGATGGGGCTTGAGGCGTCATTGTTACCCAAATAAATGCCACCGCTTCCTGATGAAGTAACTATAATATCACCATTATAGGCATCATCAGTATTTGAGCTGAGCACAAAATTACTATTGCTTTGCTGGTGAATGGTAAGCAATCCGTGAAACACATTCCGCCGGTTGGAATTGGTATTGGCTACGCCGCCCGTTTTTGTAAAAGTTGCATCGCTGTTAAATACGCCACCCTGTACATAAATATCAGGCGCCGTTACAGTGAACGCCCCACCGAAACTTGAAGGGATACCATTTTCACGTATATGCATACTGGCAACCCCCGTCAGGGTAAGGTCTATAGGCGCTGTTCCCAACTGTGTGAAAGCACCCAAACGAAGATATCCCGCCGAGAATCCGGCAACGCCCACAGACATCGTTTTCCCGGCTGCCAGTACCGGGGTACCTGTGCCGTCTGGCCAACCCAGGTTTATACCGCCTGTACCGATAGAAGTCAGCACAATATCTTCATTAAAAAGATCATTGGAATTGTAGCCCAGCATAAAATAGCCGGAGTTGCTTTGTTGGTTGATCGTCAGCAATCCATTAAAAATATTCTGCCGGCCGGAGTTATGGTTTGAGATGCCGCCGGTTTTCGTAAAACTGGTTGCATTATTAAAAATACCACCACAGATGTAAATATCCGGCGCCTGCACCGTAAACGGACCATCAAAAATACTGGGGTTATCGTTCGAATACACTCTTAATAAAGCCGTTCCCGTTAACAAAAGCGTAATGGGTGTGTTACCATGCTGAACAAAGCCTCCGAATTGAAGCTGACCGGTATCAAAACCTTCAGCACCGACGATGATCGTCTTGCCGGCAGCCAGTTCGGGATTGCCTGATCCCGAAGTCCATCCCAGGTTAATACCGCCGGAGCCTGTTGAATTGATAATAATATTTTCATTGAACCGGTCATTGGAATTATATCCCAACATTAAATAGCCGGTATTACTCTGCTGGTTGATCGTCAATGTACCATTGAATATATTCTGCTTTCCTTCATTATGATTACTGGTTCCTCCTGTTTTTGTTATTACAACATCACTGTGAAAGGTTGTTCCCCTTATATACACATCTTCTGCTGTCACTTCCACCCGTCCGCCCAGCACAGAGTAGTTTTGCGCGCTACCGATACCAAGATATACAGCAGCATTACCGGTAGTATGCAGGTGGATGGGTTCATTACCATGTTGCGTAATGCCCTGCACATAAAAGTAGCCGGCATCTAGCCCTCCCGCACCCATCCTGATAGTTTTACCGGCCGCCATTTCACAGGAAGATCCGGTATTCCAGGTGAGCGCCGTTCCCCTGGAAGAACCCGTTTGTGTAATGATAAAATCACCATTGAACTGGTTACCGCCGGCGTTATGACCAAAAATTATCCTGTCCAGGCTATTATTGTTGGAATACACATCACCATTATAGATATCGGGATTCCCGTTGGCAAAAGACCAGTAGCCGGTGCCGTTTGATGAAAAATAATTGACGGTAAGCGTACCGTTAAATATATTCCCGCCACTCATGGCATTTGAATTGGTACCATCTGTTTTGGTGAGTATTACATCATTATCAAAAACGGTGTTGGATATATTGATATTAGGTGAGCTGACAGTAAGCGGTGCGCTGAACTGTGAATTATTGGCTATCATCAGTTCGGCGGTACCGGTGAGCGCCAGGTTTACAGGAGTAACCCCCTGCTGTGTAAATCTCCGCAAAGACAAGCTTCCCTGTGAAAAACCCGGTGCATCCACGCTGATGACGTGCCCGGGCGTTACTGTTGCAGAAGCAGCGCTGCCGGTACAGAAGTACACACCATTCCCGCCGGTTGCACTCACGGCAATATCACCGTCAAATATTGTTCCTGCCGAATAATAGCTCACATAGATATTACCGTTACCGGCGGATTCGTTATGAAAAGTGGTAACACCGCCAAAATAATTACCGGTGCTGTTATTCGCTATATAAATATGAGCGCTGCCGCTATTGATCACTGTTACATCGTCGTTAAACTGGTCGGCATAGGTATTTCCGAAGGTGATGTTACCAGACCCTGCGTTTGTGATGGTAACAGGTGCATTAAAAATATTGTTATTGCAGCCGTCACTGGTTGTTCCTGTTTTGGTGATATGGGTATTACCATTGAAGGTGCAATTTCGTATGTGCAGCGATGCAGAATGAATATTTACCGTACAGTTCATTGTTACTGCACCTGTGCCAAATACTGTAGTGCCGGCCGCTGCGATCACCAGGTATCCGTTTTGTACAATCCCTGAAGAAAAGGTAACAGTGGCGCCTGCGCCGGTAAGCGTATACCCACCCAGGTCCAGTGTGCCGCCGGCCAGGTTGATATTACTGACAGACAGATCGGCATCCAGTGTACAGGCATTGGGAGCCGCAACGAGCTGTATATGATCGGAAGATGCCGGCACACCGGCCGGGCTCCAGTTGACCGGATCTGACCATGCCGCAGATGCCGACCCATTCCATGTATAGGTTATCTGCGCATGCATAGTTTGCAGGGATAACACTGCAACTATGTAACATAAAACCGTTTTCATTTTAGTATCAAAAGATTACAGGTATTAATAATAGGCAGCCAAATACTATAAGTGTTTTCATCTATTCACTAAGTAAAAACACTTATTCTTCTTGAATATTGTAAAAATTGTAGATATTTTTATTTACTGCCTGAGTGATACCTGTTATGTGCATTCACCGGTCATTGCTAAGTATTACGATCAGCGTTCATCTGTATGACGACAAAAGGGGACATCTAAAATATTTTGTCTGCGGCAACGTTTTGGAGCCATAATGCTGTTATTTTGCCAGCAATTACCAAAAAAACCACTCAAATCATTGTTATGCGTTCTTTTCCAGTCATGTTAGCCAACGCAGGGAAGCATTCGTTCCCGTTACACAGCACCATTTTTCTATTTCTTGTATGCCTGCTTTCCTGTGATACTTCCAACTCCCAGGAACAAAAAAATACCAATACCGACACTACCAGCCGGCAGGAAATTGCTGTTCCGCAGGAAGAAGTACAACCGGCTGCTGTTTTGGACACTGCCCTGTATGACCGGAAAAATGCCTACCTGGCGGAAGGTGACACCCTGGGCAATTGGCCTGTAAAAGGTCCCTATCCTTTGCCGGGCGCTATTTTACCTTTCAAGCGGGTGATCGCATACTACGGTAATCTCTATTCAAAGAGAATGGGAGTACTTGGCGAATACCCCGAAACGGAAATGCTGGCAATGCTGAAGGAAGAAGTGAAAAAATGGGAAGCGGCAGATACTACCACCAAAGTGGTGCCCGCCCTGCACTATATAGCGGTAACCGCCCAGGAAAGCCCGGGCAGGGATGGAAAGTACAGGTTGCGCATGCCTTTTCACCAGATCGATTCTGTTTTGAAAATGGCGGAAAAGATCGATGCCATCACATTTGTGGACATACAGGTGGGGCTCAGCACCCTGCAGCAGGAAGTGCCCCAGTTAGAAAAATATCTTTCCCGCCCGGATATGCACCTCGGCATCGACCCGGAGTTTTCCATGAAAGGCGGCGAGCGGCCTGGCAAAGTGATCGGCAGCTTCAATGCAGATGATATCAACTATGTAACCGGCTACCTGGCCGACCTGGTAAAGCAACATAACCTGCCGCCGAAAATACTGGTGATACATCGGTTTACCCAGGCAATGATGAAGGATTACAAAAACATCAAGCTGCGGCCTGAAGTGCAGGTAGTGATAGATATGGACGGCTGGGGGCACCAGGCACGCAAGAAGAATACCTATCGTCAATATGTTTACAAAGAACCCGTACAGTTCCCGGGCTTTAAAGTATTTTACAAAAATGATACGCGGGAAGCCAATAGCCGCCCGATGACACCGGAGGAGCTCCTGGAACTGGTTCCCAAACCCATATATATACAATACCAGTAATAACGCTCCTCACTCAGCGTGTATTTTTCGCAGTGGTGCGAACACCCGTCTGTAGCGTGCTCTACCGGTCGGTGGAGATACCGGCCGGAAAGCCTGCATTGCTAAGATTTGGAATATACCGCTCCCCGAGATTATAGCCGGATTAAGCCGGTTAATGACTACCTTTACAGCTTTTAACAAGCTTATTATAACATGAAAAGAATAACGATCCTCTCCATATTATTTACATTTCTTGTATGGTCCTGTAAGGAAAAAACAACCGGCGCCTATACGCTTACGGGCAAAGTTACCGGACTGGACAGCGGTTTTATTTATCTCCATAATATACAGGACAGCGAAGCCGAGCCAGATACCGCAGCGTTGGTAAACGGCAGCTTTACATTCAACGGCGCCATAGATGAACCCCGGTTTGTGTTCCTGAGCCTGGGTGACATTGTTCCACACCAGCCTTTAGGCTTTTTCCTGCAGGAGGGTAAGATCGTTGTCAATGCAAGTATCGATTCCCTTCATAAGGGTACCATTACCGGTTCTGCTACCCAGGATGATTTTACAAAATACCAGGGCCAGTTTTCCGGGTTGGCGGAGAAGCAAAGAGCCCTGATCGAGGAATACCAGGAGGCAGATATGGCAGGCGACATGGGTAAAATGATGGACGTCCAGATGCGTTTCCAGGAACTGGAAAACGAAAGCAAAACGATCATTGTTGACTTCGTGAAGGCAAACCCTTCTTCTTACGTGTCTGCTTTTTTGCTGGCGCAAAACTTTGCCATGGACGCCACCGAAGAAGAGCTGAGGCCCCTGTATGAAGGTCTGGATGATAAAGTGAAAAACTCATTTTTTGGAAAAGAAACAGGACAAACCCTCGAGACACTCACCAAAACAGGTGTTGGCGCGGTGGCCCCGGACTTTACGCTGGATGACCTGGACGGGAACCCGGTGTCGCTGTCTTCTTTTAAAGGAAAATATACATTAGTGGATTTCTGGGCCAGTTGGTGTGGTCCCTGCCGCCAGGAAAACCCCACCATTGTAAAAGCATATCACGACTACAAGGCTAAAGGATTTGATATCCTGGGAGTGTCCCTTGACGAAAAAAGAGAAGCCTGGCTGAAAGCAATTGAGCAGGACAAGCTCGCCTGGACCCAGGTATCCGATCTGAAAGGTTGGAGGAGCGATGCAGCGGCCCTCTATGGCATCAAAGCCATTCCCATGAACTACCTGTTGGATAAGGATGGTAAAATTATTGCGAAAAACCTGAGAGGCGCCGACCTGATCGCTAAGCTCGGGGAGGTGTTGAATTAAATACCGGGTTGTAAAACGGTTCCATTCTTTCGCATACGGGTGGAGCCGTTTTGCAATAAACAAAAAACAGTTAACAGCAGACTCCTCGATGCCTCGGAGCGACAAATACAGAAAAGGAAATGCCTTCATGCCATTCCGGTCCCAACACCGAATGTTCAGATATGTGGTACGGAGGTTTGTTTACATCTGCAATAGTTATGTGACTGTTTCAAATAATTTGCTTATCATTTCTTCGCCGCGGCCTACACGATATTCACCTCCCGTTCCAGCGTAACCGAAAACTTTTTTTGAACATCCTGTAAGATCTCCTCGCTAAGGTTGAAGATATCTTTCCCGGTGGCACTTCCGTAGTTGACCAGCACCAAAGCCTGCAACGCATGCACCCCGGCATCTCCTTTTCTGAAACCTTTCCAGCCGGCTTTTTCGATCAGCCAGCCGGCGGCCAGCTTCACCGTACCGTCCTCATTCGGGTATCCTACAATACCTTGGTGCGCTTTCTGCAACTGTGCAAATGTATCTGCCGGCACCGAAGGGTTCTTAAAGAAGCTACCTGCATTGCCGATGACCGCCGGATCCGGTAGTTTGGACGACCGGATATTGATCACGGCCTGCGCAATCGCCTGTATGCTTAGTTCCTGCACGTTCATTTTCTCCAACTCCTGCCTGATAGCGCCATACGCGGTATGAAAAACCGGCTCCTTCCGCAACCGGAAGCTTACGTTCAATATGACATACCGGTTTTTCAATTCCTTCTTAAAAATGCTTTCGCGGTACCCGAAACGGCAGTCGCCCGCGGTAAAAGTATGTACCACCCTGTCCTGCAGATGAAAAGCTTCCAGGCTGTTGAAAACATCCTTCAATTCCACTCCATAGGCACCGATATTCTGCATCGGTGCTGCACCCACGTTACCCGGTATCAGGGAAAGGTTCTCCAGTCCGGCCCAATTGCGTGCCAAGGCATACTGCACGAAACGGTGCCAGTTTTCACCACCCCCCGCTTTTACAAAAATCTCGTTGCTGGTTTCTCCCACCTCTTCTATTCCCTGTATTTCGTTTTTCAGCACCCATCCTTCCACATCTTTGGTCAGCAGGATATTGCTTCCACCACCCAGGATCATCCTTTTTGAGGGTTGCGATCGTTCCGTCAGCGATTGTAGCTCTTCCAGCGTATGAAACGGTGCAAAAAAATGTGCCCGGGCATCTATTCCAAAACTATTATATTGACGTAGCGAAAAATTTTCCTGAATTTGCATGCTCAAATACTTTGGTTATGCGTGAAAAGACAGCTTTATTACTGGGCGGAACTGGTTTTATCGGCAGCCAGCTGCTGCCACTGCTGTTAAACAACCCGGCTTACCGCAAAGTTATTGCTCTTGTAAGAAAACCCATGGAAATTACGCATACAAAACTCGAACAAAGGGTTACGGACTTTACCAATGAGGATAACTACCAGGCAAACATGCCTGAAGGCGACGTTATTTTCTGCTGCATCGGCACCACTATGAAGCAGGTAAAAGGCGACAAAGTAAAGTACCGCCAAATTGATTTTGATATCCCGGTGAATGCTGCCAGGTGGGGAATCGAAAAAGGCTATACACGATACCTGCTGGTTTCGGCGATCGGCGCTAATGCCGGCTCCTCTAATTTTTATTTACGGTTAAAAGGCGAAGTGGAAGAAGCCATCTCGCGGATGCCTTATCAAGCCGTTCATATCTTTCAACCTTCCCTGCTGCTGGGCAGCCGGAAAGAGTCCCGCCCGGCGGAAAAAGCGGCACAGCTAATATCACCCTTGCTGTCGCTGATCACATTCGGTGGTATGAAAAAATACAGCCCCATCCGGGGAAACGATGTTGCCCAGGCAATGCTGGTAGCATCTCTATCAGAAGCGACCGGGATACATACGTATACCTTTTCCCAAATAAAATCGCTGATATCATAATATGAAATGAGTCATAAGAATTTGAGCATAGACAAAGAAATAATTACCTGGCGAAACGGAGTTCACCGGAGGTAAATGTGACCATTAAAAATCAATAAAAGATACACATGAAACAAACCATCAACTGGGGTATCCTGGGATGCGGAAAAATTGCCCGGAAATTTGCGTCTGATCTGCAGTTGCTGGATGACACCCGCCTGCTGGCGGTAGCATCCAGGGATGCGGACAATGCCGCTGCATTTGCTGCCACCTGCGGGGCGGCGTATAGCTATAACAGTTATGAATCGATGCTGGGCAATCAAGAGCTGGATGTAGTGTATGTGGCCACTCCTCATGGGTTGCACTACGAGCATGTGATGTTATGCCTGCAGTATAACAAAGCGGTATTATGCGAAAAAGCCTTTGCATTGAACAGCGGGCAAGCCCGGAAAATGATCAGCCTGGCAAAAGAGAAGAAGCTTTTTTTGATGGAAGCTATGTGGTCTAAGTTTACGCCTTCGTATAATACCATGTTGCAACAGGTGCGGGAGGGTGCACTGGGTGATATCAAAAGCGTGCTCATCAATTTCGGTTTTATTCCCCAGCCGCCTATAGCCGATCGCATATTCGATCCGGCGTTGGGTGGGGGCACCTTGCTGGACATCGGTATTTACAACGTGTTCTACGCCTTATCCGTACTGGGAAAGCCGGATAGCATCGAATCATCCATCACACCGGCTGCCACCGGAGTAGACGAACAATGCGCTATCCTTTTTAAGTATGATAACGGCGCCTATGCGCAACTGTTCTCCTCCTTCTGCACCCAACTGCCTACGGAGGCATTTATCAACGGCACCAAAGGAAGAATAAAGATCAACCATCGCTTTTATACACCGGATGCCATCCCGGAATTTTACCCGGGATTTATGGACAGCAGGCAGGTGATACCGGTATCGCCCACTAAAGGCTGGGGCTATCATTACGAAGCTGCTCATGTAAACGACTGTCTGCGGAAGGGAATGACCGAAAGCCCGGTAATGTCTCACGCAGATACCCTGCTGCTGATGGAGACACTGGATACTATCCGGGAGAAATGGGAGAAAAGGTGAAAACGCCGGTTCCCCTACGGGAGAACATCGGCTGTGAAATAAACATGCTTCCCAGCCGACGTCTCACAGCCTCGCCTTCTGATGGAACAGGAAATTACTTTTCTTCCTGGCAGGTGTCTCACTATAGGCGCCGGATACTGGCTGTGGACTCTGCGCTGTACATGGAAAGACACCGGGTCCCCGAGAGACATCGACTGTAAATAAGGAGGCACAATGTTATTTCTTCGTGAAACTTCGAGCCTTTGTGATTCAGTCCCGGTACGGGGTTCTGAACTCTGGCAATAAGCTGCGTAAATGGTAACCGGCTAAAAAGGTTCGGAACTCTTTTGATTACCGGTTTTCAGAAAACTGATCTTTGCAGAGAATGCTCATAAAAGAAAAATAGCAGACCGAAACAAAACAAAGAGAGATCATGTACCCTCCACTACGATCACCTGCCTTCCCCGTCCGCCGGGACCACCCGGGCCAAACATGTTCTGCATTTCGGATATGGGCTTCAGCTCTATACCCTTCGGCACTTCAAATACCTTGTCTTTGATCTCGGGGTCTATCTCAATTTTCTTCACTTCCATTTTCATGCTGAAACCATTGGGCCGGCTCATTTCGTAGCCCATCACAAACCCGTTGATCTTATCCAGTCCCGGCACACCCAATCCGCCGCTGCGTGCACCACCGCCAAAGCTTGCGCTGAACCCTCTGCCACCACCGGGCGCTACTGCTCCTGCCTGTGGATAGTCTGCAGGCATCTTCAGATCGGGCGTGTACCAGATAATTGTTTCGTTTACCTCGCCGTTATTTGTCTTTGTTTTGATAATGGTCTTTTTACAGTCATATCCGGCGATCTTCCGGGTCTCGTTCGTTTCCGCTATTTCGGTTTCTCCTTCCCTTCGTTCCACCTGCCGGTTAAAGCCGCCGGCCTGGCGGAGCGAATCCATCCTTTTACGCATCAGCTCTTCATCTTCCGGCGTACTGTAATAGCCTGTTTTCCGGCCCATTGCCTCAATGATGGTAATCGTTTTGTTACTATTCTTATCAATGATCACTGTATTGTTACCAAAATCGGTTTGATTAAGTGTCTTGATAAAATCACCCCTGAAATAAACGGTATTGGTACTTTCCATACCGCCACCGAAAGGCCGGGCATCATCCTCTCCGCCGAAGCTGCGATTAGGATTCTCCGGGAAAGTGATCTCCGTTACAGATTTCACGATCGCCCGTTGTACTTCTTTCTGCGCCCATCCGAAACGGGCGCCTGCCAGCAATATCAACAAAAACAGGTACCGCATGATATAAAAGTTTATTCAAATTTACGCTCCCCGCTATTTGCCGGGAAGTTAATTAAGGTTAACAGCGCTGCTCACCGGTTTGCGTTCGCCGATCTGTTGCCTCCACATGGCGTAGTACAGCCCTTTTTCCTCGAGAAGCGATTGGTGAGTGCCCTGCTCCGCTACCAAACCTCTCTCCAGCACATAGATCCTGTCGGCATGCATAATGGTAGATAACCGGTGGGCGATCAGGATAGTCACCTGGTTACGCCGGGAAGATACCTGTTTGATAGTAGTGGTAATTTCTTCCTCTGTCAGCGAATCCAGGGCAGAAGTTGCTTCATCGAATATCAGCAACCTCGGCTTTCGCAGCAGGGCCCGGGCTATTGACAGCCGTTGCTTTTCACCACCGGACAATTTCAAACCACCCTCCCCTATCACGGTATCCAGTCCTTTTTCCGCACGGTTCAGCAACTGTATACAGGAAGCTTTCTGCAAGACATCCCATATCTCTTCCTCCGTTGCCGAAGGGTTTACAAACAACAGGTTTTCTTTAATAGTTCCCGAAAACAACTGCGTATCCTGTGTAACGAAACCGATCTGGTTCCTCAATTCCTCATAATTGATAGACAACTCATCGAGATCGTTATAAAGTATCTTTCCCTCCATCGGTCGGTAGAGCCCTACCAGTAGCTTCATCAAAGTAGACTTTCCGGAGCCTGAAGGCCCGACAAAAGCAATCGTTTCTCCTACCACCGCCTTAAAGCTTATCTTTTCAATGGCATTGTGCTGGGCCGATTGATGCTTGAAAGCCACGTCCCGAAACTCCAGGGTCTGAATATCGCCGAAGGAGAGAGGGTTAGCGGGTACCGGCTCAGGCTTTTTTTCCATCAGCCGTTTGAAATTATTCAGCGATGCCTCTGCCTCGCGATAGGATAAAATAATATTGCCGATCTCCTGCAGGGGACCAAAGATGAAAAAGGAAAAGAACTGCATAGTCACCAGTTCCCCGGCGTTCATTTTGTCACCGTACACCAGCCACATCAATATAAAAAGGATCACCTGCCGCAGTGTATTCACAAAGGTACCCTGCACAAAAGCGATGCTGCGGATCCGTTTAACCTTTGTGAGTTCCAGTCCCAGTATCTTGTACGTGTTTTTATTGAGCCGGGTAACCTCCTGTTGGGTAAGTCCCAGGCTTTTTACCAATTCAATATTACGAAGCGACTCCGTGGTAGCGCCCGCCAGCGCTGTGGTTTGCGACACGATATTTTTCTGAATGATCTTAATTTTTTTGCTGAGCAAATTGGTCATAACCACCAGGAAAACAATGCCGCCAAAATATACCAGGGGTAACGACCAATGCACACCGAACGCAAATACGGCTACAAATACGATCCCGATGATCACGGAAAACAGCACATTTACCACATATGCTATGAACCTTTCGGTATCCGTACGCACCTTAGTTAATATGCTGAGGGTTTCACCGCTTCGCTGATCTTCAAATTCCTGGTAAGGCAGCCGCATAGAATGCTGCAGACCATCGGTAAAAACCTTAGCCCCGAATTTCTGGATCACCACATTCAAAAAATAATCCTGGAAGTTTTTGGCGATCCTGCTGGCCATGGCCACGCCAATAGATGCGAGCAGCAACCACAGAATGGAATCATATGGTTTTGTAAAAAAGTCCGATGAGGTGTAAGCAGCCGGGTTGGCAGCATAACTGCTGGCCAGGTTGACAATACGCCCGAATATGATCGGGTCGAACAAAGAAAAACCTATATTCAGCGCCGCCAGTATCAGCACCCATACCACCAGCCATTTGAATGGCTTCATGTAATTAAATAATATTTTCATAGTGTCGTCTGCCCGTTTTTATTTTCCAATTGTCCTGCCAAATCCTGTTTCATTTGCATAAATTCATCAATACTCATGGCATCGGACAGGAGAAAACTGCCGATGCGGGTGCGGCATAAACTGCTCAGATAGGCCCCGCAGCCCAACGCCTGGCCAAAGTCCTGCGCCAGGCTACGAATATAGGTGCCGGTAGAGCAGACAACCCTGAAATGAACCACCGGCAATTCAACACCGGTAATATCGAAAGAACGAATTTCAACGGTACGGGGCTCTAACTTCACTTCCACTCCTTTACGCGCCAACTCATATACCCGTTTACCATCTTTTTTTATAGCGGAGTGCGCCGGCGGTACCTGCTGAATGACCCCACAGAATTGCTTTGCAGTATCACGGAGTTGTTCTTCGGTCACCCCGCTGTAATCTTTAAAATTCCCGGGAAGGGATTCGAGGTCATAGGTTTCGGTAGTAGCGCCGATGGTAAAGCTACCGGTGTACTCCTTTTCCTGCGCCATGTATTCATTGATCTTTTTCGTGAACTTACCGGTACAAACGATGAGTAAGCCCGTTGCCAACGGATCGAGGGTGCCCGCATGCCCTACTTTTTTGATGCGTATGGCAGACCGGATCTTCCGGACCACGTCAAAAGAGGTCCAGGTAAGTGGTTTATCAATCAGCAATACTTTCCCTTCCGCAAAAGGATTCGGTTGTTCATTCGGCATAGTGCGTCATTTAAGCAGCATTAATTGAGTCTGACTGCCGGCAAACGATGTAATAATCCATCCAATACCACCAATTCATTTATTACAAACCGCCAGTATTTATATAACGGGGAACCGGACAGGTATTCTTCTATTTCAGTTTTGTTATCGGCAGAAATGGTGATCCATATGGTTTGCGACTCCATGCTAACGGCATATTGTTCGATGATATCTTTATCGATCAGGGAGTCTATATACTTCCGGTGCTCCGGAACGATAGACATAAAATCCTCGTCCATCGTAAATTGTATGGTAACCTGAAACTTTTTCATAAACACAACATTTACGGTCTACAGCTTCCATTCCACGATACTGTTGATCCATTCTTCACGAAAAGGTGCTACCACCTTTATATAATTATCCGTGTATCCTTCCATCATACCGTTCCTGTTGTGACTTTCAAACAACACTTTCCGGGATTGCCCCCGGTATAACGCCGTAAAAGCCTGCATTTTCCGGTAGGAAAGATTTCTCAGTATTTTGTTGCGGTCGTGCCGGACATGTACGGGTACAACCGGTGTTATATCCAGGGCCAGGGTGTTTTGTCGCTCGGAATAGGTAAATACGTGCAGGTAAGAAATATCCAGCTCCGTCAAAAAATCAACAGTTTCCCTGAATTCGGTTTCTGTTTCGCCGGGAAAGCCCACTATTACATCCACACCGATACAGCAATCGGGCATCAGGGACCTGATACGCGCCACACGATCTTCGTATAGCTCCCGCCGGTAGCGCCGCCGCATCAGTCCGAGTATCCGGTTGCTGCCGCTTTGCAGGGGCACGTGGAAGTGAGGCATGAATTTTTTACTGCCTGCTACAAAATCAATGATCTCGTTGGTCAGCAGGTTGGGCTCTATAGAGGAAATACGGAACCTGTCGATCCCGTCCACCGCATCCAACTGCTGTATCAGATCGTAAAAATTCTCTAAGCGCCGCCCGTTTTCGTTTATCCTTCCATTCAGTCCGAAATCTCCCAGGTTGATTCCTGTCAGCACGATCTCTTTTGCACCGGCTGCCGCCAGGTTCCGGGCATTGTTCACTACATTTTCTATCGTATCGCTCCGGCTTTTGCCACGGGCCATAGGTATGGTGCAGAAAGAACAGCTATAATCGCAGCCATCCTGCACTTTCAGGAAGGTACGGGTCCGGTCGTTGAGCGACCAGGAGCTGGTAAATCCTTCAATTTCATCAATGTCACAACTGGAGATCTTAGCGGAATCGCCCTTGGTAAGCTCTTTGAGATGTGTGGCAATGTTAAATTTTTCCGCCGCGCCCAATACCAGGTCAACACCTTTGATCTCCGCTATTTCCTTCGGTTTCAACTGTGCATAGCACCCGGTTATCACCACCATGCTTTCCGGCGCCTTTCTTTGAATACGCCGCACCAGTTGACGGCATTCCTTATCGGCATTTTCCGTAACAGAACAGGTATTGATCACATATATATCCGCCACATCCTCAAAGCTTTTCTTTTCGAAACCTTCGTTTTCCAACATCCTGGATAACGTGGAGGTTTCTGAAAAGTTCAATTTGCACCCCAATGTGTGAAAAGCCACTGTTCTGTTTTCCGGCATAGGCGCAAAGATACTCCGAAATTGCGGATTCGGATAAACGGAAATGTTCAGCTGTATGTATTTGGGTTGGATGAAACAACCTTTACTTCAGTGCCTGCCGGAGCCTGACCAACTGGCTGAGCAAATTCTCCAGCAGGTCCAGCTTCAGCATATTGGCCCCATCGCTTTTGGCAACAGCGGGGTTGGGATGTGTTTCTATAAAAAGACCATCAGCACCCGCCGCGATCGCCGCCTTCGCAATGGTACCGATCAGTTGCGGATTACCCCCTGTTACACCGCTGGTTTGGTTAGGCTGCTGCAACGAGTGGGTACAGTCCATCACCACCGGCACGCCATGTTCCTGCATCCACGGGATATTGCGGTAATCTACCACCAGGTCGTGGTAACCAAAGGTGGTTCCCCGTTCTGTCAATATTATCTTGTCGTTGCCCGCTTTCCGTATCTTCTCTACCGCAAACTTCATAGCAGGTCCGCTTAAAAACTGCCCTTTTTTAACATTCACGATCTTACCTGTTTCCGCCGCCGACACCAGCAGGTCCGTTTGCCTGCACAGGAAGGCGGGGATCTGCAGGATATCAATATACTTCGCTGCAGGCGCCGCCTCATCATGCGCATGAATATCGGAAGTGACCGGCAACCCGAATTTTTCACCGGTTTTCTTCAGCAGCGCCAATGCACTGTCATCTCCAATGCCGGTAAAGGAACCTGCGCTGGTGCGGTTGGCCTTCCGGTAGGAGGCTTTAAAAACATAGGGGATGCCGAGGTTACGGCAAATCGCCCCTACCCTGTACGCTACTTCCGTTACCAGCTCTTCACTTTCTACCACGCAGGGGCCGGCAACCAGGAAAAAATTCCTCTCATCATATTGCTGTCCGCTGAATATGTCTTTCAAAAAAGATTCCATACTACTGTTAAGTTAAATATATTATAGTTTTATAACAGCCACGAATGCACGAATAAATATTCGTGCATTCGTGGCATATTATACGACATTTTAAATTTAGCATAGCGCTACATGATATTTTTGATGATAAAGCTAACCTAATTCCGTTTGCGCCCTTTCATAATCTTCGGGAATACCGATATCTATAAAAAAGCCATTGTCAGCGGCCCCGTAGAATTGTTTGTCGGGGAAATATTTCTCCAGGTAATCTTTCTCAAAGGAAAATTTTTCAGGGAAGCTGCGCCGCAGAAAATCTGCCTTGTTGAGTATATAAGCGCCCCCATTTATATAGCCCGACTTATACAACTGTTTCTCTTTAAAACCTGTCACAAGCCCGGTTTCAGCATCCGTTTCCACCACGCCATATCTGTCAAAATCCTTCATCTCCTTTAATGCAAGAGTGCATTCTGCCTGCTGCCGAACATGCAGGGCAGCCAGGCGATGCAAATCAAACGTAAAAAGCGTATCCCCGTTGGTTACGCATACGTTCTCTCCTTTTGCTGCCCGGCAGGCAAGCTGTACCGCACCACCGGTTCCCAGTGGTTCAGGCTCCACCGAAACAGTATAGTCCCCGGGAGTCAGCTCACTATCCAGGAAACTGAGAAAAACATCGCTTTTATACCCCAGCGCAAAAATAAAATGCAGGATTCCCTGTTCCTTCAGGTATGTAATAACGTAAGAAATAAAAGGTTTCCCCCTGACGGGGGCCATACATTTGGGAAGGTCGGGTACTGCGCTCCGCAAGCGGGTTCCCAATCCGCCGGCCAGGATGATCGCCTCCGCGGGTGCTGTTCTCATGTCTCCGGATTAAAGTAGCTTGCCTCTACCAACTGACAAATAATATGCCCCAGCAACATATGCGCCTCCTGGATACGGGGTGTATCATTAGAGGGTACATTAAAAAGATAATCGCTTACCGCCTTCAGCTTTCCCCCCGAAGCGCCGGTAAAACCAATCGTGATCATTCCGTTTTCCCTGGCCTGCTCAAATGCCATCACTATATTACCGGAATTACCGGAGGTAGACATACCGATCAGGATATCTCCTTTATTACCCAGCCCCTTGATGATGCGTGCATAGATCACATCATAGCTGTAATCGTTCGCTACCGCGGTCAAATAAGATGTATTACAATGCAACGCTTCCGCAGGCAGCGCATCCCTGTCTATATAAAACCTGCCGCTGAACTCTGCTGCCAGGTGCTGCGCATCAGCGGCGCTCCCGCCGTTACCGCAGAACAACACCTTATTGCCATTCCTGAAAGCATCCGTGATGATACCCGTAACCGTAGCCGTAAGCTGCAGAAGTCTTTCATCCTGCAATACCTGCTGCTTTACACCTATAGACGCCGCCACCAATTCCCTTATCTGTTGAACCATAGTTTGAATTTTGTTATACTAAAAGCGATCTTAAAAACGTGTATGGATCTTACGACCCGTGTCTTGAAAATTACAACCTGCATCCTGCGATCTGCAACTTACCCACTTTACCACTTATCACTCACGACTTACTACTTACCACTAACTTACACAGACCAGGTAGTTAAGCCGTATTTTGTAAAATTATACTGCTTTACCTCGCCACCGAATCTTTCCAGTGCTTCTATTACTTTATACCGGCTGTTTCCAGGACAATAAAATGTCATAAAACCACCGCCACCGGCACCGGATATCTTACCGCCTGTAGCGCCCGCATTTTTGGCGGCATCATATATTTCTTCGATCAGCGGGTTGGAAATATTATCGGCCATTTTTCTTTTCTGCCGGAACCCGAAGTCCAGTATCTCTCCAATTTCATGCAGGCGCCCCAATAACAATGCTTCCTTCATCCGCCTGCTTTGTTCCTTCAACTGATGGGTTGCTTCCAGCGAAGACTCATTCTTTTGCTTTACATTTTTCTGCTGTTCCATAATAATGGCGGCGGATTCCCGGCTGGTGGCTGTAAAAAACAACAGCAGGTTGTTTTCGAGCTCACTCAGGTACTCCGGTTTAACGCGCAGCGGGTTCACGATCACTTTGTCCTCTTCGTAAAACTCCATATAATTCACACCACCGAAGGTTGCCGCATATTGATCCTGTCGCCCGCCTGCCAGTTGTAGATCTTTCCTTTCAATCTCGTAGGCATAGTGAGCAATATCGTATTCACCCAGGGGAAGCTTCAGTAATTCAGCAAAAGCACCTATGATCGCTACCACCAGGGTAGAAGAAGTCCCCAACCCCGAACCGGCCGGGGCATCCACAAAGGTAGATAAGCGGAAAGCTTTATCCGGAAACCCATAATCTTTACGGATACGGTTATACACGCCTTTCAGCAAGTCCAGCTTTCCGTCAATCGGCAAGGTATCCGCTTTCACATACTGCAGACTCTCTTTTCTGTCGGCAGCCTCCAGCTCTATGGTATTCCCCTCTATCAGTTCGATATTGGCATGCGCGAAAAGAGAAATGGTAGCATTCAGGATCGCGCCGCCGTATATGTCGCAATAAGGACTTACATCGGTTCCTCCACCTGCCAGGCCTATCCTGAGTGGTGCCTTGCTTCTGTATATCATTCGTTTATCGTACATTATTAGTGGACAAAGGTAGATTTTATTTAAAATATCGCGTTATGTTATGGAAAATGTAGGAATGTGAGAAATAAGGAAATGCAGATGATCGCAGCAGTTTGATTGCGTCCGGTAAAAACAGCAGTTATGTTACATAAAGCATATTTGATCTATCTTAAAAAAATTTCTACCGGTATACTCTTTTCTCCTGTAACACATAGTGATATGGTATTTTTCAATTGTTTAACAGGACGTACGGCCCGACCGCTGCTTTTGCCTTCCGACTTTTTTGTATCTTCGGCGGAATGAGAAAGATGGAAAAGATCAAGGCTGGTTTCAGGCTTTGTACAATAACTTTATTGTACGTTCTTTTCTTTGTTACCCAACTTGTTTCCGTTAACGTTCTCACACAACACGCCAGCATCTATATTTTCTCCCCGAAGCCTTCCCAGCCATCTGCTACAACCGAAAGAGATCAGCAAACGGTTCAGGCGGATGATGAAGCGGAAGCAGGCGTCCGGCTGAACAAACGGTTCAGCAACGAAGCTTTTATTAACTTTATCCCCCCTGAATGGAATACCACATCCTTTACGGCATCACCTTCCTTTTGCACAGCCAGAACAAGGTTGATATTTTTTGAGATCATCCCCGGCAGGCTTTTGCGGGGTCCACCTTCATTTCCCCAGGTTTATAGTTAGCCCAATGCCTGCTACGGAAGCGCACAGTTCGTAGCAATGTTTCCCTATTCTGAAACCCTTAATGTTAATTGTAGTGAAATTAAGATGCCTGGCAGGTGCCTGCGTCATGCTGTTGATGAAAACGGCAGGTGCACAGCAACCTTTGCCACTCCCCACGATACTGGATTTGCTGCAGCAAAATGCGCCGCAACTGATCAGTGATTCCGCAGCGATAGAAATTTTTGAGCAACGGGCAGAAGCTACCCGGTATAACTGGTTGCCCAACCTGGATGTAAACCTGCAGGGCAACCTGGGTACCAATAATAATCTCCCCGGGGGCTTTTTCAGCAACGGACTTGTTCCTTCAAATTCCAGGGTAAGAGAAGTAGGAAGCTCCAGAACCATCCTCACAGACCTGGGTGTGGCCAGCTTTGACTGGGAAGTGTACAACTTCGGCGCTTACACCGCACGTAACAGGGTAGCGGTATCTGATCTGCAGGTGCAGCGAAAGCAGTATAAACAATCCCGCTACCAGTTGCAACAGGCTGGCATAGATGTGTACCTGAAGCTGATACTGCTGAACGAAATGGTGGGTATACAGGAACAGAATATTTTGCGGAGCGAGGAAATAAAGAAAACCATAAACGCCCTGGCCGTCAGCGGCATTAAAGCAGGAGTGGATACCAGCATTGCCGCAGCAGAACTGTCGAGCGCAAAGCTGTTGCGGCTGGACCTGCTGAAACAATACAGGCAACTGCAGCTTCACCTGTCTTATTTCACAGGACTTCCTGCGGAAAACATTATAGCGGATAGCTTACTGGAAGACAAGATCATATCCCGCTACATCGCTTTCCTGGAAGAGCAGAACGGCGCAGAAGAACACCCGCTGCTGCAATACTTTGATGCCATTAAAACAAATAGCCTAGAAAAAGAAAACCAGATCAAAAAAGATTATAACCCACGCATATTGCTGCAGGCTTCTGTCTGGGGACGTGGTTCCAGCTTAAGTGCAGAGGATATATATCGTCCGCTGTACGCAGGTGTAGGGTTTGAAAGAGTGAATTACCTGATGGGCGTAGGCATTAGCTACAACATCTTTGACTATAAACGAAAACAATTGCAGTTGAATATTCAAAAAGCCAATACCCGGTATGCCGAAAAGAAGCTGGAGGAACAGACCGCCATGCTGAAAAATGAAAGAAAACAAAATATGGTGGAGCTGACAACCGCTTATCACCGACTGCAGGAAATACCCCGGCAACTGGAGGCGGCAACAGCCGCCTATCGTCAGAAGCTATCCCTGTATAAAAACGGACTGACGGACATTATTGAGCTCAACCTGACATTAAACGTTCTGTACAGGGCTGAAACAGATTACGCACAGGCAAAATTTAATTTCAGTAAAGCGGTGTTCGATCAGGCAATGCTCGAAAACCAGTTACCCGCTCTATTACAAACCCTAAAATGAGAATATGTCTTTAGTAACGACCGCTTTAAGGAAGCCCATCAGTACGATAGTCATTATTTTCAGTGTGATCCTGTTTGCCTTGATCTCCGCTGTGAAAGTTCCCATTGACATTTTCCCGAAGCTGAATATGCCCACCGTATATGTTATCGAATCATACGGCGGTATGTCGGCGCAGCAGATGGAAGGCTTTTTTGCTACCCGGATGCAGGACCAGTTTTTGTATGTAAACGGTGTCCGGAATATATCTTCCAAAAGTATCCAGGGAATGACCATGATCAGGCTGGAATTTTATGAAGGTACCGATATGGCGGAAGCTATGTCGCAGATCGGCACACAGGTAACCCGGTCCATGCGGTTCTTTCCGCCGGGAGCGCTCCCTCCACAGGTAGTGCGGTTCGACGCCTCTTCACTGCCGGTGGGACAACTGGTATTATCTGCAGAAAATTATACACTGAAAGAAATTTATGATCTTGCGTCTACCCGGGTACGCCCCATGTTCTCCTCCATTTCCGGCTTATCGGCGCCGCCGCCTATGGGAGCCAACTCCAGGGCTATTACGGTAAATGTAGATCCCAATAAGCTGAGGAGCTATAACCTCACTGCAGACGAGGTAGTAAATGCGTTGGCAAAGTTCAACGTAATGTCCCCTTCGGGTAATATCAGGCTGGACAATACTACTTACCTCACTACTATCAATACACTTGTAAAACAAATTGAAGAGTTCTCAGATATCCCGGTAGTCACCAAAAACGGCGTACCGGTATTGGTGAAAGATATCGCCCGGGTAGCAGATGCAACAGACATAACAGTGGACTATGCACTGATCAACGGTAAACGGTCGGTATATATTCCTATCGTAAAAACAGCAGATGCGTCTACCTGGGATGTTATTCAAAACCTGAAATCCAGGTTGCCGGAGATACGGGACCTGTTGCCGGAAGATGTACACATCAGCCTGGAATTTGACCAGAGTGTGTTCGTGATCAACTCAGTTAACAGCCTTGTAACGGAAGGTGTGCTGGGCGCTTTGTTAACCGGTCTGATGGTATTGCTGTTCCTGCGCGACTGGCGCAGCAGCGTTATCGTGGTAGTTACCATACCCATATCCATTATTATAGGGTTGTTGATGCTGGATCTGAACGGCCAGACCATCAATATCATGACGCTGAGCGGGCTGGCACTGGCTATCGGTATCCTGGTGGATATGGCTACGGTAACCATAGAAAATATACACCAGCACCTTGAGACGGGAAAAAGCAAGCGGCAGGCGATACTGGAAGCCTGCCGGGAGATCACGTTTCCCCTGTTGCTGATCCTGCTTTGTATCCTTGCAGTATTTGCACCGGCATTCATGATGAGCGGTGTGCCCAAAGCCATGTTCCTGCCGCTGTCGCTGGCCATAGGGTTTACCATGATAGTAGCTTTCGTAATAGCACAAACGCTGGTACCCATTTTATCAAACTGGCTGATAAAAGAAGGAAGGTACCAGCATGCGCACCCTGGTAAGAAAAGCACATTTGAAAAAGTGAAGGAGCGCTACCAGGCGCTGGTACAGGATCTGATGCGCTTCAAACAGCTGGTGGTGATCACATATGGTTTATTGACGATCTGCCTTGTTGCCGGCGGCTTTTATATCATCGGGAAGGATATGATGCCTAAACTCAATAACGGGCAGTTCCAATTACGCATTAAAGATATTGACGGGACCCGCCTGGAAAGAACGGAAGAAAAGGTACGCCGGGTGTTACAGATCATAGACACCACGGTAGATCACCATGTGGCCATCAGTTCCGCCTATGTAGGGCTGATCCCCAGCAGCTATGGCACCAGCAATCTTTACGTATTCAATACCGGCACACATGAAGCCATCCTCCAGGTAAACCTGTCCGACAAGTACCGGGTGAACATGGATGAGCTGAAAGACGCGCTGAGGCGAAACATCCAGTATGCTATGCCCGAATTACGCCTGAGCTTTGAACCGATAGACCTGACGGAAAAGATCATGAGCATGGGTGCTGCCACCCCTATTGAAGTGCAGGTAGCCGGCAAGGATATGGAAGAAATTGAGAACCATGCCTACAAAGTGCTGGAAAAAATGAAAGAGATCCCCTATCTGAGGGACGTGCAGATCGCGCAGCCATTACGATTTCCGGTAGTAAACATTACGCTTGACCGGCTGAAAGTGGCCCAGTTTGGACTGAACGTGCAGGAAATAGCACGGTCTGTGACCGCCAGTACTTCCTCCAGCCGTTTTACAGAAAAAAACCAGTGGCTGGACGAAACAAAGGCTTACACCTACCAGATACAGGTGCAGATACCGGAATATGTAATGAATAATATGGATGAACTGCGGGAGATACCGCTGGTAAGAGGCCAGAGCAGCCCGGTACTGGGTGATATTGCAAGCTTCAATACCATCTATGTACCGGGACAATACGACCGAGTGGGTCCCCGGCGGATACTGACCATCAGCGCCAATATTCACCAAACCGACCTTAGTACCGCTACCGCCGCCGTACAGGCGAAGCTGGATGAAATAGAAGATACACCCAGGGGTGTGCTGACGGAGCTTGGCGGTATGAGCCGGTTACTGAAAGAAACTTTCTCCAGCCTGGAAACAGGCCTGCTGTTTGCAGTAGCGACCATTTTCCTGTTACTGGCTGCCAACTATCAATCGTTCAGGCTGTCATTTACCGTATTATCCACCGTACCTGCCGTAATACTGGGCTCTTTGATCCTGCTGCTGCTTACGGGTTCAACGCTCAACCTGCAATCCTATATGGGTATGATCATGTCTACCGGCGTTTCGGTAGCCAATGCTATTCTGATCATCACCAATGCAGAGAAGCTACGCCTGCAATATGGCGATGCCAGACGGGCAGCAGTAGAAAGTGCCGGTATACGGATGCGCCCCATATTGATGACCAGCATTGCCATGATATCGGGCATGACGCCGATGGCCCTCGGTATGGGAGAAGCGGGTGAACAATCTGCTCCTTTGGGACGGGCCGTTATAGGAGGGCTGGCGGCATCCACTATCGCGGCATTATTTGTATTGCCCCAGGTTTTTGCCTGGGTGCAGCAAAGATCGTCACTTGCGTCACCGTCTTTATTACCTGAAACAAAAAATGATTCACCCTTATAAAATCCAGATTATGTCGTACTACAGATCAATCATATACCCTGTTGCTTTTCTTCTCCTGGTAGCCTGCAACAACAACCAGCAGCCTGTGGATATGACCGGGGCCGGTCAGGTGCTGAGCAATGAAAGTAAATACGAGATCGGAAAGATCATAGAGCAACCGCTTGCCAGTTATGTAAAGCTGCCGGGGCAATTGCGTCCATTTGAAGAAGTGAACATTTACGCCAAAGTCAACGGATTTGTTAAATCACTGAATGTAGACCGGGGAAGCATCGTAAAAAGAAACCAGGTATTACTGGAACTGGAAGCGCCGGAGCTGGAGTCGCAGGTGCAGGTAGCCATGTCAAAATTCACTCATGCACAGGAAAACGCAGCCGCCAGCCGGGATAAATACCGGCGCCTGCTGGAAGCCTCCAAAGAAGCCGGGGCGGTAGCACCCCTGGACCTCGACAATGCCCTTTCCAAAATGAAAGCCGATGAAGCCGTGGTGATGTCAGAAAAATCTAATATGGAGGCAATGACTAACATAAAGGGATACCTGCAGGTAGTTGCACCTTTTGACGGCGTCATCATTCAAAGAAATATTTCAGCAGGTGCGTTGGTAGGACCCGGTAGCAAGGCAGATCTTCCCTTGCTGGTATTGCAACACCTCCAGAAGCTCCGGCTGGAAGTTTTTATACCGGAAGCCTATGTAGATAAGGTAGATCTAAAAAGACAGGTGAAATTCACCTATAACGCCATGCCGGGAAAAGAGCACTCAGCCCGGATCAGTCGCTCTGCCAACGCGCTGAGCAGCCTGCGTTCAGAGGCAATAGAAATAGATATTCTAAATACAGACCAGGCACTGAAACCCGGCATGTATGCAGAAGTGAATATTCCGCTGCTTTCCAGCGCCAGTTCCCTGCTGGTACCCAACCATGCTATCGTACGCTCTACCGAACGCCAGTATGTGATCAGGGTAGAAGATGGTAAAGCCGCTTATAAGGATATACAGGTAGGATTATCTGCCAATGATTTCACAGAGATTTTTGGTGACCTTCACAACGGGGATGAAATCATTCTGCATGCTTCTGACGAGATCAGGGAAGGAACGACAGTGAAATAAGTAGCATAATGATATACGGCATTCACAGGACGGACCCAAAAGCCCGTCATTGCACCCCTCTTCTTATACGGATTTGAGCTAAAAAGTGTTGGTCCGGCAGAAGCAATCTGTAAACTAACCTTCTTCACATAGCAGGATTGCTTTTATTGTCACTGCTAAGCACATATGCGTCAAGTTCTCCGTGATCTACAACCTGTAAGAAATAATTATCCCCGGATATACAAAAGATTGCAGGGGATAATCAACCGGGCGCCCCCGGCACGTGTCCCAACTATTGCTTCTCTATCAACGCCAGGCGGTTCAGTATTTCCAGCATACCTGCCTGGTTTACCAGGTTCACCGTTTTTCCGTTCTTAACAAACAGCCCATTGGATGAGCGCTTATCTTTTAATTCCGTGTCAATACAGGTCTTAAAAGCATTGATATAGGAACGGTCTTTGTCATGCCGGAGTAGGTGCTGGTAAGCTCTCAGCAATACAGCATTGAACCACAGGTCATCGCGGAGCGATGGCTTTCCATAAAAATAACCGAGGGCTGCAACAGCGGATGCCTGTGCCTGCTCCAGGTAGGTTTTATTACCGGTAATTTCAAACAAATACAGGGCAGACTGCATCATGGTACCCGTGTTGTAAGAATACCTTCGCCCGTCTACCTTCCCGGACGGGTATTCTATATTGTCGAGATAAAGCCCTTGCGGGTCCCGCAGGTTTTTATATACCCAGTCATAGAGCAATACAGCCGTATCGAGAAATCCCTGTTCACCGGTTGCTTTGTACAACTGCAGGGCCAGGATGATACCGGGTCCGTTGGAGCAGGTGTTCTTGGTAGGCTTACCTTCTTCCCAGTACAGCCCCCCACCGCCAACGGTATCATATGCCGTCATCATAAAATCATATATGCTGCGGCTGACCGAAAGATATTCCGGCTTTTTATCTTCAAACCAGGCGTCCATCAGGGCAATGCCGATCCACTGGTTGTCGTCATAAAAACGGTCACCGCCACCCAGTGCCGGCGGATAAGATGCATAACCCGCCCGGGGCGGACGGGGATCATAATATTTCTTTATTACATCCAGCGTATTATCTACCAGTCCCTTCGAAGAAAGCAATGCCTGCCCTTCCCTGTCTGCCTGTATCAGTGCACATAAAGGCCATAAAAAAGATACGGGGCGCTCGTTCCTGGTATCTTCTGCATGCTCCCGGTAATATCCTTTTTCCGGGATAAAGAAGTCCCGGTCGATGGCGGTGCGAAGTTTTGCCGCCGCTGTTGCATAGGTGTCCTGGGCATGGGATACGGAAAATAAAACACAACCGGCAAGCGCAAGCGATGTCAGTCGGAAAGATAATTTTTTCATCATCAGAATAATTCATTTTTATACAGGAGCGCTGCCGCCTCTATCAGCATGGCGCCGCTCAACTGGATCGTGAGATCTGTTTCAGTGCCCGGCTTGTTTTTCCAGTAGGAACCGAACAACACCTGCTGCTTATTGGTACCGTTAAACCACAGCCATTCTGCGTTGTGTTTCAAAAAAGAGGTAAACCTGGTCCTGTAAGCTTCCGGCAGGTCAGGATGTAAGATGAGTTGTGTAAAATAGCGCACAAAAATACCCTTGAACAAGCCACCGTCACCACCTCCTTCATCTCTCAGCAGGCGGTCTGTTGAATTGGTATAGGTATTGTCTGAAAGGGTGTAGCCCGCGGCTTTGATGGCATCGTTCAGGTACACTGAACTGTTGGTTATATCATACAATTCCAGCGCTGCCCCGATAAACACGCCCTGGTTGTAGGTAAACTTCCAGTTGTCAACTGCCCCGTTCTGTTCCCGGTTAATACCGTCGTACACCAGTCCGGTACCCGGCTCATACAGGTTGTTCTTAAGCCAGCTGTAAATTTTTTCAGCCCATTCCAGGTCTTCCGCGTTGTTGGATAACCGGTACAAACGGGCAGCCAGTATCGCTGCAGGAGCGTTGGCAGGTGTATTTTTGTAATAGGGCTGCGCCTTCCGCCAACTGATACCACCCCCCATTGTTTCATTCCAGCCACCTTTGATATCGCTCCACACTTCATCTGCCACCGATCTGAAAGCGGCATTACCGGTAGCAGCATGCGCCCGCAGGGCCGCCAGGCCGATCCACTGCATATCATCATAGAACTCGTTGAGCCAGGTGTTACCGTTTTTGGCCTTCACGCCCGTCAGCCAGCCGGTCATCTGGTCCGTCAAGCCGGATGAAGGCTTACGGCTGTAGGCATCCACCAGCACATCCAGCGCATGTGCCTGCGGCCAATAATGAAACTCCGGGTCGTTGGCATTGTTCTTATTGAAATATTTGTCCTGTACATTCCAGAACAATGTGGTAACAGAAGTAATAGTGCTATCCGCCGCGGCATCCCAGCTCACATCATATTTTTCCAGGGCAGACTGGCTGGTGCCGATCACTACATCATCATAGCTTTTGGTGCAGGATACCGGGAGCAGCCCTGCCGCTATTATAATCACTAAACTGTATTTCATCTGCTTAATTTTTTAATCCTCCGTTTTATGTTAAACTGTTTGATCAAAGAACAATCACCTCATGTGTAAACGGAGCATCAGCCTCCATGGTTATGATGATATCAGACTGTGCTCCATCAACTTCTGTCCTGAATTTGAAGCAATGATTCCATTGATCATTGTTGCTGATCGGGAACATGTGCCAGAAGCTCTCCGGTGTATTGTTATCCGGCCGGGAATTGTCGTTGTTACTGCTGCCCCACCACTCTTCCGTATCATCGCCACCGTCGTTCACCGTATATTTAAACTTATACCGCTCATCTCTTCCCCAGCTTTCCTGCTTAAAATCAATGGTTACATTTTCAGCTTTGAACCGGCTGTTACCGGCATAGGGTAGCTCAAACTTGGTACTGTTATCAGGTGCAAACCATAGCTCCACTTTTTTGATCTCGGTAAAATCAACCGCTATATTGTTGAAGTCGAGATTGATGCGGTAAACCTTCGTATCACCGGTAACCGTGGTGGAACCTCCCAGGCGGATCACATTCCCGTCAATAGAATAGCTCACGGGTGTTCCGGTAGTACCATCCACCAACTGGTATTCGCCTGCTTTCAGTGAAGTATACGTTTCAAATACCCCGTTGGATACCTGTTTGAAGCGGATGGCATTTGCCAGTTCGGTTCCGCCTTCCGTTGCGTCACCGGTAATATAAAGGTCGGTTGGGATCTCCGCAAAACCGGCAGGGCGTTCCACTTCAATGGTACGCACCAAAGGTGATTGTATGGTGTTAATGCTCCTGGAAGAAAATACGGTCCATTGCAGTTTGCCTGTTTCAAGCGATTCAATACCTGCCAGACCGGCAATGGTGTTCAGTATCCTGTGCGATACGGTGGCCTTATTGAACAGCCCGCTATTGTCAGAAACCATTTTATATACAGGTGTTTTAAAATCACCTCCTTCCCTGATAAAGGCTATTTCATACAATACTACCCCATTGTCTTCGGCCTTTGCCTGCTCCCATTCAAATTCCACGCTGGCAGATGTAGTGGGCAGCAGCTTTACGAATTTGTTATCTTCCGGGATAAAAAAGTTTTCTACTGCGGTGACCGCCGTGTGATCAAGCTTTTTGTCCTTTTCACAGGAAGCCAATACCAATACAGCACCTGCCAGGAAAAAGTTCAGTATATGTTTCATTTGTTTATTTTTTATTTTAGCGTGATGATTACCAACCGTTGTTTTGTGTCAGATTAGGATTGCGGTTCCTTTCTTCGCGGGGTATGGGCCACAGGTAATGCTTGTTAGGATCGAAGCTCCGCTGGTTTACCCTTATATAGCCGTTGTCAATGGTAGGCTCGCCAAATCTTGCTCCGTGCACCCATCCGTTCAGCACCTCTTCGGCTATACGCCAGCGACGGATATCAAAAATGCGTAGCCCTTCCATAGCCAGCTCTGTTCTTCTTTCCCTTCGTACCAGTTCACGAAGCTGCGCGTCGCTCCACCCGCTGTTGTATTGCAGTGCTTCCGGGTCAGTGAACCCTGCTCTTTCTCTCAAAGGACGGATGGTTTCATTCCAGGCGGCTTCGCTGAAACTGCCTGCTTCCATTAAAGCTTCGGCATGCATCAGCAGGATATCCGCATAACGGATGAGGATCAGGTTCAGTCCCGAATTGAAGTTGCCGATTGAGGACGGATCATAATACTTCCGGATATAGTAACCGGTCGGACTGCTTACACTGCCCGGCGCATACTCATCTACCCGGCTGTCGTTGGGATCACTGCCAGGCTCGGTGTAGATGGTGCGGGCAGACCCGTTCGGGAGCTTCCACTCATACCCGTGATGAACGATCGCATAACCCAAACGCGGATCACGACCGGCATAGGGTTCATCTTCATTATAACCGGAGCCGGCTTCGTCAATCGGCTTACCGTTCAGCATAATATAATCATCCACCAGTTCCTGCGTAGGCGCCAGCGCGTTCAGGCGTGCACCTACTGCCAGGGGCGCCATATCGAAGAAGTTGTTATGGGTCCTCACTTCGGGCACATACCCATGATCCAGTATTACCTCCGCGGAGTATTCATGTTCCGGCAGAAAAACATCTTCATAAGAAGGTAGTAAGCCATAATTCCCGTAAACACCGTCAATAAAATCGCGGGTGATAGCGGCAACTTCGGGCCACCTGCTTTCGTATAAGAGTACGCGTGCCCGTAAGGCGGCAGCGGCTCCTTTGGTAATTCTTCCCCTGTCGGCAGCAGCATATTGATCCGGAAGGATGCTTTCCACAGCCGATAATTCATCCAGCACAAAATTCACCACCTGCGCTCTTTCTGTCCGGACTATTGTTTTTGCTTCTTCCAGGGAAATGTCTTTATCAAACAGCGGTACGTCGCCAAACCAGGTATAGAGCTGAAAAAACTGGAAAGCCCTGATAAAACGTGCTTCCGCTTTCATGCGCTCCCTGGTGTCTTCATTCATGCCGGGTACCCTGTCAATATTTTCCAGGAAAATATGGGTGGTTTTTATACAACCATATAATCCGCTCCACTCCGTGTTGAAGCGCCCGAGCGAAGGATCGGCCAGGCCGGCGGAAATGCTCATGGCTCCTTCATTGTCTCCCCTTCCGTTATAGGCATTGTCTGACAGGGCCTCGTTGTAAAAGAAGCGGTTTGCGTTGAACATCCCGGAATACGCGGTATTTAATACGGTTTCGGCCCTTTCCTGTGTTGTCCAGTAATTGGCATCCGTGAACCTGTCTGTCGGTACGAGGTCCAGCTTTTTACAGGATGTGACCACCAGCCCAAAAGCAACTGCTGCTAATATATTTTTTGAAATTGTTTTCAACATAATGATCTATTTAAAGTTTACATCTAAACCTATTCCATAGAATACAGGCGTAGGATATGCTCTTCCGCTGTTGGCTCCCTGGTTGGTCATGTTGCCATTGAATTCCGATATCTCAGGATCCAGGAAAGTCATCTTTGAAATGGTCAGGAGATTTTGCGCAACAGCATATAACCTGAACTTCTGCAGTCCGATTTTTTGTACCCAGTTGTTGGCAAAGTTGTAGCCCAATTGTATGTTTTTTAAACGCAGATACGCCGCGTCAAACAGGTACAGGTCCGATCCCCTCCGGAAATTATTGGTGTTGGAGGGACTACCGCTGGCGGCCAGGCGCGGGAACCTGGCATCCGGGTTCAGTGGCGTCCAGTAATCCAGTTGGTGCTGATACATCACCTGTCCATAATTAAAGTGGAAAGGCTCTACCAGCTCGCCCCGCAAAAACATATCTCTTTTGCCTACACCCTGGGCAAACAGGTAGAAATCGAAGTTCCTGTAGCTGGCGCTGTAATTAAAGCCATAGGTAAAGCGTGGAAACGGATGTCCCAGCACAAACCGGTCTTCATCGTTGATGATACCGTCCTTGTTGCGGTCAATATACCGCAGATCGCCGGGTGCAACGTCTATGCCAACAGGTCTCGGAGCATTGATCACGTCATCCAGGTTCTGGAAGTAGCCGTCTGTTTTCAGACCGATATAACTGTTGAAAGGCAACCCTTCTTTGAGAATGAACTGCATTTCATCTGCCCCGCTGATCCGCTCGTTGCCTTCGTAATACACCACTTCGTTGTACGCATCGCCGATATTAAACCCGGCACTATGGTTGAAATGCCTGCTGCCCGGCAGCTTATAATTCAGGTTCAGCTCCCATCCGCGGTTGCGTACCTTACCGGCGTTGTAGTCGGAAAGAGCGGCGCCATATAGTCCCGGCACCGCAGGCGGTATCAGGATATCGCTGGTGAGCTTGTCAAAAAAGTCAAAATTCACCATCAGGCTATTGTTGAAAAAGCCCGCGTCCACTCCTATGTTGAAGGTAGCCGCTCTTTCCCAGCGAAGGTTGGGATTGGCAAACGTGAACTCATTGCCAGAAACGGGAATATTATTGAACCCGTAAGCATTGTTGGAATTAAGATAGGTCGTCTGAAACTGATAGTTACCAACGTTCTGGTTACCCAGGATACCATAAGACCCTCTCAGCTTCAGGGAGCCCATTTTGTCGGTATAACCGGTCATAAAACGCTCATCGGAGATCATCCAGCCGGTTGCTACGGATGGAAAGAAGCTCCAGCGGTTGTCGCGGTTGAATTTGGAAGAACCGTCCACACGGAAATTGGCTTCCACATAATACCGGTCATTGTAGTTATAGCCCAGCCTTCCGAAGAGTGAGTTCAGACTGGTCTCATTTGTACCGTTGACGGAGTTATGTGTACCGGGATCAATTACAGTGCCGGTAGTGGGTGTACCGAGGTCGTTGTCCACATATTTTTTCTTTACCTCTGTTTCCTGGTCGGTAACCGATTCATTGGCGATTCCCACCAGGGCATTGATGCGATGGTCCTTTATGGAAATGCTGTAGTCCAGCATCAACTGGGTATTCAGGAACAGGTTCTTATTATTCCTGTCGTTTACATCCCTGTCCACGCCATATACGCCTTTCGGATAAAAATCCACCTGGCGGCGAAATTCAAACATATGATTGGATGCCAGGGTTCCGCCAACTACACCGCGCAGCTTCAGTCCTTTGTAGATATCCAGGTCTGCACTGATATTGGCAAAAAGATTGTCGTCATCATACCGGCGGTAGCCACCGGCTTCGAGTATACCCAAAGGATTGAATTCAGCCAGCACATCGTTGGTCAGGTACCTGCCTTCTTCATCTTTCATCCGGTAATAGGTGGGCACCCTTCCTGCATCCACTATCAGTGTTTGCGTTCCGGAACTATGTTCTTTGATCTGGTTGCGGGCATATGCCATCGTACCCGTGAGCTTCAGGCGGCCGACATCGCTGGTCAGGTTAATGCGGTAATTATACCGGTCCATGCCAAAACCCGGTCCTACCAGGTTATTGCCCTGGTTGATATAACCGGCAGAGATCAGGTAGGTGGTATTGGCATTACCGCCTGTTACACTCAGGTTGTGGTTTTGTTGAAGAGCCGGTTGCAGTATTTCATCCAGGAACCAGGGCTCGCTGCCTTTCTGGTGGAACGCACGGAGCTGGTCAGGTGTATAGATAGGTGTCAGCCCTGCATTCACGTTCGCTTCGTTCCGGAGGGTGGCATTTTCAAAGCTTTCCACCGGCCGATACCAGATCTTTGGCTGCTGCACCCCTACAATTCCATTGTAACTGACAACCATACCGGCATTTTTTCTACCTTTTTTGGTAGTGATCAGTAAAACGCCGTTAGCGGAGCGGGAGCCATAAATGGCAGCGCTTCCCGCATCCTTCAATACGGAAATACTTTCTATATCCGAGGGATTCAGCAGGTTCAGATCGCCACCCGCAATACCGTCAATCACCACCAGCGGACTGTTATTACCGAGCGTACTGATACCACGGATATTGATGGAAGGCCTTGCGCCAGGTTCAGAATTCGTTTGCTGAATGATAAGATTAGGCGAAGCGCCCTGCAGCGATTGGGCAAGAAAGCCGTTTGCCCTGCCTTCGAGGTTAGCCGGTTTGATCTGGTCTACCGCGCCGGTAAGACTCGCTTTTCGCTGGGTGCCATACCCCACTACCACCACTTCGCTCAGGCTGTTATTGACAGGCGTCATTACTATTGTAACAGGCGCATCGGTTACGGTTACCTCCTGCGTTTGGAATCCCACAAAGCTTATCACCAGTGTACCGCCGGTGGTATCTGTATTGATCACAAATTCCCCTTTTTCATCACTGACGACAGTATTGCCGGTTCCTTTCAGGGTTACAGAAGCGCCTTCCACCGGGTTCCCGCTTTCGTCCAGCACCAGTCCCCTTATTTCGGCAAGTATGCTCTCAGCAGCGATCCGGCTGGGTTGTGCGGGGTCCTTTTTATCCGGGGCGGTTATCAGCAGTATGTTGTTGCCCGATATACTATAATCGATATTCAGCGGGATAAATATTTTTGACAAGGCCTCCGTCAGCGGAATGTTTTTCAGGCGAAGCGTTACCTTTCGTTCCGGTTGCAGTTTGTCATCCGAATACACAAAATTCAATGCCGACTGCTCTTCAAGTTGTTTGATCACCCAGCGCAGTTCCTTCGATTTGCAAACAATGCTCACCCGTTCATTTTGTATATTCAACGAGTGTCTGGTGGTTTCAGGCATACCGGCCCTTCCCGACTGCAGCATACCAAAGTACAGGAGCAACAGCATCGAAAAACGCAATGCGGCGCGTGTAAGCCCCGGACGCATCTTTCCTTTTTTTACACGATGATTCGATTTCATGCACAGCTAGTATTTAGTGAATAAAAAGAGATTATTTTCCTATTATGATGGATTGATCGGTTACCTGAAAAGGAAAGGGCCTGGTTTTTTCCAGCATTTCCAGTATCTCTTCAGGTGACCGGTTGATAAAAGTGGCGGTATATCGCCAGGACCGGTAATCATTGGTTTTGAATGTTACCGGTTTGCCAAAGCGACGATACAGGATAGTGGCAATACGTCCCAGGCTGTCAGATTGAAAAACGGTCTTCCCGCTGACCCAGGCCCACTCGGCTTCTTCTTTCACGTCTTCCATCGATATGGCGCCTGATGACACATGATACCTCGCCTTTTTACCCGGCAATAATGTAATGGCTTCCCCTTCTCCCGGTGGCGTGTAACTTACCTTACCGGTGGCAACCGCGGTCACTACTTCATCATCTGCTCCGTATGCATGTACGTTAAATGAGGTGCCAAGTACCCTGACATCTCCATGCACAGTATGTACAATAAAAGGATGAAGCGGATCTTTGTTTACTTCAAAAAAGGCCTCTCCGTCCAGCGTCACCTCTCTTGTGGCGCCCCCGAAGGTTACGGGATATGTCAGCCTGCTGTCGGGCGCCAGCCATATTTCGGTACCATCCGATAAGATCAGATGGGAACTGATACCCGCTTTATTGTAGGTTTCAGCGAGCTCAACAGTAAATTGCCGGTTATAGGAGAAAAGCCAGGCAGCAAAGCCCACAATACCCACTACGGTTGCAACGGCCCACCAACGCCATTTTCTACCCCCTGATGTTTTCATTTCTACTACCGGGGCCTGCTGTTCGGCTTGTGCGTTGATCTTGTTCCAGGTAGCCTGCAGCGCCTGTTCAACAGACAAATGCACCTGGGTGTCTGAACTGTTCCAGTGTTTCTTATATATATGGTATAATGAGCGGAGGGCGGGGTCTTCCCGCATTGTATTTTTAACAAGCTGCTTTTCGGCTGCGGAAGCTTCTCCGGCAAGTACCCGGGCAACTAAATACAGGAATTGATCTTTATCCATACGGCCATCGTCAGTTTGGACTATATGGACACATCCGGCGGCGGATCTACGTACAGCGGAATAAAAAAAATATCAGGAAAAAAGTAAAGCCCAAAGGATCACTGCATTACCGGCATTTTTTACATTGTAGTTCTCTCTATTGTCTTCCACATCCGGTAGCAGCACCTTCCTTATTTTCCTGACAGCACGATATAATTGTGTTTCTACCGTTCGGGGAGATATCTGCAGTATTTCAGCTACTTCCCTGAATTTCAGTCCGTCTTCCCTGACAAGCTTATACACCAGCCGGCATTGCTCCGGGAGCGCTTCGATCACCTTATGCAATTGCAACTGGAGCTCGCGGAAATGTAAATCACTTTCCGGATCGCTGCCCTGCACCAGCACGGATACATTATCATCAGTGAGCTCTACCGTCCAGCCGGAATGATCCCGCAGGTAGTTATAAGACCTGTTTTTGACGGCTACAAAAAGAAACACCCGCAGGTTTTGAATACGCATGATATCCTGCTGCTGTTGCCATATTTTCACAAAAACATCCGACACTATTTCCTCCGCCGCAGACTTGGAATGCACGATATCCATAGCGAAATGCACCAGGTTGAGATAGAAATGACGGAACAGGTTATTGAAAGCAACTTCACTTCCATCAGCAATCGCTTGCTGCCAAACCGGTATCTGGCTTTCTTTTTCAGTAGACATAGCATCAATCGTCGGTACTATAAAGGTAAATAAAAAGAGTAAATTCGCAGGCCATTGTATCTGCGATTAAAAATGCTGCGTTTAACACTAATTACAGATAAAAAGTCATTTGGCAGACTTTTTTAAAGAAAGAGTACTGTAATAACGGATAAAAACTTATTATGAATGAAGCAACGCGCAACGCTTTCCCAGATAACTATTTGAACGGGCCGGATGCGTTCGGAAGCTATCCTGTTATCACTGTTATAAACAGCGATGAACCTGAATTACTGGAAAAGTTTCTTTCAAATGGAGGAAATCCGAACATCGATACAGGAAAGGGTTGGACACCACTACATGAAGCGTTCGATCTTGCCATTGATGGTATGATCCAGAATTCTCTCGAAACACCCGATCATACCTCTCTGCAAATGATATCCATATTGCTTTCCTATGGAGCAGACCTTACTCTTAAAGACAATAGGGGTAGCACGCCTCCCGATTCTTTAAATACCTACAGCAATGACGCTGTATCCTTCAACATATTGAAGGATATCTTCAGGCACCTGATACCTGATATAGATGAACTGGTAGCATTTAAACAAAAAGGCAACGCGAAAGTTGCGTGGGGGACACGCAACCAGGCGGCCCGCCCCGGTACGTGTCCCCACCATGGTCGTCAACTTAAACCCGGAGGGTTTGAATTTGAGTAGCCCTGACAAAGTTGTAGAAAAAAAGTCGAATTGTATGTTATACCGATCGCACATCTGTAATAGAACAATTGCATTGGTCTATTACAGATGTTGCGTCTGCATCCTATGGGGATACATCGGTACTAAATAAAAAACGATTTCGTATTACATCCATCACGGAGGCTTCGCCCCCATCCCCTGAAGGGGCGTTGATGAGACACGATGGAAGGCTGGCAATACTATACGGATCGCTCTGTTTTGTATCAGATGCTGTCCATCCCATCGGGATGACAGGTTTGTAGACACATAGTAAAATGTACATGCGTCCTGTAAGGACGCCAGGTGATGGGCAGGAGATAAAACCGTTACATGAACAAACAACCATCATGGATAGGGGTAGAAAGCTATGATCAAAACCAGTGCTATAAAGGTATTGCTCATTATGATCTATGCTGAAGACTATTAAAAACGCCCGGTATCGAACGAAAAATGTAAAAAATTGAATGTGCAATTGTGCATACGTTTATCCATAGAAAGGTTTTTGAAACGATAATCATTTTCTCTGAAACACCAGGCGTCCCGATAGGACGCATCCGCAATTTCTTGTTTTTCTACCGACCTGTTGTCCCTATGGGACAATACGTCAAATCCAGGCCCACTAAGGATTTTATTGATCATATATCCCTAAGTTTACGACTATGGTGTATCCACGTACCGCTCAAATACAATTATTATCGCCCGGGTTTCCTGTACCTGATCTCCACTTCGCTGATGCCGTCGTTGATCATGCCCAGCCTGCGGGCAGCCTTCTTGCTCAGGTCAATGATCCTGCCTTTCACAAACGGACCACGGTCGTTGATCCGCACTTTAACGGTGCGCCCGTTTTTCAGGTTCTTCACCCGCACTTTGGTACCGAATGGCAGGGTTTTATGCGCCGCCGTCATTTTGTATTGACGGAATGTTTCACCATTAGCTGTTTTGCGCCCTTTGAATTTGTCGGCATAGTAAGAGGCAACTCCTCTTTCCGATAGTTTGGGACTGCAGGAAGATAAAAACAGGACAGCAAAGCATACGGTGGTGGCCAGATATTTCATGCTAATGGATTACGTCGTAGAAAGGTAATAGTGTTATGTTAAATTTAAAATGTCGTATAATATGCCACGAATGTTTATTCGTGCATTCGTGGCATATTGTAAAACTATGATAGTTTAAGTTAATAATAGTATCTACTGACAGGTCACAAAGATGACTATCTTTGCCGTTTGAACAATCCCGGCATGACGAAACTATTCATTATACTATTGTCCTTTTGCTGCCTGGCGGCCTGCCATCAGCCAACCGATACTGCTTCCATTAAACCGGAAGACATACACGCGGATCACAAGCCTGATGCAGATACGGAAGATTATATTGCAGCACTTGAAGCGGGAACGATCACAGAAGATACCCTCAAGGGAAGTCCCATGCGGATCGCTATGGGCGATATCGGCAAATCACACCTGCACATAGCCTACAGCGCCCCCGGCGTTAAAGGAAGAGTGATCTGGGGAGGACTGGTAGCATACGATAAGGTTTGGGTAACGGGCGCGCATAAAGCCACCTGTATTATTTTTACGGAGCCGCTCCTGTTTGCAGGACAGCGCGTGCCTACGGGCGCCTATGCCCTGTTTACCATTCCAAAGGAAACCGGTAAATGGACAGTAATACTTAATAAAAACTACGACCAGCACCTCGCAGACGACTACGATGAAAAAGAGGACGTACTGCGCGTTGATGTAGTGCCCTCCGAAAATGAAAAACCGGTTCAGCGATTGGCCTACACCATTACCAATGAAACAGCGGACAAAGGTGCATTGAACATTCAATGGGAGAAAAAGCGGTTCACCATCCCGCTGCAGGCGCCCTGATCTCCATTATGCACTACGGCAGCACCGCCGGCTTCATCAGAACAAGGATCAGCCTGCCCGGTTATGCCAACCTGGTAAATCCATGCTGAAAGCCGGTGGAATCCTGTCGCCCGACAGCACCATTTTCAATGGACTTTGCTATATGGCTCAACACTTCTTCAAACCGCTCCGCAAACAGGCTCAGTTCCCGCGGCTGATGTGCGTGCATCAGGTAAAAGATCCCTGACACCAGGAAGCCCGCTTCCAGCATTTTGCTGATATAAAGCTGTTTGACCGCCGTTGCCTGTTCATTGGTGAATGTGAAAGTGGGTGAAGCAGGCATACCTCCAATCACCATTCCTGCCGCCGGATACCTGGCAGCTATATTTTTAAGCGCTTGCTGAAATAACTCGCCCTTCTCCCAGACGGCGACAGACACATTTTCTTTCTCCATCTTCTCCAGCACCGCCAGTGCCGCGGCCGTACCGATGCCATCTGTCCAGTAGCTGGAGGATATAAAGCTCCCGTCTGCAGATGCCATCACTTCTTCCCTGCCCAGCACAGCAGCAAAAGGTATCCCGTTACCCATAGCTTTGGCATATACAACCAGATCCGGTATCATATCATAACGTGACAGCGCGCCCGGGTAGCCGTAACGCAGTCCGCTGGTAATTTCATCCACTACCAGCACGGCATTCTTTTGTGTACACAGGTTCCTTATTTTTTGCAGGAATTCATTTTCGGGAAACTGCGACCGCATAGGCTCCATAACGACCACCCCAAAATTATCACCCAGCTTCTCAACTGCACTTTCAAAAGAAGCAAAATCGTTGTACCTGAACGGCACCGATGTACCTGTCAATTCCCGGGGTACTCCTTTGGGTTGAAGACCGGGTAGTAAATGCCCATCCAGCGCACCGGAAACACCAAGGTTCGCCGCCAGGTACCAGTCATGCCAGCCGTGATAACCGCAAAAAGCCACTCCCGATTTGCCGGAAGCCGCCCTTGCTACCCGAACGGCAATGGCCATGGCTTCACCGCCGGTACGGGCATACCGCAGCTTGCCGGCCCAGGGATGCAGTTGCAGCAGCTTCTCCGCCAATACCATCTCCTGCGGGTTCACCAATGAGGAATAAGTACCCAATGCCAGTCTTCGGGTAACGGCGGCAGTTACATCATTGTCAGCATATCCCAGCAATACCGCCCCTATTCCGCCGGCGCCGTCAATATATTTTTTCCCGTTCAGGTCCCAAACTTCGCACCCTGCACTTTTCGAAAAAAAGGTCGGCCACTCTTCAGTAAATTGTTCCTGCCGCTTGGATAACAAACCTGTTCCCCCGGAGATCACCTGCCGGGCTTCCTTCCAATGTGTACCGTGGTCAATAGCCGGCTTTTGAACATTTTCCGGCAGGTGAGGACGCAATACACGCAGCGCATTGTGCAGGAAAATGTTTTCGATATCGCTGCGGTTCAATCCTATATCCTCACAGCTTTCCTTCAGCGTTAACAATGACTCGATACCTACCAGGGTCATGCCGCTTTCGGTTGGCGCTTTGTACTTCGGGTCAATCAGTTCGGGATGCAGCCAGAAAAAAAGATTACCGGTCGTAATGCAGCGCCCCCGCATTTCACTTACTCCAAAATCCGAACCCCACAATACGCGTTCCGGGCCCAATGCTTTGAAGGCTGCTGTAAACGCTTCCGTCTCCGCAATAGCGGATGTATCCACCACCACGTTTTCAATATCCGCTATCCGGTATAAGCCGTTGCGGGCATTGCGGTAATTAAAGCTGCGGGCAATATGAGCCAGTATCAATTTCACTTTCGGATAAGCCCTGCACAATCTGCGGATCTGCTGCTGGTTGTCCTTGTCTTCTATTGCTGCATTTTTTACGATGTGCAGCATCATCACACCCTGTACTTCGTGCAGTATCTCCCACATCCATTCCGGTGCGTATTCCGTGAGTCCGGCATGCATAGTATCCGGTCTGGCGGCATAACAATGATATACTTTTATACCGCAAAACTTCCCGGCTCTGAGCGCTGCGGCTATGGTAGCAGGATTGTCATCCGGTGAAACCACCATCAAAGAGCGGCTGTAGCCTGTACCATTATTTTGCACTTCGTCCTGCACCCATTGGTTCATTGATGCCCGGTCAGCCGTTCTGCGTGGCATTCCAAAATATAATCCATGCATTTCTGTGGCGGGCATATACCGCTGTAAATAGTGCCGGTGCTCCCTGCAACCCAGTTGCTCAACACCATCCAGGAACGACCATTCTCCTTTCGGAAAATGAGCAGCGTTATAGGGATGTACATGAATATCGAATACCTCACCCGGAACAAATCCTGTAAGCTTTTCTGCCAGCTTTAGATCCGTATCGTTCAAAGAAGTCTGAAAAAGCATAGATTTTTATTTGGTTTGGTTATATCCGGGACCAAATCCCGAAAGAACATAGGACTATGCGAAGTCAGATACTTCGTATAGCCGGTATAGTTAGCTATCGTCCGGTGATCTTCAAAATAGCATAAGCCGCCGAAGCCTGTACGTCTGCGTCATCGGCAGCTACACCGATGGAATCCTCATTGTGGAGCCATTGCTTCAATAACGGCAAATCTGACTCGCCTCCTTTTTCTGCCAACGCATTGGCTATCTCTATTCTTACAGCTTTCGATTTTTCAGTTGTATTGGATAGCAAGGTCTTACAAGCCGCTTTGTATTTTTCTGATGCAATTATCGTTTCATCAGCAGTAATAACCAATGTGGTCAAAAAATTTATGCTGCCATCTGCTCCGTCAGGTAAAGAAAACACTTCATCCGCCAGCTTATTCCAGTCTGCTTCACGAATGCCGCCTGTATAACGTAATGCATAAGCGGAAATTTTTCTCAGTACCATGTCGGTGTTTGGCTCACGCATGGTTTGCAGGAAAAAAGTCCGGGCTTTTTCCATAGCGCTGTCGCTTGTATAAGCAAGGGCCCAGTTGGCATACCCTTTTAACGCTACGACATCACTGTTCAGTGCTGCTGCTGAAATGGCAGGGGCTATCGAATACGGAGACTTCTTCAGCTTGCCCAGGGTTTCTGCTGCATGTATCCTGTCTTTGCCGCCCGTATCCAGGAAGGCAGAGAAGATCTTTTGCTCATACTCCGTCCGCTCACTGCCGGATGACAATTGTGCCAACACCCGCCAGATGCCAATTCTATAGGGAGAATTATTTTCGTGTTGCTCCAGCTCTTTCAGATACACTTCCTTCACTCCTTCGGTATTGCCTGTCCAGGTCAAAAATTCTGCTGCATGTACCTTCACCCACTCCTGTTGTTCGTCTAAAACACGACGGAGTGTATCTACAGCTTCTTTCTTCAATTCATCTGTCGACATTTGTTTTGCTTTTTGTTCTGTATTACAGGCTGAAAACAACATAACGCCCGCCACCCATACAGGCAGGTATTTCTTTATCAGGTTTGTTTTTATGCAAGAAGTCATTCAACCAAATATACTGTTGAAAACCCGGACGGGTTACTACTATCATACATAAACATGGTACTTTCTTTTGTCATGCTAAAGGGTTCGGCTATCTGTTCAGCAGTACCGCGGGGTGACAAATACAAAGAGGGAGAACAGCCTGGCCATACCGGTTGCAAACATGTGTCCACCCGGGGTATGGCGTAGCCCACCGCGGGAACACCAGGTGCCGCTTTTTTATGAAAACGGTAGTACCGAACAGCATAAGTTGATGCAGATCGCAGAAGTGATGTAGCGTTCCGCACCTCCCGGGTCGGCGCTGACAGGCCCCGGAGGGACAGGAGACCTGTTATTTTCATTCCAAAATATGACACTATCTTCTGTGTTTTAATCATTACGGATCCATCATTTCCACAATAGGCATAAAAGGCTCAGGCACAGGAAAATGGGCAATATAACAGGCAATCAATCGTTAAAGATATCTATAACCCGAAAGACAAAGTATCATGCAAAAAACATCCAACCTTATCACCCTGTTCTTCTCGATTATACTACTCTTCAGTAGTTGTGCAACCATTTTTAGTGGCACTACCAGTCGTCTGAATATCCGTACCGAGCCTCGAAACGCAGACATTACCGTAACTGACAAAAAAGGACGCGAAATATTTAATGGAAAGGGACCCGCTGAAATAAGAGTTAAAAATGGAGCCGGTTACTTCGGACCGGCTAAATATCAGGTGCTCATTTCGGCACCGGGTTATACCACGTATGAGACAACAATTACTTTCAAACTGAACGCCTGGTACTTCGGCAATCTGGCTATTGGCGGCTTATTAGGAATGCTGGTCATAGACCCGATCAGCGGCGGTATGTGGAAAATTAACGATCCGGTAGTATTTGCCCGACTCGATCCGCAGGTAGCAGCAGAAACACCTGTATTGAAAATTCACACGATCGATTCAATCCCTGAAGAACTAAGAGAAAAAATGGTTCGAATTCAATAATTACGTCAGATGATGATGAGTCCGCTTTTTGTTAGCAGGCAAATTTCACAGGATATCCATATTAAACGGCCGATTATACCAACCTTGTAAACCCATGCTGAAAACCCGACTGATTGGCATCCAGTTTTCCTGCAGTAATATCACGAGCAATCGTTCTCAGTGTTTCTTCAAAAGCCCCGGTAAATAAACGCAGATATTCCCGGCGGCGCCTGCATCCAGTAGAAGATACCGGATGCTAAAGATCCCTTTTGCAACATCAGGCTAATAAAGTATTGTTTAGCTGCAAATGCCCGCTGATAATTTCGTCCACCACCAGCACGGCATTTTGTCGCGCGAAGGTTTATTTGGGCACCGATCGTTACAACGCAGCAAGAGAATAACCTGATACTTTTATTCATATAAACGCTGTTCGGGCAAATAATTTCACTACAATTGCTTTATCAACTTCAATGTCGACCCGGTGTCTTCCACTTCAAATATCTTCATCCGCTCATTTCCGGCGGGACTATTCGGACCGTGAAACGTCAGCATCAGCCTTCCTTCAAATGTTCTAAACAACATACCATGCCCGCCATGCTCTTCGAACAACAGGTCAGGCTGCTGTATCCAGGGACCCCTGATCTTACCGGTGACAGACTCTGCAATCCCGATAGCATATTTACCATTCCTGAAACTGGACCATATCATCAATAATTTATCTGTCTTTGTACGATATAAAAAACAACCGTCGGTTACATAGGTCGTAGTGCCGTCTTTCTGAACATTGCCTGTAGACCATGCTGCAGCAGAAGCATTGAACAATGTGAGAGATTCTCCCACCGGGCGCGACAAATCGTGTTTCAATTGTACAAGCTCCATTGTTCCATCCTCTATCTGCACCCATTCGTGGCAATATACCATATATGGGATCCCGTTTTCTTCCCACAACGTGCCGTCCAGCGCCATCCTGTCCATAGGCGTATGTGGCTCCTTATCCTCAAACGGCACAAATGGTCCATCGGGATGATCCGCGTAAAATATCTGTGTTCCCCTGAATGTATACTTCGGAAAACCTTCCCGTTGCTTTTTCCATTCTATAGCGGAGTTCATGGTAGCAAACAGGTAATATTTTCCCTTGTAATAATGTACCTCCGGCGCCCATATAGCACCGGTGATCCAGTTATCCGCAGGCGTAATGAAAACAGTATAAGGTCCCTTCCAGGTTTGCAGATCTTTACTCTTATAAGCCACCACCCCACTGACGGATCTCCCGTCTTTACCGGTAGTCATCGAAGTTTTATACAGGTAGTAAGTCTGTGTTGGCACATGCGCCAGAATATAAGGGTCACGGACATACAGGTCTTTAATGTTAACTTCCGATACTTTTTCCTGGGCCATTACCGGAGCCAACCCGGATATCAAAACCAAACAACCGATTACCCAAATTATATTTCTCATTACAAAACCGCCCGTTTATTATATAAAAAATTACCGGGTTTAAATTTAGGGTTTTTAATAAAACAGTAGCTGCACTTTCATCGGAAGGCGCATTTACCTGCAGTGAGAAAAGCGCAAATTTTAGCATTATGCAAATTTTCCGGTCGGTGAAACATCAACCGGCAGGGATTCAATAAGCGGGTGCCCGCCTGGGAAAAATCCATTCTAACTCTTCTCTCTTTCCAAAGCCAGCTGCTGCCTGTATCTTTCCTTGGCTTCCACATCTTCCTTAGCCGAGGCTCCAAAATAGATCAGCCCCAATGCTTTTCTTGTCCTGTCTGTTGTAATATTGGCACCTGCCCTGTGAATGGTTAAAGAATGGTGCACCAGCAAATCCCCCGGCTGAGCGGGGAATGCTACTTCATTCTCCATGTCTGCTGCTGTACCGAAGTCGACTATCCCCTGTGAAAATCCTAATGTGGCGGTTCTTCCATGCGGTCGCATTCCCTTCAAATGCGAGCCCCTTATATATTTTACACAACCTGTTTCCTCCGTCACTTCTTCTAATGCCAGCCACATGGTCAATGCCTGCTGTGGCTGCAGCATGAAATAATATCCGTCCTGATGTGGTGGCGTAGCTTTCCCGATCTTAGGGGGCTTGTTAAAATATTCCACTGTTTTGCATGTTGCCGGCTCACCCAGTAAAGCTTCCGCGATCTCCGAAAACCGGCTGTTTACCGCTATTGACAAAAACCAGTCATCATATTTCTCCAGGTCCTGCATTTGCTTAAGCGTTGACGGATCATTTTTATCTTCATAAAAATAATGCCCCGTTTTCATAGCAGGCATCTGTTCTACGATGAACCTCTCTATCTTTCCGTTCAATTCGCCTGTTTCTTCCAGGGAAAGAAATCCCGGCAAATAAATATAACCGTCGCGATCAAACGATTTTTTTACAGCAGCAGAGGAGAATGACATATGTTTTCGATTTATTCGTTAAACTTAAAAGAATACAGGTCTGCGTCCTTACAATAAAATTTCAGCTTAATTGTTTTTCCCGATAAGGAAGAAACATCTTCTTTCCCGTTCCATGATACGATCCGTTTGATCTCGTTACCGATGATCTCATAACTGTCATTGACGGTAAAACCAGGCACCGGCTTGCCTTTTGCATCCAGTATCTCTACCTTCACGTACCCTGCAGCAGAAGTAGCATAGTTGATCTCCAGCTCTTTGCCTTTAAACACAAGCGGTTTGGTAATAATATCCCCACCTTTAAAATTGCCTTTCAACGATGCAAAGCCATCCAGCCGCAACGAATAACGTTTGATATGCGCTGTAGGCTGCGCATAACTTTCATTTACATATAGCGACAACTCGGTGGGACTCGTTTGTACTACATTCAATACCGGATAGTTGGAACGGGATACCCAATTTTCGAACCCGATGGCGGGACGTATGAATGACTGCAGAAAAGTTCTGTCGTATACAGAGCCGCCGCGTGTCGTCATAAAAATGGCATCGGAGCAATCCTTAAAATAGCCGGGATTCACATTCAATGCTTTCGCCTGCTCATCGGTCAGCACCTGCCTTTTAGGCATAAACCGCGCGCCTATGGCCAGGTAAATATGCGGCGCCCTGAAGTAAGGGCTGGTCTGGTTAGTATACAGGTGGTCCAACGGTGTATCACCGAATGTCATTTTTACCGGATCTGTCCAGTTTACGAAATCCTTGGATGTTGTTCTGCTGACAGACCTGAAGCCTTTATATTCGGTAAATCCTCCATCACTCCAGGTACGGAAATAGCACACATACTCCTGCTCGCTCTCTGACCAGAAAGCCACATTTTGCGAGTCAAATACCCCGGTCCTGAATACAGGATTTTCCTGCAGCTTTTTCCAGTGAATACCATCCGCCGAAACAAAAGCGATCAGCCCCGATTTATCGGTTCCGCCCAGCGCTTTATAACGTTCCGTGGCTTTAGCATCCGGGTTGGTATCCAGGAAAGGACTGAAGTTGTGCGTAGCCGGCGCAGCTTTCGACAACACCACATTGTTCTGCTTTGTACCATTGATGGTATAAATGCCCACCTCCGGCTTTACCCAGTGAATACCATCAGCAGATTCTGCAATACAGGTAACTTCGCTTTCATTACCGTCTCCTTTTGCGTCGCGCACGCCTCTGTAAAACATCCTGAACTGCGTACCGTCTTTGATGATGGTGCTGTACCCGGAAAAATTCCCTTCCCAGGGATTGTCAAATTTCAATACTATGCCTTCATTTCTCGGTGTATGCAGCTCCTGTGTAACATTGTTCAGCTTCTCAATGATATACTGATCCACAAAAAGCTCCCGGTTGCTGCCGATGTGGAGGGCCTTTTGTGCATATGAAGAGCCCTGAATAATAATTACACATAAGAATGCCAATAGTATACTCTTTCGAATATTCATGATTTCTCTTTTAATGATTTAATGTATTATGGTTGAATTTCAATAATAGTTCCTGCAATATGGCGTATACCGTTGTCTTTGTTAAAGTAATACACTACCAGCACCTTATTGTCTGACAATTCTACCGACCAGGGATATCCGATATCAGTATTACCGCCATCTTCTCTTAAGACAAACTCCTTTGATGTTTTCCAGTCGGTACACTCTGCATTTAAAATACGGGCCCGTATTCCAAAAGGCTTGTGCCTGTATCCATATACCAGCAAAACACGCCCGTCTGCAAGTCTCAATGGCATCAATGGATGCCCCTGAAAGCCCATCGGCTCCCAGGAAAATGTTTTTCCTCCGTCTTCAGAACGAGCTATCACCGCCTGATCATCGAAGTTAGCAGTACGAAGAAAACCAACAATATCACCTTTGGGTGTTTCATATACAGAGGCCTCATTAAATGAAGCTTTGGCATCTTTCGCCACTTCACTTACATACTCCCATGTAATACCTTTATCTTTTGAAGCAATAAGATAATTGGATGTTTTTTTAATACTATCATGAGCCGCTATTATCCATAAAATACGTCCGTCTCCGGCTTCGTACAATGCTCCACGATTGTATGCAGGAACTCTGTGTCCATACGCATTAAAATGCCGCTCGGGTTGTATGTGGGGTGGATAATAAGGTCCCTGCCATGTTTTCCCTTCATCTTCCGACCTTACCACATATCCTCCTAAAAAAATATATCCGCCGCTTTCAAAATAAGGTGGCTTTAAGTTAGATAGTCCATCCGGCCGAACTTGCTGCCAACCATAACTTGTACATAAAATGGTACCGTCTCTTAACCGAAGCAGACAGGGATCTTGTGACCCCCCAAAACTGTGCGCATAAATCAACTCCACGTCTTTTGTCCAGTTCTCTCCATCAGCAGACCGTACAGCTACCAGGTAACTGTTGTGATCTACATGATTATTTCCTTTTTCTCCAAAAATTTTCCTGTCAGGCGCTCTTCTGAAAGCAGAAATGATTTTATCATCTTTAAGTTTAACCACAGAGGGAAATGCCGCATAAAAAGCCGTATCATGGTAGATAATGACGTCTTTTACTTTTCTGATCTGCGAAAAAGCAGGACTAGTTGCAAATGTCACTACAACAAAACACAGCCGTATCATGTTCAAACCAACAGTCAATTTCATCATATTGATTCATATTTAATGACTCAATTTAACAAAAAGTCAAAGGGGTCACAATGCTTTTTTGTTGAACTTAAAGGAAAAAATATCCGCATCTTTCAAATAAAATTTCAACCGGACAGGTTGTCCTGTAAGGGAACTCAAATCAGAATTCCCATTCCACAACAGAACTCTTTTAATTTCATTACCGATCACTTCTTCTGCATCTCTCTTAGCAAACCCCTGTATGGGCACGCCATTTATGTCCAAAAGCTCCACTTTAACGTACCCCGCGGCAGATGTTGAATAATTTATTTCCAGTTCGTTTTCTTCAAACTTTATCGGCCTGGTAACAACTACGCCTTCTTTCATGCCAGCCTGCAAAGATGCTATCCCATCTATACGCATAGAGTACCTTTTTAAGTGGGCTTTCTCCTGCGCATAACTTTCGTTAACATACACAGACATTTCATAATCTCCTGTCTCAACAATATTCAATGCGGGGTAGTTAGAACGGGAAACCCAATTTTCAAGCCCGATCCCGGGCTTAATCAATGATTCAGGGAAAGTTCTGTCATAGCTGTTTCCTCCACGCGTTGTCATCAGAATTGCGTCAGAGCAGTCTTTATAATATTTAGGATTAACGTCCAAAATCGCTGCCTGCTCATCCGACACTACCTGCCTGCCCGGCATGAAACGGGCTCCAATCGCTACATATAGATGGGAAGCCCGGTAATATGGACTGGTTTGTTGCGTATACAGATGATCGTAAGGAACATCACCGAATTGCATTGGCTCCGGCTTGGTCCAATTAATAAAATCAATTGAAGTAGCTCTGCTCACCGACCTGTATTTCTTCTTATCGGATATTACAGAAGACCTGAGATAACATACGTACTGCTTCTCACTTTCAGACCAAAAAGCAACGTTTTGAGAGTCAAAGTCTCCCTCCGTTATAACCGCCTTCTCACTCAGTTTTTTCCAGTGAATCCCGTCTTCCGAAACATAGGCCTTCAAACCACTCGTTTTTATGCCGCCAAGCGCTTTATACCGCTGAGAAGATTTTGCATCCGGGTTTTTATCAAGGAAAGGAGTAAAGTTATGTGTGATAGGTGCCTCATTTGCTATGATAACGTTGTTACGATTCGTTCCCGCTACTACATGTATCCCAAGCTCAGGCTTAGTCCAATTTTTTCCATCACGGGACTCAGCATAACAGGTAACCTCAGAATCAGCTCCATCCGAACCTGCCTCACGGATCCCCCTGTAATACAAGCGATACAGACTGCCATCCTTTATGACAGTAGAATATCCACTGAAATTACCCTCCCATTCATTATCAAAATATAAAACCGGGCCTTCATTTCTGGGATGGTGGAGTCGTTGAGTTACTTCCAACTTATTTTCAATCAAATACTGATCTACAAATAACTCTCTTTTATCTCCCAGATTAATAACTTCTTTGTTCTGAGCCTTTAAAACGCCCGGGGGTAGACCTGCAAGCAGTACTCCTATCCAGACACAGGTAAATCTTATCATAACAATCGTTTAAAAAGGGTATTAGTTATATCCCGGGTTCTGAACAGCTTTAGGTTCCGTACTCAAAATACTCAAAGACAATGGCCATACATACTTATAGGTATGTGTTGGATTATCCTGAAAATAAGGAATTAATTCAGGTGCTTTGTCAAATCTAAGTATATCCCACCAGTATTTACCTTCATACAATAGCTCCAACAACCTTTCTTCGAGTATAGCACTGTCATTATCTTCTTTTGATCCGGACACAAATTCATTACCGGAAAAATTACTTCCGAAAGCCCGTTCCCTGACAGCATTTATTGCGTCCGAAGGATCTTGCCCCAATGCATTCTGCGCTTCTGCTTTCATCAGCAAGACATCTGCATATCGGTATAATACTACATCATCCATAAAAAGGCGGGCACCTGCATCTACGAATCCATTGAATTTCCGCTGAATACATCCATAAAATCTTGTATAGTCACCGGTACTTTCTTCAAAGCTGTACAGTTCGGTGTAGGTAGCGGTTCGCCTGGAGTCATCTGTCTTAAATTTACTCCTGGTATCATCTGTTAACGTCCAGTAGTTTCCGCCACCACCGCCCAATGCGCCAATTATTTCAACTGCTGCGGGGTCACTGTTAGGAGGATAGGCATCGATATACATATTTGCCATGAAAGTAGCACCAGACTCAAATTGCTGGAAATTGCTTGCCATCAATATTTCCCGGTTTCCTTTATTTCCATATTCAAATACCTGTTCAAAATCATCCAGCAATGCTACATCTGCACCGTCAACATCATTCAAAGCTGTCAATGCAGTCGTTAGATCTTCATTGCCTCCATTCATTCTTTTAGCCGTCCACAAATAAACGTCTCCTTTCAATGCATTCAATGCGGGTTTAGACCATCTGTTCCTACCCCGCATAAAAGCATTGGTAGCAAACAGGCCGGCAGCCTGTGCAATATCATCTTTGATCTGGGTAAAAATATCTGAAACAGGTGTCCTTTCCTTATATATCACATCGGGGTCATATCCCTCAGTGGGATCAACAACCAAGGGAACTCCTCCCCAGGTCTTGGCCATGATAAAATAACAGTATGCACGCATAGCATAGGCTTCAGCAAGCGCACTATTTCGGCTCTCGTCTGTCTTAAAATCAATATTCGGCAAATATTTAATAATCAGATTGGCATCATTAACAACTCTGTAAACGGTACTCCAATCCGGGCCGGCGGCTGTAGGATCCAGGGTATTATTAAACGTACGCAGATTGGCAAAGTCGTTACCAACAGACTGTTTCATATTCTGACTTCTGGCTTCTCCCCATAAATAAAGATTAGCAGCTGTCACACCACGTAACCTTATATACATTCCCCGGAGCGCACCGTTTGCATCGTCTTCCGTTTTCCAAAAAGAAGCTGTAGAAATAGTACTTATAGGTTCAAGTTCCAGTGTTTTAGTACAGCCTGCCCCTATAAAACCTATAAGAGCGATATATATAGTTAGTTTAACAGTATTCATCACTTTCAGTTTAAAAATTTAAAAGGTTATGGCAGCTCCAAACATAAAAGAACGTGGATTGGGATAAGCAGTTTCCGTATTAGTTTGTTCAGGGCTCAATCCTTCATAATTAGTAAAATAAATCAAATTTGCACCAGTTAGATTTAACCTGATATCCGTTAAACCAATACGTTTCATCAGTGTCTTCGGTAAACTGTAAGCGAGTGTGACTTCTCTTAAACATAAAAAATCAGTACTTTGATAGAACCGGGAATTTCCACGGTTATTCCATACATTCCACTGCGCATTTTGATCTGCCCAGTAGTAGCGTGGAATATCTGTTACGTCTCCCTGTTTCTGCCATGATCTTAACATATTCGCACTGATTGCATTCGCTCCCGAAAAATTTCCTTCCAACCGGGCTGCTGTCTCATTATAAATGGTAGCACCCAATGTATAATCCATTCTAACTGTAAGGCTCAGGTCTTTATAACTTACTGTATTGGTAAAGCCCCCTGTCACTCTTGGAATTGAATTACCCATATACACCCGGTCTCTCGTATCTATAGTATCGTTCCTATCAACATCTAACCAATTTACATCTCCGCCATATTTCATTTTGCTGGCGCTTGGCAAAAGCATATCTACAGGGCCTCTGGCAGCTTCATCATCTGTTGCGTAAACACTCACCTGTTGATAAGCATGCAAGTCGCCAATTCTCTGCCCTTCCTGTAATCCTCCTAACCAGGCATAGTCACCTCTTTTTGGATCAAAAACATACACACCGCCTACTCTGTTGTTCTCTATACCGTTCTCCGGAAGTTGCAGAATTTTACTGTTAACCTTGGCGACATTCAGAGCAATATTCCACTGCACCGGTGACTCAGGCGATAAAACTCTTGCAGACGCCTCTATTTCATATCCCTTATTTTCCAGGGTTCCGTAATTTGTCAAAATACTGGGGAAACCTGTTGACGGAGGTAAAGTGAGGGAAGTAAGCAGATTTTCCGTCACTCTTCTGTAGTAATCAAATATCAGACTTACCCGGTTATTGAACAAGCCCAGGTCAGCTCCCACATCAAAAGTTTTTGACTGCTCCCATCGAAGGTTTTGATTGGGTAAAGTAGAGATCATGATACCGGAAGAACCATAATAACGGGAGGAGGCGTTGTATTCACCCTGCGCCTGGTACAACCCAAGACCACTGATATTACCTGTCACTCCATAGCTTGCTCTTAATTTCAGCTTGGCCAAACCTGACGGTAAAAAGTTCCAAAAACTTTCTCTATCCAGGTTCCATCCGGCTGATACACCGGGAAACAAGCCCCATTTATTATCTGTTCCTAAGTTCGAAGCCCCATCATATCGCAGACTAGCACTCAAAAGATATTTTCCCTGGTAGTTATAAGTAGCTCTTGAAAAATAGCCGATCAATGCATGCTGTGTTTCGGAGCTGGAAACTGCCGTTGGGGTGGCAGATGCATTCAAAGTAGGTACAATGTCTGTTGCTGCGTTATTTCCATTAGCAGACAAAGAGATGTTATTTGCCCATAAATAGGATAACCCGGCTTTGATCTCAAAGTCATGATCATTGTTAAACACCTTAGCGTAATTAAGTACTGCATTTACCTGTGGTCTGAAATTTTCCGAGTAAGAGCCCGATGCATTTCGTGAAGTTACCAGCGTTGAAGGCCCATCTAAATAACTTCTTAAAAAATTCCTGGAATATCCACCCCGGTATTGCAATGAAACCTGGGGATTAAAAGTCAGTCCTTCTATGATTTCGGCCTGTCCACCCACTATCAACGTCAGATCATTAGCTAAATTCTTCGGATTGTATACTGACATTCTGTAAAAGGGGTTAGAATACCCAAAGGCTCTTCCGGGCGACAAAGTTCCATCTTCGAAATAAAGCTTATTAGTTGTGGGTGCTATTAAAGATGACTTAAACACATCTATCGTAGGCACCTGGGTATTGTGTGTATTAGAATACATTACCCTCGAAAAAAGCTTGACTTTGCTGTTGACATTAAGTTCACCGTTGAGATTCATAGAGAATCGCTTATAATCTGTTTGAATAGCAATCCCTTCATTATCCAGGTATCCAAGTCCAAGATAAAATCTTGCTTTCTGATTTCCACCGGAAACAGATACTGTGTGACTCTGGGAAAGCGCCTTCCTGAATAACATACTTTGCCAGTCAACACTGTTAAAAATTAAAGTCCTGGAAGGATCTGCAGGATCAGGAATGCTCCCCCAACCTTCATTTAATTTATGTTGGTTTTCGGGGGTCAGGTATTGCAATGAATTTGTTGTGTTGTTTGTAAGATCGTTACCTGCACCACCCAGGTAAACGCTTCCATCCAACTGTGCCAGGAAAGAAGAGTTGATTTCTCCTGTTGCCAGTATACCCAATCTTGCAAAGTAAGCTTCATCCTCCCCAGATAGTATGTCGTAAGTTTTTGCCACTTCAGCCCTCACCAGATCAAACTTATATGTCACCTGGGTTTTACCCGATTGGCCGGATTTAGTTTCCACGATCACCACACCGTTTGAACCCTGGGCGCCATAAATGGCTGTTGCGGCAGCATCTTTAAGTACCTGTATAGATTTTATATCATGCGCACTTATATCGTTCATATTCGTCCTTAAAACGCCGTCAATGATATATATAGGTGGCGAGCTGTTGGGGCTATTGATAGATGTACCTCCTCTAACGATTATGTTAGGTGCAGCACCGGGCTGTCCGGAATTGGTTTGAACCCTTACACCCGCCAAGGTACCTTGCAAAGCTGCTGCCACATTAGAATATGGAACATTCTCCAAAACCTTGTTATCAAGTTTGGAAACCGCAGTAGTTATTTCACTCCTCCTTTGCTGGGAGCCGAATCCAACAACCACCACCTCAGACAGAGCGTCAGTTCCACTGACCAATACAATTTCTACGTTCGTTCGTCCTGCGAGTGGTATTTCCTTTTCCCTGAACCCGATCGAACTAACTACAAGAGTTACATTGAGATTGGAAACACTAATACTAAAAGCACCCTCATCATCTGTAACAGTCCCGCCAGTTGCTCCTTTGATATTTACACTCGCCCCGGGCAACGCTTCCCCTGCTTCGTTGGTCACCTTGCCGGTAACAATGGTCTGACCCTGGGCTACGGCCCAATTAAGCATTAAACAAAATGACAGCAACAGCAATTTGCCTGCTGACCTTTTCCATAAACTAACTGATTGTACAGTTTTACGTAGTTGTCGTATCATAATCGCAGTTTTTGGTGATATCCGGAAAATAGATGGATAAATGAAAATTCCTTTCATCATAATACAAGCGAAATCGTTAAGAATAATTTATTTATCAAATCTAATTTTACTCTCAATCAAATGCTGCTACTTTTATTTACATTCATAATACTATTTTTCAAAAAAAGTACAACACACCTCACAGGTTTTAAAAACCTGTAAGGTGTGTGATCTTACAGGCTAAAGCCATACACGTTCTGTTTGACAAACAGATATGGGAGAGGGATATAGATCTACCAGGTCTTCCCTCCTGCGCTTTGCTCCGGCGGGCAGGAAAGACCTGGTAGGTCTGGTACAAACAAAAAGAAAAACAGGTACAATATCAGAAATACCCGTGCTGCTCAACGGGGCCGTATTTCAAAGCCAGCTCAATTCGCTGGATCGTAACAGCATTGTTCTGTGAAGAAAACCGGAGCATATTATTTCCCTGGATCACCTGGTCAACGGGAACTATAAAAGCGGTCACTTTCTGGTTGTCTGCAGCACCCCGCAATTTATCATACAGTTGAGGGTCTGCTGACCCGGACGACTGCAGCTCATGTCCGTTAATTGATACAGAGAAGGCATCCGGCGTTTTTGTTCTTACAAATAAGATCACTTCCTCCGGCTGATCGGCTTTCACATCATCACCTACGTATATACCGGCATCGCCGTTACCGTTCACAGTAAGCGGCAGCGGGCTGTTGGGTGTTAAATCATAAGAAGTAGCGCCATCGGACAAACAGTATATTTTATTTCTCTTACGCAATGTTTCCGGCGAGCCCAGCTCCTGCAGTAATTCAGGCGCTATGGTACGGCAAACCACCGTACCCGGTTCCGGTTGCAACTGCTGACCCGCTTCATTATACACTGTAAGAAAATAGTTGAACAGGTTCATACCTGAAGCGCCCTGCGCCAGTGCATGCGAGGCCATTCCCCTGTACATACCATGCGACCAGACCTCCCTCGGGTTATACCCGCCGTCATCCATGGTGGCATATACAGGGATGTCAACGCCCAGATCCTTTTTAAATCCTTCCACAGGCATGGCCGGTTCGCCCCGCCAATGCACACCCATTGTTATAAAATCTATCAGCCCCAGCTTTACCCATTCCTTCACATCCAATCCTTTTTGCTGACAATCATTTACAGTGGCCGGCACCCGGACAGTAAGCAGTATCTTCTTATTATAGATATTACCAACCGAATCAACAATGGCCTTTGCGCTCTGCACCAGCTCTGTTATGAGGGGCGCGTTCTTTACCGCTTCCTCTTTTTTGAAATACACAATAAAGCGCATAAAATCCAGCTCGTATCCATCCATCAGCTCTCCGTACTTCAACAGCTGTTCCCTGATAATACCCAGCTTATACGTCCGCACTTCTTCATGCGCAAAATCCAGGGCATTATGACTGTTATATCCTCTCAGTGTGGTATCGCTTGTCCATAGCTCCGGGTGGGTGATCCAGAAATCGCTGTATTTTACCGGGCAGCTATCCGTAGTATCCGCAAAATGAAGATCATTCATGCGGAATGTAACAAATGCCTCCAGCTTCTTTTCTTTCGCTCTCTTCAGCGTGGCTTCCACAATGTCTGTGCCTTCTTTTTCCAAAGCCAGAGCATTCCTGTAAAAGTTATTCAGTATTTTAAATTGTGTGGTGTCCCGCCCGCAATCCAGCCCGCCGTTTTTATCGTCCCCGATAATCCTGCCATACTTTGACCTGTAATAAAAGAAATCGCTGCCGGAGCAGATCATATAAGTGGTCACCTGCGATCCGGCGATCATATCCACATAACGGTTCAGATCATCAAGGGTCAGCGGCCTTTTACCGAACCAGTTATTGCCGAGTATTTCCGTACCATCGTTGTTATATATCAACCGGTGGTTTACGGCAGCAGGCTCCGCAGGATCATTGCAGCCCGATATAACCAACCAACATAGCATAATAGTATATAGCAGCTTCATATAGAAAATGGTAAAATGGTAAGACGCGTAAGACATGTAAAATGGTAAGACGTGTAAGATAGTAAGATGTCTTCTTTTACGGTCTTACATTTTCTTAGGTCTTAATTTATATTTAATGCTCGTTACTATAGCCAAAATCTCCGTTGCCTCTTTATACAATGGCTGAATGGCCTCTTCTTTCACCATCGAAGATTCTTCGAACAACTCCAGCCAAAACTGCGTTTCATCTGCTTCTTCTGTTACAATACAGATTTTGCTGTAAAATTCGGCTCCTGATCTTCCCCTGCAGGCAGCCCTGAAATTGGCGGCTACCGAAGTAGCAGCACGTAACAATTGTTTACCTAAAATATATGTTATCTCTGTCTTTTGCATCTGCCGGTAAAACTGTATTACAGAAATAGCAAATCTTTTTGTCCTGTTACGCATTTCTGTATTGAACGTTTCATTAGACTGTCGTTTCATAGATAAGTGTTTTGGTTAACAGTGATAAATTAGGGAAAATTGCTTACACAGCAATATTTATTTATCCTGCAACCGAACCCCTCTTACGGTTTTACTATCTTACGGTCTTACACTCTTACCATCTTACACAATGTATTCCTCACGACACTTTCCCCGTCCTCTTTTATATGACTGGTTCTGCAGCGCCAGGTTTCATAGCCTCCTTTTTCTATTTCGTGTGCCGGCGGTATATAGCCTATATAACCATTTGCCATTGTGATGGTAAAATATTTTTCACCGACCTGTTTTTTCAAAGCCAGTCCTGTTTCAGCAAAGAATTCCGCACCCAGTCCGCCGATGGTAATATCCCCGATCTTTAGCACCTGCACGGGAAATAATACTTCAGGAGGATACTCGTTCAAAAAAACCTGTTCCCGTGCATATATTTTTACCATCGCATCCGGATTGATCAGCCGGTAATCTGTTTCCGCCACAATTTTTTTTGCTGCTTCCACCTCTTCTGCAGAGGGTTTCCGTACGCCCAGCGTCACAAACTGCAGGGCTGCGGAAAGTTTCGGTGCCGGTTGCCACTTTATATTTTGTAATTGCTCACTTAGCTTCCGCGCCAGGTCTCCTCCGATCAATTCTTTTTTCTGATGCTCCCCTTTCGGGTAACGATCAGGTTGCAGGAAGTCCCATATATTGGCTTCGCCGCTGGTACCGTTGCTCAGCATCGCCACAAACTGTCCGCCGGCTTTCAACCTGGTTGCTATATGTCTTGCAAATACCCCGAAATAATCTGCGGTAACCGTTCCGTTGGTACAATCGCCCACATAGTGCATGGAGTAGTTTGCCAGCACGCTGATCCATTCCCCCTCCAGGGACTGCACAGCCACTGCGCTCAATTCAGTATCTACCGTTGAAGCCCTCCTGTCTATATATGCTTCTCCGCCCGCGGGATTGGTTTTTATAATATCCAGTCCGCCCGTAACAGGGTTTACGGCTTTGTATCCCTCTTTCATATAATAGCGCCTGCACACCACATGCCCGGGAACGTCCACTGCAACAAAACCCAGCTTTGCCGGTTGCAAAGCAGTCCTGGCATCCAATACGGACTGCACCAGCTTTTTGCCAAGGGCTTTGCGGTAAGGCAGATCGCAGGGACCTCCCAGCAGATCGAGTATAGAACCGGCATAGTGGGTATGGGTTGCGGCGATCATTATATTCTCAGCCGGTATACCGGCTTGTGTGGTGATTTCTGCTTTCACTTCACCGATAAATTCTTTGTCCATGGCACAAATATCCACCATCACGATTGCCAGGGTAGTATTCTCATCCTGCAGCACCAGCGCTTTGGAAAATAACGGATCGTGGATGGTATGCGCATAAAAAGCAACAAACTCACCGTTGATGATGGTGCCCAATGGCGGTGTGACATCCGTTTGCGCCGCTCCTGCTAAAAAAGTACTCATATAAAATGATTTTAGAACGTCTATTCAGCCTCACCTCCCTTCCTCCTCTCCCATGGGAGAGGAGGCGGTGCTTTAGCTCTCTAACAAACACCATATCTCCCAATTCAACTACTGTAATTCTACTCTGCCGCAATCAACAACTTCCATAGTCCGCCCCCTGCGTTTAGGTCTCCTTCCCTCGGGAAGGCCGGGATGGGTTTCATCCAGACTGCGAAGGTTGCTTGGGGACACGCAACCGGGCGGACGCCCCGGCGCGTGTCCCCAAGCGCCGTTCAACAGACTTCTCCCTACGATCGAAGTGACGTATTAAGCAACAACAGCCTGCTCCAATCAACAAGTTCCATTTTTCTTATCGTCCTCAACAAGCTGGCCCCTGGCGATCCCGGGGTCGGCTACGCCAGACCCCAGGTGGACGTTAAGCCTCTCCTCCCTTCCTCCTCTCCTAAGGAAAGGAGGCGGTGCCACATCTCTTTAATGAACATTATATCTTCCAATTCAACTACTGCAACTCTAATCTGCAGCAATCAAAAAGCTCCATTTTTCTTATCGTCCTCAACAAGCTAGCCTTGTGTACGGGTCTCCTCCCCTTTGGGGAGGTTGGGAGGGGCTACCCCCACGCTTTCCTCAAAAACCGCACCCAGTTCCCGTGCAAAATATTCTCCACGTCGTCTTCGGTATATCCTCTTCTTAATAATATTTCATGATACTTCTGCAGGTCGGCAATGCTGTTCATATCCCAGGGCGATTGTTCCGTACCGAAATTTCCGTCGAGGTCGCTGCCTATGGCAACATGCAGGCTGTTGCCTGCTATCTGGCAGATATGATCCCAGTGATCTACCAGCTTTTCCAGCCGGATATCCAGTTGCCAGGGGTCGGATACCATGTCTATAAAACGGATGTCCATCGCCCAACAGTCAAGCATACCGCCTATCACAGCCTCTCTTTCGATCAGTCTTTTTATTTGTTCGTCCGTCAGTTGCCGTTGTGTAGGTACGATCTTGCGGACATTATGATGACTTGCCCACACTGGTCCCTGGTAGAGGTCCATTACCTGGTCAAACCCTTCATCAGTCAGATGGGTTACATCCAGTATCAGGTTCAGCTTTCCCATTTCCTTTACCAGTTCCACCCCTTTCGGCGTCAAAGGCCCCGTAAGCTTTGTACCCGGCGCATACCGTCCGTGTGCAAAATGCGATATCCCCACCGCTCTTAACCCATAAGTATAGGCTTTATGGAGATAGGAAATATCCACCAGTGAATCCGCCCCTTCCAGGCTGAGTATATAACCTATGGCTTTTTTATCGTCAGGGATGGTATCATTCTTCCACAGCTGCAGGTGTGCATCCAGTTGCTGCAGGTTCAGTATCTGCACCATTTCTCCCATTGCCTCCATTTCGCGATACCAGGCCAACTGTGCCTGGGTCATAGCCCATGCCTGCTGCGGGGAATTCCAACTGGAGCCTGGGAGGGACCCACCCCCGGCGTTTACACGAGACAGTTGGGTGGCTACCACCAGCCCAATCTTTCCCCTGCGCAGCTCCGGCAGACACACCGTTCCTTTACCACGATCATTCTTGTCTTTCAGGTGCATCTCTTTTATCCGTATTTCATCCAGCGGACGGGTAAGGTCCCGGTTCCACTCGATCGCATTCATTGCCAGATCCAGGTGCGCATCAAATATGAGATGTTTATTCATTCACTTACTTTTGCCGTTGAAAGTTTTTGATCGGTCACGTTCCCGTTCAAATAGTTAAAAGGGTACTTTGCTATGATCCTTTTGATCTCGTAGCTGAATTTCGCCGCTTTTTCTCTCCACGCTGCTGCCGTTTCTTCGTCATAGGAATAAAATCCCCCGCCTGTCTCCAGCCCAAGTTTCCCCTGCTCAACCAAAGTATCAAAAAAATCCGGTACTGCAGCGGCTTTGGAAAGCTCCCTGTTCAGATCCTTCATCACTAACCCGTATGCATAGGTTCCCATCAGGTCCATATACCTGCAATTGCCGGCAAAGGGCAGGTAATAGCCTGCATCATTTCTGTTGGCACGATCTATATCTTCTACAGAAGCATAACCGTTATTCACCAGGAAGAAGGCTTCTCTTGTAATGGCCGCCATCAGCCTGGCCCTGATGCTGTAACCGCATTGTACTACGTAAGGATCTTTCTGCCACCGTACTTCCCCGATCGTTTTTAAAAGAGTTGCCTTTTGTGTGCAGGTTCTTTCGTCTGTTATAATTTCCAGGAAGCGGGTAGTATGAACCGGCGCCGCCCAATTCAGTCCCAGGATACGTTCGGGTGATATTGTTCCTTTTGTAAGGTCGGACAGCAGAAAGCTTTCCGTATTGACGGCGATAACCACCTCCTTATGCAATTGTGCGTCCAGCATTTTCAGCAAAGCATTTTTTTGGCCGGCATCCTCTGCCGTCACGGCTATCGCAATATGCACTTCTTTCGCATATGTTTCCACGTATTGCAGTCTTGAGATATCGGGAGTGATATCTTCATACGTTTTCATATCCCGTACATGCCCCGATATTATTTCCTCTATCTCTTTTCGCAGGTTGGTATGCAACAAAACTTCAAAACCTGCTTTTAATAAGTCCACAGCGATGCTGCCGGTCACCTGGTTATCACCGATCAGTAAAACCCTGTTATAATTTCCCGTTACCATTCTTTTTAATTTCGCGATCGCCTATATTGATTGTAAAACCTTCCCTGCTGCTGAAACAGCCATATCCACATCTTCCTTTGTATGCACAGCGTTGATGTATACCAGGCCGCGGCCGATGATCCTGATCTTCCTGTCATGCATACCTGCTATAAATCTTGAGAGTTTTGCCTTATCACAGGAAAAGCTTTCCCGGTAATCTTTTATGGATTCCCGTCCGGTAAATGAAATACAGAACATGGGGCCGGGGCCCTGCACCAGCAAAGGGTGCCCCGATGCCGCGGCAGCCTGTTGCAATCCTGACATAAAATACTGACCGAGAGTAAACATTCTCCCGTACGGGTTTTCTTTTTCCAGCACATTGATCGTAGCCAGTGCCGCCGCCACGGTAGCATTCCCGCTGTTCATAGTGCCGGCATGGATCACACCGTTTTCCAGCTGGTCCATCCATTCCTTTTTTCCTACAATGGCACTGATGGGATACCCGCTGGCCATTGCCTTGGCGAAAACAGCCATATCGGGCGTGATACCAAAATATTGCTGGGCGCCGCCCAGGCTCAGCCGGAAACCGGTGATGACCTCATCAAAGATCAGTGCGATGCCATAACGGTCACAGATATCGCGCAGACCTTCCAGGAACCCGGGCTCCGGTAATATGCAGTTGCTGTTACACATAACCGGCTCCGTGATGATCGCTGCAATTTCGTTCCGCTGTGCAGCTACTGTTTTTTCTACCAGCGCCAGGTCATTCCAGGGCAACACGACCGACTCGTCTTTTGAAGCCGTTGCCAATCCTTTCGACCATGCATTCGATACCGGTTGCTCCCTTTCACCCATAGCCTCCACCGAAGGAGCGGCATTTCCCCAGCATACATTATCCAGCCAGCCATGATAATGTCCTTCAAAACGCAGGAACTTATTCCTCCCGGTTTTGGTGCGGGCGATCCGGAAAGCTGTTTGCACCGCCGTAGAGCCATCCAGGCAAAAGCGCAGCAGCTCCGCAGAAGGAATGATCGCGTTCATTTTTTCCGCCAGCTCTATCTCTTTCAGGTGTTGTCCCGCGTACAATTGCCCGGTTCCGGCATAGTCTGCAACCGCTTTTACCACTTCCGGGTGAGAATGTCCCAGGATAAGTGGTCCCTGGCTCAACGTGAAGTCCAGGTATTCATTACCGTCAGCATCATAAATACGGCAGCCTTTTCCATGGGTATAAAACAGTGCATGCGGATGATTGTACTTCCTGAACTCGGAAGAAACACCACCTGCCAACACCTTCTTCGCCCTCTCAAGCAGCGCCGCAGACCTTGTATATTGTATTGAATGCATATTGTCCTGATTAATAATTATGATCCCGGACGCTCCGGGTATAAAGCCGCAAGTTGAAAAATGTCCTTATTAAATGCAGAGAAAGCTTCAACCCAGGCATCCGCCTCCCTTTTTGTATAATTATAAAAGCCTTTTCCGTTTTGTACGCCCCTCGAATGCGCATCCACTATTTTCTGCATCTGCAGGGAAATATCGTCCGTATTGGACAAAACAGGAAAAATATTGTTGTACGCCGTATGAGCCTCCTTCAGGCCTATATAGTCCATTCTCCTGAAAATCCCCATCAGGGTCATCCACGAGCCTGCATCATACCTGAAGGCCTTGTCAGCATCTTCAAAGCTGGTATCTCCTTTCTGCACCAGGTGCATGATCTCCCGGTACACAGCATACATCAGCCGGTTGGTAATGAACCCCCGTATATCTTTTCTCAGCACAGTAGGCTCCTTACCCCAATCCAGCGCAAGGGCATATACGGCATCTGTTGTCTTTTCATCCGTCAGGTTGCCGCAGATGATCTCGAGAAAACGGGTCGCGAAAGCCGGCTCGGCCCAATGAATGCCGATAAACCGTTCCGGGTGCGGCACCGCCTGCTGCAAAATACTGATCGGTATCGCAGAGGTATTGCTTGCCAGGATGGTATCCTGGCCCGTTACCTCCGCTATCTTCCTGAATACGGTTTCCTTTACACCCAGGTTTTCTACGATGCACTCCACCACGAGGCTGCATGATCTCAGGTCGTGATACTCTGAAGATACCGTCAGCAACGACAGGTATGCTTCAATATCGTCCTCTAATATATCGAACTTTTTACAGAGCAATAAATGCTCGCGTATACGTTTATACCCGATCTCTTTTTCACCATGTATCGGTGCGATGGCTTTCACCGGGTAACCCAGTGCCAGCAATGAAGCCACAATGCTGCTGCCCATCAATCCGAGTCCGACAATGCCAATGGAAATATCCCTGGTTTTAATTGATTTTCCCATACCTGCATTATTAACGGGGTAAAGCGGCTATGCAATCGATCTCTACCTTAATGCCTTCGGCCAATACGGACTGAACGGTGGTCCTTGCCGGCTTGATACCAGGAAAATACCCTGCATATATGGTATTATACCGATCGAACTCACTGATATCACTCAGGTGAACCGTACATTTCACCACCTGCTCCATGGAGGTGCCGGCGGCCTCCAGGATAGATCTGATGTTCTCCAGTGTCCTGGCAGTTTCCTCTTCAATGGTGCCCAATACAAATTCAGAAGTGGTAAAATCAACAGAAGCCTGTCCGCTTACAAAAACAAAGCCATTGATAACTACGGCGTCGGAATATGCGCCGGTAACAAATGAAGGGTCTCTTTGAGGATGGATGATCTTGGTTTTCTGCATATCTGAACAATTTGAAATATAGTCTTTAACAATATACTTCAAATGTACTTTTCAGCCTATTAGCCATATGTTACTTTTATCTACATTTATAGTATTATTTTTCAGAAAGCAAAAGGCACAGATCAATATATGATCTATGCCTTTTACCTGAAAATCCTGAAAAATAACGTGTCAGAATCACCTGAACGGTATTTTGCTATTCATATCGCAACGCATTAATAGGATTGGGCCGTGCAACTTTTAAAGCCCGGTAGTACCCGAAAATACACCTGTAAAAGTAGACGGGCAGTGTGTAAAGAATTGACGACCCGCCGGAACTAAATCTCACCTGCCTGCTATGCATTTGCAAAATGCATCACGTGTTTCACTTTTGATTTATACTGATACGGGCTCATACCCGAGTGCGCTTTAAACAGCTTACAGAAATGAGAGTCCGAATTATACCCGCAGAGTCCGGCAATTTCATAAACCGGCTTATCCAGCTCTATCAGTAGTTTTCGCGCTCTTTCCATTCTTTCTTCAGAAATATATTGCAACGGGCTGATGCCCATCCGCCCTTTGAAATAACGACAGAACGAGGGCACGGCCATATAAGCAATATCTGCGAGCACATTCAAAGAAATAGTGTTGTGCAGATTTTCTTTTATATACTGGATCACCGAAACCAGGCGATCGGAATTAGCTTCTGCAGCAACAGGCATTTTACTGTCGGCGATCAATTCCTTTTCCGTGGATTCCGCCAATATATGTAATATGCTGAGAAAACCTTCAATCCGCATATAGCCTGAAATATTTAACAAACCCAATAATTTATTGCCTATCTGCCGTTGTGTTTCTCCGGATATATAAAAACCTTTAGAAGCCTGTCTTATCATCTGTTTCACCGGCTCGAACTCGTCCAGCATATCAAACATCTGCTCAAAAATTCTGGGATTTATGTACGCTACGATCACTTTTGTGCTCAGAAGAGAGTCTTCCTCGTAATATACACGGTCACTCATCCATATATGCGGTACATTCGCTCCCATAAAAACCATGTCGCCATCTGTAAACGGGGACATATTGTTTCCTATGATCCGCTTACCAAAGCCCTCCAGCACATAAGTAAGCTCAAGCTCCGGATGCGCATGATAGGTAGGTTGACCATGATGCGGTGAATAAAGAAATGGCTGTTCTCTAAGCTCTATATGCAGAAAATTATTAACCAACGGAGTCATTTGTGTATTTAGCAATTTCATAAGTATACTCTTATTAAAGGTTAAGTAAAACTTGAGGCGCTATCTAACAGGTACATTACTTATCTGCCACTACTTTTAATATCCCACGCATTACCAGATAATGACCGGGATAGGTACACACAAAAGGATAATCGCCCGGCTTATCAGGTACTTTAAAAAATATAGTCTCTGCTTTACCCGGCTGCAACAGCCCTGTATAAAAAAGTACCTTTTCCGACCGTGGTATATAATGAAGGCGTTCACCTGACAGTCCTAAATTCAGTGCAGCGGCGCCTACTTCGTCTGCCGCACCGGGTGCCGTTATCACCAGATTATGCGGCATATCATCCGTATTGTCAAACGTGAGTTTCACTTTTGCTCCGGCTTTTACGGTAATGCTTGTTTTGTCGTATTGTAAACCGTTTACAGGTTTGATAGCTATCAACTGATCCGGCTTACTCCAGTCTGCCGGCTGCGTAAGCTGCCTCTTTGATTGTGTTGTAGTGGTTTTCCCGGGTTTCACTACCGCCTTTGCTTTAGTGTCTTCCTCCGGTTCTTCTATTTCCCGGGGTTTGGGTTTCACCCGGTTTTCATCCGTAACGGGCATCCTGGCGCCATCCGGGATTTCATTCAGTGTATAATATGCCACATTATGCATCAGCAAAAAGTTTTCCTTCGAACGGATACCTTCTGTCCTGATCTCATATATATATCCCTGCTTCAGACTATCCAACACTATCCGTATACGCAAGCCGTCAGGTGATATAGCGGCAGCCTTTATTTCCCGCTCCGTATCATTGATAACCGGGCTACCATATTTATGACCATATTTATACGTGAAACTGGTAACTGCATAAGCGGCATTTTTTGCCCGCTCAATATCTACCGGCTCCGTAAATTCAATTTCAAATCCATCCGGCATGGCTTTTACCGCTTTCATTACAAACGGTGTTTTGCCGTTCCACTCCAGGCGTTGTAAGCCAAATGGCGCTGGTCCCCAGGATCCCCATCCCCTGTTGGTCATGCCTACAAACATACTTCCATCCGATCCCCACTTCATCCTGAATACGCCGGAAGAGAAGCCTTCCCTGAAAGGAAAAGCAGCACCTTGGTAAACACCTTTTACCTTCTCAAGCGCTACCCGCATGATCTTACTATGTCCCTGATCACCCACAAAAAACTGCCCGTCAAAAGGTCCCATTTTTCCTTTTTCATCACTCAATAACAGATCCGAGGTGGAAATACCCAGCAGCGTATGCGGCAACCATACTGCCGGCGGCTTTAAGCCCGGCACTCTTTTCGCAACATCATATTTAGGTTCGTCCGTATCCGGAATATCATCGAAACGCAGCTTTACGGGAGAGTCCGGCTCTCCTGCCCATTTCAAACCTTCCGGATTTCCCATAAAATCACCTTCGGCCACATGGGCTACATAACCGGAGCCTACCCAGTCTCCCTGGTTTTCGGAATAAAAGATATCACCTTCCCCGTTTATTCCCATACCTGCTGGTGAACGCAAACCGGCAGCAAATGGTTTCATATTACCAGCGGTATCAATTTTCAGCATCCAGCCATCCCATTTGGACAAACTTATGGCCCTGTCTGTCCAGCCCAGGTTGAGGTTTACTACCATATTTCCCGCCCTGTCAAGTATGGTCCCGTACGCATATTCATGATAGTTAGGTACCAGCGGCCAGGTATATACGGTTTTGTATTCATCCGCTTCGCCATCTGCATCCAGGTCACGCAGCCTGGTTATTTCGGCCCGATGTACCACATACAGATCATCGCCGACCAGGTTCAGACCCAGGGCTTCATGCAGTCCCCTGGCAAATAATTTATACTGCGGCGATTCACCATTCCGCATATAAGGATTGGTAATGATCCAAACCTCTCCCCTGCGGGTACATACCGCCAGCTTATCCCCGGGCAGAAACACCATACCCCCTACCTCCAGCTCAACGTGCCTGGGAATAGGTATAGTGGTGATCCTGTAAAAATCTTCTTCTTTCTGGATACGGGCAGTATCAGCTTTTTGCTGATCTGTTGTAGTGGATGTATGATGTTGATGTTGTCCAGCCACAACAGCCGACAACAGCACACAAGTGAATAGTAATAAATATTTTTTCTGCATCTTTTGTTTTTTGGAATGTCTTTTCCTCTCTTCAATTACCAGATCATATTATACGTAACCGGACTACCACTATATTTAACCAGTAGCTCATAACCACCCGGCACCTGCCTGATAACCGGTTTTAACTTTTTATCCATTTGTATATAGTAGGATTTATCATCTATCAGAAAAAGCCCGTCTTTTACCTGCTCAATTTTTTTACCGGCGGCAGCCCTGCAATAAGTATTGCCGGTAGCACCGCTTACGGTCAGGGTCCGGGATATGCCTTCAGCGGAAGCTGAAAAATCTATTTTATCCCCGATGTCCAGGTTATTATAACTGTATTTAAAAGTGGGGTAGCCGGTTTTATCCAGCACATACCCTTTGTTGCGCATGGCATCAAAGTCCAACGCTCCCGGCCAGGCGGCATGATCGTTTTCCAGGTTTGCTATCACCGGGGTATTGGGCAGGGTAATAACCGCACCAAGGGGTACGCCCAACTGCATCCAGCCTCTGTCCCACCAGGCAGCCGTTACATCCAGGAACTTTCCCCTCCAGAACTGGAAAATTGTTCCCTGCTTCAGATCGTAAGAATAATTCAGCTCATTTACGGCGCCCACTGAAAGCACATGTGTCAGGCTGGTATCGCCGTATTGCAAAAAAGTACGGATGATCTCGGGTTTGGCCGCAGGCGTTATTATTAACGGGTTCACCTCTGTTTTCCAGAAAGAGGAATTAAGATTCCAGATATCTCTTTTAGCGGGAGGAGGTGTGACCAGGTTACCGTACCTGATATTCCTGAACGCGACCGGCCCATGATCTCCCTGGAACATCAGCGGGCCGGTTGGTTTCTCATCGGAAAAGAGGCAAGACCTGGTACAGCCGGTGACGTCTGCTTCACTGATGATCTTTACTCCGTTCAGGTGTACGGATTCAAAACGGGCATTTTCTGTCTTTTCTCCTTTTTCGTTGAAGCGGGGCGCACGAAAGCGGATCTGCAATTTTTGCCAGAGTCCGGGGGCTTTGGCAACATTCATGATGGGCTGGGTTCCTTCGTAGGAATAACCATTGTCATACCTGGAATAAATAGCACCCACATCATACCAGGTAGGATTTAATTTTTTCCAGCTATCGTATAACTGCACTTCATAACGTCCCTGCAGGTATACACCGGAGTTAGAGTTTGCAAACATCATAAATTCAAACTCCAGCTCCATATCGCCCCATTCCTGTTTGGTAACCAGGTGGCCTTGGTTTTTGGATGTATAATAATTCATGACCACACCTGTTCCCCGCTCTTCTTTTGTCTTTAGTTTGCCTTCGTAGTCCGTAGTAATATCACCTACTATGCTCCAGTTCTTCCCTGGTTCCCGGAAAGCATCCAGGTTACCCAGGTTAATGGACTGCAACTGCGCTGCAGCGTTACCCGCCAGCAACATCAGTCCACACCAATAAAACATTTTGATCATCCGCATCTTTTTGCCGTTATATTCTTTTTTATTTCGATTCTGTTTTCAGTTTTTTAAGGTACCACTCCCTGGCAGCCTGGTATGCCTTTTCTGCTTCCCCCCTCTCTTCCGCCCTGATCTGAGGATGTTTCATTTCCCAGCAACGATCTACCGCTTTCAAACACCACTCCAGGCTTTTACCTATGCTCACAGACTTCCCATTCATATCAATATAAACCGGGTTAGTGTGTGCGCTGGCATATACCCGTAATGCCACCCAGCTTCCTTCCGTGATCTCCGGGGTAAATTGTACAGGCTGTACCTTGCCATCCGCCTCTATTTCTTTTGCATCCACTTTCTGACCGTTAATGATGAGCTCAATATTCACTTTCCGGCTTTTTTTAATGCGCGCACGT
>JBBCJQ010000027.1:0-35114 GCA_037190885.1 Chitinophagaceae bacterium
CCAGTCGTCTGTATATTTGCAGTGCTCCTTGATAATGTTGCTGGGCTGCTGGATAATCCTTTGTATCTTGTAATAAAGCACCTAGGTTATTGAGCGTTATCGCTAGATCCGGCTCATGAACTTGCGGGCTTTGCTCAGCCAAACGTCTCTTTATTTGCAGCGCCTCTTGGTAATATTGCCTGGCTTCGGGGTAATCTCCGATATTGTTTAGTAAGAGGCCAAGGTTATTGAGCGTCATTGCCAGCTCCGGCTCATAAGCTTGCGGGCTTTGCTCAGCCAAACGTCTCTTTATTTGCAGCGCTTCCTGATAGTGTCCTCGAGCCGCCGAATGTTCTCCCATAATGTTTAATAAACTCCCCAGGTTATTGAGCGTATTAGCTAGATCCGACTCATATACACTTGGGCTTTGCTCGGCCAGGTATCTCCTTATTTGCAGTGCCTCCTGATAGTGCTTCCGAGCCTCTCGATACTCTCGAAGATTAATTAATAAACTTCCCAGATTATTAAGTGTTGCGGCTAGATCCTGCTCATAAACTTGCTGTACTTGCGCGGTCAGCAATCTGCATTTTTCTAATACAACATCATAATAGTGTTTGGCCTGATCATACCTGTTCAGCCAGGCTAAAAAATAGGCGTATTCAAAAATTGTTTTCGTATCGCTGGAGTCTAGTTGCATCAGTAATTGGTAGCAGACAGCCGTACTGTCAAACTCAAATTTTGTTTTGTGCACATCCGCCTTAAATCGCAATGCTTCTGTAACCTCTCTTGTTTGTTGGCTTTGCAGAGAATCTCTTATCAAGAGTTCTTCTTTTAACGCTCCCAGTTTTGCCCTTTCACTCAGGATCTGATGTACGAGATTGGCCAGGTTGGCTTTGGTTAAAATATAATCGGCAGAATCGAGATTACCCTGCTGAAATAGCAGAAAAGCCTCCCTGAATAATGCAGAGGCATCGTCCAAATTAACGGGCGCGTATTTTCTTGCCAGCTCTGCTGCTGTTTCTTCACTTTTTGAAAGTTTATCATTCAGTATCGCCAGTTCTGCTTCCAATTCTTTTATTCTCTTTGTGTTTTTCTTTTCATCTTTTCGCAGGGTTGTTATTTCATTATGTTTCTCCCGCAGCTTAATCTGCAACTGCTTGATTGATTCAGCGCTGCCGATATTAAATATCCTGATCCTGTAGTTGTCAATGCTATCAGGGTGCGCCATGCTAACAGATATTTTATCTTCCTGCCCGGTAACACCCGTTAAACTGCCGGGATCTACTACCCGAAACCCTTCTTTGGTAACATTGAAAGAAACCGTCTTTTTTTCATTTGTTCCCACATATACCAGCCTGAACTCTCCATTACTATTTGTGGTAACGGGGGTTGCTTTTTTAAAATGGTCTGTAATTTGGGCCCCACTCACATACTGGCGTTTGCCGGTAAAGGTTTCACTGTTGTGGATAGACACCACACCGCGTATCTCGCTTTGCTGTGAAAAACAGGGAACAATGAAAAGGCAAAAAATGGACAGCAGGAGAGCATCTTTCATACAGTTAAGATTTATCGGGTTTATTTTTCCATTACAATATTTAAGTCCTGCCCGGTTTGCGGGTATGCCGGAAAAGTCTGTAACTTAAATCCTTCCTTCATGAACCGGACATCGTATCGTTTTCGCTGCAATGTCTCCGGAATGGCGATCTCATATCTTCCGGCGTGGTCTGTGGTGTCCGACAGGTCATCTATCTGTACAAACACGCCGCTCAGTGGTTCATCTGCGTATTGAACAAAACCTTTTACCCTGTCAATACCCTGTAAGACCACCGGTAAAAAGATATTTGCTTCCCTGGTAATGGTAAATACGGAGTCGACGAAAACACTTTTGTAAGGTTCGGAGAAATCAATATCCAGCTTCACTTTTTCTCCTGCGTACACACCGGGAAAAAAGGCCGAACCGTCCTCGTTGATCTCCGCCTTCTTGCGTTGCCCGTTTACTATATCCATCACCACGTAGCCCTGCTTTCGCAATACCAAATCCCCGCTTCCCGTTTTTCCATGTACATGAACCGTAAGTGTAAAGGGTTTGTTTATGTAATACCTGTAGATCAAAACTACCGTAGTGAGCAATATGCCTGCTACCAAAATGGCGCCTATTTTGACCTCTTTGCGGAGTTTTTTTACATCCGTCTTTATATAACCAGTATCTCCCTTTACATCTATTACTAAATGTTTAACTTCTGCCAGCTCCATCTTTATTTCAGACAGACATTTCTCCAGCGCTTTGTCCAATGCCACCTGTATACGCGCAGGCTGGTTGATCTCTTTCAGCAGTTGTTCTGCCACTTTTGCCTGTTTTGCGGAAAACCTGGGTGTTTTCTGATAGCTGCTTTTCGCGCTAAGATCATCCAGTTTCTTCTCTATGCGCTCCTGGCCATCCAGCACTTGTGTTAAATCGCCTTTCAAGCCCTCCAGCATGGTTTTCTGAAAAGCCACCCAGGCATCGCTGTTGGCTTTTAGCTGTTGGGTAAAACACAATTTCAACTGGTCTACAAAACTATCTTCAAACAATTGTATAAAAGACGAAGGAATGTCTGCATTTTTTAAAGCAGTATGTAAAGACAGCTCTATCTGCTGTTTTGCTTCTTCCACCGGCGCATGAATAAACTGCTGCACATGCTGATCATAGCCAGTCAGGCTTCCGGGTCGGGCATACATTTGAGATATCTCTTCCCGGATAGATCGTATAAAGTCGCTCGCCTGCCGTATATCCTTTTTTGAGGGATGCTCTTCCTTATACAGGATGAGCAGGTTTTTTAAAGCATGGTGAGAGGTCTTCACCAACGCTTTTTGTATATCGTGGTTGAGCTGATCCGGGTGTTTGGTAACCAGGTTTTGGGATAATTTGTCAAACAGATTCTGGGCGGTATTGCTGAAAAGATTTACGGCTACTCCGCCTGCAACAGTAGCGATACCAGCGAAAGGCCCTCCTTCCAGTATTTTCTCACCCATCGTTGCGGCAATGCAAGTTCCCAAACCTATTACGGGGGTAGCAACGGCAATTATCTTTTCCCGGGTAGAAGACATGCGGAATTTTCATGGAAGATAAAAAATGTATAACAGAAAAATACATTTGTTCTTCATTATTTTTCATCCTTTAATACCCTTTTTGACCTATAGTTTATCCATATTGAACAGCAAGGATTCGAATTATTGTCTATCCTAATAAATATAGAGAAAAACTCAATCGGTGATCATTAAATTCTTCTTGGAATACTTGAAGAGGAGTCCGAAATTGCCATACCCGGAAACGATATGCTGTCCGGTAAGTAATTGCTTTTTTTAAAACAAATACATGAAATTAATACTCACTTTTATTACGGGACTGTTGTGTATAAGCTCCGGAAGAAACATCTCCTTTCCTCAACAACAAGCGATCATCACCGGCGCAGACCAAACGGGAAAATATGTTGACTACTTAAAAGGAAAACGGGTAGCCGTAATGGCCAATCCCACTACGATCATAGGGAAAAAGCACCTGGTGGATAGCCTCAAAAGCCTTGGTGTCAATATAGTGAAAGTATTTGGTCCCGAGCATGGGTTTCGTGGCAATGCCAGCGCGGGGGTAACAGTGAAGGATGAAAAAGACCCGGCAACGGGCATTCCCGTTATTTCATTGTACGGAGCTAAAAACAAGCCCACCCGGCAGGATATGGCGGATGTGGATATCCTGGTGTACGACCTGCAGGATGTGGGGGTTCGTTTTTATACCAATATCAACGCCCTGGCGAGGTTAATGGAAGCCTGCGCGGAAAATGACAAGGAAATGCTGATCCTTGACCGGCCGAACCCGAACGGGTACCTTATAGATGGTCCGATATTAGATATGAAGTATAAGTCAGGTATAGGCATGTTCCCGCTGCCGATGTCGCATGGGTTGACCGTTGCCGAGTTTGCACAGATGGCCAACGGTGAAGGCTGGCTGACCAATAAGGTGAAGTGTAAGCTTACAATAATTCCTGTTGCCAACTATAGTCACGATATGCCGTACACGTTGCCGGTGAAGCCCTCTCCCAATCTCAATACCCAGCAGGCAATTTTGTTATATCCCTCCACCTGTATGTTTGAAGGCGTATATGTAAACCACGGCAGGGGCACCCAATATCCCTTTACGGTATTGGGCAGTCCTGAATTAAAAGGTAAATATGCCTTTTCATTCACACCCGAATCTATCAAAGGGATGGCGGAGACACCCTTATTTATGAACCAGGTTTGTTACGGGCTCGATCTTCGTGATTATGATGTGGAGCAATTGCGTAAAAGCGGCAGGATCAATTTCCAATGGATCATGGAGTTGTACAAGGCCCATCCGCACAAGGAAAAATTCTTCGACTCCAAACTCAGCAACCAGATGGGAAGAATTGAGAACCTGATCGGGAACGGTCTGTTCCGTCAGCAGATCATAGATGGCGTACCTGAAGATGAGATCCGTAAAACCTGGGAACCGGGCTTAAGCCGGTATAAGGAAATGCGGAAGAAGTATTTGCTGTACCCGTAGGGGAATTACCACCCCGTCCGCCGTGGCGGACACCCCTCCGGAGGAGGGGAAGAGAGAATATGCTTAACTTCACGGCTGTTGTAAGGTTTGTTGAAAACCCAGATCATAATACCATGTCGCAAGAAACTACTACCGGGCAGGTCAATGCCGGGGAACCTGTTACAAGGAAAACGTTTTTGAAGCAATCTTCGCTGTCGCTGCTGGGGTTAAGCCTGCTTCCCTTTAATGTGTCTTTATCGCCTGTTGGCGACAGTCAGTCCGGATGGCCCGGTGCGCATAGTGCTGGTGAGAACGAAAAAAGGCTGAGATCTATTACCTACAATGTTTTTAACGGCTGTATAGGCTATAAGGGTATCAACGGGAGCGAGCTGCCTTCTGGTGAAAACAGTGGTCTGGTGAGAGCAGCCAGGGATATGGGGCAGATTTCCCAACGGATGATGCTGGAGCTGGCATTGTACCAACCTGATATTATCAACTTCTGCGAAGGTCCGGATGAGGAAGTAGTAGCGCAAATGGCAAAAATGCTGGATCTGAACTATACCTATTTCCCCGGAGGTTTTCCGGGGGCTGTTTTAACCAGATACGAGATCATCAGCGCTGAAAACAGGCCTTTTCTGAATAAGGAACATAATAACCCCGCAGCGTTATTTACACGGCACTGGGGCAAGGCGAAGCTGCGGTTGCCGGATGGAAAAGTGATCACGGTGCACTCAGCCCATCTTTGGCCCTTCAGAAAAGAAGAGAACGATACCCGGCTGCGGCTGGCAGAGATAAAGGAAATGACAGCTTCTATACAATATGACCTGGCAAACGGTTCCGACTCCGTTCTGCTGCAGGGTGACCTGAACCATACGCCGGACATGCCGGAGTATGACAGCTTACAGCAGGCAGGGCTGGTAGATACGTTTATAAAAAATGTTTCCGGTAACGGATATACCTTCGATTCGATCAGACCCACCAGGAGAATTGACTACATATACGCCGCGGGATCCCTTTCCAAAAAAATAAAGCAGCATATGTCATTATTTGAGGGCAGTTTCCGACTAAACAATGAAGATCCCAAAGGGTTTGCTTTGAGCGATCACCTTCCGGTACTGGTGGATTTTGTTTTATAAAGAGGATGTATCAAAAATAAACGAAGGCTCTGAGAATCGCTTAAACGATCACCAGTCTCCATCAGGTACCCGAATAAAAAGAGGCTGTATCGTACTTTTGATACAGCCTCTGGCATACAACCTCCAACTAACCACTGTCCACTTACTACTTACCAACTCTCTACTTGCCCCCTGCAACCTGCGACCCGAAAATTCTCTACCTTAGCAGGATGGAGAAAAAGCTGTTTTTACTGGATGCAATGGCGTTAGTATTCAGGGCCTATTACGCCCTGATCCGTAACCCGAGGATCACCTCTAAAGGACATAATACCAATGCACAGTTTGGATTTACCAATACCCTGCTGGAGCTGATCAATAACCGGAAGCCTACTCATATGGCTGTGTGTTTTGATACACATGCCCCCACGGAACGGCACACCGATTTTGCAGATTACAAAGCCAACCGCCAGGAAGCGCCTGAAGACCTGCTCGCCGCTATCCCGGATATCAAGGAGATCATCAAAGGCTTTAATATCCCGGTAATAGAAGCCGATGGTTATGAAGCTGATGACATCATTGGTACGCTCAGTAAACAGGCGGCTGCCCAGGGTTATGAAGTGTATATGGTGACCCCTGACAAGGATTACGGCCAGTTGGTAGCCGAAAAAATAAAAATATATAAGCCCGGTTACCAGGGAGGGGACCCTGAAATACTGGGGCCGGAAGAAGTGTGTGCCAAATGGAACATCCGGTCGGTAGAACAGGTGGTGGATATACTTGGACTGATGGGTGATTCGGTGGATAATATTCCCGGTATAGCGGGGGTGGGTGAAAAAACAGCGGCTAAGCTGCTGGCCGAATACGAGACCCTGGAAAATGTGCTGGAAAACGCAGGGAAGATCAAAGGTGCATTGGGCGAAAAGATCAGGAATGGCAGGGAAGATGCCATACTCAGCAAAAAACTGGCTACTATTATCACGGATGTGCCGGTCGCGTTTCACGAGGAAGATTTTCAGTTGTCAGACTGGAACAGAGATATATTAAAGAATATTTTCACCAAGCTGGAGTTTCGTACCATCGCACAGCGTTTGCTGGGAGAGAGTATTTCCATCACGGCGAAAAATACGGCAGACAGGGGCAGCGGGGGCGTAGTACAAACAGACCTGTTTGGCAATGCGGTGGAGACCGCCCCTTCTAAAAAAACAGTAAAACCGGTAGAGGAAACGGAAATTGTTGTAACCGGCGCAGCAAGAAACATCCAAAACACGCCGCATACCTATACAGCGGTTACGGAAACCACCGCGCTGAAAGAACTGGCGGCAGAAATCAACAAACAGAAAGAGGTTTGTTTTGATACCGAAACCACGGGTATTGACGCTAATAATTCAGAGCTGGTGGGAATGAGCTTTTCCTGGAAGCCTTATGAAGCGTATTATGTTCCCTGCCCGCCCGACAGGGAGCAAACGCTCGCCATCCTGGATATCTTTAAGCCTGTTTTCGACAATAAGAACATCATATGGATCGGGCAGAACGTAAAGTTTGATATGCTGGTGCTCCGCTGGTATGATGTTGTGATAGCAGGCGATATTTTTGATACCATGCTGGCACACTATGTGGTAGACCCGGATGGCAAAAGGGGAATGGATATGCTTAGCGCACAATACCTAGGCTATGAGCCGGTGCATATAGAAGAGCTGATCGGTAAAAAAGGAAAAAACCAGGGCAATATGCGGGATGTGGAGCTGGAAAAGATCGCAGAATATGCGGCGGAGGATGCGGATATTACGCTACAGCTGAAACAATGTCTGCTGCCGGAGCTGAAAGAGAAGTCGGTGGAAAGAGTATTTTACGAGGTGGAAAACCCGCTGGTGAAAGTACTGGCGGATATGGAATTTGAAGGGGTGAAAATTGATACCGATTTCCTGGCCGAATACTCCAAAGTGCTGGATGCGGAAGCAAAGGAAGCTGAGGAAAATGTGTATGAGCAGGCGGGGGTGCGGTTTAACCTGGCTTCGCCCAAACAGCTTGGAGAAGTATTGTTCGATAAGCTGAAGCTGGACCCCAAAGCCAAAAAAACCAAAACCGGGCAGTACGGCACGGGTGAAGATGTGTTGCTGAAGCTATCGAACAAAAGCAAGATCGTGGAAGACATTCTCTCCTACCGGGAACTTACCAAGCTGAAATCCACCTATATAGATGCCTTGCCGCTGATGGTAAACCCAAAAACGGGAAGGGTGCATACTACTTATGCACAGGCGGTAGCCGTTACCGGCAGATTAGCCAGCAACAACCCCAACCTGCAGAATATTCCGGTTAGAACTGCTAAAGGCAGGGAGATACGTAAAGCATTTATTCCACGGGACGATAATCATATTTTATTGTCGGCTGATTACTCGCAGATAGAGCTGCGTATAGTAGCCGCCATCAGTGGCGACCCTGAAATGTGTGAAGCCTTTCGCCTGGGAAAAGATATACATGCCGCTACTGCGGCAAAAGTGTATAATGTCCCGGAAACAGATGTTAGCAAAGAACAGCGTTATAAGGCCAAAAGCGTGAATTTCGGCATCATATACGGGCAGGGCGCTTTCGGACTGGCCGACAACCTGGGCATCAGCCGCACCGAAGCCAAAGAGATCATAGATAACTATAAGAGACAGTTTGCCGCCATCGACCAGTATATGAACAACAGCATCAACTTTGCCCGGGAGCATGGGTATGTGCAAACGCTGATGGGACGCAAGCGATGGTTGCGGGATATCAACTCTTCCAACTTTACGGTAAGGGGGTATGCGGAACGAAATGCCATCAACTCACCGATACAGGGCAGCGCGGCCGATATGATCAAGCTGGCGATGATAAAAGTACATGCAGCCATGAAGAAAGAAAAGATGCGGAGTAAAATGATATTGCAGGTGCATGATGAGCTGATCTTTGACGCAGCAAAAGAGGAAGCAACCGACCTGAAGGCCCTGATCATAGAAAACATGCAAACCGCTATGCCGCTGCCCAACGATGTGCCGGTGGTAGCGGAAGTGGGTGAAGGCAGGAGCTGGCTGGAAGCGCACTAAGGCTGTAAGATCGTACACTTTCCGTATCCACGAAATACTCATGTAATCAAAATTTTATCCTACTATTTTGGTAGACTATTTACATACTGTATATTTGCAGCATCTTACTTAGTCTGTCTGACTAAGGGTTAATGCAATTATGCTCCCTTTAAGCTCAAAATTATCCTTAAAGAAAAGATCGTGATAAGTTAATTTTTTATGTGTTTGTAATTGTAACCTCATGGCGGATATGGAGAATGAAAATGATTACATAACAAATCTTAAGAAAGACGACAAAAGGGCCTGGCAATATATAATACGCATCTATTACCCGGTGTTATGCCGTTTTGCAGAGAGATTGTTAAGCGACCAAACCGAAGCAGAAGATGTTGTAACAGATGTTTTTGTAAGCATCTGGCAACAGAACGTAGACTTTCCCGGTACAAATCAATTAAAAAAATATTTATATACTGCTGTCCGCAATCGTTGTTTGAATATTTTAAGAAGTAAACGACGCGAAAAAAAAAGACACGAAGATTTTGCCAGCATCTATCTCCATGCAGACGATGCCATTGATAACGAGATTATTTACACGGAATTGCTGGCGGAAGTACGAAAAGAAATGGATTCACTCTCTCCCAGAATGAAAGAGGTTTTCTACCTGGCATACTTCAGGAAAATGACCAATGAAGAAATCGCAGAAAACCTGAATCTCTCCAACCAGACCGTGCGAAACCAGAAAGCATCGGCCTTATCCATTCTCAGAAAGGCCATAAAACCGCGACTCCAGGGACCTGCTGCCGCCTTTTTCCTCTGCTTGCAGGGTTTTTATTAAAAAAAGTTACTTTTTTTATAGTACAGGTTGTTAAGTGCGGTGTTTTATCCTGTATCAAACAGGATACGATGGATGACTTGCTGTATATCTCCGAACTGATCAGGAAAAGCTGGTCGGATAAACTTACTGAAACGGAGAAAAAGTATTTGGATACCTGGATAAGCAAGAGTGAGGCGAACAGGAGACTGTTTGAGGCAGGAAAAGAGAGACTGGAAAGAGACCTCTTAAACCTGGAGCAATACGATATTGAGTCAGCCACCAAACGGATCTTTGCAAGAGTTGAAAATAACACGGAGAACGTTGCGAGTCTGCCAGGTATTACAAACAGAAAAAAGCTTTGGTGGATGGCCGCTGCTTCTGCCATCTTCATTGTTGCGTTTGGTATATGGGTTTTCCGGCCCAGTCAGGTTGAACCTCAGGCAAAACATACTCCGTCGCAGATCGAACAGGACTCTCTGAAAATAATCCCGGGCGGCAATAATGCCGTTCTGACACTTTCCGACGGCAGCCTGATCATCCTCGATAGCGCGGCAGACGGTCTGATAAGCAACCAGGGAACCGCGAAAGTGATAAAACTGGAAAGCGGAAAGCTGGCTTACAACACTGTTTCCTCCGGCAAAGCGGCCAGCCCTGTGTACAATACAATAAGTACACCGCGGGGTGGTCAATACCAGGTAACACTACCGGATGGTACTGTCGTATGGCTTAATTCTGCGTCGTCTGTTTCGTTTCCAACTGTTTTTGACGAAACCGCCCGGCAAATAAAAATTACGGGGGAGGTTTATCTTGAAGTGGCGCCTCTGATCAATAACAGCAACCAGGCAAAAATTCCCTTTGTTGTAAAAATTGCCTCTTCCTCGGGAACGCACGTAGGGGAAGTGCAGGTTTTAGGCACCCATTTTAATATCAATGCCTATGATGATGAAGGCGCAGTAAGAACTACACTGCTCGAAGGCGCTGTAAAATGCATTAATGGAAGTAACAATATGATACTAAGGCCGGGTCAGCAGGCAAATTTTTCGGGCAGTCGTATATCCGTTAAAAATGATATTGATACTGATAGAGTAATTGCCTGGAAAAACGGCACATTTCTTTTTGACAGTGAGGATATAGAGAGCATTATGCGACAGATCAGCAGGTGGTATGACATCAAAGTATCCTACAAAGGGGTGATCAGCAAGGAGGCTTTTTCCGGGATAGTCAGCCGCTCCAGCGACCTGGAACAGGTATTAAAAATAATGGAAGCAGGTGGCGTAAAATTTAGCATTGAAGGAAGAAAAATAATTGTTATGCAATAAAAACTAATGGATTGTTTCAACAAAACAGGAAGTGTTGGTAGCACTTCCTGCGGGTAGTTTGGAATAATCATTATAAACAAACGGCTAAGTATTGTTCATTTTTAAACCAAACAAAACAAAGGTATGAAATTAATGACTGCTTGCTTTCCGCCAATCGCCAGGAAAGCAATTCCCAAAACGCTGCTCATTATGAAACTGGTCTCTATTTTCATGTTGGCTGCCTGTCTGCACGCCGGTGCCAAAGGATTCTCTCAAACTATAACCCTTTCGGAGAAGAATATAACGCTGCAAAAACTGTTAAAGAAAATAAACCAGCAATCGGGGTTCCAGTTTTTTTACAAAGATGCATTGCTCAACAAAGCCGGTAAAATAAACATTCATGTAAAAGATGCTCCCCTTGAGCAGGTACTCGAAATTTGTTTCAAAAACCTGCCTGTTACGTATTCTGTAGTTGAAAAAACAATTGTCGTAAAAGAAAAAGCTGCGTTGGCAACACAGGAAAATGTGTCGAAGCCTGCATTCGCTCAAATAACCGGCATTGTGAAAGATGAAAGGGGCGATCCCCTGGCAGGCGTTTCTGTGGTTGTAAAAGGAACCTCAAAGGGAACAAGCACAAATGAAAAAGGAGAATTTACTATTGATGCCAATGAGGGAGATGCATTGGAGCTTTCAATAATAGGGTATAAAACAAAAAATATAACCATCGGGAGAACCACTCATTTAACCATAGAGATGGAGGTGGAAATAGCAGAAGAAAGAGATATTGTTGTGGTGGGATATGGAGTGCAACGGAGGGTGAGCACCACCAGTGCGGTTTCCCAGGTAAAAAGCGAAGACCTTGTCAGGCGCCCTGTTTCTAATCTGCAACAGGCATTGCAGGGACAGGCCCCCGGCCTTACAGTTTTGGACAGGGGAGGTGCACCCGGAGTCTCAGCCGCCACCATAAGAGTACGCGGGATCACCACATTTTCCGGTAATAACGATAACAGTGCTCCGCTGATCATTGTTGATGGTGTAGAGCAACCTATGTTCAATCTCAACCCGGAAGACGTGGACAATATTTCTATTCTGAAAGATGCGTCATCAACAGCGATATATGGCTCCAGGGCTGCCAACGGCGTTGTATTGATAACAACCAAGCGGGCTAAAGCAGGCAAGGTTCAGATAGGATATAGCGGATATTATGCCATCCAAAAATCAACCAACAACCCGGAAAATATGGAAACAGAGCGCTATATGCGCTACCAGCAGGTGGCTTATACCAACCAGGGGCTTGCCATTCCGGACAGGTATTCGGACTCTGCCATAAACGCCTGGACAAATGCTTCCGACAGGTACCGGTTCCCACATGCAAACACCTGGTTCCAAACGGTATTAAAAGCAGCGCCGCAGCATAGTCATAATATATCGCTAAGTGGGGGTAACGACTTTTCGCGTACCCGGGTGAGCATGCGTTATATGGATCAGGATGGAATAGCCCCCAACTACAGCGCAAATATCCGGGAGTTCAGGATCAGCAATGATATGCAGCTCCATCGTAAATTAAAACTAAGCAGTGATGTCAACTATCGGTATAACCTGGCAAAAAGTCCCTTTGCCACAGATGTATTCAACCGCTTTTTACATGGAACACTGTTTGCCGCGCCAAAATATCCTGACGGAACATATGGATTAAGCCCGCAGGGATTTAACCCGCTTCTATTATCGGAACAATCCGGGTACAGGCATGCAGCTACCAACTATATTTTCGCAAACGGAAAGCTCGACTACCAGGTTTTGGAAGGACTAACGCTAACAGCACAGGTATCTGCCGTAATGGAGTTTTCGGAGCTAAAAGCTTACAGGAATACAGTAGATAATTTTGACAGCCTTACCGGAAGACGGTATCAGATCGCCAATAATGCTTTAACGCAGACCCGTAACCGCTACCGTGAAATTACCACCAACTACCTGGCGAATTATACAAAGGAGATAGGAAATCATGAGATAAGAGGACTCCTGGGATTTTCAGAACTATATAATAGTGGAGATACGCTTACTGCTTACCGGGAAAGATTCTATAACAACGATATTCAATCCATTGGGCAGGGCGCTAACGACGCTACAAAAGACAATGGTGGCCGTGAATATAAATTCGGGCTGCGCTCATATTTTGCAAGACTTAATTATTCTTATGATCAAAAATATTTGCTTGAAGTTAACGGACGCTATGACGGCTCTTCCCGTTTTACGGGAGATAAGCAGTATAGCTTTTTTCCTTCCTTCTCTGCCGCATGGAGAATTACGGAAGAATCCTTTTTTTCAGATCTGAATACCCCGTTCTCCGAGTTAAAAATAAGAGGTTCCTGGGGACAGACCGGGAACCAGACAGTGCCGCTCTATAGCTATTTTGCATCCCTTTCACAAGGGTCATACAGCTTTGGCGGACAAACTGCACCTACTTTATCACAGACAGTGCTCGCCGACCCGACGATATCATGGGAAACAAATACCCAAACAGATATAGGGCTGGAAGGCGCTTTATTGGACAACAGGCTGACTTTTTCCGCCGACTACTATAAAAAAAGAACAACCAATATCCTGCTGGCCTTGCCATTACCCGTTGTAACAGGGTTTACTTCTTCGTCTCAGAATGCAGGAACAATTGACAATAAAGGGTTCGAATTTACATTGGGTTACCGGGATAATTCCGGTAAGCTGAAATATTCCTTTAATGCCAACCTGGCGATCAATCATAATAAAGTCATTGATCTTAAAGGCGGTGGACCTTTTATCAATAGCTCCTACGATCTGGATCCCCGGTATATTGTAATGGTCGGACTACCATTTAATGCGCATTGGGGTTATAAAACAGATGGCTATTTCCAGAGCCAGGACGAAATTGACAACTATCCTACTATTGCTCCCAATACGCAGCCGGGTGATGTAAAGTATGTAGACCTGAATAAAGACGGGCAGATCAATGCAGACGACTGGACGATGATCGGCAACCCATTCCCTAAATACACGTTTGGGGCAGTGGGTGATATCAGTTATGCAGGCTTTACACTGAACATACTTTTCCAGGGCGCTGCAGATGTGGACACCCGTTTGTCCGGAGCACTTTCCGAATATGGTATTTTTGAAGGCTTTACCCATAAGATCATAACAGATAACTACTGGACGCCAGACCGGCGTGACGCAAAGTTTCCATTACCCCGAAAAAGTGATCAGCGAAATGTGAATACATCTGACAGGCTGATCATCGATGGTTCTTATCTGCGTTTAAAGAATCTTCAACTGGCTTATGCTGTTCCTCCTGCGGTTCTGAAGAAAGCGGGACTAAGTACTGCACGGGTATATCTGGCAGCAACCAACCTGCTTACTTTCTCCAAATTGAATGAGTGGAATCTTGATCCCGAAGCGCAGTCCGGAAGAGGCGACTATTTCCCTCAAACCAGACTATATACACTCGGTGTGAACCTCAATTTCTAAACCTTCAACTTTTACGACATGAAACTTTCATTTAAATATATAGCACTGATCACAACGATCACGGTGATCGTTTTTAGTTCATGCAAAAAAGACATCCTGGATACTGTTCCTAATGACAGGGTTTCTTCTACTATATTCTGGAAAACGGAAACAGACGGGATCTATGCGGTGAATGCGATATACGCTTCTTTAGACGCGGTTAATTTGTTTGTATTGGATGGCGTCACCGATATCGGGCATACCAACACAACATTTACCGTTGAATACAATATTGAGAACGGTACGTATGACGCATCACATTCAAGAATTCAGACGGAATGGCAAAACGGCTATCGGTCGGTTTTCCTTGCCAACGACGTGCTGGCCAACATCGACGGTATTACCACCTCCAATACTGCCCTGATCGAACGTCTTAAAGCAGAAGCAAGGGTATTAAGGGCATATTTTTATATGAAGTTAACGGGGCTATACGGTGATGTGCCGTTGGTTACCACCCCCATCAATATATCAGAGGGACTGGTAATTGAAAGAACGTCTCAGGCGGATATCTGGTCATTTATAAATAAGGAACTAACAGAGGCGGCAACTGCTTTACCCGTGTCGTACGATAATGCAGAAAAAGGTCGTATCACAAAAGGAGCTGCACTGGCGCTTAAAGCCCGCGCCAGCTTGTGGGCCGGCAACCATATTGATGCCGCCGCAGCCGCGAAAGATGTAATAGATCTGAACGTATATGGTTTGCTGGAAGAATATGGCAATCTCTTTACTTATGCATCCGAGAACAGTAAAGAGGTGATACTGGATAAGCAATTCCTTGCGGGAACGCTTACGCACAATGCGTTTGCGTATATGGGGCCCTATAGCCAGCGCAACAGCAGCAGCGCTTTTGTACCAACAAAGGCGCTGGCAGATATGTACACCATGAAAAATGGAATGGATATCAATGACCCCGCATCCGGTTTCGATCCCGTGAACCCCTATGCAGATCGCGATCCCCGCATGAGATTTACCATATTTGTGGATGGCGATGTGCTACCCAGCGGTATATTATTTAAGCCCGTACCCGGCCAGGACGGTGCAGATGAAGTGGGAAAAACCCAGTATAACACGAGCACAGGGTATTCACTGAAAAAATATATAGTAGCCGATGACCTGACCACACCCGGTGCAAGCGGACTGAATTTTATTTTAATGCGATACGCAGAAGTATTGCTTACATATGCAGAGGCAAAAATAGAGCTGGATCAGATAGACGCCTCTGTGTACGATGCCATCAATGCCGTGAGAACGCGTGCCGATGTAGGGTTGCCGCCTTTAGGTTCCGGTATGACCCGGGAGGAGCTTCGCGAAGCTGTCCGTAGAGAAAGAACGGTGGAGCTGGCATTTGAAGGATGGCGCCTGTTTGATATCAGGAGATGGAAGACTGCGCAAACAGTAATGGTCGGTAAAGTGTATGGCATTACCTACTATGTAAATAGCCAACCTGTTACCATTGAAGTACCCAGTGTGAACAAGATATTTGATCCTTCGAAACACTATTTATGGCCGGTACCGCAAAAAGAAAAAGCGCTGAATCCTTTATTGGGACAAAACCCGGGATGGTAAGCTGCATTTTAAATTGTAGCTTGTAGCATCTTCCTGTTTAAACTGATTTTTAAACCTTTTTATACAGAAATGAATGAACCAGGATTGTAAAAAAATAAAAAAACTGATACTGTCTTTTGGTCTTTCGGTACTGGTGGTCTGCTATGGCTTTTCGCAACCTGTTGACAAAAAGCCCAACATCATCCTGGTATTGACAGATGATATGGGCTACAGTGATATAGCCTGTTATGGCAACCCGTTGATCAAAACGCCGTTCCTGGATAAAATGGCGCGGGACGGCGTAATGGCAACCAGCTTTGTTACTACTTCCCCTACCTGCACACCCTCACGTGTTTCGTTGATGACGGGCAGGTATTGCAGCCGTACCGATTTGCTGTTGCCCATAGGCCCCGGCGATAAAAGAGTGCTTCCCGACGAAGAAGTAACGATCGCTGAAATGCTGAAGCCGGCAGGGTATACCACAGCTTTGGTTGGTAAATGGCATATGGGAGATTATGGTGTTGGATTGCCCAATCGCCAGGGGTTCGACGATTTCTATGGTATGTTGTATAGTCACGATTATCGTATGCCCTACGTAAAAACGGATACGGTGATCAAAATTTTCAGGAATACCGTTCCGGAAATTTTCGGACCGCACGATAGTACGCTCAATGAGCTGTACACCAAAGAGTCTGTTAAGTTCATACAAAAGGCAACCCAACAGCGGAAGCCGTTTTTTCTATACCTGGCGCATAACCTTCCGCACCTGCCTATCGGGCTAGCCTTGAAAAAAAGTAACCCTGCTCATTCCACAGGTGGTGAATTCGGCGATATTATCGAAGACATTGACAGGGGACTCGCCGCCATCTGGAAGGCTGTAGAAGACGCGGGACAGGCAGATAATACCATTTTCATTTTCACCAGTGATAACGGGCCGTGGCTGAATGCCCCGAAACGCATGTATGATGACGGGTTTACCAGGCCCTACCATATCGGCGCAGCCGGTATCTTCAGCGGATCAAAAGGCACTTCGCTGGAAGGCGGACACAGGGTACCTTTTATTGTTTACTGGAAGGGACGCACCTTATCCAATACGGTGCTTACAAAGCCCTTTGCAAATATCGACATATTACCTACACTTGCGGAGTGGACAAAGACCAAACTGCCCGACAGGGTAATTGATGGCGAGTCTGTTGCCGGGTTGCTGTCTCAGAAAGATTATGACAAAAAGCATAAGCCGATATACTATCACAATTATACATTGGAAGGTGTACGGGATGGGGACTGGAAGATGCGGGTTACCAAAAAAGACAGCAAAGAAGTATTTGAGTTATTCAATCTTTCCTGGGATCCCTCCGAAAGAGTGAACCTGTTTGATGACACCCGGTTCAATGAGAAACGGGAACAATTGACTGCATTATTCCATGCTTTCCCGGCAAAATAAATGACAACGTACGCGACACATGAAGAAGACTTTTCTCCGATACCGGTCGGTGTCTTCACCGACCGGTAACAGAAACTACAGGCGGGTGTCACCACCCGCCTGCGAAGAAAAACATAATTGCATGAAAAAGATCTTTTTATTTTTTGCAGCCATCATCCTCTCAGGCGTTCTATATGCGCAACCGGCAAAGAAAAAACCCAATGTAATTTATATTTATGCAGACGATCTTGGCTATGGTGAGCTGGGTTGTTATGGGCAACAGAAGATCAAAACGCCCCACCTGGATCAGCTTGCCAAAGAAGGTATCCGGTTTACACAGCACTACACCAGCGCTCCGGTATGTGCCCCGGCAAGAGCCATGCTGATGACAGGTAAGCACGCCGGACATTCCTATATCCGGGGGAATTATGAACTGGGCGGTTTTGAAGATGAGACCGAAGGCGGTCAGATGCCGTTGCCTGAAGGAACATTTACGATCGCACATCTTATGAAAAAAGCGGGCTATGTAACCGGCTTAATAGGTAAATGGGGGCTGGGTATGTATAATACTACCGGGGCGCCCGATAAGCAGGGCTTCGATTATTACTATGGCTACCTGTGTCAGAAGCAGGCGCATAATTTCTATCCCACCCATCTCTGGGAGAATGGCAAATGGGACACATTAAACAATCCGTTTTTTTATGTGCATCGTCCAATTCCTAAAAACTCCCCGGATTCAGCCTTTGAGAACTTCAGGGGAAAGGACTATTCATTAACAAAAATGGCAGAAAAGACATTCGATTTCATCAGGGCAAATAAGGAAAAACCCTTCTTCCTGTACCTGCCTTATACCGGACCGCATGTATCCCTGCAGGCGCCGGATGAAGCCATTAAAGAGTATATAGGACAATTTGATGAACAACCATATTATGGCGACAAGGGTTACGCATCTACTAAATACCCTTTGTCTACTTATGCCGCCATGATCACCTATATGGACAAACAGATAGGGAAGATTATGGCATTATTGAAAGAGCTTAAGCTGGATGAAAATACCATCGTCATGTTCAGCAGCGATAACGGTACCACTTTTGACGTGGGTGGGGTAAACGGAGCATTCTTCAATGCTACGGGTGGGCTACGGGGACGCAAGCAGGAATTGTACGAGGGCGGCATACGGGAACCTTTTATTGCCCGCTGGCCCGGCAGGATCCCCGCAGGCAAAGTCACAGGCCATATTTCTGCACAGTTTGATATGATGGCTACACTTGCCGAGCTCACCGGCACCGGGGCGCCGCCAAATGATGGCATTTCCCTTCTGCCAACCTTGTTGGATAAGGCCGGTCAGCAAAAGCAACACCCTTTCCTGTATTTTGAATTCCCGGAAAGAAGCGGGCAGGTAGCGATCCGCATAGGTGACTGGAAAGGCGTAAAAAGCAATATGAAGACCGACAAAAATGCTCCCTGGGAAATTTACGATCTGAAAAATGATGTCCGGGAAACAAATGACGTGGCGGCACAACATCCGGAGCTGGCAAAGCAATTTGAAGAAATATTGCAGCAGCAACACAAGCCTTCGCATATCAGGGAATGGGAGTTTGTGGATCCCAAGTTTTCCGTGAAAAAGTAATAGGGGGCATTGCCCGTCGGTGAGAGAAGTCATTCAGGCAGGTGACTGGTCACCCGGTCGGGCACCTGCCTGTAATATATACTATCAGTCTGTGATACGCCACAGGCATTAAGATATGGACTGTGATCTATTACCCCCCGAAGGGAGATTGCAATAGCAAGACAAATAACGCTCCGGGTCAGCAATCAGAAACTCTCTGCTACTGCTTTCGCCGCTATCCAGCCGCTGGTCCAGGCATGCTGAAAATTATACCCGCCGGTGATGCCGTCCACATCCAGTACCTCCCCGGCAAAAAACAGTCCCGGGTGTATTTTGCTCTGCATGGCATTTACGTCTACTTCTTTGAGAGAGATGCCTCCGGCAGTGACAAATTCTTCCTTAAAAGTGGTCTTACCTTTTACGGCAAACGACTGCATCGTGAGCTTTTGGATCAGCGCAGTCTGCTGTACCGATCGCAGGTCATCCCATCGTTGATCGCCGCCGATATTACTTTCCGTCAGCAGGTATTCCCACAGGCGGGCGGGTAATCCAAACGGGTTGCCTGAGTTCAGCTTCCGGCCGCTGTTATTTTGCCTGATCTCCTGCCATTCGTTGCGCAGGCTTTGTTCGGTATAGTGAGGTATCCAGCTCACGATAATGTCGAAATGATAATTCCTTTCTGCCAGTTCCCGGGCGCCCCATGCGCTCAGCTTTAAAACAGCCGGACCACTCAACCCCCAATGAGTGATCAGCAGGGGACCGGTACTACTAAGCTTAGTGCCCGCTACTTTCACTGCCGCTGACAGCACACTGACACCCATTAGTGCAGTGAGCGGATTCCCGGCATTTTTCTGATCCGGCATATTGAACGTAAACAGCGAGGGAACCGGTGTGCTGATGGTATGCCCCTGGCGGGTCAGCCAGTCAAATTGCGCTGTTTTCGAAAATCCGCCGCAGGCTACACAAACATAGTCCGCCGTCATTCGTGTACCATTTTCCAGCTCCAGTGTAAACCTTCCTTCGCCGGGCACGATCTCCTTTACCCCGGCATGGGTTTGAATATTTACACGATACTTTTCCGCTTCCCGCATGAGGCAATCAATGATGGATTGAGAGTTGTCACTCACCGGGAACATCCTGCCGTCCGGCTCTGTTTTCAGCTTCACTCCTCTTTCTTCAAACCAACGGATCGTATCTTTTGTAAAAAAATGGTGAAAGGCTTTTTTCAGAAAATGGGTGCCGCGGGGATAACGCTGTATCATCTCTCCTATATCAAAACAGGCATGGGTAACATTGCAGCGTCCGCCCCCGCTCACCAGCACTTTCGACAGCAGCTTACCGGTTTTTTCGAGTATGGTTACCTGCAAGGACGGGTTCATGCGGGCAGCATTTACCGCCGCGAAAAAACCGGCCGCACCACCTCCTGTAACGATCAATTGTCTGGTCTCCATTGTAATACAAACCGGATTTTTATTTTAGACCTGTATATCCCCGTATAATGCCGAGGCTACGGGGGCTGACCAAAAAGGTCGTCATAAGTAAAAGGGCTACCATTACCTGATAGCCCTTTTGTAAATGTATTGTATCTCATTCAAATCCGCGCCTGCTAGAAAGAGTATTTGTTATCCGCGATCAGCTTATCCGCAATTCTCCGGCGGGCATCCTTACTGTTGAAAGACTCCGCTTTGGTAAAGCGTTTCAGACCCATCAGCATCATACGCTGCTCATCCCCTTCTGCAAAAGCATTGATGGCATCCTTGCCGCTTTTGTTCACCCTGTCTGCCGTGTCGTACAGGTAGGTCCGGGCAATATCCAGGTACAGCGAAGCAGCTTCTTCCCCTTTGGAAGCGGCGATCTTTATGGCCCGCAGCAGGGCACTTTCCGCATGGAAGGTATTGATCGCCATATCAGCAATGTTCATCAGTATCTCCTGTTCGCTTTCTATTTTCATCATCAATTTCTGCACGGCTGCACCCGCCACCATCAGGATGGCTTTTTTCAGGTTGGCGATCAGTTTGATCTCTTTCGCAAAAGCGCCTTCATCACCACTGCCGAAATCAGGAATGCTCATCAGCTCTTTTTGTACCGCCATAGCAGGTCCCATCAGGTCCAGCTTTCCTTTCATGGCCCGCTTCAATACCATGTCTACCGTCAGCAGGCGGTTGATTTCGTTGGTACCCTCAAATATCCTGTTGATGCGGCTGTCGCGGTAGGCCCTTGAAATAATGTACTCGGCGCTGAACCCGTTGCCACCATGTATCTGCACGCCTTCATCCACCACAAAATCCAGCACCTCGCTGCCGAACACCTTCAGCATCGCACATTCAATAGCATATTCTTCCGCGCCGCCCAGCAGGGCTTCATTGAAGGGCTTGCCTTCATCCAGCAGTTCCTGTTCTTTTTCGTCCACCCATTTGGCTGTTCTGTACAGACCGCTTTCGGCTACCCACATACGTATGGCCATTTCAGCGATCTTATGCTTCATGGCGCCGAAATTGGCAATGGGTTGCTTAAATTGTTCGCGGGTGTTGGCATACTGAATAGATATGGTAGCAGCGGCTTTGGCCCCGCCCAGCGCGGCAGCACACAGCTTCAGCCTTCCGATGTTCAGTATATTGAAAGCAATGATATGTCCCTTGCCTATTTCTCCCAGCACATTTTCCACCGGCACTTTGGCATCCTGGAAATAGAGCTGTACGGTAGAAGAACCTTTGATACCCATTTTATGTTCTTCCGGACCCTGCGTAAATCCTTCGGTATTCCTGTCTACAATGAATGCGGTGAATTTATCGCCGTCTATTTTGGCAAATACAGTGTATACATCGGCAAACCCTCCGTTCGTGATCCAGCATTTCTGCCCGTTCAGGAGGTAATGTTTTCCATCCTCGCTCAATCTGGCCGTTGTTTTGGCGCTCAGGGCGTCGCTGCCACTGTTGGGTTCGGTAAGCCCGTACGAGCCTTTCCACTCGCCGGTCGCCAGCTTCGGTATATATTTCGCTTTCTGCTCCGGCGTACCGAAATACAGGATCGGCAGGGTGCCGATGCCGGTATGGGCGGCCAGTGCTACAGAAAAGGAGAACCCGCTTCCCAGTCCCTCGTTTACCAGGGTGGAAGTAACAAAATCCTTGCCCAGTCCCCCAAATTCTTCGGGGATGGTCGCACCCAGCAGACCCTGTTCACCGGCTTTGTCTATCAGGGAAGGCATCAGGCCGGGCTCCAGGTCATCTATTCTTTCGATCAGTGGCAGCACTTCGGTATTTACGAACGAGGTGCACATATCCATGATCATTTTCTGCTCTTCGGAAAAGTCTTCCGGTACAAACACCGAACCGGCATCACTTTCCCTGATGATCCATTCTCCACCTTTGAGCGCAGCAATCTTTTCTGTATTCATAAAATATAATTTAGTATTATATAAACAGTTTATTTCAAATTATCGTATACCTTTTGAAGGATCGTTTTACAAAACTCTACTTCCTCGGGAGTTACGCCGCCCAATGCCTCATTCAACGTCTGGTTGGCCATTTCCATTGTTTGGTCCCGAAGCGGCAGGGCTATTTCCGTCAGGTAGATCAGGTTAATACGCCTGTCTTCCTTAGACGGCACCCGCTTTACCAGTTGCAGTTTCTCCAGGTTGTCTACCAACCGGGTAATGCTGGGCTTGTCGCGGAAGGTAGCCGCACATAGCTCCTGCTGGCTCAGCCCGTCGTTTTTCCACAGGTGATACAATACGCTCCATTGTTCAATGGTGATGTCAATACCATTCAACTTGAAGTTTTTCTGCAAACGGCGGGCGATGGCTGTAGAAGCCAACCCGGTGATAAAACTGTATAATTCTCCTCTTTTAAATTGGTTGTTGAGCATATAGTTAGTTATGCAACTAATCAAAGTTATAAAGTTAATTGCTTTTTTAAAATGGTTTTAAAAAAAATGAACTTTCGATAACAAACGGACTTTGGTATGATTTTGATAGATTTTAGGCAGGAGTGGCGGCGTCTATGCAACATGGTGTGTAAGAAGGCGTTTACCATATCCGGAATAAACTATAAAAATTGGGTTATGAAGAATGCTGAAAGATACTTTTTTGCTTTTCTTGCCGTAAGTTACTTCGTAATGTATTTCGTGATGGCAATGGTTGGCTGAAATCAAAAAATATAACAAATAAAAAACATATGAAATTGACGTTTAAAAGTCTCGCTGTAATAGGCTTATTGTCCGTTCTCATATTTTCCTGTAAAAAGGACAAGGATAAGGACCCTGAGAAGACCCGCAAAGAACTGATAACGAATAAATGGAGGGTGACAGACATAAAGCTGGGCGGCACCAGCATTCTTCCCATTGCTCCCGAGTTGAACTGTATTACAGACAATATCCTGACCTTCAAATCTGATGGAAGCTTTACCATGGAAGAGGGAACAAATGTGTGTTCCCCTGCATTGGAGGGAAACGGCACCTGGTCTCTGGTTGAGAATGATACCAGGATCAAATTAGATTTTGTAGATACTGAAGAAGAAGCTTTGATCCCGATCCTGGAATTGACCGCAACCATATTAAGAGTTACCTATAATATTCCTGACGCCCCGATTCCCGGTGACTATGAACTGGTGCTGCAGCGGCAGTGATCTGCCGGGATACCAGATCTAACATCATACCGGTTATTTTTGTGTCAACCATGTCACAAAACAGGATACCTAAAGAGCAGGCTTTACAAAAGCTAAAGCATTATTGCGCCTACCAGGAACGCTGCCACAAGGAGGTAAGGGATAAGTTGTATGCCCTTGGTCAGTGGAAAAACGAAGTGGATGAAATTACGGCACAGCTGATAGAGGAAGGCTACCTGAACGAAGAGCGGTTTGCCATTCAGTTTGCCGGCGGCAGGTTCCGGATAAAACAATGGGGACGTAAAAAGATTGAAATAGCGCTCAGGGAAAAGCAGGTAAGCGCCTATTGCATAAAAAAAGCAATGAAGCAAATAGATGACGATGACTATATGGCAACGCTTCAAAAGCTGGCTACAGACAAATGGATAACGTTGAAAAGCGAAAAAAATATCTTCATCAAAATGAGAAAGTGCCGCGACTACCTTTTGCAAAAGGGATACGAATATGAGTTGATCAACGACGCGATAGCACAACTGCGTACCGTGGCCGGGTAACTATATTATTTTTCGCAGGCGGGTATCTCCACCGACAGGAAAGTTTACAAGGGGACTCTATTATTACAAATAATAGTAAAGTGTTTGTGTTTTGAGTAGGTTATAAAGCCTGTTTTCTCCTTTTGTAACTGGGATTATCAAAGAAAAATCCTTTACAGGCAGCATTTTTAACAAAAAAAATGTCTAATTTACATGAAATCAACTTCGATTTCATGACTGAAGAAGCAATGCTTAAAGGCTGTATCCGTAATAATGCGGCCGCTCAACAAGAGCTATACTCTTTGTATAGCCCCAAAATGTTGTCGGTATGTTATCGTTACGCAAAAAGTCGTGAAGACGCAGAAGACATGCTGCAGGAGGGTTTCATAAAGGTCTTTACACAAATCAGCCAGTTTCAAAACAGGGGTGCGCTGGAGGGATGGATCAGGAAAGTGATCGTGCATACCTGTATCAACAACCTGAAAAAGAATAAAAAGTTCTCGGAAAGCGTGGACCTGATCCATGCATCCGGGGCCTATATCAGGGAGGAGGCTATCCCTTCCATCGTGCAGGCAAAACAGGTGGTGGAATGTATCAGGATGTTACCCCTGGGGTACCGGACGGTTTTGAACCTGTACGCAATTGAAGGTTATTCGCACGGGGAAATTTCAGTGATGCTGGATATAGAAGAGAGTACCAGCCGTTCGCAATACACCAGGGCGCGTGCTATGCTGGAAGATCTGCTGGTGAAAAGGAACCTTATGCCGTCAACACCCAAAAAAGTGGTAGCACTGACCTGAACAAAACATAAAATAACCAAAGCTAACAGGGATAAAGAAGAATATATCCATATACCAAGGAACTGACAATGGAGAGAACTATTTACATGGATGATGGGCTTGAAGATTTTCTAAAAGAGAAATCGGACCAATATAAACTATATCCTTCTGATAAAGTATGGAAAAACATCCATAAATCAATTCAGCCTAAGAGGAGATGGAATTATGTGGTACTTACCCTGCTTATGGTAACCATAAGCGCTAGGCTGGTAGATACAGATGAGCATCTCCGGTTTCCTCACATGAGCTACCGGATCAACCAGCCGGTTGGGTCGGCGCAGCAGTCTGCAACGGGCCGGGTTATCGCCGAAGCCGCATTGCCGTCATCTCCTGTGCTGCCGGTTTCCTATAGCTTCACAAAGCATACACCGCTTCCCCTGTCTGTAGAAACCAAAAACATACAAATATCCGACACCAGGAAGATTCTTGACGTCCATCCGGATATGAAAGAGGAAATACTGCTGCCGGAAGATATAGCGATGACCGTAAATGAAACAAATAATATTCCGGATATCAGGGAACTTGGATTAATTGTCAGGAATGTTAAGAATACCACCAAGCTGGTTACGGTTGATGAAGAAGAGGAAGATCCGAAAGAGATAAGAAAAGTATTGTGGGGCGGTGATCCGTTTAAAAACGCGCGGCTGAGATGGCATGTTTCTTTTTCTCCTACCATCAGCTACAGGAGGCTGACCAGCGGACTGGAGAGTATTTCAGATATTTTCCAGGGGGCGCCCTTGCTGGCTGAGAAAAACGTCGCTACCGTGAATAATTCTGTTATCCAGAAGCCCGCCGTTGGCGCAGAAGTTGGTGCCGGCTTCAGCTACAGGCTGAGCAACAGGTTTTCTGTAAAAGCCGGGCTCCAGTTGAATTATTCCCGCTACCAGTTACGGGCCATGTATGGCAAGCCGGAGCAGACAACTTTGGCAATAGGGCCTTACAAAGACTCGCTGAACGTATACACTACCCTGCGAAATGCTGACGGAAGATCCGCTTCCTGGCTGAACAATGAATACTTCCAGGTGGCATTGCCGGTAGGTATAGAATGGACCATCCTGGGCAACGAGAGCTTTAAGTGGAATCTGGCCGCCAGCGCACAGCCCGTGTATAATTTTGCCAACAATATTTACCTGCTTTCCACCGATTTCCGGCATTACGCACAGGATCCTTCCCTGGTTCGCAAATGGAATATTAACGCCGGAGTGGAAACATTCGTTTCTTATAAAATGGGCGCATTCAACTGGCATGCAGGTCCGCAGTTCCGTTACCAGTTAGCTTCCAGCTATAAAAAGCAATATCCCATCAATGAGTACATGGTTGACTTCGGATTTAAGATCGGGGTGACCAAAACAATATTTTAACGCTTCCTCCGGCAATATTCACATACGATAAATAGTTATTGGTTTACATTTGAAACCATGAACAGGCTATTGCTGCTATTTATTATTACTCCTTTCTTTTTAGCTGCCTGCGGAGGAGATAAAAAAGAAGAAAAAGAAAAAAAGGATTATTACCCGATCGCCGGGTATATCAGGGGTCAGTTGGCATATCTCGACTCCATGCCCCTGGGCATACTGCATTACCGAACTACCGGCGACAAAACAGATTCCCTGGTCATTGAAAAAACGGCATTCAGGAACACCGTTGCGGAAGGTTTTATTGCATCCGATATCAGCAGTTCCGGAAAAATGAAAGATTATAAGGAAACACCTTTTATTGATGCAGGTATGGGAACAATGACGCTGGTATATACCCCGGAATCAGATAACCTGCCTGTTCGTAAGATCGATGTATTATTGTCGATAGCCAGTTCCGACGTGTATACGGTGTATGTGGAGCGTACATTGCCTGATAGTGATAGCGCTGTTCTTCAAAAAATGCTCTGGACGCATAACAAAAACTGCCAGGTGATCAGCATCATTAAAAAGCCGGGCGAAGAAGAGCAGGTGATCATTGACCACTATGTGTGGGACAAATAGGGGATTTATCAATGTCTTAAAATGCACCCGGCAACGCTGCATTTCATTTAATTTTGCAGCGAATGATGACCAGTTCCATACAGCAGTTATTACAAACCATTCCTACAGATCCGGGTATTTACAAATACTATGGCGCTGAAAGCGAACTCCTGTATGTGGGAAAGGCCAAGAACCTGAAAAAAAGAGTAAGCTCCTATTTTTCCAAAACCTTTACCAATTACAAGACCCACGAGCTGGTTCAACGCATCCGCAACATAGAATTTACCATCGTTGACTCAGAGCAGGATGCGTTTTTGCTGGAGAATGCACTGATAAAGCAGTTTCAACCCAGGTATAATATCAACCTCAAGGATGATAAAACCTATCCGTATATAGTTATTAAAAAAGAACCGTTTCCCCGTATATTCCTGACACGCAGGAAAATCAATGACGGTTCGGAATACCTCGGACCCTTTACTTCGGTAGGCAAAGTAAGGGAACTGCTCGACTTTATCCGGCAAAATATCCCCCTGCGGACCTGCAAGCTCAACCTGACACCTGCCAATATTGCAAAAGGAAAATTCAAGGTCTGCCTCGAATATCACCTGGGCAACTGCAAAGGCCCCTGCGAAGGTTTGCAGTCGGAAGAAGAATACAGGGAACTGCTGCAGCAGACGCGTTATCTTTTGAAAGGCAACCTTGCCCCGGTGATCAGCCGGTTTAAAGAAGAAATGAAGCAACTGGCTGCCAACATGGAGTTTGAGAAGGCGGAGATCATGCGGAAAAAGATAGAGCACCTGCAGCAATACCAGGCACGATCGGCTATAATCAACCATACCACCGGCACCGTGGATGTGTTCTCCATCCTGCAGGAAGGAGACACCGCCTGGGTAAACTACCTGATGGTTGAAAACGGCACCATCATCCAAACCCAGACCATTACACTGGAAAAAAAGCTGGAAGAAACAGCAGCCGAGGTGCTGGAGTTTGCTATTGCAAAACTGCGCGATACCTTCGGAAGCCGGGCAAAAGAGATCATTACGCCCATACCGGTCAGCTATCCCGAGGAAGGCATCAGGCTAACGGTACCGAAGGGAGGTGATCGTAAAAAGCTGCTGGATCTCTCGCAAAAGAACGTTAACTATTTTATGGAAGAGCTGCGGAAGCGGAAAATGCTCAAGCTGGAGGAAAAAAGCAATGCCGAATTAGAAGCGGTATTGGCGGAATTGCAGGAAGATCTGAAATTGCCGGACCTGCCGCTACATATCGAATGTTTCGATAACTCTAATTTCCAGGGGAGTTATCCCGTATCCGCCATGGTATGCTTTAAATCGGGACTGCCCAGCAAAAAGGACTACCGGCATTTTAATGTGAAAACAGTAGAGGGGATCAATGATTTTGCTACCATGAAGGAGGCCGTATACAGGCGCTACAAAAGGCTGACAGACGAAAAGCAGCCGCTGCCCCAGCTGGTGATCATCGATGGAGGAAAAGGGCAGCTCAGCGCCGCGGTGGAAGCAATAGAAGAGCTGAACCTGAAAGGAAAGATGACCCTGGTTGGCCTGGCCAAAAATGAAGAGGAGATATTTTTTGCCGGCGACCAGCAGTCACTCAGGCTTCCCTGGGATAGCAACAGCCTGAAGCTGCTCCGGAAAATAAGGGATGAAGTGCACAGGTTTGGCATCACTTTTCATAGAAATAAACGCAGCAGGGGAACTTTCGTGAATGAGCTGGAAAAGATCGAAGGCATCGGGAAAACCACTGCGGACACATTGCTCAAAACTTTCCGTTCCGTAAAAAACATTCAGGCAAAGTCACTGGAAGAAATTGCCGCTATCATCGGGGAGCGCAAGGCGGCATCGGTAAAGCAATATTTTGAAGAAAAAAAAGAGGGCGATGGATAGAAATCCAGCCCTTTTTAAAATCCAATATCCTATGAAAAACCGGGGTAAAGATAGGATAAGGACCTGACATTCAGTGTCGTTTTGAAGTTTTGTTTTAAGGAAATAATAATTTAATATTTTTCTATAATTTAAGTATTGAAAATATATTAAATATAAATGTTTGTAGTATATTTATAATCAAATGAATACAATTGATAATTCCTAACGAATTGTTAGACTCACTTGAAGGCATCCCGGGTTTTCAAAAAAAGGCCTTTACAGACGTGCATTTTGCAAATGATACGGTTACCTCAGTAAGGCTCCATCCCAATAAGAAAAATGTATATAGGGAATCGCCTGCCGTACACCTGAATGACCTGTTTCATGAACCGGCGCCCGTGCCCTGGTGCAACACCGGTTATTACCTGGGCGCCCGTCCGTCTTTCACTTTTGATCCGCTGTTTCATGCCGGCTGTTATTATGTACAGGAGGCTTCTTCCATGTTCCTGGAGCAGGTGGTCAAAACCTGCTTTCCGGATCACAGGCAACAGGCTGTCAAAGTACTCGATCTCTGTGCAGCACCCGGTGGTAAGGCTACACACCTGTCTGCGCTGTTTCCGAAGGGTTTGGTGGTGGCTAACGAGGTCATCAACAGCCGGGCAGGCATTTTAACGGAGAATGCCATCCGGTGGGGAAAAGAAAACCTGGTGGTAACCGGCAGCGACCCTTCAAAATTCAAACACCTGGAGGGTCATTTCGACCTGGTGGTGGTGGATGCGCCCTGTAGCGGCAGCGGCATGCTTCGCAAAGACCCGGATGTTGTCAGCGAATGGTCGCTTCAGAATGTGGCGTATTGCAGTAAAAGACAACAGCGCATACTCGAAGACGTTTGGCCGGCCTTAAAAGAAGGCGGCATCCTGGTATATGCTACCTGCTCTTACTCCAGGGAAGAAGATGAAGATATAGCGGATTGGATCTTTTCCGAACTGCAGGCAAGCCCGGTTGATATACCGGTGGATCCGGCATGGGGTATCGTAGCATCGGCTTCTGAAAAGCATGCCTGTAAAGGCTACCGGTTTTTTCCATACCTGGTAAAGGGAGAGGGACTGTATATGAGCTGCTTCCGGAAAACAGGACAAACCGGTGAAGTATCCCTGCCTGCCGGCAGACTAACGGGTATGCACAGGTCGCATATGGCAATTCTTGGGAATGCTGTCACCCGTTCCGAAAGCTGGGTTTATACAGAAACCAGGGAAGGGTATACAGCGTTGCCGTCGGATCACACCGCTTTTATTACAGGGCTGCAGGCTGTGCTGCCGGTAAAAAAAGCGGGTATCGGACTCGGTAAGATTATTAAGGAACTGTTAATACCCGACCATGAATTAGCAGTGAGCTGTGTTATTTCAAATGTATTTGATCATGTTGAGCTGGACAGATCACAGGCGATAGCCTACCTGCAGAAGAAGGATATCGTTATTGAAGCATCTGTTAAGGGCTGGTGTTTAGCTACTTACAAAGGGTTTCGCCTGGGCTGGATGAAAGTGCTCGCCAACCGGATAAATAACTACTACCCACTCCGTTTTCGCATATTAAAACAGACCCCTCCTTCGTTATAACTATATATAATCAACGATTTTCCTTAATTTCGTATGTGCTGAAAATAAATAATATCTGATGAAGAAGCTGTATAGTATAGTATTCACCACTATTATATCATTTTCCCTCGCTGCACAGTCAGACCTTATCGTACAATCCCAGGGCGATAAGTTGTACCTGAATCACACCGTAGCAGCGAAGGAGAACCTTTACAGCATTGGACGTTTGTATAATATAAGCCCGCGGGAGATTGCGCCTTTTAACGGATTGACGATCACCAGCGGACTGGAGATAGATCAACTGATCAAAGTGCCTTTGACCACGGAGAATTTTATCCAGCGAAAAGCGGCCGCAGGAACAGATGAAGTATTTGTTCCGCTCTATCACCAGGTAGCGGAAAAGGAAGGTCTTTTCCGTATCGGGCAAAATGCCAATAAGGTAAGCGCGGATTACCTGAAAGAATGGAACGGGCTGCCTTCGGAAAATATCAGTGTCGGACAAAAGCTGGTAGTAGGATTTTTGAAAGTGAAAAAAGATGCTTCGGCCCTGGCCGCTACCAGTAATATCAGCAGGATCGGCGGCGCCGTTCCCGCATCCTTCCTGGGCGAATCCCTTGCTGTGGCTCCCGTCAGCACACCTGCAACACCTGCCCAGGCACCCGTTGCAAATACCGTTAACACCGATCGCACCCCTGCTCCGGCCAACACCGGCGTCGCAGCACCTGTAACTCCGCAAACCCAAACAACACCCGCTTCCACCGGAAATACTGCCAGGGGCGGAGCCGATGGAGCCGGCTTTTTCAAGCCCGTATACCAGCAGCAGTCGCAAAGCAGCAGCGGGTTTAAAAGTGAATCCGGCAGCGCCGCGATATTCAAAAGTACCAGCGGCTGGCAGGATGCCAAGTATTATGCCCTGATGAACAATATTACCCCCGGTACGATCGTGCGTGTCACCAACCCCGGCAATAAGCGCATCATCTTTGCCAAAGTGCTGGGAGAGCTGCCCCCGGGTAAAGAAAATGACGGACTGCTGATCAGGATCAGCAATTCAGCCGCTGCAGAGCTGCGGATAAGCGATAAGGAGCCGCGGTTCCAGGCAGAAGTGGCATACGCAAAAGGATAGCCGGTTTACACAGGCGGCTGATAAAACCTATTTTGGATTAGCAGATTCCTTTTTTATCTCCTAACTTTGCGGCTTCTTTAAATCACTCCATGAGCGATCCCATTAAACATGAATGCGGTTTAGCATTTGTAAGACTAAGGAAGCCTTTCTCTTATTACCTTCAAAAGTATGGCACGGTAATGTACGGTTTGAATAAGCTGTACCTGCTGATGGAAAAACAGCATAACCGGGGACAGGATGGAGCAGGGGTAGCCTGCATAAAGCTGGACACAGAACCCGGGTATCCTTTCCTGCATCGCATCAGGAGCATTCAGAATATGGCGATCGCCGATCTTTTCAGGCAGATCAATGAGGAGCTGGCAGACCTGGAGCTGTACCAGCCCGATATAAAAAAACACCCCGGGCTGCTGAAAGGAAATTTCCGTTTCCTGGGAGAGCTGATGCTGGGCCATCTTCGCTACGGTACCCAGGGAAAGAACAATGTGGAATTTTGTCATCCGTTTATAAAAAGACACACCGTTCCGGCGCTGAACCTGGCTTTGGCCGGCAACTTTAACCTGGTGAATACGGAGGAGCTGTTTTCGCTCGTGAACATTGAGCCGGGGATCTTTCAGAAACAGAGCGACCTGGCGGCCATGATGGAGGTGGTGCATCATTTCCTGGTGAAGGAGGATGAGCTGCATCCTGAAAAGCTGGACATTGTAAACGTGTTAAAAAAATCGGTAAAGCTGTTTGATGGCGGATTCCATGTAGGTGGGCTGATCGGCAATGGCGACGGCTTTATTCTCCGCGACGCACATGGGATACGTCCTTCTTATTATTATATCAGCGACGAGGTGATCGTGGGCGCTTCCGAACGGGCGGCGATACGCACCACATTTAACGTGGGGGAAAAAGAAGTACAGGAGCTTATGCCCGGCTGCGCCCTGATCGTAAGGGCAGACGGGTCTTACCAGTTAGAACAGATCACCGAACCCAAAGAAAGAAAGGCCTGCAGCTTTGAACGGATCTATTTTTCAAGAGGTAACGACGAAAAGATCTACAAAGAACGGAATGCCCTGGGATATCATATGAGCGACGATGTGCTGAAAGCGATCAACAACGACCTCAGGAACACCGTCTTTTCCTTTATTCCCAATACGGCCGAAGTAGCTTTTTACGGCTTGCTGAAAGGGATGGAGGATTACCTGAACAAGGTGAAAGTGGAACGGATACTTTCGTGGGGTAAAGACTTTGACGATGAAAAGCTGGCTGAGATGGTCAACCGCCGCATCCGGGTTGAGAAGATCGCCAATAAGGACGTAAAAATGCGGACTTTCATAACAGAAGATGTAAGCCGCAATGAGCTGGTGCAGCACGTGTACGATATCACCTACGGATCTATCCGCAAAAAAGAAGATACCATTGTTGTCATTGATGACTCCATCGTAAGGGGCACTACCCTGCGTGAGAGCATTATCCGGATGCTGGCACGGCTGGAACCCCGGCGGATCATCATCCTTTCGTCTGCTCCGCAGATCCGGTACCCCGATTGCTATGGCATAGACATGAGTAAAATGGGAGACTTCATCGCCTTCCAGGCCGCGATTGAGCTTATAAAAGACCGCAAACAAGACAACTTGCTGCCTGACCTGTATGCCCGCTGCAAAGAACTGGAACGCACCGGTCAACTACATACCGAAAATGTGGTGCAGCAGGTATACAAGCCTTTTTCGCCGGAAGAAATTTCGGCGAAGATAGCACAGTTGATCACCCCCCCTGAGGTAGATGTTACGGTGGACGTCATCTACCAGTCTATAGAAAGCCTGCACGCTTCCTGCCCTACCAACACCGGCGACTGGTATTTTACAGGCAACTATCCTACCCCCGGCGGTAACCGGGTGGTGAATAAAGCGTTTATAAATTATATGGAAGGAAAAAATGTAAGAGGGTATTGATCAACACCTCTTGGCTTGGTTTTTGTTGCAACATTGACTTTGTTGGCACCCGTTTTTAAATCCTGCATTCCTATGCACTTTTATTACCGCAACCTTTGTTGAAAAATTACCGTTAAACTATCCTACGTGTTTTCCCTGAAATGAGAACGATTTTTTTCATCAGGCATGCAAAGAGTAGCTGGGATGATGCTGCACTAAGTGATTTTGACCGCCCTCTGAACGAAAGGGGAAAGCGAGATGCCATTTTCATGGCCCAACATTTGTTTGATCTAAAGCTTCCCATAGATGCGTTTATTTCTAGCCCTGCAAAACGGGCTAGAAAAACAGCATCATATTTTATGAAACAATATGGTGCAGATACATTCATCGAAAAACCGGACTTGTATCTTCCCCAGGCCGCTGCTTTCACCCGTGCGATAGAAAGTGCGGATGATCAGTATAATCACCTGGCGATCTTTTCCCATAACCCGGGCATTACAGAATACGTAAATACACTAACGGATGTTATCCGCGTGAATGACGTGCCCACCTGTGGTATTTTTGCTATACGCACCGCTGCCAAGCGATGGGCCGATTTCTCTTCGTCGGCAAAGGAGTTTTTATTTTTTGACTATCCTTCCAAATTCCGGAATGAGGGGAAATAATATTACCTGTTCCATATTTTAATAATGTAGTACACCAGGGCGCCGAGACTGAGCACGAACCACCCGTAAAATATACCGTTGAACAGGTGGAAGCTTTCGTATATAAAACCCCAGCCCAGGTATATACCGAGGCTCATAGTGATCAACGCCCACAGCACAACAGCGGAAACACCATTGATTATTTTTTTGAACATGCGAAGGATCTCCGGATCAATTCCCTGGCTCATCGATTATCTTTTTTAAGTGGGGAAAACGGGTTCCGGTTGGCATCAAGATGCTTTTCCAGCTCCGGAAAAGCAATGATAAACCAGGCCGTGTATTTTTCCGGGCTTATTTTCAGCTCTTCCCTGATGCTTCCGGGCGAAAGCCACTGAAAAGCCATGACTTCCTCAGGGTCTGGCTGCACCGGACCATCATATGTGCCGGTAAACACGTGGTCAAATTCATTTTCAGTCAACCCGTTATCAAAATCAGCTTTATATACAAATTCAAAGGCTTTGGTAACCGGCACAGAAAACCCCAGCTCTTCCCTGAGTCTCCGTTTAGCCGCCTGCTCTGCTGTTTCGCCGGGTTTCGGGTGACTACAGCAGGCATTGGTCCAAAGTCCCGCGCTGTGATATTTGTCCATTGCCCTTTGCTGCAACAGCATTTCCCCTTTATTGTTAAAAATAAAAACGCTGAAAGCCCTGTGAAGCAACCCTCTCCGGTGGGCTTCCATTTTTTCCATGGTACCCACAGGCTCGTCTTTTTCATTTACCAGTACAATATCTGCCGGCAATACTTCTTTATCCATACTGCGAAATTAATTATAAAGCATAAGGTTTGTGGCTGCATTATACAACATATTGCTGTATTACTGGCATATACCGGGGAAAACTGGACCGTAAAGGTTCCGGGGAACAAAGTATGATACAAGGGAGTGCATAGGATCCCGACGGTTTGGTGTATGTAGGGTTCGGAACCATTAGTGTCCGGTAAAAATTTTTAAAAATAGATGAAACCCGCTCTGGACGTGTGTTTAGCCGTTTTTCAGTCAGCGAGGGCCTGCGATAAGGAAAACGAGGCCAGTAAAGGCTTTTGATACTTTCCCCGGACAACAG
>JBBCJQ010000028.1:0-42836 GCA_037190885.1 Chitinophagaceae bacterium
CGGACATTACAAAAGAAAAAAAGCAGACAGGGTTGCGCCTGTCTGCACAGGATGAACAAATAGTTCTCCTTTAAAGTAGTTTGAACAAATTTAATAATAAACTTGGAAATTAACACAGTACCTTTTTTGCGGAAAAAAGTAATAAAAACCAGCAGGGAGCATAGAACTAAAAGGAAGACAGCGTTTACGGAAACAAATTAATATTTCGCCGCGCTGCGGCTTAATGTACTCACTACTACATTACTACAAATATAGCGGTGCTCTGCACCTCTTATCGGGCAAGGGACGTTAGGGACACGTGCGACCCTGGTAGCGGACGTATAGGGTTCCGCGCTTCTACGGGCTTCCTTTAGCCTCACCCCAACCCCTCTCCGGCCGGAGAGGGGCTAACAACATTTTCAATGGGACTTCGTCCATTTGTAGCATAATATATCAGGGTTCTATAGCTGAGTTCACAGCACAATAGCTGGCTGGCGCAGGTCTGTAGCTAAGCTTTGTGCTGTTGGCTGACCTCCCGTAAACGGGACAAGTTGTGCTTTGGGTTTACTCATCTATCCTTAGCAGCCAGGCTAAGCATAGTGTATTATCCTGCCACCAGCCGGGTATGAATAGTTTTAGTAATTAAAAGGCACAGGTCTGGCCAGGCACCGGGCCGCGCTACCAAACCTGCGCCAGTGAGCAATATTCCGCCGCCAGCTTATTAAACAAAAGACAGCAAATTGAAAAAAGTGGCAAATGTTGGACGAATTACCTGCATCCTGCGACTACCCCTTCAAACACCCTCCCACATGCACCACCTCCCTCACATCCAGCAGGTGCGCAGCTTCTACCAGCTTCGCCAGGTGAGTGTACAGTTCTACCGGGGCTGCGGGCGCCAGTGCATCATCAAGGCAGAGCGCCCCCTGAACCACCCGCTCCCAGCACTGCAACCAGTGTTGCAGCGACTGGCACCTGAAAAACCTTTTAAACATCCGGTAGGGATCGCGGTACTCCTTTTCGGAGAGGTGGCGTGGGAACTCGTTCCAGGCACGGGCGCCGGTATAATGACTGCGGTAGTATTTTTCGTTGAACAGATCATCCCCGTTGATGATAACAGGACTGTGCTTATCCTTCAAAGCATGGGCGGCTTTTATCAGCGAACTGATGAGCCTGCCGTACAGCAGCACATCACCGGGTGATGCTCCTTTGTACACCCCCGCCACACAGGCATGACTGACCAGCTTTTTCACCAGCCTGCGGAACTCGTGCACCGGGGTTTCGGCAAAGAAGTGCGCCAATACCTGGTAAGGGTCTGTAAGGCGTTCGCCCACCCAGGAGCGGGTTTTGAATAGGTCTTTTGATTGTTTCATGTCCTTTTGTTTTGTCATGCCGAGCGTAGCGCAGCGCAGCCGAGGCATCTAACCCCGGTTGATGAAAGAATTAAGAACCTATAACCCCCGGAAATGCCGTAATAACCTCCCCGCCCGTGCTGCTAATGACGGTGATGGTGGTGACAGTATTACCCGAGGGATCGTGACCGAGCGGTGTGCCGGTATCCAGTACCCTTTGCAGGTGTGGACTGCGGGGAACGGACAGCGGCGGCTCCCGGCAGGCATCTCTTATACTTGCTACGATCTGCGGTATGGGTATGGTAAACTTGCCGGTAAGCGGGTGGCGCGGCACTTTGTAATAATGGCGCTCCAGTATATGTGCCAGCGCTTTGGCGCCCAGATACCCGTTCTGTCGAAGCAGCTTTTTGCGGTGCTTTACAGGCAGTTGCCGGATAAGGCTTTCCTGCATTTGCTCCAGCCAGCGCTGGGTATCTGCCAGCAGAAAGAGGGCCTGCAACCACTGGGCTTCGTTGAAATGGATGTTGGTGTCTTGCGCTGGTGTGGCAACGGCTTCTGTCATAACATAAGGTTTTATGCTGGCGCCGGCACAAAAAAGGCGTGGCGCTCAACTTACCGACTTGAGGCCCTGAGAAGCCCGTACACGGATAAGAGAGCTCACGCCTAGGTCGTGAGCTATTCTGCTTATCATCCCGTGTACTTAGAAATTTCTCAGGTTTCAAGTCGAGATTCAAAGCGAATTGCTTCAAATGATTTTATGAAGTAATCGCAAAAATAATTTCTATCACGAAGATAAGGATAAATATTTGAATGTAGTCTATAAAGACTACAATATTTTTTTAAACTATCCGCACCTTACAATAAATATTCGGGCATGGATAAAAATATTGCCGATAAATTTCTATCGGAATTGGGAAATAAGCTGGCTACTTTTAGAAAACGAAAAAACTTAAGCTATAGACAACTAGCTCAACTATGCAGCGTAGATCATAGTAAAATCAGCAAAATTGAAAAGGGTCAAATTAATGCTCAAATGCTAACTATACTTGAACTTGCTAAAGGGCTAGGCATTCACCCCAAAAAGCTGCTGGATTTTGAGTTTGATTTTGAGGATTGAATTTATGTATGGGAGTTTTAAATCACTACTCTTTTAAACACAGCAGTAGTTTCTGACCATTTATTTTTTTTGTTTCGTCATGAAATGTAAAACCGGTTCCCATTCCTTCTAATAAATCTATCGCCTCCTTTGTTAAACAGAATTTCTCAATATTCAATAGAGCCCATTCAATATACCGATTGTCTTTCATAAAGGCTTGCTCAACAGTACCTCCCTTATACTTCCCAAAAGTTAGCTTTGAGGAAAGAGAAAAGGCTTTTTTTAAACGTTTGCGATATTGATTTGATAGTCTCTTACCCCTGTTTACCTCGGCATCTTCGATAAACGTCCATTGATAACATCCACAGCATGGAATTAGTTTCTCGTTACGCCATTGTTCGTCATATTCGAAACGATCTGAATTTTGTCCGTTAACTACCGGATAACCAAAAGCTTTTCCATAAGGCAATTTCTCGCATTCGACCCTTTCAACAATTGCATGTTGCTCTTCACTCCAATGATCGCGTCTCACTGCAAATGGGATCTGCCGTCCTATGCCATCCCATATTTCAAATATATTTAAGCTCATAAGCTTTCTGAATTATTGTCATCATTCTATCATCTAAAGGATATTTATGTTAATTCTTTAAACTTAAAGTTTTAGTATCAACTCTTTCTGGATCAAAAGTTATTACATTACCATCTTCGTCATAAACAACTCCCTCTTTTTGACTATGTCTATGTCCATCTTCAATAAGCAATTGAACCAATTCAAAGTATTCTGGAACAGTAATATTTAGTTTTTTACATATTTCGATATGTGCACCTGGCTTCCAGGGTTGTGGGGGAAGCAATTCGTTTACTTTCAAAGCTAATTCCATCGTTATTCTTTTCGGATTAGCTTGTCGCTTTACTTGGTCTACTTCGGGAAATATTTCTTTGGATTTAGTGATACGTTCTAAATCTACTATGTCTAATGCTACAGCTATTTTTTTGCAGAGAATTAAAAAACTGTCATTTTTTATTCTTGCGTTTGATGCCCCAGAGAAACCAGATTTAATTATCTCCCAAACCTTTTCCAATTGTTCGAAAGAATAGCTCTCTATATCTAATCTAATCAAGTCTTGTACAGAAAAATTATAGGTCTTAAAAATTGAGGCGACTGTCACAAAACTTAATATCTGTCTTCTTGATTTTAAAAAGTTTTCGGAAGTAGATTTTTTGGGTCTAACAGTTTCTAAAAATGAATCTGTTTTTCGTAAAACCTTAGCAATTTGAACCCAAATTTTTAAATCTACTGAAGTAGAAAAAATCTTATTATAGGAATTTTCTAACCTCATAAATCTTGACTTGAGTTTGCTGGCTTGGTTAGGCTGCTTTAACACAAGGTTCATGTAACCTGAAGCTATGTACAAAGGTAACACAATTCGCTCTTGAGAAACTCCCTGATTTTTGTAAAAATTTATTCTTCGCTCGTAAAAAATGTCATGCTGATTTAAGATATCTTCTATATCACGTTGTATTTTATCGGTTGCATGTAGAGATGAAATTTCCACGGTAGTCTGATTATTCGTGGCCCGAATTATAGAATCACGAATGTTGCTGTCCTTTGAAACAATAACTTTTACCAAAACACTTCTTCCCTTTTTGTCTTTGCCGCCATTCTCAAAATATCGAAAGATAGATTCAGAAGTTTGAAGGCCATTTACGATTTGGATATCTTGAATTTTAGCAACATCACCAATGGAAACCGCCCCGGTGGCTAATATAGTCACTCCGTTATTTAGCCACCAAAAGTCAGGGGAGTCTTCATCATTTAAGGAGTCTCTTATATCTTCATTAACTCTATTTAGTCCCATAAAGTCCCGGATATTGGAATCAAATAAATACCTTCTAAGTTTGCCTTGGTCTTGAATAAAATTATAATAGTCAATTAGTTTTACAAGAAGTATTAAGTTTCCTCCACTAGACAGATTTTTAATATATGGAAGATCCAGAGAAAAATTTGGGGTTTTCCTATGCAATTCAATTAGCTCTGTCGAGCCCAAAAATAAAAAGGTAGATTCGCAATTTCCAAAGGCATCTTTTGAAATTTGAGTAATTTGGTTCGCTCGTGAAACTACTGAATCCCCAATTTTTGTGGTAACTCCCCGAGACGCATAATAAAAATTAATGGAAAACGATGTTAATCTGGGTGAAACTATGCGATAGGATAATTTTAGATTCTCACGTATTCGAAGAATTTGTTGTGAATAATCACCTTTTAACTGGCTATCACTTAAACTAAAATCGAAAAGCTCTGTTAAGGATGCTATCAAACTATCTAAGGGCGCTTGTCGAAATGTGTCGTGATGTTTGCATGTTATCAAAAATATTTCAATAGTACAACCAGATTTCGGAAAAGGGAAAGTTTCAGGGTCTATCAACAAGTGTCCGTTTATAAAAATGAAAAAACCATCTATTCCTCCATCATTCGTTCCATCCACACTTCCGGTGAGCATCTCGTCATGCGACAGGTCATAATCTTTTAGTATCTGTTCAAAAGTAAAATATTCAAATGCTTCATCTCTTTCGTTAGATGGAATTTTCTTTTCAATTCTTTCGTCAATTATTCCGTCAATTAGAACTTTGTCATTTTTTGCCATGTTAGGGTCTTGTTTTATTACACAACGAGGAACAGCTTTGCGTTCACTAGGGCATTTAAAAGCGTTCAGCCCGGAACTCTTGGCAATCTAAGATACAAAAGTTAGGAATATACTTTGACACTTATCAGCGTTCGGTCAGTTGGATATGTAGCTGATAGAAACACGATATAAGCGTTTATTCCTTCCCCTCCTGATACAAATCTGAATGTTAGCAAACATTTTTCACAAATATTGAAAGATCTTTATCAATCTTTTTTTCTTCAAATTGCATTACTAGCCTATTGAGCATTTTTTTATTGCTTACGGGAAAAAATGTATTAAGTCTTAAGAATTGATTTGCATGAGACGTCCTTTCGTGTTTTAAACTTTTTCGGACGTTGAACCTGTCCCAGCACAATTATGGCGCTAATTGTGCAATCCTAGTGCGATTGGTGCAATTGTCTGCCTGATAATCCCGTTATGGCGCACAGTCAAAAAGATCACTTCGGGTCTGTTTGATCTGCTTTTTAAACTCCCTATAGCCTTTGGCGGACATATCGGAAAAAGAGCCTGCAAAAGAAAGTATCTTTTTACCTGTCTTATCCGCCTTTTTGGTACTCACTTGTAAAGAACGGATGATAGAATACAGGTCTTCCAGTCTGTCAACCGGAACGTTTTTGAGCGCTTTTAATATGGTATTGCGTGTTATCATGAATAGCTAAACGATAATAGTTTTCCCCGGCTAAACAGAAGAAAGATTACATAAAATAGCCCCCAACCTTTGTTGGCGGTTCCTTTCTTGTCAAATTTGTAATGTTAGTTTCAGGCGTCCGCCAAGCCCTGTCTGAACAATTTTCATTAGTGTTGAAAGCCTTATATCGCTTGCATTGTTTTCAATTCTTGAAATATAAGATTTGTTAGTGCCACATTTATTGGCAAGTTCTTCTTGTGTTAAACCGAGTTTCAGCCTCGCTTCTTCAAGCAAAACGCCAAGTTGGAAAGCCTCAAACTCCTGTTCCCATTGTTCTCTCTTTTTTGCCCCCCGTTTTCCATATTTTTTGTCAAGGATCTCGTCAAGAGTAGTGATATTATTTTCTTTTTTGCTCATTTTCTTTTTTATTTTTCTGTTTGTATTCCTGATCGCTTCGCTGTTCGCTTTCATACTCCGCTTTTATTTTTAATGCTTTTTCAATTTCTGTTTTCGGTGTCTTTTGCGTTTTCTTCTGAAAGCCATTGCCTAATACAATTAACTGCCCTTTGTCAAAGAAGGAGAATATTCTAAAAATATTGCTTCCAAGTTCTACCCGAACTTCAAATAGTCCGTCAGTTCCGGTCATATGGTCAAAATACTTTTTGGGAATCCGGTCAATAGTTCTTAGCAGGTTTAAAGTCCATTCAATTTTCCGCTGCACTTCGTCTGTCTGGTCTTCGTAAAAGTCCAAAAAGTATCGTTTATAGGCAACAACTTGTCGTATAGGTTCCACTTTACAAAGTTAACTATTCAGACAACATAAAGCAAGCTTTTAATTAGAATTTTTTGCCCTATAACGGCAATACAAATCAATATCCGTGTGTAAGCGTTTATAGTCGTTTTTACACGGCTCCACACAAAGGCCCGTTTTTTCTAATGTCAGTTTTTGTGGCATTGCCTGGGAAGCCGGAGTTTTATCGCTGTGTCTCCTTGCCGTATCTCCATTTGTGCAATAAGGTAACAAGCATATCTTGTAAGTGCAAAGTCAGGAGTTTCTTTTTCAACACCACTCCCAATCTCAACCATTTTCCCGATATCGGGAAAATGGTTTTTGATCTCTTCTCCTGCTTTTTCACACGATTTTTTGCCTTATCTATTACATTTTTGAAATTGTCCGATTTTGCACTTCGATTTTTGTAAATTTACTATTCGCAAAGTAGCGTATGGCAAAAGGAAGGATTTTACAAGTAAAGCAATCCAGCATTGCGGTTATTACTGAAAATGACACCGACTTTATCAGTCTCACTGATATGACCGCAGGTTTCAAAGAAGGAAGCGGGTTAATCGGCAAATGGATTACCAATAAAAATACTTTGGAATATTTGGGTGTTTGGGAAAACATCAAAAACCCGGACTTTAATTACCCCGAATTCGGGGTAATTAACCAGGAAGCGGGTGTAAACAGGTTCATAATGTCTGTAGGACAATGGATTGACCGAACAAAAGCAATCGGCTTGATTGTAAAAGCCGGGCGTTATGGAGGAACTTATGCCCATAAAGACATTGCTTTTCATTTTGCAATGTGGCTAAGCCCCGAATTCCAAATTTATCTTATCAACGAATTTCAACGCTTAAAAGACGAAGAAAACAATCGCCTGAAATTAGAATGGAATTTGCAACGGACATTAGCCAAAGTAAATTATCAAATTCATACAGACGCAATCAAGGAAAACCTGATACCTAAAGAGATCACGAAACAACAAGCAAGTTTTGTTTATGCCAACGAAGCGGACTTGCTGAACGTTGCTCTTTTCGGAATTACAGCCAAAGAGTGGCGGGATAACAACGCTGACAAAAGTGGAAATATCAGAGATTATGCAACATTGGAACAGTTGGTGGTATTGAGTAATATGGAAAGCATTAACGCTTTACTTATCCGGCAAGGTTTACCACAAAGCGAGCGATTAAAACAACTCAACAGAGTTGCTATTACTCAAATGAAATCCTTACTTGAGAGCAATGCAATAAAGAAGCTAAAATAGGCAGGCGAAAAATAACCAGCTACGAATAAATAAACCTGAACCGCCCAACCTCACAATTCTTTGGTAATTTTGCATATGAGCTACAAAGAAAGCCTGGACGCCATGCAGGCGTTTTATAAAAGCCACGCAACCAGGTCTTACGCATTCAGGAAAGAGCAGTTGAAAAAGCTGAAAAAGATACTGCGCTCGCATGAAAAGGAGATCTATGCGGCGCTGTATAGCGACCTGAAAAAAAGCAGGGAGGAGACCTATATTTCCGAGCTCGGGCTGGTGATTTCGGAGATAGATCATCTGCTGGCTAACCTGAAAGAATGGATGCAACCGGAAAAAGTGAATACCAACCTGGTGAATTTCCCTTCCAAAAGCATGCTGTACAAAGACCCGCTGGGCGTGGTGCTGGTGATAGCTCCCTGGAATTACCCGTTGCAACTGTCGCTGATGCCCGTAGCCGGCGCCATTGCCACCGGCAACTGTGTGGTGTTAAAACCTTCGGAACTGGCCCCGGCAACGGCGGCGGTGCTGGAGAAAATACTCTCTGCCTTTCCCAAAACATATATCCAGGTGGCGCAGGGTGACGGCGCGGAAGTGGTGGACGCACTGATGCGCGATTTCCGCTTCGATCATGTATTCTATACCGGTAGTACCCGGGTGGGCAGAATCGTGTATGAAAAAGCAGCTAAAAAGCTCACGCCGGTTACGCTGGAGCTGGGCGGCAAAAACCCCTGCATCGTGGAGCAGGATGCGGTGCTGCCGGTGGCGGCCAAACGCATTGTGTTCGGCAAGTTCCTGAACCTGGGGCAAACCTGTATTGCGCCGGACTACCTGCTGGTGCACCGGTCGGTGAAGAACCGGTTCATTACCGCTGTAGAAGAAGCCCTGAACCGCTTCTACGGCAATGACCCTTCCAAAAGTTATGATTACGGAAAGATCATCAATGCCAAAAGGTTCGATACCCTTGTAAGTTATCTCAACCAGGGCACGGTTGTCTACGGTGGGCAACACGATCGCGATAACCTCTACATCGCGCCCACCATTCTCGAAAATGTTTCCCCGGAAGCGCCGGTGATGCAGGACGAGATCTTCGGCCCGATACTGCCCCTGTTCACCTTCAACACCCACGAAGAGGCGCTGGCCCTGGTGGAACAAAATCCCAATCCCCTGGCTTTTTATGTGTTCACCAACGACAGGCAGACGGAAGAAAAATGGATCAGTCAGATTCCCTTCGGTGGTGGTTGTGTGAATAATACCGTGGTGCATTTCACCAATGCGGCGCTGCCCTTCGGCGGGGTGGGCAACAGCGGTATGGGCGCCTACCATGGCAAACACACGTTTGATACCCTCACCCGCCTCAAGCCTGTGCTGAAAACCCCCAACTGGCCGGATCTTTCTGTGAAGTATCCGCCGTTCAAAGGCAGGCTGGGGATCTTTAAGAGGATTTTTGGGTAGGGGGGTACTACTGGCGGGGTGTCCTCACCCGCCAGATACATGTATCGGTCGGTGCGGACACCAGACCGATAGGTTATTGGTTTTAAGAACCGCAGTTCAGCAGAGTATGTTTCTGTAAACGCGGTCTTCCCTTTAACTCAAAACTCCCTGCTAGTTTGTGTTACTTTTTTGCGGAAAAAAGTAACGCAAAAAGCCGCCGGGGAATAATTACCCCAATTCCCCGGGGCGCCCTGATTAAGCTGTAGTACTACTCTGTAAACTCAGCTATAGGGCCCTGATAGATTATCTCCTGTAAAGAAATTCGCCAGGTTTAATGGACGAAGTCCCATTGAAAATGTTGTTAGCCCCTCTCCGGTCGGAGAGGGGTTGGGGTGAGGCTAAACCAGCGCCCAATCGTAATCAAAAATTTGACCCCCCAAACCCCATATGTTTTATATCTTCCCTGAATAAAACTGATGGCTCATGAAATACTTCCCCTTTTACATACTGATACTAACCGCATTCTCCTGCAACTCCGGCAAAGAAGAAGCGGCTGCCTATAAAACAACCGGCAGCATCGAAACCCTCTCACCGGCTTTGGCGGGCATTATAGACAGCACGGCACAAATTGAGATCATTGCTGAAGGTTTCGACTGGACGGAAGGGCCCCTATGGCTGGAGAAGGAACAGGCGCTGCTATTCTCCGATATTCCGCCGAACGCTGTTTATAAATGGACGGAAAAAGAAGGCGTCAGCTTATACCTCAAGCCTTCCGGATACACCGATGACACGCCCCGCACCGGGGAAGTGGGCGCCAACGGTCTGATCCTGAACCCGCAGGGGCAACTGGTGCTTTGCCAGCACGGCGACCGGAGAATGGCTGTGATGGACGCCCCGCTGGACAAACCGGCAAGTGTATTCACCACCATTGCCGGGGGCTACGAGGGAAAAAGATTCAACAGTCCGAATGACGCCGTGTACCGCAGCAACGGCGACCTGTTCCTTACCGATCCGCCTTACGGTCTGGAAAAGAATATGGAAGATCCCGCAAAGGAGATCCCTTTCCAGGGTGTATACATGGTAAAACCTTCCGGGGAAGTGAAGCTGCTAACGGATACGATCACCCGCCCCAATGGTATTGCATTATGGAACAACGAAAAGACCCTGATCGTGGCCAACTCCGATGGCAACAAAGCCATATTTTATCTCTTCGATATCGGGGAGAACGACAGTCTCTCCAATGCCCGCATCTTATACGATACCACACCGGAAAGCAAAGCGGAAGGCGGTGTTCCCGACGGACTGAAAGTGGACAAGGCCGGGAACATATTCGCTACGGCCCCCGGCGGCGTCTGGATATTTGATAAGGAAGGAACACTCGCGGGCAAGCTGCGCATACCCGGCCCCTGCAGCAATGTATCACTCGGCAATGATGATAAGACGCTCTATATCACCAATGACGGACAGGTGCTGCGGGTAAAAATGAGACAGTAGGCTTTATCAGGGTATCCATACCATGCCATCGGGGTTCTGCCCCACTTTTACCACGCCGGAAAAAGTCAGCTTTTGCATATCCAGCAGGCTGATATAATCAGCATCTCCGTGGGCGATAAAAGCCGTTTTACCATCGGCTGTGATAGTAATGCCCATGGGCGCGTCTTTTGCGGAGAGTCTTTTGATAATGGCCTTCGTTGCCGCATCCATGATGACCACTTCTTTCGCGGCATTGTCGGAAACGATCACGCGGCTCCCATCGGGTGTAAACCTGATCCGTATGGGAGATTTGCCCACGGCTATATTTTGTACAACTTTACCACCTGCCACATCAATGATATCGATGCTGCCGTCGCGGGTATTGCCAGCCCATACTTCTTTGCCGTTTGGTGAAATATCGATGCCCTCCGGCCCCTTGCCTGTCGGTATTTGTAGGATGGCGCCGGGTTGCGCATCGCCGGTTTCCACCACCGTTACCGTATTGGATACCCGGTTTGCCACGAACAGGCGTTTCTCATCCGGTGTTACCACCAACATATGCGCGCCGTCTTGTCCGGTGCCCGCGATCCAGTCGAGTTTGCTGGACGCCAGGTTATAACGTGCCACGGCCCGATTGGCTTCTATGGTAAAATAGAGTTTGTTGTTTTTATATACAATACAATGCGGACGGTACAATGCACCGAGGTCGATCTTCTTCAGTTCTTTGCCGGCTTGTACATCTACCACGGAAATAGTGTTGCCATATGCCGGTACGCCGTAGTTGGCCACATAGGCAGACTTACCGTCATCAGATACCGTCAGTTCATGAGGCCCTTTACCCACGGGTATTACTGCCAGCTCCTGTAAAGAAGCCGGGTTCACCACCGATACGGAGTGGCTTCCTTTGTTCACCACCAGTACCCTGCCGCTTTGCGCCTGCAGAGAAAGGGAAGCGAGGGCTATTATTGTGTAGAGGAGGTATCGTAGCATGGTATGATTTTTTAAACGTACTAAAGACATCTAAGTTAGCGATAAATATAGGGTTCCGAACCCCTTTTTACCCTATGCTGGCGCAAGTCTTCCGAAGGACGACTTGTTGCCTTCTAATTCTACCGGACTGCGTCCGGGTTAGGCATATTCATGCCCTGATACAATCAGGGTGATTTTTCCGGCACAAGTGACCGGCAAGCCGAACACTTGCGCCAGGTTCCCGCCAGCAAAGAAATTCACTAATATTGTCAAAACAAGTTGTATGAAAAAACTCCATTTCTTTTTATACCTGCTGTTTGTAATAAGTGCCGGAGGACAGTCCCTGCAGGAGATCACCGTGCCCACCGGAGGCAATTCCTGGGTGACACCGGATAACCTGGGAGAAAAGATCGGAAGGACAGGCTGGGAAAACTGGAGGAATGCGGAGGCCGTATTTAGCACCCATATAAAACTGTCGCGGCCTGGGAACCTTGTGATAAAAGCACTGATAGCCGTACCGGAAGGAGAGAGCACCCTGCAATGCACCATTGCCGGTAAAAGCAAAACGATCAAAGTATCCGGTGATAAAAAAGAATATACCATTGGTGAGTGGGATATCCGGGAACCCGGCTATATCTCCATAGAAATGAAGGGCATCTCTAAAACAGGCGCCGAGTTTGCACGGGTATCTGATTTTAAACTAAGCGGCAGTTGTATTGATGAGCAAACTGCGTTCATAAAAAACAACGAGGACAATTATTTCTACTGGGGCCGCAGAGGGCCTTCTGTTCATTTGAGTTATGATATCAGCGAAGCAGGAGCAGAGATCGAATATTTTTACAGTGAAATAGAAGTGCCGGAAGGTAATGATGTGATCGGTTCCTATTATATGGCCAATGGTTTCGCGGAGGGATACTTCGGTATGCAGGTCAATTCCGAGAATGAAAGAAGGATACTGTTTTCCGTGTGGAGTCCTTTCCAGACGGATGATCCGAAGGCAATACCGGAAGACCAAAAGATCCTGATGCTGCGGAAAGGCGAGGGCATGCATACCGGTGAGTTCGGGAATGAAGGTTCGGGCGGACAAAGCTTTTTACGCTATTACTGGAAAACGGGTAACCGGTATCGCTTTTTGTTGAGGGGTGTACCCGCGGCGGATAACTATACGAACTATACCGCTTATTTCTTTGCACCGGAAGAAAACCAATGGCGGCTGATCGCTTCGTTCAGTCGTCCGAAGACGAGCACCTATCTCACCCGGTTCCATTCCTTCCTGGAAAACTTTACACCCAACACGGGTAATATCACCCGGAAGGCCTATTACCTGAACCAATGGGTGAGAAATAAAGACGGGAACTGGTTTCCCGTCAGCAAAGCGCGTTTTACGGGTGATGCTACGGCGCAGAAGGGCTACCGGATGGACTATGCCGGGGGCATAGAAGACGGAAAGTTTTTTATGAAGAACGATGGTTTCTTTAATGAGTCAACGCCTTTGCGATCGGAGTTTTTTTTGCCCAAAGTGCCAGATGTGGCGCCGGTGATTGATTTTGAGGCGTTGGAGAAGTTGTGAGTGACTTCCCAGCCGAGTCTCTCAGCCTGGCTTTATGATGGAGCAGGAAATCATTTTACTTTCAGTCGGATAATCTCACTACAGACCATAGTTACTGGCTGAGGACTCGGCGCTATACGAAGACGCCGAGTCCCCTCCGGGAGACATCGGCTGGGAAATCCGGGAGGTGATCGAATGCTGGCGCAAGTCTCCCGAAGGACGACTTGTTGCCTTTCAATTCTACCGGACTGTGTCCGGGTTAGGTATACTTGTGCCCTGATACAATCAGGGTTGATTTTTCCGGCACAAGTGATCGGCAAACCGAACACTTGCGCCAGGCTCCCGTTCCGAACTTACGAAGACGCCGAGTCCCCTCCGGGAGACGTCGGCTGGGAAATCATTCTTCTTTAAAGTATTTTTGCCGAATGAAGTATCAGGTAGGAGATAAGATCCTGGTTTTGTACTCCGATGAAGAAGGGGAGGTGCTGGAGATCATCAATGAAAAAATGGTGCTGGTAGAAGTGCGCGGCGTGAAGTTCCCGATATATACCGACCAGATCGATTTTCCCTATTTCAAACGGTTCACGGAAAAAAAACCGGAAGTAAAAAAGCCCCGGCAGTATGTAGATTCCATAAAACGGGAAACCAAAAAAACGACATATGACGTGGGCAACGGGGTGTGGCTGCTCTTTTTTCCCGTGTTCGACAAAGATGTGTTTGACGATGATATCGTGGAAAAGTTCAGGCTATACCTGGTAAACCAGACCGGCCATGGTTTTCAGTTCGAGTACGAAATGTCGCTGAACGGGGTGTCGGAGTTCAGCATCAAAAGTGAAGTGGCACAGCACAGCGATTTCTACCTCAACGACCTTTCTTTTGAAAACCTCAATGATATCCCAAAATTCTGGTTCGAGTTTTCGCTGATGACGCCGGACAAAAAGAAAGCACCGCATTTTGAAACTTTCTACAAGCCGAAGGCCAAACAGATCTTTAAGAATGTAGAGGATATGCACCTGAAACAGGAGGCGTTTTTCTCGACGCTGTTGTTTGAAGAATATCCCGACAAAGAGGAAGATGAAAGACCGGATCTTGATAAGCTGGCCCGGGCGGGATTTAAAATACAGGGCAGCGCACCGAAAAGCAATATCCGGACGGTGGTGGATCTTCATATAGAAAAGCTGACCGACAACTGGCAGAAAATGTCTAACGGGGAAAAGCTTGACCTGCAGTTAAAAACCTTTGAGCAATTCTACGATCAGGCGCTACAGCACCATCAGCATATGCTGATCGTTGTGCATGGTGTGGGCACCGGTAAGCTGCGGAACGAGATCCATGAGATATTACGCCACAAAAGGGAAGTGAAGTCTTTTGTCAACCAGTTCCATCCCTCCTTCGGGTATGGGGCTACCGAGATATATTTTAACCACTGACAATAAAACTATTTTCAAATGACCATTTTCTCAAAGATCATTGCCGGAGAGATCCCCTCTTATAAAATTGCGGAAAATGATAAGTGCTATGCCTTCCTGGATATCTTTCCCGTTACGGAAGGACATGTGCTGGTGATCCCCAAGATAGAGGTAGACAAGTTTTTTGACCTGCCGGCAGACTACCTGGCAGCCCTGATAACGTTTGCACAACCCATTGCCAAAGCCATAGAAAAAAGTTTTGACTGCAACCGCTGCGGAATGGCGGTGGTTGGACTGGAAGTGCCCCATGCACATATACACCTGGCGCCCATCAACGGCATTAATGATCTTAATTTTTCAAACCCCAAGCTGAAGCTGTCGCCGGAACAGTTTGAGGCTATCCGGCAAAAGATCGTCGCCAATCTTTGATGAAGGATTACAGATAGCTTAACTAAATCAAAAAATGGATTATCTGTTTAAGTTCCGTTAGAAACGGGGGAGAACATAATAGTCACGAAGTCAGAGACTTCGGACAGCGTGACTTTCCATGTATGCCCCCCGCTCAGGAATGAATGAGGTGAGTGAGCAGTCCATCTCGCAGTTTCGGCTCGAACCAGGTGCTCTTGGGTGGCATCACTTCTCCGCTGTCCGCAATATCAAACAACTGCTGTATGCTGACCGGGTACAGGCTGAAAGCGATTTTCATGTCACCGCTGTTGACCCTGGTTTCCAGCTCAGACAGTCCCCTGATACCACCTACGAAATCGATACGGTTGTCGGTACGGGGATCCTCTATACCCAGCAGCTTACCGAGCACATTGTTTTGTAAGATGGTAACGTCCAGCACCCCTACCGGGTCTTCGCTATAGGTGCCCGGTTTGGCGGTGAGCTTATACCACTGTCCGCCGAGGTACATGCCAAAACTGTGAAGCGTTTCCGGTGCATATGCCTTTGTTAGTTTTTCAATGTCGAAGTTCTCTTCCACCAGTTGCAGGAACGATTCCGTGCTGTGCCCGTTCAAATCTTTTACCACGCGGTTATAGTCCATGATCTGCAACTGGGATGCCGGGAACAAAGTCGTGAGAAAATGATCCGAGCTCCTGTGCTTGCCGATAGCCTGCCGCACTTTGGCAGCACTGGCTGCACGGTGGTGTCCGTCGGCTATATAGGTATGCCCTACTTTTTCAGCAAAAAGCGCTGTGATCGTTTCAATGGTCTTGTCATCCGTCACCACCCATACGGTGTGCCCGATATTGTCTTCTGCCACAAAATCGTATACAGGTGATTTATCGGTTTGCCATTTTTCGATCAACCGGTCAATCTCGTCCACGTTTTTATAGGCCAGGAACACGTTGCCGGTTTGTGCACCGGTGGTAGTGATATGTTTGATGCGATCCTGTTCCTTTTCGGGGCGGGTGTATTCATGTTTTTTGATGATGTTATTTTCATAATCATCAATAGCGGAAGCGCATACCAGTCCGGTCTGGCTTCTGCCGTTCATTACCAGCCTGTATATATAATAACAGGCCTTATTTTCCACGAACAGCACTTCCCGCTGCATAAAGGCTTTCAGGTTATCCTTTGCCTTTTCATATACTTCTTCGGAATGGATGTCTATCCCCTCCGGAAGGTCTACTTCCGATTTGGTGATATGCAGGAATGAATAGGGATTACCTCTTACCTCTTCTTTTGCTTCCCTGCTGTTCAGCACATCGTATGGTTTGGATGCCACCTGTTTCGCATATTGGGCATGAGGACGCAAAGCATTAAAAGGAACTACACTGGCCATGATAATTTCTCCGTAATTTTTTAAGCATATTTCGATGCAAAATGTTTCATCATCTCTGTAAGGACTTCCACGCTGCTCAGCGGCAGGGCATTGTACAGAGACACCCTAAACCCGCCAACACTCCTGTGTCCCTTCACACCTACCATACCTTCTTGTTTACACAGGTCAAGAAATTCTTTCTCCAGTTGGGGATCTTTCATTATGAAAACTGCATTCATTTTACTCCTGTCTTCTTTATTGACAGTAGGTTTGAAAACAGGAATACTGTCAAGGGTGTCGTATAATAAAGATGCTTTTTCGTTGTTTATTTTTTCTATTGCAGCCACACCGCCCTGCTCCTTCAGCCAACGCAATGTAAGCATACATACATAAATAGCAAATACCGGCGGCGTATTGAGCATGGAGCCGTTTTCTATATGCTTCCGGTAATCCATCATCGAAGGGAGCTTCCGGTTCACTTTGCCGAGAATGGCCGGGTTTACCACTACCAGGTTAACGCCCGCCGCCCCAATGTTTTTCTGTGCGCCGGCATAGATGAGGGCAAAACGGTTAAAATCCATTTCACGGCTCAGGATATCGCTGCTCATATCGGCCACCAGGGGTACCGGCGTATCGGGTATGGCATGCATTTGTGTACCTTCCACCGTGTTGTTGGTGGTGTAATGAAAATATTTTGCTGCTGCAGGAATGGCATATCCTTTGGGGATATAGGTATAGTTTTTGTCTTTTGAGCTGGCTACCACTTCCACTTTACCGAAAAGCCCGGCTTCTTTGATGGGCTTACTGCCCCATGTGCCGCAGTCCAGGTAGGCCGCTGTTTCGGTATCATCCAGCAGGTTCATCGGTACCTGGAAAAACTGGGTGGTGGCGCCGCCATGCATAAACAGCACTTCGTGGTCGCCGTCAAGCTGCATCAGTTCTTTTACCAGCGCTACTGCTTCATCCAGCACGTCCCGGAACAATGCCGTTCTGTGCCCTATTTCAAGGATGGATAACCCTGTATTGTTAAAATCAATAATTGCCCGGCTTGCCTGTTCAAACACCTGCCGGGGCAATATACTGGGCCCGGCATTAAAATTATGTGTCATCGTTGGATCGTATAAATTATTAACCCAATGTATGGCCGCCTGATTGACATTGTCGAGCAGGACTGATCGTTGAGGAATGCAAATATACAGCAAAACCCTGAAGTAAGGGCAATAAAAAGAGGACAACCGGGGTTGCCCTCTTTTAAATTAGTTATCAGTTATACTGATTAATAGCGGCTGCGGCTATCGGCGAAAGAACGCCTGCCTCCACCGTTGCTGTTGCTGCGCTCTTCGCGGGGCTTAGCTTCAGTTACGGTGATGGCTCTTCCTTCTACCACTCCTTTGTCTAACTCTGTGATGGCTTTTTTAGCCTCTTCATCGTTAGGCATTTCCACGAAACCAAATCCACGGCTGCGGCCGGTGTATTTGTCTGTAATTACTCTGGCAGAAGAAACTTCGCCGTACTCTTCAAAAAATGCTTTTAAGTCTTCATCAACTACGTTGAAGCTTAAATTTGAAACATAAATGTTCATTCAATAAAAAATTAAATTAAAAAAGAATCTGAGAAAACAGGGTAGTAAACAAGACTGAACTATTAGCAGATATTGCGTAGCAGATTAAATCATTTTCACTCACCGGGACTGTAAGAACTCAAATTTGACGCGCAAAAGTAAGGATATTTTAGTTATAAAACAAGAGAATTGGAATTAATCTTCTTTCATCCGCTCCCGGGGTCGCTGCGCAGACCCCCGGGGAGACCAAACTTCCTTACCTCCGGAGCCGGCGCTGCCAGACCCCCAAAGAGACTTTCCACCCACCAGGGTCGCTGCAGACCCCCGGGAAGACCAACTCTACCGTCCGCCTGGGGTCTGGCGCAGCCGACCCCGGGATCACCGATTTTGCTTACCTTCAATGTATAACCTTATTCCTATGGCAGTACGCACCACACATCAGCAACAGCCTCACAGCATTTATTTCGTAACATTCACCTGCTACCAATGGCTCCCTCTGTTTGAAGCAACCTGCTCATATGACCTGATATATAAATGGTTTGACCATCTATATACAAAAAACATCCGGGTCGCAGGATATGTTATCATGCCTAACCATATGCATGTAATGCTGTATTTTCCTGTAATGACAACCACCCTAAATGCGGTGATTTCCAATGCCAAGCGTTTTATGGCCTATGAAATAGTGAAACGCCTCGCGACTGGTGGCAATCATGACCTGCTTCACAAGCTGGCTGCAAGCGTCAGCCGGAGGGAACAAAAGAAAGGACAATTGCACAAAGTATTTAACGAAAGCTTTGATGCTAAAGAATGTATATCCCCGGCTTTTATTTACCAGAAATTAGATTACATGCACCATAATCCTACCAATGGTAAATGGATGTTGGCCGATAGTTTCCTGAACTATAAATATTCCAGTGCCGCTTTTTATGAAAACGGTAGTGCGGAATATGATAAGCTGATCCGGATTGAGGAAGTGATGTAGCCTTTTGTAGCTCCGGGGTCGGCATTGCGAGACCCCGGAGTGACATCCTCCCACCCGGGGTCGCTGCGCAGACCGCCGGGGAGACCAACTGTCCGCCTGGGGCCTGGCGTAGCCGACCCCGGGATTTCTGAAACGGACAGGAAAGTGATGGAGAGATCTAAATGATCTGGTCATCAATGTGCAAAAATAGCCGGATCACACCCAGGCTCCGGGGTCGCTGCGCAGACCCCAGAGCGACACCCTCCTCCCCGGGGTCGCTGCGCGGACCCCGGGGAGAGCAACTTCTAATATGTTACCACTTAAAATTCACAGTCTGTTGATAACTATATAAATGGAATTGTGACCCCAAATGATTATATTTGGAGGTAATGGAAAACGCCTGTGAAAACCAGCGCTATTGTGAAAATTAAATCTGAAGCACTTGACGGAAACAATCATCAGCCTCGATACCGTTAACCCTATAGAGTTTTTTGGCGTTAACAACGGAAAACTGGACTTACTTAAAAAGAAATTCCCTTTACTAAAGATACTGAGCCGCGGCACCCAACTGAAACTGAGCGGATCGCATGAGCAGATCGAAACAGCCAAGGAAAAAATTGAATTGCTGGTGCAGTTCCTTGAAAGGAACGGCCACGTGAGTGAGAACTATTTTGAACAGATACTGGGGGGAGACGACGGAGAAGTAATTGACAATTTTGTGGAGCGAAATCCCAATGAAGTATTGGTGTTTGGTCCCAACGGGAAGAGTGTGCGTGCCCGTACCGCCAACCAAAAACGGCTGGTGGCCGCAGCTGAAAAAAACGATATCGTGTTCGCCATCGGACCGGCAGGTACCGGTAAAACCTATACTGCTGTAGCCCTGGCTGTGCGGGCCCTCAAGAATAAGTCGGTAAAAAAGATCATTCTTACCCGCCCGGCGGTGGAAGCCGGTGAGAGCCTGGGCTTTCTGCCCGGGGATCTTAAGGAAAAGATCGATCCTTACCTGCGCCCGCTGTATGATGCCCTGGACGATATGATACCGGCGGATAAGCTGGGCTATTATATGAGCACCCGTGTTATAGAAATAGCGCCGCTGGCCTATATGCGCGGACGTACGCTGGACAACGCGTTCATCATCCTGGACGAGGCGCAGAATGCCACTGACCTGCAAATCAAAATGTTCCTCACCCGTATCGGAGCTAACGCCAAAGCGATCATTACCGGTGACCTTACCCAGGTGGATCTGCCGAAACATCAGTTCAGCGGATTGGAAAAAGCTACGCGGATATTGAAAAATATAGACGGCATTACCCACATTGAGCTGGATGAGGACGATGTGGTACGCCACCGCCTGGTGAAAGCGATCATCCGGGCCTATGACCGCGACTTTGAATTCCAGAAAGAAAGGGAACAACAGCCGAGGGAGCCCAAAAAGATCATCAAACCGGGTCAAAAGCCGGGAGAAAACCAGGAAGCATCCAAGGAGTAAACGACTGAACGGTCTCAGAATTCAGACGCCAGCATCAGCCAACGGGCAGACGGGGCGCCCCACAACTCCTTATAAGTGGCTGTGTTGAATTGCGGCCAATAAGGCTGATCCTCGTTAAAATACGACTGCATACCCACCGGCATGCCGCCGGTGGTTTCGCCGGGCAGCGCCGTATACAATTGAGGGTAATTGCTTCCTTCTCCATAAATAAGCGATTGCCCAAACGGGTTTTTGCCCACTATCCAGAACAATTGCTGTTCAGCAATGTCCCAAAGCACCCTGTCTTCCAGGAACTTTGCACAGATGGCCGCCGCTTTACCGGTAGCCAGCGAGACCGCGCCATTTCCTTTGAACGAAAACCAAACCGGGAAAAAGCGCAGCCGGTGCTCTTCGTCGAGTTTGATACCGTTCTCAAACTGCTCCCTGAAATCATCGGCAACGCCTCCCCTGATGCCCACCTGCACCACGTAAAAATTGACAGAGTCCTTTATTTCATCGCGGTGATATACCCCGGCTGGTACCATGCCATAGGGCTTTACATATTGCATGATCTTTTTGAGATACTCACCGTACAGTTGAATGGCTTTTGTCCATTTAGGATAATCCACATGACCGGGCTGGGTCTCGCACAAAGCTGCGAGCGCTTCCATATAGGCATAGTCCCTTGATTGGTGCGTATAGTGCACAATGGATCTTTTGCTGAGGTCGCGGTAAAAAAAGCCTGATAGTCCATCTTTATCTTTCAGGGGTTCTATCCTTTGACACTGAACCGTATAAGAAATGGCTTTCGCAGCTTCGTCTGCATATTTTTTGTCACCGGTAAGCCGGTACAACATGGTTGCCGCCCAGGATATATTGGCCATATACTGGCTTTGAGAAGCCATTCCGGCATGGTTACCCCCGCCGCCGCTTTTTATCAGTTCTTCAAAACCGTGTTTGGAGAACCGTGCCATGGCATAGTCAAAATCCTCGATCGCTATTTTTTTCAGGTTGTTTTTTAAAGCTTCATCCCTGTCGATCATTTTTGATGCAAAGGCCTCGATACCTGCCAGTAAAAAATTTTCCAGGGCGCCGTCGTGCACCCGTATTTCCCTTCTGGCCGTATCGTCAATGGTACCTATGATACCGTCTGTCCAGAAATTGGTGCCCCAGCTTTGCGCCCGGAAGCCGTCGCCCAGGCGGGAGCGCATTACAAAATCCATTCCCCACAGGGCTTCTTCCATCAGCCTGTTATATAGCTGCAGATTTTTTTTCTCCTTTGCCCGCGCCGCCATTTGCATAAGCGAAAGCGCTATTTCTCCTGTTTGCAGCGTTTGTTGCGACATATCTGCAGCATCATGCCAGCCGCCGTTCAAAGGGATGATCTTCCCGTTGAAATTGGCATGCAGATCGGTATGACAGGTACCGTGCCTGCCCGGCACCGGGAACCCGCAGCGTTCTGCATATATAAAATTGAGGGTGCGCCATACCGAATTATCCCACAGGTCGGGATGAATATAAAACGGCAATGTTTCTACGGAGCCGACGGTAATGGTAAACTGCCCGGGCGTTTTAAAATCAGAAAAATCGATGGTATGAAACGACCCTATATGTCCTTCCTGCCGGTCAATTTTACCGGTATATACTGTTTTGCCTGTTTGCGCATCCTTCAACTGGAAGCTGCCGTCGTTTTTCTCTACATTGATGATGGCCGTTTTTCTACTTTCTGTCCGGTAGCCTGAAGTGGAAAAAATGATACGGTCTTTTGCAGGCGTCCATCCCCGCACGGTTTCCGGGTTCTCCACTGTCTGCAGTTCCACCGCGTCCACATCAAACAGGAGGGAATCGCCCATGGTCAGCTCTTTTCCGAAAACTTCTATAGCGAAGGATATTTTGGTTACCTTATCCCTTGCGAGTCCGGTCATTTCCACGAAACATTCATTCCACTGTCCGTTTTTCAGGTTGATCTCGTGGTAGCCTTCCCTGCCGTAACGATCGGGTATCTTAATCTCACCGTCATTTTCCACGTAGAGGTTTAAGTAGATGCTGCGGGCGCCTTCACAATCGGGGTAGATATAAAACTTCAGCCGGTTGTATTTTTCCCAGTTAGCGCCGCCCACATCAAAAGAGGCAAGACAGGTACCGCGCCCCAGTCCCCATTCCGGTATACCGGGCGGGGCAGCGGGTGCTTCCAGGCGGAGGCTGTATTGCCCGGATCTGCTGCGCTCCGCCGTCTGCGATATTTTGCCAACACCCTTGTGGCTCCATACGGACAGGTCTTCCATATCACACAACATTACACTGTTTATCACTTTCTTTTGAATGCCGAAAGTCTCAAACGCCTTTGATTCATCCAGCGGCAAAAGACTGTAATGGATATACCCTGTTTGCTCTAACTCTTTCCTGAGCTGCCTGTCCGGCTGAGCAAGAATCAGGTTGGAAGTAAACAGAATACTGATCGCGATGCAGACGCACCTGTAAAGAGGAATCATAACACAGGAAGTTTTGTTGTAAACAGAGATTGAATATACGTAAAAAACCTGTGAGGGTTTCCAACCACTGTTGTCCGGGGAAAAGCTGTCTGATCATAAGATAATGCCTGCCTGAGCCAACGGCGTTATTTGAAGATGCAGAATGTAAAAACAGCATAGGATAGCAGAAAGGAAGTAACCTTATTCACCTTAATAACATACCTACTACAGTAAGCTCACCTTATTACCTTCTGCGGTACCAATGGATCATCGTGACCGTTCCGGTTAACTGTGCAGGTTACAAATATCACGGATGTAATAAAAAGTAAGCAGTTATTGAAGGTAATAAGGCGGAACAGATGACCTTGGTGACCCGTTACTAATGTAATAAGGTTTTGAACGTTCAAAACCCTGTTCATTCATTTCAAATTCACGCCGGTATAGATAGCCGCTACCGGTATGTTTGCATCAATGGTTTTTACATAAAGTGTTTCTTCTGCTGATCTGTACTCTTCCAACTCCCAGTGACGGGATTCATTCAGGCGGAAAACTTCAATATGCATGCTTTCTGAATCTACCAGTATATATTCTTTCAGCGTGGGTATATCGCGGTAAAGCTTAAACTTCTCGCCGCGATCATAGTTTTTAGTGGAGGAAGAAAGTATCTCAACAATCACCGCCGGGTTCAAAACATTCCAGTCATCATTGTTCAGTGTTTCCGGTTCACCGCAAACAATGGAAATATCGGGATAAGTAAAGAGTGTATTGGCTTCTATATGTATGCGCATATCGCTGCCGAACGGCTGGCATTCTTTACCTTTCAGTCTGATCGCCACCTCTCCAAACAGGTTCCTGAAAATGGTGTTGTGCGGCATTTTATTACCGGACATGGCAAAGAGCTCCCCTTTATAATATTCGTATTTTTCAGTAGAAGCTTCCTCCATTGCCAGGTATTCCTCAATGGTAAATTTCTGTTTGCCGAAAGCAACAGCCGGTTCTCTTAGTTCCATAGTATAAAAATACGATTCTTTTTTAGTACAGGGAATAGTATATGTCTCTCCGGGGTCTGGTAGCGCCAACCCTGGGGATATGGAATGGTAGAGCAGAATATAATAAGCTGATGCGGATCGAGGAAGTAATGCAGCGTTTTCATAAAAAGTAATGGCGATCCCGGGGTCGGCTACGCCAGACCTCAGGTGGACGCAAATAGAGAATAACAGCGGCCGGTAGAATAACCCTTAAAAACCTGTAAGATTTGCCGGAAAAAAGCCGCGCTGCAAACTCATAGGTTTATCAGTTGAGCCTTCCGGCAATAATAGGTCTTTGAATGATTGTTCGCCCGGACCGCCCGGCAGCGTCAAATGTTTTCAGCTTAATAACGGCATTAGCCGGAATGGGATCTTTATACATCGGTGACTGAAGTGTTGGTTCAGAACCATCAACCGTATAATGAATTTTCAGCCCCGGCAAGGCCACATTTGCCTTTAACAGCCCGTTCTCTATGATAGCGCCGGCTGGTGGAACCCTGTAGGCATATCCCCCGTTGATCCTGGCCAGTTTTGGAAATTCCCTTTGTGCGATGGTATTGGCAAAAAAATTCCAGTCCCCTTCAATCTGCTTTATCCTTTTGTGCCGGTTAGGCTCGTCTTCCCAACGGCGTTCCGGCGCCCAGGCACTTTCGGCAAACCCCAGCAGCTTGGGTAGCATATAGTATTCCAGCATTTCCCGCCCTTTAATTGTTTCGGCCCATAACTGGGCTTCCAATCCTATGATATTCTTCCTGGCTTCCGGTTGTAATGCCTGCAACCCGGCAGCAGGACTGTCGTAAAACACTTCGGCGCCCATGGCGTTGTGAAGGGTTGTATTAAACATGTGAAAGGGGGCAAATGTAAACGCGTCTTTTGTGTTATTAAAGCCACCCCAGTACAGGCCCGGCTCCAGCGGATCGTTGTCGTAGGCAAGATCAAAATAAAAGTTTGAAACATTACACAACACGATCTTGTATCCGGCATTTGCCAGCTGATAGCCAAGATCGGGGTAATCAAACAGGTTGTTCCATATATAAGGAACTACTTTCCTGTTGGCAAATTCGGGATTAGGAACATATTTCCCCGTGGCATCCTTCAGCAGGGCTACCTCCTCCCATCCGTGCACCGTCAGGTTCCTTTTTTCGAGGCGTTTCAGCAGCTCCCCGAAAAAGTAAGCCTGCAGGTTTTTAGGATCTTTGATATCAGGGTTACGTTGCAGCAGCTCCAGCGCCTCCGGCGATTGAGTCCAGGCGCCTTCCGCCACCTCGTCTCCGCCAGCATGAAATATATCCATCACCAATCCGGCTTCCTCATACATTTTTCCGATCTCATCTACCACCTTTTCAAAAAAACGGAAAGTAGATTCACGGCTTACATTCACCACATTGTCCTTATACAATTGGGCTGAAAGATATTCAGATTTGTCTTCCGGGTCTATTAACCGGTACTCGTTGGCTTCTTCTTCCTTGCCTTCTTTCATCAGCCGCTGGTAGCGGGCTTCCATGGATTTAATGGCAGCCCGGGCATGGCCGGGAAAGTTAAGCTCGGGAATGATCTTTATATGACGATCGGCAGCATATTTCAATATTTCTATAAAGTCTGCCCGGGTATAGTAGCCGGTTCCGCGATTGTCTTTGGAATTGGGGAAGGGACCTGATCCGTAAGCAGGATGCAGGGCTGCTTCGCTGATACTGCTCACATGTCTTCTTTGGGATCCTATTTCAGTCAATTCCGGTAATCCGGGTATCTCGATCCGCCAGCCTTCGTCTTCGGAAGTATACAACAACAGGTGATTGATCTTATACCGGGCCAGCAGATCGAGGGTTTTACATACGGTTTCCCTGGTTTGAAAATTTCTTGCCACATCCAGGTGCACACTTCTGAACCCAAATCGCGGACTGTCATCTACCACAGCATGTGGCAGATCTACGGTTGTACTTTTCCCGAGATACATGTCTGTAGGGATCAAAGCCAGCAGGCTTTGTATACCATAAAAAACACCGGCGGCGTCATTTCCATGAATGGTCACCCCGCTTCCGTTGATAGTGAGCTTATAGCCTTCGGCAGCATCGCTTTTTGCAGAAGCGGGATTGACTGCAAGCCGGATCGCCGTTTCTGCTTCCGTTTGTGTCAGGCTGAAGCTTTTACCCGTTATCTCTTTAAGATAACCGGCCAGCAAGCCGGCTTCATTTTTGGTTTTGTCGTCGTGTACGATCGGCAGGCCTGCCGGGATCCGGAAACTGCCCTGTTCTCTTACAAATTGCCTTGGCGTAGGGATAATAGGGAGCAGGTGCCGTGTGTTCACAAGCGACAGCTCATCATTTTCCCAAAATGTTTTAGCCGGGGATGCGGCAACTTCCTTGTCGTCTTTTCCACGAAGCAGTTGCTCTTTCTTTGTAAACGGTACCACAGTAAAATCACTTATCTGCGCTATCCTTTCTTCGTTACCCTCTTCATCGTAGTACACAACATACAGGCCGGTAGGAGCGTCTGTGTTTTTTATAACCGACCCGAAAGAGCGATAGATAACATCAGCCGAATCGCCTTTTCGTACGGAAGTATCTGCGCGGATGTAAAGCTTGTACCAGTCTCCGTTCACGTGATCCACACGGCCCCTGGAGCTGCCCACCCGGCTGTCTGCAATAGGATTGCCGGCAGCGGAGAAAAACAAGGCCCAGTTGTTTTTTGTCAGGGTAATGTTTTCTTTATTATATATCCTGAACCTTGCGGTATAAGCGGATCCGGTATCTTGGAAATTGGAGATCAGTTCCCACCGGACTGCAATAGCGGATTGGGATTGTTTAGGAGTTTTGGGTTCAGGCTGATTACATGAAACACATACAAGAACAAAAGTCAATGTACACAGGAAAAGAGCAGCCTTTCTCATGAAAACCAGTTTGGATGAAAACGTTAAGAGTGTTTGGAGAAGTGTGAATACTTATAAAATTAGTACTAATTTTTTTTCCCACCGCATGAACCTTACTTTAAAATTTAGTAAGGGGAGGGACTGACAGAAGTCCACCCGCCATCAATCACCAAGCTTTGCCCTGTAATATGCCTCGAAGCCGGGGATACAAAAAACAAAGCAGCATTGGCAATATCCGCCACGGAGGCTGGTTTACCCATAGGGGTGATGCGGCTCCAGGTTTTGATATAGTCCGGGTCGTTTGTGGTTCTTTCAGTAAGAGTAGCGCCCGGTGCAATTGCGTTTACGGATACCTGATATTCAGAGAGTTCCACTACCAGGTTTTTGGCCAGCATCTCCAGTGCGGCCTTGGTCATGCCATAAGCTGCCAGGTTTTTATGTGCCTGGTGACCCGTAACCGAAGACATAAATAAGATGCTGCCCCCGGATTGTTGCCGGATAATCTGGTTGGCCGTGGCCTGTGCCAGAAAAAAGCTACCGGCCAGGTTCACCTGCATTACCTTATTCAAAGCCTCCGGCTGGTAACTTAAAAAGTCTCCGAAAAGAGTGATGCCGGCATTAGCGATGCTGATGGTCAGCTTTCCGAAATGTTGTACAGCGAGCTTCACCATCTCTTCTATACAGGACAACTGGGATACATCGCCTCCAAAGGGCTGACAGGCTAGTCCTTCTCCCTGCAGTATGCCGGCTGCCCGGATGGCGAGTGATTCATCCAGGTCGTTTAACACAACAGAAGCGCCATGCCTGCACAACTGCCTGGCTATTTCAAAGCCGATTCCTTGTCCTGCTCCTGTAATAATGGCTACTTCGTTTTTCAGCGTATCGAATAAAAGGCTGTGGTTGTTTTGCATAGCAACACTTATTTTTCTGCCGGTACTGCAGCTTTGAACAGGGTGGCTTTTGAGGTTGTTTTAATAGAATATGTTTCTCCGGCGCCTATAAAAACAGATTCTCCTTTTTTTACAGATAGTGTATTGCCCTCACCGATAAAGTCGGCCTGCCCTTCTGTAACCAATAAAATTTCTACCGAATATGCCGTGTGATGGTATACATTACCGCTCCCGAGCTCAATTTTACCGGCAACAAAATCAGGCACCGGGCAGCTATATATTGTTTCAACATCCTGTTTCGTTCCGTTCATCACCGCCGGACTGATCCCTTCAAATAAAGTATGCCTGAGCAACTCCGGTACGTCCACGTGCTTTGGCGTAAGGCCGCCCCGCAACACGTTATCGGAGTTTGACATCAGCTCAATATTCTGCCCCTCCAGGTAGGCATGCGGAAGACCTGCCCCCTGGAAAATGCCCTGGCCGGGCTGAAGGTGCACGATATTGAAGAAATAAATTGAAAATATCCCCCTGTCAATTTCCTTAAGCCCGTTCCCTTCCGTAGCTACTGCTTTTGCTGCCCAATAGCCGGCATCCGACCGGGAAAGCTTTCCGGATCTGTACTCAGGCAAAAGGCCGGACAGCAAAGGCTGCAACAGTGCATCTACCTTTTCCCGGGGTAATTCCATAACATATTTATATAACCCGTAATAGCCTTCTTTTTCAAAAACAGGCAGCAGGCTGTTAAAGGCAGGTACTTCCTTCAGCGTTCTTTCCAGCAGCTCCTTTTCCTTAAAGCCATGCAGCAGCCAAAATTCACTTAAAGCGATCATTACTTCCGGCTTGTGGTTATCATCCTTGTAGTTGCGGTTGGGTGCATTGAGGGGAATGCCCTTTTGATTCTCTCTTACAAAGCCCTTTTCCGCTTCTTCCTTCGAAGGGTGTACCTGGATGGAAAGCATGTCTTTAACATCCAGCACTTTAAACAGATATGGTAAGCGGCCAAAATGCCGTTGCACCTTTTCACCGAGAAGCGACTTGTTTTCTTCGAGTAACTTATCAAGCGGCTTTAATTCCGTACCGGTCTCCACCAGCGAAGGGTTGCTATGATGCGCACCCATCCAGTATTCTGCATACGGCAGGTTTTCAAAATTAACTTCATCCAACAATGCCGGAATGTAGTCATGCCCGCCCCAGTCATAATGTTGTACTTTTCCCGTTAACTTATACATCTGGCAATATTTAAATAAGTGAAACAATCCGAATACCTCAACTACTATGCCCAAACTTAAACCTTTTTTATTGACTGGCACCCGACCGGATTTTACTTTTTAGTCAAATTGTTTTCCTTCTTTTGTATAATTTACACATATGCGTATACTTGCAAAGATGAAATTAAACCCGGCAATACTATTGTTTGTTATGTCTGCAGCTTCCGCGACAGCCTATGGGCAGGTGGCTGTTGTGGGAAATCAGCTTCCCGCCTGGAAGGAAGGTTACCTGGACCTGCACCATATAAATACGGGATGGGGTGATGCTGCCTTTTATATTTTTCCGGATAGCACTACGATGCTTTTTGACGCCGGAGAGATCAACCCCACAGATCCCAGGGCTTTTACACCCAGAAATGCCCCTATGCGCCCCAACTATAGCAGGAAACCATATGCCTGGATCGCTCACTATATCAAACAGGTGTCTCCTTTAAAAGAAGATGCGGTTATAGATTATGCGGCCATTTCTCATTTTCACGACGATCATTTCGGAAGCTGGTATTTAGGTGCGCCCCGTTCAGCAACCGGGAAATACGACCTGACAGGTATTACGGGTGTAGGGGAACTGGTTCCGGTAAAGCTTTTGCTGGACAGGGGATACCCTGATTACAACTATCCTTATGACCTGAAAAAAACAGACCGGTCGGGTGAGATCAATTTTAATCAAACCATGAACAATTACCTGGCATTTATATATGAACAGCAAAATAAGGGAATGAAAGCAGCGCAGGTGAAAGCCGGAAGCGTAAGCCAGATCAGGCTGAAAAAGAAGGACTTTCCCGGCTTTCATGTGAGAAATGTAAAAAGCAATGGTTTCGTCTGGTCCGGAAAAGACAGCAGCGTCATCCAGTTGTTCCCTCCGTTGGAGAAAGATAGCCAGGGGCCTTTACCGGGCGAAAACGGACTGAGTATAGTATTTACCATACACTATGGGCCTTTTATTTACTACTCCGGAGGTGATTGCGCCGGAATTGTTTCCTACGGAGACCCTGACTGGAAAGATGTGGAAACACCGGTGGCCAGGGCTATCGGTGAAGTGGATGTGGCAACGCTGGATCATCATGGTAACCGGGATGCAGTGAATGATTTCCAGGTGTCAACATTTAAGCCAAGCGTATGGATACAACAATCCTGGTCTTCCGATCACCCCGGAGAAGAAGTGATCAGGCGGTTGACCACCCGCCATTTGTATGATGCTCCGCGCGACCTGTTTGCAACCAATATCCTGGAAGCAAATAAGCTGTTTAACGGAACCATTATAGAAAGATCGTACAAAAGCATGCAGGGACATATTGTGGTAAGAGTATTGCCGGGCGGCAAAGAATATTATGTGATCATACTGGATGACAGCCGGGAAGATATGCCGGTCAAAGCGATATTTGGTCCCTACCGGTCAAAGGCAAAATAAGCGAACGCTGGTGTTCATGCGGCACCCTTTTGCTATAAGGAATGGGGGCTACTCTTCCGGCCATTCGCCCTGCCCTTTTCTCAGCAAAACCGGTTCATCGCCAGTGCAGTCTATTACGGTAGAATGGTTCATACCTCCTATGCCGCCGTCTACTACAATATCCACCAGCTTGTTAAAATTCCGTTCCATCAGCTCCGGGTCGGTATATTCTTCTACCATTTCCCCGGGGAGGGTAGTGCTCAATATCGGGTGCCCCAGTTCTTCCACGATCATACGGGCAATATTGTTATCCGGCACCCTGATACCCACCGTATTTTTTTTGCTCTTCAATATTTTGGGTACCTCTTTACTGGAAGGTAATATAAACGTATAGGGCCCCGGCAGGTAGGACTTCAGCAGGCGGTACAAAGAGGTGGAAGTACTTTTTGTATATACGCTCAACTGGCTCAGATCCTGGCATACAAATGAAAAGTTTGCCTTTTGCGGATCCACATTTTTTATCCGCGCTATCCTTTCCACCGCCTTATGCTGGTATATGTCACATCCCAACCCATAGATGGTGTCGGTGGGATATATAATAATGCCGCCGTTTTTCAGGCATTCTACAATGGTTTTTATCTGCCTGGGCTGCGGATTTACGGGGTGTACATGTAAAAGCATTCTGTATAATTTATGAACTCCACACTTTGGTTCCCTCACTGCAATTGGCACAGATGTCAATATTTTTCCGGCTGGTCATCAGCTCTCTCCTGAACTGCCGGTAATTATCATTGTGCCATATTTCTTTAAAGCTTTGCATGGTAAGATTCCCGAGCCGGTGCATCGCATCCTTATCAAAACAACAGGGCACCACCAGCCCGTCCCAGGTGATAACATTGGCATGCCACAGTTTCCAGCAGTGGTTGTCCATCCTGTTCTTCAGGGCATACCCGTTTTTTGTTTTCCTGTACCGGCTGAACCTGTCAATGGAGGGAATCAGCCCATTGGGATCGTTTTCATAATCGTATACCTGGGCCGTCTTAAACCATACATCGTCTACGCCTACCTGTTTTGCCAACTGTTTCACATCTTCCACCTGGTGCTCATTGGGCTTTACCACCAGGAACTGGAACACCACGAACGGCGTTTTGCTTTTCAGCTTTTTTTTCCAGGCCACTATTCTTTTGGCGCCTTCTATTACCTTTTGCAGGTTACCGCCCCGTCGGTATTGCCTGTACACTTCCTGCGTGGTACCATCAATGGAAATGATCAGCCTGTCGAGCCCGCTTTCAACGGTTTTCCTTGCATTATCATCGTTCAGGTAGTGCGCATTGGTGGAGGTGGCCGTGTATATTTTTTTTTGCGAAGCGTATTGCACCATCTCCAGGAAGTGCGGGTTGAGATAAGGTTCGCCCTGGAAATAAAAGATCAGGTACAACAGCTCCTTGTGGATATCATCAATTGTCCGCCGGAAAAAATCCTGCTGCAACATACCGGTGGAGCGGGAAAAGCTCCTTAGTCCACTGGGGCATTCCGGGCAGCGCAGGTTGCAGGAGGTGGTAGGCTCAAATGAAATGGAAACCGGGTATCCCCATTGCACTGGCTTATTTGTCCAGCGGCTCAGGTAAAAGCTGCTGAGCACTTTAAGGGCATTCCAGCTTCGCCTGAAGCTGAGCTTGGATAATAAATTGACCGTGTCCTGTATATGAATTCCCGGCATATTCTGCGTAAAGGTAAACAATGAATAAGCAAAATGAGAATGCCGTTTTTTGCTGGCGGGTGTCTTCACCCGCCAGTAGAGCACGCTACCGGTCGGTGTCTCCACCGACCGGAAAACCTTCATAAAGCGAAGACCTGGAATACACTAAATGAGAATGCCCGCTACGTTTTCTTTCGTTATATTTAACATTGGAACTGCTCCACCCATATAATTAATTTTTTACGGTAATGAAATTAAGATACTGCCTGCTGATTTTTCTCTATATCCCGATCGCCTGCGTTCAAAACAATACAAACAAAGAAAGTCCGCTCCCCGGAAACGGAAATTTTTATGCCGTACAGGATGAGAAAACCGGCACTATTTCCATCTACAGGGAGGGAGCCCCGGAGAAGCCGGTGCTGGTACAAAATGCGGCGGCAGATTTCCGGCCATACCTGCACCCGCTGGAAGCACCCGACGGTAAGGGAACACTCACGGAGTACAGTCCTTCTCACCACAAACATCAAACCGGTATCTACTGGGGCTTTACACGGGTGAACGGACGCGATTTCTTTCATAACCCCGGCGGCGATCACTGGAAGCGGAGCACTGCTTTTATCACCGAAAAGGAAGGGCAGGAGTTAAAATGGCAGACCGTATATGATATGCTGGATGAAAACGGGCATACACTGCTGACGGAAACACAAAAATGGAGCTTCAGGGAAGACAGTGGACGCTATGTAATGACGCTGGAATGGAGAGGAGATGCCAAAACAGATATTACGATCGGGAAATACGACTACGGCGGATTGTTCATCCGCATGCCGTGGAAAGAAGGAGTGGAGGGAGAAGTGGTGAACAGTGTACGGCAAAAAAATGAGCAGGCAGAAGGCCGGCAGGCCACCTGGGTGGATGTGGGTATGCAGATAGAAGGAAGAGAGGACCTGGCTCATATAGCCGTATTTGACCATCCTGACAATAAGGGCTACCCGCAGCATTGGCGTGTGGACGGGCAACTGGGAATTGGCCCGGCGCCGGCCCGCGAAAGGGATATCCATATCAAAAACGGGGAGTCCGAGACCATCCGGCATCAACTGGTGGCGTACACCGGCGACCTGGACGACGTAGAAATATCAAACCGGTGGGCGGTGTTCACGGGAAATGAGAACGCCATGTACGCTACGGCTATGATGTGGAAGATAGCGCAGGACGAAGGATTGCATGCAAGATTTCTAACCCCGCAGGAGGCAGTTGCTGCTATGACGGTAAAAAACGGCTACCAGGTGAATGTTTGGGCAGCAGAACCCCTGATGACGCAGCCCATGGCTTTCTGCTGGGATGACAAAGGACGGTTATGGATAGCCGAAAACCGGGATTATGAATCAAGGGGGCATGGATTTTCGAACGCCGGCGACAGCCGTATATTGATCCTGGAAGATACCGACGGCGATGGAATGGCAGATACCCGTAAAGTATTTATGGAAGGACTGGCCTTCCCTGCGGCCATTGCGGTGGGCTTTGACGGGGTTTTTATCGGGGCGCCTCCCAACCTGCTGTTTGTACCGGACAGGAATCATGACGACAAAGCCGATATGGACGATATCGAGGTAAGACTAACGGGATGGGGCATAGCCGACCGCCATGAGACCCTCAACAGCCTGCACTGGGGGCCGGATGGCTGGCTGTATGGCTGCCAGGGTTTTGCCACGCCCTCCAAAGTAAGGAAGCCGCAGGGAAAAGGCAGGCTCTATAAGCACAATGATCCTTTTCCCGAAGACATCCTGAAAGGCGATGGCGTGGATATCAACGGGGGAGTATGGCGTTACCATCCCGTAAAGGATATTTTTGAAGTGGTGGCACATGGCTTCAGTAATCCCTGGGGTATTGACTACGATGCCAAAGGGCAGCTCTTCATCAGTGCCTGTGTGATACCGCATATGTGGCATGTGATACCCGGCGGTATATACCACCGGCAGGGTGGGCAGCATTTCAACCCTTATGTGTACGAGGATATCAAAACCATCGCCAACCACAGTCACCGTTCCGCACACGGCGGCGCCCGCATTTACCAGTCGGATGCATTTCCGGCGTCCCAGCAGGGCAGGATATTTATGGCCAACATTCATGAGCATGCCGTACTATCCGACATACTGCTGCCAAAGGGGTCCGGATTTGTGGCGAGGCACGGCGATGATTTTGTAATGGCCAATAATGCGCAATGGGTGGGCTTCAGCATGGAGATAGGTCCGGATGGAGGACTCTATGCACTTGACTGGCACGATGCGGACATATGCGGACAAAAAGTACTGAATAGTGAAACCGGCCGCATTTTCAGGATCATGCCCGAAAAATCAGGAGCCGAAAGCTGGGAAGACCGGTACGCGGATCTTTCCAAAATGAGCGATGCGCAACTGGTCGCGCTGCAAACCAGCAAAAGCGACTGGCATACCCGCCGGGCGCGTGTGATATTACAGTCACGCGCAGCCGCCGGTAAGCTGCAACCCGGTACGCCGGAACAGCTTCTGAAGCTCTACCGTTCTGATTCCAGTGTAAACATCCGTCTGAAAGCGCTCTGGACACTACATATTACCGGTAGCCTGCCGCCGGCGGTATTGCAACAATCGCTGAATGATAAAGAAGAATATATCAGGGCCTGGGCCGTACAATTGTTATGCGAGGACAAAAATCCTTCCGGAGATGCCAAAAGGAAATTTGCTTCGATGGCTGCAACCGAGCGTTCGCCCGTGGTAAGACTTTATCTTGCCAGCGCCATGCAAAGGACCGACAAAGAAACGGCCTGGAAAATAGCGGAGGGCCTGCTCAAGCATGAAGAAGATATCAATGATCATAACCTTCCGAAAATGACCTGGTTCGGGTTTGAACCATTGACAAAGGAAGATCCGGCACGTGCATTGAAACTGGCTTCCCGCTCAAAAATTCCTTTGATCGCTCATTTCACCGCCCGCCGGGCTGTGGATGGCAACGCCCTCGATGCACTGGTGGCGGCTATTGCCGATCGCCCCCCGATGCTGGACCGACTGCTGGAAGGAATGATGAATGGCATGGAAGGCCGTACCGACATCACTCCCCCCGCCGCATGGGCAAAAGTATATGCTTCCCTGAGCAAGCGAAACGACCCGACTGCAGCACTGGTAAACCAGGTCGCCGACATGTTCGGCGACAGCGAGGCGGCACAACGCGCCCTAGCAACCCTGAAAAACAAATCTGCGGGTACGGATCAACGAAAGAAAGCGCTGCAAATGCTGACCCTGCAACAGCGGGAAGAGCTGACCGCATTGATACCGGAGCTGCTGGATGATCTGCAGTTGCGCACAGCCGCCATTCATTCCATCGCTGCCTTCGATCGCCGGAACCTGGGAACCCTGCTGGTAAGCAAATACAAAAGCCTGAACGAAGAAGATAAGGCCGCGGCTATACAAACATTGTCTTCCCGCCCGACCTATGGTTGGCTGCTGACGCAGGAAATCAAGAGCGGCAATATACCCAAAAAAGAAATTTCCGCGAATGCAGCCCGGCAATTGAGGCGGGTGGTCGGCAGCGGTTTTGTGGAGGTGTGGGGCCCTATTGATGATAAGCCCAGGGACGAAAAGCAATATAAGAAATACCGCGACCTGATGAACAATGCCGCAGCTAAAAAAGCAGACATCCATAACGGGCAGGCGGTTTTTGCGAAAACCTGCGGAAGCTGTCACAAAATGTTTGGAAAAGGCGGTATCGTTGGGCCCGACCTCACAGGCTCCAACCGGTCTGATCTCGAATATCTCCTGTTCAATATCCTGGACCCCAGCGAAGAAATACAGGACGATTATAAAATGGTAGTGATCACTACCCGGGATGGCAGAACCTATTCCGGCAATATTGTGGGTGAAAACCAGCGGCAGGTTACCATGCGGCTGGCAGGGCAGGATGACGTGATCATCAGCAAGTCCGCTATACAGTCAAAGGAAGTGACGGATATCTCCCTGATGCCGCAGGGTTTGCTGGCAACATTAAGCGAAAAAGAGATCATTGACCTGCTCCATTATTTGCAGGTGGCGGTTAAGTAAGCCGGTGTTCCGCTGTACAGAGTCTGGAGACTCCGTATACCCTATGTCCCGGGACCCCTGTCCCGGACCCCGACAGAATTCTGTTGCGACTGACCGCCATCCTACGGGATCTTACTCATAATATAATCAATCTGTTCCTGCAGCGCTTCGGGATTGGAAGCTACATTCTTTGCAGCCGTCTTTTGCGTGGCGATCGTTTTCAAAATTCCGTTGTTCAGGTAGGGCACCAGGCTCTCGTGGTAGGCGGAAGGGATCTCTTCCCGCATAGCCACCAGGGCATCCACCGCTTTTTTTACCAAGTCTGTTTCCTGCAGCTGGATAGCGTAGTACGCAATGGTATTGGCGTTATCCAGCTTGGATTGCCCGAAAGGCATGGTGTTATACCAATCCAGTACATATTGGAGGTCTTCCGGTTTGCCATTGATGGCAAATGCCATACTAATGGCTTCACTTAGTTTTTGCTTTGCTTTTTGACCGGACAATCTCTTTGCTTCGCTATAAGCCAGGTCACGGTCAAATTCATTCAGCGACATAAGCGCCGCCCCGGCAACACTATAGGATGAATCGTTCACGCTCCTTTTTATCAGGTCACGGTATATTTCCTTGTCGTACAGGGCTAAGGCCTGCAATGCTTCTGCCTTTACCGTTGGCTTCTGATCTCCTTTGGCCAGCTCAAAAATATTGGTCTCCACTACTTGCTTTACCATTGCTTTCTTATAATCAATGGACTGTATGGTGAGGATCCGCAGGTCATGATACACATCGCGGAGGGCGGTGCGTAACAACTCTGCGGCTGCCAGGCTATCCTGGTGTTGGGCGCAGAACGCGATGGCCTCCCGCCTGTCTACATAGCTGCCTGCCGTTTTGTACTGGAAAATATATTCCTGCAAAGATTTACCTTCTTCACTCTTCTCTGCGAGAAGCACTTTGTCACCGTCAAAATTTACCAGGTCCGGTTTTGACGGACCCTCAAATTCAAAGGTTTGTTCTTTCCTGTTCACCCATATCTGGTGTCTCGTTTTTTTGGTTCCCTGGTAGATATCAATCGCAACCGGTAATACAAATATTCTATCCTGCTGCTGCTTTACCGCTACTGACACCTTTTTGGTCTCTTCATTGTACGAATAGGTGATATTCAGCTTCGGGTGTCCGCTGCCGAAAAACCATTGGTTAAAAAACCAGTTGAGGTCTTTACCGGACACCTCTTCGAAAGCCAGGCGAAGCTGATGCGCTTCTCCGGTCCTGAACCGGTTGCTGGTAAGGTAAACATTCAGGCTCTTAAAGAAGGCATCGTCTCCCAGGTAATTACGAAGCATATTCAGGATACGCCCTCCTTTATTATAGCTCACCAGGTCAAACATATCTTCCCTGTCCCTGTAATAAAAACGCACCAGGTCTTTTTGAGCATCTTCCGGACTGCCCAGGTAGGCTTGCATATCCTTGTAGTTTTCCGCATCGCCGGCATCTTTTCCATATTTATTTTCAAACCATAAGGTCTGGCTGTAGTTTGCAAAGGATTCGTTCACCGTTAAATTGCTCCAGCTTTCCGCAGTTACCAGGTTGCCGAACCAATGATGGAAAAGTTCATGCGCAATAGTTCCTTCCCATACGTTGCCATCCAGCAGCTCACGGGAATCCTGCTGGGCGTCTTCTTTATGCAGCGTTGCCGTGGTGTTTTCCATGGCGCCGCTCACAAAATCCCTGCCGACCATCTGGGAATATTTGGCCCAGGGATAACTTATCCCGGTTATCTTTTCAAAATAAGACATCATGTCAATGGTGTTACCAAATATCTTTTTTGCCACCGGCGCATATTCTTTTTCCACATAGTAGCTCACTTCTTTTCCTTTATACATTTCCTTTATCACCGCAAAATCCCCCACCCCGATAAAGAACAGGTAAGGCGCATGCGGCTCCTCCATTTTCCAATAGTCGGTACGGGTGCCATCAGTATTTTTTTGTTGCTGTACCAGCTTTCCGTTGCTGAGGGTCACATATTTTGAAGGAACGACCAGGAAAAACTCCTGGGTACTTTTCTGGTTAGGCTTGTCAATGGTAGGGCACCATACAGAGGTGTTTTCGGTTTCCCCCTGTGTCCATATCTGCGTGGGCTTGTTTGGATCTTCTCCCCGGGGATTGATAAAATAAAGCCCTTTATTATCCCTGATTGCCTGGCTGCCACCCTCTTCCAGCTCATCCGGCTTTGCTATATAATCCACATACACTTTGTATTGCTCTCCTCTTTTGTAAGTCCTGTTCAGCTTTATAAAAAGCTGCTTTCCGTCATACGTATATTTTGCCGGTGCTGTCGTTTTGCCGGTCACAATGCCAACCGCCTTTATTTCCATTCCCTTTGCATCCAGCACCACAGAATCCACACTGTAAAAATGAGGTTCCAGGGTGAGCCATACCTTACCCGGCATCCGGGACTTCTGGTAGTCGAAGCTGGCTTCCAGCTTGGTATGCACCAATGCGTTGATCTTTTGCGCCTCAGCCTGGTACACATGGGTACCGGTATCCTGCACGGACGGCTGATGAATACCCTGGGCGGAAATACCCGCCGAAAACACCGATAATACAAAAACGGCCGCAGCAGCCTTAACATGAAATGGTCGAAGAAGCATGTTGTATAGGTTGTTTTATGAATGTTTGAAAAACAATCGGTTACTCTGTAACGATAAAAATGCGAAAAGTTATATCTTTTATTGTAATAGTTATTAATTTATGGTATGGTTTAACAATAATAAGCACGGATACGACGATATATCAGCTAAAAGAAGCTGTGTAAAAGCGGGTTATTACCGGGCGTGTTCCAAATTTTCGCTTTATGGAGATTTTCCGGTCGGTGGAGACCCTTCTGACCGGCCATCCGGGCGCACCCGCCTGCGAAAGTTTGAGCTTTCCTCACCGAAAGTAAATACGCCGGTTATTATTCGTTTTTAAGGTTTTACCTAGCTTTGCAACTATAACGGTACAAGTGGCGGAAATAAAAAAGTGCATATTGACCCGGAAGCTGGTGTTGGTTTTCCTGATGGTGTTGTTTTCCCGGCATATTTCCGGGCAGGAACTGCACTACCTGTATATCCAATCCGGCGACCATGCATCTTTTTATGTCAAAACAGGCCTTAAAACCTATGAATCCTCCGGTAGCGGTTACCTGGTGATAGAGGGACTTGTAGCCTCGTCCTACAACCTGGTAATAGGGTACAAAAACAATCCCTTACCGGAATGGTCTTTTTCCGTGGCTGTTGATAACAAAGACCTGGCATTCACCCTCACCAAAAAAGGCGGTATTCCTTACCTGACGGCTATGGGAAACAGCCATGATCTGGCGGGGTCGCGGGTGGAGGCAACAGAGATAAAGGATGTTGTTAAAAAGAAGGAGGCCCTGAACGGTCCGGTCAGCGATGATGCTTTTTCCCGGCTGCTGGCCGACGTGGTGGACGACCCGACGATCCGGTTGAAACCGGTGATCATTGCTAAAGAAGAGCCGGTTGCTGTACAACCGGTATCCAACAATACGGTGGAAAGCCCTATGACAACAGGTACAACCGCCCCACCTTCCGGTACCGAACTTCCGGCTTCCGTAAAAGAATCGCTTGCAGTCAGCCAAAAAACAACGGAAAAACCGCCGGCAATCACACCGCCGCCGGTGGAAGAAAGTAAAAGCCTGGCGGCAGCTACCAAAACCGATTCAGCGGTTACTGTATTCAGGCCGGACACTGCAGCAGCCATAACACAGAACAACTCCGGCCTGCCGGCTGAAAACCGGTCAACAGAGAAAAAAGAACCTGAAGCATCCCTTGCCATTATAGAGAAACAGGCCGACAAACCACCCGTAACAAATGCAGACACCGCTAGGGCTGTTGCAGCCGCAGCCGTAACTGTTCCGGACACCGCTTCCGCGCGGGCAGAAGAACACACAAATGCCGGAACTGAGGCTTCCACTGCAGCTAGGGAAGAAAAAATACCTGCCGCGAAAGAGAAAATACCGGCATCATCGGTTTCCAACGTGACGGTAAAAGACGTGACCGAAGAACCCGAAATAAAAGAAGAAAGCCGTCCATTTGTGCTGAATGAAGTAGTAAAAAACATTAAGAAAGGGCGGAAAAAGAACGAGCCGGAGGCAGCTTCCCAGCCCAGGTTCCCGGTATCTGTTTCCATTAAAAAAACGCTGGAAAAGCAAAGTGCGGACGGTACGGAGCTGATCTATGTTGACGAGGTTTCCCCCGGTAACAAAGAAACCATACGGATACTCATCCCTGCGAACTGAGCCTTTTTATTTCCTTATCATTATTGATACAAAGATTTATCGGTTTTTCGGGGGGATTTCATAATCTTTGCACCCTAAAACAATAGGCAATGAACTTTCCTGAAAATCTTCGTTATACCAAAGAACATGAGTGGGTCAGAAAGGAAGAAGACGGTACACTGGTGGTAGGAATCACCGATTTCGCCCAAAGTGAATTAGGGGATATTGTATACGTTGAAATCGAAACCAAAGACGAACACCTGGCCGCGGACGCGGTTTTTGGTACGGTGGAGGCTGTGAAAACGGTCAGCGACCTCTTTCTGCCGGTAGCCGGCACTATCACAGAAATAAACCCGGAATTGAATAATACACCGGAACTGATCAATAGTGATCCTTATGGCGCCGGCTGGATGATCAGGTTACAGGCAGACGATCCGGCGGCTTTCAATAATTTGCTTACAGCAGAAGCATATGCAGCCCTTGTAGGGTAGGCAGGATAATTGCCGATGGATAAGCTATTTAAAGTGTTTGATACCAGGTGGCCTGCACTCTTGTGGACGCTTGGTATTTTTATTTTATTGAGCATCCCCGGTGGAGAGTTTGGGGAGCCTCCCCGCATACCCAACCTGGATAAGCTGATACATGCATTTCTTTGCGGCATACATGTCTGGCTCTGGTGCCGGTACCTGCACCGCCGGCTCAAAGACCGGGAGAACCGGAACAGGTTGTTTTTCCTGGTTTTTGTGATCACCTGCATTTATGGGATCCTCCTGGAATATCACCAGAAGTATTTCGTGCCCAACCGGGGCTTTGACTATAAGGATATGGTGGCTGATGCGGCAGGGGCTGCTGTCGGCTGGCTGATAGCCAGGTGGCGTATTAAATGACACAGGCACAAAAAAATTGGCCCCCATGGAAATGGGGGCCGCAACCAAAACTAACTGCTTATGAGAAAATTGACTATTCTAAATCTCTTTATACTTATAAGACGCATCAAACTGAAAAAAGTATAATCGCATCTTGTTAAATTATTCTAAAATCCTGCTCTTTTTTAAACGTAATATAATAAAAAAAATTGCATTTTTATCAAAAGAGCTATTCTTACTTTATAGAGTACAAATTTCCGGCTATTTCCTATCTTGTTGTCTTAATATTTTGTAAAATTCCATATTTAGATACAGGTTTTAACCATTTTGTTACCTGTCTGAGTCGGTTTTTTTAAAATCCTTCTTTTGAAACAGCGGTTTTATCCACTTGATATTTTCAGGGGAAGCACGGTGGCTTTCATGATTTTGGTAAACAACCCGGGAAGCTGGAGCCATTTGTACAAACCCCTTGGGCATGCGTCCTGGCATGGCTGTACCCCTACAGACCTGGTTTTTCCTTTTTTTCTCTTTGCGGTCGGGAACGCCCTTTCTTTTGTGGTTCCGCGGCTCAGGGAGCAGGGAGACGCCGCTTTCTGGCAAAAAACGATCAGGAGAACCTGTCTGATCTTCCTTACCGGGGTGCTGCTGAACTGGTTCCCCTTTGTAAAATATGATGCTGTTGGCGCGCTGGTCGGCAAACCCCTGAGTGAATTGCGTATCCCGGGTGTGTTGCAGCGGATCGCCTTATGTTATTTTTTTGCTGCAGTTATTATATATCATATGAAACCCAGGGGCGTGTTCCTGCTCTCGCTCGGCTTATTGGCAGGCTATTGGTTGCTCTGTCTTTTCCTGGGCGGACCGGATCCGTATAGCCTGGAAGGCTGGTTTGGACTCAGGGTTGATAAATGGCTGCTGGGCGACAGTCACCTGTACAGGGGAGAAGGGGTTCCGTTTGACCCGGAAGGCATTGCCAGCACCCTGCCGGCCATTGTACAGGTGACGGGCGGTTACCTGGTGGGAAATTATATCATACGCAACCAGGCAGCTTTCAAACCCTCACATCCCTCCGCCTCCAGACATTTTTTTGCGCTGGCGCTGGCGGCCGGCATATGCATTTCCGCGGGCCTGCTCTGGAACAGCGTTTTTCCCATCAATAAAAAAATATGGACCAGCTCCTATGTGCTGTATGCCAACGGTTTTGCCATTGCCCTCCTGGCGATCATCATCTATATAACAGAAATAAGGCAGTGGCGGGTATGGGGCAAATTCTTTGACGTGTTCGGCAAAAACCCTCTTTTTATTTTCGTGCTCAGCGGGGTTGTGGCCCGATTATACGGCCTGGTGAGGATTGCCGATACCGAAAACGGGCAAACGGTCTTCAAAGGACTGGGGAAATGGAGCTATGATCATTTTTTTGCACCGGTTTTCGGGTATATGAACGGCTCGCTGCTGTACGCAGTAGCGCATGTAATGCTGTTTTTTATCATTGCCTGGTGGATGGACCGGAAAAAGATATATATCAAGCTGTAAGGAAGGTTCCGAACCACTGTTGTCCGGGGAAAGTATCAAAAGCCTTTACTGGCCTCGTTTTCCTTATCGCAGGCCCTCGCTGACTGAAAAACGTCTAAACACACGTCCAGAGCGGGTTTCATCTATTTTTAAAAATTTTTACCGG
>JBBCJQ010000029.1:0-73500 GCA_037190885.1 Chitinophagaceae bacterium
CGTCATTGGCAGTATCCCATTAGTGTCCTCAATCATTGAGCCGTGACATATAGAGTCAATGATGATAAGTTGATTGCTCTACTTTTTGCATAATGTATCAGGGTGCTATAGCTGAGATCACAGTACTACTAAAGCTTAATCAAGGCGTCCCCGAAATCGGCCGTAATCGATTTCGGGCGGCTTTTTGCGCTACTTTTTTCCGCAAAAAAGTAGCCAAAAAACAGGAGGGAGTTTTGAGTTAAAAGGAAGACTGTGTTTACGATAACAAATTAATATTTCGCCGTGCCTGAATGGCTCAGTCGGGCAGGCGCTGCGGCTTGTATATTAACTAGTCCATTTTTGCAGCAGGATAATTACAAAGTACAAAGCTTCATGATCTTCAGGGACGGACTGCTTCTCCCCCGCCTGAATAACGCAGTCGGGCAGGCGCCGTAACATTCTTTTAATACAAAATCATATAACGGCGGGATCGCAGTGACGACCGGGGAGGACTGCTATCCGGAGTTTTAAGACTTCGTGACTAATATGTTCTTCAAAGTGTTCAAACTTTGCTATCTGAAATCCGGTCACATTCCTTTATGGCACAAGCGGGACGCTTGCACCTGTTCCGACAATCAAAGGGAAAGCCTCCCGGGCTCCTCCTGATAATTCACCCTGCATAAGAACAAACCGTGACCGGGCACTGCGAAATCTGCATTGGTACAATCCTTACTTTCAATAATCGCTCTGAATCCCGGGATATCGGTTTTACCGCGCCCTACCTGCAGCATGGTGCCTGTAAGTCCGCGCACCATCCCGCGTAGAAAGCGGTTGGCCTTTACATAATATACCAGGCAGTCATTTTCCTGCATCCACCGGCTTTCTATGATATCACACCGAAAGTTCTTTACCTGGGTATTGCGTTTGGAAAAGCTGGTGAAGTCCTGATATTCTTTTATAATAGTGGCCACCTCCTGCAACTTTGCCAGGTCTAAAGGATAAGGAAAAAAATACGCCCGGTCTTTCAGGAAAGGATTTTTCCTGTCATATACATAATAACGGTATTCCCTGCTTACAGCATCAAACCGGCTATGGGCCGCCGCATCCACGGGGATGATACGCCTGATGGCTATGTCTGACGGTAAAAGGGCGTTCAGGTTATACGCTGCCTTTGGCGGGATTTCCACCTCCGTATCGAAGTGAAAGTAGTTTTGTAATGCATGCACACCGGCATCCGTCCTGGAAGAGCCGGTAAGCGAAAAAGATGACCTGAAGTAAATGGATAAGGCTTTTTCCACCTCCGCCTGAACCGTGGGTGCATTTTCCTGCACCTGGAAGCCGGCGTAAGCGCCACCGTTATACGATACTTCAATAAAATATCTCTGCATCTGCGTGTTGTTTCCCGGCCTGACGATTGTGTCAGTCATGTTTAGTAATGCCTGTTTTCTTTTCCCGCAGATGTCGCGGATCTCCGCGGAAACAGCCTGATAAGATCAGCGCTTATCAGCGTAAGCTGCGGGATATCTATTCGTCAGATTTTCATTGACATAATATTAATCCACCAGGATATTGCCGGTCATTTCTTTAGGGATCGGCAGGTTCATCATTTTTAATATGCTGGGTGCGATATCGCCCAGCTTGCCGTTTTTCAGCGTGCCATGCCATTCCCTGTCAATCACGAACAGGGGCACCAGGTTCAGGGTATGCGCCGTATTGGGTGTCCCGTCTTCATTGATGATGTAATCGGCATTCCCGTGGTCGGCTGTGAGGAATATGGTATACCCGTTTTCCAGCCCGGCGGTTACTACTTTTTCCACGCAGGCATCTACTGTTTCTACCGCCCGGATCACCGCATTCCATACGCCGGTATGTCCTACCATATCGGCGTTGGCATAGTTCAGGCAGATGAAATCGGCTGTTTTGTTCTGTATCTCCGGCAGCAGCCTTGCGGTGAGCTCCCAGGCGCTCATCTCCGGCTGCAGATCGTAGGTGGCTACCTTGGGAGAGGCGGCCAGTATCCTGCTTTCACCTGTAAAAACCGCTTCCCTTCCTCCGCTGAAGAAAAAGGTAACGTGGGGATATTTTTCCGTTTCGGCTATACGTATCTGTTTGAGCCCGTTTTCGGTGATCACTTCACCCAGCGTTTGGTTCAGGTTGTCGTTTTCAAACACCACGTGTACATTCTTATAGGTCTTGTCGTATTCCGTCATGGTGGTATAGTACAGCGGGATGGTATGCATGTCGAAGGCAGGCATATCCGCCTGGGTCAGCACTTCTGTTATTTCGCGGCACCGGTCTGTGCGGAAATTAAAGCATATCACCGCATCGCCTTCTTTAATGAAGCACCTGGTGGCGTCTGCCCGGGTATTGATGATGGGTTTAATGAATTCGTCGGTGATGTTTTCGGCGTAAGAGGCGGCTATCGCAGCGGGGATATCATCGGTGGGCGTACCGGCTCCTTTCACCAGGGCGTCGTATGCCAGTTTTACCCGTTCCCACCGCTTATCGCGGTCCATGGCATAATATCGGCCGGTTACGGTGGCTATCGTACCTGTTGTCTGGTGAAGGTGCAACTGCAGGTCGTTTATATAAGCCAGTCCGCCTTTGGGATCGGTATCCCTTCCGTCGGTAAAAGCATGTATGAACACGTCCTCACAGCCCTGTTCCTTACATACGGACGTAATCGCTTTGATATGATTGATATGGGAGTGCACACCACCATCGCTTACCAGCCCCAGCAGGTGCAGGGACTTTTTGTTGTTTTTGGCATATTGAATGGCGTCCAGCAGCGCTTGGTTCCCGGCAAACGCACCGGTGCGGATGGCAACATTGATGCGTTGCAGCTCCTGGTAGACGATCCGGCCTGCGCCCAGGTTCAGGTGGCCTACTTCGCTATTGCCCATTTGTCCTTCCGGTAGCCCCACTTCCTCACCGCAGGTAACCAGCGTGGAATTCGGATATTTGCTGTATAAGGAACTTACAAAAGGGGTTTTGGCGTTTTGAATGGCGTCGCTGGACTTAACTTTCCCCAGACCCCATCCATCCATTATGATCAGGATTACTTTTTTGTTTGTCATAGCTGCAAAAGTACGCTATAATGAATATTGACGGATTGTGTATAACTTAAACAGTAATAAACTGGTTATTAACATGCTGTGTATGAGATAAATAATCTGGCACATTTTTGGTGATATAATGCATGAAGAGCCGGATTATGATTTTGTTTTTCAGAAATACAGTCCTTATTTGTTGTCTAACCACCTTGTTCTCTTTTGTCCCATCCTATACAATAGATGATGTGGCGGGGGCAATGAAGTCGGGGAATGCAGATGTGTTGTCCCGTTATTTTGACAACATGGTAGATATCACGCTTCACGAAAAAAGTCATGCCTACAGCCGCTCCCAGGCAGAAGCTATCATCAAGGATTTCTTTAAATGTTATGGTGTTCAGTCCTTTGAGGTATCCTACAAAGGCGCCAGCAACGGCACTGAATATTGTGTAGGTGAACTGCAAACCAAACACGGCGTGTTCAGAACCACCATTTTTATGAAGTCCCGTTCCGAAAAACAGGTTTTGCAGGAGTTAAGGTTTACCGGGATAAAGTAGGCGCCACGGCTCCGAAAGCACATCAAAAGTACTGACTTACCCCATAAGATAATACCCCCAATCGTTAAAAGCTCACTCCGAAGCTCACATAGGTGCGCAGCCTTCTGGCCTGGTCGCTGTACATGGCGCTGATCTCCAGTGGTCCCAAAGCGAAGTTGTATCCGAATGTGAGCGCATAACCCGAAAGCATATTGGGGTTGTCGAAAAAGATGCTTTTGTTGATGAAGTTGGTATACAGGATATTACCTTTCGCGGTGACATAGGTATTGGGTAGAAACTCATGGCGATAACCCGCCATAAAAGCTGCAACCGTAGGGGCGTAGGTAGTGGCTTCCGGCAGCCCTGCAAAGGTGATCTGGTTATTATATAGCGGTATCAGCCCGCCTATGGAAAACTCGTTCAGCAGGTTGGTGGTATAGTTGAAGTTTACGCCCGATTGCATGGAGGCCAATATGGTGCTGCGGTAAGAGACCCTTATATAGGTCTCAACGTTCAGCTTTGCGCGCAGGTAGGGGTGGTTGCCGATAGTATATTCTTCCCGGGGTGCTTCTACACCTTCCTTCAGTACCCGCAACCTTTGGTTTTGCCGGAAGACCCAGCCGCCTTCTCCGTCTATCTTCAATCCGCGGGTGGGGTACACCTGCTTGTTAAGTGAGTTGAATTTGAAGAAACCGTAGGCCGTCGGAAAATTATTACTTCCCTTAAACTCCAGCGGTGCAGAAATGATGGGGGAAAAATGAACCAGTTCCATCCTGAATCCCAAGCCGGCGGCTACCTGCCTGCTGGGAGAGTACGCCGCATTTACATCGAAACGGGAATACTGTCTTTTATACAAACCTGCTTCCCGGTAGGAGTCATACGCATTGTATGGGTTGTAGGCATTGATACCAAACCGGTCGTACTGCACATCCAGCAGGGAAGAAAAGTTTTTATGCCTGCCGAAGTACTGGAGATGCTGTCCCCTGGCCCGGAAGTTATCGCCAATGTTCAGCGTGACCAGGCTCCGGGAATTGGTGATCAGGAAATTCCTGGTGGTGAGGTTTACAATAGCGCTGATGCCGCTGAACGCATCGTAATGCAACCCGATCTTGGCAAAAGTGAGCGGGTTCTCCACGATGTCAAAAATGATCTTGTAAGTGCCGTCTCCCAGCTCTTCCAGTGAATACAATATCCGGTTGTAATACCGGGTGCCGAAGGCATGGCGTACCATTTTGGAAATATCAGTGGCGGAGTACCAGTGGTGCAGCTTCAAATCGAGTGTATTTACAAAAAAATCGATGGTTGTATTTTTTAGTCCGCTGAGCTCATAGCTGCTGATATTGATCTTATCCAGTTGGGGAAGACGTTTTTTTTTGAACGGCTGCCTGCCGTAAATGGCATCCAGTGAGTCTGCCAGCTTTTTCAGCCGGGGGTAAAGGCGGCGTCCTTCCTCTATCCCTGCTTCCAGTATTTTATCTGCCGAACTGAAACTTCCCATATTATATTTCGACAGGGGTTGCGACACGTAGATGTCGCATAGGGGAATTTCATTGCGGCTGTCTTCCGCTTCCCGGAAAAAAGCCACCTGCAGCAACACCTGTATGGCATTGCTTACCTTATCCGAAGTCAGCAACCCGGAGGAAACATTGTTGCCGATAACGATATCGGCGCCCATCTCCTTTACATCCCTTACCGGAAAATTACGTACAACGCCCCCGTCGATGAGTCGTCGTCCGTTAACGTTGACGGCAGTAAAAAAAGAAGGAATGGCCATGCTGGAACGAATGGAGGAAATGATCTCTCCATCCTCCATCACCACGGCTTCTCCTGTTCCAACGTCTGTAGCGATACATTTGAAGGGGATGCTGAACCGGCCGAAGTTTTTGATATTGCTGACCGGGAAAAAAAGCTCTGAAAATTTGAGCCACAGTTCCTGTCCTTCCAGTATGCCGGTCGGCAGCTTGAACTTGTGTCTTTCCCTGGGTAACTCTACAACATATTTGCCGTATTCATCCTTTTCTGCCATAAATACGCTGCTGAGAGAAGATTGATTACTTAGCAGCAGTTCCCAGTCTATGTCGCGGGCCAGCACTTCGATAGAGTCGGCGGAGTAGCCAATGGCATACAGACCGCCTATTACGCTTCCCATGCTGGTGCCCGTAATATAATCCACATTCAGCCCGGCTGAATCAATGGCTTTGAGTATACCGATATGAGCCAGCCCCTTGGCGCCGCCTCCGCTCAGTGTAACCCCGATTTTGGGACGCTGCGGCTCCTGCGCCAAAGCGCTGAGATGGATTACCAATATACATAATGTTATCAGAGGTCTCATGTAACGTTACCATTATGCTTGTCAAGTCGGGATGGCAGCTATCTATGAATGAATGAAAGCGCTTATTTATTGCACGATCAGGCGCTTTTTTTCCTGCGATCAAATATATAATATATCAAACCATAAAAATGCCGGGAGACCGTTGGGGCATTTTTTTAACAAAATGATATTGAAGATGAAGACCGTAAGATGGTAAAATGGCAAGACGCGTAAGACCGTAAGAAAAGTACAGCCCTCTTACCATCTTACGGTCCATACCATTTTACGGTCTTCCCCTTACGGCTTATACAGCACCCGGTTGCTTAAGGTGCCTATCTCCTCTATTGTGATATGCACCCAGTCGTTTTCCTGTAAGGTGAAATCATTATCGGGTACCAGGCAGGTGCCGGTCATCAGGAAGCTGCCATAGGGGAAATCCATTTCGCGGTACAGGAAAGAGGCCAGCTCCGGCAGGGTACGTTTCATCATACTCAGTTGGATCACGCCTTCAAAAACAGTGGCGCCGTTCCGTTCTATCATCATGCTGATATTGGTGTCGGGAGAGACCGGCTGTTCGGTGATCAGTAGGCAGGGGCCTACCGCCGCACTCTTTTCGTAGGTTTTGGCCTGCGGCAGGTACAAGGGGTTCTCTCCTTCAATGCTGCGTGAGCTCATGTCATTTCCGATGCTGTAACCCTGTATGTTCCCATTGCTGTTAATGTACAGGGTCAGCTCCGGCTCGGGCACATTCCAGGTGGAGTCTTTACGGATGTATACGTCTTTTTTATGCGGAACTACGCGGTGCGCCACGGATTTAAAAAACAATTCCGGTCTTTCTGCCACATATACTTTATCATAAAAAGTAGCACCGCCGGATTCTTTGGATTCTTCCATCCGCGCATCGCGGCTACGCAGGTAAGTAACACCGGCAGCCCATACTTCCTGGCTTTGGAGCGGAGGGAGTAAACCTGCTTCCAGCAAAGCGTCGGCTTCTTCTTTTTGTATGGCGGTAAAACCTTCCAGCGAGGACAGGTGTTGAAACAGATTATCACGATTGATCAGGCTGTCATAATCGGAATGGTTGACATGCCAGTTGTTATTGTGTTCCAGCAGATTACCCTTGGTTGTTCTGAATAGTTTCATAATATTTCATATTAAAACACGCATCGTCTAAAATACGACAATGACAGTTGTTATAAAAATCGAATGATTTATTTTATGGAGACAAATACTTGTGTAAGATACTGGTGTTAAGTTAAACGTATGGAAGTTTTACAATAGCCATGAATAAACATTCGTGCCTGCCCCACTGCGTCATTCAGGCGGTCATTCGTGGCATATTATACGAAAATCCGCGGGATTTGCGGGAGCTTTATTCGTCACATTTTCATTAACATAATACCAGTCGTCACTACTTGATTGATCAGGGCAGCCTGGCATCACCCAGGTCAATACCCAATAGTTGTTGTGCCAGTGTATTCAGCGATGCATAATCCCCTTCAAAATGGCAGGTCGTCTGTTTGTAAAGCAGGCTTTCACCCGGCTTCAGCGGACTGGCAGCGGAAGAAGACTCCAGCTCGTAAAAAGGTCCCATCTGCCCTCCATCCTCTAACGGTCCGTCATTATAGGCGTTTACCACATCACCCTTATAGGGCTCATCCTGTATTTCCCATTTGGAATTGACATAGCTGCCGGCAGTGTCAACGGAGAACAGGATACAGGTAAGGATATTTTTCTGGTAATCGAAGCTGCAGGCTACGGGGCGGGTGATGGCGGGCGATAAACCCAGCTTGCTCCTGTATTTGCCATCACATTTCAGCAGCAGCACACTATCTTTTATGATAAGCCTGTCTGCCGGTATTTCACCAAAATAGTCATTGGTTATATGGTTCCGTGCGTCTGCAGTGTTTTTAAAAGGAATGATAGCCACTGTTTGATCTGTGGGTGTGAACATGCCCAGCAGCCAGATGGACACCAACCCGCTTTCTTTTGTCCACGCGTTGGCGCCGGTATTCTTCACAACATTTTCTGTTTCATAGGCCACCCATTTTACATCCTGCGGGATGGTCGTGCCGGTTTTTTCTGAGAGAGTCCTGGCATCTAAAAGCCGGATGGTCCGGTTGATCCCGATGTCAAATGTTGTACCGCTGTAATTTTCGATGGTTGCCGCATGTGAGAAAACCACTCTGTCTTTTTCTGAAGAAATCATTGTATAAGGCAGGGTATCAATGAATGGCGGCACCTGCCAGTTCATAAAATCGAAGGGATCTCCCTTTTTAAAGTAAAAAGAATACTGACCACCTTCCGGGCCGATCCAGAAACGTTCTTCACCGCCTACAGGGTTGAATTGGGGTTGCATATTACCCTGTTCGATCAGCTTATAATTGATCCAGCCGAAGCTGATGCCGCTGTCTCCATTTGCAGTGCTGGTCATTACCCTTCCCTGGTAGTCGCCGGTCACCAGCAGTTTTGCCCCGTCTGCGTTGGAAAGCTCCGTAAGGTGCTGCAGGTGCTGCTCCAGGAAGGCAGCGTCATAACCATAGGTTCCGGGAGTAAAACCGGGCGTGCCGGGTTTATCTGAATTGCAGGACATGATGGTACATATTAGGCTCAAAAAAACGAATGCTAATGAGGTAGAGAACCCGGTGGCAATGTTATTTCCTTTTTTCACGTTTTTTCTTTTTCGGGGCTTCGGAGGTGATACCCGGCCTGTTCATGAAATCACGGTAACTATCGTTGATGTATACCAGCATTTCCGAATGGGTGTGTTTTCTGCAGAAGTCATAGGCCGGCCGGTATTTCAGCATAAAAGTGCGGAGTGAGTCGCCTGTAAGCCCGGTCACCCTTGCTATCTGGCTATAGGAGAACTTATAATCAATATAATACTCTTTTTCCTGCTTTTCGTAGGTCTTTTTAAAGCGTCGCAGGTTCTTTTCTTCTTTTGAATACCGGCTGATCGGGCTGAAAGTAACGCCCACACCGTCGGTAGGACTATTGCCTTTACCACCCACCAATCTGGTTTCGCGGCGGGTAAGCACACTGTCAAATTCTTCCCTGCGGCTGATCGAATCCACCTGGTAGGCATTCAGTTCGCCCACTTCCACTTCTTCCATGAGCACTACTTTTCTTACCAGGGCGATATCGTAGGTGCCGGCCAGCATATCGTGGGTAACCGTTATGCTATCCGGTTCGTATCCCACGGAAGAAAACAGCACGATATCTCCTTCGCCGGCCGGTATAATATAATTGCCCCCGGCATCGGAACGGGATGATTTGTTTTGTGTTTTATTGACAACACTGGCGCCCATTACCACGCGGTCGTATATTTCATCCACTACCTTACCTTTCAGCACAGTTTGAGTGTAAGAGGAAAAGTGTCCGGTCAACATTATCAGCCCTGCCAAAAATATTTTCAGTTTCATGCGCATTGTTTAAAAGTACACTTTATACCGGCCGTTATGCGGCATCAGAAACCCTTACGGTATTCTCTTGTTTTTGAGAAGATATTGGATGTAAGGGAACGCTGTATATCAGCATATGAAGTTAGGTAAATTCTATTTTTCCTTTATTTCCAGGTAAACGGGACAGTGATCGCTGTGTTTTACATCCGGGTAGATCTCGGCATCTACCAAACGGTCTTTTAACGGCTCGGTAACGGCAAAATAATCGATACGCCAGCCCTTATTGTTCAGGCGAACGCTGGGAAACCGTTGACTCCACCAGCTATAGCGATGCGGCTCCGTATGGAATACCCTGAACGTATCTATCCAGCCTGCCTCCAGTAACCTGTCCATCCAGGCTCTTTCTTCCGGCAAAAAGCCCGATGATTTTTTATTACCTCTCGGGTCGTGTATATCAATTTCCTTGTGGGCTATATTATAATCGCCGCAAAGGACCAGCTTCGGATGCTGTTTCCGCATTTGCTGCACGTAGTCATAGAAATCGTCCAGCCACCCGTATTTGAAAGTTTGTCTTTCATCGCCGCTGGTGCCCGACGGGAAGTAGGCGTTGATAAGCCGCAGGTCGCCGAAGTCGGCTTGTATTACCCTGCCCTCACTGTCGCTTACGGCATGCCCGGTACCGCAGATAACGTTATCGGGTTTTATTTTGGTAAATATAGCAACGCCGCTATAGCCTTTTTTCTCGGCGCTGTACCAGTAGTCATGGTAACCCAGATCGTTGAAAAGGCTATGACTCACATTTTCTTTTTGGGCTTTGGTTTCCTGTACACAGATGATGTCGGCAGGATCGGTTTTCAGCCAGTCCAGGAAGCCTTTATTGATAGCGGAACGGATGCCATTAAGGTTATATGAAATAATACGCATGTGAAAAAGTTAACTGCTGCAATGTAGCATAAACCTGTGAGGTTTTAAGTGAAGAATTCCGAAGCGTAAATCTAAAGTAGTATCTCACAGGTTTTTAGGACGACAGGCGTCCGAACTCAAGGCATAACCACCCTCTCCAAACGTCTGCAAAATTTGTGCAGACCGAAACGTGAAACGCATCCCTGCAGTTTCCTAATCCCGATTTCAAGTCCTAGCTTTGTTGCAATATCAAATATCATGAAAACAACCGCCCGCAGGGTATTGGTCAGAATAGTTAAAATATCAGGTATCAGCCTGCTCAGTCTGCTGGCACTCCTTTTCATATTACCTTATCTGTTCCCCGATACGATCGCACAAAAGATCAAGGGTTGGGTCAACCGGTCCATCACCAGCAAGCTGGAATTTTCCAGGGCCAGGTTGTCATTCTATGATCATTTTCCCTCGCTGACCCTTACGCTGCACGATGTTTCTCTTACAGGGTCTGCACCTTTTGAGCAGGATACGCTGATCCATGCCAGGGAAATTGCGCTGGGCATTGACCTGGCCACTGTTTTTTCCAACTCCATAAAGATTGACAAGATCTTTTTGTCTGACGGAGACGTGGTGGTGAAAGTGAATAAAAAAGGGCAGGCGAATTATAATATCTACCAGTCTGTTGATACGGCAAACACCGGGGATTCCGGCGGAGAAACGGGCTTGCAGCTGAAAAGTATTGTACTGGAAAATATCAATATACATTATGAAGATCAGTCCATACCGCTTACAATAATTGCCGAACAGTTCAACTATAAAGGCAGCGGCGATCTCGACCAGTCTGTTTTTGACCTTAACACAAGACTGTCTTCCTCCTCTTTCAGCTTTATGTATAACGGAGCGGCATATATCAACCGCAAGCCGCTGAGAGCAAGACTCACTACCCGGGTAAATACCAGCTCGCTGTCTTTGATCTTTGAAAAGAACCGGTTGCGGATCAATCAACTGCCTGTTCAGTTCAACGGGCATCTCGATTTTCTAAAGAACGGCTACAATATGGATTTCCTGCTGGAGTCGCCCAAAGCCACCCTGGCACAGGTGATCAGCGCCATACCGCCGGATATGGGCGGGTGGCTGGATCATACCAAAGTAAAGGGAGATGCCGCATTCCGGGTGACCCTGGCCGGCGCTTATATAGTGGAAACCGGCAGTATGCCCACACTGGAAGTGTCGTCTACTATAAAGAACGGCCATATAGCGCATACCGGCGCCCCGGTTCCGGTCAGCGACCTGTATACGATCGTGCATGCAAAGCTGCCTTCCCTGGATACGGACAGCCTGGATGTGAAGGTGGATTCCTTGTATTTTAAGCTTGGCAACGGTTACTTCCGGGCGCGTTCGCATACCATCGGGCTGGAACAACCTTATATTGCATCGCAGGTCAAAACCGACATTGACCTTGAACACTGGGACAAGGCATTAGGCATTACCGCTTTTGACCTGAAAGGGAAGCTGATGGCTGAGCTTACCACTGACGGGCGTTTTGAGAGAACGCAAAACCCTAAAAAATGGAAAAAAGACCTGGTCATTACCAGTATACCGGTCTTTAACCTGCAGGCGGCGCTGAAAGACGGCTATTTTAAGTACAGCGATTTGCCACAACCCGTAACGGGGATCAGCTTTTCTGTCAACAGTCATTGCCCCGACAGTATTTACCGGCATGTGCAGTTTACGGTTACCGACCTGAATGCCGAAGCGCTTGACAATCATATTAAAGGCACCATCAGCATCAAGTCACCCGAAGAGCCGGATATCAACGCCTCTTTTTCCAGCCGGATCAACCTGGCGGAACTAAAGGACGTGATACCCATGGATAGCATCGATATCGCCGGCATGCTTACCCTGGCAGCGGAAGTGAAAGGGAAATACAATGCAGACAAAAACCAATTCCCGGTGTCCAGTGTAACATTCCGGCTGGAAGACGGCAGCATACACACACCTTATTATCCCAATCCCATACAAAAGATCAACCTGGTATCGGAAATAGTCAACAGCACAGGGGATCTGCCGGGTACCAGCATTGCCATAACGCCCATCCGGTTTGAATTTGAAGATCACCCCTTTTCAGCGCGTGCTTTGTTTGTAAATCCCGGAGACCTTCAATACGACCTGCAGGCTGAGGGCATCATCGACCTGGGAAAAATATACAGGGTTTTTGCCCGTAATCAATATGACCTGGATGGCGAGATCGATGCTCATCTCAGCTTACAGGGAAAATTGAGCGATGCATCTGCCGGCAGGTATCATAAGCTGCAAAACCGGGGTACGCTTGCGGTAAAGGATATCGCTTTTCTTACGGATGATTTTCCCAAGCCTTTTTTTATCCGCACGGGCACATTCAGCTTCAAACAGGATAAGATGCTATTTGATGCTTTCAAAGCAAGCTACGGCGCTTCAGACCTGGAAATGAATGGCTACCTGGATAATGTTATCAACTACCTGACGGGAAACAGCGAGGTGCTTCGGGGCAACTTTAACCTTCGTTCCGGTAAAATTGACCTTGCCGCGTTTACGGCATTTGCCGACCAGTCCGGAATGGATGAGGAACCCGGAGACAGTATCATGGTAAAGGAATCCGGAGTGATCATGGTGCCGTCCAACCTGTCGGTGAAATTGAATGCAGCAGCCGACAGTGTGCTGTATGAAACGGTGGTATTAAAAAACTTTAAGGGACAGGTAGTGATAGACACCGGCGCTGTGAAGATCATCAAAACAGGCTTTACGCTGATAGATGCCCCCTTTGTGTTTGATGCGGACTACAAAGGGTACACCCCTCGTAACGGGCAGTTCAGCTTTAGAGCAAAAGCCGCTTCCTTTTCTGTTGCCAGAGCATATGATGAAATACCACTGTTCCGCGAAATGGCTTCCTCTGCGAAAGGGGTAGAAGGGGTCATGGGACTGGATTACAGTCTTGCCGGCCGGCTGAACGAAAACATGGAAGTGGTATTGCCTTCATTGAAAGGAGGTGGCACGCTGTCTTTGAAGAAGGTGAAGCTGAAAGGGTTTAAGCTGATGAATGCCGTGGGGAAAAGCACGGAATATGACCAGTTGCAGGACGCGGATGTGTCGGGCATTGACGTTAAGTCCAAAGTAGAGAACAACATACTCACGATCGACCGGGTGCGGATGCGCATTGCCGGCTTGCGTCCCCGCTTTGAAGGGCAGGTGAGCCTGGACGGGGAGCTCAACCTGAAAGGGCGGCTGGGCCTGCCACCCCTGGGTATTTTCGGCATTCCTTTTATGGTGTCCGGCACCAGCGACGATCCGGAAATAAAGCTGAAAAGGGACAGGACCGGTAAGGTGCTGCAGGAAAAGGAAGATAATGAGGAAACAGGAGATGTGCAGGAAGAAGACGCGATCCCTGCGGCCGAACAGCCGGTTTCCGTTGAAAACGGGTAAGGAGCGTTCCGAATCCTTCCCGTATCCACCTGGGGTCTGGCGTAGCCGACCCCGGGATCGCCGGGTGTTAGTTTTTATGAAAGCGGTAGAACAGTATATAATAAGCTGATGCGGACAGAGGAAGTGATGTAGCGTTCCATATCTCCGGGTCGGCGCTGCCAGACCCCGGAGAGACATAAAGATAACAGTCCATCCTGCGGAAGACTTGCATCAGGGATAGTGTTCCGGGATTGAAGTCCCGGGAAAACATAAGACGATACGAAGTCCGGAGACTTCGTATCGCAGTGCGACTCCACTATAACGGTGCTAACTAACGGTGTGCTTCACCTGAAATTGTACATTCCCTGTAACATGTTTTAATAAATATTTAAGAGCCGCAAAGCACGTTAGGCACTATTTTCGCGTTGTATAACTTTCCTTCCGTTCTTACGTAATCATTAGATGTAGGTTTTTGTATGAAGCGTTTTGCCGGTACCGTCCTTTTGCCTGTTTGCCTGGTGGCGTTATGCACCTTTGCGGGTCATAGCCAGGACTCTGCCGTAGCGATACCGTTGCAGGTAAGACTGGTAAACTCGGTGATACAGCTCAACTGGACCTCAGACCCTGCGGGGGACAGCATTGACTTTCTTATTGAACGTTCCCGGGATGCCCGGTCGTTTGAAGTGCTCTCTGCCGGGAGGCTTTCGCGCAAAGCCGGCGACAGCAGCTACTTTTATACAGATCACTTTCCCTATGCCGACAGCGGTTTTTACCGGGTGAGCTGGCTGGGACATGACAAAAATCAGGTGTATACGGAAGTGACGGGCATACAACTGCCGGTGCAACCCAAAGTTGAATTCAATATTATGCCCAACCCGGTCTTTAATAACGCCACCCTTATTATCTACCACGAGGAGGTGGGCGAGCTCACCTGTACGCTGTATGACCTGACAGGCAAGAGTATCCGCAGCTACCAGCTAAAAAAGACCACCCCCTATATGCAGCATATACTGGATATGTACACGGTGCCCAAAGGGAGCTATATTCTTAATATCAGGGGCACAACAATCAACGAGAGTAAAAGGGTGCTGAAGCAATAGATGAGTTATCTTTGCGCCCATGAGCAAGAAGTCACTGTTGGCCATAGGATTGGCGGCCCTTTTACCATTAGCCTGTTATTTTTTAGTGGATTATTTCGGTACCCGCGCCGTTACAATGCCCGTCCGGTATTTTTATGATTCTGTGGTTACCCGTACGGAATATGGCAAAACCACGCAGGATACTCTCTGGCACAAAGTGCGGAATTTTACGCTCACCAACCAGTTAGGGCAACAGGTATCGCTCAGCGACCTGGATGGCAAGATCATTGTTGCCGACTTCTTCTTTACAGCCTGTCCCAGCATCTGCCCGGCATTGACACGTAATATGAAACGCCTGCAGGATGCCTTTAATAAAACCGATACCGTCGTCCGTTTTTTGTCTTTCAGCGTGGACCCGGTAAGAGATACCCCGGAAAAGCTTAACCAGTACGCGCAGAAATATGGTATCAACAGCGATACCTGGTGGTTGCTTACGGGCGATAAGGATGAGATCTACGATATTGCCAAAAAAGAGTTTAAGGCCAATATTGCCGACACGGAGGTAGATACCAACTTCATCCATACCGAACATTTTTTTATCCTGGATAAGGAGAGAGTAGTAAGGGGGTGGTATAAAGGGTTGGACAGTCTGCACCTGAGTCAATTGGCCGATGACGTGGTGCTGCTGATGCTGGAAAAGGATAAAAAGAAAAAAAGAAATTTATTCAGAAAATAGAATACAGGAAATATGCTTCAGGCGCAAATTAAAAAGAACGATAAGCTGGCGCGGGTATTGATCGGCGTTGTGTCTTTTGTGGTATTCGCCGCAGTGGTGGTGCTGGCCCGGGTAAAGATAAATGTGGACCTGGGTTTTGACGTACATGTATTCGCCCTGTTCAATGCCATTATCAACTCCATAGTATCCGTATTGCTGGTGGCGGGATTGATAGCCGTTAAGAGGAAAAACTTTGTGCCGCATAAAAAAATAATGATGGGCGCCATACTGCTGTCGGTGCTATTCCTTGTTTCTTATATCTGCCATCATTTGTTTGCCGGGGAAACCCGGTTTGGCGACGTGGATGGCGACGGGATCGTAACCGAAGCTGAAAAAGCCGCTGCTTCCGGCAGGGGTATTTATTACTTCATACTGATCACGCATATTCCGCTGGCGGGCATAATTCTTCCGTTCATATTGTTCACTGCCTACAGGGGATTAATTGCCGAGTGGCCGCGACATAAAAAAATTGCCCGCGTTACCTGGCCGGTATGGTTGTATGTGTCCATCACCGGTGTGCTGGTATATATTATGATCAGCCCATATTATTGAATGTGGAAATGTGAAGATGTGGGAATATGGAAATGAGAGACCTGTACGGTCACATCTACTTCCGGTATTGCTGTTGTTGTGTATGCAGGTTGGATAATGTGAATTGTGCTTTGACTACGGGTATTTGAGCAGCTACAACTTATACGGTAGAGGGTTGTCGGTGATTTCCAGGCCATACACAACACCAACAACGGCGCCAAAAATTTGAAAATGTGGGAATGTGAAATAAAAGGGGCAGAATGGTGGTGCTTAACTTCGTTGAAAAGTTCAAACTTTCGCAATAAGAATATAACCGGCAAACATGTGCTGCAACCCGCATGTGCCCCGCTGTAGGGGTTGAAGCATTGAGTTAGAGCAGTGTTAAACATGGGGGGGAAATCAGCTCTCCGAAGGTCCGGGGTTTGACAGACTACAAAAACAAAAGCAGCATTTATTGCTGCTTTTGTTTTGTTCTGCATAGATCATTGAACTATCGGTACGATAGTCAAATCCTTTCTATTGCTCAAGTGCGATTTCGCCCAGGTCGGTAGTTTCACCTTCTGTCACTTCCACGCCTTCTTTCGTTGCGTTTTTGAACGGTGCGGCAGCTTCAATAATTATGGTGTAAGTACCGGGTTTTGCTGCTCCGATCTCAAACGCACCGTTTGAAACATCAGCCCTCAGCGTATCTGTACCAGAGATAGCCCAGGCCCTTACAGCTCCTTCGGGGGGCGCAACGGTTCCTTTGATAGCTCCGTCTGTAATAACATTGAACGCGAATAAACCTGCAGCTAAAATACTCATTGCTGCTAATGACAGTTTTGTCTTTTTCATAATTGCTGGAATTTATAAATGTATAATTGGTTTACCATTTAATCATTCCAGAGTCAGGGGGATGTTGATACTTATAAGACAAGTACTATGCCAAAAAATCGCCCCTATTTGTTAAGAAAATTCTAATGACTTTTGAAAGGGCATGAAAAACAGGCGCTAAATGCCTGTTTTTGAAGTGAGACGGGAATCCCCTGCCTGGTCAGCCTGCAGTTTTTCCGCTGCTCTCCGGGCGATATGATCCCAGTAAAAATGATCCGGGAAGGCGGGCGGAATGTCTTCCCCGAGATATTGCACCGAACGTATAACGGCGCCGGTAAAAGCGCCTGCATCGTTATCTGCCACTACCTGCAACTTATTGCCTGTAACGGATAACGGTACACCATATGCGCCGCTCTTATAGGATACGCTGTTTGTGTTGGCGGCAAGCGCTTCCACCAGCTTGGTTTTAATACCGCCGCCTTCGCTGACAGGATTCAGAAAAATATCGGCGGCAGTGAAATACAGGTTGATATCATCTACGAATCCTGCAAAAATGATATTGTTGTTTTGGTATTGCCGCAGGTTATCATATCCGGCAGGCAGTCCGCTGCCACTGACAATGATCTTATATTGTAATGACACCTGTTGCAGTGCCGGGTTGATCCTTTGCAGTATATCATCCAAAGCCTTCAGATTGGGTGCATAATTGAATGCCGCGCTGTACAACAGCAACAGATTGCTGTTATCAAAGCCATGTATGGCGGCTACCGTGTCTTTGGCTTTCCTTTTCTCTTCCGGCGCCGGTGTATGATCGGTAGTGATACCATAGGTTACCACGATCGACTTACCGGCCGGGATACCATAGGAATGAATGGCATACTGCCGGTCTTCTTCCGAAATAAAAAAAATAGTATCTGCTGCGCGAAAGGTGCCCCGTTCGTAACGCCATAAAATTTTCCACCACCATTTGCCGATATCCCTGAAACGAAGCGCTTCTATATTATGTGAGTGCACCACCAGTTGTATACCGGCGAGCTTTTTCAGCAGGTAACCCAGCCAGCCATAATAGGGATGTTCCAGTAAAACATGGGTGATATGGTTTTTGCGGATGAATGCCCGTACCCGGAAAAAAAGGATCGGGTTGATATACCGGAACCAGCCTGAGCCGAGCAGGGGTACTATCTCATAGGCTTCCGTATTGTTCGCTGCATTTTCGGGAACCGATATGCAGGTAAAAGAAATGTGTTTTGAAAAAAAACGATTGAAGTAAGCGATCCCTTTCTGACCACCCATATCGGGTGGCAGAAACCGGTAAGAAGCAATACTTAATACTTTCAGCATCTTACAAATCTAGCCCGTGGTTTTTCTGCTCTTCCAAACGGAAAAAATCCCGCCTGCCAATACCAGTAAGAACAGCGCGTTTCCTGCATACACATAGTTTTGTCCTTTGCGATAAGAGTCAGGCTCAAAACGGAATTCTATTTCGTGTTTGCCCGCAGGCACCGGCATACCCCTCAATACATAGTTCACCTTTGTATAGACTGCTTTTTCACCGTCTATATAAGCGTTCCATCCTGCCGGGTAATATATTTCGCTGAAAACGGCAAATTGCGGTGTTGCGGCATTGGTAGTGTACCGGATGGTATCGTTGTTGTAGCTCGTCAGTTGTATGGTGGCTGCCGAATCCCACACCGGATTATTACCTGCTATATCTTTAAAGGACTGATCTATTATAACGGTATCCTGCGGTCCAAACTGGTCCAACGCTTTGATCTCCTCCACAGGTCCGTCTACATACCGGATATGTTTGATGAACCAGGCGGCGCCCAGGGCGTCTTCATTTTTATACACCGGCGCCGGTTGCTGTCTTTGTTCTGCAGGTAATATAATATAGCGGGTATCCAGCATGTTCAGCACATCCATGTTGGGCTGCTGCTTGGAAAGTTGCGCTTCGATCAGGTCCTGGTATATACGCAGTTTTGCCGGATGATATCCTCCGATGTTACGATGATGATAGCTGGTAACAGCGGCAGAACCACTGAAGACCTCGCCTGTTGAAAGGTTATGCACGCGGTAATGCGGATCCTTATCCTGCAGTATCTGCTGATCTGCGGCAGAGGGGGTGAAGTATACGGATTTCAGGTCTTCCGCACTTTCCATATAGTTGTCTTTGTTCAGGTATTTGGTGGCGATCATCAGCAGGTCCGCAGAGTTCACCACCGTCAATATGATCACTGCCGTCAGCGGTTTAACCATGTCTTTCAGGTACAGGTACAGCAGTCCGATAACCAGGGCAGCGAATAAAAATGCGCGGAACAGGTTCCCGGTAAACATGGCTTTACGGTCCGCTTTCATGCCATTAACGATCATCCTTGCCACTTCAGAGCTGCCATCCTGCGGATTGGTATAAGCCTGTATAATGCGGGCATCAAAAGGACTGGTGAAATCGTTGAAGAAATAAATGAGCAGGGTAACAACAAATATAGCACCGGTAGCATACAATATATACTTCCAGGAGGCTTTCAGTAGTTCCTTTCCTTTATCGGTAAACAAGAGCTGCTGTAATCCCATTACTGCCAGCAAAGGAAACAGCAGTTGCGGAATTACCAACGCCGTATTGGGGGAGCGGAACTTATTGTACAAAGGCAGGTTGTTGAGCAAAAACTCATTAAACCCGGCAAAATTTCTGCCCCATGCCATGAAAATAGTAATAACGCAGGCGGCAAGTATCCACCATTTGATAGGATCTTTTATCACCACCAGTCCAACGATCGCCAGGAAGCATATAATAGCGCCTAAATAAATGGTACCGCCTGTTCCTTCCTGTATGCCGCCCCAGTATTTGGGCAGGCTGGCAGCCAGTTGTACCGCCTGCGATTCCGGTATATTCCTGGCTACAAGGGTTTCTACCAACTTTGAATCCTCATCAAAATGATTGCCGGAGCCTTCACCGAATACGCCGGGCATAAAAAAGGTAAGTATCTCTGTTTTCCCGATGCTGTAGCTGAAGGCATAGTCCGTATCCAGTCCTTTTGTCTCAACTTTTTTGATCTCACCGCCCTCTGTTTCTATGGTTTTGCCGCCCCGCATGGTATATTGGGCATATTCAGCAGTGGTGAGCATACCAACCGCGGAGTTGGCTATCGCAATTCCCCCACCTAATGCAGCCAGTGTAAATGACAGCACCAGGTGTTTCCACTCTTTCTGCCGTATCCATGTAATAGCATAGCCCAGGCTAATAAAAAAAGCGGCTATAAAAAAATAATAAGTGATCTGCACGTGATTGAAAGCGATCTCCCATGTGGCAAAAATGGCCGTGACCGCAAGCCCCAACAGGTATTTCCGGTGGTATATCAGCAGTAGTCCTGCTAACAAACCCGGCATATAGGCAATAGCCCACATCTTGGTATCGTGCCCGGTAGCGATAATAATAGGATCATACGAAGCATAGGCAAAAGCAAGGCTGCCCAGTATACCCAACACAGGCCGGGCGCCCACTACACAACTTAAAATATAAAAGCTGATACAGGCCAGGAAGAAAAAGCCGATGGGTTTTGGCATCCAAAGTGTCATTACATTATGCAGGTTGGGCAGGAACTGGTGATATTCCAACGCTACCTGGTAACCCGGCATGCCACTGAAAAGATGCGTATTCCACAAAGGAAAATGACCGTATTGTTCTTTATATTCAAAGGAGCTTTGTGCCATGCCTTGCCAGTAAATAGCATCATGCTGCTGTAATACCCTGCCCTGCAGGGCCGGACTACAGTATATAACCGCTACAACCAGGAAAACACCAATTGCTATGGCATGGGGTACAATTGCTTTCAGAAAATCTTTTTTCACGTTGCTGCTTTTTCAGTTATGAAGATAGCCTATATGCTAAGAAATATGCATTTAAGGTGGCAAATTACGGCTAATTTCAGTCTTAGTTTTAATTTTAGCACAGCTTATTCGGCAGATTGCCGGTATTGTAAACTTCTTAAAGTTTTCCATGATCAGTCAGATTATTAAAGACAGACCGTCCAAACTGTTTGTCGCTTTTGCAGCATTTTTTGTAGCCAATGCCCTGATCGCAGAATGCATCGGGGGAAAAGTGTTTTCACTGGAAAAGCTCTTTGGTTTTGAGCCGGCTAACTTCACACTATTTGGCTATAGCGGACTTTCCCTTAGCCTTACCTGTGGTGTTTTATTATGGCCGCTGGAATTTGTGATGACGGATATTGTAAATGAGTTTTACGGTCCCAGGGCGGTAAAGCGCATCAGCTATATTGCAATTGCGCTGATCTCTTATGCTTTTGTTATGTTTTATGCCAGCATTCACATCCCCTATGCAGACTGGTGGCCCGGCTCTAAAGCAGGCGAAGGGATTGCCGATCTGCAGCTTGCCTATAGCGGCGTTTTCGGACAGGGGATGTGGATCATAGCGGGAAGTCTTGTAGCCTTCCTGGTTGGGCAACTCGTGGATGTGTACGTATTTCACCGCATCAAAAAAATAACCGGGGAGAAAAAGGTCTGGCTAAGGGCTACAGGCTCCACCGTAGTGTCGCAGTTGATTGACAGCTTCATTGTGCTGACCATCGCCTTTAAGATCGGGGGCGACTGGACCTGGACGCAGATACTGGCGGTCGGTTGTGTGAACTATGCCTATAAGTTTATTGTAGCCATCGGGTTGACCCCCGTGATATACCTGGCGGAAGCGAAAATTGTCAGGTACGTGGGAGAGGAAAGAGCCAGGCAAATGAAAAGAGAGGCTATGGGTATGACATAGCTGCTGCCTAAACAATTTTTGTAAAAACTGGTATACCTCCTTTATTAGGCTTAGTTTTGCACCGTTTTAAACGTATATTTAAAAGATAACCCGGTAACATTATGTCTCTTATAGTTGTTGGTTCCATGGCATTTGATGCAATAGAAACGCCCTTTGGTAAAAGTGATAAAATAGTAGGCGGCGCGGCCACTTATATTGCCTGGAGCGCTTCTAACTTTACCCGGCCGGTGAAGCAGATATCAGTGGTGGGCGGCGATTTCCCGGAAGATGAGCTGCGGCAACTGGAGGCACGTGGCGTGCATCTGGAAGGTGTACAGATCAAAAAAGATAAAAAGTCTTTTTTCTGGAAAGGGCGCTATCATATGGACATGAATACCCGGGATACGCTGGAAACCCAGTTGAATGTGTTGGGTGAGTTTGAGCCCGTGGTACCTGAAAGCTACCAGGGGGCAGATGTTCTGATGCTGGGAAATCTTTCTCCCGCAGTACAGTTGAGTGTCATCAGGCAAATGCAGAAACGGCCCAAACTGGTGGTGCTCGATACCATGAACTTCTGGATGGACACTGCAATGCCGGAACTTGAGGAAGTATTGAAACATGTAGATGTATTGCTGGTGAATGATTCGGAAGCCCGGCAGCTTACCGCACAGTATTCGCTGGTGAAGGCCGCAAAAGAGATCAATAAGATGGGACCACGGTTCGTGGTGATCAAGAAAGGAGAGCACGGCGCGTTGCTGTTCAACAAAGACAGGGTGTTTTTTGCTCCTGCTCTTCCGTTGGAAGAGGTATTTGATCCTACCGGTGCCGGAGATACTTTTGCAGGCGGCTTCGTTGGTCACCTGGCCAGCAGCAAAGATTTTACTTTCGATGGCATGAAGTCGGCTATTATTGTAGGGTCGGCCATTGCTTCCTACTCCGTAGAAAAATTTGGCACCATCCGCCTGAAAGAACTGAACAGGAGGGACATTGATGAACGCATACAACAGTTTGTAGAGCTGGTGAACTTTGATATTGCTCTGGTCAATAAATAGTTTCCCTCATGGCGCTGATATTACCCGTAAAAAATGTGTTGCCGCAAATGGGCGAAAACTGCTTCCTGGCACCCAATGCAACGGTTGTGGGCGACGTGGTAATGGGCGATGATTGCAGCATTTGGTTCAATGCAGTGGTCAGGGGCGATGTCAATGCTATCCGCATGGGCAATAAGGTGAACGTACAGGACGGCGCGGTGATACACTGCACATACGAAAAAACAAAAGCCATCATCGGTAATAATGTAAGCATCGGGCACAATGCCATCGTACACGGATGTACGGTACACGACAACGTGCTGATCGGGATGGGCGCTATTGTAATGGACAATGCCGAGATCGGCAGCAATACCATCATCGCCGCAGGGGCAGTGGTGCTGGAAGGAACAAAGGTGGAACCCGGATCTGTATATGCAGGAGTGCCCGCCAAAAAAATAAAAGAAGTTTCACAAGAACTGATAAGCGGTGAGATCAACCGTATTGCCAACAACTACCTGATGTATAGCAGTTGGTTTAGGTGAGAGGGAAGTGGAAAGTAGTAAGTGGGTAGTTGTAAGTTGTTGATTTCTGATTGCTCTTCGAACATTCGGAGTGACTTCCCAATCAGAAATCAAAAATCAGCAATTTGGATGGGTTGCAGGTAAAAAATAAAATAATAAAGAAGACAATGAAAACGACTCCTTTTACAGACAGGCATATTGCCCTGGGGGCTAAAATGGCTGAATTTGCCGGCTACAATATGCCCATAAGCTATTCCGGGATAAACGATGAACATGCTGCTGTACGCAACAATGCCGGCGTGTTTGACGTGAGTCATATGGGAGAGTTTATCTTCAAGGGAGAAGGAGCGCTGGACCTGATCCAGCGGGTAACCACCAACGACGCCTCGAAGCTGACGAACGGAAAGATCCAGTATAGCTGTCTCACCAACGAGAACGGCGGTATTGTGGACGACCTGCTGGTGTACTGTATTGAGCAGCATAAAGTGTATATGCTGGTGGTAAATGCCTCCAACATCGAAAAAGACTGGGACTGGATCAGTCATCATAATACCGGCAACGTGGAAATGCATAACATATCCGACAAAACCGGGCTGCTGGCCATACAGGGCCCTAACGCTACCAAAATCGTTCAGTCGCTGACCGACCTGGATATCCTGAACCTGAAATACTACACGTTTGTAAAAGGAACATTTGCGGGAGTGGGTAATGTGCTCATCAGCGCTACCGGTTATACCGGTGCCGGTGGGGTGGAAGTATATTTTGAGAACAAAGACAATGATGCTGACACCATCTGGAATGCCATTTTTGAGGCAGGCGCTTCTTACGGCATCCGGCCGGTGGGACTGGGCGCCAGGGATACCCTTCGGCTGGAAATGGGTTATTGTCTCTACGGCAATGATATTGATGATTTCAGCACACCGCTGGAAGCGGGGCTGGGCTGGATCACCAAATTCACTAAAGCGTTTACCGCTTCCGAATACTTGCAAAAGCAAAAAGCGTCCGGAGTAGACAAAAAGCTGGTGGGTTTTGAAATGCTGGAACGCGGTATCCCGCGGCACGGATACAAAATAAGGGATAAAGAAGGCAATCTCATCGGCCGGGTTACCTCCGGCACCCAATCCCCGAGCCTGGGGAAAGCGATCGGCATGGGCTATGTGGCCGCGGAGTTTGCAGGCATTGATGCTGAGATATTTATAGATATCCGGGATAAGTTTCTGCAGGCGCGGGTAGTAAAATTACCTTTCGTACAACAATCATAGGTCAAATTCGTTAGTTGCTTGGGATAAGATAGTAAAATGGTAAGACAGTAAAATGGTAAGAGGGATTACCTTTCTTACGGTCTTGCAATCTTACGGTCTTATAAGAGTCTGTACAACCAAATCTGCAAACAACATGTCAGTTATTCACTTAACCACTTTTATAAAGGCCCCGGTGGATCGGGTGTTTGACCTTTGCCGCAATACCACCATATACAGGAAAGCCCTGAACAACGGTCGGGAATCCATTTCCGCCAGCGCTTCCGATATCCTGATCAAGCAGGGTGATACCCTCACTTTCTCCGCAAAGCACCTCGGTAAAGTGAGAGCGCTGACTGCCAGGATCATAGAAATGGAAAAGCATGAAAAATTCGTGGAGGAGCAGGTAAAAGGCGATCTCAAAAGTTTCCGTCACGAGCATTATTTCAAGCAGGTAGAAAACGGTACTATCCTGATCGATATGGTGGAGATAGAAGAACCACGCGATGCTATCGGCGGCTTCCTGGGCCGGTTTTTCATGAAAAACTACTTCGAAAAGATATTCAACAAGAGGAATCAACTTATTAAGCACTACGCCGAATCCGATAAATGGCGTACGATCATGGGCTGACTTCAATGGTAAGCAGGCTCGTAAACCTTATCCTTTTTTCAACCCTCTTGCGGTCTTACTATCTTACATTCTTACCCTCTTACGGTCTTACAAAAACTTTTCTCCCTTTGATATCTTTATCTGGGACACATATTCTTTGATCTCCTGTTCCTTGCTGCGTTCGCATATCATGAGCACGTCGCCGGTATCAATTACAATATGATTTTCCAGCCCCTGCAGTACGATCAGCTTCTCTTTCGGAACCTGGATGATATTTTTATAAGCATCGATCAGCAGATAATTATCCGCAGACACGGCATTCTCCGCTTCATCTTTTTCCATATTGCTGTAAGCCGCGTTCCAGGTGCCGAGATCGCTCCAGCCAAAGCTGGAAGGAATAAGGTATACATTGTCCGCCTTTTCCATAATGCCATAGTCAATGGAGATATTGGTCAGCAATGGGTAGATCCTTTCTATGGCCGCTTTTTCGTCGGATGTGTTCAGCAATGGCTCTTCCGCAACAAACAGCTCGTGAAACTCGGGCAGGTATTTTTCGAAAGCCTGCACAATAGAGCGGGCCTTCCATACAAAGATGCCTGCATTCCACAGGAAATCGCCGCTTTCAAGGAAGGTGGTGGCCAGCTCCAGGTTGGGCTTTTCCGTAAAGGTCTTCACTTTATACACATTGTCGCTCACTTCATGTTGTTCTATCTGGATATACCCGTAACCGGTATTGGGATGCGTCGGCTTTATGCCCAGTGTTGTCAGGGCATTGTTGACGCGTACAAAATTCAATGCTTCGATACAGACCTTCTTGAAAGCGATCTGCTCTAAAATAAGGTGATCGGCCGGTGCGCAGATCAAACAACCATCCGGGTTGAGCTTATTGATCTTGTAAGAGATGTAGGCAATGCAGGGAGCCGTGTTTTTCCTGGATGGTTCACCCAGTATATTTTCCGGCGGTACGGCCGGCAGTTGTTCTCTTACGATCGGGATATATTCTTCAGAGGTGATGATATAGATATTCTCCACCGGAACCAGGTCGAAAAATCTTTCAAATGTATGTTGGATGAGTGTTTTGCCTGTATTAAGGATGTCGAGGAACTGCTTGGGGTAGGCTGTGCGGCTTAGCGGCCAAAACCGGCTTCCGATACCACCAGCCATAATGGCAACATAATAGTTTTTCTGCATGTTGATTTGGAATAAATGCAAATGTAACGCCTATACTTTAGTTATGAGCAGGTTAGGCGATATAATTCGATGGGGTTATATAATGCCTTCCCTTACTAAGTCATGTAAATGTAAAATACCTGTGTATTGATTATCCTGGTCGATCACCAGCAACTGGCTGATGCTGTTTTTGCGCATGAGATCCAGGGCCAGTATAGCGAGCTGGTGTTCTTCAATGCGTTTGGGTTCCCGGCTCATGATGTCTCTCGCCGTTATGCCTTCCAGGCGATCATTTCGCTGCAGCATTCTTCTCAGGTCGCCATCTGTAATGATGCCGCAGATGTTTCCATCTTCGAGTACGGCCGTGGCGCCCATCCTGTTTTGCGTGATGGCCACCATTATTTCTTTCAGATTACTGTCCGGGAATACCGTGGGTCGCGCATCTTTCATGAACAGGTCTGCTACCCGCAGGTACAATCTTTTACCCAGCGTGCCGCCGGGATGGAATTTGGCAAAATCCTCGCTTGCAAATCCCCTGCTTTCCATCACGCATATGGCCAACGCATCTCCCATTGCCAGTTGGGCCGTAGTGCTGGCCGTAGGAGCCAGGTTGTTGGGACAGGCTTCCTGTGTAACGGTGGTGTTCAGCACATGGTCTGCATTGGAAGCCAGGTAAGATTGGAGATTACCTGTCATGGCAATGACCGGGTTGCCAAAGCTTTTGATAATGGGAAGCAAAACACGTATCTCGGCGCTTTCGCCGCTTTTACTGATAAGCAACACTATATCGTCGGTCTGCACAATCCCAAGATCTCCGTGAATGGCATCCGTGGCATGCAGGAAAGACGCCTGCGTACCGGTGGAATTGAGGGTAGCTACGATCTTTTGGGCGATCAGGGCACTTTTACCCACTCCGCTGACGACCAGCTTACCCGTACAGCCTGCTACCAGTGTAACTACGGTTTCAAAGTCCTCGTTTATATAGCCGGCCAGTTGCTTTACGGCCTCGGCTTCAAGCAATATAGTGCGCCGGGCAATATCCTGAATATTGTTATCTGTCATTGTCATATTGAAGTGCAAACCTACTTTGAAAAAGCCAAAAGCCGAAAACCTGAAAACTTATAAGGTCTACCGGCAGCCGTTCCCTCTTCAGAGAGGCGGGGCTGAAAGACCTTATAGGTCCCCGCCCTGGCGCAAGTGTTCTGCTTGCAGATCACCTGTGCTTCAAAATTCCGCCCTGATTGTATCAGGGTACAACAGATTCCATCCAACCCGGACACAGTCCGGTAGAATTGAAAGGCAACAGGTCTTCCGCAGGAAGACTTGCGTCAGCAGGTGAAAACCTAGTCCCCATCCCCTAAAGGGGCGCATCTTTTACAAGCGGAAGACTCCGCCGGCATGGGACTGAAAATCTAAATATCCGGTTTCTTTTTTATGTTAATGATTTTTAATATCTTTTAGAACTTATTAGAGATCATTGGAATATAAAGCGAATTAAACTTCTAAAAAACATTGTATTTTGTAGTAACTTCGGGCACTTTTTATATGCATGCATCCTATGCAATGAGAGTGTGAAGAAATGATAAGATAGACATGGCAACAGCAAAAAAAACTGCTATTAAAGCAAAAGCAACACCGAAAACCGCGAAAACCAACGGTGTTGTTAAGATAAAAGCAAGCAAATCTTCGGATATTAACCTGGTAGATAGTCTCCGGGAATATTTTGGTTTCGATAATTTTAAGGGTAATCAGCGTGTGGCGATTGAAAGCCTTTTGGCCGGCAACGACACTTTTGTGATAAAGCCCACCGGCGGCGGAAAAAGCCTGTGCTACCAGTTGCCGGCATTGGTGAGTCCCGGTTGCGCCATCGTGGTGTCGCCGCTGATCGCGCTGATGAAAAACCAGGTAGACCTGGTCAGGGGCTACAGCAGTGACGACGATGTGGCGCATTTCTTAAATTCCACGCTTACTAAAAAAGAGATCAAGGAAGTGCAGGACGACCTGACGGAGGGGCATACCAAGCTGTTGTATGTGGCCCCCGAGACGCTCACCAAACAGGAAAACCTCGACTTTTTCCGGAATCTCCGGCTTTCGTTCTTTGCAGTGGATGAAGCGCACTGTATTTCGGAATGGGGACATGATTTCCGCCCGGAATACCGCCGCCTGAGAGAGATGATGACGGAGATCAATCCCGACATCCCGGTAATAGCCCTTACAGCAACGGCTACTCCCAAGGTACAAAGCGATATTATCAAAAACCTCGGGCTGCGCGACCCGAATATATTTATATCTTCTTTTAACCGCCCCAACCTGTATTACGAGATACTGCCCAAAATAAAAAAGGACCAGACGATCAAAAATATCGTGAAGTTCATCGTCAGCATGAAGGGTAAGAGCGGTATCATTTATACCCTCAACCGGAAAACCACGGAAGAGCTGTCGGAAGTGCTGATAGCCAATGGTATCAAGGCGGTGCCCTACCACGCAGGGTTCGACGGTAAGCTGCGGGCGGAACGGCAGGACCTTTTCCTGAATGAGGATGTGCAGGTGATCGTTGCCACCATTGCTTTCGGGATGGGCATCGATAAGCCGGATATCCGTTTTGTGATCCATTATAATATTCCCAAATCAATAGAGAACTATTACCAGGAAACCGGTCGCGCCGGTCGCGACGGGCTGGAAGGAAAATGTATTTTATATTACTCTCATAAAGATGTGGCCAAGCTGGAGCACCTGATGCGCGATAAGCCGCTGAGTGAACGGGAAGTTGGCGCGCAGCTGATCAATGAAACCGTAGCCTTTGCGGAAGCAGGGGTATGCCGGAGAAAGATACTGATGAGCTATTTCGGGGAAGCCTACACAACGGAAAACTGTGGCAATTGTGATAACTGCCTGCATCCGAAAGAAAGGCTGGAGGCGAAAGATGATGTGGTGAAGGCAATGAAGGTGATCAAAAAGCTGGATGAAAGATTTGCAACCGACTATGTGGTGAACATGCTGGTGGGCAGACTGACCCCCCAGATCAATATGTATCGGCATGGCGGGTTGCCGGAGTTTGGGACCGGAAACGATCAACCGGACCATTACTGGAACTCACTGATACGGCAGATGCTGCTGGAAGGATTGCTGGAAAAAGATATTGAAGAATACGGCGTGCTGAAGCTCAGCGCACAGGGAGAAAAATTCCTGAAAAAGCCGGTTTCCTTTAAGGTGATATTGAACAATCTGTACGAAGACGCCAACGAAGATGATGAGGAAGGCACGGAAGCGGTGGCAGGCGGCGGCGTTGATCAGCAGTTGTTTGAAATGCTGAAAGATATCCGGCAGCAGGAAGCCAAAAAGAAAGGGTTGCCCCCGTTCGTTATTTTCCTGGAAACTTCTTTGCAGGATATGGCCACCCTGTACCCTACTTCTACTACCGAACTGGAGAAATGCCAGGGTGTTAGCAAGGGGAAAGCCCTGCGATACGGCAAACCTTTCGTGGAGCTGATCGCCCGTTATGTGGAAGAAAACAATATAGAGAAGCCCGATGATTTTGTGATGAAAAGCGTGGTGAACAAAAGCGGGCTTAAAGTTTACATTATACAGCAGACCGATAAGAAAATACCCCTGGAAGCCATCGCTAAAAACAAAGATCTCCGCCTGGATGCCTTGCTGGAGGAAATGGAAGCCATTGCTGCCAGCGGCACCAAATTAAACCTTGACTATGCAATAGACGAGATGGTAGATGAATACGACCAGGAAGATATCCTGGATTATTTTAAAAGTTGCGAAACATCCTCTTTACAGGTGGCACAACAGGAATTGAGCGAAGGGAGCTTTACCTGGGAACAACTGAAAATAATGCGTATCAAGTTCCTGAACGACTATGGTATGTAAAGAACACGCCGGTTATTCATTTTTATGATAGTTGCGACACGGTGCTGTCATACCTTTGTATAGCAATAATATTCTTCACCGGCTGGTGGAGACACCAGCCGGTAAAGTCCACTACCGGTCGGTGAGACACCGACCGGAAACCTGAAATACACATGCTACTGTTATACCTTTGCACAGCCATATGTTTTGCTAATATCTAAATGATAATTATGAGCAAGACCTTCTTCAACAATGATGAAACTGATGTTGTACTGATAGGCGCGGGCATTATGAGCGCTACGCTGGGCGTAATGCTGAAAGAGCTTCAGCCGGATATCAGGATACAGGTATTGGAAAGACTGGATACCGTAGCCGCAGAAAGTTCGGATGCCTGGAACAATGCCGGAACGGGACATTCGGCTTTTTGTGAACTGAACTACACGCCCCGGAACGAGGATGGCAGCGTGGATTGCTCTAAAGCCGTAAAAATTGCCGGGCAGTTTGAGCAAAGCAAGGAGTTCTGGACATACCTGATAGAAAAAGGGTATATCAGGAACCCACAGGACTTTATCCGTTCCGTACCTCATATCAGCTTTGTAAAAGGAGAGGAAAATATTGAATACCTCCGGGAGCGGTTCGACGGGCTTACTGTCTATAACCTCTTTGAAGGGATGGAGTATTCGGAGGACAGCGAAACCATCGGACGTTGGATACCGTTGGTGATGGAAGGACGTGATCCGGAGGAGAAAGTGGCTGCTACCAAAATGGATATCGGTACGGATGTTAACTTCGGCGGGCTTACCCGCAAGCTATTCCGCTACCTGTTCGATTATTCCGATGTGAAGCTACACCTGGCTCACGAGGTGCAGGGGCTGGAGCAGGATAAAAGCGGAGCATGGAAGCTGAAGGTGAAAAACCTGACCACGAATAAGAAAAGGACCATTACTGCGAAGTTTGTGTTTATAGGGGCGGGTGGCGGCTCATTGCCCCTGCTGGAAGAATCGGGCATACCGGAAAGCAAAGGTTACGGCGGCTTTCCGGTAAGCGGACAATGGCTGATATGCAACAACCCGGAAGTGATCGAAAAGCACGATGCCAAAGTATACGGCAAAGCGGCGGTAGGTGCGCCTCCCATGAGTGTGCCGCACCTGGACACCCGCGTGATCGACGGGAAAAAATCGCTGTTGTTTGGTCCCTATGCCGGCTTTTCTACCAAATTCTTAAAGAACGGCTCCTTCTGGGATCTGCCGGGCTCTATCAAGATCGGTAACATAAAGCCTATGGTGATGGCCGGTGTGCATAATATCTCCCTCACCAAATACCTGATTGAGCAGGTAAGACAGTCGCCGGAAGACAGGATGGCGGCATTGAAAGAATATTTTCCGAATGCGAAAAGTGAGGACTGGGACCTGGAAGTGGCGGGTCAAAGGGTGCAGGTGATAAAAAAAGATGAGAATGAAGGAGGTATACTGGAATTTGGCACCGAAGTAGTGAATGCAGCAGACGGCTCCATAGCTGCTTTGCTGGGTGCATCCCCCGGGGCTTCCACTGCCGTATCCATCATGCTCGATCTGTTGAAACGTTGTTTCGGCGAAAAGATCAACAGCAGCGAATGGCAGTATAAGCTGAAAGAAATGATCCCTTCTTACGGGCTGTCGCTTGCGGACAATGCCTTTTTGCTGAAGGAGACAAGACACAGAACGGCGCTGGCTTTGGGGTTGGCAGCCGGAGAGGTGGCGGTGTAGGGTATCAATTCAGGGATTTCTGATGTTGAGATTTCTGATTGATTCATTGATCGGAACGCTGCGGCTAATCACACCAACTATTTTATATTACGACAAATATTCATGGTGCGCTGCACCTTTGGGGCTTATAAGTTGAAGTGACAGCTTAAAATTATTGTGAATAATTCACCTTTTCACAGCTTTACAACAGCTTATTCTATATGTATTCCCGGGGCCACAGGCAAAGGCTTCCATTTTCAAATTTCCACATTTTCAAATTTGCCCTTCCCCTACCTTTGCGCCATGATAAAAGTCTACCTCAGGTCTAAGATCAGCAACAGGGTTTTAAACGGACATCCATGGATATTCGCCAATGAAGTGAAGGAGATAGAAGGAGCGCCGCAGGGTGGTGAAACGGCATCGGTGTACACGCATGACAAAAAGTTTATCGGGAAGGGATATATCAACCCCAGGTCGCAGATACTGGTGCGCTTGCTTACCAGGGATAAAAATGAGGAAGTAAATGAGCAGTTTTTTTATCACCGTCTGGCAGATGCCTGGAACTACCGTCAACGGCTGGGCTATACGGAAAACTGCCGGCTGATCTTCGGCGAGGCGGATCAGTTGCCCCAGCTCATCATTGATAAGTTCAATGATTATTTTGTTATACAAACCCTGGCCCTGGGCATCGACCACTGGAAGCCTGCGATCGTGAAGGCGCTGGAAAAAATATTTTCACCCAAAGGGATATACGAAAGAAATGATGTGCCCGTACGGGAACTGGAAGGCCTTCCGCAGCAAAAAGGATTTTTATCTGCACCCTTTGACACCAACATCGTGATCAATGAAAACGGGTTGCAATTTAACGTTGATATAGCCAACGGGCAGAAAACAGGTTATTTTCTCGATCAGCAGGATAACAGGAGGGCTATACGGCATATTGTAAAAGGAGCCGATGTGCTGGGCGCCTTCTGCTACACCGGTACGTTTGAAATTCACGCTGCTCACTACGGTGCCAGGTCTGTATTGGGACTGGATATTTCCGAAAATGCCTGCGCACAGGCTGCTGCCAATGCCGCATTGAACGGATACGATACCATCTGCAGGTTTTCGTGTGTGAACGCTTTTGATGTGCTGAAAGCCTGGGCAAAAGAAGGTAAGCAGTATGATGTGGTGATGCTGGACCCTCCTTCGTTTACTAAAACCCGTGAGAATATCCAGAAGGCCATTACCGGGTATAAGGAGATCAATCTCCGCGGTATGAAGCTCGTAAAGCCCGGCGGTTTCCTGGTCACCTCCAGTTGCACCAACCTGGTGCAGCCCGATCTCTTTATGGAGATCATCGGCATGGCTGCAAAGGATGCCCGCAGAAAACTGCGGCAGGTCACTTTCCGGGCGCAATCCTCCGACCATCCCATCGTACCGGGAATGGAGAATACAAACTATCTTAAATTTTTGATAATGCAGGTACAGTAGACTGTTACCTAAAACGGATCTGAAGATGATCGTCAATAATAAGCTGGGAATAACTTTATCGGGCGGCGGCTTCCGGGGAATTGCCCACCTGGGCATACTGCAATACCTGCAGGAGCTGAAGATCACCCCGGACGAAATATCGGGTGCCAGTGTCGGCGCTTTGCTGGGTGCTTTCATCGCCGAAGGGTATACGGCGGAGGAAGTGCTGGGATTTTGTAAAAAAGAGAAGCTGTTCAGCTATTCCGATATTTCGGTAACCGGCGGCGGCTTATTCAGTACCGCCATCCTGGAGAAGATCGTTAAAAAATATATCCGGCATGATAGCTTTGAGCAATTGAAAAAGCCGCTGTTTGTAGCCGTAACAGATCTGACCCATGCACGGCCGCTGATCTTCAACGAGGGATCGTTGTCTTTTGCGGTGAAGGCATCCTGTTGTTTTCCGTTGGTATTTCAGCCTGTGTTATACAGGGACGCATACCTGTGCGATGGGGGACTGATGAACAACTTCCCGGTGGAACAGGTAAGAGCAAGCTGCAATAAAGTGATCGGCATCAATGTGGATACCATTGTCAAAATGGAAGGAGCGCCCGGTTATAAGGAGATCATCGCCCGGCTGATACGGATCGCTACAGCCAGGACGGTGCGATCGCCGGAGAAAAATTGCGACCTGTATATGCGGATGGATGAACTGAGTTCATACGGCACTTTTGATACAAAAAATATCGACGAGCTGTTCCAGGCTGGCTACCGGCACGCTAAAAATACCGGAAAGAGCTGCTCGCGATAAAGGAAAGCCTTACCGCGAATTGACGCTCCGCTCTACGAAGTCTCTGACTTCGTTGCTCCTATGTTCTTCCCCGTTTCCAACGGGCTTGCAAAGGGTTTCCAACCTTCCGAAGGTTGGAAACCCTTTTTCAATTAGTATTCCTGATCGCCTGCTGCACATGCCTTTCGTTGTGGGCGATCACAAATTGAAAAACATCGCCGAGCTTCAGCCTGATCCATCTGGCGATGGATACCGGTATTTTCAGCCCGTCAAGATCGGCATGCCGGGACTGCTCCAAAAAGCTGAGCATTTGTTCCTGCTGGTTAATAAAGGTGGCCACCACTGCATATGCATCCAGTTGCGGTGGGGGGATGTATGCTTTGAAAGCCTTTATTTTTTTCTTACCCGTTGCCGGTTCCATCATGTTGGTGAAATAGCTGCCCAGCCAGCTTCCTTTGAAAGTACCGGGATTTTTGCCCTTTGCCGCTGACAGCTTTTTTGCTATCTCCGGGAGGTAGTAATCCCCGTAACGGTTCAGGTGATCCAGGCATTGCGCTATGCTCCAACCACCGTTAGCGGCAGGCTGTAATAATTTTTCTTCGGTAAGATTCTGGAAAATGCCGGCTGCGGTTTCTATATGCCGCTCCACCCTTGCCTCGAGTGTTTGTAACAATTCCGATTTGCTTTTTGCTTTCATGATCGTTTTTTTAGTGTTGCAAAAATGAAGTGACCGCAGTGAATAAAACATGGTATTTACCAATATTTCAGCGCTGCACGCCGGTAACTTTTTCAAAGCCGGTGCGCTGCTTTATGTATCTTTGCACGTTATGCAGGGAATCAACAAGCAAAATATCCGTCATCTCAGCCTCGCTGAATTACAGGATTATTTTGTGCAGTCGGGAGATAAGAAGTTCAGGGCCAGCCAGGTATACGAATGGCTGTGGCAAAAGCATGCCCACAGTTTCGATGCCATGACCAACCTGAGCAAGGACCTGCGTGCCAGGCTCGGCGAAAGCTTTGACCTGCCGGCGCTGCGGGTGGATGCTTCGCAGTATTCATCCGACGGAACCGTGAAAAGTCGCTTTAAAACCGTTGACAACCACCTGGTGGAAGGCGTGCTCATTCCTACCGATACCCGCCAGACCGCCTGCGTGTCTTCGCAGATCGGTTGCAGCCTCACCTGCAAGTTTTGTGCAACGGGTTATATGGGCAGGAAGCGCAACCTGCATTATGACGAGATATATGACGAAGTGGTATTGATCAGCCAGCAGGCAGAACGGATCTACCAGAAAAAGCTGAGCAATATTGTTTTTATGGGAATGGGCGAGCCGCTGCTCAACTACAAAAACGTATTAAAAGCGATAGAAAGGATCGCTGCACCCGACGGACTGGGAATGAGTCCGCGGCGTATTACCGTGTCTACCGCCGGTGTAGCTAAAATGATCCGGCAACTGGGCGATGATGACGTACGGTTTAAGCTGGCGCTGTCGCTGCATGCGGCCAACGATAAAAAGCGGAACGAGATCATGCCGATCAACGATACCAACGACATCAGGTCGCTGGTGGACGCTTTGAATTATTTTTACAAAAAGACCGGTAACGAGATCACACTGGAATATATCCTGTTCAGGGATTTCAACGATTCCCCGGAAGATGCCGCCGAGCTGGTAAAAGTTTTCCGCCAGATACCGGCAGACCTGGTGAATATCATAGAGTACAATCCTATTGATATGGCTTCTTTTAAAAAGCCCGATGATGCAGTGACCGACCGCTTTATGCAACACCTGGAAAAAAACAGGGTGAATGCGCGGCTGCGGCGTAGCCGGGGCAAGGATATTGATGCCGCTTGCGGGCAATTGGCGAACAAGGAAGCGATCGGGTAAAACCAGTAAAATCTTCAATTTAATTATATGGGCAAAAGCGCTTTTGATAAGTTTATCAACAAACCCGATAGCGGAGCAAAGAAGAAGGAAAAGATACGACAGGAGAAGAAAAAAGCACGGGAAGAAAAAAAAGCCTGGTTTGATGAACAAAAGCGCCTGGCCAGGGAGAGAAGGGCGGCAGGCGGTCAAAAAAGAAACGATCGTACAGCCGGCCGGCGGCAGACACCGGAAGAACCTGCACGGACCGGTAAAAGAATGGCGGTAAAAAAAAGGGAACAACCCGGTAACAGCCGCGGAACTGCACCTGCCCGCAAAACAGGATTTGAAAAGCGTAAAGAAAGCACTGACAGCAGAACAAGGCGAACAACTACCCCCCGAAACGAAGCCCCTTCCTTCAAAAAAAATGACAGTCGGGGAACGGTGCCCGCACACAAAACAGGATTTGAAAAGCGTAAAGAAAGTACTGACGGCAGAATAAGACGAACGACTACCACCCGAAATGAAGCCTCTGTCTTCAAAAAAAGTGACAGCCGAAAACAGGTCATAAAAGATAAAAAGCCCCGGGCTGTGCCTGCACCGGCCGCTAAAGGAGCCGCTTCTGCCAAAGAAGAGGGTGAAATGCCTTTGAATAAGTTCATTGCCTGGTGTGGTATATGTGGCCGACGGGAAGCCGTTGACCTGATCAAAGCCGGTAAGGTAACGGTGAACGGTGAGGTGATCACTAACCCCCCACACCGGGTGAGCAGGACCGATACCATAAAGGTAAATGGCAAAAAAGTGTCGGTGCAGAAGAACCTGGTGTATATTCTGCTGAATAAACCCAAAGATTACATCACTACAACCGATGATCCGGAAGGCAGGAAGACCGTAATGGACCTGGTGCGGAGCGCCACGGATGAAAGAGTATTTCCCGTAGGACGACTGGACAGGAATACCACCGGTGTATTGTTACTGACCAATGACGGAGAAGTGGCGCAACGGATGACACACCCGAAGTATGAAGTGAAAAAGATCTATGAAGTAAAGCTGGATAAGCCGGTAACCAAACAGCAATTGGATACGATCGCCAGCGGCATACAGCTTGATGACGGGTTTATTCAGCCGGACGCTGTTGCCTGGGCCGATGCAAAAGACAGGAGCGTGATCGGGATAGAGATACACTCAGGGAAGAACCGCATCGTTCGCCGTATTTTTGAGAAGCTTGGTTTTAAGGTGAAAAACCTGGACCGGGTAATGTATGGCATCTTCACCAAAAAAAATGTGGATCGCGGCAAGTGGCGGTTTCTTTCTGAAAAAGAGATCCGCTTGCTGAAACACCTGAATACTTCATTTGCCCCTAAAAAATCTGCCCGCTGATCGTGACGAATCTCAAAATTGATATCCTTTTCGAGGGTCAGCATTTTGTGGTGGTCAACAAGCCATCCGGTTTGCTTTCCGTACCTGACCGTGAGGGCCGGGAGCCATCGCTCAAGGGTTTATTGAATGAACATTATGGTACTGTATGGACGGTGCACCGGTTAGACAAGGACACCAGCGGCGTGATCGTATTTGCCAGAGACGAGCAGGCACATAAGCATCTCTCAGGGTTGTTTGCGGGCAGGGAAGTAGAAAAATACTACCTGGGTATGGTACATGGCGTGCCGGCCCAATTGTCCGGCGTGGTGGATGCAGCTATTATGGAGCACCCCGTGAAAAAGGGAGTGATGGTGACCAACAAAAAAGGGAAATCTGCCATTACGGACTATGCCGTGGAGGCGTCATTCGGAAGCTGCTCGCTGCTGCGGTTTCGCATACATACCGGGCGCACCCACCAGATAAGGGTACATATGAAGCACCTGGGGCATCCTATTCTTTGTGATGCTATGTATGGCGACGGGCAGCCTGTTTTGCTGTCATCCTTCAAGCGAAAGTTCAACCTGTCGCGCGATACCGAAACGGAACGACCCTTGCTCAACCGCCTGGCCCTGCATGCCGCTATCCTGCGGTTTACCGATAACACTGGTACGCAGCATAGCATAGAGGCGCCGCTATGGAAAGACATGAAAGCCCTGCTGCAACAACTTCAAAAATGGAAAAGCTGATGGACAAAGGGATCAACTTTGACTGCTCCCAGAATTATACACTCGAAAATGAACGGGTTTTGCTGCGTCCGTTGGCAGCAGCCGATTATGATCATTTGCTCCCTTTTGCATTGCATGAGCCGGAGATATGGACCTATTCCCAGGTGCCTGCATCCGGTGAAACAGGACTGAGGGATTATATAGCGACGGCGCTCGACGGAAGGGCGGCTCATAGGGAATACCCGTTTATTGTGTATGACAAGCAGGCGCAGGCCTATGCCGGCTCCACCCGTTTTTATGATATTCAGCCTTTCAATAAGGCAACCCAACTGGGATATACCTGGTATGGCAGCGCTTTTCAAAGAACAGGACTGAACAGGCACTGCAAATTCTTACTGCTGGATTTTGCTTTTGGCGTAATCGGGATGGAAAGGGTTGAGTTCAGGGCGGATAATAACAATGCGCGCAGCATAGCCGCGATGAAAGCCATCGGATGCACGGTGGAAGGTGTATTACGAAGCAACGGGGTGAAAGCCGACGGTGAGCGGCGCGACAGTATTGTATTGAGCATTTTAAAGCCGGAGTGGGAAAATGGCATCCGCGAAAGTCTTGCTCAAAAAACAGGTATCCGAAATTTATGATTTTTGATGTATGATATATGATTTTGCAGTCACTTACAACTAACCATTTATCATTATCCCTTATCCTGCTGCTAACGAACTTTTGAACCACCAGGACTCTAAGGCACCAGGTATCACGAGGATTTACATTGTGCCACTTAATCCTGGCGACTTAGTGGTTCTTTTTTTTGAACCCAAAGGATTATGAAGAAATACAATTTCTGATTTTAAGTCCTACCTACAACCTGCGTCTTGCAACTAACCATTTATCATTAACCATTAATCATTCAAAAGGCAGTGCATACCGTATGGTAAGAGACAGCACCCTGTTCCTGAAATCTGCCCCGGTGACCGTGGAGATATTTTCCCTTACCATATTGCTAAGTCCGAAGGTGAACCGCAAGCCTGCCGTTACGCCGGGCATATAGTCAGACAGGTCATAGCCGGCGCCTATTGCCAGTCCGAAGTCAACCGGCCTGTATATATCTTTTGTCAGACTGGTTGTTTGATCGCCCCATTTTTCTTTGCCGGACAAAAAGAAGCCGGGGTTGGGACCTGCTTCTATGTACAGGTTTTCCGTAACAAAATATTGCAGCAGGATCGGGATCCTCAGGTAGTGTAGGCTTACACGACCGGGTACGTTGAAGGTGGTTAGTCTTTCTTTTCGTCCCTCCAGGGAATACATGATCTCCGCATGTATTCCTATTTGTTCGTTTACCCGCAGGTTGCCAAATACGCCTGCCTGGAAGCCCGGCATAGGGGTGATACGACGGTTACCCTGTTCACCGGTCCAGTGCTGGGTGGCGAGGTTCAGTGAAACCGCCGGTCCGAAGCTTGTTTGTGTCGCACCCTGCAAACCGGTAAGAAGAAGAAAACTGATCAACGCATATTTCATGCCAGCTAAATTAACCAATTTTGCCCGGAAGCTGTTTCTGACAGCGGGATGATTGTTCTTGTGAGCCGCTATTTTTGATTTCTGATGTATGATTTGTGATGTATGCAATCCACTAGCGATCTAAGACCTGCATCTTGCAACTAACTACTTGACTCCTGCAACCAACCATTTGCTATTATTATTTATCATTAACGATTTCCCTCCGGCGCAGGAGTTTACTCCATTTTCAAATTTGCTTCACATTTCTTCATTTCCACATTTTCCTAAAGGCTTATTTTTGCCAAATGACAGATGCCAGCAGTGATTTACAGACAAGGTGGTGGACCCTCGAAGCCAGGTTGGTGGAACGGTTTGGGAAAAAGCCCGATATGGAAGCCATTCTTTTTTTGATCGGTATACAGGAGTTCGGTGATTTGCGTGACAAGTACACCAAAGAGCAGAAGCAGGACCTCATGCATATTGCCACCTGTACCCTTTTTGCGCAAAGCGGTTATTTTGAAATGGAAAGAGTGGATGAGGATGGCTGGCCGCATTTCAGGCAGCTAAAGTCGCTGCCGGTAATGAACCTGATAGAGCAGGAAAACTTTTTGAAAGATCATGTCCTGCTGTATTTCACCAATAGCGGGTTTATAGGGTAGGCGCCCTGAAGATCTCTGCCAGCTTGATGTGCAGGGCATTGCCCCTCAGATTGGTGGCTATTACCCTTCCCTGCGGATCCAGCAATACACTGAAGGGAATGGCATTGATGTCATACAGCTCCACTACCGGGCTTTCCCATTTTTTCAGATCACTTACCTGTTGCCAGGTCAACCCGTCTTTTTCAATGGCTTTCAGCCAGGCTTCCCTGTTATTATCCAGGGAAACACCCAATACCGCGAAATTCCGCTCTTTATAGGTATCGTAAGCTTTTACAATTTCAGGATTTTCTTCCCGGCAGGGACCACACCAGCTTGCCCAGAAGTCTACCAGCGTGTATTTACCCTGGTAATCAGACAGCGAAACATTTTGCCCCTGTGTATCCGGCAGCGTAAAATCCGGCGCCGCTTTGCCGGAGGTGATCGCTTTTGCTTCCTTAGCCTTTTGGTCGAAATAAGCTTTGGTGAAGGCTTTTACCGTAGGATCGGTGGCAAAATTCTGTGCAATACGGGTTACTTTCCGGGTTACCAGCGCCGTATCGCTGCCAAAGCGGTTGATAAAGCCCAGGGCATATATGGCAACGATGCTGCTTCGGGTAGTATCGATATAACCCGAAACAGCATGTTTAACGTCCATGCGCAGGTCATCTGCGATCTGCTGCTGCGCGTTTCTCAGGCTATCGTCTGATTGCAGGTTTACCAGCGACTGCACGGAGTCAACGGATTTCAGCCCGTTGTCCGTAAGCCGGAGCAACTGTTGTAAGGAGGCAGATCCCGGAGAGGAAGTAGTGTAATCTGCCGGGCGTTCCCAGTTCATATCAAAATGGATGAATGGGGTATCATTGGCAAACAGGATGAACCGTTTTCCCTTTTCAAACTCCAGCTTGTACACAGCAGGCTCTGCCAGTCCGGTTGACAGTTCCACGGTGCTGTTGCCGGGTTCAAGAGTGGCTGTATCCAGCAATACAGGTCCCATGCCAAAGTCAACGGCCACCAGGCTTACCAGTTGCTTCTCAGGATTGCCGGTTACAGTGGCGGTTACCAGCAAACGACTGTTTTTTTCGCTGCAACCGCTAACCAGAGCAAGCAAAACCGCAAAAAACAAATATTTCATGGCGCTGTTTTTTCGGCTGCAAGATATTCAAGATTGAGCAATCAAAAGCCTAAAGTCCTGCAAGTATTATGTCAATGAAAATGTGATAAATAAATCTCCCGCAGATTTCGCGGATTTTCGCAGAATCATACGTAATAAGATCAGCACCTATCTGCGTAATCCTCCTGCGGCGGACAAGTCTGTGGGAAAAAGAACAGACACTATTGAATTGACAACACTGGTTTGCAGGACTAATTACCCCGCTGCCGGCAAAAAACAAAGCCGTGCATGTGCACGGCTTTTGCAATAATATCTTATTTCCCGTTATTTTTTCAGGTACATTACTTCTTTCACGAGCTTCACGGTCCTGGGTACATCCGGCAGGTATGCGGCCACCAGGTTGGGGGCATAGTGCATGGGGGCGTCTGCGCTTGTGATACGGCGCACCGGCGCGTCCAGGTAGTCGAATCCTTCTTTCTGGATCGTATAAGCCAGTTCTGAAGATACGGAAGCAAAGGGCCATTGTTCTTCCACGATCACCAGCCGGTTGGTTTTTTTAACGGATTCCAGCACCGTATGCCAGTCCAGCGGGCGGATGGTGCGGAGGTCGATCACTTCGGCGCTGACGCCTTCTTTTTCCAGCTCCTGGGCTGCACCCAGCGCTACTTTCATCATTTTATTAAAAGAAACAATGGTTACATCGGTCCCGGCTTTTTTTATGTCCGCTTTCCCGATGGGGATCAGGTACTCTTCCTCCGGTACCTCTCCTTTTTCACCGTACATTACTTCACTTTCCATGAACACCACCGGGTCGTCGTCGCGGATAGCGCTTTTCAGCAGCCCCTTGGCGTCGTAAGGGTTGGATACGGAAATGACTTTCAAGCCGGGTATATTGGCATACATGCTTTCAAAAGCGGTGGAGTGTTGGGCGCCCAGCTGCCCGGCAGAACCGTTGGGCCCGCGAAATACGATAGGGCATCCTACCTGTCCGCCACTCATGGCCAGCATTTTGGATGCGGTATTCAGTATCTGGTCCAGCGGTAATACCGCAAAGTTCCAGGTCATATATTCCACTATGGGGCGAAGTCCGTTTTGCGCTGCACCTACCGCTACGCCGGTGAAGCCCAGTTCTGCTATGGGTGTGTCGATCACTCTTTTAGGGCCAAATTCGTCCAGCATTCCCTGGCTTACTTTATAGGCGCCGTTATATTCCGCAACCTCTTCTCCCATTAAAAAAACGCGGTCGTCCCTTCTCATCTCTTCACTCATTGCTTCGCGCAAAGCTTCCCTGAACTGTATTACTCGGTTTGCCATTCCTATTTGATTTGAGGAGAGCAAAAATATTGGAACTGGGGCAGATAACCAAAAAATGAAACTGCCTGAACATCCGGTGTGCAGGCAGTTTTCAGGTATATTATAAAAAAACAGCACATTTAGTCTCCCTCATATATGGAGAGGATCGGGATGTGTGAGTGAACTGCCAGGTTGGACGTGTGGCTCCTTTGGAAAAGCCGGTCCAGCAGGCGCTGTTTTTTGGGTATGGTCACGATCAGGTCCACATTGTTCTTTTCGGCAAATTCACTGATGCCATCCTCCACTTTTTCACTTTCTATAAAGTGATATTTGGGTTTGGCATCAGCCAGCAGCTTATGTAATAATACGGACTGTTCCGGGGTATCGGGCTTAAAGTTCCTGTTGTCATGATCCACGTTCAGTACCAGCAGCTCGGCATCAAAAGTACGCACCCAGATTTTGATGGTTTCCGAGGGGATCGTTTCGGCCACCGCTTTGAAATCACATGCCAGTCCTATTTTTTTGATGCCCTTATAAGCAGCGCCCGGCGGCACTACCACAACAGGGGTGGTGAGCCTGCGGAGCACAGAGAGCGTAGTGCTGCCGAGGAACAGTCTTTCCACCTTGCTGGCGCCACGGGTACCCATAACAATGGCAAAAGGCCGCAGTTCTTCGCAGATGGCTTCCAGTTCGGTATCCACCACACCCAATCTGGATTCGGTATGGATGGGCACGCTGCCACCGGTTATTTTCTCCAGGTCTGCTTTTATCTCATCCAGCTTCTGGCGGCTCACCTCTTCAATATCCGAAACATTAATTACAGGTAGGGGTGCCTGTGAGTCGGTATAAGAAACAGGTATCTGGTAAACATGGAAAAGCGTGATCGAGGCTTTCAGCTCGGTCGCCATATCAGCCGCATAATTCAGCGCATTTAACGCAACGGCTGAAAAATCTGTTGGAACAACGATGGTCTGCATGTACTGTTGATTTTATTAAGTAAAGCTAATAAATATAATTGGTGAACCCGCCCCGGGACTGTCTTACAGTTGAGTTTTTAAATTAAAATAACCTTACCGATATTTACACTGACTTTTCTCATATGCATGGAAGATCTACCGGTCAAAACCTTATGAGGATGGTCATAGTGTGACTACAAAAATATTTACCAATGTATTTACTTCATGGAAAATTGACGGCGAAGCCGGGACAGGCCCGCGAACTGGCGGGTATTTTACTGGACGCATCAAAGCTGGTAGCCACGGCAAAGGGCTGTAAGCTGTATGTAGTGGGAGAAGATGCCGGCGAACCCGATGCGGTATATATTACTGAGATATGGGAAACCAAAGAAGACCACGATAACTCGCTGACGGCAACCGGTGTGCGGGAACTGATCCGGAAAGCCATGCCGCTCATCGGGGCGCCACCGCAGAAAGGGCAGGAACTGGAGATACTGGGCGGCGCAGGAATATAAGCTAACGGCTTGATTTCATTGCGGACAGTACTTTCAGGTTCGGATCTGATGAGAGCTTTGCATATTCATTTGTCTCTACCCCATAGACCGCTACCTTCCCCTCTTTGTCAAAATGAAAACCCCAGCCATACCTTTTTGCCAGGGGGGATGCTCGCAGGCAGGGCTGGCCTTTGGCGTAAAATTTTTCCCGCGCCGGCTTGTATTCCTTTTTTAACAGGTCGTTCTTATCTGCGAATACCTGGAAGAGGATGTCGTCGGAACTCAGCTTATAGGGATTCCTGCTGATCAGCTCAAACTGCATATTGGCAACCGTTTTCTTATCTCCTTTTACAGGCGGTATCTCACCGGTTACCGCAGGACAATCGTCCGCCACCCGGATAAATGTGTTGAAATAATTGGTGCTGTGTGTTTTCATTTTTTACGCTTTTGGATACAAATTTAACGCCGGGGGTGTCAACCCTGTGTCAGGAAGCATTTTATAATGGTTAATGATAAATGGTTAATTCAGGTCGCAAGACGCAGGTCTCAGGGACAGGTGGCATCTTACACTCTTGCCATTTTACCATCTTACAATCTTCCGGTATCCTTAAAAACTGCTAAATTTAGCCATGCAAATGGAATGGCTTACAAAAGGTATCGCGCCGCTGCAGGAATTGATCGGGTTCCTGCAGAAAAAATCACAGACCAATAATATTCATAAAAAGCAGTTGATAAAGGAGCTCCGGAACAATCTTAATGTATTCAGGAATGCATTCCTTAATAATGCCTCGTTTGATGTGGTTGCAGACTTACTCGGCAATGATGCTTTCCAGGATGCCGTCAAACACAATTTCCCGTTCAGAAAGCTGCGGAGTGGCAAGATCGCGGCAGCACACATCAAGGATGAAAGGAACAAAAAATATGAAGGCTGGGATGCGGAAAGGCTCGCAGATAAAATTGACGAGAAAATAGTGGAATTGAGGAATATCAAAAAGATGAACGGCGGCACATTCACCGGCGTGAAAAATAATATCTCCCTGATGATCAGCAACCTGTTCTTTCGTATGAAGCTGCTGGCAGACTTTATCCTGTCTGAGAATCATTAATATTGCGTAAATTTACTTATTTCTCATAGTATTTTTTCGACAAAATCGATGATTTTGTGGATGGGTGATATTGCATCCGATGTTGATCAGGTGTAATTTTGCACATATTATTAAGTATTGACCTATGACCCCAAACCTGAAAACGAAATCTTTTATCGATACCCTTGTATTTGACCTGAAGGGTACTTCGGTGCTGTCTGCTGTTCTCCGCGATGAAGAAGGACGGATCTGCAGTTCTCTCGACACAGAACTTACCCCGGGCCTGACCACTTTCCATTGGAGCGGCTTCAATGATCTGCCATACGGAGAATATACTCTGGAGCTTTCCAATGAAAATGAAAAGAAACTGCTTTCGCTGGTAAAAAGAGTATAGGTACCCGCTGCTGCCTTACTACCGCAACCGCAGGGAGAGTCTCATCAACCTAAAACGCCTTTCCTGAACCAGATACTTTGCATCATCAGCAGATTTCTCTTCGTCCTCCCCGAACATTCGGGGCGCCGGGTTCATGCCAATGACGGACCTCGTGGTCAGCCCCACCTCCCGGTCAATATTTTAACATTTCCGAAATGTTTCGTATATCAGGAAAAACACTATTTTTGATCTACTAAAGATTTCGTAATTCAAAACCACTTGCATATGCCTACACTATTGTATAAGCTCACCTTAAGCTTTTTGCTCGTTACTGTCTCACAACTTGTTTCATCGGATGTAATGTCGCAGGATACGATCATACAGGAAAATGACAAAGAGATCATTATCAGGAAGAAGCCCCGAAGCGGCGATAAGGTGACGATCGTAATTGATGGAGACCGCGTTATTATGAATGGAAAGGAAATAATGGATATGGCGGATGTGCAGGTTGATGTGGAGCGTATCCAGCAAAATGTTGAAAGAAGCATGCGCTCACTGAACAGGAATATGCGTTCGATGCAAAGGAATTTTTATTATGCGCCTGTTCCGCCGGTTCCACCTGTCCCGCCGGTTCCCCCGGCTTTTCCCGGACAGGTAAGTAACAGGGCCAGACTGGGTGTGTACACCGAAAAAGATGAAAAGGGCGCCAAAATTACAGAAGTGGTAGAAGACAGCCCGGCCCAGCAGGCCGGACTTCAGAAAGGAGATATCATAACTGCTGTCGGCAAAAAAGATATTACGGATCCGGCTTCTTTGTCTGAAGCGATAGGCGCTATGCAAGCCGGTGATGAAGTGGAGATTAAATATGTACGCAATAAAAAACAGCAAAAAGCCTCCGCCAGGCTGGATAGCCACAGTTTCCAGTCGCACTCTTTCTATTTCAGGCAACTGGGTGATAATTTTGCGAATGGGTTCCAGGGCTTTACCGAAGCCTGGGACAGACCCCAGTTGGGTATCCGTATCCAGGACACCGAGGAAGGCAACGGCGTGAAAGTGCTGGAGCTGGATAGTGAGTCCATTGCGGCAAAGGCAGGTATAGAAAAAGATGACCTGGTCACCGCGATTGACGGTAAGGAGATCACCAATACCGACGAGGCCCGCCGCCAACTGGCAGCAGTCAGGAACAAATCCACCTTCCAGGTTCGTTTGCAGCGCGGTAACAGCACGAAGGAGATAGAAATAAAGATCCCCAAAAAATTAAAGACGACTGACCTCTGATCCTTTTTTGTTTTCTCATGTTGAGAGCGGGCGTCGCAGGACGTCTGCTTTTTGTGTGTAAACCTATAAGGTTTCAGAAAAGTCTTTCCTTCCTCAACCAGTATGCTCTAAAACCTTATAGGTTTTAGGGCAGCAAACGGGCTAAGGCCGATTTATATTCCGGGTTGTCCGTCATGCCATTATGGCCCTGTCCCTTCAGTGTAATAAACTGGTCGACGGTCTTACACTCCTTCGCCAGCTTTTCTGACGATCCGTGGTATATGACCTCATCCCGGTCGCCGTGAAAAATGATCACCGGCATGTTGCATGATGCAATGTACTGGCAGGTTGGGAACTTATACCGCAGCAGGAAGGAAGGGATCACCGGGAATTTTCGTTTTACCAGGTCTGTCATACTATAGTAGGGCGCCTGCAGGATAAGCATACCGGGCTTGTTTTTGGAAGCAAGCCATGCTGCGGGTCCGGAACCAATGGAATAACCCAGAACGATGATCTTATCTTCAGGATATTGTTTCTTCATAACATCGTAGGCTGCCTGAACGTCATCATACAACTGCTGTTCACTCCGGATCGTTCCGGAGCTTTTACCGTATCCCCGGTAGTCGAGCAGGAAAACATCATAATTCAGGGCCATATAGGTGGTAGCCACCTCTCCCCAGGAATCAAGCGAACCGGCATTTCCATGCAGGTAAAAGATCAGTCCTTTTTCGTCGTTGGCTTTAAACCGCAGCCCGTTCAGTATTTCATTGTCATGGGTACGAATGGAAAGCTCTTCAACTTTGTTGTCAAATGTAAACACATGTGCCGGTGGTAATTTTTCGGGAAGGAACAACAGCTTTTCCTGGAAAAAATACAGCAGGACGCAAACGACCCCGTATAGCGCCAGCAAAACAGCAACAATATTCAGCATCTTTTTTTTCATTGTTTCTAAACCTATAAGGTTTCAGGAAAGTCTTTCCTCCTTCAATCCGTATGTTCTAAACCTTATGGGTTTTTAGGATCATCCTATTTCAGCAAACCCTTGATCTCGTTCAGCTTGATCAGCGCTTCCACCGGGGTAAGCTTATTGATGTCGATGCCGGCCAGCAGGGTCCTGATCTCTTCGAATGTTTCGCTGTGGGCGTCAAAAATAGAAAGCTGCATTTGCGGTGCGGCAAGTTGTTTGACGGCATTCCCGATATGATCTTCCGCGTCCCCTCTTTGATCTTCCAACTGTTTCAGTATTGCGTTGGCGCGGCTGATCAGCTCCGGCGGCATACCTGCCATTTTAGCCACGTGTATACCAAAGCTGTGAGTACTGCCCCCGGGAGCCAGCTTTCGAAGGAAAATGATCTTATTACCTGCTTCCTTATTGGTAACGTGATAGTTTTTCACCCGCGGCAATTTGTTCTCCAATTCGTTCAGCTCATGATAGTGCGTGGCAAACAGTGTTTTGGGCCGGAAGGGAGAGTTGTGCAGGAATTCCGCAATGCTCCAGGCGATGGAAATGCCGTCGTAAGTAGACGTACCGCGGCCGATCTCATCCAGCAGGATGAGGCTGTTGCCGGAAATATTGTTGATGATGCTGGCCGTTTCATTCATTTCCACCATAAAGGTAGATTCACCGCCACTCAGGTTGTCGGAAGCGCCTACGCGGGTAAATATCTTGTCCGTAAGGGGTATGCTGGCCGAAGCTGCCGGTACAAAGCTGCCGGCATGGGCCATCAGTGTGATCAATGCCGTTTGCCGCAGCAGTGCACTTTTACCGCTCATATTGGGTCCGGTGAGAATGATGATCTGCTGTCCTTCCGGATCCAGCACAATATCATTGGAAATATACTGATCGCCGGGCGGAAGAAATCTTTCGATCACCGGGTGCCTGCTTTCCTTTAATTCCAGCACACCGCCGTCGTGCAGTTGTGGTTTGCGGTAGTTGTATTGTAAAGCGTTATTGGCAAAACAGATCAGGCAATCCAGTATGGCCAGGATATTACCATTGGTCTGGATGGGTGCAATATAATCCTGCAGCTCCAGCAACAGCTTTTCATACAGTTCCTGCTCTATACGGAGTATCTTATCCTCCGCACCGGTTATTTTTTCTTCGTATTCTTTCAGTTCCGGTGTGATGTATCGCTCGGCATTGGCCAACGTCTGTTTTCGTATCCAGGAGTCCGGCACTTTGTTTTTATGCACATTGGTCACTTCCAGGTAGTACCCGAACACGTTATTAAAGCCCACTTTAAGAGAAGATATGCCGGTGGCTTCTGTCTCCTTTTGCTGCAACCTTACCAGGTGCTCTTTACCGCCGGATGCAATGCTGCGCAATTCATCCAGTTCGGTATGTACCCCTTTGCTGATCATCCCGCCTTTGGCGGCCTGTGCGGGGGCATCGTCCACAATTTCCTTCTGGATCTTCTCTGCTATATAAGTGCAGGGATTCAGTGCGTCTGCCAGCCTTTTGATATAATCGTTGCCGGCGTTGCCGCATTGCTTTTTTATTTCTTCCACGTGCCGCAATCCCTTTTCTATCTGCTTTACTTCACGGGGTGTTATCTTCTTCAGCGGAATTTTGCTCACCAGTCTTTCTATGTCGCCGCATTGTTTGATATGCTGGGCTGTTTTGGTACGAAGGTCCGTTTCCCTGATAAAATATTCTACCAGGTCAAGGCGTTCGTTGATGCCTTTTTTATCTTTCAATGGCAGCACCAGCCATCTCTTCATCAAACGGGCGCCCATAGGCGAAACCGTATTATCCATTACTTTTTGCAGGGTATGTCCTCCATCCGCCCCGCTGCCCAGTATCTCCAGGTTGCGTATGGTAAACCGGTCCATCCACAGATGATCTTCCCGGTCTATCCGCTGAATAGACGTAACATGCTGCAGGTTGGGATGTTCTGTATCCTTCAGGTAATGCAAAACGGCGCCGGCGGCAATAATACCCGCCTGCATTCCTTCTATACCATATCCTTTGAGGGAATGGGTGCCAAAATGTTTCAGCAGACTTTCGGTAGCATAGCCTTCCTCAAACAGCCAGCTTTCGAGGGTGTAGGTATAGAACCGTGATCCGAAGGTTTCTTTGAACTGCTTCTGGAAATTGCGCTGGAAAACGACTTCCGCAGGTTTCAGGCTCTGCAATAATTTGTCCGCATATTCTATATTTCCTTCCGCTATAAAAAACTCCCCGGTAGAGATGTCCAGGAATGCGATGCCTGTTTTATTATCGGAGAAATAAATGCCGGCCAAAAAATTGTTGCTGTTGTGCTCCAGTAGCTTGTCATTGGTAGCAACGCCCGGCGTTACGAGTTCCGTCACGCCTCTTTTTACGATGCCTTTCGCCTGTTTGGGATCTTCCAGTTGATCGCATATGGCTACCCGGTAGCCTGCTTTTACCAGCTTGTGCAGGTAAGTGTCCAGTGCATGATGCGGGAAGCCAGCTAATTCGGAAGAGAACGCGGCGCCGTTGTTTCTTTTGGTAAGGGTAATGCCCAGCACCTGTGAAGCGGTAATGGCATCCTGTCCGAAAGTTTCGTAAAAGTCACCCACCCTGAACAGCAGAATGGCATCAGGATATCGTTGCTTGATAGCCTTGTGTTGCTGCATCAATGGTGTCTCTGAACTTGCTTTTGCCATACGGACGGCAAAAATACGGATTTGGTGTGGAGTGCCGGCTATTTTTGAGAATGAAGTAGGAAGTGGACAGTAGGAAGTTATAAGCACAGCTTATAAGGGGCACGGCGGACGCCAATTATTCCTTTTTAAGGACTGGAACCTAAGAAGTGCTATCCCTCCTGCGACTTGCAACCTGTAACCTGCAACCCGCCAGGCGTCAATCAAACCCGTTTTGCCAGCCGCTTTCTTTCAGCTTTTCTACCTTTTGCAGCACCGCTTTTTCGAGTCCGGCTTTGTAAGCCGCTACCTTATCCCGGATGTCCGGGTCTGCACTACCAATGATGGATGCTGCCAGGATACCGGCATTTTTAGAGGCATTCAGGGCTACCGTAGCAACAGGTATGCCGTTGGGCATTTGCAGAATGGACAAAACAGAGTCCCATCCGTCGATGGAGTTGGATGATTTTACCGGTACGCCTATTACGGGCACCGGTGTAATGGATGCCACCATCCCCGGTAAGTGGGCTGCACCGCCGGCGCCGGCAATGATCACCTTTAATCCCCGCTCTGCCGCGCGGGAAGCATACTCCACCATCCGCAATGGTGTGCGGTGCGCGGAAACGACCGTCAGCTCGAAAGGAATGCCAAACTCCTTCAGTATATCTGCGGCGTCCTGCATCACCGGCAGATCGCTGTCGCTCCCCATGATAATACCTGCCAATATTTTGCTCATGTCAAATTTACTTTTTTGATAGGTGTTGCTGTACACAGCATTCATGATTGCCCAGCCGATACCACCTTCAGCAGGTGCCTGATCCTGTTCTTCTTGTATGTAAGCTCCCGTTTGTCCTGGTTGATAATGGTAACATGCCCCATTTTCCTACCCGGCTTGGTTTGTTTTTTGCCATATATATGCACAAACACATCATCCATTTTCAACACTTCCTCTATTCCTTCGTACACGGCGTCGCCGCTGTGCCCTTCCTCTCCCAGGAGGTTGACGATGGCAGCGGGTAAAATAGGATCTGTATTACCCAGGGGATAATTGAGTATGATCCGCCACAGCATATCAAACTGCGAACTGTAGTTGGCTTCAATTGTATGGTGGCCACTGTTGTGCACACGGGGCGCTGTTTCATTTACATATACCTCGCCTTCTTTGTCCACAAACAGCTCTACGGCAAATATCCCCGGGCTGTTCAATTCCTTCACTACCTTCAGCGCGATGGCTTCTATCTTCCATAAGATGGTTTCGGTCAGATCGGCCGGACTGATCTGGTAGTCGAGCAGGTTCAGATCAGCGTCAAATACCATATCCACCGGTGGGTACAGGGTTGTTTGTCCGCTGTCATTAACGGCTACGATCTGCGCAATTTCAGTATTCAGGCTGATCTTTTTTTCCAGCACGCCCGGCGCATCAAAAGCAAGTTCCAGATCATCTGCCGAATTGATCACCTGTACGCCTCTGCCGTCGTAGCCACCTTTTGCCAGCTTGTGCACGGCGGGTAAAAGATCGGCATGCGCTGCTACTTCCTGCAACGATTGTGTTACCACAAAGTCCGCTGTGCGGACCTCGTGCTTTGCGTAAAACTCCTTTTGCACTATCTTGTCCTTGATGATCCGCAGCGCCCCCGAACGCGGGTATACTTTCACTCCTTCTGCTTCCAGCTTTTCCAGTGCATCCTCGTTCACCGATTCTATCTCGATGGTGATGGCATCCAGGTTCTTCCCGAAATGATACACGTCATCAAAATTGCGGATATCCCCCTTCACGAAGTGATGACAGAGATGTGCGGCCGGACAATCCGGATCGTTTTCCAGCACATAAGTTTCCACAGGATAATTTGCAGCCGCCTGCAGCAGCATTCTTCCCAATTGGCCTCCGCCCAAAATACCGGCTTTCAACATATATGTTTAAATATGGCGTGAAGATAATAAACCGATGGCTGATTTATGGAGAGAATTTTACCGCCGGGATGCTTCCTTCACCACGTTTACGGTCACGAGTAACTGACCTACATGTCTTTGCGTATGTTCTGCGGCATGAAACAACAAGCCGATCACTGTGGAAGGAACCTGTTTCCTGCCTACACCGCGAAAATCTGTCAGCGTTTTTTCATCCGTGTTGGCTAACTGCTGCAGTGCCTTGTCCACCTGCTCGTAAAAGCGTTCTGCCAGCAGGTGTGTGCCTGCTGGTTTGGGTTCCGTCTCCTCTTTAAGGTATTCCAGTTGGGATGGTTGTAGCAGATCTCCTTTTGCGTAGGTAAACAGCCTGTCCAGCACGCCGGCCAGGTGCAGCAGGTGAAAGCCGGCGGAAGCCATGCCCGCGGGCCGTTCCCAGAGCAGGTCATCGGGGAAGTCCGCCGTCATTTCCGCCACTTCCTGCTTCGCCTGCAGCAAAGCATGGGCTACCGGTTGCAGCAAAGGTGGAATGCCTTCAACGGGGCCACGTAACCAAAACTCAATTTTATTCATTAGAAGCTTTTATAAGTTTACCGACAATATACAAAAAAAGCCACCGGATTCCCGGTGGCCTGTGTATAATCTTTCGTATTTGGATATTATCTTCTCCGTGTGTCAGGAACGGGCTCTTCTGAAGAGAAGCTCAGTTTTCCTTTGCTTACAAATGCCGGGGCATCATCGTCGTCGTCGTTATCATCATCATCATCGTCATCAGTTTTCCGTCCGCTCGGCTCATCATCACCTTCAGCTGCAACAAAATGCTCCAGCTCCAATGTGGTGCCGGCAAGGGTAACGGCAAAATATCCCTCTCCATCAGCATCTTCAGTGTACTCAACAATACCTTCTTCGGTTTCGTGCATCTTCCACAGGCTTGTTCCTGCCAGAAGACTTTCTTCACCCGCGAAGAATTCTGTATATATGGTTCCGTTCACGGTGAATATTCTCTCCACCCTGTTGGCGTGAATGCTGGCAGCTAATGCTAACAGTTCATTTTCTTCATACTCGGAGTTCAGGTCCAGGTACCATTTTTTTGTAATATCTTTTATACCAACCGGAACTTCCAGCGGCGTTACTTTTTGCCCGGTCAGGTTAAACGAAATCCCGTCCAGCTCTTCATCAAGTGCTTCTGAAAACGTGATCTTGAACGACAGCTTATCATTTGTACGTGTTACATTGGTAAGGGTTGCCAGATCATCCAACTCGATAGCAGTGTTGTCTTCATTTATGCTAAAGCTCCTGTGAAAAGCAGCGCCTGATCCCAGATCGATAATAAACGTCTCATCGCTCAGGAATTCGAGAACGTACGTAGCAGGCTCAGATTCCTGTGTTTTGGCAGAAACTTTAATACGACCGGCCGGCGGTGTAACAGTCCATTTCCCCTGTATTTGTTCAACAAGAGATACAGGATCTGGTGGGGGCGGAGTCGGAGGTTTGGGTGCATCATCTTTCTTACAGGATGCGAAGCTTAACAGTCCCACGAAAGCGATCGCATGCAAGGAATTGAATTTGATTTTCATGAAAATAATATTGGTTAATAAATAATTGTTGCCGAATGACGTCAACAACGGGGTTTAAAATCGAAACCTAAACGTGTGAAAACTGTTTTTAATTGCCTGGAAGCTCTGTTTTGTGCACGCACACAAGCAATTTTAGTAGAAACACTTAGCAAAAAAGCGGAATTGCGGCTTGATATGCGATGATATATTGAAAAGGTCACCGTCGTTGAGGTGGTTATAGTGGAAATAATTTAAAAGTGTTATATCACCTATCACTGCACGCACCGATGATCATCGGTTGGCAACGGGTTATCCTCTGAACGTTCGGAGCGGCGAAGCGGTCACAGACCGTCCTCCGTCACTGCGATCCCGCCATTATATGATTTTGTATTAAAAGAATGTTACGGCGCCTGCCCGACTGCGTTATTCAGGCGGGGAAGAAGCAGTCTTTGAAGATCATGATAAGCATGACGGAGATACGTTCCAGCTACCGCGGAGCATAGTAAATAATGCATACGCCCAGCAAAGCGATCAGTCCACCGATAATGTCATAGCGGTCCGGAACAAAATTGTCGAACTTCACAGACCAGAGAATGGACATCACTATGAAGATCCCGCCGTATGTGGCATATACCCTGGCAAAGTTGGATGTTTGCCAGGTGGCTACCACACCGTAAAATGCAAGGATAAAAGCGCCCAGTACTCCATACCACCAGGGCTTACCATCCTTCAGGCACAGCCATATAAGATAACCGCCTCCTATTTCACATAAGCCGGCCAGTATAAAGATCGCTATTGATTTTAGTATATCCATTACCGTTTGATCTATTGCTGCTGTTGCGCGAACCCTTCGATCAGCTCATCCTCCGGGAGAGACGTGTTCTGCAGCTCGAGCTTTACATTGTTGATCTCCTCAAATGTATGTCCATCTTCGTAACCAACGGACACAAATACCGACAGTTTTTGCCTGGCAGGTCCTTTAAAGGTGCCTTTTACCGGGGTGCAGTCCTTGAAATGACGTCCTACGGACAACTTGATATGACTGTTGGTGACCCAGATATTATTGGTAGGGTCAATACCTGCCCAGCCGTATCCCGGTATCCAGGCTTCTACCCAGGCATGGGTGGCGCCTTCCCCGCGCATGCCGTTTTTATTCGGACATATATAACCGCTTACATACCGGGCAGGGATACCTGCCGTTCTCAGCAATTGCAGCATCAGGTGCGCAAAGTCCTGGCATACGCCTCCTTTTTGATCCAGTATTTCGTCCACCGTCGTTTCTATGCTGGTGATCCCTTTGATGTATTTGAAGTGTTTAAAGATATACTCCGAAAAAAACTCCGTGGCAGAGGCAACAGACCGCCCGGAAAGAACTGCTTTTTCCACGATCGCGCTGATCTGGTCTCCGGATTGTATATGATCAGGTTCGGAGAGTCCGAGTAACAGCATGTTGTTGTTTACTTCCTGCTGCAGTTCGTCAAAACCGCTGTGAAAATTGATGGTGAGCTGACTGCTCCGGGTGGTCCTGATCACCAGCTTGCTTTCTATTGTCAATTGGATATGGGGCTGGAGTACGCTGAAAGAGCCGCCTTTATTGGCCCAGTAATCCGTGAACATTTCCACTTTCGGATTCCCGGTGATCTCTATTTCGTGCAGCAGGGTTTCCTGCTCAGGGCTGCTATACGGGTAGATCTTGATTTCGTTGACACTTTCCCTTACGGGCCGGTCATATTCATATTGTGTAACGTGGTGGATCTTATATACAGGCATTTGTATTTCTATTGATAAGAAAAAAAGGTTTGTCCCAGTTTATTGCTAAACTGCAACAGCTCTTGTTTGGTGGTTTCAAGGAAAGGCCGGAGATTATCGCTTTTTATATCATCAGGATTCATATACTTCACCCTGCTGTGAAGCGCTCCATACTGCCGCGTCAGCTCCGAGCTGCCCGAAGAGGGATGCTCCGTCACTACATCCTCCAGGTACCGTTTTATGCGGGACAGCGAATATAGAACGGAATGGGGGAAGTCTTCGTTGAACAATACCTGGTGCAGTACATTGCGGTTATAGCGGCTGCCCCGGTACGTTTTCAAATGCAGTTCGTAGCCCGATAAAGAATACAGCAGCTCTTTCCACTGGATGATCACATTTTCTTCGTTCAGGTTATAACGGATGGCTTCGTAATGCTTGTCTACCAATACCAGCACTTCAAAACAACGCTCGATAAATTTCCCCAGGTTCATAAAGCTCCAGCCCAGTCCGCGCGGCATCGTAACGTCGGCGATGCCCGTATATAACAGGCTGTGCTGCGTCAGCCGGAGCATCATTTGTATCAGGTCCTGCTCACCCTGCCTTTCGCTGATGTTAAACTGGTTAAGCAGGTGATACAGGGCGTTGATCTCTTCCCAGGCTTCCTTGGTGATATGATCCTGCGCGCCGCGGGCGTTTTCCCTGGCCCGCGTTACGATCACTTTCAGGGAGTTTTGGTTGTCGGTATCCGTCAGCAAAGTATGCAGGGTAGCGGTGGTATTATGCTCCAGGGTTGCTATCTCCTCATCAGGCAGTGTGGTAAATACTTCCAGCACCGAACGCCAGGTCATTTGTCCCATAACATTATCCAGAGAGAGTATATAGTGAGAAGAGGTTGCCCTTAGCAAGCCATCTGTTCTTTCCATATAACGACTTAACCAAAACAGAGAGTCAGCAATTCTACTTAACATGTATTTGTCCGATTTGAGTGTTAACAAGCTTGATGTGTGGTGAAAACGTAATTACAGGTCTACCACCCAGGTATCCTTGCTGCCGCCACCCTGCGAAGAGTTTACTACCAGCGATCCTTCCTTCAGCGCTACCCGCGTCAGTCCCCCCGGTACAATGTCCACCCCTTCGGGGCCACACAGGGCATAGGGCCTAAAGTCCACATGCCTGGGTGTAAACCTGTCATTGATAAAACAGGGAACGGTAGAAAGCTTAATGATCGGCTGGGCAATAAAGCTGCGGGGGTCTTTTTCAATTTCCGCTTTTGCTTTCAGCCAGTCCTCTTCGCTGATGCTGTTTCCCATTACCATACCATATCCGCCAGATTGATTGGTGCGTTTCACCACCATCTTACGGATATTCTCAAACACGTAGTTCCGGGCGTCCGGTTCACTCAATTCGTAGGTATTTACATTCTGCAGAATAGGTTCTTCATTCAGGTAATATCTGATCATCGCAGGTACATACGCATATACAGCTTTATCATCCGCCACACCATTTCCTATCGCGTTCACGATGGCGACATTTCCCCTGCGGTAAGCGCTCATGATACCGGGCACGCCCAGTACGCTTTTGGGGTTAAAGACCAGGGGATCCAGAAAATCGTCGTCTATCCTCCGGTAGATCACGTGCACCTGTTCCAGCCCGTTGGTGGTTTTCATATACACTTTATGATCATCCACTACAAGGTCGCGGCCTTCTACCAGCGAAATACCCATCTGCCTGGCCAAAAAGCTATGCTCATAGTAGGCAGAATTATAAATGCCCGGTGTAAGCAATACCACCGTAGGATTGGAAATATGGGTGGAAGCCAGTTGCAGTAAAATATTGTACAGCTTCAGCGGGTAATTGCTGATGGAACGGACATTGTTGGCCGCGAACATTTCCGGAAATATACGCTTGGTCACTTCCCTGTTCTCCAGCATATAGCTTACCCCCGAAGGCGTCCGAAGATTGTCTTCCAGGATGTAAAACTTTCCGTCATCGCCACGGATTAGGTCGATACCTGAAATATGTACGTAAATATCATGAGGCACTTTTATACCGTGTGCCTCCCGCAGATAATGCGGACAGGAAGCCACCAGGTTGGCCGGGATGATATTATCTTTCACGATCTGCTGATCGTTGTAAATATCCTTCAGGAACAGGTTGAGGGCCTTCAGCCGCTGTTTGATCCCCTTTTCCACTACGTCCCATTCCTTACCGGTGATGATACGGGGAATGATATCAAAGGGAAATATCCGCTCAATACCCTTGTTATCGCTATACACGGTGAAAGTGATACCCTGGTTCATGAACAGTTCGCCTGCCAGCAGGTCTTTCTGCTGTAAAGTAGAAAGGTCCAGTTGTGAAAAGGTAGAGATCAGTTTACCGTAATGACTGCGGGTTGTGCCTTCATCGCTCATTTCGTCCCAGATGCCGGAGGGGCAGGTGTATTCGTTTAAAAGCGCCTGTAGATTACTCATACATATGGTTTATCTGATAAAAATGCCGTACCGTTAGAAAACCGGAACAGCAGGTTAGTAATGAAAATATAAGCATTATGGTTTATGTTGCCAATTTTAATTTCAGTTGCAAAAGCATTTTCACTCTCAGCGGTATATACCCCGGGGTGCAGGCTTATCCTGCCGCCGGATACATGCCCGTTATTGATACATTCTTTTATTCCAGAACTGCCGCAGATCCAGTGTGTGGGGAAATTCTTTATTGATCTCCACTTCCGGTATGCTTTGTATGGAAAAAGTTTGTTCTTTCTGCCTGATATAATGTGAAGCAGCAGCAGCAGCACCGGGGAGCTGCGGTTCGATAACGCCCTGGGTATGTCCGTGATCCCAGAAACGGCTAACGCGCCTGGATTCCGCTTCATAGCTGTTGACAGGTGTGGTATCATAACTCCTGCCACCCGGATGCGATACATAATAAATGCAGCCGCCGGCGGAGCGGTTGTTCCAGGCGTCCACTATATCAAACACCAGCGGCGCATCAATACCAATGGTGGGATGCAGGGCCGATGGCGGTTGCCAGGCGCGGTAACGGATGCCGCATACATATTCTCCTTTTACGCCGGTAGAGGATAGCGGCACACGGCAACTGTTGCAAAGCAGTATGTACCGGTCGCTGTGCAGGTTTTTCAGCTTCACCTGCACCCGCTCCATGGATGAATCCACGAAACGGGCCGTTCCGTTGCCGGACATCTCCTCACCCAATACATGCCAGGGCTCTATGCCCATGCGTATCTCCATTTCTATGTCCTTTATCATCACGGTGCCATAGTGTGGAAAACGGAATTCGAAAAAGGGCGCGAACCAGCTCATGTCAAAGGGGTAGCCTTCATCACGCAGGTCGGTCACCACATCTTCCATGTCTCTTCTTACATAGTGCTCCAGCATGAATTTGTCATGCAGTTCCGTACCCCATCTTACCAGTGTATGCTTATAAGGCTTTTTCCAGAACCGGGCCAGCAAAGCCCTTATCAGCAACATCTGCACCAGGCTCATCTGTTTGTGCGGTGGCATATCAAAAGCGCGGAACTCCAGAATGCCCAGCCTGCCGGAAGATGAATCGGGAGAATACAGCTTGTCTATGCAGAATTCGGCCCTGTGGGTGTTGCCGGTTATATCCGTCAGCAAATGCCGGAAAAGACGGTCTGTCAGCCAGAAAGGAACTGCAGCTTTTTCAGGTATCTGCTCAAAGGCAATTTCCATTTCGTACAGCTTTTCTTCCCTTCCTTCGTCTATACGGGGCGCCTGGCTGGTAGGACCGATGAAGGCGCCGGAGAATAAATACGACAGCGCGGGATGGTGTTGCCAGTAGGTAATGAGGCTGCGCAGCACATCCGGCCGGCGCAGCAAGGGACTGTCTGCTGGTGTGGCGCCACCAATGGTTACGTGGTTGCCTCCGCCTGTGCCGGTATGACGACCGTCCAGCATGAACTTTTCCGTACCCAGCCGCGACAGGTATGCCTGCTCATACAGGGTATCGGTGTTGGTTACCAGCGCTGCCCAGTTTTTGGCGGGATGGATATTTACTTCTATCACACCGGGATCCGGCGATACCACCAGTCGCTCCAGCCGGTTGTCCCTGGGTGGCTCATATCCTTCTATCCTTACCGGCATCTGCAGCTTTTCTGCGGTCGCTTCCAGCGACGTTATCAGGTCCAGGTAATGTTCCAGGTAACTTACCGGTGGCAGGAACACGTAGATGATCCCCTCCCGGGCTTCTACGCATACCGCTGTTTTAATGGTATCAATCTCGAACAGGGGCTCAACAGCAGATTCCTCCTCCTTTTTGCGCTTTTGCTTATTTTCCTTCTCTTCCGCCGGGGCTTCGGCTGTATGTGATTTGGGAATAATATGCTCCGCCACCGAACCATAGCGGTTGCTGATGGTCTCACTGTAAGAGGGTAACGGACCGGTTTCTTCAAAAAGGCTCCTTTCCACCGTTTCCAGCCGGTTGGTGGCCGGAAGGCTGCTCAATGGTAAACGTAACCCGATAGGGGAGTTGCCGGGCATCAGGAACAGGTATTCGCGGCTGAGCTGCCAGCGGCAGCTTCGCCAGGTATCCGACCAGTGATTCCATTCTAACGGTAATACGTACCCCGCCGGTGTGTCCAGCCCCCTGTCTAGCAGTTGCCCGAGGGTACGCCTTTCGATGGTATCTTTCAGGTTATATTTCAAAGGATCAAGATTCACGGGCACTTTTCCTTCGGTCCACAAAAAATAAAAAATATCCTCGTAAGCGGGCATAATATTGGCCGTGCTTACCGACAGGTGGCGTGCCAGTTCGGCTGTAAACCGCTCCGCGTCTTTGGCGGTATAATGCAGACTGTCCGTTTCCTGTGCCATCAGATTTTTATTCTGCCATACGGGAATGCCATCCTTCCGCCAGTACAACCCGTATTGCCAGCGGGGCAGCGGTTCGCCGGGGTACCATTTTCCCAGTCCGTAATGGAGCATACCCCCGGGTCCGAAAGCCTCCCGCAGACGGAAGATCAGTTCATGTGATAACATACGTTTTTCCTTACCGTCTGCCGCCGTATTCCATTGCGCGGATTCCATGTCATCTATAGAAACAAAAGTGGGCTCACCGCCCATGGTCAAACGTACATCGCCTGCTTCCAGGTCGGCATCTACCTGCAAGCCGGTCTCGTAGATGATCTTCCATTGTTCCTCTGTATACGGTTTGGTCACCCTGGGATCTTCATGGATACGGGTGACCCGGTTTTCGAAGCTGAATTGGGTCTCGCATACATCGGTAACGCCTACTACCGGTGCGGCGCTGCCATAATCGGGTGTACAAGCCAACGGAATATGTCCCTCCCCGGCAAACAACCCCGAAGTAGGATCCAGCCCGATCCACCCGGCCCCGGGGATATATACTTCCGCCCAGGCGTGGAGGTCTGTGAAATCCGCTTCCGGACCGGAAGGACCGTCCAGCGACTTGATATCAGCGGTCAACTGCACCAGGTAGCCAGATACAAAACGGGCCGCGAGGCCGGCCTGCCGCAGTACCTGCACCAGCAACCAGGCGGAGTCGCGGCAGGAACCCAATGCTTTTGCAAGGGTCTCCTCGCAGGTCTGCACCCCCGGCTCCATACGGATCGAATAATTGATGTCTTTATTGAGTTGCTGGTTGATCGAAACCAGGAAGTCAACAATAGGGGTTTCCTTTGTAAGATTGATCCGGGAAAGCCACTCGTTCAGTAATGGGCCATCTTCCTTTATTTCCAGGTAAGGTACCAGTTCTTTCTGCAGGGCGCCTTCATACCGGAACGGGTATTTTTCTGCGTATTCCTCTACAAAAAAGTCGAAAGGATTAACAACCGTCATTCTTGCGATCACTTCTACCTCAATGGAGAGCTCGGTGGTCTTTTCAGGAAACACCACCCTTGCCTGGTAGTTACCGAAAGGGTCCTGCTGCCAGTTAATAAAATGTTGTTCAGGCTGTAGTTTAAAGGAATAGGACTCCACCGGGGTTCGGGAATGTACAGCGGGACGCAAGCGGAAAATATGCGGACCTAAAGATACGGGACGATCATACCGGTAGGTGGTTTTATGATTGATAGCTACCCTTATTGCCATAGCAGTTGATTGATTTAATTCATAACTATGATCATAAAACCCGTCCGGAACATGGCTTGGCAAACCAGGTATTGGTATACCAGGAACGGTGCCTGCAGGCGGCTTTTATGATGAGGGCAGCAAAGCTTGTACGATGAAATTAATGTGTTTTTGGCTGACTGCAAAATTTGATGCGCTATTTAAATTCCGCTTTTCCAGGATATAGGAGTGGTATACCTGTAATGAATATCTTTTTCAAAAAAGCATCTTACCAACAGTTTGTTCAATATCCCTTTTATCTCCGGGTTCCCTGCTTTTTAGAAATTGCGAAGATTACCGATCGCATATCTGTTCAGATAAACCGGGATCTTCGATAATAGACCAATTGCATTGGTCTAAAAAAAACCGTTTCGTATTACTTGAGGAAATACAACCGGGTAGCATATACGCCTAGCTCACCCCTGAGCCGGGTTCAATCACGCTTTCCGGGTGAACAAAATGCAGCTTACCTGCCTTGTCTTCCGCCATCAGTATCATGCCGTTGCTTTCAATGCCTCTCATTTTGCGCGGGGCAAGGTTGGCTACTACCACTACCTGCTTTCCCACTATTTCTTCCGGTGAAAAATGCAGGGCGATACCGGAAACGATCGTACGATTTTCAAAGCCCAGGTCTATTTCCAGCTTCAGCAATTTATCTGCCTTCTGTACTTTTTCGGCTGCCAGGATGGTGCCGACTTTGAGATCCAGCTTACCAAAATCATCATACACGATCTCCGGCTTCAGCGTTACAGGCGGAGGCGCCGTCTCTGTACTGCCATTCGTCAACGCCGGCTGTACTGAATTGGCCTTCAGCTTTTCTACCTGCGCCGTGATCTCGCTGTCCTCTATTTTGCGGAACAGCAGTTCCGGCGCCCGGAGGCTATAGCCCACACTCAGCAGTTTAAGGCTGCCGGCATTTTCCCAGTCCAGCATTCTCTCCACCACCTTCAGCATATGCAGCATTTTTTGCGCGGTACCGGGCAGAAAGGGATTGATAAGTATGGCCAGGTTGGCGGTCAGCTGCAGGCTAAGGTGCAGGCAGTTGTCTATTTCCTTCTGCGCCAGTATGGCTGCTTCGCCGCCCTCCCCGATCTTTTTGGCTTTGATCCAGGGCTCCTTATCCTGCATATACTTGTTTCCCTTGCGGGACAGCTCTATTACTTCAAACAGGGCTTCCCGGAAGCGATATTCTTCTATGCTCCGGGTTATTTTTTCCACTCCCTGCTGCAGGTCGGTGATCAGTTGCTTATCCTTTTCATCAATAATGTCGTTATGGAACGGGGGCACCTTTCCACCACAAAGCTTATGCATCAATACCAATGCCCTGTTGACGAAGTTCCCGAAAACAGCTACCAACTCGCTATTGTTCCGGTCCTGGAAATCTTTCCAGGTAAAATCATTGTCCTTGGTTTCCGGTGCATTGGCGCATAATACATACCGCAGCACATCTTCACAACCCGGAAAATCTTTTACATACTCATGCACCCATACCGCCCAGTTGCGGGAGGTGGATACCTTATCCCCCTCGATATTGAGGAACTCGTTGGCGGGTACATTATCCGGCAATACAAAATCACCATGTGCCCGCAGCATACTGGGGAAAATGATACAGTGGAATACGATATTGTCTTTGCCGATAAAATGCACCAGCTTGGTATCTTCTTTGCACCAGTAATCCGCCCATTGATCCGTGAGCTCTTTGGTGGCGCTGATATAACCGATAGGCGCGTCAAACCATACATACAATACTTTTCCCGCTGCGTCCGGCAGGGGTACTTTTACACCCCAGGTGCTGTCGCGGGTCATGGCACGGCTTTGCAGACCGCTGTCCAGCCAGCTCTTACACTGTCCGTACACGTTGTTTTTCCATTCCTTATGCTCTTCCAGTACCCACTGCTTCAGCCATTCTTCGTAGTTCTGTAAAGGGAAATACCAGTGTTTGGTTTTCTTCTTCACCGGCACCGCTTCGCTTAATGTGCTCCGGGGGTTGATCAATTGCTCCGGGCTGAGGGAAGAACCGCATTTTTCGCACTGATCGCCATAAGCGCCGGGGTTGCCACAAATAGGACAGATGCCTGTAATATACCTGTCCGCCAAAAACACATTGGCCTTTTCATCGTAGTACTGCTCGGTTTCCTTTTCTTCAAACAAGCCGTTGTCGTATAGCTTTTTAAAAAAATCAGCGGAAGTTTCATGATGTACCGGGTTGCTGGTACGGGAATAGATGTCAAAGGAAATCCCCATTTTCTCAAAGCTATCCTTTATAATAGCATGGTATTTGTCTACTATCTCCTGTGGACTTACTCCTTCCTTCAACGCCCGGATAGTGATAGGCACTCCGTGCTCATCGCTGCCGCCCACAAATTTGATATCCCTTTTCTGCGCCCTTTGATATCGTACATATATATCAGCAGGTAAATAACAGCCCGCCAGGTGTCCTATGTGCACAGGTCCGTTTGCGTATGGCAAAGCTGCTGTAACCAGTATTCTCTTATAATCTTTCATAATATAATATAGCCTGAAGCGGATGCAAAAATAACGCAATGCAGCCACATCCTGTTCATTTACTATCTTCGTAACGGCCGCGGGTATGCCGACGGCAACACCCTGAAAAATGATGATCATGAAGAACATTTTTACCGGAATTGTTTTACTGGTACTGGTTTTGGGCAAAAGCCCGGTTTGGGCAACCGAAGGCATGTGGCTGCCGCAACTGCTGGCTGCGCTGAATGAAAAAGAAATGAAGGAAATGGGGATGAAGATCTCCGCAAAGGATATTTACGATGTGAACAGGGGCAGCCTCAAGGACGCCATCGTGAGCCTGGGTGGTTTCTGCACCGCAGAAGTAATATCGGATAAAGGATTGCTGCTGACCAATCATCACTGCGCATATAGTGCGATACAACAACACAGCAGCCTGCAGAACAATTATATTGACAATGGGTTCTGGGCCTTTTCGCAAAATGAAGAGCTGGCCAACCCGGGGCTGACCGCAACCTTTATTATCCGGATCGACGATATCACACAGAAAGCGCTGGAAGGTGTTACAGATGCCCTTTCGGAACGGGAAAGGCAGTCGCAGGTAGATAAAAACCTGAATACGGTTAGGAACAGCGTACAGAAAGAAAGCTGGCAGAATGTGCTGATCCGTCCCTTTTTTGAAGGCAATAAGTATTATCTGTTCGTTACGGAAACATTTTCGGATGTACGCCTGGTGGGCGCACCGCCTTCTTCTATCGGTAAGTTTGGCAGCGATACAGACAACTGGGTGTGGCCGCGCCATACAGGCGATTTTACGCTGCTGCGGATCTATGCAGACAAAAACAACCGGCCGGCAGCTTATTCAAAAGATAATGTACCCTACCAGCCGAAACGGTCGCTCAGCATATCCCTGGATGGGTTAAGCCAAAATGATTTTACCATGGTGTTTGGCTTCCCCGGCCGTACACAGGAGTACCTGCATTCTTCCGCCATTGCGCAGATACTGGACAAGCAAAACCCCGCGAAAATACTGATCAGGGACAAGGCGCTGAATATTACAGACAGGTATATGCGCAGTGATGCATCCATCAAGATCCGGTATGCTTCCAAATTTGCCTCCACCGCCAATGCCTGGAAAAAATGGCAGGGGGAAAGCCTGGGACTGAAAAAAACGGATGCGGTGGCAAAAAGAAAAGCATACGAAGCGGATTTTCAAAAGCGGGTGGACGCCAACCCCGAATGGAAAAAACTATACGGTACCTTGCTGCAGGAACTGGCAGATACTTATACGGCTATAGAAAACCCTGCGCTGTACAGGGATATTTTTAACGAGACGATACGGAACGTGGAAGTGCTTTCATTCGGCACCCGTATCATACCGCTGATAAACGCTTCCTCCCGGAGTGCCGATGCCTACGAAGACATCAAAGCCGACCTGCTGGAATACAGCGGGGACTATTTTAAGGACTATAGTAAGGAAATAGACCGGGAAGTGGCCGTGGCCTTACTGGACCTGTATGTCAGCACCATGCCCAAATCCTTTATACCGGCAGTTTTGCAGGCAGACAACAGTGCGTTGACAGCCGGTTTATTCAGCAACAGTCTGCTGGTGAACCCGGATGATCTTACCGCCACCCTGCAGAAGCCAATGGATGATGCTGTAGCCACACTCTCTGCCGACCCCGTTGTGCAACTGGTATCTTCTCTCGGTAAGCTGTATTCGGAAAACAACGTGACTATCGTAAACGAACTGCAGGAAAAGCTGAACGGACTGCAGCAAAAATATATGACGGCACAAATGGCGGTATTTAAGGAGAAACGATTTTACCCCGATGCCAACAGCACCATGCGGGTGACCTATGGCAAGGTGGATGGGTATAATCCCAGGGACGCGGTAGCCTACGATCATTATACCTACCTGGACGGAGTAATGGAAAAATACGTACCCGGTGACTATGAGTTTGACGTGCCGGAAAAGCTGATTGCATTGTATAATAAAAAGGATTACGGACCGTATGGTGTAAACGGTAAAATGCCGGTATGCTTTATTGCCTCCAATCATACTACGGGCGGCAACTCCGGCAGTCCCGCACTGGACGCCTGGGGCAACCTGGTGGGACTCAACTTCGACCGCGTCTGGGAAGGCACCATGAGCGATATCAACTACGATCCTTCCATTTGCCGGAACATCATGGTAGATGTACGCTATATACTTTTCATTATCGATAAGTTCGCCGGAGCCAACCATCTCATTAAGGAATTGAAGCTGGTGCATCCGAAGAAGCAGGGGAAGTAGGGGCTTGATCGTCACCTCCATCCCAACTGCAAAACAGCAGAGGGGGCGGAGCAGTCCCATCAGTTCCGTCACTGCGTGCCGCGGGAATCAATGGATCAGGGACGGATGATTCTTGCGGCAAAGCAGTCCCTGAGAATGCCCACGCTTTGTAACTGCCACGCAGCTACCTTGCTCGAGGTGAGCATACGCAGGGATTGTTTCACCCCCGCCTGAATGACCTAGTCGGGCAGGCGCCACAACAGTCTTTTAGTTCAAGTTTACCTGGGGCGGGTTCGCAATGACGTACTTCCCTTACCGTCATTTCGACCGAACGGAACGTAGTGCAGTGAGTGGAGAAATCTTTTCTTAAGAGGGATACGCTACACCTTCTTGAGATTTCTCTCTCGCAGACTGCGTCTGCTCAATCGAAATGACGATAGGGAACGGCTATACCGCAGCTTCTTTCACCGGCGCATCTTTTATTCTCAGGAACCAATACACCGGGAATGCGATCATCCCTGCAAAGATGAACAACAGGATCCACACGATCTTTTCGCCGCTTTCGATCGATTTGTTATTGGCAGCATTGATGATGTAAATGATCAGGGCCGCCAGTGCAGACATTCCCATGCCGATGGCAAGAAGGATCATGCTCATCATGCTTTTCACGAACTCAGCTTCCGCGGGGGCACGTTCCTGATTCATGGCAGTTACCATAATATCCGCAAAAGAGCTGAAGAACCAGCCCATGTAAACGATGAACAGCAGGAACGGGATAATCCCGATGATGCCGGTCCAGGTTTTGTAGGATTTAGACATATGGAATATTTTACACAAGTTACTGCCAATAATTGAGAAGATGGCAATTGAACCGGGGAAAATACGTTTTGTAAGCTACCGGTTGGTGTCTCACCGACCGGAAAATTAGTGTAGAATGAAAACCTGAACTATGCTCACCGAAGGTAAATACACCTGGTTATACTGCCGGCAAAGGAATATTACTTTTATTTGTACACAAATAGACTGCGAGGATGTCAATAGATATACATAAGACCGATAATATTTTTTTTATAGGAATTGCCGGCACCGGCATGAGCGCACTGGCGCAATATTTAAAGGGGCTGGGGAAAAAGGTGTCCGGTTCAGACCGGTACTTTGTACCCGGCACAGAAAACGATACCCGGAATAAGCTGGAAGCGGAGGGGGTCGCCTGTTACCCGCAGGATGGAGCAGGCATTAATACAGACACGCAACTGGTAGTGGTATCTACCGCAGTGGAAGATACCGTACCGGAGGTGCAGAAAGCCAGGCAACTGCAGATACCTCTTATCAAACGTTCGGAACTGCTGGCCCTGATCGCCGAAACGCGGAAGACCATTGCCATAGGCGGCACCTCCGGTAAAAGCACCGCCAGCGCTATGTTGTTTGATATCCTGCAATATGCAGGGCTTAACCCCGGTATCATCAGTGGCGCGGGGCTGGTAAGCCTGATTAAAAAAGGAAAGATCGGGAATGCGGCCACCGGAACAGGCGATTGGCTGGTGATAGAAGCCGATGAAAGTGATGGTTCCATTGTGCAATACAAACCGGAGACCGGTGTGGTATTGAATATTGATAAAGACCATAAGGAGATCGATGTGCTGATGGACATTTTTGATGTGTTTAAGAAGAATACAAAAGGCGCTTTTATTGTCAACCGTTCACATCCGCTGGCAGTCAAATTATCTAAAGATGTGTCTGCCGATTTTTCCGCCGATCCCCAAATACCAGCCGGCTATATTGCGGACAACTTCCAGCAAAACGGGTTGAGCATTCATTTTACTGTTAACGGCGTTCCGTTTGACATGCAGGTAGTGGGTGAGCACAATATGGAAAACGCACTGGCGGCTGCCGCTGTGGCTGCACAAATCGGGGTGTCACTGGAAACTGCATCGGCGGCGCTCAGGCAATACGAGGGAATTTACCGCCGGCACCAGGTGCTGGGCCGGAAATATGGGGTGTGGCTGATAGATGACTATGCGCACAACCCGGCCAAATGTGCGGCATCCATTGCGGCATGTCAGCATATAGCTCCTAAAGTGATCGCCTGGTTTCAGCCACACGGGTATGGACCTACCCGTTTTCTCCGGCACGATTTTGTGAAAGAGATCGGTCATGTGTTGAGAGCATCGGATGAGATATGGATGAGTGAAATTTTCTATGCGGGCGGTACGGCAGAGAAGAATATTTCTTCCAACGACCTTATACAGGAGTTGAAATCATCCGGCGCCAATGCTTTTTTTGTGGAAGACCGGAATGATTTTCTGAGCAGGATAAGAAGTCACCTTACAGAAGACTGCGTACTGTTGCTGATGGGCGCCCGGGATCCTTCGCTGGAAAGCTTTGCGCAGAAGGTCTGGGAGGATCTGTAAGGGATGGTTTTCCGGTCTGTGGAGGCGCCATAGACGTCAACCCAATACATATATTTATTAGTAACAAAATACCGGAACCTGGCGCAAGGTGTTCTGCTTGCAGATCACTTGTGCCGCAAAATTTCGCCCTGACTGTATCAGGGCACAACCATTTTCCCACCCGGACACAGTCCGGTAGAATTAAAAGGCAACAAGTCTTCCGCAGGAAGACTTGCGCCAGCATGTGGAGGATTTGTAGCTGCTATACAGGCGGGGTGTCTCCACCCGCCTGCAAAAATAGGTCAATCAGAGCACTAACATAATTAACTATTCGAACTTATTCAGGACCTTTCTGAGTGAGATTCGCTGAACTGTACCGGGTAATTTTTACTTTTGTCAGTAGATGACAATTGGGGAAATTGAAAACAACAAGTCTGAAATCTATAGTTGTGCAAAATCTTTCAGGCAAGATGCAAATAAAATTATGGGAGAGCTTGCAGATTATTATGGCTTTTCTCTTCAGGAAGAGTTTCCCAAACATATTTACAACTGTAAATTCAACAATAAAGGATATTTTAAAAACGGATGGCCCTACTATTTTCATGGAGCCGAATGCAAATTTGAAAATATAAGCACGGGACAGACTATAGAGATGATATATATTACAAGGCCGGAGTTTGGTTACCTCGATGGTTACTTCTTGTATAATTATATGCTTACTACGGATCGCTTTCGAAGTCTTGGTGAACGGTTTGGGGATTGTCACAACGTTTGGATCGCGATACACACCCTGGCCGAATGGGGCGTTTTAACAAAAGACCCGCTTGTTTCAATTCAGCGAAATATAATTGCATTTAAATAAAGATTTCAGTATGAGAAATATTTTTATCGCCAACCGTCTCCGCGAGGTATTGCTGGATGGCAAATGGATCGCGAATACCAATTTTAAAGAACAAATTGAAAGCGTAACCTGGCAACAGGCTGTTCAGCCCGTGGCCGATCTCAATACGATCGCAAAGCTCACTTTCCATATTAACTATTACCTGGACGGGATACTGCATGTTTTGAACGGCGGCAGGCTGGAGATCCGTGACAAATACAGTTTTGATATGCCGGAAATAAAAAGCGAAACGGAATGGCAGCAACTGGTCAGCACATTTATCCGCAATGCGGAATTGTTTGCAGATAAGGTGGAAACTATACCTGAAGAAATGTTTGACCGGGTATTCGTGGAGGAAAAATACAGTACCTACGGGAGGAATATCGAAGGCATGATAGAGCATGTATATTATCACCTGGGACAGGTAGTGCTGATCAGGAAGATGATTGGGTAGAAAAGACCTAACAGGTTTTTAAAACCTGTTAGGTCTTCCAGGTCTTTAAAACACACCCATAGACTTCAGTAATATCCTCAGGCTCCAGATGACCACCATCACGCCCACGGCAACAAACATGGTTTTGGTGGGCAGCTTTCCTACCAGGCGTGCGGCGATAGGCGCAGCGATCAGTCCGCCGATGATCAGTCCCAGGATCACCTGCCAGTGGCTCACGCCTATAACAGAAAAGAAGGTAAGCGCACTGGCAAAGGTTACAAAGAATTCGGTGATGCTTACCGACCCGATCACAAACCGGGGGCTCCTGCCTTTTGATATAAGCGTGCTGGTGACCAACGGCCCCCAGCCACCGCCGCCAAAGGAATCCAGGAATCCGCCTGCGCCGGCCAGCCAGCCAACGTTCTTCACTTTTTTGGGCTTTTTGGTGGTTCTGCGGAAAGCGATCACCAGTATCCGGGCGCCGAGTATCATCGTGTAGGTGGCAATTACCGGGCGCACATAATTCGCATATTCATCACCGTATTTAGCCAGCAGGTAAGCACCGACGACAGCACCGATCACCCCGGGTACCAACAGCGTCTTGAATAATTTTTTGTTGACATTGCCAAACTTGTAGTGACTGTATCCCGACGCTCCGCTGGAGAACATCTCTGCGGTATGCACGCTGCCGCTGATGGCAGACAGGTTTACCCCCATCGACATCAGTACGGTGGTAGATACCACACCGTATCCCATGCCCAGGGCGCCATCTACCAACTGCGCGAAAAAGCCGGCCACGATCAGCCAGTAAAATTTACTGTCAATGCTTTTTATACCCTCTGTGATGGCCGCTAAAAGATTTTGATAAGGAAGATAGCTTAGAATAGCATGGCCGATGAACATGAACAGGAAAGCGAACAGGCACCAGGTGGCGATACGTTTCCACTTTTTCTCGCCGGCGTTCCTGGGCGGATAGGTTTCCTTTAGTGAAAGCGTTTTGGTGATATGGTTCAGCTCCTGCACTTTGCTGGCAAAGTTGCCGTTCAGTTTGGTCCGGATCTTTTCCATGTTCTGCAGCACATCATCCATCTCTTCCGGTATCACTTCATTAAAGGTCTCCTTCAGGCGTTTGGCAATGGTAGGCGATTTGCCATTGGTGGAGATCGCCACTTTGAGGTTTCCTTTTTTTACGATAGAACCGAGATAGAAGTCGCAGAGCTCCGGTGTATCTGCCACATTTACCAGCAGACCACGGCTATGGGCGTCTTTCCTGATAAGCGCTCCCAGTTCCCGGTTGTCAACAGCCACCACTACCAGTTGCACATCATCCAGCAGCGCTTCATGATAGCTGTCCTGTATAAGCCTTATATTCGGATGTCTTTCAGCCAGTACTTTTACACCTTCTTTTATCTCTTCCGCAACAACGGTGATATCCGTGTCCGGGGAATTGTGGAGCACCGCATTCAGCTTCTCCAGTCCTACATTGCCTGCACCTACGATCAATAGCCGCAACTGTTCCAGCTTCAGAAAAACCGGGAACAACCTGTTAGATTCTTTTATGACCACCGTTTCGTTCATATGTTTGATATAAGTGCTTTTAAACGGCAGGTATTTTTAATTTACCCATTTTGCCCTGAGCGCAAAGTCGCCGAAGGTTTCGTTTTGTTTTTTCTCCCTGCTATAGGTTCCCAGGAGGCTATCCAGTTCCTGCAGGATGGTCTCTTCATTTAAGCTTTCCTTATAGATGCTGTTCAGCCTCGTACCCAATCTGTCTCCGCCCAGGTGCAGGTTGTAGTGGCCATAACTGGTACCGATAAACGCTATTTCTGCTACGTAGGGGCGTCCGCAACCGTTCGGGCAACCCGTCATGCGCACACTGATATTGTCGTCTTCCAGTCCATACCGCGTCAGCATCGGCTCCATTTTAGTAATGAGGTCAGGAAGATAACGCTGCGCTTCTGCCAATGCCAGCGAACAGGTATTGAATGCCACGCAGGCAATGGAATCCTTCCGCAGTGCACCGGCTTTTTCGGTGTGATTGATAATATCATATTTCCTGAGTATGGCATCTATCTCCTCCTTATCTTTTTCCTCGATATCCGCCAGTATCAGGTTCTGGTTACAGGTAAACCGGAAGTTGGCTTTCCGGGTCTGCGCGATCTCCAGGAATGCTGTTTTCAAGGCTACCTTTTCGTCATCCAGCACCCTTCCGGCTTCTACAAAAACAGTATAGTACCATTTGCCTTCGTGATTCTTATGCCAGCCGAACAGATCAGAGCGGCTGTCAAATGTGTAAGGTTGTTCCGGCAGCAGCTCAAAGCCACATCTTTTCTCCAGCTCTTTCTTAAAATTATCCACGCCCATCCTGTCGATGGTGTACTTGATACGGGACAGTTTCCGGTCACTGCGGTTGCCGTTGTCACGCTGTATGGTGATGACCTCATACACCGCCTTCATTACTTTTTCCTCGCTGTCCAGAAAGCCCAGTACAGTGCCCAGCCTCGGGTAGGTATTGGGGTTACCATGGGTGGCGCCCATACCGCCGCCTACTGCCAGGTTAAAACCTTTCAGCTTGCCGTCTTCGATGATGGCGATCAGGCCGAGATCGTTCCCGAATACGTCCACATCGTTATTGGGTGGTATGGCAATGGCGATCTTAAATTTACGAGGCAGGTAACGATCCTGGTATAGCGGATCTTTCTCCTGTTCAGTTTTCACTTCCGGTGTCAGGGGCTTTTCGTCCAGCCATATTTCATAATAGGCCTTTGTTCGGGGCAGACCCAGCTTGCTCAATTTGCCGGCATAGGCAAATATTTCTTCGTGTACGGAGGAAAACTTGGGGTGCGCACCGCAGATCACGTTCCTGTTTACATCGCCGCAGGCGGAAATAGAATCCATTCCTGCCGTATTAAAGGCCTGCAAAGTAGGTTTCACATGCGATTTGAGTATGCCATGCAGTTGAATGGTCTGGCGGGTGGTGATCTTAATAACGCCGGTGGAGTGCCTTCCGGCGATATGGTGCAGCGCCTCCCATTGCTCACTTGTGATCAATCCACCGGGCAGGCGTAAACGAACCATATAGGAATACAGCCATTCCAGCTTTTTAGCGCTGCGCTCTTCCCGGCGGTCACGATCATCCTGCTGGTACATGCCGTGGAACTTGATCAGCGCCTGGTCGTCTTCCCGCAAGGCGCCGGTCAGCTCATCCTTCAGACTTTCCTTCAGGGTGCCCCGCAAGCCATCGCTTTTCATCTTGATATGCTCCGTGCCGGATAATTTGTTTGTATCAGACATCTTCTATATAGAAATTTTAGTTTTTTAAAGTTTAATAAACCTATAAGGTTTACATCACACTCCCTGGAGGTGGAAAATCCGCTCCGGCAAACCTTATAGGTAGGCTGTTCAAAAGAGCATAATAAAATCCCCCCAGAAATTTGTTGAAGGAAAAACAACCTAGAGCCCCCGTTACTACTGAAAAAAGAAGATATTTTTTCGACAAAAAGTGTAACGAAGAAATCCCCTG
>JBBCJQ010000030.1:0-31936 GCA_037190885.1 Chitinophagaceae bacterium
ATACGTTTAGCCACCAGATCCCTGACGATCTGCTTTTTTAAGGATTCCGAGAAAACACGTTGTTCCCGGATTTCTAATTTTTGCTTGATTTGACCCATAATAAGTGACAGTTTCGTGTCAACCTATTTTAGGCATGCACAACTAACTACTTATCACTTACAACTGTCCACTTACTACTTCTTGCCCGCAGCATTTTTTTTAAGCGCAGTCAGCCAGATTATGTTACTTTTGCCGCCGTTCGGAGAATTCCAGGATACTATAGATGTTTACTGATCCTGTCTCTTTAACCTTTTATTAACCTGTACACAAATACATTTGTCATTCAAATATGTATATGAAGCGGATTCTATTGATCAGTTCCCTGCTGATTTCCTGTAATTTATTGTTAGCCCAGGACGTGGATAGTGTGGTGATAGCCAATCCAGATATTCCCAGGAAAGTTACCAATACAGACGAATTAAAACGCAGGGCTGCCGATCATTTTATGCTCCAGTATGGTTACCATGGCTGGTCCGGCGCACCCGATTCCATCAGGAACGGCGGGTTTACTACCAGCTTTAATTTCAGCCTGTTATACGATTTTCGCTTCAAGTCAAGCCCCAAATACAGTGTGGCTGTAGGTGTAGGCATGGGCTGGGATAACATGTATTTCAAGAACACAGAAATCGACCTTCGGAAATTCCCGATCAGCTTTGCGGAAACCGAGAACCAGTATAAGCGTTATAAATTGGCTACCAGTTACCTGGAAGTGCCGCTGGAGTTACGCTGGGCAGCCAACCCGGAGAATTACAATAAAACCTTCAAGGTGGCGCTGGGCGTAAAAGTGGGCACACTCATCAATGCCTATACCAGGGGTAGGGTAACCCGTGATACAGAAGGTTACGGCGGGTACACGGAAAGATTGCGCGATAAAAGAAACTTTAACACCACCCGGCTGGCAGGCACATTGCGGGTAGGATATGGTCCGTTCTCCATATTTGGCGCTTATCACCTGAACGAATTTTTCCGGGAAGGTGCCGGCCCCAATATTCGCCCGTACACGATCGGGTTTGCCATCAGCGGATTATAAACTATTGCCTTATGGTGGAAGAAACGGACGGACAAATACCGTCCGTTTTTATATTAAGTAGATTACCTTTGACGCCCGAAATATTTGCAGTTTGATAGATAAGAAATCGAAACTCTCCAACGAAGAAAAAGCGGTACTGGTTGGGCTGATACATAAAAACCAATCGGAGCAGCAACTGAAAGAATACCTTCAGGAGCTTGCTTTCCTGGCGGAAACAGCGGGGGCAAAGGCAGTTAAGACCTTTTACCAGAAGCTCCCGCACCCGGATAGTAAAACCTTTATCGGTAAAGGAAAGCTGGAAGAAATAGCAGATTATATCCGTAGCAAAGGAGATGTGGAAATCGCCATTTTTGACGATGAGCTTACCGGCGCCCAGATCGGTAATGTTGAAAAGGTATTAAAAGTTAAAGTGCTGGACAGGAGTGACCTGATACTGGATATTTTTGCCAGCCGGGCCAAAACGGCACAGGCCAAGGCACAGGTAGAGCTGGCGCAGTACCAGTATATATTGCCCAGGCTGCGTGGTATGTGGAAACACCTTGAGCGCCTCGGAGGTGGTATTGGTACCCGGGGGCCCGGTGAAACGGAAATAGAAACCGACCGCCGGCTGGTACGCGAAAAGATATCGCTGTTGCGCAAACGCCTTGCTGAAATTGATAAGCAGGCCCAAACCCAGCGCAAGAACCGGGGGGAGCTGATACGGGTGGCATTGGTAGGATACACCAATGTAGGCAAGTCAACCCTGATGACCTTATTGAGCAAAAGTGAAGTGTTTGCTGAAAACAAGCTGTTTGCCACCCTGGATACCACTACCCGCAAAGTGGTGATGGAAAATACGCCTTTCCTGCTGAGCGATACCGTAGGGTTTATCCGGAAACTGCCGCATCACCTGGTAGAAAGCTTTAAAAGCACGTTGGACGAGGTAAAGGAAAGTGATGTGCTGCTGCATGTAATTGATGTATCTCATCCGCAATACGAAGACCAGATGGCAGTGGTGAACAAAACATTGCAGGAACTGGACAGTCACAATAAGCCGGTCATTTATGTCTTCAACAAAATGGACCTCTATGTAAAGAACACCTTCGATGAATGGCTGGATGATGCAACAAAGCAGCAATTGCTGAGCGACCTGGAACAGCGATGGCTAAACGAAACACACAGCACCTGTGTGTTTATTTCCGCTCTGGAAAAAGATAAGGTGGAAACCCTTCGTTCCGCTATCGTGCAAAAAGTGCGGGAAATGTACCAGGTACGTTACCCCTATAAAACCCAATTCTGAGCGACAGATCATTCTACCCGCACAAACCAAACTTTATGGAAGAGAAAGAGGACAACTGGGTACAGGTTGCGCTGCATATCAACGAACTGGACTTTGGCGATAATCATATTGCCATTGTGCATATCGGGAGAAAGAAAATTTGCATCGGGCGATATAAGGATGCGCTTTTTGCCTTTGCCCACACCTGTCCACATGCAGGCGGCATGATGTCGGATGGTTATATAGACGCCCTCGGAAATGTGGTCTGCCCGCTGCACCGCTATAAGTTCTGCATGAGCAACGGCAGGAATGTAAGCGGTGAAGGTTATTACCTGAAACACTGGCCCGTACAACAAACTGAAGACGGCATCTTTGTAAACATTCCGCTTTCCGGTGGTTTGTTCGGGTGGATGTGAGTGTTACAGCTTCCACAAGCTGTCGTCCAGTATGCGGAACCTGACAAACATATCCTCCCGGTACCAGTTTTCATCCTTTGTCTTTTTTATGATTTCACGATGTTCCTGCATCCTGTAGGCGAATGCTCTCATTTGTTCCATATTCTCCCATATGCTGAGTGTTGCCTGCCTGATAAAAGGCAGCTCGCCAATGCTCAATGATTCCGTCAGCCCGGGAGTATCTTTCATTTGTTTGTTCAACGCGGGAACGTGCTTCCAGAAGCGCCTCAGCTTACCGGGGCGTATAGTAGCCCTGGTAAGTACCGCAACTTTTTCATCCGGATGGAAGCTGCTGCCATCGAATGCACCAAAGGCAGCGCGGCCATCCCAGGAGCCGCGCCCTTCCACCGGTTCCAGCAGCAGGGTGCGGATGCTGCAGCGCCAGCATCGGAGCCACCAGGCAATAAAGCCCCCGTAGAGCGCTGCCGTTGACAGTGCACCAGGTATTGTCTGGCGGGTGGTCAGTATGGCCCATTGCTTCCAGTCCGGTGTTTTACGGAACCCGCCTCCCTTACCACATCCAAGCAGCTTCCAGAAGAAGATATCCCGGTTGAGTAACAACGGAATCCTGAACAAAGCCATTGCCAGGAGAGCTGGCAGGATATAAGCCGGAGGGTATTTTACTATGGTAATGGATACGCGCACGAGACCTGTATATAAACTATGGCAAACCTAGGTTTTTCACCTTCCTTAACCAATAATTAAATAAATGAACTTATATTTATCCCCTTAGTTTATTCAGAACAACATTCCACAATGAAAAAAGAGTTTTTTCTTTTACTGGCGATTACTGGCATCATTATTTTTTCCGGGTGTAACAAGCGTAGCGGCACTCCCCGGGTTTTGGTATTCAGCAAAACAGCAGCATTTTACCATCAATCCATACCCAAAGGCATAGCCGCCATTCAAAAATTAGGCGTGGAAAACGGCTTTGATGTGGATACAACCACCAATGCAGCTTACTTTAACGAAGACAGCCTGCAAAAATATTCGGCCGTGGTTTTTCTGAGTACTACAGGATCCCTGTTGAATACCACCCAACGTATCGCTTTCGAACGCTACATACAGGCAGGCGGCGGTTATGTGGGCATACATGGAGCCTCTGATGCTGAATACGACTGGCGTTGGTACACCCGCCTGGTGGGCGGACAGTTTTTAAGTCATCCGCGGCCACAGGAAGCGAAGCTGATCGTAAAGGATAAAACACACCCCTCCACAAAACATCTGCCCGATGAATGGATCAGGACAGATGAATGGTACGATTTTAAGAAGCTGAACAAGGATGTGAATGTATTGATCACCATTGACGAAACCAGCTACGAAGGAGCCCTGATGGGCGAGCACCACCCCATGGCATGGTACCACGACTATGATGGCGGACGCGCTTTTTACACTGAGTTCGGCCATACGGATGAATCCTACGATGAGCCTTTGCTGCTTCAGCATTTGCTGGGCGGTATAGAATATGCAATAGGGGGAAATAAAAAGCTGAACTATTCAAAAGCTACTTCACAATATCCGCCGGATGAAGACCGGTTCAGTAAAACTACTTTGGTGAGCGGGCAGTTTTTTGAGCCCACGGAGATGACCATTCTTCCAAATTTTGATATTCTAATCGCGCAGCGCAGGGGAGAAATTATGCGATACAGCAATGCCACCGGCGAACTGAAGCAGGTGGGTTTCCTGGATGTGTACTTCAAAACAGCTTATGCAAAAGCCAACGCCGAGGAAGGCCTGCTGGGAATAGCCAAAGACCCTGATTTTGATAAAAACAAATGGGTATATATTTTTTACAGCCCGTTCGATACTTCGGTAAACCGGCTTTCCAGGTTTAAGTTTGAGAATGACACCATAGACAATAAGACCGAGCAGGTGATCCTGCAATTTTATGAGCAAAGAGAGATCTGCTGTCATACCGGCGGCTCGATTGCCTTTGGCCCCGATGGACTATTGTATGTATCCACCGGCGATAATGCCACCCCATTCAATCAACCCAACCAGAAATATACCAACCAGGGATTTGCACCTTTAGACGACCGCCCCGGCTTTGAGCAATATGATGCGAGAAGGTCTTCGGGCAACACCAATGACTTACGTGGTAAAATATTACGTATCCGGGTAAACGAAGATGGGACGTATGATATCCCGGATGGAAATTTATTTGCCGAAGGCACAGAAAAAACCCGCCCTGAAATTTACGTGATGGGCAACAGGAACCCGTATCGTATTTCGGTGGACCAGAAAAACAGTTTCCTGTATTGGGGAGAAGTGGGTCCGGATGCCAATACTGACAGCTTTGCCACCCGTGGACCCCGCGGATACGATGAAGTGAACCAGGCCCGTAAAGCCGGCTTCTTTGGGTGGCCACTCTTTGTAGGCAACAATTTTCCTTACAGGGAATACGATTACAATACCGGTGTATCCGGGGCTGCCTTCGATCCGCAAAAGCCGGTGAACAATTCCCGAAACAATACGGGACTCAGAGAGCTGCCACCGGTGGCACCTGCGTTTATCTGGTACCCCTACGGCGAATCCCAGGATTTTTCGCAAGTAGGCACCGGCGGCAGGAACGCGATGGCCGGCCCGGTGTACTATGCTGAAAAATATCCCAAAGAGACCCGTTTGCCCGACTACTATAACAACAAGCTGTTTATATACGAATGGATACGGGGCTGGGTAAAGGTTGTGACCATGTCGCCCGAAGGAGATTTTGAAAAAATGGAGCCATTCATGGAAAGCAACAGGTTCAACAATGCCATTGATATCGAAATGGGTCCCGATGGCCGACTCTACGTGCTGGAGTACGGCAGCGGCTGGTTTTCCAAAAATGATAACGCAGGATTGTTGCGTATAGACTATAACGGTGGTAATCGTCCGCCCAAGGTGGGAAATATAACTGTCAGCGCAACCTCTGGTGCTCTGCCGTTAACGGTAAAGGCAACAGTGGAAGCAAAAGATCCGGAAAATGATGCGCTGATCTATATTTGGTCAACAGGAGGCGGCGAGGTGAAAGAAACAAAAGAGCCGGAAGTAGAGCTTGTATTTGATAAAGCGGGCGATTATAACATTTCCGTGGAAGTGAAAGACGTCAACGGTGCAACAGCAAAAAGCAGTACTGTGCCGGTATACGCGGGGAATACAGCTCCTTCAGTGGCAATAGCGGTCAAAGGAAATCAATCTTTCTACTTCCCGGGCAAAGGGGTGGCATACGAAGTTTCTGTGAATGATAAGGAGGACGGAACGGCGCTGGATCCTGAAAACCTGTATGTATCCGCCGACTTTTTGGAAGGCGCGGATAAAGCAGCCATCCCACAGGGTCATCAGCAAACGCTGGCGGCCAACAATGGGAAGGCCATCATGGCAACACTGGATTGCCAAACCTGCCATAAGGTAAATGAAAAGTCGATCGGGCCTTCGTTTACCGATATTGCCAAAAAGTATCACAAGCAGCCTGATGCTGTGAGTTACCTGGTTGATAAGATCATCAAAGGAGGAAGCGGCGTATGGGGCGAGGTTGCCATGGCTGCTCACCCCGACCTGTCGCAGGATGATGCCAGGCAGATCGTTCAATGGACGCTCACGCTTGCCGGCGACACAAAAAAATCGCTTCCGGCACAGGGAAGCATACCCGTAAGAGCAGTGAAGGAAAACGAAGCATTGTATATCGGTGCGGCTTACACCGACAAAGGCAGCGCAGATAGTAAACCATTGAGTGGCGCTGCCGGAACAGTATTGCTGAGCAGCAAGCTCAGATTGGGTGGCATTGCCAACCTGGAAGGATACCAGTCTGTGACCTTTGGAGGAAGAAAGTTGCTGCTGCCACCGGCTGATAAGAAAGGGTGGTTTGGTATAGACAGTATAGACCTGCAGTCTGTAAACGGTATAGAATTAACGTTCGGCTGGCAGGATGCTAAAAAGCCGCCGTTGCCAGGTACTGTTTTTGAGGTGAGGTTGGGCAGTGCGGAAGGCACCAAGCTCGGTGAAGGTGTAATGCAATCCGCATCCGGTAAAAACAGCAGCACGTTGCGGATCCGTTTTGAAGCCATTACCGGTGCTCAACCGGCGAACCTTTATATCATCAGCACACCGAAGGGTGCAAACGAGAATATGTATGCTATATCAGGGCTGGAGCTATTATCCCTGTGAGGACGGTTTCAGCCCCTCCAAAGGTTTCCAATCTTTGGAGGGACTGAAATTCCTGCTGGGGCTGACCAAAAAGGTCGTCTTTGCGAACGAAGTGAAGCAATCTCAAATATTTAAACCTTTATCACTTAAAGAGATTACTTTCCCGCCACATGCGGGATTCCTCCCTCGCAAAGACGTTCCACGAGCTTTTTGGTCAGCCCCTTTTTATGTTCCCGGGACTACGTCCCGGAACCTTTAAGTTCTTTAGAAAAATTATCCCTCGCCCGGCATTAAAACAACCCGTATAACTGGGCGTCAATTTTACTGACGATCTCTCCGAGATGTTCCTCGTTTTCCGCAAACTTATTGTCATCAATGTTGATGATCAGCAAGGGACCTTCTTTATAGCCTGTAATCCATTTGTTATAAAACTCGTTCAGCTTTTTGAGGTAATCAAGCCTTATATTTTCTTCATATTCCCTTCCCCTTTTTTGTATCTGTCCCACCAGTGTCGGCACCGACCCCTGCAGGTAGATCAACAGATCCGGGGGCTTTACCATTTTCTTCAGGGTTTCAAAGAAACGGAAATAGTTTTCAAAATCCCGCTTGCTCATTAGGCCCATTTCGTGAAGATTGGGGGCAAATATGTGGGCATCTTCATAAATCGTCCGGTCCTGTATTACGGTTTCCTGCCCCTTTTCTATATCCAGCAGTTGATTCAGGCGGTTGTTCAAAAAGTAGATCTGCAGGTTAAAGCTCCAACGCGGCATGTCTTCATAAAAATCATACAAATACGGGTTGAGATCCACATCTTCAAACTGCGGAAGCCATCTATAATGTTTGCTAAGTAACTCCGTGAGGGTAGTTTTTCCGGCGCCGATATTACCGGCAACAGCAATATGCTTGGGACGTTTTGCTTTAGCCATTCAAAAAAATTTACGATCTGTATAACCAGGTGCAGTTATTCAAGATAAGGCTTTACACACTGCATACAAACCTTTTTCTTAAAAATATTTTACTCCTACCGCCTGTCTTACCATATCCATTGTCTTGCGGGCGCTTTCACCAGCCTTTACGGCGCCGCCTTCTATTACCTCCCGCAAAAAGCTTTCATCATTCCTGATCGCTTCCGCTTTTTCCCGGATGGGAGCTATGAACCTGATCATCTCTTCGGCCAGTTCCTTCTTCATATCACCATAGCGAATAACACAGTTATTGTAATCTGCCAGGAACCTGGCATACAGCTCCTCTGCACCTGTAAGCCTGATCAACTGGAAGAGATTTTCTATATAATCGGGCATCGGTGTAGCGGGCTCCTTCGGGCCTTCGTCCGTTTTTGCTTTTTTTATTTTCTTCCGGATCAGGTCATCACTGTCGGACAAATAAATGGTGGCATTCTGGTTTTCACTTTTACTCATTTTGCCGGAGCCGTCCAGGCTGGGAACTTTTACCAGCTCGTTACCAAAATTGAATGCCACCGGTTCGGGAAATATTTCGCCATAACGATGGTTGAACCGGTTAGCAAAGTTGCGCGCCATTTCCAGGTGTTGTTCCTGGTCTTTACCAACAGGTACATATTTCGCCCTGTGCAGCAGTATATCGGCCGCCTGCAGCACCGGGTAGGTCAATAGCGCCGCATTGATATTCTGCGGTTGCAAGCGTACTTTATCCTTAAAGGTAGTGGTCTTTTCCAGCTCACCTTTGTAAGCAAGTGTATTCAGGTAAAAATAAAGCTCTGATGTTTCGTGCACCGTGCTCTGACAATACAGGATCGCTTTTTCAGGGTCGAGTCCGCAGGCCAGGTACTCGGAAATTACATGCAGCACACTTTGCCGCAGCAACTGTGTATCAGGGTGGGTAGTCAGTGAATGTAAATCTGCCACCATAAAGTAGCAGGTATATTCATGCTGCAGCTTTACGTAATTCTGCAATGCGCCAAAGAAGCTGCCCAGATGCAGTATGCCGGTGGGACGGATCCCACTCATCACTATTTCTTGTTTATCACTTTTTTCCATGGCTGCGAAGATAAATTAATCGTTGCTGAAAAAACGAACCGATGTATGCCGCATTCCTCAAAAACATATACAAAGAGGATAGAAAATCTGCGTGTATGGTTGCATGTAACTATTTTTTATTCAAATTGAGCGAACTTTACAATGATACACCTCCGAAACGGAAAACATTGATGCTTTAAAAAATTTGACATTATGACAGCATTCCCGGATTTTAGTGAACAGCAGATCAATCAGGCGATAGAAGAGTCGTGGAAAGCCTTTATATCATACAGGAAATGTTCGCTGCAGCAACGGGCCGACTTCATGCGCCGCATTGCCGGCGAAATAACAGGGCAGAAAGACCGGCTTATTTCAATTGCCATGCAAGAAACGCATTTGGCTTATCCGCGCCTGGAAGTGGAATTTACCAGGACTGTTTTCCAGTTGACCAGTTATGCCGCTGCCTGTGAGCAGGGCACGTGGATGGATATACGGATCGACACGGAAGACACAGCCGCTTCCCCACCCCGTTTTGACATCCGTAAAACCATGACGCCGCTGGGGCCGGTAGCGGTATTTGGCGCCAGCAATTTTCCGTTCGCCTATTCTACCGCCGGCGGCGATACGGCCTGTGCACTGGCTGCCGGCTGTCCGGTGATCGTGAAAGCCCATCCGGCTCATCCTGAAACATCGGAATGCGTAGCCCAAGCTATTCTGCATGCAGCCCGGAAAAGCAATATGCCCGAAGGTGTCTTTGTTCATATACACGGGGCAGCCTATGAAACAGGCAAAACCATCGTACAGCACCCGTACGTAAAAGCCGTTGGGTTTACCGGTTCATATACAGGTGGGAAGGCACTGTTTGACTGGGCTAACCAACGCAGGGAACCGATTCCCGTATTCGCCGAAATGGGCAGCATTAACCCGGTATACCTGTTCCCGGAAAAGTTGAACGGGGCCGCAACAGAAACCGCCGGCCAATATGCCGCCTCCATCACCATGAGCGTGGGGCAGTTTTGTACCAACCCGGGACTGATCATCGGTATTGACAGTGAGCCGCTTCAGCTCTTTATCAAAAAGCTATCGGAAGCCATGCGGGAAGTGGCACCGGCCGACATGCTGCACCCCGGCATTGCCGGTGCATTTGCTGCTAACCGCGCCAAAGCATTGACACAACCCGGGGTAACCACAGAAGCCGTGCCTGCGTTACCCGCCACAGAAGACCAGGGCATGGCTACCCTCGCCTCCGTGGAGGCAAAAGATTTTTTAGCGAACCCGGTGTTGCATCAGGAAGTTTTCGGGCCTTATTCAATAGTGGTGAAATGCAGGAATATGGAAGAAATGCAGGCAATTGCAGACAGCATCGAAGGGCAGCTTACATCTACCCTGATAGCAACAGATACCGATATACAGGAAAATGAACGCCTTGTGGAAACGATCAAAAGCAAGTGTGGACGGATCATAGTAAATGGGGTACCTACCGGGGTACAGGTTTGCCATGCTATGCATCATGGCGGACCCTTTCCGGCCACTACCGACAGTCGCTTTACGGCTGTGGGAGCAGATGGCATCAAACGTTTCGCACGTCCCCTCAGTTACCAAAACTGGCCGGATAACCTGCTCCCTGACGAGCTGAAAAACAACAATCCACTAAATTTGTGGAGAATCATTAATAACGAATTAACCCGGGATGCCATTAGATCATAACGAATATTGTTTTACTTTTGACCACAAGTATTTAATCAACTACAAAATTGCATGAATATGAAACCAGCATTACTTTGCGCCGTACTTTTCAGTTTTGTCTTACTGTACGGTAATGTACAATCGCAGCACAAGCTCGTAAAACTATGGGAAACGGATTCTGTACTGAAAGTACCTGAATCGGTGATATTCGATGCACAGAATAAAGTATTGTATTCTGCCAATATTGACGGTGAACCCTGGGGAAGGGATGGAAAAGGATCCATCGGGAAGATCGGTTTGGATGGAAAGATCATCGCGTCTGAGTGGGTGACAGGGCTGAATGCAGCCAAAGGCATGGGTATTCATAACGGTAAATTGTATGTGGCAGACCTGGATGTAATAGTAGTAATAGACATTACACAGGGAAAAATAGTGGATCGCATAGCCATTCCGGGTTCAGAAGGACTGAACGATATCAGCATTGACAGCAAAGGAACGATCTATGTGTCCGACTCCAGGACAAAAAAGATCCACAAGGTAGAAAATGGCAAGGCCTCTGTTGTGATAGAAGATCTGAAAGGACCCAATGGCGTACTGGCTGTAGGCAACGACCTGTACCTGGTAGATGCCGGCACTTTCAATAAGCTGGAAAACGGAAAACTCAAACAAATAGCGGATGGTATGGAAGGCGGCACCGATGGTATTGAGCACGTAGGTAATGGCGAATTCATCATTTCCTGCTGGGCAGGTTCTGTATGGTATGTATATCCCGATGGTAAAAAAGACCACTTACTGGATACCCGGGAACAAAAGATCAACTCTGCGGATATCGGATACGATCCTGCCAAAAAGATCGTGTACGTGCCTACATTTTTTAAGAACACGGTAGTAGCCTATCAGTTGCAATAGACTTATAAACCTATGAGGCTTACATCCCCCTTGTCGCTGAAGGAGGGACACCTTGAAAACCTCATAGGTTTTTTTCTGACTCTACCGCTATACGAAGTCTCCGACTTCGTATTTCTTATGTTCTTCCGGGATTCTGTCCCGGTTACGGGAGTCCTACCCGGTCTTTGCAGCCGATTTCGTGTATAATAATGCAAGCAGGCTGAACGCAAAGAAAATAATCAACGAAAGTATAGAGTACCGGATATTATGGGTAATATCCTCGAGGAAGCCGAAAGAAAACAATCCGATCACCAGTGCCAGCTTTTCGGTCACATCAAAAAAGCTGAAGAACGAGGTGGTGTCCTTTGTTTCGGGCAGCAATTTTGAGTACGTGCTCCGGCTCATGGACTGGATACCACCCATTACCAGTCCTACCGCGGACGCCAGCAGGTAAAACTCCATCTGGGTTTGCACAAAATACGCCCACATGCAAACGGCTATCCAGATCGTTACACTGATCATCAGCACATTGATATTGCCCCAGAATTTTGACAGCCGGCTCATCAATGTAGCGCCGGCTATCGCTACCGCCTGTATCAGTATCAGGGTAAACAGGAGCTTGGGCTCATCTTCTGCAGCAGGAAAAATCTCCTTTTTGCTGAATCCGGCTGCTACCAGGAGTACTGTTTGCACGCCCATACTGTACAGGAAAAAAGACAAGAGGAAACGCTTCAGCACTTTCATTTGCTTCACCTGTTTCCATACCAGGTTCAGCTCCCGGAAGCCCTGCGTAAAAATATTGGTCTTTTCCCTGCCTGGCTGCCCGGGCGGGTTTGGCAGTACTTTTAACGTGATCTGCGCAAACCCGAACCACCATAGTCCCACCAGCAGGAAACATATCCGCACCGGTAAGGCATTCTCATCCGGAATGGCAAACCATTCAGGCTTTAGTACAATTACAAAACATATGATCTGCAACAAAATACTGCCGGTATAGCCGAGTGCAAACCCTTTGGCGCTTACCCGGTCCTGGTCTTCAGGAGCAGCAATGTCCGGTAAATAAGAATTATAAAAAACCATGCTGCCCCAGTAACCGATGGCTGCCAGCGCAAATAGCAATACCCCCCATTCAAACCGCTCTAAAGTAAAGAAGAACAACCCGCAACAGGCAGCGGATCCGATAATACAGAAAAAGCGCAGGTATGCCTTTTTGTTACGGCGATAATCTGCTATAGAAGATAAAATGGGAGAAGAAAAAGCGACCAGCAGGAATACTCCTGCCAGCACATAATCCAGCAGGCTGGTATTGATAAAGCTCCTGCCGAAAAAAGAAACAAAATGTGCGCCCCTCTCATTTCCCATCTGGGTGATGGCCACATAGTAAGCCGGAAAAATGGTGGTGGTGATCACCAGGTTATATACGCTGTTTGCCCAGTCGTACATAGCCCATCCGTTTATGACTTTTTTCGATGCGGTCTGCATATGAAATGATCAGGTTATTGCAGGTAACCCGTATAGATCAGGATCAGCAATATCACACCCGCCACAATACGGTATACACCAAACAGTTTAAATCCATGTTTCTGGAGGTAGCCGATAAAGAACTTGATTGCCAGTAATGCCACGATAAAGGCTACAATATTTCCGACAACGAACGCCAGGGTATTGTCTGCATTGCTGAACACGATCTCATAGCCACGTACTTCTTCTGCCCCCTGCGGGAACTTCTTTACAAACAATTTGTAGCAGGTAGCCGCCAGCATGGTAGGTACCGCCAGGTAAAAGGAGAATTCTGCCGCCAGGGTACGGGTCAGCTTTTGCTGCATACCCCCGATGATGCTGGAAGCGCTTCTGCTGACACCCGGTATCATCGCCAGGCACTGCCAGATACCAATGATAAAGGCCTTGCCATAGCTGATATCCTGGTCTTTGCTGACGGGCTGATGATTGAACAGCCTGTCGATGAACAGCAGTACAATGCCACCCAGCAGCAGGGAAATGGCCACTACCGTCGGGCTCTCCAGCAGCTCGTCAATCTTGTCGGAAAAAAGGAAGCCCAGTCCGAGCGCCGGGATGGTGGCTACGATCAGCTTGATATAAAACTGCCATTTTCCGAAATCAAAGAATTTCCGCCAGTACAATACCACCACGGATAGAATGGCGCCCAACTGGATGGCTATTTCAAATATTTTGGTGTAGTCGCTGTCAGATATACCCATCAGGGAACTGGCAATGATCATATGCCCGGTAGAGGACACGGGAAGAAACTCCGTTAATCCTTCTACAATGGCAATAATAATAGCCTGTACTATACTCATACCGTAAAAACGCTTGGAAGTGTGTGTAAAGTGTATAACATGATAAAAAGGGTCAGAAAACTGACCCTCAAACTATTTATCGGAAGCTTTCGGCTTGCGCATGATCGCGTATATCTCTATCAGCAGTCCCAGCATCAGCACGATCGGCGCCACTGTGATCCGCCTGGTGCTGTACACTTCGTTATAATCAAACACGGTGGGATCTTCGGTTTTTCCGCCTGCCATCAGCAGGAGCCCTATTACCATTACCACCCCGCCGATAGCCATCCACAGGTAGTTTTGCTTGTTAAACTGTAAGCTGTTTGGATTATTTGACATATATATCCTGATAAAATTCCACCGCAAGATACGGTGAACCGGCAGAATAGCCAAAAACGGCTTCCGGGTATATTTTAATCAATATCTTCTCCTTTTTTCATCTTTCCGAGCATTTCGTTTATAGATTCGTTCGGCGACTTAAGAGACAAAGCACATTGTTCCAGGTGATGAATAGCTGCGTCTTTTTCCCCGGATTTATATAGCAACCTCCCATATGTTCTCGAATAACCCGGATTACACGGTTCCCGGGCAAGAACGATCGCCCAATTTTTGGCTTCTTTTAATGAAGACAGGTCCTCACAGTGCTGAAGTAGCGTCAATGCATTTCTGTTGATCAAAACAGTATCTACCTCTTTTCCATTTGAAATGTATTCAAGCAGTAAGCTATTAAAAGTCTTCCATTTTTCTACCCCTGACCAACTATAGTATTTAAGTTGTCCATTGAGGACTATCCAATCAGTTAAAGATCCATATGTAGGCGCAAGCTTTTCTTTAAGTAAGACCCAATTCACATTTTCTTCCATTTTTCCACCACCATATACATTTAACCCACCCCCATAGCTGGTTTTCTTACCATCCGGCATTATTGTCGGGAATACTTCTTCATCAAATGCGATTCTGTTCAGTATCCAGACTCTTTGCCCGTTTCCAATAACGGCATTCACTTCCTCAGAGTGGTTGATAAGTATATTAAATCCCACATCCTGACTGGTTTTTGTGGCTTCAGCAATAAGAGAAATATTTTGAGATGTTACAAGATCGCTTTGCGTAGAAAGGTACATATCAGCATATACGTGAAAGGATGAATCATCCCCCGCATCTTTGGCAGCCTGCACCAGAGATCTCAAAAAACCGGGATCCCTGTTCCCTTCGTTAAACTGATGTTTAAGGTTGGCGTACTGGGTAGCAGGATCTAAGGCTCTCTGCGATTTCACTAAAAACGTATCAGCATTGGCGCTGGCGCCGGCTATGGAATGTATCAACTCTCCTTTATGATTCAAAAACAAAAATGCGGGATACGACGATACATTGTAATACTCAGCAATCATTTTTGCATCTTTATACCATCTTTTTACATTTTCGTCATCTTTTTTAGATGTGTCGGTTTGCACAGAAACATTTACAAAGTTTTCATTAAAAAAATCGCCTACCTTTTTCTGCGTAAATATTTCCTCAGCCATATATTTGCAGGGCCCACACCATGTTGTGTATACATCCACAAAAATCAATTTACCCTCTTTTGCTGCTTTTTCTTTGATCTCATCGAAGCTGAGGCTTTTTTCAAAGCTGATGCCGGTTTCCTGCGCTGTACAAATTGTCGACACGCAGGAAAGAAGTATGATTAAGATGATGGCAAGTTTATATTTCATTGGAGATGTATTTTAAACAAACGACAGGAAAAGGGCGGCTGGCACTGTCATATCTACTCAGGTACTTTTTCGTGCTATTCCTGGTCTTCCGGACATATTAATTTAATTTAAATAAACTTATTGGATTCAATACTTCCGCTTTTCCATACACTCCGGTACAAAAAACTAAAAAATTATTTTATGCCGGGAAGTGAAGCTTTGTGTCGGGGTACCTGCGGAACTATGTGTGGCCCGACCGGTAGTGCGGCGGACGGGATTTACCGCTTATCATTTAATGCAATGCTACAAAAGGCTGTATAATTAACTTTACCCGGCAAATCAATTAGATCATGATCACTTTTTTACTTTGGCTGCTCCTGTTGGTGGTTTGCGCGCCGTTAGCAATCCTTGCGTTGATTTTGTATCCTGTTGTGTGGCTGCTGCTGTTACCCTTCAGGTTGCTGGGAGTGGTTGTAGACGGCGTATTTCAATTGATCAAAGCGATCATCATGCTGCCTGTAAGGTTATTGCAACGTATTTAATAAAAACCGGGGTAAAAAAACCAGGGGGAACTGGAAAGCTCCCCCGCTTATAGACCCTCTGTTAATCTATAAAAACAAAACTTACACTAATTGTATTTTATTCCTTTTGTGTACCAGAAATCTTTATAGGAAAGCGTGAACGTCAGCTTCCCATAACGTTCCCTCAGCAAGCCGTTCGCTTCTGTACCCCTCATCCCCAGCTCCAGGTTCACCAGGTAGCTAAGGGTGCTTCTTTTTGAGCTAACCCCCGCGCCTATAGTAAAGCCTATGTCTTTCAACTGTTCACCATAGAGGCTCAGGTAAGAGTTGCCGTAAAAAACACCGGCCTGGTAAAATGTTTTTTCAACGGACACCGGCCATACCTGGTAGAGATCAGAAAACTCAATACCGGCGGAAGCCCTGCTGCTGCTTTTTAAGGAATAGCCAGTTCCCCTGTAATGCAAAGCAGACCAATCCTGGAAACGATAATCAGCCAGCATGGTCAGCTTTTTATTTTTGGTGATCGCCACTCCGGCCGCCATCGTACGGGGCAATGTAAAAAAATCATTTTTCGTAATTTCGCTCTGTATGGTTGTGGTGCTGGTAGCCACTTCGGTAGCATGCTGCGCATACAGATCCGTTTTGCCCGACCAGGTGGCGCCCAGGGCCAGATCCCATTTGGGGGTGATCCGCGAAAAAAACTGTGCACCCCAGGTAAAGTAAAAATTCCTTAAAAAAATATTGCTGGAAGTAATAATGGGTTCGGTAGCTTCTGTTCCGGCCAATGTTTCTTTTTGATTGAGTGATCCGAACAGATACGAGGCACCGACACCTATGGAAAAATGTCTGCCGAGCTTTATTCCGTTGTCCCAATACACCCGGTTAATGCCGCCTGTTCCTTCATATTCGGCGTTCGTAAATACATGAGTACCCTGGATGCTCTTTCTGCCGCTAAATGCATAATTAGAAGTACTGAAAGGCATTATACCTACAGAGCTGCCCCACCATTTCGCTGCCCTGATCCCCATGCTGAAACGTCCGATACTGAAATCCCTTAACTGATTGTTGCCCCCTGCCAGCAAGTTACCGCTATAGCTGGCTGCCTTGCCGCGGGCAGAAGCCTCCACTAAAAAAAACTGCTCCTGCAGCTCGGAGTAAGCAGCCGGATTATTTTGGATCAAATAATATTTGCTCCTGTAAGCAACGCCGGTATTTGCCATGCCGGAGGTACGATTGAAGAAGCTCTCTTCAATATCGCCGATTCCCAGCACTGAGTAGGGGGAGCTGTTCTGTGCATGAGAACCGGATGCAGACAGCAAAAAGAAATGGATTACAGTATAGTATATAAAGGGTTTCATCGTCTTAATTCCGCTGCTGAACAGCTATGTAATAAATTTTCAGGGTTACCTTCCCCCGGTCATTTTCCGCATCCCCGATCACAGCCCTGTCGAAGCTGGTATTAAGTGCGGGATAAGGCGGCAGAAACAGCAATGCATTGGTATTGTCACCACTTAGCGCAAGCTGTTGTTGTAAATAAGTGGTAACGTCATACTTATAGTAGGTCTGTTCGCCATTCAGCCAATCTGTCTGCAAATCACCATATTGGGTATCTGTTGAAGAAGTGCTGCCCAGCAATCCCAATGTAGCACCCAGCTGGTTGTTCCGGTCTGTGGTATAGGCTGCCAGCTGAGGAGGCAACATGTTATTGCGACTATAAGATCCTCCCAGAGGCTCCAGTATAAGCTCTGCGCTCATCAGTTGAAGATAATCTTCCCTTTGCAGTATGGCTTCCCTTATGTTGGGAAAACCTACCTTCATAAATACACCGGTTACAGGCTGTATATATGCAGCATTGGACAGGTCTGCAGAAGCCAGCTCTTTCGATTCCGGTATCATGACATCCAGTGGTGTCCCGCTTCGGCTATACACCACCTGGTTAAACTGCTTATTGAGGCTGGTGACCGGAAAATCAATATACTTTTCCGCGATGCCTGGATTTGCTTCGTGATAATGCAGCCGCATCACTACGGAATCACTAAAGCCCAGAATGGCTGCGTTGGCATGAGCATGATCCGTAGATATCTTCAATCCCCTGAAATAGTGTTCAAAATCTGTTGCAGAACTTACTTCCAGGGCTTTGTTCTGCAGCAATTCCCACAACTCCTGTCCCTTGCTATCGATTAGCCGTATACGTAGTGTATCCTTATTTGACGGCTCCGGAAGGATTTCCACTGTTCCCAGGGGTGCTGTTTCTACGGCAAAATCGGTTGTATTGTATAAGCTCGTCATTCCTTCCGGAAAAACGATCATTTCTTTCAGTTGGTGGACCCGGAAGGTTTGCCTGGCTGAGGTATCACCATAATAAGTGCTGTCTCCCGCAAGCCGAAGTTCCAGGGAGTCAAACAGCGCTGAGATATGAAAATCAGGAACACCCGCAGGGCTACTCAATACAAAAAATGCCGCGGAGGATATCTCGCCGAATACAGGATCGGCATAACGCCCGATGGTCATCTTTCCAGATTGCGATGTAATAAGCGAGTCAATAAACACAGTGGATAAAACCGGGGTGATGGTATCTACCAGGATGATATGGGTATAATCATTATCCACGAACTGGTCTCCAAACTGGATATAGGATTTTTTACAGCCTGATACCACAAGTCCTGCTAAACCGAAAAACAAAAAAAATCTTCTTAGATGAACCAAAGCAGCCATTGATGTGATGAATTGCCTGCAATATTATCGGGTATGACTGTTATTGATTTGTTAGTGTGGATGAAAAAAATACAGACATCTACAAGCAGCTTGATTTTATAGATTATTACCACAATGCGGTGTTATCAGGCATTTTGGGAAGCTCCGGTCAATTTCATCCCGGCTCCTGCAGACTGTCTGTAAAATACCGGCTTTTGTCGATGAAACAGTACGGCAATTCCATTTTAACGATTTCGCATTTCAGGATTCAGATAGTTTAGCTGCGATTTTACACAACATTTCAGCATGGTCATCAACAACTGTTTCAACAGCAGCAATTATCTAAATACAAATAAGCAACAAATGAGATCAAAAATTCTATTGTTCTGGTTAAGTGGAATCTGTGGCTTAACTTTTTATTCGTGCACAAGCGATACCGACTCAACGGATACATCTACCGGTAACTGGATCCTGCGTTCTTCTTTTGAAGGTGTCGCCAGAAGCGAAGCTGTATCCTTCAGCATTGGCGGTAAAGGATTTATTGTAACAGGATACGACGGCAGTAAAAGGTTAAAGGACTTATGGCAGTATGATTCGGATTATAACTTCTGGCAACAAAAGGCCGAATTCCCGGGCACTGCCCGCCACGCTGCCACAGGGTTTGCCATTGAAGACAGGGGGTATATCGGCACAGGTTCCGATGGCTATAACCGGCTCAATGATTTCTGGGAATACAACGCCACTACAAATACATGGACACAACAGGCTGATTTTGGCGGTTCAGCCCGCCTGGATGCCGTTGGATTCAGCATCGGTAATAAAGGTTATATATCCACCGGCTTTGACGGCAACTACCTGAAAGACATATGGGAGTTTGACCCTTCGGAAAATACCTGGGCGCAAAGAGTGAGCATGAGTGGTGAAAAGCGCAAGGGAGCTGTTGCTTTTGTATACGACAACAAGGCATATATAGTAACAGGTGCTTATAGCGGCGGAATGACCAATGATCTCAATGTGTTTGATCCCTCGCAGCCGGAGGGGCAGGCCTGGAGCATCCTGCGGAAGATCACCAATGTTAGCGACGAGAGCTACGATGACGACTATACCATTGTTCGCAGCAAAGCAGTGGCGTTTGTAATGAATAACAAAGCATATATCACTACCGGCGAAAACGGCGGTCTGCTCAGAGACACCTGGGAATATGACTTTGCTACAGATACCTGGGTCAGCAAAACAGCTTTTGAAGGCGCTGCCAGAAGCGGGGCTTCCGCCTTTTCGTTAAACAACAGGGGATTTGTGGTGCTGGGAAAAAGCAGTACACTTCAATTTGAAGACCTGAGGGAATTTTTCCCCCACGAGGAATACAATGAAAATGAAGACCAATAAGCGCCGCAAGCTCAACCGGCTGATCCTGGTATCCGTACTGGTGATGCTGATCGCTTACGGCACAACCCGTCATCGAAACAGTGGAAATGACCTGTTGCAGGTGGAAGTCGGCGTCTTTGAGCTGGAGAAAAATACCTGGGGTTATGAAATATGGGTAGACAAAGCAATATTTATCAGGCAGGAATACATACCTGCGATCCCCGGCAACCAATACTTCCTGTCGAAGGAAGACGCCATCAAAACCGGTAATGCTGTTATGCAAAAGCTGTTGAAAGGACAACGCCCGACGCTATCATCCGATGAGGTGATTGCGCTGGGCGTCGTTCCCGGTTTTTCAGAATAAAATACTGATATTATTCAGGAATATTTCTCAATGACCCTGAAGAAATCGCTTCGGTAGCTGTTGCCGATCGGGACGGTTTTCTTACCTATGCTGATCTCATTACGGAATATGGTATCAAGATGATGCAGCGAGACAATAAAGGACCGGTGTACCCGCAGGAACTGGTCTTCGGGCAAACGTTGGGAAAAATTTTTAAGATTTTGAAGCGTAAGGACCGGCTGCGGTTTGCCGGCCAGGTATATCTGGGTATAGTCTTTCATCCCTTCGCAAAACAGGATATCGTCCAGCCTGATTTTGATGATCTTGTATTCTGATTTTACAAAAACAAAAGCCTGCTTTCCATTTACGGTTTCGGGATTAAAAGTTACTATTGGCTCTTCCTGCATAATATTAAGTTTTGAGGTGAATACATCAGAATACAGCAAATTTCTATACGAACGACTATATTCTACCGTTAAAATCGGTAAACATGCTGTAATAATAGGTGAACTCCGGATAGACCTGATCACGGTATATAACGGAGTGATCCTCCGGTGAAGCATGGATCATAGCTTTGAGAAAAGGTATTGCACCCGCAGGAGATAAGTTTCTCCTACCGGTATTTCAATATCGCTTCTCAACACTACCTTTTTAGCACTGATGGAACTGATCTTGCTGATAGCGATGATATAACGCCGGTGAACCCTGATAAAGTCCTGACCGGGTAGTTTTTCCATAAAACTCTTCAGGCTCATTAATGTAATGACCGGCTTCGACTCAGCAAGATGTATGCGTATATAATCATCCAGGCTTTCTACATACAGTATATCCTGAAAGTTTATCTTGACCAGTTGATACTCTGACTTTACAAAGACGCCTGGAACAAGATCTGCATTGTCTTTTTCCCGTAGCCGCAGCTTTTCGACAGCCCGTTGTACGGCAGTAGTAAATCGCTCATAATCGAAGGGTTTCAACAGATAGTCAGCAATACCTATTTCGTAGCCATCAACGGCAAAATCCCTGTGTGCGGAGGTAAATATTACAACAGGTTTATGCTCCAGCTTCTGCAAAAGGGCTATTCCGGTAATATCCGGCATCAGGATGTCAAGAAACAGCAGGTCGGCTTTGTTCCGGTTGAGGTACTCAATACTTTCAAGCCCATCTGAAAATCCATCCATAAGGCTTAGCCCTTCCGTACTCCTTATATACCTGCTCAGCAGCGCCACTGCCAAAGGCTCATCATCAACAACTACACAGCGGATCATTTGTTCAGGAATATTGTAAGGGTTATGGAAAACAGGTTTTGTACTCTTTCTACGTTGAGCGTAAAATTGCCGGGATATAACAGTTCCAGCCGTCTCCGGGTATTGGTCATACCTATATGGGCGCCCGTTTCACTTCCCATCCGTGGAAAAACCGTATTCTGCACCTTCAGGATCAGTTCTCCACCCCGTTCCGATATATGGATTACGATCCTGCTTTTTTCATGACTGCTTATACCAAATTTGAAAGCATTTTCTACAAAAGAAATTAACAACAACGGAGCGATATAAGTTTCCCGGAAATTGCCTGAAGCTTCAAATTCGAGATCAAGTGTATTGCTGCGCAGCTTCTGCAGTTCAATATAATTACTGATATAGTTGATTTCCTGTTCCAGGGTTACCAGGTCTGCCTGCGCATCCTGGGTGACATACCGCATAATTTCAGAGAGCTTCATTACGGCTGCCGGGGTTTTCGGACTTTCTATTGTTGCCAGGGAATAGATATTGTTCAGGGTATTAAATAAAAAGTGAGGGTTCACCTGCAATTTCAGGTACGACAACTCAGCGTTTACCTTTTCCAGCTCTATTTCACGTGATTTTTTTTCTGCCTGCCGCCACCTTTCTATCACTTTAAACATAATACCCAGCACCCATACCAGGCAAAAAGAAAGCAGGCCCGGAAGCTTTCGAAAAATCACCGGCCCGGCCCCAGGCGGGCGGCGTGGAAAGTTCCCCGGCATATCTTCCGGGAAAGGCATAAGCCGGGACCGAAAGATATCCGGAAAAAAAAGGATAAAGACCAGCAGTAAAATAATAACCCCGAAATACAACAGATTTCGTTGCTTAAACAGTAAACGTGGTATCAGGTAGTAAACATTTATATAAAAGAAGGGGATCAAAAGAAAATTTGAGATTACGAAAAGCCAGGGTATACGTATAATTCCCCTACCGGAAACAGGAGAAAAAATTACCGGGAATAAAATGAAAGCCAGGCAACAGACGACATGAATGAAAATAGTTGTATTCTTCTTATTCATCACTTGTGTGAGTAAAATTACTGCCACCACCGGAGATAAAAATCCAAACAGACAAACAGGCTTAATTCATAGACAAACAAGTCCTTTACAACTATAAACCACCGTTTGCAGCAAGCTGAGAAGCTGCCTGGCAAGGTTGGCTGATCAGTCGTGCCGGTGCAGGCTGGCCAGCGATAAGGCCGAGTAGTCCCCGATGGATTCGCCCAGACCCGCCGGAACAATAGCGCATTGTGCTGCTGCGTCGCCGATGGTTTCCATCCGGATCACCTCGTGCATGTATTCCCTGATGAGGTGACCGCTTCTGCCATAGATACTGCCCAATACTATTACTTCCGGATTCAGGATATCGATCAGCAGGGATAGCCCTCTGCCGAGATAAAAGCCGCAGATACGGTATATCTCTTTGGCCAACGGATCGCCGGCATCTGCCGCTTCTGCAACCTGTTTGGCAGTGATCTGCGGAAGGTCGCTCATGCTGTTGCAAAATGATACTTTATTACCGAGCTGCAGTTGTTCCCGTGCTTTCACCTGTGCCAGTTGCGCAATGCCACCACCACTGCAAAAGCCTTCAAAGGAGCCTGCTTTACCAAAGCCGACCGGTCCCCATTCCGCCAGGCGAAGATGCCCTACTTCGCCTGCCAGGTCGTTGGTGCCGCTGTACAGACGCCCGTCGAGGATCAATCCTGCTCCCATGCCGGTACCGAAAGTCAGGAAGATGAGGTTACGGTAACCAGTACCCGCACCGTATTTCCATTCCGCCACCGCACCTGCATTGGCATCATTCTGCAGCAGGGTTTTGATACCCAGCTTTTCTTCACAGACAGATACAATAGGAATGGCATCCCAACCGGGCAGGTTGGGCGGAGAAAGGATCAACCCCTTTTTACTGTTCAACGGACCGCCGCAGCTGATACCGAGTGCGGGGATATCCGCGGCCCGCAGGCCATGAGCCTCCAGGAAGCGACCGGTTATGGCAAACAGCCTGTCTATCATATCCTGCGGACTCCCTTCAGTGGGAATGGCTTCCCTGAAAACAATGTCTATAGCGTTTTCCCCGTTTTCTTTTCCGGCTATCACCGCACATTTGGTGCCACCGATATCAAAACCTAACAACATGGCATAGCTTTTTGTGGACTAAATGTAAGGATTAAAATATGTCCTGTCCGACTTAGTTAAAGTGTATTTTACGTTTTCGTTCTACACCAATTTTCCGGTCGAGAGATACCGACCGGTAGGAGACTCTACAGGCGGGTGTCACCACCCGCCTGCCAGGGTTTGTAAGGTTATAACCTGTTATCATATGCCGATCGTACAACAGTTTCTAAGAACCCTGAAGTATTAAGAGAATAAAGCTATCAGCCGACTTGGGGCTGACCAAAAAGGTCGTCTTTGCGAACGAAGTGAAGCAATCTCAAATATTTAAACCTTTATTACTCAAAGAGATTGCTTCGGTCGTTCCTCCCTCGCAAAGACGTTCCATGAGCTTTTTGGTCAGCCCCAATAAGATGACGCAGTTCAATGATTAAGGTCTCCTGATCAATTAATGTATTGACTGCAGGTTACCGGGCAATGTTCTTGTTATTTTGGTATTTGAGGCTAAAATACATAGATTGGACCTATACTATGATCTATGACAGATAACATTTTATTTCAAATCAAAGAACAACTTGTGGACCAATGGGTAGCGGCTCATTTTAGGGCCGGCTTGATGGAGAATGCAGCGCGTAAGGTAACCATGAAAGCCTATTCAACCCATGATCAATACCGGTTTGAGCAATTTATTAAAAGCAATAAGTGGACTTCAGAGGAATTCTTTCAGGATCAGATACCTGATTCGGCATCTTATTATGAGTATGGCTATGACGCATGGAGGGTACCGCTGCTTGTTAAGCAATATTTCAATAGGAAACTGACACGTATTGGCATATTTACCTGGGAAGAAAACGCCTGGGAATATCTTGAATATAATTTCGGTTCTTCCATATGCGCGTCATATGCTGCGCTACTGCTTACAAATGGACTGAAAGACCAGTTTATGTCCCTGAAGCTGAACGGAGGCGGACTGTATTTCGATATAAGTGACTTGACGGCGGAGGAGATCCGGGCAAAATTGCTGGCACAGCCAAACAACTACTTTATGCAGGTAGAGCGCTACAATTATGAGAATGGCAGGGTAGTGACGGCGGATGCGCTTTCTCATATGCCGGGTATCGACACTTTTTTATCGACCCATCATTATGAATATACTGATGACGGATCTCTGCACAGAATAATTTGTCAATTTGAAAATGGGGATCGCCAGGTACAATATATCTCGACCGATGGAATATCCATTGAGGCTGTTCTCCCGAAGCTTGCGGAACGGATGGCTGAACTGGTGATCACTACCATTGCTGATTCCGGCTACCGGGAAAAACTGGGTTGCATACAACTGAGTTACCATTATTGTGGCTCTTATTGGCCTTACATCTCTACTGTTACTGCTGTTGAAATGGAGGATGCCATGGAAGATAACCTGCAGTCGTTTCCTTTTGGAGATATTTATCAGTTCATGGATCCCATTCAGTTGAATGCATCTGAAGAGCTGCTTGACCTGTATGCTATGATGGATCAGGCAATGACAGAACAAGACGATTTTGATATCGGTATAAAGATGCTGGTTGAAACTGCGAGGGTATTGAATGAAAACCGGCTCAACAATATACTGCCCCTCACGGAGGATTTTATCGTATTTCCGATAGATTGGTCTATAGACATAGACGGACCCGGTGAGCAGCTTTTAAGGAAGTGTGGCGCCGGTAACGATCAAATTGAAAAGTGGAAAAAGCTGAACTGGCTTAAGGATTCATATTAAACAACAAAACCCCGGATCGCCGGGGTTTTGCCTATGTTGTAGTTGGTCATTACCATTTATCCACTTCCTCATCAGCGCCGTTGTCCCGGGTGTCGGGCTCGGGTGTGGCAGAAGCTGTGGTTTCAGCAGAGGCGCTCACTTCCACGTCTACTACTTCCTCTGTTATTTCTGTACTTGCTTCAATATCCACATCATCTCCTTCAGGTGTATCATGGTTGAATGCATCAAAATCAAAATCGGGCATCAGTTCAGTCTTGACATGATCCACTGCTTCGTTCAATGCTTTGATGAACTTATTAAAATCTTCCTTGTACAGGAAAATTTTGTGTCTGTCATAACCATTATCATTAAAACGTTTACGGCTTTCGGTAATCGTTAAATAATAATCCTGGTTCCTGGTACTCCTCACATCAAAGAAATACGTTCTGCGCTTTCCGGCACGAATGCGTTTGCTGTAAACACTTTCCATTCTTTTGTCATTGTTGTCGTACGCCACAATAAAAAATTTTAAATGATTTTAACTTGAACCTTTTTTTTAAGATGACAAAGATAAAATTGTTTTTGAATTGACAAAATTTTAACTAAAACTCTTATAATCCGCTACAGTGCAGCATTTTAGCCCTCATTTTCCTCTTGTTCCTGCTGCTTTTTGTACATTTCGGCATAATAGCCGTTCTGCGCCAGCAACCGCTCGTGGGTGCCTTTTTCCACTATTTTCCCGTCTTCCATCACTACAATAGTATCGAAGCTGAACAGGCTGAAAATACGATGGGTAATGATGATGGCGGTTTTATCTTTCAGGTATTGATATAGGTTGCCGATGATCTCCTTTTCTGTCCGGGTGTCCACGGCACTCAGGCAATCATCGAATATAACGATAGAAGGGTCTTTTATCAGCGCGCGGGCAATGGATACCCGTTGTTTTTGTCCTCCGCTCAGGGTCACTCCTCTTTCGCCCACCAGGGTATGATAGCCCTTCGGGAAACGGGCGATCTCGGAAGCTACACTGGCTTGTTCTGCGGCCGTGTGTATCATGGATTCGGTTACTTCATCCAATCCGAAAGCTATATTGCCGGCAATAGTATCGCTGAACAGGAACACATCCTGCGGTACATAGCTGATCTGTCTGCGAAGTTCCCGCATATCCATTTCCCGGAGATCTACCCCGTTGATCAAAATGCTCCCATGTGTGGGATCATACATACGGAGCAGCAGTTGGGCAATGGTAGACTTCCCGCTGCCGGTTCTGCCGATGATGGCTATTTTATGCCCGGCGGGTAATGTCAGCGAAAAGTCCTTCAGAGCGGCTATTCCGCTGTGAGGGTAAGTAAAATCAACATTCCTGTATTCGATGGCTCCATCCAGCATAACTTTTTCAGGGTGTGGAACGTTCCGGATGCCGGGTTGGGTTTCCAGGAACTCGTTCAGTCTTTTCTGGGAGGCAGAAGCTCTTTGTATCATGCTCGCCACCCAACCTATGGAGCTGACCGGGAAGGTGAGCATATTGATGTACACCACAAACTCCGTGATGGTGCCGATGGTGATGCTGGCGGGGTCTTTGATATGGTACATGCCCCCGATAAATATGGTGAGCAGCGTGCTGAGTCCTATCAGTAATGCAATGGAGGGGAAATATACCGCTTCGAGCTTGGCAAGGTTCACCGCGCTTTTTTTATAGGCTTCACTGTTCTTTTCAAAAAAATGCTCCATGTTTTCTTCCTGCACAAAAGACTTGATCACCCGGATGCCGGAGTAAGACTCCTGGGCATTGGTAGTAAGACTGCTGAGCTGGGATTGTATGTGCTCACTCTTTTTGTGAATGAGCGTATTGACAATGTAGATAGCAATAGCCAGTATAGGTAGCGGCAGCAATACATAAATAGTGAGCTCCCAGTTTTTTTTGAACATGTAAAAAAGACTGAAACCGATCAGCAGCACGAGGTTGGTGAAATACATCAGCGCCGGGCCGGTATACATCCGCACGCGGCTCACATCTTCCGCCATACGGCTCATTAGGTCGCCGGTGCTGTGGGTTTTGTAAAAATCTGTGTCCAGCTTTTGATAATGTTCGTATATCTCGTTTTTCTGGTCGTACTCAATAAAGCGGCTCATGACGATCAGGCTCTGCCGCATAAAAAACATGAATAACCCGCGTAACAGCGCCAGCACCAGCAGCGTGATGCCGCATACCATCACCAGCCAGGTGAAGTCGTGGTTTTGAATACGTGATTCCAGTTCCGAAATGAATACATTCACCAGCGGGTCATATTCTGCGCGGGTTCCCTTTACTGCTGTCTCTGCAGCCGGCACTTCACCATGCAGCTGCTGCATCTTTTCCTGTACCTTGTCCACCACGTACCCGGTCACCTGCGGCGCCAGTATGCCAAAGTAATTAGATATCGTTACAAAGAAAATACCCAGCAGCAAACGCCACTTGTACTTCCGGAAATATTTATTTACTGCTTTAAGATGCCTCATACTGGTTGCAAGGTACGGGTTTCGGGATAGTTTGTTTACTGGAATAAAATGATGTTTTCTATCGGCATTATCAACTAAAAACTGATATTTATTCTACGAATAAAATTTTTCCAACTAAATTTCTGTCTACAGAACAACTATGCCAAAGGAAATTAAAAATACTGATCAGGAATTTGACCAGATTCTTACGCTCATAGGAGAAGCACGAAACCGCGTTTACAGTAAAGCTAACAGCGAATTGGTGTTGCTCTATTTCAATGTGGGTAAAGTAGTTTCGGAGAAAGTGAACGCCGGGAAATGGGGCGAAAATACGGTGCAGGACCTGGCTGACTTTATTCAATCAAAAGTGCCCAATCTTTCAGGCTTTAACCGCAGGGGTTTGTACAGAATGAAACAATTTTATGAAATTTATTCAGACAATCAATTTGTGTCAATGGTCATGACACAAATACAAGATATTGATAATAAGGTAGTTGCAAAAATGTCGGCAGTGCCGACACAAATTAAAAAGACTGCAAAAACTAAAAAAGTGCCGGCAGTGCCGACACTTTTAACGGAACAAGAGGGTTTTCAGCAAAGGTTTCTCAACAATATTTTGACAAAAATCAGTTGGACTAACCACTTAGAAATACTATCAGCAACGAAGACGGTTGAAGAGAAAATTTTCTATCTAATGGGTTGCATCACCGAAAAATGGAGTATGCGGGAATTACGCAGACAAATTCAAACTGCAACTTTTGAGCGAACAATGCTCGCAAAACCAATTGTGTCCGCAGTGCGGACACAATTACCTGAAAACCTATTTAAAGATCCCTACATTTTTGAGTTTTTAGACCTGCCTGAAGGGCACAGCGAAAAAGATTTTGAAAAGGCCATTACGCTCAACTTGCGAAGATTTATTTTGGAAATCGGAAAAGGATTTACCTATATGGGCGAACAATTTCGTGTGCAGGTGGGTAACAAAGATTACCGGACTGATTTACTTTTTTATCACAGAGATCTGCAATGCTTAGTATTGTTTGAATTGAAAATCCAGGAATTTGAACCCGAATTTCTAGGGAAGCTCAATTTCTATTTAGAAGCTTTAGACCGTGATGTAAAACGACCACACGAAAATCCAAGCGTTGGCATTTTGCTTTGCAAAGAAAAGGATACCGAAGTGGTGGAATATGCAATGTCAAGAAACATTAGCCCTGCAATTATTGCCGACTATGAAACCAGGCTCATACCCAAAAACATACTGGCAAACAAACTGCACCAATTGGTGGAACAACTTTCTAAAGGAGATATTGAATAACGGACAAAAAGACTTTACAAAACAATACGCTTGAAAAAGCTTACCAACCCGGTAAATGGCTGGAAGTATTGAAAGAATATTTTGGCCCGAAGAAGTTTCACAAAAAACCGCAAACAGCTCCGTTACCGAATAACGAAATTGGTCAAATCACGCGCCACTTCTTATATGCATTGATCAGCCCATTGGTAGAAGAATCATGACTGCTGACAGCTTCGTCTCCTTTTAATTCCGGTAAAATTTTATTCGCCAGTTGCTTACCCAGCTCCACACCCCACTGATCGAAGCTGAAGATGTTCCAGATAACGCCCTGTACAAATATTTTATGTTCATACAGCGCGGTCAGTTGACCCAATGTATAAGGCGTGATCTTTTTGACCAGGAAAGAATTTGTCGGACGGTTGCCTTCAAACACTTTAAAGGGTATCAGCTTTTCCCTTTCTTCTTCGCTGAGCTTACCAAGCTCTGCTGCCACTTCTTCCCTGCTTTTACCATTCATCAGCGCCTCCGTTTGTGCAAAAAAGTTGGACAACAATTTAGGGTGATGGTCACCGATAGGGTTATGACTGATGGCAGGTGCAATAAAATCACAAGGTATGATGATATTACCCTGGTGGATCAACTGGTAGAAAGCATGCTGACCATTGGTGCCGGGTTCGCCCCAGATTACGGGACCGGTGGCCTGCGGCGCTTTTTTACCGTTACGGTCTACATATTTACCGTTGCTTTCCATATTTCCCTGCTGGAAATAGGCAGAGAAACGATGCATATACTGATCATATGGTAGTATGGCTTCTGTTTGGGTACCGAAGAAATTGGTATACCACAAACCCACCAGCGCCATGATCACCGGTATGTTCTTTTCAAAAGGTGTATTACGGAAATGGATATCCGTGGCATGTGCACCTTTAAGCAGGTCTTCAAAATGCTGATAACCGATAGTCAGTACAATGGACAGACCGATGGCGCTCCACAGGCTGTAGCGGCCGCCCACCCAGTCCCAGAATTCAAACATATTGTTTTTGTCGATGCCGAAAGCCACGACTTCTTTTTCGTTGGTGGAAAGTGCCACAAAATGTTTGGCCACTTCTTTTTCATCTTTTGCCGCCTCCAGGAACCAGTTCCTCGCAGTGTGCGCATTGGTCATGGTTTCCTGTGTGGTAAAGGTTTTGGAGGCAATAAGGAACAGCGTCTCTTCCGGGGTAACCTTTTTCAGTGTTTCGGCAATATGGGTACCGTCCACGTTAGATACAAAATAAGTTTGAATGCCTTCCACCCAATACGGTTTCAGGGCTTCCGTGATCATCACAGGGCCCAGGTCGCTGCCGCCGATCCCTATATTGACGATGTACCTGATCTTTTTACCGGTATAGCCCTTCCATTCACCACCATGCACTTTATGCCCGAAATCTTTCATTTGCTGCAGCACCCGTTGCACGTCCGGCATCACATCCTTACCATCCGCCAGCACCGGCTTGCCGGAAAAATTACGCAAGGCTGTATGCAGCACGGCCCTTCCTTCCGTCTGGTTGATCTTTTCACCCGTGAACATGGCCTCGATGGCTTCCTTTACGTCGGTTTCCGCCGCCAGCTCCAGCAGGAGGGAGCGGGTAGTGTCATTCACCAGGTTTTTGGAATAATCGAACAGGATATCTTCAAACTGTATTGAATAATTGCTGAACCTGTCGCTGTTTTGCTTGAAATAACCCGCGATGGTATCACCTTTTACTTCTTCATGATGGGAAGTTAGCTTTTTCCATGCGGCGGTCTGTGTTGGAGCAATGTGAGGGAATGCCATGGTATCGTTGATTTGGTTTTTGAAAAATGACTATGAACAAAGATAAGGTAATGGGGGAATTGCTGATGGCTGATTTTGGGATGGCAGCAGATAAAAAACCTTATATTTAGCGCACTTTTCGATCGGTTTAAACAAGTCGTATGAGTCATGGTAAGGCACAGGTTTGGCTAAGCACAAATCAGGCTACCTAGCCTGCGTCAGTATAATACTTATGCCCAATCATTACTTTTTGGTTGGTTAAAACAGGTTGTATTTGGGTAATGGTGAGATATGCCCCGCTTTGCAAAACCTGGGGCCGGTACAGGAGTCAATAATTCAGTTGGTATGGGTTCCGCTCATTCCTGCCGATAAAGCATAGCATTAATATTATATTTTTAGCTTGAATTGCATTAAATTTTGAGGTATGAAAGTAGTCACCTTACATATACCAGATAATGTAGATGTTGATGACCGGCAGCTTGCCATGCTGGTGGCAAGCCGGTTGTATGAACTGGGTAAGCTTTCTCTGGGACAGGCTGCAGAAGTGGCAGGTTTAACCAAAAGGGCTTTTGCAGAATTATTGGGAGGCTATGATGTTTCTATATTTAATTTTCCTGCTTCAGATTTATCAGGAGATGTAATGAATGCATAAAACTATTATTTCTGCTGTCGGTACAGGTCTTATGGTGCCGGATTTTCCAAGCTGAACAAAACCTATAAGGTAGGCTGTTCAAAAGAGCATAATAAAATCCCCCCAGAAATTTGTTGAAGGAAAAACAACCTAGAGCCCCCGTTACTACTGAAAAAAGAAGATATTTTTTCGACAAAAAGTGTAACGAAGAAATCCCCTG
>JBBCJQ010000031.1:0-29295 GCA_037190885.1 Chitinophagaceae bacterium
ATCCAGCCGGTTGGTGCCCGGTGTATAATAATAAGTAAGACTGTCCATTGACGGATTGTCATGCAGGTATCCATTACGCCATACCCTGGTAATGTTGCCATTGGCATCGTAAGCAAATTTTTCTCGGTAGCGATGATCGGGAGAAGCATTATACCAATTAAAAGCTACACCATTGAACCCCGTATAAATATCACTGCTGACCAGGCGGTTGAGTTGGTCGTAGTTATAATTATAAAGGCTGGTTGAAAACCTTGTGGGAATGGAATGGACGCTGGCGCTGATATTGCCATTGTATAAGGGTTTATAGGTGCCGGGAGCAAGCCGGTAAGAAAAATCAGGAAATAAGTTAATTCCACTGCCATTTATGGCTTTGTAGTCATTGGTAAAATAATGCAGCGAGAAGCCGCCCGCATCAAGTCCTGTATATTGGTGAGGGGACCCCGCTAACGCATCCCCACCCGGGTCATTCTGTTGGCGCACGCTAATGCTGTTAATGCCTTTCAACCAGCCCTGTAGGTTGTAAATATAGTCTACCCCCTGCACTTTGCGTTGTCCCAGCTCGGTGCGGGCCAGCGGACCATGTTTGTAGTACCGGTAAAAGGCTTCTTTTTCTTCCAGCCACTGCTGGTTGATGAAGATCTTGTTGTCCGTAGTGTATACGTTCGTCAGTCGGTTCTCGGCATCGTATACATAACGATGGTAGAACTCATCGTTCTGACCGGGGTTATAATGCACCTGGTTTACCTTGCCGCTGATCAGGTCGTAGTGGTAGGCAATGGTTTTGCAGGCATTGGCGCCGTGGTGGGCCATCGGGCCGTAGGTCATGTTGCCGTAGAGGTTGCGCATGCTGTCTACATTGCCGTGGATATCGTAGCTGTAGTCGATGCCCGTGGTATAGCTGAGGCCACTGATGTAATAACGGTGTAAATACCTGAGGAAAGGATACAGGATACAAGACGCAGGTTGCACGATGCAAATTCCTGACTTGGTCAACTTACCACTTATTACTTCCCGCTTACCACTACTGTAAAACAGTTTCCTTAACGATAATATAAACGCCCATTACCAGTACAAACCAACCGAAGGCAGGCTTCAGCTTTTCGCCGTTTATTTTATGGGATAATGCGGAGCCGATGAAAATACCAATAATAGCAAAAAGGGTCACGATGGAAAGAAAGGACCAGTTGATAGGGGTGTCGCTGCCTTCACCTAAAAAGCCGATCAGCGATTTGGCAGCGATGATCACCAGGGAAGTGCCGATGGCTTCCTTCACAGGTAATTTACTCAGGAGCACCAGCGCAGGTATGATCAGGAAACCGCCACCCGCGCCTACCAGTCCCGTAAGAGTACCTACCACCAGGCCTTCCGCCAATATCAGCGGGTAGTTAAACTTTTGCGCTTGCGGCGCTTCGTCCACCGTTTCTTTTTCTTTACGGATCATGCTCCAGGAGGCAATGATCATCAGCACGGCAAACAGCAGCATCAGCAGCATATTCCGGGTAACAACAAAAGAACCGATGGCAAAGATCTCATCCGGGATAGCCGGTACAATATAAGCCCGGGTAAGAAATACCGCAGCTATGGAGGGAATGCCGAATACAACAGCGGTTTTGATATTGACCAGTCCCTTCCTGAAATAGGAAACAGACCCCACTACACTGGTAGCGCCCACCACGAAAAGAGAATAAGCTGTAGCAAGTACCGTATCGATACTGAACAGATACACCAGCACGGGGACGGTGAGTATGCTGCCGCCGCCGCCGATGAGCCCGAGTGTGATGCCGATAAGAACCGAAGCAAAATATCCTGCAATATCCATTGTTTACGGAGTTGATACTGCAAAGCTGCATCAACGCCCGCAACCGGACGGCTACTTTGGTTACACAAGGGTGATCTTGTTACGTCCGAGCTTTACGGCGCCGGTTTCCTCCAGTTGCTTCAGCAACCGGGAAACGACCACACGGGCGGTGCCCAACTCATTGGCCAATTGCTCGTGGGTCACGTTAATGGTCTTTGATGCCGTTAGTTCTGATTTTTTGTGGAGCAGCGCGAATAGTCTTTCGTCTACTTTTTTGAAGGCGATGGCATTGACGATGTTCAGCAATTCTTCAAACCGCTTGTGATACAACCGGAAGATATAATCCAGCCATTGCGGGTATTCTTTAATGAACAGGGATACTTTGTCCACCGGTAAAAAAAGGATCTCGGCATCTTCTTCCACTTCCGCCTTCACCTTGCTGGTCTCATTGTGCAGTCCACCCAGGAAGGACATGATGCAGCTCTCGCCGGCTTTGATATAGTATAATAGTATCTCCCTCCCGTCTTCCTCGGTACGCATTACTTTTATCATTCCCTTTGTAACAATAGGAATGGCACGGATATAGGCATTCTCGTTCAATATAATATCCCCCGCCTCATAGGTTTTGGATATGCTGTAGCGGTACAGCTTTTCTACCAGTTCCGGCGAGGTTTTGAATTCGGTGATCTGCTCCAGGTTTTCCATGGCGCAAAGGTAGGAGATTAGGTGAAATGACAGTGAGTGAGTCGTCATTTCGATCCCGATTGTAGGTTGGGAGAGAAATCTGACCACCATAGAAGTCTTCCGTAAAGAGATAGACCACATATTCAGTAGCATAGTTAGTATGATCAGTAGCAGCGCGGCGGATTTGAAGAACGCAAAAAGCCCCGCCCGTCCCGAACGTTCGGGAGCCCTGATTAAGCTTTCGTACTACTGTCGCTTCAGCTATGGAACCCTGATACATTACCCCGTACCAGGCGCGCCCTGCCTGCGCCCGGTGCAGCAGGCAGGTTTTATACTTTTCCTGAACTTATCCGTATATTGCTCTACAATCAAAAGATCATGAAACTTCGTGTATTCATAACGGTATTGGTTACCGTCATTTTTTTAACGACCACTGCGCAAACCACCATCCCCCTGTATGAAAAAGTACCGGGCATGCTGGATAAACCTTCAAAAGAAAGATACGATAGTGTACGGCAGGGCGCCTACCATGTCACCCATCCTACCTTAACCGTATACCTGCCCGAAAAAAACAAAGCAACCGGTGCGGCGGTGATCGTATGTCCCGGTGGCGGGTATGGCATGCTGGTGATGGGGAATGAAGGACATAAGATAGCGGGGTATTTTGCCGATCACGGAGTGGCGGCTTTTGTATTAAAATACCGCCTGCCGGATGAAGAACGGATGATCAATAAATCCATCGCACCTTTGCAGGATGCCCAGACCGCCATTAAAACTGTTCGCCGGCGGGCAAAGGAATGGGGGATCGATACATCGAAGATCGGCATCATGGGCTTTTCCGCAGGCGGACACCTGGCATCCTCCGCTTCCGTACATTTTAATGATCCTGTCATCAGTTCCGGCAGCATCAGCCTGCGCCCGGATTTTTCCATCCTGGTGTACCCGGTTATCAGCATGGGCTCGCTGGGTCATAGCGGGTCCAGGGAAAACCTGCTGGGTAAAGCTCCTTCCCCGGAGCTGCTGGAGAAATTTTCAAGTGATCTGCATGTAACAGATAAAACACCTCCTGCCCTGCTGATACATTCGAGCTTTGACAAAGGAGTACCGGTGTATAATTCCATCAATTATTACAGTGCCCTGCAGAAAAATGGTGTGCCGGCAGAAATGCATATCTATCCGGTAGGCGATCATGGCTTTGTTTTACAATGGTCATTAGACGACTGGATGCCGCTATGCCTGAATTTTATGAAAAGCATTCAAATACTGCACTAAAAAGAGGTGATTAGTGTTAGGTGGTTAGTGGTAAGCGCTGGATATAGCTTGCAGGCAGCGCTGCCTGTATCCTGAAACCGGTGTACAAACGTAAAGACTTTTCCACGATAACGACAGGGTCTGCCCTTCCGGTGAACAACAGAGCAGCCGGTCAGGTTTCATCCGAACTGCCTGCTATCGCGCTGGTACTGAGGTTTGAGTAACTTCAGATGGGCATTACGGATAACCGGGAGCTCCCTGTCAGGCATATTTTTCTGTCTTTACTTCCAGGGGCAATTAAGCTTCACACCGTACAATTTGTTGACTTGAAATTCATACAAAACTTCACAACAGTACACCGCAATTACCTATCTTTAACCGGCATGCATTTTTTATCGATTAAATACGGCACTCATGAACCGAAAAGATTTTTTTAAACTAACGGTACCGACTACCCTTCTTATGGCCAATGGCAATATTGTCAAAGCAGCCGACCGGGTGGCTTCACAATTACCCACATCCGAACCCGTACTACGGTTTGCCGTAGCATCAGACGGGCATTATGGATTGAAGGGAACGCCCTATGCAGCATATTTTTCCGCCTTTACCGCAGAAGTGAACAAGCTGCATGCAGCCCTACCATTTGCCTTTTGTGTGATCAACGGCGACATCATACATGATGACAAGCAGTACTTTCCGGATGCCAAAAAAGCGCTGGATGAATTGAAGCCAAAGTATTATGTCAGCCAGGGCAACCACGATCATGCAACGGAAGCCGAATGGCAGTCGGTATGGAATATGCCGGTGAACCTGGATTTCAGTATAAAGGAAAACAGCTTCCTGGTCGGCACCACTTCCAACGAAAAAGGAACCTATCTCTGTCCCAACCTGGACTGGATGGCAAAGGCACTGGAAAAAAACAAAAACCAGAAAAACATCTTCATATTTTTACATATTAACTCCGGGAAATTAACCACACATGCCGTGGACTGTCCCGATATGTTTACACTGCTGGCAAAATACCCGAATATAAGAGCCATCTTCAACGGTCATGATCACGATGAAGATCATATTAAATTAAGACAGGGTATTCCTTTTGTTTTTGATGCGCACTTTGGCGGTAACTGGGGCACAGAATACCTGGGTTTCAGAATTGTGGAATTGTTTGAAGACAATACGATCTCCACTTTTATCCATAACCCTTTTAAGGTGATCAATAAGGCAACGTTGTAGGCGACAGCTATGATTGCTGATTTATGATTTGGAGTACCACAAAAATCAGAAATCCCAAATCAAAGATCAGAAATCCACCTGCAACTATCTCGACAGCAATCCCGCGTCCAGTACAAACTGGGAGCCCGTTACAAACCTGGCTTTGGACGAAACCAGGAACAACACGGCATTGGCCACATCTTCCGCTTCTACCCAGGGAACCGGCAACAGGTTGCCTGCAGACCGCTCCGCAATTTCAGCAGCAGTAGTACCTTCCATTTCTGCCAGTCCGTCATTCATAGGTGTATTCACACCTGTGGGATGTATGGATACCACCCGGATATTATATGACGCCAGTTCGATCGCCCAGGCTTTGGTCAGTCCTGTAAGTCCCCATTTTGAAGCAGTATAATGACTCAGGCGGCCCAGTCCACGCAGGCCGGCAATGGAAGAGTTGTTGATGATGACACCGGATTTTTGCCGTATCATCACGGGAATGATCCGTCTTGCCACCAGCCAGGCGCCCTTCAGGTTGATGTCCAGCATGGCATCCCATTCCGCTTCCGTCAGCTCGTGTGCCAGCCCGTAGGCACATATGCCTGCATTGTTGAACAGGATATCGATCGTTGGGAATACGGTAGCCGACTCCGTTACTGCGCGATTAATATCAGCATCGCTGCGTACATCTCCACGGAAGGCCAGGCATTGAACACCCATTTGTTCACATTCCATTTTCAGGCTGTCCAGATCTTCTGCTGTGCCCATGCCGTAGCCCGGGTATCCTATATTTTTGGCTACATCAAAAGCAATGATATGCACCCCTTCCTTCGCCAGGGCCAGTGCGGTTGCCCGCCCCTGCCCGTGCGCGGCACCTGTAATAAAAGCCGTTTTGTTTTTCAGGTCATTACTCATACTCCCGGTTTTATATAGTCTGTAAGATAAGGATCAATTTGGGTTTCGATCACGTTGTTAAAAATATTGGTAGCGATCATTTGTCCCGCAAACGCGATCAGCACCACCATTTCTTCTGGAGTGTGCCGGGCTGCTACCGGGTTAAATACAGCATCGTCTACCTTCCCTCCGTTCCCGGCGATCACGGCGCCGAGGTCCAGCAATTGTTGTTCCGCTGCTGTCAGTTGCAGGTCCTCCGGGTTTTCGCCTGCATCCATTATGATCTTCCTGAAAAAAGTAGAACAGAGCGGGCACTCTGAAGCCGTTGATACCGACCAGGCAAAAAGGGAGGCCATCCGGTTACCAACAATTTCTTTTACGCGGTTATACAAAGGATACCATTGCATGTACACCTCAAACGATAACAGAGAATGCGCCAGGGTGGCCTTCATATTGGTAATACGCGCCTGGTAGGTTTCACTATGCCTTTTGAAAGCAGCGGCAGTTTGTTTATCCGCCGCATCCCGGTCAACAGGTAATATTCTGGCCATGTCTGAAAAATTAGGTTAAAAAAGCAGCATGGGTTGACTGCTATTCCTGATCCAATTTAGTTTTTTATTAAATAATAAACGAAGCGTATTTATTTATATACCTGCAATGAGAAAATGCGGTTTTTTTATGGCACAAGCAAGACCCTGCGCGTGTCCCTGCTATATATAGTCTGCAACTTCGTATTTCCATGTTATCCCGGGACCGCCCTTAACAAATTTATGCCTTATCCCGACGCTCCCCGACAAATGCCAGGAATCAGGTGAACAATGCAGCCCATGACCATGCCTACCCGGAATAAAAGAACCGGTTGCCAGAACAATTGAATGCGTACCTTCAGCACCCGGACCGTCATTGCAGTACGGAAAAGAATCGGAGCCTGACTCCGTTCATCAATATAACTAAACACACATGAAATTACCGGCTCATTATATCATCGTGTTGGCTGCACTGTTAGCTGCATCCTGCCATACAGCCGATACACCGGAAGAAGCAACCCGTCCCAATATCGTTTTTATCATCGGAGACGATATCAGCCCGGAAGATATCGGCGCCTATGGCAACCGGTTGGTCAAAACACCCTACATTAACCAGCTGGCTGCAGGTGGATTGAAGTTCAATAATATGTTTGTAACAGCCAGTTCCTGCAGCCCCAGCAGATCCAGCATACTTACCGGGAGATACCCGCACAATACCGGCGCCGCCGAGCTGCATACTCCTCTACCCGGTCACCTAAGCTATTTTCCCGAACAATTGAAAGATGCCGGGTACTACACCGCCCTGCTCGGCAAATGGCATGAAGGCCCGGAAACAGCCCGGGCCTATGATACGCTGATCGCCGGCATTCAACACAATGGCCCAGGCGGCGAGAAACAGTGGATCAATATATTAAAAGGCAGGCCAACTGATCAACCGTTTTTCTTCTGGTTATCACCCTTTGATGCGCACAGAAACTGGGATGCAGACAGCTTCCACATCACACATGACCCTGCCACGGAAGTGTGGGTACCGGAAACACTGGTAGATGACGAAGCCACCCGAAGGGACCTGGCTTCCTATTACAACGAGATCGGGCGGCTGGATCATCATATCGGTCTGTTGCAGGAGGCGCTCAAAGAAGAAGGCATCGACAAAAACACCATCATTATTTTTACGGCGGATAATGCCCGGGCTTTTCCCAACAGCAAAACCCGCCTGCACGACCGCGGTACCAAAACACCTTTTATTATCTATTGGCCGGAGGGTATCAAACAGTCCGCTATAGTGGAGGCCCTGGTGAGCACCATCGACATTGCGCCTACCCTGCTGCATATTGCCGGTATCAGCCCCGCCGAAACCATCCAGGGAAAAAGTTTTGACACTTTGCTCCACAATCCTGCCGCTCCTTTCAGGAATTATGTTTTTGCAGAGCATAACTGGCACGACTATGAAGCCTATGAACGTTCCGTACGGACAAAGGATTATCTCTATATCTATAACGGGCGGCCACAACTGGACAATGGCGGTCCTATTGATGCCAACCAAAGTCCTGCAGCGCAGTCGTTAAAAAAAGCACACAAAGAGAACAGATTGACAACACTGCAAAAAGATATATTTACACAGCCCCGGCAAAAGGAAGAATTTTTTGTGGTAGCAACGGACAGTCTTCAGGCAGATAACCAGATCGGTAACCCCACTTACGCAGAACAGATACAATCCTTAAAAGATATCCTGCGCAGATGGCAGGAGGAAACAGGCGACACGGAGCCGGACAACCTCACCAAAGATTGGTATCACCGGGAAACGGGTGCTGCACTACCCCGTAAGGATGTTCGCGGTGAAATGCCGGGATCCTCCAAAAACGCCGCATCCATTCATCAACCCGGCCCGTTTTAACAATCCTTAGAAGCTGTATAAAAATAATTTTCCGGATGTTGTATTTTTTGTCTGTGGATTTCGGGGATCTCCGGAGATAGTTGTCCAAAAAACGTTTTAACCTGCGTTTATCTGTGCAACCTGCAGGACCATATTATATTCAACAACAATTTTAAGCAGTCTTTTAGGCAGGATACTGATCAAGATCATTATTTGCAACCTGTTTCAGGATTAGCTTTGCATCTGTGAAAAAAGGCCTGCTCATATTATTGACAGTTGTATTCGGGCTTGCCAGCTTCGGGGTAAACATCCATTACCTCTATTGCTGCGGTAACCTGGCGGATGTCACGGTCTCCCTGCATGCACAGCACGAGGACTGTGGTATGATGGAGGATGACGGCATGATGATGACAGAGGATGATCCCTGTTGTGAAACCGAGTCTGTTACGCTGAAAGTTTCTCCTGACCAGACGCCTGGTATCCAGCAGGATCATAACCTTCCACCTTTACCCGCAACAGCTGTTATCCCGGAATTTTACTATGTTTCAGCAGACCATACCAACCTGAAAGTACACCCGCAGTTTTTCAACTTGCCTCCTCCCCTGACACCGGACAGAACCCTATTACATGCCAACTTCAGAATTTGATATAAAGTATTTTCCAAACGATCTCATCCATCTTTGAAAATACTTTTAATATCAGATTTTTATGTACAAAACCATATTATCATTTGTAATACTATTACCATTATACTTATTTGCCCAGGATACCCCGCTTACCACCGCTTCCTTTCCAGTTTCCGGGAACTGCGGCATGTGTAAGCAAAGAATTGAAAAAGCCGCAAAAGACGCTAAAGCCGGGATGGCTGACTGGGATATGAAGACAGGTGTACTTACCGTGCGTTTCAACCCTGCAAAAACAACGCAGGACCAGATACAGAAAAAGATCGCTGAAGCAGGGCACGACAACGGCGATCACAAAGCCGAAGATGAAGTATACAACAACCTGCCTGATTGTTGTTTGTATGATCGCCGGTCCCCGGGAACGGGTGGTGAAAAAAAACAATACACGCTTACCGGTGTGGTACTGGAAGAAACCGCCAAAGGAAAATTCAACCCTATCCCCTTCGCCACCGTCGCCAACCTGCATTCAGAGGAATTCAGCTCTACAGACAGCTCGGGCGTTTTTACCATTCAAACTGAGATACCCGCGCAACTTCTGATCAGCTATGTAGGGTTTGAGCCGGATACCATTCATATAAGCAGCAGCGACAATCTTACCATCATCCTGAAAAATGCGGAATCCGGGAAGCTGAAAGAAGTAGTGATCATGGTCAGGAATGAAAAGACAAGGGTATCCGCCTTCAGCACGGTGAATACGCTGCGCCTCGGTGCGGAAGAGCTCAGTAAAGCCGCCTGCTGCAATCTTTCCGAAAGCTTTGAAACCAGTCCTTCGGTGGATGTAAGCTACAGCGATGCCGTAACCGGCTTTAAGCAGATACAGTTACTGGGTTTGTCCGGAAACTATACGCAGCTGCTGACCGAAAACATACCGGAGATCAAAGGACTCTCCGGGAGCTACGGGCTTACTTTTATACCGGGCCCGTGGATCGAATCCATCAACCTTACCAAAGGCATAGGATCGGTGGTGAACGGGTATGAAAGCATTGCCGGGCAAATAAATGTAGAGGAGAAAAAGCCGGATGATTCCGAGAAGCTCTACGTAAATATGTATGCCAACAATATGGGAAGACTGGAAGCCAATATCAATACCGCATACAAGCTGAACGACCAGTGGAGCACGGCGCTGCTTACCCACTTGAACGGCGTAACCATGAAGAATGATTTCAACAAAGATGGCTTTCTTGATATGCCGTTGGGACGCCAGTTCAACCTCATCAACCGCTGGAAATATGCGAACCACAACGGCTGGGTAGGCCAGTTGGCTATCAAATACCTGAACGATGACCGGACCGGCGGGCAACTGGATTATGATAAGAAAACGGACCGGCTTTCTACCCACCGGTACGGGTTGGGATTGCAGGCAGAGCAATATTCCGTATCCGGCAAGCTGGGATATGTGTTTCCCCGTTACAAATACAAAAGCCTCGGGCTGATGGTTTCCGCCAGTCAATATAAAAACAATGCTTATTACGGACTTACGCAATATAACGGTAAGCAAAAAAGCCTGTATGGGAATTTGATATACCAGTCCATCATAGGAAATACCAACCACAAATACAGAACAGGCCTGAGCTTCAGCAATGAAAACTATAACGAGGATTTCAATCTCCGTCACTTCTCCCGGAATGAAATTATTCCCGGCGCCTTTTTTGAATACACTTATACCTTCCCCGAAAAATTTACGGCCATAGCCGGGTTAAGGGTGGATAAACACAATTTATACGGCCTGGTGACCACCCCGCGGATACACCTGAAATATGATCTTGCGCCCCAAACCAATCTCCGGTTCAGCGCCGGCTCCGGATTCCGGGTAGCCAATATACTGGCGGAAAACGCCGGTGTTTTTGTCAGCAACCGGCAACTGGATATCCTGCATCCGTCCAACGCACACGGCTTCGGTCTGAACCCTGAAAAAGCATGGAATTACGGGCTAAATTTCATACACGATTTCAGATTCAACAACAGGAAGGGAAGTATTGCCCTGGACCTCTACCGCACTACGTTTACGTCCCAGACAGTGGCAGACCTGGATGCCAGCCCGCAAACAATCCTCTTTTACAACCTGGATGGCAAATCCTGGTCCAACAGCTTCCAGGGTGAGCTGAACTATAAGCCCTTCAAAAAATTCGATGTCCGCCTGGCGTACCGCTGGCTGGATGTGAAGACTACCTACCAGGGCAGCCTGCTGGAAAAACCTTTTACAGCCAGGCACAGGGCCTTCATCAATCTTGCTTACGAAACCACCGACAAATGGAAGTTCGACTATACCATTCAATGGATCAGCCGTAAAAGGATCCCATCCACTGCTACAAATCCTGCTGAGCACCGGATGCCGGACTACTCCCCTTCCTTTATTCAAATGGCAGCGCAGGTCACCAAAGTGTTCAGTCCGGTCTTTGAATTGTATGTGGGCGGTGAAAACCTGACGGGGTTCATTCAACGGTATGCCATTATCGATCCTAAAAATCCTTTTGGTCCTTATTTTGACGGATCAATGACCTGGGGCCCTGTCCTCGGCAGGATGATATACGTGGGAACAAGGATAAAGATATAGGAGTAAAAAACCTATAAGGTTTAGGACCGGTGATTCCACCTCGGCGATCATCGCTGAAAACCTTATAGGTTTATTCGATTATCGATGCGCAAGATCCGTTTAGTCCTTGTTTCGATGGACCCATGGCCCGGGGGCCTGTTCCCGGCAGGATGATATATGTCGGAACAAGGATAAAGATATAGGAGTAAAAAACCTATAAGGTTTAGGACCGGTGATTCCACCTCGGCGATCATCGCTGAAAACCTTATAGGCTTCTGATCAGCAAGAAAATAGCTGTTTTCAAATAAAAGTTTGGGTAATTGAAAAAAAGAAAATACTTTTGTCTACAAATTTAGTAGACTAATAAAAATAAACAATGATCCCGACTGCGTATTTCAGTTTGCATCCCCATAGTTTCACCCTTGCCCATCACCGGCTATCCGCTCATAACCGTACCACAATGTATTGTTGTTGTTGCCGCTAGTTTCCTGCTTCGCTTTTATCACTCCCTCTAATTTATCGGCATTGATATTTTCAGTCCCGACCGGACTGTTCAACCTGTTTATTTAAAACGCATATTTATGAAACGTATTTTCGCAATAGCAATGCTGTTGTCACTGGCATTGCTCTACCAAAACACTGCCCTGGCGCAGCAATCTGTAACCATTACCGGACGGGTATTCCATGAGGAAACCGGGGAACCCCTCGAAGGGATCAGCATTATTCCCAAGGGAGCCAAAGGTGGCGCAAGCACGCGGGAAGATGGCAGTTTTACCCTGGTTGTGCCGGCATCTGTCAAAGCGCTCCTGTTCAGTTCAGCAGGCTTTACCGGGCAGGAAGTAGCCATCGCAGACAGGAAAGACATCACGGTTACCCTGCTACCCGCCGGCAGGCAGCTGGATGATATTGTGATCACCGGCTACAGTGTTCAGAACAAAAAATTTATTGCCGGCTCCATCGCCACCGTAAACGCAAATGACATTAAAGACATACCGGCAGCAAGCTTCAACCAGTTGCTGCAGGGAAAAGCGGCAGGCGTTACCGTTACTTCCAACTCCGGTGTACCCGGTGGCGGCATTACGTTCAGGGTGAGGGGTAATAATTCCATTAATGCTTCCGTAGAGCCGCTTTATATTATCGACGGCATTTTTATCAGCAGCGATAACCAGATACAAACGGGGCTGGGTGGACAAACGCAGTCCAATCCGCTGGCAGACATAAACCCGGCAGATATAGAAAGCATTACTATCTTAAAAGATGCCAATGCCACGGCTATCTATGGCTCATTAGGTGCTAATGGGGTGGTATTGGTCACTACCAAACGCGGGAAATTAAACAGCCGTGGGAAGATAACCGCAAATGCGGCGCAGGGATGGTCATCGGCAGTGAAAAAATTTGAAGCTGTGACCGGGCCGCAGCTGGCCGAGCTGGTAAATGAATCTGTAAGAAATACCGCCATTGATAACGGACAGGACCCTGCTACAGTTTCCCTGCCCTTTCCCGACCCTTCAGGCGTACCTACCTATGACCGGAACAGTGACCTGTTCAGGGTAACCAAAACCGACAACTTCGAGGTATCGGCGCAGGGTGGCACACAAAGCAGCACTTACTATGCCAGCCTCGGCTATCTCAAGCAACAATCGATCGTAAAGCCTTCAGACTTTGAGCGGTATTCAGCCCGCCTGAACTACGATAACAACATCACACGTAATTTCAAGCTGGGAACAACGGTGAACCTCACCCGCACCTGGCGCAACGTCAGCAGCAATGATAACAACCCGCGCGGAGTGATCAATTCGGCCATCTTCCCGCGTTCCAACGTTCCCGTTTATAACGAAGACGGCACTTTCAACAGGGCCGGCAGCTTTGATAACCATATCGCGTTAATTGAGAATATCGGTAATGATGCGGTTGCCTGGCGTACGATCGGAAGCGTGTATGGTGAGCTAAGCCTTTTGCCGGGTCTGAAATTCCGCAGCAGCGTAAATATCGACAACAGTGATGTATACGAAAACAACTATTACAATACGCTGATCGTGGCGGGACTGGCCTCCAACGGCTCCGCGGCTTCTTATGTCTCCAAAAACTTTGTATTGACCAACGAACAATTGCTTACCTATATCAGAACACTGGGCAGCAACGGAAAGCATAATATCAACGCCCTGTTGGGCAACACTGTCAATAAAGTGCTTAACCAGTTTACGTCGGCTACAGGCCAGGGATTTGCCACCAACAGCATTACTGCTATCTCCGATGCCGCTACCAAAACAGGCTCTTCCTCCCGTGCCGAATCGAACCTGGTATCCTTCTTTGGTAAAGCGAGCTATACCTTCGACGGAAAATACACCATAGACGGAAGTTTGCGGGCGGACGCTTCTTCCAAGTTCGGCGCCGACAATAAATGGGGATACTTCCCTTCCGGCGGTATTACCTGGAGAGCCGGTGAGGAAGATTTTATTAAAAACCTCAACTTTTTTGATGAACTGAAATTCAGGGCCAGCGCAGGCTTATCCGGCAACCAGAATGGTATCGGATCCTATGCCGCCCTGGGTATCTGGTCCTCCGGATTCAATTACCTGGAGAGAGCGGGTACCGCGCCGACCCAACTGGAAAACAGGAACCTGACATGGGAAACCACACGGCAGGTAGACCTGGGCTTCGAGTTTGCCATTCTCCGGAACCGGCTTTCATTCAGTGTTGACTACTACAATAAATATACGTACGACCTGCTGCTGTCCGTTCCGGTTCCCTCCCGCTCCGGTTTCACTTCCTACCTGCAGAACTATGGAGCCGTGCGTAATAAAGGTTTTGAAATAACAGCTCACTCAGTAAATATCAGCAATGGTTATTTCAACTGGACAACAGATTTCAATATCGCCTTTAACCACAATAAAATAGAAAAGCTGGCATCGGATATTGCCCTGGGCGCATCGGGGCGAAATGTATCTATTCTCAGGGAAGGCAACCCGGTGAATTCCTTTCAGCTCTATAAACAATTATATGTAGATCCCGAAACCGGGAACGCGGTATATGAAGATGTTAACAAGGATGGTATTATCACCAGCGCCGACCGCCAGATCGTGGGTAATGCGTTGCCCAACTACACCGGCGGGCTGACCAATAATATTTCTTACAAAAATTTTGAATTCAACTTTTTCTTCTATTTCCAGCAGGGAAATAAGATCATGAACATGAGAGACTTCTTTCTGGTACACGGGGGTACCCAAAACTTCATTGGGTTTATCCCCCGCCAGTTAGAACGCTGGCAGCAACCGGGCGACATTACCGATATACCCCGCCTCACAACATACAGTCGTAATATCAATGAGAACGGCAGTCCGGCCAACAACTATGGAGGACAGGTTGCTAACTTAAGCTCCCGTTACCTGGAAGACGGTTCGTTTATCCGTCTGCGTAATATATCCTTAAGCTATAATGTACCCGCTGTCGTGGCGCAGCAAATTAAGACCAATGCCATTAAGGCCTATGTGCAGGTAAGCAACCTGCTCACCTTCACCAAATACGGCGGATTGGATCCTGAAGTAAGCGCGCAGAGCAGCAACCAGAATACAGCCGGGTACGACTGGGCTACCGTTCCCCAGCCCCGCACCGTGCAGGTAGGCCTTACCGTATCTTTTTGATCAACATGCTTTAGAATCAAATCAATCAATCAAACATGAAACATACACAACTATACCTGCAGGGAATTGCTATGATCACCATCCTGGCTGTTTCTACCTCCTGCAACAAATACCTGGAATTATATCCCAATGATGCAATACCTTCCACGCAGGCCATCGTAGATGCCGGTACGGCAAGGGCAGCCATTATCGGTACTTACGACAGGTTGCAAGGCTACCAGGCCGGAGATTACCCGACACTCGGCACCATGCCGGCAGACAATGTTGTTTTTAACGGCACACTCAGCCAATACCTTCAACTGGATCAAAATGCCATACCCACCGACAATGTAACTACGGTATCCGCCTACCAGGGATTATACCGGGTGATCAATTCAGCCAACAGCGTCATTGCATGGGTGCCCGGTGTTTCCGATCCCGCCCTGGGAGAAACGGAAAAAAACACTATCCTGGGAGAGGCTTATTTTTTAAGAGCATTGGCTTATTTTGACCTGGCGCGCGGCTGGGGTGGTGTGCAGGTGCAACTGCAGCCGACTGCGGACCTGGATGTTATCAAAGGCATTAAAAGAAGCTCGCTGCAAGGCACCTATGACCAGGTGCTGGAAGACCTGAAAGCAGCCGAACCGTTGCTGAACGATGATGCCAACACCCGCAACAGGGCGCAAAAATCAACTGTATATGCCCTGAGAGCCCGGCTGCACCTGTACAGAAAAGAATGGGACCTGGCGGAAACATACGCCACCCTGGTAATAAACAACAGCAAATATGAGCTGGTAAAACCCTATAATACATTTTTCACCGCACCCTTTCAGTCAAGAGAATCTATATTTGAGCTGGCATATAACAACAATGACAGGAACGGATACTGGAACCTTTGGTATCCCAGCTCACTGGGCGGCCAGTATACACTGAAGCCTTCAGATGCTATTGTAACAAAGCTCAACGACCCCAATACCGGTGGCGCAAGGAACACCCTGATAGCCGGAAGCGGCAACAGCGTATATGGTGTGCTGTACAATACGGCAGGACTCAATGTGGATCCTTCCTATGTGATCAGGATTGCCGAGCTATACCTGATCAGGGCGGAAGCCAGGGCGCAGCAGGATAACCTGGATGATGCGCTGGAAGACCTTAATACCATCCGGGAAAGAGCGGAAGTGCCGGCATTTTCGTCAACAGACAAGGCAGCGGTATTACTGGCAATAGAAGAAGAAAACAGCGTTGAATTCGCTTTTGAAGCGCATCGCTGGTTTGACCTGGTAAGGACCGAAAGAGCAGGGGAAGTGCTGGGTGTTACCGATCGCAATTTCTGGTTGTTTCCGCTCCCTTACCAGGATGTATTGTCCGACCCAGACCTGGAAGGAAAAAACAATCCCGGCTACTAAGTTATTTTTTTGACCACTATTATATAATATTCAAGATGAAATCTATTACAACAGCAGGCATAACCCTCGTATTGCTCCTTTTTTCCGGGTTTTCATTCGCGCAAAACAACTACTATTATCCCAATAGCGGAACATTTGACTCCCGGATCCCGACACCGGAAACCTTTCTCGGTTATCCCGTCGGCTCACATTATACCCGTCATGACCAGATCGTCGCCTACTTTAAAGAATTGTCCAACCTATCCGACAGGGTAACATTCCAGGTGATCGGAAAAACATATGAAGAACGTCAGCAGGTGATACTTACCGTTACCGACCCTGCAAACCACAGCAGAATTGACCAGATCAAACAGGAGCACCTGACCACCACGGATCCCGGCAAACCCATATTACCCGGCACGGCCCCGGTGGTAGTGTTGCTCGGCTACAGCGTTCACGGAGCGGAAACTTCCAGCGGAGAAGCAGCATTGCTGACCGCTTATTATTTTGCGGCCAATCAAAATGAAGAGACGCAGCGATTATTAAAGGAATCGGTTATCCTGATAGATCCTTCCCTGAACCCGGATGGAAGGGACAGGGCGGCTACCTGGCACAACGGCTTCAAATCCTTCCCGCCGGTGACCGACCCCGCCGATCTGGAACATAACCATGCCTGGCCGGGCGGCAGGACCAATCATTTTTTAACCGACCTGAACCGCGACTGGCTCAGCGCCGCCCAAGTAGAAAGCCGGAACAGGCTGGATTTTTTCCATCAATGGTATCCCAACGTACAGATCGATTTCCACGAAATGGGCACCAACTCCACCTATTACTTCGAGCCCAGCCCACCCGGTAATGAAAATCCCTTTCTGCCACAGGCTTCCTATGACTTTAATGTTACATTGGCCAGGTATCATGCTGAGGCGCTGGACAGGATCGGCTCCTTCTATTTTACCAAAGAAGCTTTTGATAACCTCGCACCGGTATACGGCTCAACCTATCCCGACTATTTCGGTGCCGTGGGTATCACCTTCGAGCAGGCAAGCTCGCGTGGACTGGCACAGGAAAGTCCTTCGGGTGTCGTAACTTTTCCCTTCACTATCCGTAACCATGTCGCAACAGGCATAGCTACCGTAAGAGGCGCAGTAGCCGAGAAGCAGGGATTATTTAAACTGCAGAAAGACTTTTTTGCATCCGCTATCCGGCAGGCAAAGGTGAATCCCGCCAAAGCCTATATTTTCGGGGACAAAAAAGATATCTCCCTTACCAACAAATTGCTCGACCTCGTACTCAGGCACCGGCTGAAGGTTTATGAAGCACCATCTGACATTACGGTAGACGGCAAAAAGTTTGAACGGGGCAACTCCTATATCGTTCCGGCAGAGCAGCCTTTTTTTTATATCGTTCACTCTATCTTTGATGAAAGTACACGGTTTAAGGATACCACCACCTTTTACAGCACAACCGCATGGTCTGTTGCACATGCTTACAATGTGCAGTTTGCCAAAATAACCACCGCCTTTTCTACCGGCAGCCCGGTAAGCGCGGTAAAGCCGCCGCCAACAGCTATTGCAGGTAATTCATCCGGCTATGCTTACCTGTTGGACTGGACTGACTACAACGCACCCAGGGCCTTGTATCACCTGTTGTCAAAAGGCGTACTGGTAAGGACAGCATTACAACCGTTCACAGCGCCCACAACTAACGGTCCAAAAGATTTCGGTTATGGAACACTGGTGGTTCCCGTCGCCACGCAAGCAATCGGCAGCGATAGTCTGCATGCCGCCATCCGGTCTGCTGCAACCGTATCCGGACTGCAGTTTACACCGGTATCTACCGGCTTTAACATAAAAGGTATTGACCTGGGCAGCAACAACGTGAGTGTTGTAAAAAAACCGGAGGTCGCTATTTTGGCCGGACAGGGATCCAGTGTGAGCGAAGTAGGTGAAGTATGGTTCCTGCTCAACCAACATCTGCACCTGCCAGTAAGTAAACCCGACATCAGTTCCCTGGGCAGGCTTGACCTCAACCGCTACAACAGCATCATTCTCACTTCCGGTGCAGGCAGGAGTCTTGAAAAAAGCGAGACAGAAAAGCTAAAAAACTGGGTAAATAATGGCGGCACCCTTATTACATTCGGCACCTCCTCTGCCTGGGCCATACAACAGGGACTTGTGAAAGAAAAGCTGTTTATTGATTCTGCAGGGAACAGCGGCAAAGGCGAAACAAAAAGAGAGGATTATGTCAACCGCGGATCAGGCGGCAGGGGTGGAAGCGGTATTTTGTCTGCCGATATTGACATCACCAACCCGGTGGCCTTTGGATTGACCAGCCGGAAAATATACTTCAACAAGCTGGGAAACACCATCCTGCAAAGCAGCACAAATAAATTTGCAACAGTAGCGCAATTTGATGTCCGGCCATTGGTCAGCGGCTTCATCTCCCATGGTTTGCTGAACAACCTGGGAAGATCTGCCGCCCTGCTGATCGGACAAAGCGGGCAGGGCACCGTGGTATTATTTGCGGATGATCCTGTTTACAGGCATCACTGGCACGGAACTGACCGCCTCCTGACCAATGCCATTTTCTTTGGTGATAAAGTGAGACTGCAAAGCCAGTTCTTCGGTGCGGCGGAAGCAGAAGAACAGGAACATGTACATTAGAGAAGATTACCTACCCATTAATAATCCCAAGAGGGCTGTTGTCTAAACAGCTGATGCTATACGGAGTCTCCGGACTCCGTATTTCTTATGTTCTTCCGGACTTCAGTCCCGGAACGTTATAGGTTATTTATTATTTCGAAAAAACATTATAGTTCCAGCCAAAGCTGATCGCCACCGGCAGCATCTCCTGTTTGATCTCGCCATTATCGCGGATATAATTGTAGTCCCTGAAAAAATCAGCATTGCGTAATGGTACCAGTAAATTCACATTGAGCTTGTGCCTGTCCAGGCGCCTGCCTAATTTTATATCCACACCACCTCCAACTGTCAGTCCGCTATAAACCGCATAGTCTTTACCATCCAGGTACTCCACTTTTATCACCGCATTATAGCCATACATAGCGGTAAGCACCGGCGTGACACGTTTATCGGGGAGCATATTAAAAATAACCCCGCCATTGGCTCCCACATCGGCAAAATTATATCCAAAGCCGCCAAAGAATCCCACGTATTTAACCGGTTGGTATTCGGCTTTTACGCCGATGCCGCCATGATCAAATCCGAAGCCGGCGCCCAGGTACAGGGATTGTTGTTTTTGTGCAAATGCTGCGGCGGATACAACAAAACCCAACAGTAGGCAAAATGTGTATTTCATATAAAAGTATTGACGATAATGTCCATTAAAAATAACGCCGGGAAACGGATTCTGGTATTTACCTGACCAACCTCATACTACAAAGCGGAAAAACAAAACGGATATTGTTACTGCCATAAAAATAAGATTTCTCTTCACAAATGAAATAAACCGAAAGGCAGCCCGGTTACAGGCCATTTAACTGCTTTCCATTCCTATTGAATACATTACTGAAATTTGCCCTGGCCAGGTCACTTTTGTGGATCATGAAAAACAGATCGCCAACGTCACCCCATTGAAAATCACCTGCAGATGGCACTCTTAGTAATACCGTCCAATCTTCCGGATTGCACTTTAAAGCCGACGCGACCTGCAGCTCAGGATTTTCGTGTTGTGTAAACACATATCCGTTGACGAGGTACACCGCTCCTGTATCCCCATTCACCGGCGTTTCAAATGAAATATGCGCCAGCAGTTCCCTGGAGAAAGCAGGTATGCTTAAAGAGCTATCTTCTTCATTAACGTTATACAATATCTCCGATCTCAATAATATCTTTTCCATCATCGGGAATACGGAACACAGGTGTTTGTTTTTCCATGACTTAATTTAAGTCAATAATACTATTCCTACACAAATATTAATTTGTAATTAAAGCAGCAAAATGTATTTTTCCAGATCAAATATTTACCTATGTCAATGCACGAAATAGAAGATATCCTGGAAGACACTGTTCATCTTATTGGTAAAGCAAACTTATCACAAGAGCAAAAAAGGGAATATCTCTACAACCTGTATCAACTGGAATATTTTTACGATACGAGTTACACCCGCTTCAGGGTAATGGATATACTACTAAAGTATGATTACGTGTATAGGCTACCGCTCACAACACACCCGGATTATGAAAGCAATACATCCTTTGTTACCCAACAGATAGCGGGCGAAGACGGTGGCTGGATAAGATCGCCGGATGACAGCTATTCCGTGTACGCCCGAAAGGAAGGCGACGGGATATTCCTGTATGGCAATAGCGGCTCAGCGATCTGGCAGCGGTGGGTGGAGAACGGTGTATTACGGGATAAGGACGCAGCAGCACCCGGCAAACGCTCCATTGTCGAAGCTGTTCTTTTGTTTATGCAAATGGGTGCCGAAAAAAACGACACTGTAATGATGGAGCGATGGTATGCCCTGTTTGTAAACAGCATCCTTAACTATACATTCAGTGAAGGGGAAGGCATTCCGAAAAAATTTCCCGATCTTATCAGTAACCCAACAATTGTTGCTGTCAGGACGCTGGCCCGGGAAAACGGGTTGGGCAAAAAAAGAAAGAAAACAGGCGATGAAAATCATGTCATGTTACCAGGTATAAAAACTGAAAAGGAGCTTGCCAAAACACCGGATGAAGTTTACCGGGTTATATTTTTTCTTGATCTGAAGAAACAATTGTCGTCCTTACTGACTGCATATAAAAAAGACAGTATTTCCATTGAAAACCCGGAAGGAAAAATTGCCAATGTCAGGAAAATTGTGGACACGGTATTATCCGCACCAGGCTGGACTTTTGCAGGTGAAACGATTGTGAGCGAAAGAACCCAATGGTTATGGTATACAGACAAGGAAGACAAACATGGGGTGCAAAGGTTATTTGTGCAGGTAGAATACCATGCAGATCTTAAAATTATATACCCTTTGCTGGCATTCAAACATGCGCTGATCCTGAAATGGCAGCAGCGGCAACCGGACAACAAGGTAGGACATACTGATTTTAACTACCCACTGAGTAGTGTATTACCTGGCGAAGAAACTGAAAAGAATAAATTTATCGATGGGTTGGGTGGCTGGAAATATGACATAAAGAAAACAGAAAAAGTATTACAAAAAAGCCTGGATGATTTTGCTGAAAATCTGTTGAAGGGAATTGATATGTATTTTGACTTCATTTCGAAGGAATTCCCTGAAACCTGGTTTACCCGCGATGCTGCCGAAATGATAGAAACGTTTGAAGGATTTGAAATTCCAAAGTATGTACTGCTGGACTCCCGGTATTATATACCCTTGTTGTTTTATTTTTATTACACCGACAAAGGAGATGCGCAAAAAGCTAACGAATATATGAAACAGGCGCAGGAACTGGGTGAACAATGTAAAAAGATGCAACGGGATGATTACCTGCAACCTTTTTTTGACGCCTATAACGCGGGAAAGCAACCGCCATTGCCATTGATTTTTCATTCCCACCTGATCAATGAAGTATTGAAAGCAAATAAATGATCCGTCATATTTCAACAGTAATTTGGCAAAACAGAAAAGGCTACCAACGGCAGCCTTTTACTTATGATATATGTGTTCTTATTATTGCATCAGCCGGTACAGCTCATCCAGGTTGGGCGACAGGATTATTTCCGTGCGGCGGTTCAACGCTCTTCCTTCCGGTGTGGCGTTGGTATCCTTTGGATCAAAATAACTGTGACCGGAAGCGATCACCCTGGCAGGGTCTACCTGGTAGGTATTGGTGAGGATACGTACAATGGATACCGCGCGGGCAGTGCTCAATGCCCAGTTGTCTTCAAAAGTACGCCTTATAGGAATACTGTCGGTATGCCCCTCCACCACGATCTGTATTTTGGGATCGGCGTTTAACACATTGGCTATTTTACCCAACGCTTCCTGGCCATCTTTACCTACGACCGCACTGCCGGAGCTGAACAGCAGCTTCTCCTGCAGGGAAACATATACCTTCCCGTTTTTTACAAACACGTCCAGGTCTTCCGCCCGGTATTGTCCCAGCGCGTTATCAATGGATTTCCGGAGGTTTTCAACCACGCTTCGCTGCTGGTCTATGAGGCGTTGCAGGTCTTCCAGGCGTTTCTGCTGCTCTTCCACCGTCATCGTTGTGCTGCTCAATTGTTGCTCGGTACTGCTCAGGCGTTCACGGGTGCTGCTGAGCTGCTGCTGCGCCTGGTCCAGCTCCTGTTCCCGCAGGGATTTGGCGGAAGACAGCTCATCCACTTTCTTTTGCAGGTCTGCTACCGCCTGCTGCGTTTCTTTCAGGCTGTTGCGGGTATTATTCAGCTCGTGCTCCAGGCGGGTACTGTCCTGGCGGAGGCTGATAATGGAATTGGTTGCCTCCAGAAATTTCTTCTTCGGCACACAGGAAAAAAATACGGTCGAAACCAGCAAGGTCACCATTAAGTATTGGATATACTTCATAATAAAAGATTTTTCTGCGCCAGGCGCAGGTTTATAAGGATGATCAAAAATAGGAAAACTGTGGCTTCCGTTTCAAGAAAGCAAAAATATTATACATGCAGCAGCTATATCACGAAATCAATTCCATCCAAACCGATATTACTTCTCACCTTCACCTCGCTTTTGTGATAGACCAGCGAGTAAGGCGGTACGCTTTCCGTCAGCCATACGTTACCACCAATAATAGAATCGTGACCAATGACGGTATTGCCGCCGAGGATGGTGGTTCCCGAGTAAATGATCACATTGTCCTCTATGGTCGGATGGCGTTTCACATCGGCCAGCTCTTTTGATACGCTCAGCGCCCCCAGTGTAACGCCCTGGTATACTTTTACGTTATTACCGATCACACAGGTCTCGCCTATTACAATGCCGGTACCATGATCTATGAAAAAGCCTTTGCCGATGGTAGCACCGGGGTTGATATCAATACCGGTTACGCTGTGCGCATATTCGGAAAAGAGACGCGGTAAAACAGGCACTTTCATTTTATACAGCTCGTGGGAGAACCGGTGAATGGCTACGGCGAAAAAGCCGGGATATGATGCCAGCACTTCCTCTATGGAATGGGCCGCGGGATCAAAGTTCAGTATCCGGATAGCATCCCTGTGCAGTTCTTCAAATATCCCCGGCAGCTTCTCAAAAAGGTTATATGCCACGCCGGTTGCCCTGTCCGGTTCACCAAGGATCGGCGCCAGCAGGCTTTTCAGGTTTTCCTGCAGGTGCTCTATTTCCGCTTCTTCAAACTTTTTATCGGTGTGTACCGGAAAGAGGAAGTCAAAAAGCTCATTGATCCATTTCCTGGTATCGCAATTAGGCGGTATCGGCCGCAATTCGCTCCGGAACCGGTCGTGGATATTCTGTATTTCGTGCCGCAGCCGGCCGAGGTTATTTTTTACTAACATAACCCTGTTTTTTTAAAGATCAATCGAATAGATCAGAAGACAAATACCGGTCTCCCCTGTCACAGATAATTACTACCACCACTCCCCTGTCCAGTGTTTTGGCCAGCTCCACCGCGGCATGCACGGCACCGCCGCTGCTCATTCCGCAAAAAATACCTTCTTCCCTGGCCAGTCTTTTCGTCATGGTCCGGGCGTCTTTTTCACTTACTTCCAGTGTCCGGTCTATTTTAGACCGGTCGAATATTTTAGGAAGATACGCTGAGGGCCATTTACGGATACCCGGTATCTGGGAGTTCTCTGTGGGTTGGCACCCGGCTATTACAATATCTTTGTTTTGTTCCTTTAAATAATCTGAAACCCCCATAATGGTGCCGGTGGTTCCCATAGACGAAACAAAATGCGTAATGGCGCCGTTGGTATCCCGCCATATCTCCGGACCGGTAGTTGTATAGTGAATACCCGGGTTATCCGGATTGGCAAACTGGTTCAGCATCATATAGCCACCCTGGCGCACCAGTTCATTCGCATAGTCTATCGCGCCTTCCATAGCCTTCTTTTTGGGTGTAAGTGTTACTTTCGCACCAAAGGCCCGCATGGTCAGCACCCGCTCCCGGGTAGCATCTTCCGGCATCACCAGCTCTATTTCCACTCCGAAGAGGCTGGCGATCATGGCAAGGGCTATGCCCGTATTGCCGCTCGTGGCCTCCACCAGCTTCATGCCTTCCGTTAATTCCCCCCGGTCTAACGCACCTTTAATCATTCCATATGCAGCGCGGTCTTTCACACTTCCTCCCGGGTTGTTCCCTTCCAATTTACACAATATGCTGACAGAGTCGTTATTGTAAACCTTTTTCAATTGTACCATGGGCGTATTACCCACCAGCTCTAATATTCCCGACATACTGATTTTTATTTTTGATTTCCTGATTTCAGCGAAGGTCCCGATTATCATATGGCTTCGCAGCATTGAGGTGTCCAGGTTAGTTAAAAGCAATCAAGTTGTAAAATAAACTGAAAACTTCCTATATACATCGGGCGATGGAACTGATAGAAGACACTCTAAAAAATAACATGACGCAAATATAAACAGATTTCCGGGCCGGGGAAATAAAAATTATTGCGTGGGAGGGTTCGGTCTGCTATAAGACCTGTTTTGCATACAAAGCCGCTCATTCTGATAAAGCCCGGAATCTTTTCGTTGTGTGGCAGCGGGACTGATTTTATACGCAATCGTTTGTTGTATAACTCAGGGTACAAAATGTTCGCTTTTCCGCAAATTCTCCCAAATATCCTTTTAAAATCAAAATAAGAAATTACCTTAGCACACCCCTTAAAACTATAATTGCAATATGAGTATGGTAGATTCTTTTGAAAAAATTCCGTGTCACATCTTCCCGGATTTCAAGTCAGGTTCCGAATATGCTGCAAAGGAAATAGCAGCTTTGATCAGAGAAAAACAAAGCAAAGGAGAAAAAGCGGTATTGGGTCTGGCTACAGGCTCCACTCCCAGGCTTTTGTATGCCGAGCTGATCCGGATGCACCGGGAAGAAGGTTTGAGCTTTAAAAACGTGATCGCGTTCAATCTTGATGAGTACTATCCAATTGACAAAAACGCGTTGCAAAGCTACCATCGCTTTATGCGGGTAAACCTGTTCGACAAAATTGATATCGACCCTGCCAATTGCCATATCCCCAGCGGAGAATGGCCCAAAGAGGACGTGAAAAAGCATTCGGCTGAATATGAAAAGCTGATCGACGACGCCGGCGGAATAGACCTGCAGGTGTTGGGCATCGGCGTTAACGGGCATATCGGCTTCAATGAGCCCGGATCCAGCGTATATTCCAAAACCAGGCTGGTAACCCTCGAAAACTCAACCAGACTTGCCAACTCCTACGAGTTTGCCAATATATCGCAGGTGCCCCGCCTGGCCGTTACAGCCGGCATCAGCACCATCATGAAGGCCGAAAGAGTGATCCTGCTGGCCTGGGGACAGTCAAAAGCGCCCGTGGTAAAAGCTTCTGTGGAAGATCACGTAACAGAAGCCATTCCCGCCTCTCTGCTTCAAAACCACGATCATTGCGAATTTGTACTGGATGAGTTTGCTGCGGCTGAGCTCACCCGTTATAAGTCGCCCTGGCTGACAGGCGATTGCGAATGGACACCTAAAATGATCCGCCGCGCCGTGATCAATACCGCGCTCAAGCTGAAAAAACCGGTATTGAGCCTCACCAACAGCGACTATACAGACAACGGGCTGGGAGACCTGCTGGTGGAAAAAGGCGATGCCTATGGCATAAACCTGCAGGTGTATTATATGCTGCGGGACAGCATTACCGGCTGGCCGGGCGGTAAACCGGATGTGTACCTGCCCACCCATCCCGAACGTTCCGAGCCCTTCCCTAAAAGGGTGATCATATTCTCTCCGCACCCGGACGATGATATCATATCGATGGGAGGCACATTTCAGCGTTTGCACGACCAGGGACACGAAGTGCATGTAGCTTACCAGACATCGGGCAATATTGCCGTAACGGATGAATTTGTAACCCGCTTCCTGGATTTTGCAACCGGCTTCGATGAATTGTTCGACAAGGATTCTTCCGTTTCAAAAAAGATATCCAGGGAAGCCAGGGAATATTTCCAGCAGAAAACATCCAGACAGTCAGATACCCAGGAGATCCGGAATATCAAAGGACTGATCCGCAGATGCGAGGCAAAAGCCACCTGCCGCTATGTAGGCATAGGCGATGAACGCGCTCATTTTCAAAACCTGCCTTTTTACGAAACCGGCACCATTGAAAAAAAGCCGATGGGCGAAGAAGACGTCAGGCTGACGATGGAGCTGCTGCGCAAAATAAAGCCGCACCAGGTGTATTGCGCAGGCGATCTCGCGGATCCGCACGGCACTCATAAAGTGTGCCTGGAAATCGTATTTGAATCGCTTCGCCGCATTAAGGCCGAAGGAGACGACTGGGTGAATGATTGCTGGGTATGGCTGTACAAGGGCGCCTGGCAGGAATGGGATATCACCGAAATTGAAATGGCGATCCCCATGAGCCCCGAGCAGGTGCTGAAAAAAAGGTTTGGTATTTTCATCCACCAGTCACAAAAAGATTCCGTACCCTTCCAGGGAACGGACGCCAGGGAGTTCTGGCAAAGAGCGGAGGAAAGAAATGCAAACACCGCCAACCTGTACGCGCAACTGGGGCTGACAAAATATGCGGCGATGGAAGCCTTTGTAAGATGGCATTTTTAATCCCGGATACAGAATGATATATTTAAAAAGGCTGTCCTTTCCGGTAGCCTTTTTGCGTCAACTGCATAATCCGGTTCATAGCCATCCGGATTTCGGTAGAAATTTGAAATGGAAAACGGGTTAAAAACCCGGACAATCCGGCAGATACGCACCCAAAAACAGGGGTTAAAATGAATTTTAAGATGTAAAAATGGTGGCCGGAGCATACTCATCCGGTTTAGACTCATTTTTGTTATTGCTTCCTGTCAGTTGTTTATTCTTTCAAACAAAACATGGCAGGAAAAATAGCGACAATGAGTAAAATAAAACAGACACTACGATTACATCAGCAGGATATATTGATCGGAAGGTATGAAAGAGGGGATATCACCCCCTCTATTGAAGTGGTTATAAAAATCGCTGACGCGCTCGAAGTGTCTTTGGACTACCTGGTAGGCGCTTCTTCTTTTGTAGTGAAGGACAAAAAAATGCTCCACCGCCCGGAGCTGCTGGAGAAAATTGAGGACGATGACAGGGAAACAATTTTAAAAGTAGTGGATAACTATCTCACCTCCGCTCAACTGCAAACAACTACTAAAAAACTAAAGCAAAAAAATTGAGTGCATAAACTATAAAAGCCCGGCGTTGCCGGGCTTTGTATCTCGTTGTATCTTTTAAAAGTTCAAGCATGATAGAGAGGAATAGGTGTTAAATTAAGTTGACAGTTAAGATTTTATCTGCAACCTCATAAAGACTTCGAACATGTTCCTGATTTCGCTTGTCGTAACTTATGTCTAATTTATTTAATAAAATATCTTCTAAACAATGGATTAAACTCTCTTTACTTTTTGTCTCTTTTATTATTAGAGGAACGTACATCCGATATTCATCTGATGCAATATCTTTACCAACATTCAAAGGATCCCATTCAGATAAAATATCATTAATTTTCTCAAAAATGGTTTTCATTTATACTTAGTTAAAATGGATTAATATTTCCAGCCCCCAGCTTTTTTGCAGTACCCGGCGCATTACTGAACATTGTAATTACTCTATTTTTTTCCGCATTTACAATTACTGTATTTCCATTCAGCATATATCTCCATTGAAGATTGCCATATTTACTCCTTCCCATCGTTGCTGTTCCCTCTCGAACGATTTTTAGTATATCTGATGATTTAAACCCTCTAGTTATTGCCTGATTAACAGCATGACCTGATACAGAAGAAATTATACGAGGGGCAGCACCTTCCGCAGCATTTTTTAATCCACCTACGATAATAGCACCTGCCAATAATTTAGTTCCACCTTTAGCGGGTATTACTAAATCCGTTAAATCAACACTGTTTGCAGCTCCTGATGCTCTGCGCCAGGTATTAATTATGATTCCTCCAGGCACCCGTACTACCCTTTCATCAACTCCAACTAAACTTTCTTCATAAATATGAACAGATGTGTATTCTTCAGTAACAGCATTTGCCTGAGGAATGGGGACATCAAGGTCAACAGTCTTAATATGATCAATAAAATCTCCGCCTTTGGTACCTGTCTGCTCTACACTTACAACTTCTCCATTTTTCTTCCTTACAGTGTACTCATTGTCTACGCTATTTCGACCTTTGAGTTGATTTATAAAAGCCGATATCTCATCAGGGTTATCAGTTGTCCATCCTGTAGCGGTTTGTGACCACATCCCGTCAGGGTCAATATATTTCAGTGGATTATTGAACGCATAATTGTAAGGCGATAGATCATAGCCTTTCTCTGCCAACGGATCAATCACATGCCATCTCCCTATTTGGTTATCATACATCCTCGCACCATAATCCAGCCATTCTAATCCACTGCCATCACTGAACTCCTTCCGCTGCTCTTCCTTACCATTGTACTTAAACTTATTCTCCGCTATTCCGTTCAGCGCTTTGGAACTGATTCCGGCCATAGTAAGTCCGAACGGATAATAATGCGTCTCCTCCAGTATAGGACTCCGGGTATGCACTATCTGCAAATTATCAAAGAACACGTCAACCTGGCTCTGGTTGCTTACATAAATATACACATAACCGCTTTTAGGTGCAACCTTATTCTGTAAAAAGTGCGATTTGATAACACTGTTATCACCTACCGGGTCAAAGCCACTTTCCACA
>JBBCJQ010000032.1:0-24604 GCA_037190885.1 Chitinophagaceae bacterium
ATACGTTTAGCCACCAGATCCCTGACGATCTGCTTTTTTAAGGATTCCGAGAAAACACGTTGTTCCCGGATTTCTAATTTTTGCTTGATTTGACCCATAATAAGTGACAGTTTCGTGTCAACCTATTTTAGGCATGCACATTGAACAACCTGCGACTTGGATCCTGCAACTTGTAACCTGTATTTTTGCCCCGATCGGCTGAAACACCATACTGTTATTTCTTTAACCCAACCAAAAAAATACGGAAAAATTATTCCCAACAACGGCTGTGCATAATAGCATTTTATTAGCGGATTTTTTATCAAATTTGTGCATAAATAAACAATCAGAGTGGATAAACATTCGGAAATTGTGAACTAAGCGGTATTTCTGTGCAGGTGAATGTGTACTACTATTTATCAGGAAAACGGATTTTTGACGATTCATTGCCTTTAAATTCGCTGTCCCGATCAACCCTGTAACATTTAGATAATATTTTTTTAATCCAAAAAAATATGTGGTTGCCTGAAAAGATCGTATCGGGTTGAAGCTGAGATTGGATACTATAATTCACTCTATATAAACAAAGCATTCTGTTAATGGATCTTACTAACTTGAACAAGGACCGGAAAATCCGGAAAAAGAGCGCCGCGGATCTGGGTCCTATGGTATACGGAAAAGTACCCCCACAGGCCCGCGACCTGGAAGAAGCCGTACTCGGCGCCATCATGCTGGAAAAATCAGCGTTTGATACCGTAATTGAAATCCTGAAACCGGAGTGTTTTTACGTGGATGCCCACCAGCGTATTTTCAAAGCCATGCAAAGCCTGGCACAAAAAAGTATGCCCATCGACCTGCTGACGGTGGTGGAAGAGCTGCGGACCAAAGAAGAGCTGGAACTGGTAGGCGGTCCCTATTTTGTTACCAAACTGACCAACGCGGTCGTTTCCTCCGCCAATATAGAAGCCCACTCCCGTATCATCCTGCAGAAATTTATTCAACGGGATCTTATCCGTATCAGCGGCGAGATCATCGGGGATGCTTATGAAGATTCCACCGATGTGTTTGACCTGCTGGATGACGCGGAAAGCAAATTATTTGAGATCACCAACAACCACCTGCGTAAAAATTTTGACAGCATTGATTCGGTGCTGGTAAAAACCATTCAGCGTATTGAAGACATGCGCAACCGGCAGGAAGATATCACCGGTGTACCAAGCGGCTTCAGCATGCTGGACAAGGTGACATACGGCTGGCAGCCCACCGACCTGGTGATACTGGCTGCACGTCCTGCAGTGGGTAAAACCGCGTTTGCGCTCAACCTGGTGCGTAATGCCGCCCTGCACAAAACCAAGGCCACACCTGTTGCATTCTTCAGTCTTGAGATGAGCTCCAGCCAGTTGGTACAGCGTATCCTGAGCGCGGAAAGTGAGATATGGCTGGAAAAGATCGCCCGCGGTAAAATGGAAGACCACGAGATGCAGCAACTCTATAAAAACGGTATCGAGCGTCTGCAGAATGCTCCCATCTTTATAGATGACACCCCGGCGCTGAACATATTTGAATTGCGTGCCAAATGCCGCCGTTTGAAAAACAAGCACAACCTGGGTATGGTGATCATAGACTACCTGCAACTGATGAGCGGCACCGGCGACAAGAGAAGCAGTAATCGTGAGCAGGAGATCAGCACCATATCCCGCAACCTGAAGGGACTGGCGAAAGAGTTGGGTATTCCCATTATAGCACTGAGCCAGTTGAGCCGGGAAGTGGAGAAAAGAAAAGACGGAGAAAAAATGCCACAATTGAGTGACCTGCGTGAATCGGGCGCTATTGAGCAGGATGCAGACATGGTGATGTTCCTGTATCGCCCGGAGTATTACAATATTACCGCCAACGAAATGGGCGAAAGCAATAAAGGCGAGACCCATGTGCGGATAGCCAAACACCGTAACGGTTCCCTGGAAACCATCAAGCTGCGGGCATTACTGCACATCCAGAAGTTCGTGGAAATGGAGGAAGATGATTTCTCCGGCATGGGAATGCCGCAGGGCAACTGGAAGCCGGTGCCGGGCGACGACGATGGCGGCGCCAGGCTGTTCATCCAGAAAGGCAGCAAAATGAACGATGGCAACTTCGGCGATGATGACGCACCCTTCTGACAAAACCTGGACGGTTTGATATATAGTAAGGGGAAACAGCATTTTGTTTCCCCTTATTTTTAGCCGGATCACATGTTTCTCCTGTACTGCCCTCCCACTTCGTATAACGCGTGTGTGATCTGTCCCAGGGAGCAATATTTTACGGCGTTCATCAGGGATTCGAAGAGGTTACCGTTTTGCAATGCCACGGCTTTCAGCTCTTCCAGGGCAGCTCCGCTTTTTTCTTTATTCCTTTCATGAAAATGGAAGAGGTTTTTGATCTGCAGCTTTTTTTCATCGTCCGTACTCCTGATGATTTCCCCGGGTAAAATAACAGGGCTACCTTCCCTGCTCAGGAAGGTATTCACGCCAATTACCGGCAAAACGCCGCTGTTCTTCTGCATTTCGTAATACATGCTTTCTTCCTGTATCCTGTTGCGCTGATACATACGCTCCATAGCGCCCAATACACCACCACGTTCATTGATCCTGTCGAACTCCGCCAGCACAGCCGCTTCTACCAGGTTGGTCAGTTCTTCTACGGCAAAGCTGCCCTGCAGAAAGTTTTCCGAACGGGCGCTGCCCAGCTCACGGTTGATGATCAGCTGTATGGCAATGGCCCTGCGCACACTTTCCTCCGTAGGAGTAGTGATGGCTTCATCATATGCGTTGGTGTGCAGTGAATTGCAGTTATCATAAATGGCATACAACGCCTGCAATGTGGTGCGTATATCATTAAAGTCTATTTCCTGTGCGTGCAGGCTTCTGCCCGAGGTCTGTATATGATATTTCAGCTTCTGCGATCTTTCGTTGGCGCCATATTTCTCTCTCATCGCTTTCGCCCATATACGGCGCGCCACCCGGCCGATCACGCTGTATTCGGGATCCATCCCGTTGCTGAAAAAGAAAGAGAGGTTAGGGGCAAAATCGTCTATATGCATGCCCCGGCTCAGGTAATACTCTACATACGTAAACCCGTTGGCCAATGTAAATGCCAGTTGGGTGATCGGGTTCGCTCCCGCTTCGGCAATATGATAACCGCTGATGCTGACGCTGTAAAAATTCCGGATATTGTTTTGAATAAAATACGCCTGTACATCGCCCATCAGCTTCAGCGCAAATTCAGTTGAAAAGATACAGGTATTCTGCGCCTGGTCTTCTTTTAAGATATCAGCCTGCACCGTTCCCCGCACCTGCGACAGGGTATAAGCTTTTATTTTTTCGTACACATCCTGCGGCAATGCTTCTTCGCCGCTCAATCCAAGCAGCTTCAGTCCGAGCCCGTTGTGTCCGGGTGGCAGATGTCCTGCATACACCGGCTGATCCGCATTCTTAAATGCCTGTTCAGCGGCTTTTTGTACCAGCGAAAACTGATCGTTTTCATTCAGCCATTTTTCGCATTGCTGATCAATGGCAGCCTGTAAAAAGAAAGCCAGTATAACGGGCGCCGGGCCGTTAATGGTCATAGATACAGAAGTGGACGGGTCGCAGAGATCGAAGCCGCTGTACAATTTCCTGGCATCATCAAGAGTGGCAATGCTTACGCCGCTGTTGCCTATCTTACCATAGATATCCGCCCGGAGCGCCGGATCTTCCCCATAGAGGGTAACGCTGTCAAACGCCGTACTGAGGCGTTTTGCAGGCTGATCCACACTCACATAATGAAAACGTTTATTGGTCCGTTCCGGTCCCCCTTCCCCGGCAAACATTCTTGTCGGGTCTTCACCCTGCCGTTTCAGCTCAAACACACCTGCCGTATAAGGAAACCGCCCCGGCAGATTTTCCTGCAATTGCCATTTCAGGATATCACCCCAATCTTTGTATGGGGGCAGGGATACTTTCCGGATAACAGAGCCGCTCAGCGAAACGCTTGTCAATGGCTGACGAATGATGTTACCGCGGACCCGGTATTCAAAAAAATCATTTTGGTATTTCTCCTTCACCTGCGGCCAGTTGTCAATCAAAGATCTGTTGGCCGCATCCAGCGCATCAGACAATTCTTTTATTTTTTGCTCAACAGAAGCGGATGCATCGTTCAGCATTTCCCGGGCTCCCTGCAACCGGTAGAGCCGGCTGGCAATATCGCTCTGCTGATCGGTCCATTGATCATATGCCCTGATAGAGTCTGCTATTTCGGACAAATACCGCACCTGCCGGGAGGGGATGATCTGTGGCGGGGAGCTGTTTTTATCTGCACCTGTTCTGTGTTCCCTGAAACGGATCCCGGTTTTTGCAGCGATCACCTGCATGATACGATCAAACAGCGCATCCACACCGGCATCGGCAAACAACGCGGCAATGGTGCCTGTCACAGGAATATCTTCGTCTGACGCAGCCCATAGCTGATGATTTCTTTTGTATTGCTTTTTTACATCATGCAGGGCATCCTGCGCGCCCCGTTTGTCGAATTTGTTGATGCAGATAATATCCGCATAGTCCAGCATGTTTATTTTTTCCAGTTGCGACGCAGCGCCATATTCCGGGGTCATCACATACATGCTGACATCGCAGTGATCCACAACAGACACATCACTTTGTCCCACACCCGCAGTTTCCAGGATGATCATATCAAAGCCGGCTGCTTTACAAACCGCAATGGCTTCGGTGGCTGCTTTGCTCAAAGCAGAATTATCATTCCGGGTAGCCATAGAGCGCATATAGGCCCGGGGGTGTGAAACAGCGTTCATCCGGATGCGGTCTCCCAGCAGGGCGCCGCCGGTCTTTTTCCGGGAAGGATCCACGGAAATAACTGCGATAGTCTTATCCGTACAGCGATGTAAGAACCGGCGCAGGATCTCATCCGTTACAGAAGATTTACCCGCACCGCCCGTGCCGGTAATACCCAGCACCACGGACCGGTTACCCGGCTTTCCCGCAGCCATTTCCAGTCCGTCTCCCCTCCCGGGCATTTCCAGCTCTGCCAGGGTAATACGCCTGGCTATCCTGCGGATGTCTTTGGCTTCTCCCAATGGTAATTCTTTCCCCCAGCTTTCAGCAGCTTTGAAATACGCGGACTCTTCAAACGGTTTCGCAGGGGTTGCTTTCGCTATCAGGTCATCTATCATGCCTTCCAGCCCCATCTGCCTGCCGTCATCCGGTGAATAGATGCGGGCGATACCGTAATCGTGCAACTCCTTAATTTCATGGGGCAAAATGGTACCGCCGCCTCCACCGAATATTTTGATGTGTCCGCAGCCGGCGGCCTGCAGCATATCGAACATGTATTTGAAAAATTCCTGGTGACCGCCCTGGTAGCTGGTGATAGCTATCGCATGTGCATCCTCTTCAATGGCGCATTCCACTATCTCGTGTACGCTGCGGTTATGTCCCAGGTGAATGACTTCCGCTCCCCTGCTTTGCAAAATGCGGCGCATGATATTGATGGCAGCATCGTGTCCGTCGAACAGGGAAGCAGCTGTAATAATCCGTATGGTAGTATTTTTTTTCATGGCGTCCATGCTGCGATCGTCTGCTTAAATATAAATAATCCCCGGCAGAAATGAGGCATTAAGATGTCGGTGGAGACACCATAGTCTTCAATCGGGAAATATGGTCAATAAAATACCGAAAGAATTCCATTGGCAAAAAGGGTTCCGATCTTCTGGCACAGAACCGGCGCTATACTAAGAGACGCCGAGTCCCCTTCGGGAAACATCGGCTGGAAAATCCAGGGCACAAAAAAACCCGCAAACCTGTTATTGTTTGCGGGGTGTGATTATGACCTGACAAACCTTATTCAACCGGCGCCAGGTATTGCGCATACGCATATCCTTCTTCCCCGTCATCCGTTCTTACCAGCCACCATTGATCGTTTGTCTTGCTCACCAGGGTTATAATTTCTTTGTGGGCAGCTTTGCCGACAATCGGCTGATCGGTACCGGGTCCTTTTCTTATATTGAGATTCGACTTTTCCGTAACCACCCGCAGTTTTGCGCCCGCCACTGCCGTAGCAACGTTGATGTTCATCACCACATCTCCTGAAAGGAAATTGGGATCTATGGATCCGTAAATATCCCACAGCCGATCTTTCACCGCTCCCGAAGGTGCTTCACCGTTAATATACAATACGCCATCCTGTTCGCGTACCTGCAGTTGCTGTACGCCGGATGCAACCGCCGTATCTACCAGTTGCCTGTATTTATCCTGTAGTGCCATATAGATTGTATTGTCTGTTTAGTTTTTAATGGTTAATCCGCTTGCATCCACCCTTTTTGGCTTCAAACCATCCAGGCTTTCTTTGATCTTTCTCCAGTTGGCAGCGGTGGCTTCCCCGGTAACGGAAATAACACCATCTGTAACAGTCGCTTTTACCGTGGGGTGATCCTTCAACGCATCGGTAATTCCCTTGGCAAGGGGATCATCGGCTGCTATTTCAACAGGCGCCTGCGGCGGGGGTGGCGGAGCAACGGTAGCGTTATTTATGACGCTTTTTACACCCGGGATCTGTTTTACCGCATTTTCGCAACGCTCTTTATCCGCCGGGTCAGGACATTCACCCGTTAGCGTCACTACACCGTTTTTAACCGAGGCGGTTAAATGTTCCAGAGCGGGCATATTCTGGATCTGGGTCTGGATATCCGAATCTTTGACCCCGGATTTGCAGGAAAACAGGAACAAGCCGGTAAGGGCGATCAAAAAAAGTGATTTATTCATATAAGTTCAGTTTTGCTTACAATTCAATAAGACAAATATGATGCCCTAATGGTTGCAACCGGGCACAAGAAGAATAAACCACTTAAGGTCAATGTATTAAGATAGAAAAAGAGACGCGGTCCGGTAACAGGAAGCAGTGATCTACTCCATGTGACTGTCTACCTCCTGTGATATCGCCGTAAATATCTCATCTATGCTGCCCTCACCCTTTACTTTTCTTACTTTGTTGAATTGGGCGTAGTAATCCGCTACGGGAGAAGTTTTATTGTGATACTCTGTTATGCGGGAACGGATGATATTTTCATCTACATCATCGCTTCTGCCGGAAGTTTTTCCTCTTTCCAGCAGGCGCCTGACCAGCTCCTCTTCGCTTACCTCCAAAGCCAGAAAAAGGTGGATACCGGTTTTCTTCAGCTTTAACAGTTTGTCCAGCGCTTCAGCCTGGGCTTCTGTGCGCGGAAACCCATCGAAGAGAAAACCTTTTGCATCGGGGTTATTATCCAAAGCGCTGCTGATCATGCCAATCACTACCTCATCCGGCACCAGTTGCCCCTTATCCATAAAGTTCTTTGCTTCCAGTCCCAAAGGGGTTTGACCGGCTATTTCACTCCGAAGCAGATCGCCTGTCGACAGATGCTTTAAACCGTATTTCTCAATTAGATTCTGGGACTGCGTTCCTTTACCACTTCCGGGAGGACCAAACAAAATGAGATTGAACATTAATGAAATTCCTTGGTGAGGAGCAAATATAAAGGAAGCGGGTTAAAAATCCTTTAACATTTTGCATTACGACTCCCTGTTTTAATTCACAGGGAGTTTCGTAACTTAGTGTATGTCTTTTTTTGTTGGAAAATACCTGAAAATCATAGTAATAGCTTCAGCGCCGCTGCTGTTGGCTCAATGCAGCTTTTCGCAGGCGTCCAAAAAAAAGTCAAAAAGCTCATATACAACCCACACAAATATGGAAAGTTCAGACAATAAACATAAAGCTTACTCGAGGACCGATTCATCCAAAGTACATCTCACCGATGAGGAATGGAAAGAAGTTTTACCGCAGGATGTGTATTATATCGCCCGCATGAAGGGAACCGAACGGCCCTGGACCAGCCGGTTTGAAGATTTTTATGAGGTGGGCACCTACTATTGCGCCGCCTGCGGCAACGCACTTTTTAAAAGCGATACCAAATTTGACAGCGGCTGCGGCTGGCCCAGCTTCTATGAACCCATCAGCAAAAGCAGCATCATATATACGCCGGATCATTCGCACGGCATGGAAAGAACCGAAGTACAATGCGGCAGGTGTAAGGCGCACCTGGGACATGTGTTTGAAGATGGCCCGAAACCGACCGGCTTACGGTACTGTATAAACGGGGTTATCCTGGATTTTGCAAAAGCAGAAGCGGCTGAGAAAAAGTATAACGAGGAAAAAAAGAACTAACTGCCCATTCGTTACCGTAGTCTTCTGAAGTCTTCCTCACAAGCCTTTAATGGCAGTTCCGTCCAGCCGTCTGCGGGAACGTCCTTTGGCGTTAAGCAGGCTGGTACCACATACTTGTCCAGTTGCATCCATTCAGCGGGGTTACCGGGAAGAATATACAGGAAAACCAGGGAGTCGCCCGGTTCATGGATCCGCTGTTGCGGATATTTTATCTGATAATCGTTATCCTTAAAATGATACCGGCAGGACAGCAGCACCCGGTCATCAACCGTTTCCTGCCCGGTGATGGTTGCCAGTATAATGGTACCTTCTTTCTTAAATTTTCTCCTTTCCCTGCTACCATACATTACAAAAGCAACATTCGCCACTAATGCTACCCCGAGTACTAATAAGATCACTTTTGTTCCGGACATACAACTGCTTTTTGGATGCACAAATTTACAAACTATCTGCGATGGTGCACGTAGTATACACCTATAAGATGCAGCACCGCGGAGCCGCCCGGAAAATCTCTTATAAGGTTTTTTGTACACCCAAAACAGATCGTCGCAATATAACTTTCCCTAACATTGCAGGTACAAACCGGCATATGGCACTCATCAAAGACGTTTACTCAAAAGAATTTTACCACCAGTTTTTAGCAGCAGCCGCTACGGTGCTGCCATCGATCAACAAAAAAGAATTTCTGAAGAAAATATTTGATAAAGACTTTGCCAACAAAGAATGGAAAGAACGCATGAAGCATACCACGCGGGTAATGCACGATCACATGCCATCCCGTTTCTCCAAAGCGGCGCCCCTGCTGGACCGCCTGGTTACAGCGCTCAGGAGGGAGAATTTTGAAGGGTATAGCATCGCTTTCATGTTCCTGCCCGATTATATTGAAACCTATGGACTGGATGATCCGGACAGCGCCGTACCATCGCTGGAAGCAGTTACCCAATTCATCAGCTGCGAGTTTGCCGTCCGCCCTTTTATCCTGCGTTATCCCCAACGGATGATGCAGCAGATGCTGCGATGGTCGGAACATGAGAGCCATCATGTAAGACGACTGTCCAGCGAAGGATCAAGACCCCGGCTGCCGTGGGCAATGGCCATCCCCTGGCTTAAGAAAGATCCCGGCGCCATTCTCCCCATCCTGGAAAACCTGAAGCAGGACCCTTCGGAATGGGTCAGAAGAAGCGTTGCCAATAACCTGAATGACATTGCAAAAGATCATCCACAGGTAGTGTTGGATATCGCCCGGCAATGGAAAGGAATATCAAAAGAAACCGATGCCATCATTAAACACGGATGCCGCACCTTGCTGAAAGCCGGGCATACGGGTATTCTTACGTTTTACGGATTGAACAGCAAAGAGCTCCGCGTCAGCGGGTTCAGTGTACTGACACCCATCTTAAAAACAGGAGAGGATCTTCGTTTCTCCTTTACGATCCGCAACACTGCAGCCAAAGCACAAACCGTGCGACTGGAATATGGCATTTACTATAATAAAGCCAACGGGCAATTGACAAAAAAAGTGTTTAAAATAAGCGAGAGAATATACGCGCCGGGAGAAAAAGCCGCCGTCATTAAAAAGCAATCTTTCAGACCTATCACAACAAAAAAGTTTTATGCAGGAAAGCATAAGGTTTCCATTATAGTGAACGGAGAAGAAAAATCGGTACGATCTTTTATCCTGGAATAGCGAATGCAGCCTCATCCCCTTTGAGCCCGTAGCAAGTAAAAGGGCGTTATGTACCGGCTTCTGCTTCCTTTTCCATCATCAGGAAGGCCTTAATGAAACCGTCCAGCTCGCCATCCATTACGGGCTGCACGTTCCCCACCTCAAATTCGGTGCGGTGATCTTTGATCATTTTATAAGGATGAAACACATAGGAGCGGATCTGGCTGCCCCATTCTATCTTCTTTTTGCTGGCGTTGTTGGCATTTTTCAATGCTTCTCTCTTGCGCATCTCTTCCTCGTACAGGCGGCTCTTCAGCATTTTCAATGCTTTCTCCCTGTTTTCGCCCTGTGTGCGGGACTGCTGACATTCCACTATAATGCCGGAAGGAATATGCTTCAGGCGAACCGCCGTTTCTACCTTGTTCACGTTCTGTCCGCCCTTACCACCGCTCCTGTAAAACTCCCACTCCAGGTCAGCGGGGCTCACTTCGATCTCAATAGAGTCATCCACTAACGGGTATACATACACGGAAGCAAAGGAGGTGTGCCTCCTGGCGTTACTGTCAAAAGGAGAAATACGTACCAGGCGATGTACCCCGCTCTCCGACTTCAGAAAGCCATAGGCAAAGGGCCCGTCAAACTGCAGCGTGGCAGACTTGATGCCTGCGCCATCGCCTTCCTGCCAGTCCAGCTCGGCCACAGACCAGTCCTGTTTTTCTCCGTACATACGATACATGCGGGCCAACATTTCCGACCAATCCTGGCTTTCGGTACCACCGGCGCCGCTGTTTATCTGCAATACTGCCGGCAATTCATCTTCCGGCTGGTTAAGCGTGCTCTTGAATTCAGCTTCTTCAATCAGCTCCAGCGCATGGTTATATGCTGCCTTTACATCCTCTTCCGTACCCTCTCCTTCCTTCCAGAATTCGAACAATACGGCAAAGTCTTCAACGGCCGTCTGCACTTTGTCATACAGGGAAACCCAGTACTCGTTCAGCTTGATATCTTTCAGTATCTGTGTTGCACGGGCATTATCCTCCCAGAAGCCGGGAGAAAGGGTAAGCTGCTTGTCGTTCGTTATTTTATCGCGTCTGTTAGCGACGTCAAAGAAACCTCCCCAATCCGGAAAGCCTGGATCTCATATCTTTTAATTGCTCTTGTGTCATAGACAGCAAAAGTAATATAAAATTCCGTTAGATCAGATATTGGTGTAGAGAAGGCTACCGGTGTATGGGCACAAGCGAGGCACTCAGTTCCGTGAGGTGTCCGAATGGAACAGGTGAGACGTAAATTCTATGACTCGTTTCTCTCCATTAGCGGGATGGGGCTGCGACCCACGCAGATTTCTCCCCGCCTGTGGACGGGTACTGATTACAATAAAAAGAAGGCGGGTCGAAATGACGATCGAAGGAGAGAGGGCACAGGCGAGACGCGCCAGTAACTGACTACTTACCACATATTACTGATATCAGGTTAAATGTCTAGTTTTGACCCATGCCCGATCATTACCTGTTACTGTTGTCTTTTATTATACCGCTGGTATTGCGTCCTGTTGTTTTCCTGGTGAAACAGGAAAGGGCAAAGTTTATCATAACGGGTGTTCTTTTTTATTTGTGGCAGGTGGCCATTGTAGCTGCCGGTACGTTCCTGGTCGCACGGTTCGTGCTCGGATCTGAAGTCGGCTTTGGCTTCAGCTACCTGTTCGGTTTGCTTTTCTGCCTGGTATTATCCGGTATCCGGATATGGAGAAGATCAAAGAAATAGGCGGTTATTTCTTATGCCGCCGTTTCAGTGCGGCTTCGATATCTTTCAGCGTGTGTCCTTTTGCATTCAGGAGTATCAGGTAGTGAAACAGCAGGTCTGCGGCCTCATTTACAAAAAGAAGGTCGTCGTCGTCTTTTGCTTCAATAACGGTTTCCACTGCCTCCTCTCCCACTTTCTGGGCAATTTTATTCAACCCTTTTTTGAACAATTGCGCAACATAGGATTCGTCCGGGGAAGCGTTTTTTCGCTGCTCAATGATATGTTCCAGGTAGTATAAGAAGTTTTCCGGTTCGTTGACCTCATTCCAGCAGGTATCTGCACCTGTATGGCATACCGGCCCCACCGGGTGCGCCTTGATCAGCAGGGTATCATTATCGCAATCCACCGCTGCAGACCGGAACTCCAGGAAATTACCACTCTCTTCCCCTTTGGTCCACAGGCGCTGCTTGCTCCTGCTGAAAAAAGTGACTTTAGCGGTTTCCCGTGTCATATTCCAGGCTTCTTCATTCATAAATCCCAGCATCAATACCACCCGGGTATCTGCATCCTGCACAATGGCAGGCACCAGTCCGTCGCTGTATTTTGCAAAATCAATGTTCATATCAACAAAGATATAGAATGTGGAAATGTGGGAAATATGAAAATGTGATAAATGTGGAAATGCATCCTCCGACGTCGATGGAGTAGACGTATGTCTACAACAGAGAAATCACGAATGCGCGGCGTATCTTTTTACAAAAGGCTCTTATGGTCATAAGATTTCTTCCATCAGAAGTAACGATAAGCGGTTCCCGAATATCCAAATCTCTATTTCTTCTTCAACGTACCCAGATACGCCAGCAGATCGGCCAGCTCCTGAGTAGCTATCGCCTGATGCAGGGCGGGCATAATAGACTCCTTCAATTGCTTTTGAGACTTTATCTTTTTAATATCGATCTTTTCGGAGCTGCCATCCGGGTATTTCAACTGGATGTCCGATTCAGATTTGCTGGTGATCAGCCCCATCGCGACCGACCCGTCCTCCAGTGTAATTTCATATGCTTCATAACCAAAGCTGATGCCGGCAGAAGGGTTCTGGATAGCATCCATCAAAGCTTCTTTCGGCAGCTTATCGCCTATCTCGGACAGCTTCGGACCAAAGTCAATGCCTTCTCCGTTTACCTGGTGACACCTGAGGCAATGTTGTGTATATACTTCTTTTCCTTTGGCGATATCGCCTTTCAAAGCCATAACCGCGTCGCGGTCAAATGGCGCTGAAACATTCACTTTACCCGTTCCGCCCGGCAAAAACGATTCCGCCTCCTGCAGGATATCCGCCGGCGTCCTGTCTTTGGACAGGCTGCCCACAAATGCGGGTATCAGCTTTTCCGGGATCTTTCCGTCTTTCAGCATTTGTACGCCATGCATCATACCCACATAGCTTTTACCAAGCACACCGGCTGCCGCCAGTTGTTGCGGTTCTCCATATTTACCGGTGACGATCCTTTTCTGCATTTCAACCGTAGCGCCGCCCACGCCGGCAGTACTCCGGATGATATTATTGGCTTTTGCAGTATCGCTACCGCCGATGATATCCATCAGTTGCTTTTCACCACCAAAACCCAGGAATAAGCGAAGGGCATATTTTGCTACATCTTCTCCCTGCTTCTCCTGTATTAATTGCAACAGACGGGGCTTTTCGCTTTCCAGCCTGAACCTGTTCACCAGGTTGGTATAGTCTTCAGTTCCATAGGCTGTATTTACTACCTCCTTCAATACTTTATCTGCCAGAGCAGACTGCTTCACATCCTCAGGGGACAGAAGGTTCAATACCATCAGGTCCATTTTATTATCCCTCCCGGTATTACCCGTCAACATTTGCAGCAATAAAGTTTTTTTAAGCGGATCGGTGTTGAAATCAAAAGCCCTGAAATAACGCTGCCTTTCCTTCCAGTCCGTACCGTTGTCTGTTGCCAGCTTTGCGAGATAGGGCAAGGTGGTTTTGCTCCTTGCACGCCACACGATATCCCTTCCCTGTGCTGTCTGCAAGGGATCAGGTACCTGTTGCAGGTAGGCTTCAAAAAAGCGGTCCCACTGCCCGTCTGCACCTATGCCGAGCGCTTCCAGGTACCACCGGTCTTTACCATCGTATTGCGCAGCCAGCTTACTCCATAATGCTGCTGCCTCCGGCGCTTTGTTGTGTCGCAATGCCAACACACATTCCCGTCTTACCTGCTCGTCCTTATCCTCCGACAGTTGGGCTACCACCGGGATGATATCCGCTTTTAACTGTCTCGCAGCCCTCAGGGCCATGATCCTGAAATCGGGGTTTTCCGATTGAATCGCCTGTGTAATGTATTTTTCCCCGCCGGGTATCTTTACCAACACCCAGAATGCCCTCGCCCGCATCCGGGGGTTGGCCTTCTCTTCATTCCATAGCTTTTCCAGCGCCGGCACAGCCGCTGCTCCCATTTCCTGCAAAGCATACCATGCTTTTCGTCTCACCGCCAGGTTGGGATTCTGCAGCGCTTTCACGGCGCCTTCCGCAGTTGCATAATCCTGCACAGGCACGGTGTATTTTTTCCCTTTCGGTGCGATGCGGTAAATTCGACCGCGTTCGTTATCGCCCATCTGGTGCCCTCCTACCCCGGGATCGTACCAGTCTGATACAAACAAAGATCCATCCGGCGCTACGCAAACATCAGAAGGACGGAACCATTGGTTTTTTTCCTGTTTGGCAACATTCACGATATCAGCTGTATATCCCGCACCGCTTTTTTGCGTGGGATAGGCTCTCACCACGTTATGTCCCGGCTCGCAATGGATCATCTGGTTGCGGAACACTTCCGGCAACAGGTCGCCCTCATACAGCACAATGCCGGTAGGCGAACCGGAACCGGTCTGCAACAAATTGGGGACCACTCCCGGATCATTCAGGTGCCAGTGCCTGAGCGGGATGGAATCCTCCATATTGATCCGGCTGGCAGGCCAGCCAGCACCCGTCATCTCATCTGTGTACCCGTAATTGCCATAATCCATCACATAGTTGATACGTACCCCTTTATTACCGTCGTCATCGTTATCGCTCTGCCACATGGTGCCATAGCTGTCTACGGCCAGCTCGTAGTTATTCCTGAAATTGTGTCCCAGGCACTCCACTTCCGACCCATCGGGGTTGCACCTGAATACCATTCCCTGCTTATATTTTTTCGGACCAATCTCATCACCATCCTGGTCCTTTACCACTATGCTGTCCTTATCCATCAATGTCTTTGCTTCGTTGCCAAAGTTGAAGTACAGCTTCCCGTCGGGACCAAAAATGAAAGCATGCACGCCGTGATCATGTTGTTCTCCGCCCATGCCCTGGAAAAGAATTTCTTTCCTGTCTGCTTTATCATCGCCATCGTCGTCATAAAACACCCACACATAGGGGCTTTGCGAGACGATCACCCTGTTGCCCAATACACTGATGCCCAGCGGCGCATTCAGCTCCGGGCCCTGGTAAAAAACCTTTGCCGTATCCGCTTTCCCGTCGCCGTTGGTATCCTCCAGTATCAGGATGCGGTCTCCGTTGGGATTAGCCGGGTAGCCAGCCCATGTTCTGTAGTTATATGCTTCCGTTACCCATACCCTCCCTTTTTCGTCCACGTCGATATTGGTAGGATTGACCAGCAGGGGTTCTGCCGCGTAGGACAGGATCTCCAGCCCATTAGTCATCACAATACCTTTCAATGCATTTTCCGGAAGGTGCCTTTCTTCCTCTGTAAGCGCATCGAATCCGTCATCAGCCGGATTGCCGGTACCGCAGGCAGAAATCATAACTAAGGGGATAAGAAAGGCGACCAGGCGCCCTGACAATTTTGAGTAAGAATGGTTCACGATGGCAATTATTAGAAGTGTTTGGGTGATTCTGCTAAAGCTAATAAATATTTTTTCTCTGTTGCCTTTTTGCGGGAAAAAGTATTGACCATACGGCTGACGGAAAGCCGAAAAAATCAACAAAAGTCAATTTTTCCGAAATATACTATCAATTAAAAAAAGGTTTGGTATGTTTGTCGGAAAGGCACATATCCGCTATGCAAGGCCCATACGATCAGATACTTCTGCTGCAAACAACACAAAAATATCCGGCAAATGCGTAGATACGACCTCGACTGGCTCAGGGTACTGGCTTTTAGTTTATTGATAATACATCATATTCTCTTTTTTTTCATACCGTGGGATTGGGTAGTAAAAAACAACGTGCTGTATAGCTGGATGAATATACCCATACAATTCATGAGCCAGTGGCGGTTGCCGTTGCTGTTCATGATATCGGGCATGGGCACTTATTATGCGCTCTCCAGGAAAACGGGAACACAATTCCTGGGCGAGCGGTTCAAGCGGCTGATCATTCCACTGATTTTCGCAATGATCTTTATAACACCGCCGCAAAGCTATATTGAACGCTATGAAAAAGGACAGTTTACCGGCAGCTATTTCGATTTCTGGCCTGCCGAGGCATTTAAGGGCTTTTATCCCGATGGCAACCTGTTCTGGCATCACTTATGGTTTTTGCCTTACCTGTTCCTGTTCTGCGTCGTTTTGCTGCCGGTATTCCTGTACTTCAGGAAACACCCGGATGCCCGCATTATCGGCCTGGTTAAAAAGATCACCGGTCACCCGCTAAGTATTTACCTGTTAATAGTGCCATTGTATATTCCGCAGGCTTTTCTTTTTCCAAAGTATCCGCACAGCCTGCTGCTGATAGGAGACTGGTGGGCGCTTACCTATTTCCTGCTCTACTTTTTTTATGGCTTTGTGCTGGTATCGGCCGGAGAAACATTTTTCAACACGGCGCTTACATACCGGAAGGCCTACCTGCTGGCTGCCTTGTTAACAACCGTCTTATATCTGGTGCTGAAGCTACGTTTTGAACAGACCGCTGGCGCTTATTACCTGGAACCTTTTCTGAAACTACTGAACGCCTGGTCATGGCTGCTTGCTTTCTTCGGGCTTGCAAAAGCCTACCTGAATAAGCCCAGTGCAGCCCTGTCTTACGCCAACCAGGCGGTTTATCCTTTTTATATATTACACCAGACAGTGCTTGTATTGATCTGCTTCTGCATCAAAGACTGGCAGATGGGGTTTGCAGGTAAATTTGCCATCCTGGCGATCGGTACTTTTGGCGGCTGTTTCCTGCTGTATGAATTCGTGATCCGGAGAGTGAAATGGCTGCGACCGTTATTCGGATTAAAAGGTTAGTATTTCCTGTCTTCAATAGATTCCAGGATATTAAAATAGCTGATATACCTTTCTTCATATATCCGCCCTTCGGCTACCGCCTGCTTGATAGCACAGCCCGGCTCATTAATATGTAAGCAGTTATTGAACTGGCAACCGGAGATCAGCTCCCGCATTTCGGGAAAGTAATGAGACAACTCCTGTTTGGGAATATCTACCAGCCCGAATTCGCGGATGCCCGGCGTATCGATGATCCTGCCGCCAAACGGCAGATCGAACATTTCCGCGAAAGTGGTCGTATGCATCCCCTTCCCGCTCCAGCCGCTGACCGCCTGCGTTTTCAGGTCAAAAGAAGGCAGGATGGCATTGATCAGGGAAGATTTACCCACACCGGAATGTCCGCTGATCAAAGAGGTTTTGTCCTTCAGCAGTTCCTGCACTATCTGTATGTTCTCATTCTTTTCCGCGCTGATGAGTACCACTTTGTAACCAATGCTTTCATATGCCTCTCTCCATTCTTCAAAAATGTGCTGCTCTTTTTCCCGGTGGAGATCCGATTTATTAAAGATCAATACCGCGGGTACGTGGTAGGCTTCGGCCGTCACCAGGAAGCGGTCGATAAATCCGCGGGACGTGCGCGGCTCCCGTAAAGTACATACAAGCAGGGTCTGGTCAATATTGGCAGCAATAATATGATGCTGGTATTTGTGGGAAGGAGATTGCCGGTTGATATAATTTCTCCGCTCACTGATATGCGTTATTATGGCAGCATCTTCCGCTCCTTCTTCCAACTCAAAAGTCACTTCATCCCCCACTGTCAGCGGGTTGGTAGACTTTATATCGGCATCTATTTTAAACTTTCCTTTGATCCGGGCATTATATACTTCGCCTGTAGCTGTTTTGATGGTGTACCAACTCCCTGTAGATTTATATACCAGCGCTTTCATCTGCTATCAGTCCTGTAAGATCATGGAATGATCTCCATTATTGTAATCTTTTATCCAGCCTGCCAGGGCAGACACCCACTGCGGACTGGTATTGATGCAGGGAATAAAAGTATACGATTCTCCACCAGCACCCATAAACGATTCTTTCCCTCTTAGTGCGATTTCCTCCAACGTCTCCAGGCAATCGCTCACAAAGGCCGGGCAGAGTATCAGCAGCTTTTTAATGCCTTCTGCCGGCATCTCTTCCAGGCGTATGTCGGTAAAAGGCTCCAGCCACCCTTTGCCCAGGCGTGACTGGAAGGAGATGCTGAACTTATCCTCCGGCACACCCAGCTCTCGCATGACGAGCTTTGTGGTTTCAAAGCACTCGTAGCGATAGCAGTTGGTATGGGCCGCCGCGTCTCTTTCTGTGTATTCCTTTTTTGTAATGCAGGTTGCCAGCAGTTGCCTGTTATCCCTGTGCAGATGCCTGGCAGGTATGCCATGGTAGCTGAACAGGATATGATCATACTCGTGTTGCAGGTAAGGCGCTATGGAGGCGGCCAGCGCGTTGATATACCCGGGCTCGTTAAAAAACGGCTTAATAAATTTCAGCGCAAAGGGGTAGTTCCCTTTTTTATATTCCGACTTCGCATGCTCTACCGCTGTTTCATAAGACGACTCCGCATAATGCGGATAAAGCGGTACCGCAATCACTTCCTCCAGGCCGGGATGCTTTTGCATCAAAGCATCATACGCCGACTTAACAGAAGGGTTTCCATAACGCATGGCGATTTCCACCGGCTCGGAAAGCATGGGTTGCAGGGCTTCCTGCAGCTCTTTGGTGAGAATGATCAGCGGAGAGCCCCTGTCTGTCCAGATGGTGCGATAGGCTTCCGCAGACTTTGCTGTTCTGAAGGGAACAATAATTCCTCCTACCAGCAGCAGCCGGGACAGGTAGGGTTTGTCGATCACCCTGCCGTCCATCAGGAATTCCATCAGATACCGGCGCACATCCTTATGCTCAGTGGAGTCCGGAGAACCGAGATTCATCAATATTATTCCCCGTTTGGGTTGGGCGCCATTCATACAAAACTCGTATTAGTGCTAAGTTAAACGTATTGTAGTTTTTCAATAGCCACAAATGCACGAGTAAACATTCGTGCATTCATGGCATATTACACGACATTTTAAGTTTAACATAGCATTGGTATATAATTCAGTTTTCATTATCCATTAAAAGCTGCGGCCGCTTCAATGGTGGTATCGATATTTTCATAGCTGAGCGCATTGCTGACAAACCAGGTTTCGAAAACTGCCGGGGGCAGATAGACACCGGATTGCAGCATATGATGAAAGAACCTGTTGAACATTGCAATATCTGCACGCGATGCCGAGGCGAAATCAACAACATCATGATCACAGAAATGTACACTGATCATGCTGCCTGCACGGTTGATCCTTACCGGGAAGCTTTTTCCCGTAAAAGCTTTGTGCAATCCTGCTTCAAGATAAGCTGTTTTCTCCTCCAACTGCGTATATAGCCCGGGGTTATCCTTCAGCTCCCTGAGCAGGGTATAGCCTGCTATCATTGCCAGCGGGTTTCCGCTCAGTGTTCCGGCCTGGTACACACTGCCTAATGGCGCCACCTGCTCCATAATTTCCTTACGTGCCGCAAAGGCGCCCACCGGCATGCCTGCCCCGATGATCTTCCCATACGTCATGATATCGGCATTTATATTTAAATGCTGCTGTGCCCCGCCGGCTGCCAGCCTGAAGCCGGTCATTACCTCATCAAAGATCAACAGTATCCCTTCGCGATCGCAGATACGGCGCAGCCCTTCCAGGTATCCCGGCGCGGGTGGAATGCAACCCATATTACCGGCTACCGGCTCAATGATGATGGCTGCCACCTGGTCTTTATTTTCGCTTACCAGCGCTTCTACCGCGGCAAGATCGTTATAGCCGCAGGTGAGTGTATCTGCAGCAGCGCCTGCTGTTACGCCCGGCACCGCCTGTATATTGAGCGTTGCCAGTCCGCTCCCCGCTTTTACCAGGAAAGCATCTGCGTGGCCATGATAACACCCTTCAAATTTGATGAATTTATTTTTCCCTGTGAACCCTCTCGCCAGCCGTATGGCGCTCATGCAGGCCTCGGTACCGCTGTTCACCATGCGGATCATATCAATATTCGGCGCCATCGATTTGATCAGCTCGGCGATCTCAATTTCAAGCGCGGTGGGGGCGCCAAAAGAAGTGGAGAATGCAGCTTTCTTTTGAATGGCTTCGATCACCGGCGGATACGCATGCCCCAGCACCATGGGGCCCCAGGAATTGATATAATCCAGGTAGGCATTTCCATCTGCATCATACATATAAGCCCCGTTTGCTTTTTCTATAAACAGGGGCGTTCCGCCCACACTTCTGAATGCCCTCACCGGTGAATTGACACCGCCCGGAATGGATTGCTGTGCACGTGAAAATAATGCCTGACTGTTGGTTATGTCCATGGTTACAATTAACTAAAATACAATGGTTACAAATCTGTGCAAAGCTACTATTACTCAGCTACAAAGCCAGAGATATATCGCTATTAATCTGCAATGTTAGCCTTTTCCAAAGGCTTTGCCGGTAAAGCCGCACATGATTAAGATCACTTGCCGGACTGATATCACAGGTACGGATGCAACGGGTATGATACAGCAAACGGCCGGGCATTTTATGATGGCGCCGTCTTTCAAAGCATCAGGCCTGCTTATACATCCATAGACAATAACCTTCTACATTCCTTCAGCAGCTGATCGCGGTCAATAGCTGCTGTGCCTACGATCTCGCATACCAGCCCTCCGGCTATATTGGCTGTTTCCGCCATCAGCCTTACATCACGGGTGGCAGCGTATACCAGTGAAGCTACCGCGATCACGGTATCACCGGCGCCGCTTACATCTGCAATATTCCGCCGGTGCGAGGGAATGATCCGGCTGTTTTGTTCCTGCTGATAAAACACACCCTTTTCCGAAAGTGTTATAAACGATACCCGGTGTTGCAGCTTTTCAGCCAACGCTTCATGAATACGCTGCATCAGCTCCGGATTTATGTCTGTATACAGGAGGTTCAAACCCTCGGTGGCTTCCTTCAGGTTGGGCTTAAAAATATCGACCCCTCTATAGCTGAAGAAGTTTTTCCGCTTGGGATCCACCGCTGTTATGATCCCGTTTTTTTTACAGAGCTCCACTATCTTATGTATCACCAGCTCGGTCAATACTCCCTTGTTATAATCTTCCAGGATCACCACGTCCGGCTTTTCCTGGGCAATATAATGTTGCATGGCCAGGATCAGCCTGTTTTCATCTTCGTAGCCCAGTTCGGCGGTCACTTCATTGTCCAGGCGCATCATTTGCTGATTACGGCTGATGATCCGGATCTTATTGGTGGTGATGCGTTTATCGCTTTGCAGGAAAAAGCCTGTATCAACGGACTTTTCCTCAAACAGCCTTTTCAGTATCAATGCGTCTTCATCGTGCCCCGTAACGGAGATAATGGAAGCCCTGGCGCCGAGGGAGGTAATATTAAGGGCCACATTCGCCGCTCCCCCCAACCGGTATTCCTTGTTCTCTACCGCTACAACAGGCACGGGTGCTTCCGGGGAGATACGATCTACCTTACCCCACATATAGGTATCCAGCATCACATCGCCTACGATACCTACTTTCATTTTATGAAACGAATCAAAAAGTTGCTCTGCAGTCATACAGCTAATGTAGAAAGTTTTACCCAATCAAAAATATTTTGTTCCGAAAGACCAACGGGCAGAAAGTTGTCAGAGCGCTTATAACAGAGGGGAAAAGTAATAAACGCTTTTACCTGCCCGGTCCGGCTCGCACTTATGCAGGCGGCAGGCAGACTGGTCTTTCCCGGCGGCGGATGGCCAGAATTCTCTTCTGTATTAGCTTTTACCTGTTTTACATGCACCTTCAAACAAGGCAGCCTTCAGCAGGCAAACATTATAAAGTGATCAGCAATAAACTTTAACAATAGTTAACGTGTCCGGGCATACTTTTTTCTACTTTTATTGTATCCATTTATCCTCGTTACAACCTTCTGCACCGGTTTCCTCAAGCCTAAAATGGCAAGCTCTATGACCAAAAATATTTGTATACAGACGCAGCCGGAGAGCATCCATCCGGTAGAAGTTGTTGTGGGTAATACCCCGCTCAGAAAATGCAGTTTTCTATCATCCCGCTACCACACGAACGTGTTTGTCAAGGAAGAATTTCATAATCCCGGCATGTCCTCAAAAGATCGCCCTGCATTGTTTATGCTGAAAGATGCAATTGAGCATAATAAAATAAAGAAGAACGGCATTTTTGTGGAAGCAAGCAGCGGTAATACGGGTATATCTATCGCATTGTTTGCAAAACAGATGGGGTACCGTTCAAAGATCTTTGTGTCCGGAAAAACTTCTGTTGAAAAGACAGACCTGTTAAAAAGCATGGGCGCCTCCGTGGAGATCTGTGAAAACTCGAATGGGCCGGAGGATCCGCACTCCACGCAATTCCGGGCCCGGGCATTTGCGGCGGAAAACCCGGAGGCTTATTTTACCAATCAGTATTATAACCCGCAAAACCTGTATGCACACTATCAAACCACGGGCCCTGAAATATGGGAACAAACCGGCGGGCAGGTAACCCATTTTATTGCCGGCATCGGCACGGGCGGAACCATTTCAGGCACAGGAAAATATCTTAAGGAAAAAAACAGCGCTGTTTCTATATGGGGAGTAGAGCCCAGGGGATCGATCCTTGCAGGATTTCTTGAAACAGGAAAGTTGCCGGAGGAAAAAGTACACTTCGACTGTATTGAAGGCATCGGCAGGAATTTTGTTCCCGGGTCCTTCAATCCTCACTTTGTGGATCACATTTTCCAGGTGGGGCTGGAAGAAACGAACACCATCGCTCATGCATACAGGCGCCGGACAGGCTTTCCGCCGGGCTTCTCCAGCGCGGCTGTACTGGCAGCGCTGGACAGGTATACCAGCGTCATGAACTTTAATTACCTTCATACGGTGGTATTGTTGTTTCCGGATCACGGTAACCGTTACCTGACCAAATTATACGCATAGCTTGCGTCAACTTTTACCAATATAAATGGAGCAAACATTTAACGACATAGCGATACCTATTGCCTGGCCGGATCAGACCGCCCTGGGAGACGAAAAATGGATGGCACTGCTAAAAAAGGTTGGGATCGTCAGCAACCTGAATTTTAAGGTCGGTCACGCCGCCATACTCTTAATAGAACGGCATACCGGTAAAATATTGTATTATGATTTCGGCAGGTACCTGTGCCCGAGAGGTTTTGGCAGGACCCGTTCCGCGGAATTTGATCCGCGACTTACAATATCTACCACCGCTATTTTTAACCAGTGGGATGAGCTGACAAATATGGAAGAGCTCCTGGAAGAGCTGTACCGGAAAGAACCGGCCACGCATGGTGGCGGACGGCTTCTTTTTTCGATTTGCAGGGATGTCTCATTTTCTGCAGGCGTTGCATATGCCGATCAATTGGTAGCCCTGGGCCCTGTTTCATACGGGGCGCTGGCGAAAAACAATAACAGTTGTTCCCGGTTTGTTGCGCAGGTAATGACCGCGGCCATGAACAGGAAAGACCCCAGGATCCGGAAGCTTCTTTACCCCGAATGTCTGAAGGCCAGTCCTACCAGCAACGTTGTGAATGCAACATATGATCACTATGTGCATTGTTATCACCAGCATCAACTGAGTTCGCGGGTAATGAGCAGAATGCAGTCCTTACGATTCCAGCTACACCTCCTGAAAGATAATTTCACCAGAGAAGGAGCAAAAAAAATAGGCTGCGACAGCAAACCCGGACTTGCGGAAGCGCCCCCCAAACCGGCAACTGTACCGGAAAAAGCGCAGTGGATGGGTGGCATCGGGGAAGGCGCCTGGTTTCATATTGAGAAAACAGAAAGCATCCTCTATAACATTTACAAATTCAACTGTGCAGGACAGGAAGAGTACCAGGTAAAAGTCAATACATCACACAAGCTGGATCTTGACCTGCCCTATGCATTCACCTTTCATTTTACATTTAAAAAGTATTCAATTTTGCAGGATGGGAGGTCATGCCTACTTACATCCATATGTCCGGATAAAAAAACAGGACAGGACAACCCATCGGACCAACAACTATTAAACGCAGCAATATGCAACTAACTATTCTGAAAGCAAAGATCCATACCGTTACCGTTACGGAAGCCAACGTCACTTATAACGGCTCCATTACCATTGACGCTGATATACTGGATGCCGCAGGGATCAAAAAATATGAGCAGGTATATATCAATAATGCGGTGAGCGGCAGCCGTATCATGACCTATGTTATTCCCGGTAAAAGAGGAAGCGGGGAAGTGTGTATGAACGGAGGCGCCGCCCTGCATGCAAAAGTGGGCGACACGGTGCACATCCTGTCCTTCATAACCATGACACCTGAAGAAGCCGATAATTATCAGCCGACCCTTGTTTTTACGGAAGGAAACAACCGGATCAAATCCGTAGAAAAATACAACTATTAAGCCCGCAATGTAAGAGCCTGATCAAAAAGTGAACGAGATTGCTTCGGTCGGTCGTCCGTGCCAATGACATATTATGCAAACTGCTGTGAATCAATAGTTTGCAAAAAGGTGTATCGCACCGTGAATATTTATAGTAAATATGGAATAGTTAATATACAAGCCGCAGCGCCTGATTGAACATCGTTCGGGCAGGCAGGCTTCCTTTTAACTCAAAACTCCCTGCTATTTTTCTGCCACTTTTTT
>JBBCJQ010000033.1:0-3124 GCA_037190885.1 Chitinophagaceae bacterium
CGGACATTACAAAAGAAAAAAAGCAGACAGGGTTGCGCCTGTCTGCACAGGATGAACAAATAGTTCTCCTTTAAAGTAGTTTGAACAAATTTAATAATAAACTTGGAAATTAACACAGTACCTTTTTTGCGGAAAAAAGTAGCGCAAAAAGCCGCCGGGGAATAATTACCGCAATTCCCCGGGACGCCTTGATTAAGCTTTTGTACTACAGTGGCTTCGGCTATATATCCCTGATATATTACTCAAATAAAGATGATCGGCCAACTTATCATAATCGACTCTACATGTCACGGCTCAATGATTAAGGAGCCACCTAATTGGGTACTCGAAGTGATGTTTAATACCAACCCCTACCGTATCAACCTTTTTATATCCTCAATATCATCAATCTCCACCGCTGTCTTATCTCTTCTCCATCGGACGATACGTGGAAAACGCAACGCCACACCGGACTTATGCCGGTTGCTGAAGCCGATACCTTCAAAAGCGATCTCAAAGACCAATTCCGGCTTTACCGTCCGTACCGGGCCGAATTTCTCCAGCGCATTTTTATTCACAAAGCGGCTCACTTCCTGTATCTCCCTGTCCGTTAGGCCGGAGTATGCTTTGGCGATGGTCACCAACTGGTCGCCCTGCTTCACGGCAAAGGTATAGTCGGTATAATAGGCGCTCCTTCGGCCGCTGCCTTTTTGCGCGTAGATCAACACGGCGTCAATGGTCAGTGGGTCTACCTTCCATTTCCACCAATCCCCCTTTTTGCGCCCGGTATGGTAGGGCCCGTTGATATGTTTCAGCATCAGTCCCTCGCTGTTCATGGTTCTTGCGCCGGCTCTGATATTTCTCAACTCCTCCCATTGGCTGCAGGAAATGACCGGCGACAACTGCAAATGATCGCCGCTGTTTTCAGCAAATATTTTTTCGAGTTGCTCCCTTCTTTCGGTCAGGCGCCGGGCTCTCCAGTCCACGCCCTCCCACTCCAACAGATCGTAGGCAAACAGGGTCACCGGCACTTCTTCCAGTATCTTTTTGGAAAGTGTTTTCCGGTTCAATCTTTTTTGCAGTTCGGCAAAATTCATCACCTGCCCGTCTTTGTACACCAGCAGCTCACCATCCATTACAAAGTTGCCTTTCCATTGTTGCAGGGTATCGGTTATTTCAGGAAACTGCCCGGTCACCAGCTCTTCGCCACGCGACCAAATAAAAATGCTACTCTCCCGTTTGATCACCTGCGCCCGCATGCCGTCCCATTTGTATTCAGCCTGCCATTCAGCGATATCTCCCAGTTCCTCCGGTTCCTTTTCCAGCGCGTATGCCAGGCAGAAAGGATAGGGCTTGGACAATTGAGTATTGGTGTACCGCCCATGCACCAGGTCGTCAAATGATACTTCGTCTATTTTCCATTCGCCCATAATGCTATGCGCTACGGCATTGGCATCAAGGCTATATTTATCGGATAAGGCATTGATCAGACTTTTGGATGAAATGCCCGCGCGGAAACTACCGCCCAGCAGCTTATTGAAAATAAAGCGTTCTGTATGGGGCAGACTGTCCCATGCTTCCAGCACAAATTGCTTTTTTGCCTGGTCCGGTGCGTTCGTAAGTTCTGCTATCCGTTGCATCCATTCAGAGAGGCTGCGCTCCACGTAATGCGTGGGTGGCGGTAATACCAGTGAAATGGTCTCGCCCAGGTCGCCCACGGCCGCATAGGATTCGCGGAACAGCCAGTCCGGTATCCCCGCCGCTTCCATCGCCCATTCCTTCATCAGGGTACTGTTCACGTTCCGTCTTGGACGTTTGCCGGTAAACAGTGCCAGCAGCCACAGCTTATCTTTTTCCTCTGCCTCCGACAGGAAACGGTTGATGGCTTCCAGCTTCAGGTGGGTCTTGTTGGTACTGTCCAGGTCGTTCATTAAGGTGGCAAATACTTTCATGGGCTTTCCGGTGTAACAGGTGTGGTTTCTTCTTCCTCCGCACCGAATTCGGTTTTCACTTCTTCGGCGCTGATACCGTTCTCGTTCAGGTACCGGGCAAATACGGCGGTTTGCCCGTGTGTTACATACACTTTTTCAGCACCGGTGGTCTTCACCGCCTGCAGCAGCCCGTTCCAGTCGGCATGATCGCTGACGGCGAATCCCGCATCCGCGCTGCGCCAGCGTCGTGCACCCCGCACCTGCATCCAGCCGGAGCAGATGGCAGTGGCCATATTGGGTATTTTGCGGATCAGCTTTGAATCCGCCAGCGAAGGCGGCAGTATCACAATGCCTTTGTCTAAATGTTTTGTGTCTTCTCGGAGATCGATCACCTGGTAATCCGGCAAACGGATGCCCGCGCTTTCATAGGCGCGGTTGAGCCTGCCGATGGCATAATGCACATATAAGGTTCCCATGCCTTCCAGCGCCTTCATGATACGCTGCGCTTTTCCCAGGGAGTAACCGATGAACACCGATGTTTTTCCGTGTGCCTGGTTATCCAGCACCCATTGCTGCAATTGCGCGTATTGTTGGGCTACACTTGTCCAGTTGTAAATGGGAAGCCCGAACGTACTTTCGGTAACGAATACATGACATTTCACCGGTTCAAAGGGAGCAGACAGCCCGTCGTCCTGTATCTTATAATCACCGGACACCACCGCCACTTCTCCCCGGTATTCCATGCGTACCTGTGCGGAACCGATGATATGTCCTGCCGGGTGAAGTGATACGGTCACGCCGTTGATGGTGAGCGGTTCGTTATAGGCAACGCCCTGCACGGCTATATCAGCGTCCAGCCTGCTCTGCAGCACCGGCGCCGTATGCTGATGGCAGAGGTATTTTTTCATCCCCCGCCGGGCATGGTCGGCATGGGCATGTGTTATCACCGCCATGTCCACCGGGCGCCAGGGATCTATATAAAACCTGCCGGGCACACATAAAATACCTTCGGGGGTGAATTGTAACATATGACTGAAAGGTCAAAATTTATACCGGGTTTTGCTAAACCTATAAGGTAGGCTGTTCAAAAGATCATAATAAAATCCCCCCGTAAATTTGTTGAAGGAAAAGTCAACAAAATACAAGAAGGGATTTTATAGAATGAACAAAGCTAGTGTAAAAGGCTGGAAAGAAAAAGCCATAGCGCGACGTCA